>CAWJXS010000020.1:0-541891 GCA_963846885.1 uncultured Gammaproteobacteria bacterium
TCGAGTCGATTCACGCGCGACCCTTTCACATAGATCGTCACGCCTTCGCGCAGCACGGGCTTCAGCGTGGCGACCACGTCGTCCGCGTTGGCAAACCAGGAGGCCCCGACACCGAAGGACTCCACCGCCGGACGCGAACCCGCCCCGACTGCGAGCAGGCGCGTCACGCCGCACTCCCGCGCGAATGCGCCCATCTCTGCGTGCAACTGCGGACCGTCGGGTCCGAGTTCGGCCATCTCGCCGAGAACCAGCCAGCGCTCCCCGGAGATGCCGGCCAGCGCGCCGAGTCCGACGCGCAGCGAGCCGGGGTTCGCGTTGTAGGCGTCGTCAATCAGCCTTGCGCCGTGCAGCGCCTGCTTGACCTGGAGCCGCCCGGACACGGGCTGCATCGTGCGCAGTCCGCGCTCGACGGCTGCGATGTCGGCACCCGCCGCCATCGCTGCAGCAGTGGCAGCCAGCGCGTTCATCACGTTGTGCTCGCCGCCCAGCGCGAGCTCGATGACGCAACTGCCGCCTGGCGTCGACAGATCGAAGGTGGTGAGGAAACCCGTGGCACCGAGGCCGGTGCGTACGTTGGCAGCCATCACGTCGGCGCGTTCGCGCATGCCAAACGTGACGACCCGGCCCGCGTGCTGCGCGAGCCCGCGCCAGAACGCGGCGTAGTGGTCATCGGCGTTGATCACGGCGACGTCGCCCGGACCGAGCGCCGCCAGCATTTCGCCCTTGCCGCGCGCAACGCCCTCGATGCCGCCGAACCCCTCGAGGTGCGCGGGCCCGGCGTTGATCACCAGCCCGATGTCCGGCTCGCCGAGCGACGCGAGGTACGCGATCTCGCCCTGGTGATTCGCGCCCATCTCGATCACGGCACTGCGGTGCGTGTCCTGCAGGCGGCACAGCGTGAGCGGCACGCCGATGTGGTTGTTCAGGTTGCCTTGCGTGACCAGGCAGGGGCCGAGCTGCGACAGGATCGCGCCGGTCATTTCCTTGACGGTCGTCTTGCCGTTGCTGCCGGTGAGGGCCACGACCACACCGTCGAACGAGCGTCGCCAGGCCTGCGCGAACCGCGCCAGGCCCGCGAGCGCATCGGGCACCACGACTTGCGGCAGGTCGACGTCGACTTTGCGCGCGACCAGCGCCGCGACGGCGCCGCGTTGCGCGACGTCGGCGACGAAGTCGTGACCGTCGAAGCGCTCGCCGCCGAGCGCGACGAACAGCGCGCCGGGTTCGATCGCGCGTGAATCGCTGAGCACGCGGTCGAACGCGACGTTCGCACCGTGCAGCACTCCGCCGGCAACCTGGGCCAGTGTGGCGAGGTCGCGCGTGATCATGTCGCCACCGTCCGCAGGCACGTCTCGACCGTGTCGCGGTCGCTGAACGCGAGCGTCTCGGTGCCCACGACCTGATAGTCCTCGTGGCCCTTGCCCGCGACCACCACGACGTCGCCAGCCACTGCCTCGGCCAGCGCATGACGAATGGCCTCGGCGCGGTCGGCAATGACGAGTGCTGCGTCGGGCTCGCGCATCCCCGCGACGATCTGCCCGATGATCGTTGCCGATTCCTCGGTCCGCGGGTTGTCGTCGGTGACGATGCTCACGTCGGCGCCGGCCTCGGCGATCGCGCCCATCAGGGGACGCTTGCCCGCATCACGGTCGCCGCCGCAGCCGAACACACAGAACAGCCTGCCCCGAGTGTGGGCGCGCGCCGCGTCGAGCACCTTGGCGAGCGCGTCGGGCGAATGCGCGTAGTCGACGAGCACGAGCGGCTGCGTGCCGCCGCCAAAGGTCTCCATGCGCCCCGGCGGCGCAACACAGAGCGCCAGGGCCGCCAGCGCCTTCTGCAGCGGCACGTTCCAGCCGAGCAGGACGCCGAGCACGGCGAGCAGGTTCTCGGCATTGAATTCACCGACGAGCCGCGAGCGCAGCAGGCCCGCGCCCCAGCTGGTCGCGACGTTGATCGTCAGTCCAGCGGCGGTGGCGCGGAGTTCATTGACGCGGATCCAGCCGGTGCCCCGCTCCGCCCAGACGTCGTTCGTCGTCGTGTAGACGATTTTCTCGACCGACGCGTCGAGCCGGTCGGCCAGGTCGCGGCCGAACGGATCACGCACGTTGATCACGGCGCAGCGCAATCCAGGGGTGCGGAACAGGCGCGCTTTCGCGGCGCCGTAGGCTTCGAGCGTGCCGTGATAGTCGAGGTGGTCGCGCGTCAGGTTGGTGAAGACCGCCGTGTCGAAGTGCACGCCGCTCACGCGCTCCTGGTCGAGCGCATGCGAAGAAACCTCGAGGCCCAGCGTCGCGGCGCCTGCGTCCCGTGCCGCGGCCAACCGGCGCTGCACCGTGACCGCATCCGGCGTCGTGAGCCCGGCATCGAGCACCTTGCGCGGGTGTCCGTGACCGAGCGTGCCGACGTACCAGCCGCGGCGGCCAACGAAATCAGAGGCCTGCGCGAGCAGGTACGCCGTCGTGGTCTTGCCGTTCGTGCCCGTGATCCCCGCCACGCGCAGGTCCGCCGAGGGGCTGCGGAAGAAGCGGTCGGCCAGCTCGCCAACGTGGCGGCTGAGGTGCGGAATCGCGATGGCTGCCACACGCTCGGGCAGCGCAGGCGCTTCGAGATCGGCCCCCGGCTCCCAGAGCACGGCGATCGCGCCCCGCTCGACGGCGGCGGCGGCGTGCAGCAACCCGTGCGTGGTGCGGCCCTGGCAGGCGAGGAACACGCAGCCCGGCGTCGCGTGGCGGCTGTCCTGCACGAGGTCCGTGACCTGCAATCCATGGGGCGCAGCGACGTCGAACCCCTCGAGCAGGCGGCCGAGAGTCATCTGGTAGCCAGAGCCTGTGGTGCGGGTGGTGCCGAGTGCATTCATCGGGTGATCACCACGGGTCCTGGGCCTGCACGACGGTCGTCGGCGAAACCCGTTGCAGGTCGTCGGGCGCGATCGCGAGCAGTCGCAATGCGCCGGACATGACCTCGGCGAAGACCGGAGCGGCGACGTCGCCGCCGTAGAACCGGCCGGCGCTCGGCTCATCCACCACGACGATCGCCGCGAGTCGCGGATTGCTCGCCGGCACCACGCCGCCGAACACCGCCATGTACTTCGCGGAGTTGTAACCGCCATCGGCGGCTTTCCACGAGGTGCCGGTCTTGCCGGAAACGCGGTAGCCCAGCACCGCGGCGCGACGCGCGGTCCCGGCCTCGCTCACGACGCTCTCGAGCATCTGCACCATTTCGCGCGCGACGGCGGGCTCCATGATCGGCTCGCCTGCGGGCGGCGCGTCGACGCGACGCAGGCTCACAGGGCGACGGATGCCGCCTGCGCCGAGCACGGCATAGGCCTGCGCAAGCTGCAGCGGCGTCACTGACAGGCCGTAGCCATACGACATGGTGGCCTGGCCGATCGCGCGCCAGTGCTCATAGCCCGTCAGGATGCCGGCCGATTCCCCGGGGAAGCCGGAGCCGGTCACCGAGCCGAAGCCGAGGTCGCGCAGCGCCTGCCACATTTCCTGCGGCTTCATGGTGAGCGCGATCTTCACCACGCAGACGTTGCTCGACTTCTCCAGGCACGTGCGGACGTCGATCGTGCCCAGGTTGTGCTTGTCCTTGATGGTCTTGATGCCGACACGCAGCGTGCCGGGGCCGGTCTCGACCAGCGTGTCGGCGTGGTAACGCCCCGTCTTCATGGCGGCGCCCACGACGAACGGCTTGATGCTCGAGCCCGGCTCGAAGAAATCGTTGGTCGCGCGATTGCGATACCGCGACGGCAGGTACTGCTCGCGGTCGTTGGGGTTGAACGCCGGCTGGTTCACCATTGCCAGCACTTCGCCGGTTTCGATGTCGAGCACGACCACCGAACCGCCCTGCGCCTCGTTGACCTGCACCGCCTGCTTGAGCGCGCGGTAGGCGAGGTACTGCACGCGCAGGTCGATGCTGGTGCGCAGGTCCTGGCCCGGACGCGGCGCCTTGATCAGCTCGATGTCCTCGAGCGTGCGGCCCTGGCGGTCGCGCATCACGCGCTTGACGCCCGGCACGCCGCCGAGCCACTCGTCGAACGCGAGTTCGAGCCCTTCCTGCCCCACGTCGTCGACGTTGGTGAAGCCGAGCAGGTGTCCGGTCACTTCACCGGCCGGGTAATAGCGGCGGTACTCGCGCAGCGTGTCGACGCCGGGAATGCCGAGCGCCTTCACCTTGTCCGCGTCCTGCGGCCGCATGTGACGCACGAGGTAGACGAACTCGCGGTCGAGGTTGCTGGTGACGCGCCGTGCCAGCCAGTTCTTGTCGCGGCCGAGCGCCTGCGCCAGCTTGGCGAAATCCTGCGGATGCTGCGCGAGCTTGCGCGGGTCAGCCCACACGGTGTCGACGGGCGTGCTGACCGCGAGCGGCTCGCCGTTGCGGTCGAGCACCATGCCCCGGTTCGCCGACAGCTTCACGTCGCGCAGGATGCGGGCGTTGCCCTGCCGCTCGAGGAAATCCTGGTTGAAGTACTGCAGGTAAAGCCCGCGGGCGAGCAACGCGATGGCGCACAGCGTCAGCAGCGCGCCCACCAGCCAGAAGCGCCAGCTGCCGACCTCGGTCGAGGCCGAGTCGCGCGAGGGACGATCGCGGAAGCTCTTGCCGACGGTCATGGCTGCACGACGCGCAGTTCGGACGGCTGCGGCGTGATCATCCCGAGCTCGTCATGCGCGACACGCTCGACGCGTCCATGCGTGGCCCACGTGCTCTGCTCGAGCTGCAGCTGGCCCCACTCGATGTCGAGGTCGTCGCGCCGGTCGGTGAGCTTCTGCAATTCGTTGAACCGGGTGCGCGCTTCCTGCTTGCCATAGACGACGCCGAGCGCCGACACGAGCACCGCGACCCAGAGCACCGCCACGAGCTGGCGCCACTGCGAGAGCTTCATGCCGCCACCTTCTCGGCCACCCGCAGGACGGCGCTGCGCGACCGTGGGTTGGCCGCGACTTCCGCGTCGCCCGCCATGACGGCGCCGCCGACGAGCTTCAGGCGCGGTCGCGCGTGCGGCGGCACGTTCGGCAATTCGGCGTAGAGCGGATCGCCCTGTGCTTCGCGGCGCATGAAGCGCTTGACCAGGCGATCTTCGAGCGAGTGGAAGCTGATGACGCAGAGCCGGCCGCCCGGCGCGAGCAGGCTCACCGCCTGCGGCAGCGCGGCCTCGACTTCCTCGAGCTCGCGGTTCACGTGGATGCGGATCGCCTGGAACGAGCGGGTGGCGGGATGCTTGCCGGGTTCGCGGGTGGGCACCGCGCTCGCGACCAGTTCGGCCAGCTGCCGCGTCGTTGTCAGGGGCACCACGCCGCGCGCAGCCACGATGGCGCGCGCGATCCGACGCGAGAACTTTTCTTCGCCGAGCTTGAAGAGCACGTCTGCGATCTCCCGCTCGCCCGCACGCGCAAGCCATTGCGCGGCGCTGATTCCGGACTCGTTGTCCATGCGCATGTCGAGCGGACCGTCCTGCATGAAACTGAAGCCCCGCCTGGCCTCATCGAGCTGCGGCGACGAGACCCCGAGGTCCAGCAGCACGCCTTGCAGCCCACCTTCCAACCCTGCCGCGCGGACCCGCTCTTCGAGCCGGCCGAACGACCCCCTGACCAGAGTGAGGCGGCCCTCCGCCGCGAAGCGTCCGCGTCCCGCCGCAATGGCCTCCGGGTCGCGGTCGATGGCGCAGAGACGACCTGAGGGACCGAGCCGCTCGAGAATGGCCGCGCTGTGCCCGCCGCGACCGAACGTGGCATCGCAGTAATGCCCATCGGATTTCACGGCGAGACCGTCCAGCACCTCGTCCAGAAGTACCGGCTTGTGCGCATCCACCTCGCGCGCCTACAGCGACAGCTGTTCGAGTTCGGCGGGCAGTGCGCCCGGCTCGTCACCCGCTAGCAGCCATTCGTCGCGACGCTCGTTCCAGTGCTGCTCGTCCCACAGCTCGAAACGACTGCCCTGCCCGATCAGCATCGCCTGGCGCGCCAGCCCCGCGTATTCGCGCAGCTTGGGCGGCACCAGCACACGGCCATGCGAGTCCAGCTCGAGGTCCGTGGCGTGTCCCACCATCAGCCGCTGCAACCGCCGCGCCTGCGGATTCAGGGTGGGCAAGCGCATCAACTTGCGCTCGATCTCCTCCCAGTCCGGCAGGGGGTAGATCAGCAGGCACTTGTCCGCGCGATCCACGGTCGCCACCAGCCGCCCCTCGCTGCGCTCGACGAGCGTGTCCCGGTACCGCGCGGGCATGGCCACGCGGCCTTTGGCATCGAGGGTGACTTTGTTGGCTCCACGAAACATTTCAGGCGTCTTCCGGGCCGGCAGCCCATTTCATCCCACTTTTTCCCACTCGCCGCCACTATAGGGTCGGGGTGCAGCCAGCGTCAACGGTTGGCTTCAAAAATTTCTCAATAGGGACAGTGACTTAGGCTCGGCGCGGTCAGGAGCCTGGGTTGGGCGATTTGGTTTGCCAGAACAATCATGTACTTAGGAGATGTTCCTTAAGTACGCATCACGAGTCTGGATCCGTGGGAAATGGCGGCCGTAGCGCTGGACTCAGACTGGACGCGGCATGTCCGCGCACACCGCAACAACAGCGGGACGCAAGGATTTGTGGGAGGAATCAGCCTGCAACGGCCGTTACCGCGGCCACGTTGTGAAAAGTGGCGGTGGGATGAAGTGGGTCACCGGGCCCAGGGTGGGCCGGCGCCAGCCGAAAGAGGTGGGAGTCGGCCGATAAGCCGGGTTCTGTCGAGGACAACCATCCATCTGGGACGCACGTCACCGTGCGCCTCGAGCGACCTACCCGGAAGCCCCTGCGGGCAGCAGGAACGGACCCGAAGGTCCGCGCGCTTCCCTATTTGGTCTTGCTCCAGGTGGGGTTTGCCGTGCCGCCGAATGTTGCCACCGGCGCGGTGCGCTCTTACCGCACCCTTTCACCCTTACCTGCCACGACCCGTTTGCACGAGCCGTGACATAGGCGGTTTGCTTTCTGTTGCACTGTCCGTGGGCTCGCGCCCCCCAGGCGTTACCTGGCACCTTGCCCTATGGAGCCCGGACTTTCCTCCACGTCGTTAAACGCAGCGGTTGCCTGGCCGACTCCCGCGCGCAGTATACGCGGCCGCGTCATTCGCCGGGCTGCGATGGCGCCAGTGCGAGCGCGAGTTCGTACAACTCCTTGCGCCCACGCCCCGTGAGCTGGGCCGCGATGCGCGCGGCCTGCGACACCGGCAATTCCTGCAGCAGCACTTTGAGCGTGCCTGCTGCCGCGAGCGCGTCGGCGTCCTCGTCGTCCTGCCTGGGCGCCCCCGCCACGACCAGCACGATCTCCCCGCGTGTCATGTTGGCGTCGGCCGCGCATTGGCTCGCCAGCGCGGCCAGCGTGCCGCGGTACACGTGTTCGAAGCGCTTCGTGATTTCACGCGCTACCGCAGCTGCGCGCTCCGCGCCGAACACGGCTGCCAGGTCCTGCAGCGTCGCCTCGAGGCGGTGCGGCCCTTCGTAGAAAACGAGCGTGCGAGTTTCCTGCGCGAGCGCCTGGAGAGCTGCGCGGCGCGCCGCGGACTTGGCGGGCAGGAAGCCTTCGAACACGAAACGATCGGTCGCGAGACCCGCGATCGACAACGCGGCGATGGCAGCACACGGCCCTGGAATCGCGACGACCTCGACCCCGGCTTGCGCGGCCGCGGCCACCAGCAGCGACCCCGGATCGCTCATGAGTGGCGTACCGGCATCGGTGACGAGCGCCATGCGCGACCCGGCCTGCAGCCGCGCCACGAGCGCAGGCACGCGTTCGCGTTCGTTGTGCTCGTGCAGCGACTCGATGCCATGCGCGGGCCGCGCGATGCCGTACGCCTCGAGCAGCGTGCGGGTATGCCGCGTGTCTTCGGCCAGCAGCAGGTCTGCGTCGCGCAGCGTCGCCACCGCCCGCGGGCTCAAGTCCTGCAGGTTGCCGATCGGCGTCGCCACGACGAAGAGTGCGCCCGCCGGCTTCGGCCCCGTAGAATCCACTGCCAGTCCGGTCAAGTGCGCCTCCCAAGGATTCCGCATGCTGCACGTATCGCCTCGAAGCGGGCAAGCTCGCTGCACGCACCGCTGGCTGGTGGCGTGGGCGACGCTTGCCTTGCTGGCCAGCGCCGCGCCGGCCTTGTCGGTCGCGCAATCGACCGCGCCGACGCTTGCGCAAGCCGCTGCCCTCGCGCAGCAGGGCGATCACCTCGCTGCAGGCGCCCGCTACGAACAGTTGGCGCGGCGCGGTTTCATGAACTGGGACACCACCACGGCCCTGCTCGCGGCCCGCGAGTATGTATTGGGCGGCGCGCTTGACGATGCGCAGCGACTGGCCGGCAAAGTGCGCAACCGCGTGGCGACCGATGCGGAGCGGGCGCTGGCGCTCGAGGTGGACGCGCGGCTCGCCCTCGAACGCAACGACCCCGCGCGGGCGCTGGTCGCGCTGCGGGCCCTGCCCTCGCCGTTGCCGCCGGAGTCTGCGCCGGACCTGCTCGCGCTGCGCGGCCGCGCCGAGTTCGCGAGCGGCGACGCGCTGAGTGGCGTGCGCACGTTCGAGGAACGCAGCGCCGCGTTGTCGGCGCCGGCTGAACGCGCCGCCAACGATCGTCTGCTGCTGGACCAGTTGCTGCTGCACCCGCCGGGGCCAGTGACGGCCGGGGGCGTCTCCGAGCGCGAACGTGGCTGGCTTGAACTTCCCTCCGTCCTGGCGGCTGCGGGCAGCAGCGCGACGGAGGTCGGTGGCGATGATGCGGCGCGCCAGTGGGCGCTGCGCCATCCGGGACATCCGGGCGCAGCCTTCTTGCCGGAGACGGCGGCAGGCGCGTCCTCGGCCACGCTCGCAGGCGGCCCGACCGGCGGGAGCATCGCCCTGCTGTTGCCACTCACCGGCAAGCAGCAAGCCGCTGGCATGGCAGTGCGCGACGGTTTCACGGCCGCGTGGTACGCCTCGTCCCCGGCAGACACCCGACCGCGGGTCGATGTCTACGATACGGCCGGCCCAGGCGCGGCCGCAGCGTACCAGCGAGCTCTCGCAGCGGGCGCTCGCGTCGTCGTCGGTCCGCTGACGAAGGAAGACATCGTTGCCGTGGTCGCTGCACAACCTGCCGGCCTGGCGGTGCCCACCCTCGCGTTGAACACGGTGACCACCTCCGGCGTGGCACCCCCGGCGTTTCTGTATCAGTTCGCGCTCGACCCTGAACAGGAAGCACGCGCCGTCGCGCGACGCATTGCAACCGACGGCCTGGTGCGCGGCATCGCGTTGTTCCCGGACAACGCCTGGGGCCAGCGGGTCCACGATGCGTTCATCCAGGAACTGCAGGCGACGGGCGCAGTCACGTTGCTGTCCGCGCAGTATTACGACGCCGGGGCGCGTGATTTCTCCAGTCCATTGCGCGCAGCGCTCGGCCGCTATGGCGGTGCCGGCGATCGCCCCGCGAAATCCAACCAGCCGCCGGTCTCGCGTAATGCAGCGGCCGAACAAGCCTCCGGTCCGCAATTCGCATTCGTCGCCGCGACGCCGCAGGCCGCACGCGCGATCTCCCCGCAATTGCGCTTCCAGATGACGTATGACCTGCCGCTGTACACCACCTCCGACGCGTGGGACCCCAGCGTGCGCGCGGCGGCCGACATGGACGGCATGATTTTTCCCGAGATGCCGTGGCTGCTGTACGGCGGCCAGGGCGCACCGGAACTCTGGGATGCCGTACAGGGCGAATGGGCGACGCGAGCGCGTGGCCGTCTGCGCCTGTACGCCTTCGGCTACGACGCCTTCCGCCTGGCGCAGCAGTTCGGCAGTGCGGGCGCCGTTGCCGCCGGCGTCGACGGCCTGACAGGCCTGCTCGAACTGAACCGCGCCGACGGCCGCGTGCAGCGCAGCCTGCAGTTCGCCCGCATCGAAGCGGGGAAGCCACAGGCGGCAGGCGCAAGCGTGCCCGTGTATCGCGAGGTTCTGCCCGCAAATACGACGGGCACGCCGCCGGCCAACTGAGCGACAAAGGATGCCGGGCCGCGCGTCTGCCGCGGCAAAGCCAGGGCATCTCGATTGGGCACGACCACCACGACCACGGAACTCGGGCGTGCCGCCGAAGCCCGCGCTTTGCGCCACCTCGAGGAGGCCGGGCTGCAATTGCTCGCACGCAACTACCGGTGTCGCGCGGGCGAGATTGACCTGGTGATGCTCGAGCCGCAAACGCGAGTGCTGGTGCTGGTCGAGGTGCGCTCGCGTTCGCGCAGCGACTACGGGCTGGCCGCGGCGACGATCAGCGCGGACAAGCAGCGCCGCTGCTCGCTGGCGGCGCGCCACCTGCTGCTCACACGACGTGAACTGCGCCAGCTGCGTGCCCGCTTCGACGTCGTCGCGATCGACCCCTCACCGGAGACCGGCGGCGTCCCGCTCGTCACCTGGATTCGCAATGCGTTCGAGTTGCGCTGAATCCAGTCGAGGCGCCGCTGCGTTGCGCTCGCGCGGATGACGACCGAACGACATCTCCAGCACGACGGCCGCCTCGGGCACGAACTCGCGCGGTTCGGACAACTCCTCGCGAATCCACCCGCCGCCGCCGCGCAGTTCCAGGAACAGCCACTCACGGAAGATGCGCTGGCGATGAATGAGCAGCAGCTGGTACTCGACCGGGCTCACCTCACGACCCGTCTCGCCCCGGATCGCCCCGCGCAGCGCCACGGCGCGCCTGGCGCTCAGCGCGTTGAACAGGGTCAGGTTGGTGTTCCAGCGCATGCCGTCCGTGGCCTCCGAGACGCGCAGGTGATTGCCCCAGCGCAGCATGCGCGTGTCGCCGAGCGCGCGTTCGAACACCAGACGCGTCGCGGTGCCGAAGCCGTCCTCGTTCTCCCAGAACACGGTCTGGCGTGCCCGGAACAACAGGTTCTCCGCAAGACGATCCTGGTACCAGTAGCTCGCTTGCACGTACGGGTCGGGCGGCGTCCTGAGCCGTACGCCGGCACCGAGGCTCAGGCGGCTGCGCGTGCCGCGCATCGGCGCGAATCCAAGCCCCAGGAGCCAGCTGGTGTCCTCGTCCTCGTCGGTGAACGCGATGCTGTCGAACTCCCCCGAGCCGCCTTCGACGAACGCCTCGTCGGTGTCGCGCCCGAACACGGCCTGCAGGCGCTGCTGGGCCACCGGCATCTGCACCTGGGCCCGCAGGGTGAACTCCTGGCCGAAGCCGTCGCGCTCGTCCCACACGACGCCGCCGCGCAGTCGGCCGTGGGTCGTCCGCGTCTCGACCAGCTCATTCTCCGGCAGCGTTCCAAACAGGCGATCGAAGTACCAGGCCGTGACGCAGACGCTGCGCTCGACTCCGGTGCGGACGCTGTCGAGCCTGAGGGCATCGGGGCCCTCGGGTTCGGGGCAGGGAGCGCGCGGCGGATCCACCGCGATGGGCTCGCTGGGCGGGCCCACTACGGCGTTGTGGTGGTCCACGGACAACGGATCAGGATCAGGTGCTGCTGCCACCGCGCACGGGGCCAACAGCAGCAGTTGGATGGCCAGGGCGGCAAGTCGGGAGTTGGCAGCGGTCATGCAGTAGAGCGATTGTACCGGTCCGACAGCGGTCGGCCGCAGTCATCCCCAGAAGCCGACGACTCGCTGCACGGTCCAGAACGCGGCGACCGCACCAATCACGTACGCGACAGGCACGCGAATCATCGCTTCCGCATGCCACGGACCGTGCTCGGCATGGCCGGGCTTGCGCAGCACCCGCGTGACGGCTGAGAGCACCACTACCACGACGGCGATGAAGGCGAGCTGCCCTGCCTCGACGCCGACGTTGAAGAACAACAGGGCCAGCGGGATGTCCTGCTCCGGCAGGCCCACCTCGCGCAGCGCGCCCGAGAAGCCGAAGCCATGCAGCAGTCCAAACACGAACGCGACGAGCCACGGCGCGGTGGCAGTCAGGCTGCGGTGGCCGTCGGCGCGACGCAGGATCTCGGCCGCGACGAACATCACCGACAGCGCGATCGTGGCCTCGATCGGAGCCTGCGGCGCGTAGACCCAGCCGAGCGTCGCCCCTGCCAGCGTGATGCTGTGCGCGACGGTGAAGGCTGTAACGGTGCCGACGAGCTGCTTCCAGTTGCCCACGAGGAACAGCAGGCCCAGCACGAACAGCAGGTGATCGATGCCGAGCAGGATGTGCTCGACGCCGAGGACGAAGTAAGTCTTCGAGACTTCGAGCGCGGTGGGCGCGGCCGTCACCTCGAACGATGTCTGTTCAGGGGTCAGCCGTACCGTCTGCGTCGTGCCGTCGACGCGCTCGACGCGAGCCAGCACGTCGGTGCGCGTGGCGCTCAGGCCTTCGATGGCGATCGTGCGGCCGACGAGGCCGCCCTCGCAGATCGCCTGCCACTGCTCGACGAACGCGCCGCCGGCGAACGTGCCGTGCTGCGGCGCGCCGCTGCATTCTTGCGGCAGGCGCACGTGCAGGCTCAGCCGATACTCACCGCGCGCCGGTACTTTCCAGAGGACGTTGAACGTGTCTGGCGCTGTCTCGCGCAGCTCGAGATAGGCCGGGCGCACCTCGTGCGCGTCGGCCGCCGCAGCCCAGCAGGTTGCCGCGATGAGCGCCAACAAGAGGCGATGCACGTACGTTCCCCGCGACAGCAACTTGTTCACCGCGTTGCGTCGCCAGCGGCGGGGGCTGCAAACAACTCGGCCGCGGGCCCCGCGACACGCACTTCGTACTTGCCGCGAAGTGCAGCAAGGAATGACTGGTTCTGCCGCTGGCGTTCCCCGGACTGCCATTCACGCAGCACGATGGGGCGAATCTGGTCCAGCGTCGGCGTCTTGCCGACGCCGCGCTCGTCGACCCGGACGAGATGCAGGCCGAAGGCGGATTCGACCGGGCCCGACCATTGCCCGACCGGCGCTTCGTCGACCTGCTGCACGAACGCGTCGCCAAAGGTGTTGGCAATCGCCTGGGGCGTCGCCGCCTCCATCGTCGGAGGCAGCATCGTCGGGTCGCCCGCGTCGGTCGGTCGCACGGAGTCGCTGGTCCGCCTGCAACTTCGCGAGCAGCTTCTCGGCGTCCGCGCGCACCGCGTCGCCCCGGCGCTCGGCGCTCAGGAAGACCTGCTGGAATGTCAGTTCGGCCGGCTGCGCGAACTTCGCGGCATTCTCTGCCAGGAACGCCTGCAACTGCGCGTCACTCGGCTCGACGGCGTCCGCCACGCTGTCCGAGATGAACTCCATCTTCTGCCGCAGCCGGCGGCGGATCACCGTGTCGTTCTGGTCGAGACCCATCGCTACCGCTTCGCGGTAGTAGATTTCCTCGGCCACATAATCGTCGATGAGGCCTTTCAGTTCGGCGGTCGTCGGCGGACGCATCCAGACGACGGCAAAACTCTCGGCCAGAGCCGCAGTGCGGGCCTCGGAGATCTCGATGACGCGGGGCGCCTGCGACGCTCCACCGTTCGTCGCCTCGTAAAGCAGGAAGAGACCTGTGCCTAGCAACAGGAAGTGCAGCAAAGGTTCGCGCAGCAGACGTCGGATCACCGGGATGCCTTTTGACTAGCCATTCATGAAAGCGGCCGGCATGCGCTGGCATACCGGCCGCTGGAACCAGACGGGAACGATTCAGGTTACGGCGAATACCAGATCGGCGACGTCCATGCACGTTCCTGCTGCTTCATCGGGATTTCCGGGCTCATCTTGACGGCGAAGCGCACCTGGTCGTACGCCGTCCAGCGGGGCGTGGGGATCTCGATCACGCGGGCATAATAGAAGGCGCGCTGCCCGGGCTGGAAATCGGGATCTTTCCAGACCGCAGTCAGCTCGGGGGCGCCGATCGTGTTCAGGAAAGTGGCCTGGGACACATCGACCGTGTCGCCCACCGGCGGCAGTTTGCCGTCCTTGCCGGGTTTGCGGTCGCCAGACCACACCACGTCGTAAACCTTTTCCTGCGCCTTGCCCGACGCGTCGAGCCAGCCCTTGATGACCTGGATGCGGTCGAGGTTCGCGCCCTGCGGATCCTTGAGCGCGGCGACGAGGAAGCTGGGCGACGTGCCGCCCGCGGCGCGCTTCAAGTCGCCGCCCATCGGCACGCCCTTCGTATAGCCGACTTCGGCCAGGTAACGCGACTGCGCATCCTCGGGCGTGAAGCCGTAGCCGCCGAAGAAGCGCACCGTCATGCGCGTGCCGGAGGTGCCGTAGGTCTCGCGTCGCGTCATCGCGTCGAAGACCGCTTCGCGGGTGTTGTCGGTGGCCCACACGGCCGCATAGCCGGCAGCGAGATACTGCCACGTGTAGCGCGCCGCACCGCCTGCGCCCTCGCCGGTGCTCGACTGCTGTTTCCAGCGGTCCGCGCTCGGCTCCTGCCCGGGGAACTTGCCGAAGAAGTTGTCTTCTTCGACGAAGGGCAGCGCGTTGTGCGCATCGGAGCTGCCGATGATGCCGGACTTGAACGGGTTCACGCCCAGCTTGGCCTCGTGCTCGAGGCCGCGCATGAATCCGGCGCGCACGAAGCTGGTCGGCATCATCTCCTGCGGTGAGCTTGCCGCCCAGGGTGAGGTTGCCGAGTTCCCAGCCGGCGATGCCGTATTCCAGGAACTCGTCGTTCGGGGAAAGCTTTGGATGGCTCTCGGAGGCACCCTTCATCTGCACGATTTCCTGCACCGGCTCAAAGCGTTGCCGGCGCTCGGCGTACTCCTTGGTCAACGGCGAGCCGTCGAAGGCCTGCGCGGCGAACATGCGGCCGTTCGACAGGTTGCCGTTGTGCGGGATCGCGAGCGCACGACCGCCGGTGCGCTGCTCGTAGGACTCCATCCAGGCCCAGAGCTGCTGCGGGTCCTCGCTGTTCCAGGACGAGAACGGAAACACCTGGCTCGCGCGAGCCTGCCCGTCGCGCAGCAACACGTTGCGGTGCAGGTTGTCGCCACCCGGCGTCGGCGTCCACTCGAAACCGATGAGAGTGGTGAACTTGCCGGGCTCGTTGTACTTGTCGGCCATGACGGCCGCGCGCTGCCAGACCGACATCATGAGCGGGCCGGCGACTGCCGGGTCCGTCAGCACGGATGGCAAGGTGTTCGTCGCCTGCGCGCCGATCAGCTCGGTCACCGCCGCGGCGGCCTCGGTGCCGCCCGCCTTGATCATGCGGCTCCAGCGCTCGACGGTGCTGTCGCCCATCACCGCGGGGTTGCCGTTGTAGACCTCAGTAATGAGCCCGAGGCCCTCGGCGTGATCGCTCAGGACGACGAAATCGAGCGGCCGCGACAGACGGGCGGGCAGCCCCGTCGCGGAGATCACGTCCTCACCGCGGGCGATGCGATACGTCTGTTCCGGCGTGAAGCGATTGCCGGTCGTGAACGCATCGCCGGAGTTGGCGCTGTGCAGGTGGGTGTCGCCCCACAGCACGCGCGTCGGGTACTTGCGACCGGCGTAGGGCGAATAGGCTTTCGCCTGTGACGACGGGGCACCGACAGGCAGCGGCACCGAGTCCTCGTCGCCAGCGTCCAGGACGCCATAGGGCGCCTTGGGCACCTCGGCGTTGGCCTGGACTACTGGCAGTGCGGCACCGATGAGCGCCAGTGCAGCGGCGTTTGCGAGCAAGCGCAGTTCAAACTTCATCCGTCCCCCCTGTGCCCGCGCGCGGCTGCAGCGACCGCGACGTGCCTATTTGATGCAAGCAAATCCACGTGACGCCCCGCAGGCGGGGAATCAGAACGAGATCGCAAGTCCCAGGCCCGGCCCGTGCTGGGTCAGGTCGTAGTGCTGGTAGTTGCGGCCCTCGCCGTCATCGTAGTCGTACGAGATCGCGCGGTAGCCCGCGTACCAGCTGAAGCGATCCGACTGCTGGAAGGTGAAGCGGGTCAGCGCGTGCCACGTGAGATCGGCGCCGGAATCGAGCCCGCCGCCGATGTCGCCGCGCAGCGTGAAGCGCCACCTGTTGCTCATTGGCCGGTCGTAGAGGAGGCCGATCATCGGGTCGACCCAGCTGGCATTGCGCTCGGCCTCCACGACTCGCTGCAGCACCCTGACCCGCAAGTCGGCGTCGAGGTCAAAGTAGGCGAGCGAGACCAGCGCCTCGGTGTGCGGCAGGATCCGTCGACCGACGGTCGCCATGGCCGTGAGCTGCTCGACGTCGAGCGACGCGCTCGCCCGGTTCTGGTCCGTGGCCTTGCTCTGGCCGAGGTTCATGTAGGTGAGGTCGCCGGTGAACGACCAGTCGTCGTTGGCAACCCGGTAGGCGGCCATCGCACCGAACTTCAGCGAGTCGAAAAAGTCGGACAGGTTCGAGTCGACCTCGACCTGCAGGGGCCCGATCTGCGCGTCGCCTTCGATCTTCGCGCCCATGCCGTACAGGAACACGGTCTGGCGCCATTCGCCCGGGCCTTCCTCGGCCTGCGCAAGCGGGGCGAACGCTGCCAGCAGCGCCGCGATGGTCCAGGATGCAAGCCGGTTCGAGATCATCTGCAACTCCCATGTAAGTAATTGTCGTCAGGCGTCCACGCTCAGGTGCGCGGAGCTGGTGTTCGCGGATCGCCTCATCGGCGGCAGGCGCCGGCACCGGTCATCGTCCCGTGCGTCCCTGAGCGATTCTGGTCAGTTTGGGACCGAATCATGTACGTAACGCGTGAGCCTTATCAAGCCATGCACTGAGCGCATGGCCTGATTGCGCCGGGTGTCTCGCCGGGGTCGCGAAGTCCGCGCAATCGTAGTACCGCCCACCCGACGCCGGGGCCGTGATTGCGGTCGACCCGCGAACGCCTTGCATGCACCGCTAGGCGACTTGAGCCCCGGCTCATGCATCTTATGCATGCCTGATATAGAGTCCGCGCCATGTCGCTCGACATCCGCCACATGCGCCACGTGATCGCCCTCGACGAGCATGGGAGCTTTGCGCGCGCCGCGACCGCGCTCGGACTCAGCCAGTCCGCGCTGTCGCGCAGCATTCAATCGGTGGAGCGCACGACTGGCAGCAGCTTGTTCGTCCGCACTGCGACAGGGGTCGAGCCGACCGACGGCGGCCACGTTTTCATCGCCCGGATCCGGCAGATCGCGCAGCTCATCGACGATCTCGACCGCGACGTGATGGGCGAGCGCGGCCTCCAGACCGGCCACCTGCACATCGGTGGCGGCCCGTACCCGGCGCAGTCGATGCTGGCCGACGCGCTGGCCCGGTTCGTCGCCGACTACCCGCGCATCGTCGTGCGCGTGATGATGCGTGACTGGGATGAATTGCTGCGTCGGCTCCGGGCGCGCGAGATCGAGTTTTTCGTAGCGGAATTCAGCACCTTCGCGGGCGACCTCGACCTGGACTTCGAGCCGCTCGCACCGCACCCCACCTTCATCATCGCGCGCCGCGGGCACCCGTTGGCGGGTCGCGGCCCGCTGGGAATCGCGGACGGCTTCGCCTATCCCTATGCGTCGCTGACCCGCATTCCGCCCCGGTCGCTCGAACCGATCCGGCTGGCGCAACGCCGGTCGCCGGATGCCACCGCCGGCTACCGGGTATTCCCTGCACTCGAATTCAACGCGCTGGATGCCGTCAGGAAGATCGTGCTCGGGTCCGATGCGCTGATGGTGGCGCCGCTCGCCTGCGTGGCGGACGAGCTCGATGGCGGACGGCTCGTGGTGCTGGGCGCGGAGCCGTACCTGGCCGTGCGCTATGCGATCGTCAAGCTCAAGGGCCAGCCGCTGACCGCAGCAGGCGTGCGTTTCCGCGAGTACGTGCGCGAAGCGGAACGAGTCTTCACGGAACAGGAACAGGTGTTGCTCGAGCGCTGGCGACCACGACCTGCGCCGCTCGCCCCGGCCAGCACGGCCCCGCACGCCCCGTCGCGCTCGCGACGGAGACCAGCGCCCCGCAAGTGAGGTTGCGCGTCAGCCCGGCTACTTGACGACCTTGAAGCGCGCGCGCCGGCTGTCGGCAGGGGACGTCGGCTTCGGCCCCGGATCGTCGCCGCCAGGAGTCTCGGGCGAGGTCGCCTTGCTGGACGCAGCCACCGCGCCCCCCTCGACGTCGTCCTCGGCGAAAATCATGCCTTGCCCGGTTTCGCGCGCGTAGATCGCGAGCACGGCGTGAATCGGCACGCGCACCGACATGCTGACGCCGCCGAAACGTCCACTGAACGTCACCTCCTCGTTGCCGAGGCGCAGGTTCGCCGTGGCGCTCCAGCTCACGTTCAGCACGATCTTGCCGTCCTTCACGTACGGTCGCGGCACCTCGACGTCGCCGGCATTGGCGTCGACGACGAGATGCGGCGTGCAGAGGCTGTCCGAGATCCACTCATGGATGGCCCGCAGCAGGTACGGACGGCGCGCCTTCATGGGCGGACCCGTCTCGTCTGGCGGCGGCGGCGTACTGCTGGATGAGGTCACGGCGCCGATAGTATGCCGTGACGAACGCAGCCGAGGGATCGGATCACGCCGTGTTCAGGCGGGTCGACGGGCCGACGACGGGGCAGCGGCTGGGGTCCCGCTGCGCATGTCGCGCTCGGCCTGGCTCAGGCTGCGCAGGAACGAGGGCCGGGCAAAGGCCTTCGTCGCGTACTTCTCGATGGCGGGAGCCGTCGCCGCCATTGCGGCGGTGTCCACGTCCCAGCGGCTCAGGCGCCAGAGGATGGGTGCCACGGCAGCGTCGAGCTGTGAAAACTGGTCGGACAGGAACCAGGCCCGCATGCGGAACAACGGCTCGGAGGCGAGCAGGCTCTCGGTGAGCAGCCTGCGTGCACGGTCTTTATCGCGGCGGTCGGCGCCCGAACCAGGCTCGAGCACATCGGACACCGCATACCATTCCTGCTCGATGCGGCGCAGCGCCAGCCGCGCGTGTGCCCGCGCCCCGGGATCGGTGGACGAAAGCGAAGGATGCGGGAACCGCTCGTCGATGTACTCGCAGACGATGCCAGGCTCGTAGACGACCAGTTCACGATCCACCAGCGTGGGCACGGTCTGGTACGGATTGAGGTCGATCAGGTCTTCAGGCGGGCTCGCGGGTTCGGTTTCGACCACTCGCGTTTCGAGGGCCTTCTCTGCCAGCACCAGCCGGACCCGATGGCAGCGCGCATCGGTGGCCCGTGAATACAACGTCATCATGTCGCCGCCACCCCTAGTCCAAGAGCACGGACAGCCCCGACGGGCTGCGTACCCCGGCGGCGGCTGCAGTTTCCCGTGCGCTCTGCGCGGCGCCCGCGAGGGTGCCGCGCCAGAAACGATGGGGGCTGCGCCGGCCGTAGCCGGCTTACTTCACGTCCTTCCAGTATTCCTTCTTGAGGGCATACGCGAGCAGCGTGAAGAACACGAGGAACGCGATGACCACGAAACCCATGGACTGCCGCTTCGCCTGCACCGGCTCGCCGATGTAGTCGAGGAAGTTTACGGTGTCGCGCACGAACTCGTCGTATTGCTCGGGAGTCAGCTTGCCCGGATTGGCCAGCGTGAACTCCTTGAAAACCTTCTGCACGTTGCCCTGGGAATCCGTGTGGCCTTCCCAGACGGCTTCCTGCGTGCCCTGCAACTCCCACAGCACATGCGGCATCGCCGTGCCCGGGAGCGCCAGGTTGTTCACGCCGGTGCCCTTGGCCGGATCGGCATAGAACGACTTCAGGAACGTATAGACGTAGTCGGTGCCCTTGCTGCGCGCGATGAGCGACAGGTCGGGAGGCATCACGCCGAACCACTGCTTGGCTTCGACGGGGTCCATGCCGTTCAGCATCGTCGAATGCGGCGACTCGCCCGAGAACAGGAGGTTATCCACCATCTGCTGCTCGGTGAGGCCGATGTCGGCGGCGACCCGGTTGTAGCGGACGTACTTCGCCGTGTGGCAGCCGAGGCAGTAGTTGGCGAAGTTCCTCGCGCCCCGCTGCAACGACGCCTGGTTGTGGATGTCGTTCTTGGCCTGCTCGAGATGCAGTGCGCCGCCCGCGGCGAAGCTCACGCCCGGCAGCGCGACCAGCGTCGCGACGATCGCGAGGATCTTCTTCTTGTGCTCAATGCGCATGGTAGGTGACCCTCGTCGGCACGGGCTTGGTCTTGTCGATGCTCGTGTACCACGGCATCAGCAGGAAGAACGCGAAATAGACGACGGTGAACACGCGTGACGCCATCGTGACGCCCGCCGTGGCCGGCTGCAGGCCGAGGTAGCCCAGCGCAATGAAGCTGATCGCGAACGAGAACAGGAAGAACTTGAACAGCGGCCCGCGATAGCGGATCGACCGCACCTTGCCGCGATCGAGCCAGGGCAGGAACACGAACAGCACGACGGCGATGCCCATCAGCGCGGCGCCGATGCCCTTGCTGGGGACGGCCCGCAGGATCGCGTAGAACGGCGTGAAGTACCACACCGGCGCGATGTGCGGCGGCGTCTGCAGCGCGTTGGCGGGCTCGAAGTTGGCGTACTCGAGGAAGTAGCCGCCCATCGTCGGCGCGAAGAACACCACCATGCTGAACAGGATCAGGAACACGCCGAGGCCGACCATGTCCTTGACCGTGTAGTACGGGTGGAACGCGATGCCGTCGAGCGGGATGCCGTCCGGGCCCTTCACTTTCTTGATCTCGACGCCGTCCGGGTTGTTCGAGCCCACCTCGTGCAGCGCCATCAGGTGCGCGATCACCAGGAACACCAGCGCGAACGGGATCGCGATGACGTGCAGCGCGAAGAACCGGTTGAGCGTGACGTCGGAGATGTAGAAGTCGCCGCGGATCCATTCCGTGAGCGAATCGCCGACCGCCGGGATGGCGCCGAACAGCGACACGATCACCTGCGCGCCCCAGTAGGACATGTTGCCCCACGGCAGCAGGTAACCCATGAACGCTTCGGCCATCAGCGCGAAGTAGATCAGCATGCCGAAGATCCACAGCAGTTCGCGCGGCTTCTGGTACGACCCGTACAGCAGCGCCCGGAACATGTGCAGGTACACGACGATGAAGAACGCCGACGCGCCCGTCGAATGGATGTAGCGGATGAGCCAGCCCCATTCCACGTCGCGCATGATGTATTCGACCGAGCCGAAAGCTTCGGCGGCCGACGGCTTGTAGTTCATGGTCAGGAAGATCCCGGACAGGATCTGGATGACCAGCACCACCAGGGCGAGCGAGCCGAAGTAGTACCAGAAGTTCATGTTCTTCGGCGCGTAGTACTCCGAGACCTGCGACTTCCACAGCGCAGTCATCGGGAAGCGGTCGTCGATCCAGGTCGTGAGCGACGCGAGGCGCCCGTTGTCCGCGCTGGTTGCAACCTTGTCGGAGGAGGTGCCCATCATGCGTTCCCCTTCTCGGCGCCGATCAGGATCCGTGTGTCGTTCACGAACTGGTACGGCGGCACGGGCAGGTTGGTCGGGGCCGGCACGTCCTTGAACACGCGGCCTGACATGTCGAACTTGGAGCCATGGCAGGGGCAGAAGAAGCCGCCGGGCCAGTCGGCGCCGACGGTGACGTCGCCCGGCGCGAACTTGTCGAGCGGCGCGCACCCGAGGTGCGTGCAGACGCCCACGAGCACGAGGTATTCAGGCTTGATGGCACGGGCCGCGTTCTTGGCGAAGGCGGGCTGTTCGGACTCGAGCGAATCCGGGTCGCGCAGCTCGCCGGCGACGCCTTCGAGCTGGGCCAGCATCTGCGGCGTGCGGTGCAGCACGTAAATGGCCTTGCCGCGCCACTCGACCTTGAGCATGGCGCCCGGCTCGAGCTTGCTCACGTCCACTTCCACGGGGGCGCCCATCGCCTTGGCGCGGGCGCTGGGTTTCCACGAGGCCAGGAACGGTACGGCGACGAATGCAGCGCCCACGGCGCCGGTCGCGACAGTGGCCACGGTCAGGAAATGGCGCCTGCCCGTATCGACTTCTTCGGTCATCCAGCTCTCTCCTCAGCGTTCGCCCATGCACAAGCTTGCTGCAACGCGCACGCTGTCGGGTCTTCACGCAACTGCAAAACGATATCTGTCTGCCGGGGGCGATCCCCTCATCGCCCGGGGCAGCAGCGCATTATAGCCAAAAGGGGATAGCGGATAGGGGCTAGGGGTTAGTCGGAATCAGAGGTCGGAGCCCTCACCCGGCCTGGCGGCCGACCTCTCCCGCACGCGGGAGAGGTGAGGCCGTTCCGACTAGCCCCTAACCCCTAACCCCTATCCCCTTTCCTTGTCGTTCATCCGCCGGATCTGCGCCCCGAGACCCGCCAGCTTTTCCTCGATGCACTCGTACCCGCGGTCGATGTGGTAGATGCGCTCGACATCGGTCGTGCCCTCTGCCACCAGCCCCGCGATGACCAGGCTGGCCGAAGCGCGCAGGTCGGTGGCCATGACCGGCGCTGCGGTCAGTTTCGGCACGCCCTTGATGATCGCCGTGTTGCCTTCCAGCCGGATCTCGGCCCCCATGCGGCGCATCTCGAGCAGGTGCATGAAGCGGTTTTCGAAGATGGTCTCGACGATGGTGCCGACGCCGTCCGCAACGGTATTCAGCGCCGCGAACTGCGCCTGCATGTCCGTGGGAAACCCGGGGTGCGGCGCCGTCCGGATATCGACGGCCCGCGGCCGGCGGCCGTGCATGTTGACCTCGACGAAGCCGTCGCCGCGGATCACTTCCGCGCCGGCCTCGACCAGCTTGCCCAGCACCGCGTCCAGGTGCTCGGCGCGGGCGTTGCGGGCCCGTACCCGGCCGCCCGTGATCGCGCCCGCCACCAGGTAGGTGCCGGCCTCGATGCGGTCCGGCAGCACTTCGTAGTGGGTGCCGTGCATGCGCTCGACGCCTTCGACGATGATCGTATCGGTGCCGTGGCCCTTGATCTTCGCGCCCATCGCGATCAGGAAGTGCGCCAGGTCGACGATTTCGGGCTCGCGCGCCGCGTTCTCGAGGATGGTCTCGCCCTCGGCCAGGCACGCCGCCATCATCAGGTTCTCGGTGCCGGTCACGGTGACCGTGTCCATCACGATCCGGGCACCCTTGAGGCGACCGGCGCGGGCGCGGATATAGCCGTTCTCGATGTGGACTTCCGCGCCCATGGCCTGCAGGCCCGCGACGTGGATATTGACGGGACGGGCGCCGATCGCGCAGCCGCCGGGCAGGGACACGTCGGCGCGGCCGTATTTGGCCACCAGCGGCCCCAGCACCAGGATGGCCGCCCGCATGGTCTTGACCAGTTCGTACGGGGCCGCCGTCTCGCTGGTCGTGGTGGGATCGACCTCGACCCGCATGCGTTCATCGACGGTCACGCTCGCGCCCATGCGGCCGAGCAGCTCGATCATCGTCGTGACGTCCTTGAGGTGCGGCACGTTGCCGATCGTGACTGGCGCATCGGCCAGCAGCGCACCGGCCAGGATCGGCAGGGCGGCATTCTTGGCCCCGGAAATGCGCACTTCGCCATCGAGCGGCACGCCGCCCCGAATCTGCAGCTTGTCCAACGAGGAACTCCTGGTTCAGAGCGGCGCCGAGCCGCCCCTTTCGGCCTGCCACTCGGCAGGGGTGTAGGCCTGGATCGAAAGAGCGTGGACTTCGCGCCCCATCCGGGCGCCGAGACCCGCATAGACGAGCTGGTGGCGCTGGATCGACCGCTTGCCCTCGAACTGCGCGGCGACGACGATGGCTTCGTAGTGGGTGTCGTCGTCCGTCAGGACGCGTACGTGAGCCCCGGGCAGGCCCGACAGGATGAGCTGGGTGACTTCGTCGGCCGTCATGGTGGATTCGCCGGATCGGAAAACAGCCCGTAAGTCTAAAGGAGAAGGCGTGCGGCCTGTAGGCTGTAGACTGTCGGCTTCCCGCCATGCGCCTGTCCGAGCCATGACCGACTCCAGCCTGACGATCATTCGCGGCCGCCGCGTCCTCGCCACCGAAGCCGCCGCCGTTGCCGCGCTCGAACACCGCCTCGACGCCTCGTTCGATCGCGCCTGCGCCCTGGTGCTCGCCTGCACCGGCAAGGTGGTGGTCACCGGCATGGGCAAGTCCGGCCACATCGGCAGCAAGATCGCCGCGACGCTCGCGAGCACCGGCACGCCGGCCTTCTTCCTGCACCCGGGCGAAGCGATCCACGGCGACATCGGCATGATCACGGCGGCAGACGTCGTGCTGGCCCTCTCGAATTCGGGCGAAACGGACGAGTTGCTCACGATCCTGCCCGTCATCAAGCGGATGGGCGTGCCCCTGATCGCGCTCACCGGCAAGAACGGCTCTACGCTGGCCCGCTATGCCTCCGTGACGCTGGACGTCAGCGTGGCCGCCGAAGCCTGCCCGCTCAACCTCGCGCCGACGGCCAGCACCACCGCGACGCTCGCGATGGGCGACGCGCTGGCAATCGCCGTGCTCGAAGCGCGCGGTTTCACCGAGGAAGACTTTGCCCGTTCGCATCCGGGCGGCAGCCTCGGCCGGCGGCTGCTGCTCCACGTCGAGGACGTCATGCGCAAAGGGGACGACCTGCCCCGTGTCGGCCCGGACACCCTGCTGAGCGCCGGACTGCTCGAGATGAGCCGCAAGGGCCTGGGGATGACGACCGTCGTCGATGCCGCGGATCGCGTGGTCGGCATCTTCACGGACGGCGACCTGCGCCGGATGCTCGACCGGCAGGTGGACATCCACGCCACCCGCATGGAAAGCGTGATGAACGCGAGGTGCAAGGTGGCCGAACCCCGCATGCTGGCCGCCGAAGCGGTGCACCTGATGGAGACCCACCGCATCACGTCGCTGCCGGTCGTGCAATCGGTGGATGACCGGCGCCTGGTCGGCGCGTTGAACGTCCATGATCTTTTGCGTGCGGGGGTCATGTGAAGACGCCCTCACCCGGTCTATCGACCGACCTCTCCCACGCGAGCGCGGGAGAGGTGACGCAAGACCTGCTCGATCGTGCACGGCGGGTACGCGTGCTGGTGCTCGACGTCGACGGCGTGCTGACCGACGGTCGCCTGCACATCACGGCACAGGGCGAGGAAACCAAGGTTTTCCACGTACGCGACGGCTCCGGAATCGTCGCCGTGCAGCGCGCCGGCATCACGGTCGCCATCATTTCCGGCCGTGATTCGGCGGCCGTGACGCGCCGCGCGAATGAACTCGGCATCCGCCACGTGTTCCAGGGCATCAGCGACAAGCGCGCGACGCTCGATGCCCTGCTGGCCGAACTGGGTGCCACGCCGGACGCGCTCGCGTGCGTCGGCGACGACACGCCCGACGTGCCGATGCTGCAGCGCGCTACGCTGGCAGTCGCCGTGGCCGACGCGCACGCAACGGCGCGTGCCGCCGCGCACTGGACCACGCCATCGGCAGGCGGCCACGGCGCCGTGAGGGAAGTATGCGATCTACTGCTCAGCGCACGCGCCAGCTGATCCAGCGCGTCGTGACGATGGTCGCGATCGTCGCGGGCGCGGCCTCGCTGCTCAACCTGTTGACGGGCGACCGCGACGAAGTCACGGACACGGACACCGGGCCGGTCGAGCGCGGCTACTACCTGCTGGAAGCCAGGCTGACGGAACTCGGGGACGACGGCCGGCCACGCGTGACCGTCAGCGCGCAATCCATCGAGCAGCAATTGCCCGACCAGAGCGTGCTGCTCGCACAGCTCGAGCTCGACTATCACACGGCGCGACAGGGCCAATGGCATGTCACGGCCGACGACGGCCGCATGCCGAACGACCGCAGCACCCTGCTGCTGTCCGGCAACGTGCTCGTGACAGGGTCGGCCGAGCGCAGCGAGGGCGAGGCGAAGATCCGCACCGACGAACTCGCGTACGACACCCGCACCAATGTAGTCCAGACTGCTGCGCCGGTGACCGTACAGTTCGGCCCGCACCAGTTGCGCGGCCGCGGCATGCGGGTCGGTTTGAACGAAGGCACCCTGCGGCTAGAATCGAACGTCAATGGCCAATTCAGTCCCTGAACTTTCCCGTATCCGTCGCTGCGCCCTGGCGGCCCTGCTGCTGCTGGGCTCGGTGCCTTGCGCCATGGCGCAGTCGGGCCTGCCTGCCGGCAATTCCGCCTTGCCGATCAACCTCGAGGCCGCGTCGTCGGATTTCGATTACAAGAACAACACGCTGCTGTTCAAGCGCGTGAAGATCACGCAAGGCGGCCTCGAAGTCACCGCGCAACAGGCGAGCGCCACGGGGCTCGAGTTCGACAACTCCGAGTGGCGGCTGACCGGCGACGTCGTCATCGTCGTGCCGGGGGGCAAGCTGCAGTCGAACGAAGCGCGCGTCATGTTCAAGAACAACGCGATCGCGAGCGCCTCGATCAAGGGCTCGCCCGCGCAGTTCGAGCAGCAGCTCAAGGAAACGAAGCAGGTTGCTCGCGGGCGAGCGAAAGCGATCGATTACGACGTGAAGGCCGCCACCGTGCGTCTTACGGGCGATGCCTGGCTCACCGACGGGCAGAACGAGATCCGCGGCAACACCCTCGTGTACGACATCGGCCGCGAGCGCGTGCAGGCGAATCCCAGCGAGAAAGACCCGGGCGGCGTCCGCATCACGATCAATCCACCGAAGAAGGCAGCCGCCCCCGAAAAGGGCGACGGCCCATGAAGACGAGCCGGCTGCGCGCCGAGGCGCTGGGCAAGAGCTATCGTTCGCGACAGGTGGTGAAGGGACTGTCGCTGGAGGTCACTTCGGGCGAGGTGGTCGGCCTGCTCGGGCCCAACGGCGCGGGCAAGACCACGGCGTTCTACATGATCGTGGGGCTGGTGCCGTGCGACGAAGGCCGCATTCACCTCGACGAACAGGAACTCACACGCCTGCCGATGTACCGCCGCGCGCAGCTGGGCGTGGGTTACCTGCCGCAGGAAGCGTCCGTCTTCCGCAAGCTGTCGGTCGAGGACAACATCCTCGCCATCCTCGAGACGCGCAAGGATCTGGACGACGACGAGGCGCGCAACGCCGCGCTCGAGGCGCTGCTCGAGGAGTTGCACATCGGCCACATCCGCGCGAGCAGCGGGATGAGCCTGTCGGGCGGCGAGCGGCGGCGGGTCGAGATCGCCCGGGCGCTGGCGGCCGAACCCCGCTTCATCCTGCTGGACGAACCCTTTGCCGGCGTCGACCCGATCTCGGTCATCGACATCCAGCGCATCATCCGCCACCTGAGTTCTCGCAACATCGGGGTACTGATTACCGACCACAACGTGCGTGAAACACTTGGCATTTGCAGCCGCGCCTACATTGTGAGCGCAGGAAGTGTGATCGCGTCCGGTTCGGCGGAAGAGATTCTTGCCAATCCCGAGGTGCGTGAGGTCTACTTGGGACAGGATTTCCGCCTCTAGTCTCCGTCACTTTTCGACGCCGATTCGTCCATGCTCAAGCCGGCCCTGCAACTCAAGCTCGGTCAGCAGCTAACGATGACCCCGCAGCTGCAGCAGGCCATCAAGCTGCTGCAATTGCCCGTGCTCGAGCTGCAGGCCCAGGTCATGGAGGCGCTCGAGACCAACGTGATGCTCGAGCAGGAAGAGGACGACTCGATCGACCTCACCTCGCTCGACCAGCTGGCGCCCACCGGCGAAGCCGAAATCCGAAACCGGGTCCGTTGACACCGAAGCGGGCGAAGCGACCGAATCCGACGAGCCGTCCGCCGACGACGTCATCGTCGAGATGGAAGACCCGTGGGCCGAATCTTCCACCCCCTCGGGCGACGGCGCACGCGCCGACGATGACGAACGGGGGATGGAGTTCACCGACGAACGCGGCCGCGACCTGCATCAACATCTGGTCTGGCAGCTCGAGATCAGCCCGCTCGACCCGCGGCAGGTGTGGATCGGCGAAGCGATCATCGACGCCCTCAACGACGACGGTTACCTCACCGAGACACCGGCCGAGATCGCGCGCGACCTGAGCACCGACCTGCCCGTCACCGAGGCGGACGTCGAGGCCATGCTCGCGTTCGTGCAGACGCTCGATCCAGCCGGCATCGGCGCCCGCACCCTCGGCGAGTGCCTGGCGCTGCAACTCGCGCAGCTCGAACCCGAAACCCCCGGCCGCGACCTCGCGCTGGCGATTGCCCGTGATCACCTGCAGGCCGTCGCGGACAAGGATCTCGCCACCCTGCGGCGGGCCCTGGCTTGTGATGAAGACACCCTGCAGGCGGCGCTGTCGCTGGTTCGCAGCTGCCATCCGCGGCCCGGTTCGGCGTTCGAGGGCGCACAACCGGAGTACGTGGTTCCCGATGTGTTCATCCGGCGCACCGACCAGGGCTGGTCCGTCGAACTCAATGCGGGGTCGGTGCCGCGGTTGCGGGTGAACCAGGGCTATGCGGGGCTGGTCTCGCGCTCCGCCGACTACGCGACGCTGCGGGCCCAGCTGCAGGAAGCCCGCTGGCTGATCCGCAGCCTCGAGATCCGCAACGAGACGCTGCTCAAGGTCGCCCGCTCCATCGTGCAGCGCCAGTCGGCGTTCCTCGAGCGCGGAGACGAAGCCATGCAGCCCATGATCCTGCGTGACGTGGCCGAGGCAGTGTCGATGCACGAATCGACCATTTCGCGCGTGACGACCGGCAAGTACATGCACACGCCGCGCGGCATCTTCGAGTTCCGGTATTTCTTCTCGAGCCACGTCTCGGGAACCGACGGCGAGGACGTCTCGTCCGTCGCGATCCGCGCGCGGATCCGCAAGCTCATCGCCGACGAAGTGCCACAGAAGCCGCTCAGCGACGCGCAGCTGGCGACGATCCTCGCCGACGAGGGCGTCAAGGTAGCGAGGCGCACGGTGGCCAAGTACCGTGAGGCGCTTGGGCTCGCCTCGTCCAGCGAGCGCCGCCACGGCGTTGCGCGGGCCCATGCGTGACGGCTGCTATAGAACCAAGTGAGACGACTCGTACACCACATGAGGACGAGACGATGCAAGTCAACCTGAGCGGACATCACGTCGAGATCACCCCGGCCCTGCGCAGCTACGTCGAGAAAAAGCTGGGGCGCATCCTGCGCCGAGCCGACCGGGTGATCGAAGTCCACTGCACACTGACGGTGGAAAAGCTGCGCCAGCAGGCCGAGGCTACCCTTCGTCTCGCGGGCACGACCGTGCATGCCACTGCCGTTCAGGACGACATGTACGCTGCAATCGACCTCCTCACCGACAAGCTCGACGAGCAGGTTCGCAGGCACAAGGAAAAGCACCGCGATCCGCAGGCTGCACGGCACCGTCACGGCACGGAGGTATCGCCCTGAAGCCGGTTTCTTGCGGGGGTGGCAAGGACTGCGGGCCCGTCACTGGGCTGGCCGCTGAGCTCGGCTGCGCCTGATGAGACTGATCGTCGTCAGCGGCCTGTCTGGCTCCGGCAAGAGCGTCGCGCTCGACATGCTGGAAGACCTCGACTTCTACTGCGTGGACAACATTCCTGCAGGTTTGCTGCCGGGCTTCATTGCCTACACGGTTCGCACCAGCGAGTCTTCCTATCGCCAGACTGCAGTCGGCGTCGATGCCCGCAACCGTCCGGAAGACCTCGCTGAAGTACCGCAGCTCGTCGAGACGCTGCGCAAGAGCGGCATCGCCTGCGAAACCCTGTTCCTGCGCGCGGATACGGACACCTTGCTGAAGCGCTTCAGCGAAACGCGGCGCCGTCACCCGTTGAGCCGGCACGGCGTCGGGCTCAAGGAAGCGCTGGAGCGGGAACAACGCCTGCTGATTCCGTTGGCCAACGCCGCCGACCTCACCATCGACACGTCACTGCTCTCGGTGCACGAGTTGCGCGAGCTCGTGCGTGCTCGCGTCGTCGACCGCGCGAAGACCGGGCCGTCGCTGCTGTTCCAGTCGTTTGCCTATCGCCACGGGGTGCCGGACGACGCGGATTTCGTGTTCGACGCACGTGCCCTGCCCAATCCGTACTGGGACCCGTCTTTGCGCGAACTGACTGGCCGTGACGAACCCGTCGCCCGCTTCCTGGGGAACGAAGCAGAGGTGAACCGCTTCTTCGAAGACGTGCGCGATTTCATCGCGCGCTGGCTGCCGTCGCTGGTGCGCTCGAACCGCAGCTACCTGACGGTGGCCGTGGGCTGCACCGGCGGGCAGCATCGTTCCGTGTACCTCGCGGAGCGGCTCGCGGCTCACTTCCGCATCAGCGATGAAAAGGCGCTGGTGCGCCATCGCGACCTGGCCAGTCGGCGGCACGAGTAGGAAGGGACTAGGGGCTAGGGGCTAGTCGGAAGCGCGCAATTGCGCGCAGCGATCACCTCTCCCGCATCGCGGGAGAGGTCGGTCGCAGACGCGGGTGAGGGTTCCTGCAGCGCTTGAGCGCATTCCGACTAGCCCCTAGCCCCTAGTCCCTAGTCCCTATCCCTTCCTCTCCTCCCCCCCTCCTCCCCCTATCATTCCGCGCAATGAACGCGGAATTCAAAGTCGCACGCCCATCCCGCCTCGAGGTGCTCAAGCGCGCCCTCGACGAGGGGACGATGCGGCAGGTGCACCGCGTCGTCAATTCGATGCACCCGGCCGAAGTCGCGTCGCTGCTCGAGTCCCTGCCGCAGACCCAGCGCGACGTGGTGTGGGACCTCGTCGATCCGGAGCTCGAGGGCGACGTCCTCGTCGAGCTCAACGAGGAAGTGCGCGCGGGCCTGATCCGCGAGATGGACACGGACGAACTCGTCGCAGCCGCCGAAGGCCTCGAAGTCGACGACCTCGCCGATCTCTTGCGCGACCTGCCTGAGAACGTGAACCAGCAGGTGCTGCGTTCGATGGATTCGCAGGACCGCGAACGGCTGAACGCCGTGCTCGGCTTCGAAGACGACACCGCCGGCGGCCTCATGAACACCGACACGGTCAGCGTGCGCCCCGACGTCGCGCTCGAGACCGTGCTGCGCTACCTGCGCATGCGGGGCGACATCCCCGAGAAGACCGACGCCCTCTTCGTCGTCAATCGCCACGACCGCTACCTGGGGCTGCTGCCGCTCACGCGCCTGCTCACCGAGGACCCCGAGCGCACCGTCGGCGAGGTGATGGATACCGGGGTGGAGGGCATCCCGCCGGACACGCCCGCGTCGGAAGTCGCCAGCCTGTTCCAGGACCGCGACCTCGTTTCCGCCGCGGTGATCGCAGCCGACGGCCGCCTGCTGGGCCGCATCACCGTCGACGACGTCGTCGACGTGATCCGCGACGAAGCCGAGCATTCGGTCATGAGCATGGCCGGCCTCGACGACGACGCCGACATGTTCGCGCCCGTCGTGCCCAGCGCCCGCCGTCGCGGCATCTGGCTGGGAATCAACCTGGTCACTGCGTTCCTGGCCGCCTGGGTCGTGGGCCTGTTCGAAGCCACGATCCAGCAGATCGTGGCGCTCGCCGTGCTGATGCCCATCGTGGCGAGCATGGGCGGCGTCGCCGCGACGCAGACGATGACGCTGATCGTGCGGGGCCTGGCACTGGGACAGATCGAACGCGCGAATGCGCGCTGGCTGCTCACCAAGGAAATTGCGGTCGCCCTGCTGAACGGCCTGGCGTGGGCGTCAGTCGTGGCGCTGGTCGCGCTGGCCTGGTTTCACCAGTGGCGCATCGCGGCGGTCATCTTCGCAGCGATGGTGGTGAACCTGCTCGCCGCTGCGCTTGCGGGCGTCACGGTCCCGCTCGCACTCAAACGCTACGGCGTCGACCCGGCCGTGGCTGGCGGCGTCATCGTGACGACGGTCACGGACGTGATCGGCTTCGCTTCGCTGCTCGGGCTCGGCACGCTGATGCTCACGTGACCCAGGGCGTCAGGAAAGGCTCGATCTCCGCGCGTTGCGTGTGCGCGTCCGCGTAACCCATCGCCATCAGTTCGCAGGTATACGACTTGTCGAACAACAGGTAGCTCACCAGCAGTCCGCCACGCGCCTCGTATGCGCCGATCGCGCGCAACAGCGTGCGGACGCTGCGCGGCATGGCGCGCTCGTGCTTCATCGCAATCACGGTGGGGTCTACGCTCGGTTGGATCATCGCGGCTCGGATTGGCCGGTGTCCCGTCGCGCCCGGCGCCTGGAGCAGGCGGTTGATCTGGTTGAGCCGCTCGAGGTCGATCGACAGGCCGTCCGTGAACAGCGAGTCGAGCACGAATCCCAGCAGGTGGCCGGGGCTCGGCGGTGCCTGCGTGAGCGCCTCGGTGGGAGGCGTGGCGGCTGCGTTGCCGCGGGTCCCGATGACGAGCACGCGATTGGCCCCCAGGTGCACGGCCGGGCTCAGCGGAGCCAGCTGCCGCATCGCCCCATCGCCGTAGTGGCTGCCGTCGATGCTGCGCGCGGGGAAAATGAATGGAATCGCGGCGCTGGCCATCAGCACGTCCAGATCGATGGGCCGTCGGTGCCCTGCCCGGCGCACGCGGTTCCAGTCCTCGATGTCTTCCGTGCCGTCAAAGAACGCAACGGCCTGGCCGCTGGTGTAACTGGTCGTCGCGACGGCGAGCGCATGCAACCGGCCAGCGGCGATCTGGCCCGGGATCTGCCCGAGCGGCACGACCCGGTCCACCAGTTCGCAGAGCGGGGTCGTGTCGAACAGCGACCGCGGCGGCTTCGCGAGCCAGCCTCCGCTCAGCAGCGACACCATCCAGTGCAAACCGGAGCGCAGCATGGACAGCGAATCGGCGCGGACGACGTGTTCGACGCGGAAACTGGACCAGACCTGCTCGAGCGACTGCACGGCTTCGCGCAGCGAGTGGGCGCGCGCGCCGATGGCGGCCGCATTGAGCGCCCCGGCGGAGGTTCCGACCAGCACCTCGAACGGACAGGGCGCGTCGGGCGGGAGCCATTCGGCGATCGCCTTGAGCACGCCTACCTGGTAGGCGCCACGCGCCCCGCCACCCGACAAAACCAAAGCGTCGTGGTCGTCGAAGAAGATGTAGTTGGTGACGTCATTCAATCCGGTCAGGCCGGATTGGGACGGCAATGCGGGACTCGTCAAGCTCACCTCGCTGACTCGCGGACCGCAGCAGTCTAGTATGTGTCGGCGCGAAGACGCGCGTTTTTAGCCCTCTCCGGAGAACGTACCGATGAATCGCGCAATGTCTCGATATGCAACCCACCCTTCCCTGCGGCCGGCGGCCTCCCGCCTGCGCGCCGCTTTCTTCGCCCTGAGCTGCGCCGTCGTCGTGCTGGCAGCGAGCGCGGGCCTGGCGCGGGCGTCCGACACCCCGGCCCCCGCCGTGGGCCAGCCGGCACCTGCCTTCAAGCTGCAGGACCAGGCGGGCAAGTGGCACTCGCTGTCCGATTACAAGGGCAAGTGGGTGGCGATGTATTTCTACCCGAAGGACGACACGCCGGGCTGCACCACGCAGGCCTGCGGCTTCCGCGACAACATCTTCGCCTTCAAGAAGGAAGGCGCGGAGATCCTGGGCATCAGCGTCGACGCCGTGGCGTCGCACAAGGAATTCGCCGAAAAGCACAGCCTGCCGTTCACGCTGCTGGCGGATTCCGACAAGGCGGTGACCCGCAGCTACGGCGTGCTCAAGACCTACATGGGCGTGATGGAAATGGCCCGGCGCGACACGTTCATCATCGATCCGCAGGGCCGGATCGCCAAGCACTACGAGTCGGTCGACCCGGAAGGCCACTCGCAGATGGTGCTGGCTGACATCAAGGCCCTGAAGGCGAAGGCCGCGGGCAGCAAGGGCGGGCGCTGACCGCCTTCCGCTCGCCAAGCCAGCGACCGATGGCGCAGCGGCGCTGGCCACGTCCCGGCTGGATGGACTCGGCGAACCGCGCTCGTCCGCAAGCGACCGATCCGGGACTGTCCGCCCGAGCGCGTGTCTGCCTTTCCAAGCTCGGGCAAAGGCCCCGGACCCGTTGCTCGCACGCTGGTGCCAGGTATCGCCGACCGACTATGCCGTCACGTCGCGAACGATGCGACGCAGCCAGGCGACCGCGAACGATTACGCCTTGAGTGCGCGAATGGCGTCGTCGAGGCCGTGCAGCGTCAGCGGGTACATGCGCTCGGCCAGCAGCTGCCGCGCGATGCCGATCGACTGCACGTAGTCCCAGCGGTCCTGCGGCTCGGGATTGAGCCACGCATAGCGCTGGAAGCGCTGCGTCAGGCGCTGCAGCCACACTGCTCCCGCCTCTTCGTTCCAGTGCTCGATGCTGCCGCCGGGCTGCATGATTTCGTACGGACTCATGGCTGCGTCACCGATGAAAATGACGCGGTAATCCGCCGGGTACTTGCGCAGCAGTTCGAACAGCGACGTCCGTTCGCCGAAACGGCGACGGCTGTCCTTCCACACGGATTCGTAGATGAAGTTGTGGAAGTAGAAGTACTCGAGGTGCTTGAACTCGCTGCGCGCGGCCGAGAACAGTTCCTCGCAGACGCGCACGTGGCTTTCCATCGAGCCGCCCACGTCGAAGAACAGCAGCAGCTTCAGCGCATTGTGACGCTCGGGCTGGAACTTCAGGTCGAGCAATCCGGCGTTGCGCGCCGTCGCGGAGATGGTCCCGTCGATGTCGAACTGGTCCGCTGCGCCCTCGCGCGCGAAGCGACGGAGCTTGCGCAGTGCAACCTTGATGTTGCGCGTGCCGAGTTCGACGTTGTCGTCCAGGTTACGGTAGTCACGCTGCTCCCAGACCTTGACGGCCTTGCCCTTGCCGCCCGGGCCGCCGATGCGGATGCCTTCAGGGTTGAAGCCGCCATGACCGAACGGCGAAGTGCCGCCGGTGCCGATCCACTTGTTGCCGCCTTCATGCCGGCCTTTCTGCTCCTCGAGCCGCTGCTTGAGCGTCTCCATGAGCTTGTCCCAGCCGCCGAGCGCCTGGATCTGTGCCATTTCCTCGGGCGAGAAATGACGCTCGGCGAGGAGCTTGAGCCAGTCCTCGGGCAGCGCCTGCTTCAGGTCCTCGAACGTCTGCTCGAGTCCCTTGAAGTACTTGGAGAAGGCGCGGTCGAAGCGGTCGAAGTGCTTCTCGTCCTTGACCAGCGTCGTGCGTGCGAGGAAGTAAAAGTCGTTGACGCTGCAGTTGGCGACGCCGCGTTTCAGCGCCTCGAGCAGCGTGAGGTACTCGGTGACCGAGACCGGAACACCTGCTTCGCGCACCGTGTAGAAAAACGGCGTCAGCATGGCGCGGCGCCGGCAGGCTGCACGGACTTGCACGGTGGGAGATTCCCGGCCGGGCCGTGCGCGGCATGGACGCCGCGCCCGGAGCCCCCAGGGATGGGTTTACGGCGTCCCGGCCGGGAATCTCCCACCGGGGAAGGCCGATGCGGCATGCCGGCAGCTTCGACCATGCGTAGCCTGGCTACTGCCGCGACTGCCGTCGCTGCAGGAAGATCAGCTGCTCGAACAGATGCACGTCCTGTTCGTTCTTGAGCAGAGCGCCGTACAGCGGCGGCAGGCTCTTGCGCGGGTCGTCGGTGCGCAGCGCTTCCGGCGGGATGTCCTCGGCGAGCAGCAGCTTGAGCCAGTCGAGCAGCTCTGAGGTCGACGGCTTCTTCTTCAGGCCGGGCACGTCGCGCAGCTTGTAGAACGCGTTCAGCGCCTCTGACAGCAACTCGCGCTTCAGCTCCGGGTAATGCACGCCGACGATACGCGTCATCGTCTCGGCATCCGGGAAGCGGATGAAATGGAAGAAGCAGCGGCGCAGGAACGCGTCCGGCAGCTCTTTCTCGTTGTTGCTGGTGATGATCACGATCGGCCGCAGCTCGGCCTTGATCAGTTCGCGCGTCTCGTGGACGTAGAACTCCATGCGGTCGAGTTCGAGCAGCAGGTCGTTCGGGAACTCGATGTCGGCCTTGTCGATCTCGTCGATCAGCAGCACGGCCTGGCGCTCGCTGCGAAACGCCTCCCAGAGCCGGCCCGGGATGATGTAGTTGCCGATGTCGTGGACCTTGGCGTCGCCGAGCTGTGAATCGCGCAGTCGCGATACCGCGTCGTACTCGTACAGGCCGTGCTGCGCCTTGGTGGTCGATTTGACGTGCCAGCGGAACAGCGGCTTGTCGAGCGAGCGGGCGATCTCCTCGGCCAGCTGCGTCTTGCCGGTGCCCGGCTCGCCCTTGACCAGCAGCGGACGCGCCAGCGTTACGGCCGCGTTCACGGCCATCATCAGGTCCTCGGTCGCGACGTAGCGCTCCGTTCCTTCGAACTTAGTGGTCACAAAGCGGTCCTCGTGCCGGCCACCGGGGTGCGGCTTTGACGGTATCTTAGCGCAAGCGACGTGCTTTTTTGCGCTGCGGCGGGCGGCTGGCCGCGCCACCGGCCCGGTACACTGTGGCGCTCCCCTCGCACCCGGACCCCGCCGCAGGAACATGGAAATCTACGTTCTGGTCGTACTGATCCTCGTGAACGGCTTTTTCGCGATGTCCGAAATCGCGCTCGTCAGTGCCCGCCGGGCACGCTTGCAGCCCCTCGCAGACAGGGGTGATTCGTCAGCGCGCATCGCCACGCAACTGGGTGCCGAGCCCACCCGGTTCCTGTCGACGGTGCAGATCGGGATCACGTCGGTCGCAATGCTGAGCGGCATCATGGGCGAAGCAGCGCTCGCGCCGCCGCTGGCGGCGAAGTTCGTCGCCTGGGGAGCGACGACGCAAGCCGCCGGCTACCTCGCGACGGGGGCCGTCGTGGCGCTGGTCACGTACTTCTCGATCGTCATCGGCGAACTGGTCCCCAAGCGGATCGGGCAGATCCATGCGGAATCCGTCGCCAGGTTCGTCGCACGGCCCATCCGTTTCCTGGCGCTCGCTTCCAGGCCGTTCGTCTGGCTCCTGACCGGCTCGACCCAGTTCCTGCTGCGCATCCTCGGCATCGACGACTCGCGTCGCAATCCGGTCACCGAGGAAGAGATCCACGCCATCCTGCACGAAGGCTCGTCGGCGGGCGTGATCGAGGAAGAAGAACGCCAGATGGTGCAGAACCTCTTCGACCTGGACGAGCGCCCCATCGCGACCATCATGACCCCTCGCGCCCACATGGCCGTGCTCGAGACGGACGCCGCGCCGGATCAGGTCATCGCGAAAATGGAGGCGGAGCCGCACTCGCGCTACCCGGTCGTCGGCGTGGACCGGCAGGACGTGGTCGGCGTCGTTTCGGCGCGCGCGCTGCTGCTTGCCCTCTTGCGGGGAGAATCGCTCGACCTGGAGCGACTGGCCAAGGCGCCGCTGTTCGTGCCGGAATCGATCACCGGCAAGGACATCCTCGAGCGGTTCCGCGAGGGACGCACGAACATCGCGTTCGTGATCGACGAGTACGGCTCGGTGCAGGGCTTGCTGACCCTGCACGACATTCTCGAGGCGATCACCGGGCAGTTCGCTGCGGCCCCGGAGGATTCATGGGCGGTGCAACGCGACGACGGCTCGTGGCTGCTCGACGGACAAATCCCGATGGCCGTGCTGGCCCAGCACCTGGCGCTCGAATGGTCGGACGACGACGCGGATTTCGAGACGGCGAGCGGACTGATCCTCTGGCAGCTCGGCCGCATCCCGCGGACGACCGACAGCATCCGCTGGCAAGGCTGGAGCTTCGAGGTGGTCGACATGGACGGGCCGCGGATCGACAAGATCCTCGCATCCCGTCTCGCAACGGCCGCGAGCGCCGGCAACTAGCCGCCGACGCTAGGCAGTCACCTCGAGCAGCTTCATCGTGTTGGTGCCGCCCGAGACGCCCGAGAGCTCGCCGAGCGTCAGGATGATTTCGTCCCCCACGCTCACGAACTTGCGATCCACCAGCTCGCGCGAAATCGCCTTGTAGAGTTCGCCCGGGTCCGTGTGCGTGATGTCGAACGGGATCGGATACACGCCGCGATAGAGCGCGACCCGCCGGCGCGTGCGCTCGTTGCGCGTGAACGCGAAGATCGGGATGTCGGAACGGATGCGCGACATCCAGAGCGGCGTCACCCCGGACTCCGTGAGCGCCACGATCGCCTCCACGGCCATGTGATTCGCGGTGTACATCACGGCATGCGCGATGGCCTGCGAGAACTCGCTGACGCGACCGTCGAAACGCTCGCCGCCGCGACTGCGGGCGATCTGGTACTTCTCGGCGCCCACGATCACTTCGGCCATCGATTCGACGGCACGCACGGGATACTTGCCGACCGCTGATTCACCCGAGAGCATCACGGCGTCGCTGCCGTCGAGCACGGCGTTCGCGACGTCCGAGACTTCGGCGCGCGTCGGCACCGGGCTCTGGATCATCGACTCCATCATCTGCGTGGCCGTGATCGTGACGCGGTCATGGCGCCGCGCCACCTCCAGGATGTGCTTCTGCAGGCCGGTGAGCTCGGCGTAGCCGACTTCGATGCCTAAGTCGCCTCGCGCGACCATCACCGCGTCGCTCGCGAGCACGATCTCGTCGAGCCGCGGGATCGCCTCGCTGCGCTCGATCTTGGCGACGATGCGCGCATCGCTGCCGGCCGCGCCCAGCAGGGCGCGCGCCTCCTCGATGTCGGCCGCCTGGCGCACGAACGACACGGCGAGGTAATCGATGTCGAGGCTGGCCGCGAGTATCACGTCCTCGCGGTCCTTGTCGGTGAGCGCCTTGGCCGAAAGTCCGCCGCCGCGCCGGTTGATGCCCTTCTGGTCGCCGAGCTCGCCGCCGACGAGCACGCGGCACTCCACCTTGTCGCCAAGTATCGCCGTCACGACCAGTTCGATCTGGCCGTCGCCCAGGATCAGTTCGTCGCCGGGCGCGACGTCCTGCGCGAGCTCTGCATAGGTCATGCCCACGCTGCGGTCCGTGCCGTCGTGCGTGTCGAGCGCCGGATCGAGCGTGAATACCGCGCCTTCGGTGAGCACCGTGTGCCCGCCCGCGAAGCGCTCGATGCGGATCTTCGGGCCCTGCAGGTCGCCGAGCAGCGCGACGTGCTTGCCGACGCGCTCGGCCGCCTTGCGCGCATGGTCGACGCGGCGCTTGTGATCGGCCGGGCCGCCGTGCGAGAAGTTGACGCGCAGCACGTCGGCGCCCGCGCGGATCACCTCTTCGAGCACGCCCGGCGCGTCGGTGGCGGGCCCCAGCGTGGCTACGATCTTGGTCCGGCGGGTCAGCATTGCGCTCTTCAAGTCGTTACCTCGTTACCGCGATTGGTTTCGGTCATCCGGCTGCCCGCTGCTCGAGCATGTCCACGGCCGGCAGCTTCTTGCCCTCGAGAAATTCGAGGAAGGCGCCGCCGGCGGTCGAAATGTAGGAAATGTCTTCTTCGACGCCGTATTTCTCGATGGCGGCGATGGTGTCGCCGCCACCGGCCACGGAGAACGCCGGGCTGCGCGCGACGGCCAGCGCCAGCACCCGCGTGCCTTCGCCGAACTGATCGAACTCGAATACGCCCACCGGGCCGTTCCAGACGATCGTGCTCGCGCCCTTGAGTGCCGCGGCGAAACGCTCGGCCGTGTCGGGACCGATGTCGAGGATCATCTCGTCGGCGCCCACCTGCGCGACCGGCTTCACATCGGCCTCGGCCGACGCCGCGAATTCTTTCGCCACCACGACGTCCGTCGGCAGCGGGATCTCGACGCCGCTCTGCCGCGAGCGCTCGAGCAAGGCGCGCGCGGTGCCCACCATGTCCGCCTCGTACAGCGACTTACCCACCGGCTGGCCCGCAGCCGCCAGGAACGTGTTGGCGATGCCGCCGCCGACGATCAGCTTGTCGACCTTGCCGAGCAGGGTTTCGAGCACCGTGAGCTTGGTCGACACCTTCGAGCCGCCGACGATCGCGACCAGGGGCCGCTTGGGATTGCCCAGGGCCTTTTCGAGCGCCTCGAGCTCGTTCGTGAGCAGCGGGCCGGCGCAGGCCACCGGCGCGAACTTGCCGACGCCGTGCGTGCTCGCCTCGGCCCGGTGCGCCGTCGCGAATGCATCCATCACGTAGATGTCGCAGAGCGCCGCCATCTTCTGCGCGAGCTCGTCCTTGTTCTTTTTCTCGCCCTTGTTGAAGCGCACGTTCTCGAGCAGCACCACCTCGCCCGGCTCGCACGCGACGCCGCCGAGCCAGTCGCGCTCGAAGCGCACCTTGCGCCCCAGCATCTCGGACAGGCGCGCGGCTACGGGAGCCAGCGAGAATTCTTCGGTCGGCACGCCCTCCTCCGGGCGACCGAGGTGCGACATCAGCATGACGCGCGCGCCTGCCTTCTGCGCGGCCTCGATGGTCGGCAGCGAAGCGCGAATGCGCGCGTCGCTGGTGACGACGCCGTCCTTGACCGGGACGTTGAGGTCTTCACGAATGAGGACGCGCTTGCCGGCGAGGTCCAGATCGTTCATGCGGAGGACGCGGATCATGCTGTCGGTTCCTGCTCGATGGGAATGGCGCCGGCCCCGCGCGCTGCGCGGAGCCGGCACGAAGTTACGACTGAACGATTACTTCGAGATGACACGGGCCATCTCGAGCACCTTGCTCGAATAGCCCCACTCGTTGTCGTACCAGGACACGATCTTGACGAACGTCTCGTCGAGCGCGATGCCGGCCTCGGCGTCGAACACGGAAGTGCACGACTCGCCGCGGAAATCCGTCGCCACCACCTTCTCGTCGGTGTAGCCAAGCACGCCCTTCATCGCGCCCTGCGACGCGGCCTTCATCGCCGCGCAGATCTCGGTGTACTTCGCCGGCTTGTTCAGCTCGACGGTGAGGTCGACCACCGAGACGTCGGACGTCGGCACGCGGAACGCCATGCCCGTGAGCTTCTTGTTGAGCTCGGGAATGACCTTGCCGACGGCCTTGGCCGCGCCCGTCGACGACGGGATGATGTTCTCGAGGATGCCGCGGCCGCCGCGCCAGTCCTTGTTCGACGGGCCGTCGACGGTCTTCTGCGTCGCGGTGGCGGCATGCACGGTCGTCATCAGTCCGCGCTTGATGCCCCAGGTGTCGTTCAGCACCTTGGCGACCGGCGCGAGGCAGTTGGTCGTGCACGAGGCGTTCGAGATGATCGTCTCGCCGGCGTACTTGGTGTGGTTGACGCCGTAGACGAACATCGGCGTTTCGTCCTTCGACGGTGCCGACATGATCACCTTCTTCGCGCCGGCAGTGAGGTGCTTCTGCGCGCTGGCCGCGTCGAGGAACAGGCCCGTGGACTCGATCACGACGTCGGCGCCGATCTCACCCCACTTCAGCTCGGCAGGATCCTTGACTGCGGTCAGGCGGATCTTGCGGCCGTTGACGATGAGATGGTTGCCCTCGACCGCGATGTCGCCCTTGAAGCGGCCGTGCACCGAGTCGTACTTGAGCATGTAGGCGAGGTAATCCGGCTCGAGCAGGTCGTTGATGCCCACGATTTCGATGTCGGCGAAATCCTTTGCTGCCGCGCGGAACACCATGCGACCGATGCGACCGAATCCGTTGATGCCGACCTTGATAGCCATGACTTGAGTCTCCCGTCAGAACTTGAGTGCTTTAAAGATGAGGATCAGAGCAGCCCGGCTGCGACCTTGGCCACGTTGGCCGCGGTGAAGCCGAAATGCTCGAAGAGTTTCTTGGCCGGCGCCGACGCGCCGAAGCTGTCCATGCCGACGACGGCGCCGTCGAGGCCGACGTAACGCCACCAGGTTTCCTTCGAGCCCGCCTCGATGGCGACTCGGCGGGCCCCGGCCGGCAGCACGCTGGCGCGGTACGCGGCATCCTGCGCGTCGAACACGCTGGTGCATGGCATCGAGACCACGCGAACACGGCGACCCTGCTCGGTCAGCAGCTTGGCCGCATCGGCCGCGAGACCGATTTCGGACCCCGTGGCGATCAGCACGATCTCGGGCGCGCCTTCGCAGTCGCTCAGCACGTACCCGCCGCGTGCAATCGCCGCCAGCTGCTGCGGCGTGCGTGGCATCGGCGGCAACGCCTGCCGCGTGAGGATGAGGCTGGTGGGCCCGGTGACGTGCTGGATGGAATGCCCCCACGCGACGGCGGTCTCGACCGTGTCGCACGGACGCCAGACATTCATGTCCGGGATCAGGCGCAGGCTGGCGACGTGCTCGACCGGCTGGTGAGTGGGACCGTCTTCGCCGAGGCCGATCGAATCGTGCGTGAACACGTAGACGACACGCTGCTTCATCAAGGCCGCCATGCGGCAAGCGTTGCGCGCGTAATCGGAAAACACGAGGAACGTGCCGCCATAGGGGATGTGGCCACCGTGCAGCGCGATGCCGTTCATGATCGCGGCCATGCCGAACTCGCGCACGCCGTAGTGAATGTAGTTGCCGCCGTTGGCAGGATCGGCGACCGATTGCGACAGCTTGTGGTTCGTGTTGTTCGAGCCGGTCAGGTCGGCCGAGCCGCCGAGCATCTCCGGAATGGCTGCGCCGAGCACGTGCAGCACCTGCTGCGACGAGGCGCGCGTGGCGACCGCGGCCGGCTTGGCAACCTGGGCCGCAATGAACTCCTGCAGCTTGCCGTGCCAGCCGGCAGGCAACTCGCCGCGCTGGCGGCGTTCGAATTCAGCCGCAAGCTCAGGGTGTGCCGCACGATAAGCCGCAAAGCGCTCCTGCCACGCACTCTCGGCCGCGACGCCCTTGGCCCGCGCATCCCAGCCGGCGCGGATGTCGTCCGGGATGACGAACGGCGGCGAGGTCCAGCCGAGCTTTTCGCGGGTGGCCGCGATTTCGGCATCGCCGAGCGGCGCGCCATGCGTGGCTTCGGTGCCCTGCTTGTTGGGCGAGCCCCAGCCGATGATCGTCTTGCAGCAGATCAGCGACGGACGGGTCTTCTCGGCCTTGGCCGCCTGGATCGCCTGCTCGATGGCCGCGGCGTCATGGCCGTCGACGTTCGGAACGACGTGCCAGCCATAGGCCTCGAAGCGCTTGGGCGTGTCGTCGGTGAACCAGCCGTGCACTTCACCGTCGATCGAGATGCCGTTGTCGTCGTAGAAGCAGATGAGCTTGCCGAGCTTGAGCGTGCCAGCGAGCGAGCAGGCCTCGTGCGACACGCCCTCCATCAGGCAGCCGTCGCCCAGGAACACGTACGTGTGGTGATCGACGACGCGGTGGAAGGGCTGGTTGAATTCCGCCGCGAGCAGTCTCTCCGACAGCGCCATGCCGACGGCATTGGCGAGACCCTGGCCGAGCGGTCCGGTCGTCGTCTCGATGCCGAGATGATGATCGACCTCCGGGTGGCCGGCCGTATGCGCGCCGAACTGCCGGAAGTTCGCCAGGTCTTCGAGCGTGAGCGGGTAACCAGCCAGGTGCAGCAGCGAGTACAGCAGCATCGAGCCATGGCCGTTCGACAGCACGAAGCGGTCGCGGTCGACCCATTCGGGGTTCGCCGGGTTGTGCTTGAGGTGGTCGGTCCACAGGACCTGGGCGATGTCCGCCATGCCCATGGGCATGCCGGGATGACCGGAGTTGGCCTTCTGGACCGCATCCATGCTCAACGCGCGTATGGCGTTGGCGAGCTGCCGGCGTGTGGGCATCGTGGACCCTCGTGGAAAATCCGGCCATTTTACCGCCCGGGGCGCGGCCCGGTCACAAGAAATTGCCCCGACCGGGCTCGCTCGCTGCGGAAAGATGCGCCGTCCCAATCCGGGCCCCACTATAATTCGCGGCTGTTTGACCCACGGAAGCCCTACAGATGTCGACTGGCTATGTATTCACGTCCGAATCCGTCTCCGAAGGCCATCCTGACAAGGTCGCGGACCAGATCTCCGACGCGGTCCTCGATGCACTGATCTCGCAGGACAAGCGCTCGCGGGTTGCCTGCGAGACCATGGTCAAGACCGGCGTGGCGATCGTGGCCGGCGAGGTCACGACCGAAGCCTGGGTCGATCTGGAGGAACTCGTCCGCGGCGTGATCACCGACATCGGCTACACGTCTTCGAACGTGGGCTTCGACGGCCGCACCTGCGGCGTCATCAACATCATCGGCAAGCAGTCGCCCGACATCGCGCAAGGCGTCGATCGCAAGAACCCGGAAGAACAGGGCGCCGGCGACCAGGGCCTGATGTTCGGCTACGCGAGCAACGAGACGCCGAGCCTGATGCCGGCCCCCATCTGCTACGCGCACAAGCTGGTCGAACGCCAGGCCGAGGTGCGCAAGAGCAAGCTGCTGCCGTGGCTGCGCCCGGACGCCAAGTCGCAGGTCACCTGCCGCTACGTCGACGGCAAGGTCGTCGGCCTCGACGCCGTCGTGCTTTCCACCCAGCACGACCCGGAAGTCGAGCAGAAAGACCTGCAGGAAGCGGTGATGGAACTCATCATCAAGCACGTCCTGCCGAAGGAATGGCTGGGCAAGGACACCAAGTTCCACATCAACCCCACCGGCAAGTTCGAGATCGGCGGCCCCGTGGGCGACTGCGGCCTGACCGGGCGCAAGATCATCGTCGACAGCTACGGCGGCATGGCCCGCCACGGCGGCGGCGCGTTCTCGGGCAAGGATCCGTCGAAGGTCGACCGTTCGGCGGCCTATGCGGCGCGTTATGTCGCCAAGAACCTCGTGGCGGCCGGACTGGCGGACCGTTGCGAAATCCAGGTCTCGTACGCGATCGGCGTGGCCGAGCCCACCTCGATCACCGTCGAGACCTTCGGCACCGGCAAGGTGGGCCAGGACAAGCTCGAGCAGTTGGTGCGCGCGCACTTCGACCTGCGCCCTTACGGCATCATCAAGATGCTCGACCTGGTGCACCCGATGTACCGCCACACGGCGTCATACGGTCACTTCGGCCGCGAGCCGCAGCACATGACGTACACGTGGAAGGAAACCATCAACGGCAAGCGGGTCGATAAGAGCGAAACCTTCACCGCCTTCAGCTGGGAAAAGACCGACAAGGCGGCAGCGCTGCGCAAAGACGCGGGGCTCTGAGGAAGGGGCTAGGGGCTAGGGGCTGGTCGGAAGCGCGCAATTGCGCGCAGCGATCACCTCTCCCGCATCGCGGGAGAGGTCGGCCGAAGGCCGGGTGAGGGCTCTGTCGCGCGTGAGCGCGTTCTGATCGGCGCCTTTCTTTTTGAATGTTTCTCGGCTCAATCCGGCCCATTGCCCTTCCTGTCCTTCCTGTCCTTCCTGTCCTTCCTGTCCTTCCTGCCTGCCTTCCGCCCCTGCTGTATCATTGCGCCCCCGCCTGAGGAGCGCTGCAACGGACCCCGTCCGCCAGGCTCAGGTATTGGGTTTACCCAACCGCGCTCGCTGAACCACGTGACGTGTCGTTCAGGCGAGCCCTCCAGCGAATCCATTTTCGCCGCCTGTCCGATACATCACGGTCCACCGAGAGGATCGTCCGATGAACGCCGCCGTTATCACTTCCAAGCCTGGCCAGGACTTCGTCGTGGCCGACCTTGCGCTCGCCGACTGGGGCCGCAAGGAAATGAAGATCGCCGAGTCCGAGATGCCTGGCCTGATGGCCATCCGCAAGGAGTTCGCCAAGGAGCAGCCGCTCAAGGGCGCTCGCATTGCCGGCTCGCTGCACATGACCATCCAGACCGCGATGCTGATCGACACGCTGAAGGCGCTCGGCGCCGACGTGCGCTGGGCTTCGTGCAACATCTACTCCACCCAGGATCACGCCGCGGCGTACGTCGCCGCGACCGGCACGCCGGTGTTCGCCTACAAGGGCGAGACGCTCGACGATTACTGGGAATACACGCACCGCATCTTCGAATGGCCGAACGGCCAGCACGCCAACATGATCCTGGACGACGGCGGCGACGCCACGCTGCTGCTGCTGCTCGGCACGAAGGCCGAGCAGGACGCGTCGCTGATCTCGAAGCCCACGAACGAAGAAGAGGTCTCGCTCTACAACTCGATCCGCAAGCGGCTCGAGTCGAGCCCGGGCTGGTATTCGAAGCGCCTCGCGCAGATCCAGGGCGTGACTGAAGAAACCACCACGGGCGTGAAGCGCCTCTACGGCTTCGCCAAGAAGGGCGAGCTGCCGTTCCCGGCGATCAACGTCAACGACTCGGTCACCAAGTCGAAGTTCGACAACCTGTACGGCTGCCGCGAATCGCTGGTCGACGCGATCAAGCGCGCCACCGACGTCATGATCGCCGGCAAGGTCGCAGTGGTCGCGGGCTACGGCGACGTCGGCAAGGGTTCGGCCGAATCGCTGCGCGCCCTGTCGGCACAGGTCTGGATCACCGAGATCGACCCCATCTGCGCGCTGCAGGCGGCGATGGAAGGCTATCGCGTCGTGACGATGGACGAAGCCTGCGACAAGGCCGACATCTTCGTGACGGCCACCGGCAACGTGAACGTGATCAATCACGAACACATGAAGCGGATGAAGGACCAGGCGATCGTCTGCAACATCGGCCACTTCGACAGCGAAATCGAAATCGCCGCGCTGAAGCAGTACCCCTGGGAAAGCATCAAGCCGCAGGTCGATCACGTGGTCTTCCCCGACGGCAAGCGCCTGATCATCCTGGCGGAAGGCCGGCTGGTGAACCTGGGCTGCGGCACGGGGCACCCGTCGTTCGTGATGTCGAACTCCTTCACCAACCAGGTGCTGGCGCAGATCGAGCTCTACAAGCACGCGGCGAAGTACGGCAAGGACGTCTACGTGCTGCCGAAGCACCTCGACGAGAAGGTCGCGCAGCTGCACCTCGAACGCATCGGCGTGCATCTGACGACGCTGACGCCAGAACAGGCTGCCTACATCGGCGTCTCGCCGAACGGCCCGTTCAAGACCGATCAGTACCGCTACTGATCGTCACCCGGTCCGCGGTCCGGCCAGCGCCGGCCGGACCTGGGCAGGCGAGCACGACGCCCCGCAGGCCCTTCCGGTGGAAGGGGCCTTTGCGTTGATGTCGGGACGAGTGCCAGGCCGGCTGGCCGGGTATCTGGACAATCTGTTGCAACGGGCGTTGGGTACTTGTGGGGGCCGGCACGACGCCTTTGCGCAGCTTCGCCGTGAACCAGAATGTGCTCCCCGTTCCGGGGACGCACTCTGCGCCCGCTTCGCCCCCCATCATTTCGCGCCAGGCGACGAGTAATGGCAAGGCCAAGTCCCGTGCCGCCGAACTGTCGCGTCGTGGAAACATCCGCCTGCTCGAAAACGCGTGAACAGTCGTGGCAACATGAATCGGGCTCGATCCCGATTCCAATGTCCGTGACCTCGAAGCGAAAGGAGCATCTCAGCGGCGTCTTCCCGCACCGGTCGTGCCCGCACGGTGATCGAAAAAACCTCCGTGAACTTAACGGCGTTGTTGGCGTAGTTGGGCAATGCCTTCTGCAGCCGGACAGCCTCACCCACGAGCGTCACCTGGCAGGCGTTCGATCTCGCTCTCGACATGAAGGTCCTTAGCATGCGCGCCTACGCTCGATGATCGACCACGACGTTCGCAACGTGCCTCCTGCAATGCCGAGCGGTGACGATCTTCCAGCACGAACTTGCCGGCGTCGAATCTTGCGCCGAAGTGTTGCCGTACATCGGCTTCGGCCCGCAGGTGACTCAGGTCGGTGCGATCGTCGGCGCTGGCGTCCTGTATGCGATCGCGTCGGGTCGCCCCCGGCTTCGACGTCGCCGGCGGCTTCGGTGCGAATGGCTACGGCGAGCACTCGCTGGGACAATACTCGCTCGGCGTGGGCTTCCTGGTCACGGCGAGAGCTCGCTGGGGTATGACGCGCTAATGATGTTCCTGCTGATCATCCTGGGCGCCACCGACCGCCGCGCCCGAGCGGGTTTCGCGCCGATCGCGATCGGCCTGGGACTCACGCTGATCCACCTGATTTCCATCCCCGTCACCCAGACGTCCGTAAATCCGGCGCGCAGCACGGGCCCTGCATTGTTCGTCGGCGACTGGGCGATCAGCCAGTTGTGGCTGTTCTGGGTTGCACCGATAGCGGGCGCGCTGATGGCTCGGCGCCGAAGCGCAGGTCGCGCGGAGTCGCCTGACCCTCTGCAGGCGCCGCCATCACCGCAGTCATCGTCGCACCTACCTGCGCGACCGCCCCCAGCCTTGGCTGCTTGCGGGGCGTTTACTTTGGTCGCCGTCACGCACTGGCAATCGATCGACTGCGCGTCCGGCGGCCCTACCGCTTTCGCGCCAGCGTCAGCCCGTCACCGACCGGCAGCAGGCACAAATCGACCCGTTCGTCCCGATGCAGAAACCCGTTGAATTGGCGCAGTGCCACCGTGTCGGCATCAACGACTTCCGGATCGGCCACGCGTCCGCTCCATAGGGTGTTGTCGATGAGGACGACGCCGCCGGCCCGCAGGAGCTGCAGGGTACGTTCGTAGTACGACAGGTAGCCGGTCTTGTCCGCGTCGATGAAGGCGAAATCAAACGTGTCGCCGCGGCCTGCAGCGATCAGCGCGTCGAGCGTCTGCAGCGCCGGGGCCAGACGCAGGTCGATCTTGTGGGCTACGCCCGCACGCTCCCAATAACGCCGAGCGATCGCGGTCCACTCCTCGCTCACGTCGCAGGCGACGATGCGACCGTCGTCGGGCAGCGCCAGCGCGGTGGCGAGCGAGGAATAGCCGGTGAACACGCCTACTTCCAGGCACTGGCGCGCCTCGATCAGGCGAACCAGCAGCGCCATGAACTGCCCCTGCTCCGGTGCGATCTGCATGGACCGCTGCGTCAGGCCGGCGGTCTCCTCGCGCAGCGCGAGCAACAGGGGCGATTCCCGCAATGAGACTTCGTTCATGTATCGATAGAGCGAATCCGTGAGCGAGATCGAACGATTGGACATGTGCATTCCTTTGCCGCGGAAGTATTTGCGAAGATACCTGTCGATCATGAGCGCAACCACAGCCTCTGACCCCATCGGCACACGAGCCGCGCGGCACAGCGCCTGCCGCGGAGAGCGTGCGACTCGTGCAGTTCACGGACACGCACCTGCTGCAGGACCCGGCGGGTTCGATACGGGGGGCCCGCACGCTGCCGCGCCTGCAGGCTTGCGTCGCCCATGCGCAACGGAACTTCTTCCCGGTGGACGCGATCCTGCTCACGGGGGACATCGTGCACGACGAGCCGTCGGCCTACGGCTTCGTCGACCTGCTGTTCGGCGACTTTGACGTGCCGGTGTTGCTGATCCCCGGCAACCACGACGTGCCGGAGGAGATGCACCGCAGGTTCACGCATCCGCCGTTCCAGGTCGGCGGCGAATGGCAGACACGCAACGGCTGGCAACTGTTGCTGCTCGAGTCGTGGTTTGCGGAGGCGACGAACGGCGAGGGGCAACTCGGGCCAGCCCAGCTGCAGCGCGTCGAACAGGCTTTGGCGACAGGCACGGCGCCGCATGCCCTGGTGGTGCTGCATCACCCACCCGTGCCGATGGATTCTCCGGCGCTGGACGAACTGGGACTGCTCGACGGGCCGCTGTTGTCGGCCGCCGTCGCGCGGCATCCGCGGGTCCGCGGGGTTTGCTGGGGACACGCGCACCAGGCGCTCGATGTCTACCGGCGGAACGAAGTGCGTTTCATGTGCACGCCCGCGACCAGCATGCAGTTCAAGCCGCGCAATGCGCACTTCGAGGTGGACGACCGCCCGCCGGGGTACCGGGTGATCGACCTGCAGGCGGATGGCTCGATCGCGTCCGAGGTCGTGTGGCTCGAGGGCTACTGAGCATCAGGCGCGCTTAGGGGCAAGCCGGCGCTGGCGCAACGCGGGGCGGCGGGTAATCGGTGCGTGCTCTCGTGGGAGCCACGCGACGCGTTCGGGGCCGGCGCTCCGGGAGTCCGACGCGTTCCGAAAACCGTGCGCGGCATGGACGCCGCGCCTGGGGGCCCCAGGGGCGGCGTCCATGCCGGACGGTTTTCGGAACGCGTCGGACTTCCGGAGCGACGGCCCCGAGCGATCGGCTGGCTCCCCGCAGAGCCGTACTCGACCAGCCGCGACCCGCGTTACGCCAGCGCCGGCTTGCCGCATAGCGGCGCCTGAACCCTACCGCAGCAGCGAGCTCACGACCGCGTACGCCGACGCGGCCGCCAGCAGGCAGAGCACCAGCGAGCCACCCGCGTAGGCCGCCGCGGCCCCCGGCGCGCCGCGCTGAACCAGTTGCAGCGTCTCGAGCGAAAAAGCAGAAAACGTGGTGAAGCCACCCAGCACGCCGACGATCAGCAGCATGCGCAGGTCGTGCCGCAGGTGCAGCGGGCTCGACGGCGCGAACAGCGCGCCCAACGCCCCGACCGCGAGGCAACCCGCCACGTTGACCACGAGCGTGCCCCACGGGAAGCCCTGGCTCGCCACACGACCCACCAGCGTGGAAACGTAGAGGCGGCCGGCCCCGCCCAGGGCGCTGCCCAGCGCGACCAGCGCATACCAATGCCAGGTGGGTGCGGCCAGAGGATTCTCCCCGGGAATCGCCGCGGCTGCCCCGGCCTGGAGCGGCGCGACGCGTCCGTGTTTTCCGCACAGTTTACGGCCCGCCGCAGGGTGGCGCGAGCGCGCTGCTAAGATACGCGGCCCAGATCGACCGGCCCGCACGTGTGACAGGGCCGGCAACCAACCGCGGGAGCCCAGTGCAGTGAGCCTGTTTCAAGAAGCGTGCAAGTACATCCCTGGCGGCGTGAACTCACCCGTGCGGGCGTTCCGCGGCGTGGGCGGCGAGCCTATTTTTTTCGCCCGCGCCAAGGGCGCGCGAGCCTGGGCGGCCGATGGCCGCGAGTTCATCGATTACGTCGGCTCGTGGGGACCGATGATCCTCGGCCACGCGCATCCGGACGTCATTCGCGCCGTGCAGGAAACGGCGGTCAACGGACTCTCGTTCGGCGCGCCCACCGAGATCGAAACGGTCGTCGCCCGCAAGATCATCGAGCTCGTGCCGTCGATCGAACTCGTCCGCATGTGCAGCTCCGGCACGGAAGCCACGATGAGCGCGATCCGTCTCGCGCGCGGTTTCACCGGTCGGCAGAAGATCGTCAAGTTCGAGGGCTGCTATCACGGGCACTCGGACTCGCTGCTGGTGAAGGCCGGATCGGGAATGCTCACGCTCGGCGTGCCCACCTCGCCCGGCGTGCCGCCCGAACTGGCTGCGCACACGCTGACGCTTTCGTACAACGACACGGCGCAGCTGCGCCAGCTCTTCGGCGAGATCGGCAGTGACATCGCCTGCGTGATCGTGGAGCCCGTCGCGGGCAACATGAATTGCATCCCGCCCGTGCCCGGCTTCCTCGAGGCGATGCGCGAGGAATGCACGAAGCACGGCGCCGTGCTGATCTTCGACGAAGTGATGACCGGCTTCCGTGTCGCGAAAGGCGGCGCGCAGGCGCTCTACGGCATCAAGCCCGACCTCACCACGCTCGGCAAGATCGTCGGCGGCGGCATGCCGGTCGGAGTGTTCGGCGGACGCCGCGACATCATGTCGCACATCGCGCCGCTCGGCCCGGTGTACCAGGCAGGCACGCTTTCCGGCAATCCGGTAGCGATGGCGGCCGGCCTCGCGACGCTGAACGGCATCGACGTCCCGGGGTTCCACGCACGCCTCGCCACCCTCACCGACCGGCTGGTGCACGGCCTGCAGCAGGCCGCCGACCAGGCGGGCGTGGCGCTGGCAACCAACCACGTCTGCGGCATGTTCGGCTTCTTCTTCACGTCGTCACCGCACGTGAACAGTTACGCGGAAGCGACTGCCTGCGATGTCGAGCGCTTCAAGAAGTTCTTCCACGGCATGCTCGAAGAAGGCGTGTACCTCGCGCCGTCCGCCTTCGAGGCCGGGTTCATTTCGGCGGCACACACGGAAGCCGACGTCGACGCGACGATCGCGGCGGCCGGCCGGGTGTTCAAGCGGCTCTGACGACTGCCGGCCTTGCCGGGCCCACGCGGGCCCGGTGACGCACGACGGTCCGGAGCTGGCAGCTGCCGCATGCATCACTATCGTGCCGACATCGACGGACTCCGCGCCGTTGCGATCGTCCCGGTCGTGCTTTTCCATGCCGGTGTCACCGCGTTCGCGGGCGGCTTCGTCGGTGTCGACGTCTTCTTCGTCATCTCGGGCTTCCTGATCACCGGCCTGATCCGCCACGAGATCGACAAGGGCACGTTCTCGATCGCGGGCTTCTACGAACGTCGGGTGCGGCGCCTGTTCCCGGCGCTGTTTGCAATGCTGCTCGCGGTCACGCTGTGCGCGGCATGGCTGCTGTTGCCTGCCGACCTCGTCGACTATGCCAAGTCCGTGCTCGCGACCAGCCTGTTCGCCTCCAATTTCCTGTTCTGGCAGGAGGCCGGGTACTTCGGTCGCGCTGCCGAGGACATTCCGCTGCTGCACACGTGGTCGCTCGCGGTCGAGGAACAGTTCTACATTCTTTTCCCGCTGTTCCTGGCGTACATCGCATCGCGTGCCCGCAAGAGGTATGTCGCCGCCACGGCGCTCGTGACGGCGGTCTCGTTCATCGCGAGCGTGGCGGGCGTGAAGCTGGCGCCGGACGCTGCGTTCTACCTCGCGCCCTTCCGTGCCTGGGAGCTCGGCGTCGGTGCGTTGCTCGCGCTGGGCGCGCTGCCGACGCTGCATCGGCACCAGGTGCGATCCATCGTCGCCGTGCTCGGTCTCATCGCCCTGCTCTGCAGCATGACGCTGTTCAGCAAAGCGACGCCGTTTCCGGGCGCCGCCGCGCTGCTGCCGTGCCTGGGGACAGCGGCGATCATCTGGGCCGGCACCGGGGGCCACAACGTCGTCGGCGATGCCCTGAGCGCGCGACCGTTCGTGCTCATCGGACTGATTTCCTATTCGCTCTATCTCTGGCACTGGCCGTTGCTGTCACTGGGACGGTATTACGCCGTGCGCGACCTGAATGCACTCGAGACGGGCGCGCTGCTGACGCTGGCCACGCTGGCCTCGATCGCGTCGTGGCGCTACGTCGAGCGACCGTTTCGCGGCAAGAGCGGCCTCTTCGACCGGCGCGGGTTGTTCAATGGCGCGGGCGCACTGATGGGTATCACCATCGCTGCGAGCGCGGCGGCCATCGTGGCCGAGGGCTGGCCCGCGCGCTCCGACGCAACCGTTCGCAGCATCATCGATGCGGGCAACGAGCGGCGCTCGAGCGACTGGGAGTGCAGCAACACGAGCCTGGCGACGATTCGCAGCGGCGAGCTGTGCAGGACAGGCAGTGCGCGGGCTGGCACCCCCACCTTCCTGGTCTGGGGTGACTCGCACGCGCGCGCCATGGCCGATACGATCGGGGCCGCGGCCGGGCGCTCGGGGGTAGCGGGCCTGCTGGCGCTGCAGACTGGTTGCGCGCCACTGAGCGACACTGTCGTCTCGCGTCGTGATGCGGAGCGTGACTGCAGCGGCGTCGCCGCGGCCGTCATCGACCTGCTGGGCCGTTCGCCGCAGATCACGGACGTCGTGATTGCGGGTCGTTGGGCACTGATGGCAGAAGGAACTCGCTACGGGCACGAAGCGGGCGAGGCGGTCTTCCTGTCGGATACCGACGCACCGGCGCCCTCGCTGGCAAACAACCCGGAAGTGTTCGCGCGCGCGTTGCGCCGATCGGTCGACGCAGTGCTCGCGCAAGGCAAGCGCGTCTGGCTGGTGGCGTCCGTCCCCGAGGTCGGCTGGGACGTGCCTTCGGTGCTGGCGCGCTCGCATCGCTTCGACCGCGTGCCGCCCGCGGCTCCGACGCGCGCCGAGTTTGCGGCGCGACAGGCGCACGTCATCCCGGTGCTCGATGAGCTCGCTGCCCTGCCGGGCGTGGTGGTGTTGCGCCCCGACACCATTCTCTGCGACGAAGTGCGTTGCGGGGTGACGCGCGATGGCCTGCCGCTCTACTTCGACAGCCATCACCTGACGCTGCGCGGCAGTGCGCTGCTGGAACCGTTGTTCGAGCCAGTATTCGCGCGGTAGTCAGCCGCGCGGCCGGTGCGCCAGTGCGAGCAGCGCAGCGACGGCTTCGTCCACTCCATTCGCGATGCCGAGTGCGGCGGTCCGGCGGCGCAGCGCAGCGCAACGCTCGGGCTCGCGCAACAGACGGGTTGCCGTCGCTGCGATGGCCTGTGGAGTGCGTTCGGCAGTCTCGGCGATCTGCAGCCGGACCGCCCGCCGAATGCGCCTGTCCTGGTCGCCGGCGAGGGGTATCGCAACGATGGGCCGCCCGTGCGCCAGCACGTGGATCATCGTCGAACCACCGTTGCTCACCACGAACAGCGCCTCCGCCAGCAGGAACTGCACGTGGTCCGGCTCGACGCGCGGGAGCAGCAGCAGGTTGGGGTCGGTGGCCGGCTCGACGGATTTGCGCCCGGTGAGCACGACCGTGCGCTGCCCAGTAGTCGCGGCAAACTCCCGCGCAGCCGCGATGAAGAGCTCGGCCGGTTCGGCTACGCGCGTCGCTTCGCCGCGCCCACCGGGCACGAAGACGACGAATGAACCCGGGGCCAGGCCATGGCCCTGCAGCCAGGCGCTGCGCTCTGCCGGCGAAGACGGCGTGAACAGCGTGTCGAACTGCCGCACGCTGTAGTGGGGAAAGATACCGCATCTTGAAGCGCTCGATGCGCGAGAGCCCGCCGGTGACGAAGGTCGGGAACACGATCCAGTGCTCGTCGAGCAGCCGCATCCACTTGGGCCGGAACGCCTTCCAGCGCAGTTTTGGCGCGCGGCTGGAAAATACCAGTCGCGCACCCGCACGCTTCGCCGCACGCAGCTGCGACGTGCGACCCGAGTTGTCGAACACCATCACGTCGGGACGAAAGGAATCGATCGTCGCCCGGACCTGCGCCGTGCTGTTGGTCGGCGAGGCGTCGCAATCGATGATCGGGAAATTCACCGACTCGCGAAACACCGCATTGCGGTTCACGAGGAACCGGATGTCTGCCGTGGGCTCGGCCTTGGCGAGCTCGCGCGCGATGATCAGGCAGCGCATCAGTTCGCCCGCGCCGCCCGGACCGGAGACGGGCGAGAACAGGACGCGCACCGGGCCTGCACCGACGCGCGGCGCAACTGCTCGTGGCGTGGGCGCAAATCCCCCCGCCGCCCGCATCGACTGCGGAGCCGCGGCCAGCACCTGCCGGTATGCGGTTTCCATCTGCGCGCCCGTTTGCTCGAGGCTGAACGCCGCAAGGTCGCATTCGACGCGGCGACGGCCCGCCGCATGGTGACGCTGCAGTGCGGACGTGAGCTGCGGCACGTCCTCGATCGGCACCAGCTCGAGCGGATAGCGCTGCGCAATGTCGCGCGGACCCTGCGCGTCGGCCGCAACCACGGGCACCCCGCCGTCGAGCGCTTCTGCGATGACGCGGCCGAAAGGCTCGTAGCGTGAGGGACAGACGAACAGGTCGAAGGCCTGGTACAGGTCCTTGACGTCGCGACGATAGCCTGTGAAATGCACTTCGCCCGTCGCGAGTTGCTCGAGCGAGCGCCGCTCGCTCCCGTCGCCCACCAGCACGAGCCGCGCATGCGGCAACTGCGCCGCGGCAAACGCACGCAGCAGCACGTCGAAGCCCTTGCGGGGCACCAGCCGGCCGACCGCGCCGATCAGGAAATCGTCGTCCCCCGCGCCCAGCTCGGCGCGAATCTGGCGTACGCGCTCTGGCGCGAGCTTGGGGTGCGGCACCAGCGAGTTCGGCACCAGGTGAACCTGGCCGGCATAGGTGGCGGGCACGGTCGCAAGCTGCCAGTCGGAGATGCAGAACAATGCATCGGTGCGCAAGTAATGCGGACCGTTGAGGTGCAGGTGCAACGTGCTCACATGACGGGCCGCATGCCGCGTGCGTGTGATGTAGCGCGTGCCGCGACGCAAGTGGGTATGGATGACGTCCGGCCGCCACTGCTCCACGATCTGGGCCAGCCGCGACTGGGTGCGCCAATGGGGCGGCACTTCGAACACCTGGATGCCCGGCTCGAGGTGGTCGAGCAGGCTGACGCCGAGGCGATCGCGATGGTCGCTGCGCACGACGAGCGCGACGTCATGCCTGCCCGCAAGCGCGGCGCACGACTCGGCCGCTGCGCGCTCGGACCCGGCAAAGCCGCGCGAAAGAATGACGTGGAGCACGCGCAAGCGATTGTTTGGCTCGCCTCCTGCCGCCGGCGCGACAGGATTCCTAGCGGACGACAGGATTCCTTCCATGGCGCGATTGTATCCCGCCCGCAGCCGATTCCGGTTCAGCGAATGCGCGCCGCCGGCGCCTGCCCGACATCGAGCCTGCCGTGCTTCACGAGCCGCGCCTCGATACCCGCCCGAGTGCGCTCGTGGGCCGCGACCAGTTCGTCCAACTTCCTGCCTGCGTCGAAACCGGCGAGCAGCCGCTCGTCCTCCTCAGCCGACCAGGGCTTGCCGGCGTTGCGCGGTAACGTCGACTGCCGGCGTCCGGCCTTCGCGCGGGTCTGCAGCGCATCGGCCCCCAGGAACAGCGCCCGCAGGACCTCCGCAGCTTGCAGATTTGCCGGGTTTGTCGGTGACTGGCCCGCGGCGGGGTCGGTGCCCGCTGCGAGGACCTTGAGGATTTCCGCCGCCTGCATGTCGTCCATGATGATCAACGCTCCCTGCGTAAATGATTGGTCCGCGTGAATGCGCGGACCGGGTCATTTGATTGCAGGACGCGGGAGACGACGAGCGGGATTTCGGCGGAGAGCGCGCAGTTATTCGCGGTCGGGCCCGTCGGGGTCATCGGGATCGACGGCGTCATCACCGTCGTCATCGTCCGTGGTGGGCGGCTCGGTCGTGATCTCGAACAGCGGCCGGAGGTAGCGCAGGCGCTCGATCGGATCGTCGAGTTCGAGGCAGTGCTGCTTGTGAGCGGACGGCAGTGGCAGGATCTCGGCCAGCCGACCCGCGACCCAGCCCGCATCGCCGAGGCGCCGTTCGAGCGACTCGTAAGGATCGCCCACTTGCCCGAGCACGTAATCGAGCGCGGGACCGAGATCCGAGAACTCCTCGGGCACCGGCACGTCCACTTCGTCCGGCAGCCATTCGACTTCGGCCAGGTTGAGTCCGTCGCGCGCGCGGCTGCGCGCAAGGATGCGGAAGCGTCGTTCGCCGCGGGCTTCGATGCCGAGCAGGCCATCCGGTTGTCCCGAGAAATCGACGATGCGCGCGTACGTGCCCACGTCGCTGGTCTCGGTGGGCCCTGCTCCCGCCTCGCTGCCCTCCTTGAGCAGCACGACGCCAAAGCCGGTGTCTTCGCGCATGCAGCGCCGCACCAGGTCGATGTAGCGGGCCTCGAAGATGCGCAGCGGCAGCGGACCGCCTGGAAACAGGACGGTGCCGAGCGGGAAAAGCGGAATCTCTGTCCGCGTCGGGGCCGGGTCGGGCATGCCTCGATTATGCCGCGTCCGTGGCGCTATGGCGTGACGTCACGCAGGCCCTGCAGCAGCTTTTCGTGCAGCCCCCCGAAAGAGCCATTGCTCATGAGGACCAGGTGGTCGCCGGGGCGGGCTTCTGCCGCGAGCATCGCGATCAGCCGTGACAGGTCGGCCTGCACCGTGGCGAGCGATCCGAGCGGCTGCATCGCGTCAGCCACGTCCCACTTCACTTCGGGCGACTGGTACACGAACACGCGGTCGGCTGCGGCCAGCGACTTGGCGAGCGCGGCCTTATGGGTGCCGAGCTTCATCGTATTGGAGCGCGGCTCGAGCACCGCGAAGACCCGGCCCTGCCCCGCGCGGCGCCGCACGCCATCGAGCGTCGTGGCGATCGCGGTGGGGTGATGCGCGAAGTCGTCGTACACCGTGATGTCGCGCACGACTCCACGCACCTCGAGCCGCCGCTTCACGCCACCGAACTTGCGCAGCGCCTCGAGCGCGGCGTCTGCGGTGACGCCGGCATGGCATGCTGCCGCGACTGCCGCGAGCCCGTTCGCCGCATTGTGGCGGCCGAGCATGTCCCAGTCGACGCGCCCCAGGAAATGTTCGCCGCGCCAGATCTCGAAGCTCGCGAAGCTCTCGTCGCCACCGGCCGCAGCGATGCGCCATTCCGCCCCCGCACTGTTCGTACCCGTAAAGCGTTCGACGGGCGTCCAGCACCCCATCTGCAGCACTTCTGCAAGGTTCGGCTCGTCCGCGTTCACGATCAGGCGCCCATTGCCAGGCACCGTGCGCAACAGCAGGTGAAACTGCTTCTGGATCGATGCGACGTCAGGATAGATGTCAGCGTGGTCGTGCTCGAGGTTGTTGAGCACGGCAGTGCGCGGCCGGTAGTGCACGAACTTCGCGCGCTTGTCGAAAAACGCGGTGTCGTACTCGTCGGCCTCGATCACGAAATGGCGGCCTGCCCCCAGCCGCGCGCTCACGTCGAAATCGAGCGGCACGCCGCCGATCAGGAAGCCCGGCTCGAGGCCCGCATACTGCAGTATCCACGCGAGCAGGCTGCTGGTCGTCGTCTTGCCGTGCGTGCCGGCCACACCGAGCACCCAGCGCTCGTCGGCCTGCAGCACGTTGCGCGCGAGCCAGTCAGGCCCGGATTCATAGCGCTTGCCGCTGTCGAGCAGCGCTTCGACGAGCGGATTGCCGCGGCTCATCACGTTGCCCACGACGAACACATCCGGATTCAGCTTGAGCTGGTCCGCTTCGTAGCCCTCGATGACGTCGATCCCGAGCGCCGCAAGCTGCGTGCTCATCGGCGGATAGACGTTGCGATCAGAGCCCGTGACACGGTGGCCGGCCGCGCGCGCGATGGCGGCGATGCCGCCCATGAACGTGCCGCAGACGCCGAGGATGTGCAGGTGCAAGGTCAGGCTCCTCTGCCGCTCGCCAGGGTGAGCAGCAGGTTGATCAGCAGGAAGTAGGTGAGCGCGAGGGTAACGCCCGTGAAGAGGTTCGTGTCCGTCGCGAGCTTGAGGATGCGCCCCGTGACGAGCCCGAAGACCACCACCATCGCGAGCGCAATCAGACCCGCAGTGGTGGACTCGGGCGTCAAGCCGGCCTGCGTCACCGTCCATTGCACCGGCAGGAACAGCCCCAGGCCCAGTACGACGCCGGTGCCGAGCACCGCCGTCGCGGCCTGCAGGAAACGATCGGTCTTGCCGAACAACTTGAGCAGCAGGTAAACGCCTGCGACGAGCAGGACCGGGTCGAGCAGCACGAACACGATCCACGCGGCGGCGGGCTCGTCGAGCAACGACAGCTGCAGGATCGACACGGCGACGTAGGCCACGGCAGTGACCCACAGCAGCAATCGTGACGCCGGGAGGTCCTGTGGACCGCGCCGCCAGAGTACGATGTCGAGAAATGCCTTCAGGAAGTGCAGCACGTATCGAAGCGGCGGCCTGAGGAGCGGCGATTCTACACGCAGGTGACCGACCCGATGCGCGAAGCGAGGCTGATCCAGGATCCGGGCGAGTTCGAGACCGCCGTCTTTCGCTTGCACAGCGCCGAGCGCCTCGCGCTCGACACCGAATTCATGCGCGAGCGGACCTATCACCCGCAGCTCTGCCTGGTGCAGATCGGCACCGAGTCGGATTGTTACCTGTTCGACCCCCTCGCCGGTCTCGACCTGGCCCCGCTGCACGACCTGCTGGCCGATCGCTCGAAGCTCAAGATCCTGCACGCTGCGCGGCAGGACCTCGAAGTCATGCTGCTTTCCGGCGGCACCGTGCCCGGACCGCTGTTCGACACACAGGTCGCCGCTGCATTTCTCGGGTTCCCGCCGCAGGTGGGCTACGCCGAGCTGGTCGCGCGGCAACTCGGCGCTTCGATCGACAAGGGGCAGACGCGCACCGACTGGTCGCGCCGGCCCTTGACGCCCGCGCAGGTGGCCTACGCCGCAGACGACGTGAAGCACCTGCTGACGCTGCACACCGAGCTGCAGGCGGCGCTCGTTGCCCGGGGCCGTGCAGGCTGGGTGGCCGACGAGATCGCGGCCTGCGAGAACCCCGCGCTGTACCGCACCGACCCGGCCCAGGCCTGGCGACGCCTGAAAGGCCTGAACCGGCTGCGGCCGGCGGAGCAGTCCGCGGCGCGCGCCCTCGCGGAGTGGCGCGAACGCCGCGCGATCGAATCGGACAAGCCGCGCGGCTGGATCCTTGCGGATGAGGCGCTATATGCCATGGCCGCGCGCGAGCCGGTCTCGGTCGAAGCGCTCGAATCCGTGCCCGCCCTGCCGCCGGGCGTGCTGCGCAAGCGGGGCGACGAATTGCTCGAGCTCCTGCGGACCGCGCGGGCTGACGAATCCGGCGTGCCGCTCACGGCCCCGAAGCGGCCCGAGCCGGAACAAATGGCGCTGGCGACCCGCTTGCTGCAGGTGGTGCGCGACGTCGCCACGGAACTTGAAGTGGGCGCCGAGGTGCTGGCGACGCGCAAGGACGTCGAGGCGATCGCGTTCGGGTCCGTGGAACCGGCGGACAGCCCGCTGCTGCGCGGCTGGCGCAAGGCAGTGGTGGGCGAAAAGCTGCTCGCGGCGCTCGCGCGCTGAAGCCAGCAGTGGGGCACGGCTGAGGTGGCTGGCGATTGCTCCGGTTCCTGATCCCGGTGCCTTATCCAGAGCGCGTGTCTGCCTTTCACGAGCTCGGGATAAGGCACCGTGAGCAGGAACCGGAGCAACCGGAGCCCTCACCCGCGCTGCGCGCGACCTCTCCCACGAACGTGGGAGAGGTGAAGCAACCGGAGCCCTCACCCGCGCTGCGCGCGACCTCTCCCACGAACGTGGGAGAGGTGAGGAAAATCACGCGCCAGTGACTTTCACGAACTCGGCGTAGACGCGATCCATCGGCTGGTCGGCGTTTACGATCTTGAGCAGCTCGCGGCCGCGGTAGTGCTCGATCAGCGGCGCCGTCTGCGCGTTGTAGACCTTGAGCCGGTTCTCGATCACGTCTTCCTTGTCGTCGGCCCGCTGCTTGAGCTCGGGCGCGTCGGCGCCGTGCTCCGGATTGTCGCAACGCTCGCCCTTCTGCGAGGGCGACGAGTACACGTTGAACACCTTGCCGCAGGCAGGGCAGCTGCGGCGGCCGGTCAGCCGCATGAACAGGGCCTTCTCGTCGACCTGCATCAGCACCACCGCGTCGATCGGCTGGCCGAGGTCGGCCAGCAGCCGGTCGAGGGCACCCGCCTGCGCGACGTTGCGCGGATAGCCGTCGAGGATGAAGCCCCTGGCGGCGTCGGGGCGGCCGAGCCGCTCGCGGATCAGGCCGAGGACGATGTCGTCCGTGACCAGTTCGCCGGCGTCCATGGCCGCCTTGGCCCGCAGCCCTAAGTCAGTGCCGCGGGCGACCGCATCGCGCAACAGGTCGCCGGACGAGACCTGCGGAATGCCCTTCTGGTCACGCAGGCGCTGTGCCTGCGTGCCTTTCCCGGAGCCGGGAGCGCCTAGAAGTACGAGTCTCATGATGCGTTGCCGCTCAGGGTCGGTTTCGAGAGGCGCGCACGTTACCGAAAATGGCGGGGCGGGGCCAGAAGGAGCTTGCGCAGCCGCCCGCGCGGAAACGCTCAAAAAGATCGATCCGGGTCCCGCGGAGAGGTATCCTTGGCGGCTGACAATCGAACGTAAGTCCACGATTGTGGACAAAATTTCCTGGAGCCACGATGAAGCAGCCGAACGGTCCGCGCAACGCCTTCTATGCCCAGTCCGGCGGTGTCACCGCCGTCATCAATGCCTCCGCCTGCGGCGTCATCGAGGCCGCCCGCAAGCAGCCGCGGAAGATCGGCAAGCTCTACGCGGGCCGCAACGGGATCCTGGGCGCGCTCACCGAGGACCTGATCGACACCGGCAAGGAAAGTGCAGCCGACATCCGCGCCCTGCGCCACACGCCCGCTGGCGCCTTTGGGTCCGCGCGCTACAAGCTCAAGAAGTACGAGGACAACCCGGCGCAATACGAGCGCCTGCTCGAAGTCTTCAAGGCGCACGACATCGGCTACTTCTTCTACAACGGCGGCGGCGACTCGGCCGACACGTGCTTCAAGGTGTCGCAGCTGGCCGGGAAGATGGGCTACCCGCTGCAAGCCATCCACGTGCCGAAGACGGTCGACAACGACCTGCCGATCACCGACTGCTGCCCGGGCTTCGGCTCGGTCGCCAAGTACGTCGCCGTGTCGATCAAGGAAGCGGGCTTCGACGTCGCGTCGATGGCCCGCACGTCGACCAAAGTGTTCGTACTGGAAGTGATGGGCCGGCACGCAGGCTGGATCGCCGCAGCCGGCGGTCTCGCGGCGCAGAAAGCGGGCGATGCGCCCCACATCATCCTGTTCCCGGAAATCCCGTTCGACCAGGCGGCCTTCCTCGCCCGCGCCGAAGCGTGCGTCAGGAAGTACGGCTACTGCGCGGTCGTGGTCTCCGAGGGCGTGCGCAACCCGGACGGCAAGTTCCTCGCTGACGCCGGCACCCGCGACGCCTTTGGCCACGCGCAGCTCGGCGGCGTGGGCCCGGTCGTGGCAGCGCTGGTCAAGGACAAGCTCGGCTACAAATACCACTGGGCCGTGGCGGATTACCTGCAGCGCGCGGCGCGCCACATCGCCTCCAAGGTCGACGTGGAACAGGCCTATGCCGTCGGCAAGGCCGCGGTCGACTTTGCGCTCAAGGGCCACAACTCGGTGATGCCGACGATCGTGCGCACTTCGAACAAGCCGTACCGCTGGAAGATCGGCATGGCCAGCCTCGACCAGGTGGCCAACGTCGAGAAGATGCTGCCCCGCGACTACATCACGGCCGACGGCTTCGGCATCACGGCCAAGGGTCGCAAGTACCTCGCGCCCCTGATCCAGGGCGAGGACTACCCCCCGTACGAGGGCGGCCTGCCGAAATACGTGGTGCTGAAGAACAAACCGGTGAAAAAGAAGCTTAAAAAAGCCTTTGTGGTATAGTCCGGCGCCTTTTTTCCGGGGCTTGCACGGTCTGGATCGAGTCGCAGAACTCGCCGCCCGCGCCACTCCGCCAGGTTTCCGATAGAAGACCCGTTTGGGAGGTTGAGCATGACTACTAACTTCGCGCTGCTGCTCGCGATCGCCGCTGGCGTGGCCGCAATCCTGTACGGCATCCTGTCCGTACGCTGGATCATCGCCCAGCCTGCAGGCAACGCCCGCATGCAGGAAATCGCCGCTGCCATTCAGCAGGGCGCCACCGCCTACCTGAACCGGCAGTACTCGACGATCGGCATCGTCGGCGGCGTACTGTTCCTGGTGCTCGGCCTCTCGCTCGGGTGGGGCACGGCAGGCGGCTTCGCCGTCGGCGCGATCCTCTCGGGCCTCGCCGGTTACATCGGCATGAACGTGTCGGTGCGCGCCAACGTGCGCACGGCCCACGCGGCCAGCATCGGCCTCAACCCCGCGCTGCAGGTCGCGTTCCGCGGCGGCGCCATCACCGGCATGCTCGTCGTCGGCTTAGGGCTCCTGGGCGTGGCGGCGTACTACTGGATCATGCTCAGCGTCACCGGCGGCGACGTCGACAAGTCGCTGCACGCGCTCGTCGGCCTGGCCTTCGGCGGCTCGCTGATCTCGATCTTCGCGCGTCTCGGCGGCGGCATTTTCACGAAGGGTGCCGACGTCGGCGCCGACCTCGTGGGCAAGGTCGAAGCCGGCATCCCCGAGGACGACCCGCGCAACCCGGCCGTGATCGCCGACAACGTCGGTGACAACGTGGGTGACTGCGCCGGCATGGCCGCCGACCTGTTCGAGACCTATGCCGTGACGGTCGTCGCGACCATGCTGCTCGCCGGCCTGACCATGCAGGCGACGCTCGGCATCAACGCCGTGCTGTATCCGCTGGTGCTCGGCGCCGTCTCGATCGTCGCTTCGATCGCCGGCACGTTCTTCGTGAAGGCGCGCGATGGCGGCAAGATCATGAACGCGCTGTATCGCGGCCTGCTCGTCTCTGGCCTGATCGCCGCGGTGGCGTTCTACTTCGTCACGACCAGCATGATGGGCGACGCGGCCATGCCGCTGTTCGGCTGCGCGCTGATCGGCCTCGCGCTGACGGCTGCGATGATCTGGATCACCGAGTACTACACCGCCACCGAATACGCCCCCGTGCGTTACGTTGCCGCGGCGTCGCAGACCGGTCACGGCACGAACGTGATCGCGGGCCTCGCAGTCTCGATGCGTTCCACCGCCTGGCCGGTGCTCGCGATCTGCGCCGCCATCTGGGGCGCGTATTCGCTGTACGGCCTCTACGGCATCGCGATCGCCGCGACGGCCATGCTGTCGATGACCGGCGTGATCGTCGCACTCGACGCGTACGGCCCGATCACCGACAACGGCGGCGGCATCGCCGAGATGGCCGGCCTGCCCAAGGAAGTGCGCAAGGTCACCGACGCGCTCGACGCGGTCGGCAACACGACCAAGGCCGTCACCAAGGGCTACGCGATCGGCTCGGCCGGTCTCGCGGCGCTGGTGCTCTTCGCCGACTACACCAACAACCTGCAGATCGCGGGCAAGTTGCAGGTGTTCTCGCTGTCGGATCCGGCCGTCATCATCGGCCTGTTCATCGGCGGTCTGGTGCCTTACCTGTTCGGCGCCATGGCGATGGAAGCCGTGGGTCGCGCAGCGGGCTCGGTGGTCGTCGAAGTGCGCCGCCAGTTCAAGGAGATCCCGGGCATCATGGCCGGCACCGCGAAGCCTGACTACTCGCGCGCCGTCGACATGCTGACCAAGGCGGCGATCAAGGAAATGATCGTGCCGTCGCTGCTGCCGATCCTGGTGCCGGTGGTCGTCGGCTTCGGCATGAACTTCCTGCTCGGTGATGGCGCGGGCATCCGCGCGCTCGGCGGCGTGCTGATCGGCACGATCGTCACGGGCCTCTTCGTCGCCATCTCGATGTGCACGGGCGGCGGCGCCTGGGACAACGCGAAGAAGTATGTCGAAGAAGGCAACTTCGGCGGCAAGGGTTCCGAGACGCACAAGGCGGCCGTCACCGGCGACACCGTCGGCGATCCGTACAAGGACACCGCTGGCCCGGCGATCAACCCGCTGATCAAGATCATCAACATCGTGGCGCTGCTGCTGGTGCCGCTGCTCTGATGATCGTCCTCACCTCTCCCGCTCTTGCGGGAGAGGTCGGCCGAGAGGCCGGGTGAGGGTCTTGAACCAAGAAAGGCCCCGAGCAATCGGGGCCTTTTTCATTGGGCGTTCACCCGTGTGTTGCGCTGCGAGCCCCGACGGCGAAACCAGCCGTTGAAGCCGGCGCTGTGGTGCCTCAGACTTTGACGCCGCACAAGAGCCGTGATTTCCGGAGAAAAGCATGTTCAGTCACGTGATGGTTGGTTCGAATGACATCGATCGTTCCAAGCGCTTCTACGATGCCGTGCTCGCGACGCTGGGCGCAGGCGAACCATTGCGGAACCTGGCAGGCACCGGCCACACCCGGCTCTTCTACCGGCACGATGGCAGCACGTTCTGCGTCACCGAGCCCATCAACGGCGAGCCAGCCACGTCCGCCAACGGCGGCACGATCGGCTTCAAATGCCACTCGCCCGAACAGGTACAGCAGTTCCATGACGCAGCCGTGGCGCATGGCGGCACTTCGATCGAAGCAGCGCCGGGCCTGCGCGAAAGCAAAATGGGGTCGCTGCACCTGGCGTATGTCCGCGATCCCGACGGCAACAAGCTCTGCGCACTTTTCCGCCCCTAGCCGGATCGCCGGACGCCGAGCGCCAATTCGCCGCGGGTTGCGACGGCGCCCGCGCGATGCTCAGGCTTCGTCCGCAGCAAAGGAAGAGTCATGCACACGGACGTCCTTGCCTTCTGGTTCGGGGAAATCGACCCCCGGCTGTGGTTTGCCGCAGACAGTGATTTTGACGACCTGATCCGCGGACGCTTTCTCGGGTTGATCGATCAGGCCGCTGCCGGCGAGCTGTTCCCGTGGCGAGTCACGGCCGCAGGTCGTCTCGCAGAAATCATCGTGCTCGATCAGTTCCCGCGGAATGTGCATCGCAATACTGCGCGGGCATTCGCGCACGACCCGATCGCACTGGTGCTGGCGCAGGAGGCCGTCGCAGCCGGAGCACTGGACCTGCTCGACCCGACGCAGCGCAGTTTCCTGCTGCTCCCTTACATGCACAGCGAATCGCCGCAGATTCATGCCGTGGCCGAAAGGCTGTTCAAAGACTTTACGCCTGCACTGAATTACGACTTCGAGTTACGGCACAAAGCGATCATCGATCGCTTCGGCCGCTACCCGCACCGAAACGAATTGCTGGGCCGTATCTCGACGGCCGACGAGGTGGAGTTTCTGGCGCAACCCGGTTCGCGGTTCTGAGTGACTGCCGTGGAGCCGACGAGCAACGAGACCGCCGTCTACGCCCCCCGCAGATTTGAAGGTCGATTCACGCCAGCGGATGGCATTCGCGGGTGGCTGCAGGCACGAGCGACGCAGCAACCTTTGTACGGTGCGGCTTCGCTCGAGATCGCGTCGACGTCGGTCAGCGTGAGGGGATGGCAGCGCAGCTGGCTCGGGGCGCAGGAACCCGTCGAGAAGGCGTTCACGCCCCTCCAGATCCGGAATTCGGTGCGCACCGGCAACGTCGTCCGTTTCGAGGCGCAAATGGGCCGTCGCTGGCGCGTGCTTCTATTCGACGCTGGCGACGAGACTGCTGCCACTGAATTGCTGGCGACGATGCCGCAGACCAGGACTGCAGGCTTCGACGAGACGTGGGCCGGGCTGCAGGAGTTCAATCGCGTCCTCGACGCAGAGAATCATCGCACCTGGGTCACCCCCACCTTTGTCATCGCGAATATCGCGGCGTTCGTGGCGCTGCTCTACGTGGGCGACGGCGGCATCGACCCGATGTCGCTGGCGCGGTGGGGCAACACGGGACTGCTGACGACACAAGGAGAATGGTGGCGACTGCTGTCCGCCGCGTTCCTGCACTGGAACCTGCTGCACATCGCACTGAACATGTGGGCCCTGTGGAATGCGGGCCGGCTCGTCGAGCGGCTGTACGGCAGCGTGCCGTATGCAGGCATCTACCTGGCGAGCGGCGTGATCGGCAATCTCGCGAGCACGTTGTGGAATCCTGCGCTGACGACCGCAGGCGCGTCGGGAGCGGTGTTCGGCGTGCTCGGCGCCATGCTCGCCTGCATGCTGACCGATCGTGGCTTGCCGCAGGTGGTCGTCAAGGCGCATCGCTGGAGCACGCTGGGCTTCGTCCTGCTGAACCTGCTGATCGGCGCCTTGTCGGTCGGCGTCGACAACGCGGCTCACGTCGGCGGCCTGGTCACGGGCTTTACGCTCGGCTGGCTGCTCGCGCGTCCCACCGCGGGCAGTCGTCGCGCAGACGTTTCTCCGCAGCGCGCGACCCTGGCCGTTGCGCTCGTCGGCATCGTGCTGGCGCTGGGCATGCATGTACTCAAGTCGCCCACGTCCGACCCAGCGGGCCCCTACGGCTGGACCCAGCGCCATGCGTGGTACCTGGACGGCGAGATGCGACACATGCGGATCGCCGATCGCCTCAACGGGCAATTGCAGGCCGGGCAGATCAGTCCGGCCGACTACGCAGATGCAGTGCAGAGCGACTTGCTGCCTTTCCTCGAGGAAGCGGGCAAGCGACTCGCAAGCGAGGCGACTGCGGGTCCGACGCCAGCGCCTGCTGCATACGGCGAGCTTGCGCGTCGCTTCGTCGAGGCACGGCACGCCTGGCTGCAGTCCGTCGTGACCGCCATTGGAAGCTCGTCCGCCGAGGACCGGGCGCGGGCGGCAACCCTGCAGGACGTCGCCGATCGCGCGCAGGCGCGCCTCGCGGTCGCGCAGGCGCGTGAGCAGTTCAATGGGCGCTGGACCGGCTTGCGCGCGGCACTGCTCGACCGCTACTGGACGTGGCAGCAGGCGCAGCCCGACGGATGCGTGCGGCCGCCGTCACAATGGCGCCGTGTGGCCTCGACGACGGATGCGCGCAGCGACGGGCCGTGGCTCCGTCGCGCCGCGGGCTGCGAGGCGCAGCACCAGCTGCTGCAACGCGACTTCCAGGCGCTGGAAGACGATATTGCCGCCGCGCTCGCTTCCCTGAACGACCTGCCGGACGGCACGTCCACCTATGCGGGCATCTTCGGCGGCCTCAGCGACCTCTTCCGTTTCGGCCGGGTCCCGCCGGAGTTGTTGCTGGAGCGTTTCGCAGACTGGCGCCGAGGGTTCCCAGACTCTGTCATCCCAGACTTGCTCGAAGCCGACTTCTACCAGCAGCTCGCCTGGGCCGCGCGAGGCGGCGGTACCGCAGAGACCGTCCGTGCGCAGGACTGGCAGCTGTTCCATTACCGGATCCGGCTGGCGCAAGCGATCATGGACGATATCGACCCACGCGCTCACGCACAGCCGTACTGGCACACCAACTCGATCCACCTCGCACTCGAGGGGTCGGCGACTGTCGAGGAAATGCGTGCGATGTTCGATGCAGGTGCGCAAGCCTTTCCAGGCTACCTGCCCTTGTACAAGGCCATGCTGCGCGTGCTCATGCCACGCTGGGAAGGCTCGACCGCAGCAGTCACGGACTTCATCGACGAAGTCTCCCGCTCCCGCGGCGACTCGATGTACGCGCGCCTGCATGCGTACAACGCGCGCCTGGAAGGCGACGACGGCGACGTGTTCGAAGGGAACGTCGACTGGGACCGGATCCGCTCGGGTTTCGAGCAACTGCAGCAGCAACACGCCACCAGCGACTTCATTTTGAACGAGTTCGCCTACATGGCCTGCCGCCGTGGCGACGCGCGAACCTACGCGAAGCTCAGCGGCCTGGCCGGCCAACGCGCCTCGTCGACTGCCTGGTCCGAAGGATTCTCGCTCGAGAGTTGCGACGAGAAATTCGCGCTCGCCGAGCCAGTTGCATTGACCGATCCGGTCGGCACCCCGTTCGGCAGCAAGGAGAGAAAGTTCTCCGCCGCTGACGTCGAGTGGATCAAGCGCCAGACGGAAGTGGCGCTGGCGGCCGCCGAGCCCGTGCGTACAGCCATCACGGAGTACGTCGAACTGCACGGCAGCCTGCCATCCGATGCCGTGCTGCGCGACGCTCCAGAGTTCAAGGCAGTTGATCCAATGGGCGCAGCGGTGACGATCGGGCTGGGCGCATCGATCGACATGAAGCTGATCGGCGGTCCGCTGGACGGGAAAAAGTTTTCATGGACGCCCATCGAGAAGAACGGAAAACTCGCAGTGGTGGTGCGCGCAGGAGAAGATTCCGGAGGAGTTCCTGGGCCCGCCTTGCCGCTAGCGCGCGCCGGTCGATTGGAGCCGTGGCGGACGTGATTTTCCGCCGTGTGTACTGGGGGGAAATGGAAGATGAAGCGATCGCTCACCCGAGTCCTGACGACGGGACTGCTGCTGGCGCTGGGTGCGCTGTCGGCACAGGCACAAACCAAGGCCGAGGTCGTGCCGCCAGCCCGGGTCATGCTGCTCGGCCTGTTCCACTTCGACAATCCCGGTCTCGATGCAGTCCGCTACGACGCGCTGGACGTCATGCAGCCCGGCTCGCAGGCATACCTTGCGGAACTGGTGGCCAGCCTGGCGCAGTTTGCCCCCACCAAGGTGCTGCTGGAGTACCCCGACAAGAGCGACGATCTGATCAACCAGCGATTTGCTGCCTTCCAGGCAGGCACGTTCGAACTGCCGCGCAACGAGATCTATCAGCTCGGCTTCCGCGTTGCACGCCAGCAGCGCCACGCGCGGGTCTATGGCTTCGATGCCGCGGCGCCGCCGCAGACGATCAAGCTCTGGGATTACCTCGCCAAGGATCCAGCGACCGAAAAGCGCCTGCTGGACCTGATCGCCGCGGAGTCCGCCAGACTGCAGGAACTGCATCGCTCCCGGTCCCTGCGGGAGATTCTCATCCTCAGCAATTCAGCCGCAGAAGATGCCCGCAACAAGGGCTTCTACATGCTGTTGAACCCGGTCGCCGCCGCGAGTCGCGAATTTCACGGGGCGGACATGAATGCGGACTGGTGGCATCGCAATCTCCGGATGTATGCGCTGGTGCAGGAGCACGCGGGTCCCGGTGAGCGCGTGCTGGTCATCGCCGGCTCCGGGCACACGGCGATCCTGCGTGACTTCCTGCGCGCCGACTCCGATCGCGTGGCAGTCGATGTCCTGCCTTTTCTGTAACGCGCAGCGTCACTGGAGCAGATGATGCCCGTCCTCACGCCAGATCGATTCGTTACCGAGACCAACCCGGTCGAAGGAGCAGCCGAGCCTAACCAGACGCAATGGATCAGCGAGGCGGGTGAACTCACGCAGTTCGGTGCGTTCATCGAGGTACTGCAACCGGGCTGCCGGTCGTCGATCAAGCACTGGCACGCCGCCGAGGACGAAATGGTCTACGTGCTGGCAGGCGAAATCACCGTGGTCGAGGGCGAGTCCGAGCGGGTCATGCGCCCCGGTGACGCCGCCACCTTCAAGGCGGGCGTTGCCGTGGGCCATTGCCTGGAAAACCGCAGTTCCTCTCCCACGCGTTGCCTGGTGGTCGGGACTCGCGCAGTCGTCGACCGGATCACGTACCCCGATCATGGTCGCGTCCTGCTGCGCGACCGCACACTCCCGGACGACGTGTGGACGGACCTGGCGGGCCAGCCTGCAGACAGTCCCTACTAGGCATGTCCGGAGCGATTGGCGGGCAGTCTAGAATGCGGCTATCGCGATCGGGGCGCGGAAGGAGCGGGCAATGCTGAAGGGATCGTGCCTGTGCGGGGCTGTCACCTTCGAGGCGACAGGCCCGGCGAGCCCCGTCGAGGTCTGCCACTGCACGCAATGCCGCAAATGGACCGGGCACTTCTTCGCGAACATCGAGGTGCCTCGCGACGGCCTGACGATCCACGGTGAGAACAACATTACGTGGCACCGCTCGTCCGCAAAGGTTCGCCGCGGCTTTTGTGCGACCTGCGGCTCCACGCTGTTCTTCGACCCGATCGATCGCAGCAAGCACCCATGGGTTGGCGTCGCGATGGGCGCGCTGGACACGCCGACCGGCTCGAAGATCGCGCTGCACATCTTCACTGCCGAGAAGGGCGACTACTACGACATCCCGGCGGGCGAGCAACAGAACGCGCACTGAGCCCATCGTGAAACCCACACTCATCCGTCGTGCACGGTTCGGCGTTCCCGGTCGCGCCGCTTCCGTATCTGACCGCATCGTCTCGGGCAACGCTGTCCGGGTGCGTGCTGTGCTGGCCGGCCTCGTGCTGTGTGCATCCGTTGCATCGCCTGCGTGGTCCTCGCCCGCCCTGCCCCCGCCAACCCTGGCCGACTGTGACGTAGCGTCCCATGCTGTCGTGCTGCAGGCAGCGCCGGCTGCACAGGCTCTCGAAGCACGCGCGATCTGGCTGACTGCCTCATTGCTGCGCTGGCCGGGCGTCACCGCAGACGGGCGCTTTCGCCTGTACCACTCGGCAAAGGGCAGCGTGGCTGCAGCGGCCGGAATGCCGGTCGTGGGTGCCGATGGCGCCTTCAACCTGGAGATGTTCCACGCCGAACTCCCGCACGCCATCGCGGAGCGCTACCGTCACGTTGCGGCCGGGCCCACGCTCCAGATATCTGCCGATGCCTCCGCACTGCGCCAACTTCATCGCGAGCAACTCGTGCTCGTGCAGGAGGACGCGAACGGCCAGGTCCTGCACGCAACGCGGGTTCAGGTCCCCGGCGCGCTGGATGATCTCTATGCGACCGCAGTGGACGCGCCATTAGGCGTGGCCGTCGCGGCAGATCGCACGAGCTTCCGTCTGTGGGCTCCAACCGCACGCAACGTCGCGGCGTGCCTGCACCCGAGCGGGAGCGGCCCGGCGTCGTCACTCGTTTCGCTGCAGCGCGACGACGCGACAGGCGTGTGGTCCACGACCCTCGTGGGCAACCGGTCGGGTTCCTATTACACCTACCTCGTCGACGTGCATGTCGACGGCGCAGGCATGGTGCGCAATCTTGTCGCTGATCCGTATGCCATCAGCCTCACGACGGACTCACGTCGAGCCTACGTCGCGGACCTGGACTCACCCAGCCTGCTTCCCGCCGGCTGGCGTGATCCACCGCCTCCGTCCCGAGTGCAGGCCCGCACCGATGCGGTGATCTACGAACTGCACGTCCGCGACTTCTCGATCGGCGACACGACAGTGCCGGCCCAGTATCGCGGCAAGTACCTCGCGTTCACGGAGCCCGACACGGACGGCATGCGGCACCTGCGCGCGCTTGCGAATGCGGGAGTCACCGACATTCACTTGTTGCCTGTGTTCGATTTCGGCACCGTGCCGGAACACGGCTGCGTCACGCCCTCGCCCGCCGGCCCGCCGGACGGCGAATCCCAGCAAAGGGCCGTAATGGCCGTGAGTGCCATCGACTGCTTCAACTGGGGCTACGATCCGGTGCACTTCACTGCCCCGGAGGGCAGCTATGCGACCGATGCGGCGGACGGTGCCGTCCGCATCCTCGAGTTTCGCCGCATGGTCCAGGCCCTGCATCGGACGGGGCTGCGGGTCGGCATGGACGTCGTGTACAACCACACTTATGCATCGGGGCAGGACCGCTGGTCCGTGCTCGATCGCATCGTACCGGGCTACTACCACCGGCTCGATGCAGCCGGACGCGTGACGACGTCGACCTGCTGCGCCAACACTGCGACGGAACACCGCATGATGGCGAAGCTGATGATCGATTCGGCGGTGACCTGGGCGCGTGATTACCAGGTCGACTCGTTCCGCTTCGACCTGATGGGTCACCAGCCACGCGCGGTCATGGAAGAGCTGCAGGCGCGTGTCAACGCGGCGACCGGTCGCGACGTCCTGCTGCTCGGCGAGGGCTGGAACTTCGGCGAGGTTGCAGATGGCGCGCGGTTCGTCCAGGCGTCGCAGCTTTCCTTGAACGGCACCGGGATCGGCACGTTCAGCGACCGTGCGCGCGATGCGATCCGCGGTGGCGGTGCCGGTGACAGCGACACCCGCCAGAGAGCGCACAGGGATACGTCAGCGGCCTGTTTTACGACCGCAATGCGTCTGCCCCATCTTCGGTAACGCGCAAAGACCTGATGCAGGCTGCGGACCTGGTGCGCGTGGGCCTCGCTGGATCGCTGCGCGGCTACCGGATGCAGACCTACGATGGCAGCGTGCGGACGCTGGAGCAGATCACCTACGGCGGCAGCCAGCCCGCCGGGTATGTCACCGCACCCGCCGAGGTCGTCAATTACGTCGAGAACCACGACAACCAGACGCTGTACGACCTGAATGCGTTCAAGCTGCCACCCGCAACGAGCACCGCGGAGCGCGCGCGGGTGCAGATCCTGGCCGCGGCGCTCAATGCCTTCAGCCAGGGCATTGCCTACTTCCATGCGGGCATGGAGCTCTTGCGCAGCAAGTCGATGGACCGCAACAGCTTCAACTCGGGCGACTGGTTCAATCGGGTCGACTGGACCGGGCGCGACAACTACTTCGGCTCCGGGCTGCCGCCTGCGCCGGACAATGCCGCGAGCTGGCCGCTGATGCGGCCGCTGCTCGCGGATGCACGGCTCAAGCCGGTCCCTGCCGACATCCTCTGGACACGACAGGCGTTCAACGACCTGCTGCGAATCCGCTCCAGCTCGACGCTGTTGCGCATGCGCAGCGCAGACGACATCGCCCGGCGCCTGACATTCCTGAACACCGGTCCCGGACAGCAACCCACCGTCATCGCCGCGCATCTGCGTGGCGACGATTACCCCGGAGCAGGCTTCCGCGAGGTGCTGTACCTGGTCAACGTCGATACAGAGGCCCATGCCCTGGCCTTCGCCGACCAACGCGGCAAGCGCTTCGTCCTGCACCCCGTGCACCGCGCAGCGGATGCGGCGGATCGCCGGGCTGCGGAACAGGCGCGTTACGACGCGGACTCCGGCACGTTCACGGTGCCAGCACGAACAGCCGTGGTGTTTGTAGTCGAGGCCGCATCGGCCGCCAAGGACTGATCGAGCCCACTGTCGGACGACTGGCCTTGCCTGCGGCAGCCCGAACGCGCCATGCTCCGCGACTCTGAATTTCACGCGATCGGAGGGAACCATGCGTTCGACAATCATTGCTGCCACGCTCGCCAGCGTGAGCCTGTTCGGCGGGACCGCACTGCAAGCCAAGGAGCATTCGAAGCTCGACCCTGCAGCCACCAAGGCGCTCACCGCCGCCGTGGACGGAACGCAGCGCTCGGATGCAAATCGCGCCCGGGACGCGTACCGTCATCCGGTCGAGACGCTGAGCTTCATCGGCGTCAAGCCGACGGACACGGTCGTCGAGCTCTGGCCGGGCGGCGGCTGGTACTCGGAGATCCTTGCGCCTTATCTCGCCGACAAGGGCAAGTTGATCGCCGCGGCGCCCGCAGGGACGCGGCGCCGAATCGATGGCCAAGCGCATGGACGCGAATCCCGCGCTTTATGGCAAGGTCGAGACGCGCCAACTTCCCCACCGTGCTCGGCGGCACGGGTGTGACTCCTGGCACGGCGGACGTCGTGCTCACCTTCCGCAATGTGCACAACTGGAAGATGGGCTACATGCAGCCTGAGAAAGCGGACTACAGCGAGGCCGCATTCCGCGAGATCTTCGCGATGCTGAAGCCGGGTGGCGTGCTCGGCATCGAGGACCATCGCCTGCCGGAGACGGCAAGCGCCGACCGCGAACGCGACAGCGGCTACATCAAGGTGTCGACCGTGCGTGCGCTCGCTGAAAAGGCCGGGTTCAAATTCGACGGCGCGTCCGAGGTGAACGCCAATCCCAAGGACACGACCGAGTGGCCAGAGGGCGTGTGGACACTGCCGCCGTCGCTGGCATTGGGCGACGTCGACAAGGCGAAGTACCAGGGCATCGGCGAGAGCGACCGGATGACGCTGCGGTTCGTCAAACCGAAGGATTGAGGAAGCGCCTTATCCTTTCGCCAGCGCCTCGCGCGCGGCCTGCTCGACGAACTCCATCGCGGCCACGTAGGGCCCGGGCCCGTGACTGATGCGCGCAACCCCGAGCGTCGCCAGCTCGGCCGGCGACGGTAGCGTCGGCATCATCATGACGTTCACGGGCAAGGGCGTGCTCGCGCAGACGGCGCGGATGTGCTCGGCCTGCACGATCCCGGGCACGAATAAGCCACTGGCGCCCGCCTGCAGGTAGGCCGCGGCACGGTCTTGCGCCGCCCGCACCAGGTTCGCGTCATGATTCCCGGGCGGCGTCTGCAGGAAATAGTCGGTGCGGGCGTTGATGAAGAGCGGCATCGACAGGGCGTCCGCCGCTGCGCGCGCGGCCCGGATGCGGGCGACCTGGTCGTCGACATCGTGCATTCCCTGTTCGTCGGGAAAGCCGTCCTCGAGGTTGATGCCGACGGCGCCGGCACCGATGGCCAGCGCAACGCTGTGGGCCACGTCCTGTGGCCGCGGACCGTAGCCGGATTCAAGGTCGATCGTCACCGGCAACTGGACGGCCCGCACGATGCGTTCGATGTTGGCGATGGCAAGAGCCAGCGGCATCTGTTCGCCGTCCGGGTAACCGTGCGCCGCTGCCACGGACCAGCTGCCGGTCCCAATGGCCCGGGCACCCGCCGCCGCGACTGCCTTCGCGCTGCCCGCATCCCACGCATTGAAGATGACGAGCGGCTCGCCGGGCACGTGCAGGCGGCGAAAGGTTTCGGCCATCGAGGACTGGTCGGGCATCGGCTTGCTCCTGCTACGGCTGACTTGCTTCGAGCCCCATCAGCATACGCGCGAAGTACGTGTACTCCAGTGCGATGCGGTACGCGAGCTGGTCCTGGTTGGACGTGCCGCCGTGCCCGCCTTCCATGTTCTCGTAGTAGAAGTAGTCGCGGCCAAACGACTTGAGCCTGGCGGCGGACTTGCGGGCGTGCGCGGGATGCACGCGGTCGTCCTTGGTCGAGGTGTAGTAGAACACCGGCGGGTACGCCACGCCCTCGCGCATGTTCTGGTACGGCGACCACCTGGACATGTACTCCCAGTCGCGCGTCGCCGGATCACCGTACTCGGCGACCCACGAGGCGCCCGCGCCCAGCTGCGTGTAGCGCTGCATGTCGAGCAGCGGCACACCGTTCACGATCGCGGCGTAAAGATCCGGGCGCTGGTTCATGACCACGCCCATCAGCAGGCCGCCGTTCGACCGGCCGATCGCCCCGAGCTTGCCCTTCGACGTCACGCCGGTGCGGATCAGGTCTTCGGAGACGGCAATGAAATCGTCGAACACCTTCTGACGGTTCTGCTTGAGACCGGCCTGGTGCCAACCCGGACCGAACTCCGATCCGCCGCGGATATTGGACAGCACCAGCACGCCGCCGCGTGCAACCCAGAGCTTGCCGGCCAGCGCGCCATGCTGCGGTCGCGATGGATCCTCGTAGTACACGGGAAGCGTCGCGGACAGAAAGCCGCCATACGCGTACTGCACCGTCGGCGCGTTACCCCGAGCCAGCACGGATCGCTTGCCCATCACGAAGTACGGGATGCGGGTGCCGTCCGTGGAGGTGGCAAATCGTTGCTCGACGACGACATCCGCCGCGTTGTAAGCCGGCGGCGTCTCGAAGATTCGCTGCAGTTCGTTCGCCGCACTGACGTGGTACAGCGTGAGCGGCGACGTCAGGCTCTCGAACGAGATCAGGGCGTCGTCGGTGCCGCCGCCAGTCGAGACGATCTTGAGCACGCCGTTCTGTGGCAACGGAATCGGCGTAGCCCGCCACTCGCCCGACTTCGTGCGAACCACGCGCGCCGCCCTGCCTGAGACGTTATCCAGGTACTGCACCACGAGATTGGTCTTGCCGATGCCAACGGCTTCGACCGATTGCGTCTCACTGGGTGAAAACACCCGTCTCGACACTGCCCTCCTGCAAGTCGTACGCGATGACGGCGCCCCGCGGATGGCTCTTGCCGCGGTGTTTCCAGTCGTCACGCAGCAGGAAGATCGCACGGCCGTCGAGCACACCCTGGAGGTCGGAATTCAGCGGCAGCGGCAATTTCGTCGGCGCCTGCAGGCCCGGTGCGTAGTGATACTCGTGTTCGAAGAACGAGACGGACCGCGTCACGAACGGGCGCGCGCCGCCATCCTGGTCGACGAACGAGCGGACCGCGACGTCCTGCGGCGTGCCTTCGAACAGCGTCGTCGCCTGCGCCAGCGGAGTGCCTCGGCGCCAGACCTTGACGACCCGTGGGTAGCCCGACTCGGTCAGGGCGCCCTCGCCCCAGTTCGTGCCGACCAGCAACGTATTGGCGTCGACCCAGGACACATCGGACTTCGCTTCCGGCAGCGCGAAACCGTTCTTGACGAACGATTTAGTGACCGTATCGAACTCGCGCCAGGTGGAGGTGTCGCCACCGCCCCGCGACAGCTCGACCAGGCAGTGCCGGTATTCCGGCGCGAGGCACACGAACTGGTCGCTGATCCAGTTCTCGCCCTCTTCTTTCGCCAGGCGGTCGAAGTCGATCAGCGTCTCCCAGACCGGCTTGCCCTTCCGGTAGCTCTCGACGCTGGCGCGTCGCCAGAGGCCGCGCACGTGCGTGTCGTCCTGCCAGAAGTTGTACACGGCGCCGGCGTGGACCGAGCCCGTGGGGATGCGCGTGGGCGATGTCAGGATCGCCAGCGCCTCCGCACGCATCGGCGCGAAGCGCGAATCGGCTTCCAGCACCGGCAACGACCGTGCGTTCTCGGCCCGGGCCCAGTCGAGCGCCTGCACGCCCTCGATGTCCTCAAGCCACACGAAAGGGTCCGCGGCCTGTTGCTCAGCCTGCACGGGGAACGCCAACAGGACAGCAGCGGACGCGGCTGCCAGGGTCAAGGTGCGGAACAATGGAGAGTCCTCGTCGGTGCAGTGGCGTCGGCCAGTCTGGAGAGGGCCGAATCGTAGTTGACGCGAACAGGCCCGGCCAGTGCAAACTGCGGCCATCGCAACTCGCGGGGGCCTTCGTGTCGAAAACCTCATTCCGATGGCTGGCCTGGGTGGCCTGCCTGCCGCTGGCGGCGACCGCTGCCGGTGCCGACCCGACGGTCGCGCGCAAACTGCATTTCGATGCCTTGGTCATCGACACGCACGACGACACCACGCAGCGGCTGCTCGATCCTGCTTTCGACCTGGGCGTTCGCCATGCGGACGGCAGCATCGACATCCCGCGCATGCGCGAAGGCGGACTCGACGCGATCTTCTTCTCGATCTGGATTCCAGGCACGACCACCGGCAAGGAAGCGGTGGCCGAGGCGCTGCAACAGATCGAGGCCGTCAAGCGCCAGGTGGCTGCGCATCCGCAAGACCTCGAACTCGTGACGACTGCGGACGGCATCCGGCGCGCCGCAGCTGCGGGGCGCATCGCCGTGCTGCTGGGCGTCGAAGGCGGTCACATGATCGACAACGACCTGGCCAACCTGCGGCGCTTGCATGAACTGGGCGTGCGCTACATGACCCTCACGCACAGCGTGAACGTCGACTGGGCCGACTCATCCACCGACACGCCCAAAAGCGCGGGGCTCAGCGACTTCGGTCGCGAGGTCGTCCGGGAGATGAACCGCTTAGGGATGATGGTGGACGTCTCACACGTCTCCGACGCGACGTTCGACGACGTGCTTGCAATCAGCACTGCGCCCGTCATCGCCTCGCATTCCTCGGCGCGCGCCATCGCACGGGTGCCGCGCAACATGAACGACCGCATGATCCGCGCGCTCGCGGCCAAGGACGGCGTCATGCACGTCAACTTCCACATGGCTTTCCTGTCGCAGCCGTACACCACTGCCATCAAGGCCGATGGCAAGCGCATCGACAACGCGATCAATGCGCAGGCCGAGGAACGGTGCGGCACGGACGAAGCCTGCCTGATCATGACGGGCGGCCAGCTCGCGCGCGAGCGCGTCGCTGCCGGGCGGCTGCCACGGGTCGAATGGACGGAGATCGTCGATCACATCGTCTACGCCGCACGTCTTGGCGGCGCGGCGCACGTGGGTCTCGGTTCGGACTTCGACGGCGCCGACATGCCCTACGGCATGGAGGACGTCACCAGCCTGCCGAAGATCACGGCGGCGCTGCTCGAACGTGGCATGTCCCCGGAGGACGTCCGCGGCATCCTGGGCGGCAATGTGTTGCGCGTGATGGAAAGGGTCGAGGCCGTCGCTGCGAAACACTGAAGTCCGCAGCGGATTGCACGGCCGTCAGTCCCAGAGCGAGACGACGTAACCCGCGTCGGCCGGAAGCTGCCCGCCATGCACGCCGCGCCAGGTGGCCGTCGCCGCCGCCACACCGCGCGGGTGCTCCACGTGCAGCCAGATGCGACTGGACGCCACGAAACTGTGCAAGGCGGCCGCGACGCGCTGCTGGTACCCGCGCGGCCCCCAGTCCTGGACACGCTTCTTCACCTGGGTGGGTGCGAAAAAGAATGCCGGTTTCGGACCCGCAAGCTGCACGGCTTGCGCAGGGGCCGAGTCGTGGTGACTGCGGCCAATGGCCATGGAATGCTTGAGCTGGTCGCCGAAATGCGCATGCACGGTCGCCAGCACCGGCCCGCTGCCGGCCATGTCGATCGAGACGATGGGCGCAACGCGCGGCACCCGCGCGATCTCGTCATAGGTGACGACTTCGTCGTAGCAACCCAGCCCGTGCGTAAACGCGTGGTTGCGAGCGGAAGTGACGCCGATGACTTCGATGCCAGCGCGCGTGTCCGCGCAGTGCGCAAAGCCGATCGCGGTCTTGCTGGACGCGGACAGCACCAGCACGCGGCGCGCACCGAACCAGTCGTTGTCGGCAAAAAAGTCCTCGGCGAGCCAGCCGGTCAGGAACAGTCCGCGCAGCAGGGCGTGGCGGTCTTCGGCGTCGCCGCCGGCCTCGTACAGCGGATCGCGATCCGTCGCGGTGTAAGCGCGATAGACAGGCGCATGGGCAGCACGATGAGCGCCATCGTCCCTGAAGCCATCCGCAGTCGGCGTGACGGTCATGTCCACGTAACGCGCCATGGGGTACCAGCCGTAGTACCGCCCGCCCACGGCGATCTCGGGTTGCCGCGATTCGACGACCTCGGCCCATCCCATCGCCGGGACATTGCCCCAGGTCTCCGAGCCGGTCGGGAAGAAATCCCAGTACCCGAGCAGGTTCCCAGTCGTGGCGTAGGTCACGGTGTTGGCGGTGAGTGCAAACCGGTCGATGCGCAGGCGCACCTGGCCGGGTGCGAGCACCGCCAGGCCGGCCTCGTGGATGCGCGACTCCCCGTGTGCAGCGCGGTCGATCTGCAGCGTGACGTTGCCTGGGTTCATCGTGGCACTCCCTGTGGGCAGCCACTATAACCGAGCGGCCGCGCCACGCGCCCGGTGCAGCAGGCATGGCCGACTTCGCTGTAAACTCTGCCACCCCCGCGATCTCGCGCGGTGGACCAGTAGATCGAGGTCGGGCTCAAGCACCGTACCCGGCGGGAGACGCAGGATGAGACCGACGCTGAACGTCATCAGCCCCGATCTGTGTGCCAGGGTGGTCACGGAGGCCAAGCGCATCCTGGCCGAGACCGGCATCGACATTCGCGGGCCCGGCATGCGCCAGCGCCTGCTCGACCACGGCCTCAAGACGACGGCAGACGGACGCGTGCTGTTTCCGCCCGAGGTCGTCGACCGCGCGATCGCCACGGCGCCCAAGTCGTTCACGCTGTTCAACCGCGACGGCGAGCCGCACGCGGAGCTCGGCGGCAACAACGTCCACTACGTGCCGGGATCGAGCGGCCTCAAGATCCAGGACCACCGCACCGGCGAGACGCGCCTGTCGAATTCGATCGACTTCATCGAGTACGCCCGGCTCTGCGACGGACTCGAACACATCGCTTACCTGGCGACCGCGTTCTCGACCAACAAGGACATCGAGTCGCAGGTGTCGGACGCATGGCGCCTGTACATGCTGCTGACCACCTCGAAGAAGCCGATGGTCTCGGGCGCCTTCACCGAGCACGGCGTGCCGCGCATGCGCGACATGATGCAGCTGTTCCGCCGCGACCGGGCCGAGCTGATCGCGAAGCCGATGTCGATCTTCACGATCACCGCCACAGGCAACTTCCGTTACGGCGAAGACTCGTGCCAGAACATGCTCGATTGCGTCGAGGCCGGTATTCCGGTCGAGATCGTGCCGGTGACGCTGATGGGCCTGATCGCCCCGGTGACGCTGGTAGGCGCGCTCGTATTCCATGTCGCCGACGTACTGACGGGCATCACGATGGCGCAGATCGTGCGTCCCGGGGCGCCCGTGCTGTTCGGCGGCGCGCCGGCCACGTTCCACATGAAGTCCGCCAGTTCGCCGATGGCGGCGATCGAAGCTCAGCATCTCAACGTCGCCTATGTCGCCGTGGCAAAGTCGCTGGGCCTGCCCACCCAGGCGTACATGGCCCTGAGCGATGGCAAGTCGCTCGACGCGCAGGCGGGCGGCGAGACGTTCAGCAGCGCGCTGCTGGCAGCGATCGCTGGCGTCAACTCGGTGTCGGGCCCCGGCATGCTCGATTTCGTGCTCACGTTCAGCCTGCCGAAACTCGTGTTCGACAACGAAGTGTGCGGCCAGTGCCTCCACTTCGTGCGTGACCTGAACGTCGTCGACGACCTGCCCACGCAGGACCTGGTGGCCGACCTGCTCGCGAACGATCACCTGATCACGTCGCCGCACACGCTGAGCCACTGGCCGCAGGAGCTGTACCTGACCGCGCCGGTGATCGACCGTGAGAATCGCGAAACGTGGGAGAAGGCGGGCGCGAAGGACATCCACCAGCGCACCAGCGAAGAAGTGGAAACGCGTCTGCAGGCCTACCAGGGCATCGCAACCGATGCGGCCCTGGACGCTGAAATGCGCCGCATGATCGTGGCGGGCATGACGGCCGAGGCTCCGCTGCCGGAATTGCCGCCGCTGCCGGAAGGCGGGCCGCGCGAGACGCTGCGGGCGCGGCGGCCCAATCGCCGGCGCGCGAGCTGACCTGGTGGCTCCAGCCTCGATGGAGCACTGCGATCTGCCGCTGCCTGGCTGCAACATCTCGATCGCGCGAGTCTGACAACCTGCACAGGGGGACTGCTCAATGAATCAACTGCCGAAGTGGTATTTTCCCGTCACGATCGCGGCGCTGTTGTGGAACCTGATGGGGTGCGGCGCGTTCATGAGCGATCTCATGCTTACGGCAGACAGACGTCGCGAAGATGACCGCAGACCAGCAGGCACTGTATGCATCACGACCGAGCTGGGCAGTGGCCGCCACAGGGGTGGCGGTGTGGGGCGGCGCGCTCGGCAGCCTCGGTCTCATCCTGCGCAGGCGCTGGGCACTGCCGCTGCTGTCCGCTTCATTGATCGGACTGGTCGTGCAGGACGTGGCGATGTTCGTGCTGAGCGACGTCCTGCAAGGTGTATGGCTCGGTCGTGCTGGGATTGCAGGGCCTCGTGCTGGCGATCGCGGTCGCCCTGCTGTGGTTCGCGCGCGTGGCGAATGCGAAGGGCTGGCTGCGCTAGGGAAGCTCTGCCCAGGTCCGCAAGTGTCTCGTTGCGGGCGCTCGATCCGGTGCCTGTCACCGAGCTTGGAAAGGCAGACACGCGCTCTGTGACAGGCACCGGATCGAGCGCTCTGGCAGCGTCGCAGGCTGGCATGTCGCAAGCGTCCGACCCGGGACCGTTCCCAGAGCGCGTGTCTGCCTTTCCAAGCTCGGGGAACGGTCCCGGGTCGGACGCGCCAGCGACTGGTCGCCCTCGCTGTTTATGGAGACACGCGCTTGAAGCCGATCATCTACCACATCCCGGTCTGCCCTTTCTCGCAGCGCGTGGAGATACTGCTCGAGCTTAAAGGCCGGCGGCAGGACGTCGAGTTCGTCGTCGTCGACATCACGCAACCGCGCCCCGACTGGCTGTTGCAGAAGTCCCGCGGCACCACGGCGCTGCCGATCCTGGAACTGGCCGACGGGCGCGTCCTCAAGGAAAGCCTGGTCCTGCTGCAGTACTTCGAAGACATCCTGCCGGAGCGGCCCGTCGCGCAGCGCGACCCATATCGGCGCGCAGTCGAGAACATGCTCACTCGTATGGAAGGCGATTTCTGCAACCAGGGCTACGGCTGGGTGATGAACCAGGATCCGGCCAGGCGTGACGCATGCCAGGCGAACATGCTCAAGCAGTACGAGAAGCTCGACGACTTCCTGCAGCACCACTCTCCCGGCGGCCCGTTCCTGTTCGACGACTTCGGCTGGGCCGAGACGGTGTTCACGCCGTTCTTCATGCGCTTCTGGTTCCTCGAGTACTACGAGGGCTTCCAGTTGCCGCAGGCTCCCCGCTACTCGCGAGTGCAACGCTGGGTCGACGCGTGCCTGGCGCATCCGGCGGCGCAACAGGTCTGCAAGGAAGAAATCGTCAAGCTGTACTACGACTACGCGAAGGGCGCCGGCAATGGCTCGTTGCTGGCAGGTCGTCAGCGATCGTCGTTCGTATTTACTCCACACTGGCGCACGCGCCCGTGGCCGCCCGGCAACAAGTACGAGCATGCCGCGAGCGACGTCGAACTGGGCCTGCTCCAGCAATAGGGCCCGGATCAGCGCGATACCGTGACTCACGGCACGGCGCCCCCTCGGCAAGAGCGCTAGCGTTCGGCCATCGTGCACCCCGCGCTCATGTAGATTCGGCCCTTGTCCCACCCTGCCCGCCTGCTGCAGTTCTCGCCGCTCGCCCTCGCCTGTGGCCTGCTGCTGCTCGCGGGTTGTGCGTCGAAGATGTCCAAGGACGAGTGCCGCACGGTGGACTGGCGCACCGTGGGCTACGAGGACGGTGTCGCTGGCCAGCCGGGCGATCGGATCGGCGAATACCGCCGTGCGTGTGCCGAACACGGTGTCACGCCGAACCTCGACGCGTACCTGGCCGGCCGCACCGCCGGGCTGCGCGAGTACTGCCAGCCGCACAACGCGTACCGCGCCGGCGTCAATGGCTACACCTATTTCGACACCTGCCCGGCCGATCTCGCACCCGCGTTCGTCAAGGCATATGACGAAGGCCGCGCCCTTTATGTGCGCGAGCGCAAGGTGGCCCAGACGGACGAATTGATCGAACAGAAGCGCCGTGAGATCCGGCGTCTCGAGGATCGCGTCGCGGAAAGCGCGTTCGACGTGATCGACCAGGACGCCACGCCCGAGCAGCGCACGCAGGGCGTGCTCGATACCAAGCAGGCCGCGGAGCGCATAGGCCAGCTCAAGACCGAGATCGCCCAGCTTGAGCAGGAACGGGCTCGCTACCAGGCCGAACTCGACGCCTACCGCAAGACGGTCGTCCCGCGGTAAACCTCGCCCGGAGCAGGCGCTGCAAACACGCCCACAGCGTGCTAGCGTCTGGCGTCGCCCGAGGAAACGCCCATGCCCATCGACTCGCGCGTCAGCACCGCTGACGCAGCCGCCGACCCTGTGCCGCTGCTGACTCGCCGCAGCGCCCTGCTCGGCGCGGCCCTGCTGCTGTCGCCGCTGGTGCCGGTGATTGCATCGGCACGGCCGCGGCCTGCCCCGCCTCCCCCCGGCACGATCCTGCTGAACGGCAACGAGAACCCCTACGGGCCCTCGCCCGCCGCAAAACAGGCCATCGTCGCGAGCGCCGACGGTGCGTCCAGGTACGCCTACGGCTCGATCGACCAGCTCGCCGCTCAGGTCGCCGCCCGCGAGGGCGTGCCGGTCGCACAGGTGATGATCGGCTCCGGGTCCGGTGAATTGCTGCGCATGGCAGCGCTGCTGGCGGCGACCACTGCGCCGGGCAGCGAACTGATCGCGTCCAGGCCGACGTACGAAGAGTTGCCCGAATTCGCAGGCCGGCTCGGCCTGCAGGTGCGGTGGGTGGCTGCCGATGCCGCGCATCGCCACGACCTCGCCGCCATGCGCGCAGCCATCACCGAGCGCACCAGCCTCGTGTACGTGTGCAATCCGAACAACCCAACCGGTACTGCGGTGACGCGCGAAGCACTCGCTGCGTTCGTGCGTTCAGTGCCGGCCACTGCCACGGTAATCGTCGACGAGGCGTACATCGATTTCGTCGAGGGCGCCGAGTTCGGCTCGGTGGCCGAACTCGTGCACAAGGTGCCGAACCTGATCGTGCTGCGGACGTTCTCGAAGATTCACGGCCTCGCGGGCTTGCGCGTCGGCTACTCCATTGCGTCGGCGGACATCGCCAGGCGCTTCGCCGACCTGGCGCTGGTGTGGCCCAGTTCGACGGGTGTCGCGGCCGCGCTCGCGAGCTACAACGATCAGCCATTCCTGCAGACCACCCGCGCTGCGATCCTGGCCGACCGTGCGCGCGTGCACGCGGCGATCGACAAGCTCGGCCGGCCGCGCACCGAGGCCCAGGGCAATTTCGTTTTCTTCGACACCGGCATGCCGGCACAGCTGTTCCGCGACCGTATGCTGGCCCAGGGCATCAAGGTGGGTCGACCTTTCGAGGGTTACGACACCTGGTCGCGCGTCACGATTGGCCGGCGCGAGGAAGTGGATCGCTTCCTCGCCGCGTTGCCTGGCGCGCTCGGCGCCTGACGCACCCGTGCGACTCGGGTCGGCGATCTTCGCGCTTCTCCCCGTGCTGCTGGCAACGGCCGGCGGCGCTCCAGACGCACTGGCCGCCGTGCAGGTCGTGGCCGGGCCGACGCCGATCGCGGACGGCGAGGCCACCGCCGCGGGCGACCTCACGATATTCAACGAGAAACTCGCCTTCGGCATCGCCGTCGAGAGCGCTGCGCCCTATGGCGTCCCGCGCGGCGCGATCGTCGATATTGCGCCAGTGGTCGACGGCAAGCCCGGTCGCGACCGCGTCGTCTTCGCGGACTTCATTCCGGACAACTGGTCGGCCTGGCCGAACACGTACCAGAAGATCGAGATCGTCGAACGCGGGCCACAGCAGGTCGTCGTGAAGACCGCGCGTGACTGGGGCAAGGTCACGATCGCGACCACATACACGCTGCGTGCCGGTGCCGATCGCATCGAGATGCGCACGACGATGACCAACGGCGGAGACACGACACTGCCAGATCTCGCTTCGGGACAGACGCTGTGGCCCAGCGCGGGGTATTTCTTCGAGGTGCCTGGAATCGCGGGACTGACGGAGGGCGCGACCGGCAAGGCGCTGAGCGACCGCGCTACAGCGTACGACGAGGATTGGGCAATCACCTTGCATGCGCCCTACCTCGACTATGTCGGTTCGAACTCGAAGGACCTGTTCCAGCAGCACACGCTGCGCGCCGGCGAATCACGCAGCTTCGACGCCTGGCTGCAGGTGACCGCGAGCGGTGACCTCGCACCCGCCGTCGCGGCGGAGATCGAGCGCAAGCAGCTCGCAGCCGGCCGCGTCCAGGGTGCGGTCGTCACCAGGGACGGCAAGGTCGTGGCTCAGCCGGTGGTCGTGGTCACGAAGCAGGGCGCGCCCTACGCCTGGACACTGGGCCGCGACGGTGACTACCAGCTCGATTTGCCCGTCGGCGACTATCAGCTGTACGCGACTGCACCTGGTCACTCGCAGAGCAAGCCGACTGCAGTGCGCGTGAATGCAGCCGGCACGGTGACCGCCAACTTCGGCGACCTCGCGCCGCCGGGTCACGTGCAGTTCGTGGTCACGGACAAGAGAACGGGGCGGGGCCTGGACGCGCGCATCGCGATCACGCAAGGGCAGAAGCCACTCGTCGAGTACCTGGGTCGCGCCACGTTCTTCACCGAACTCGAGCACGAAGGGCGCTATGCCGTGCCGCTGGCCCCGGGTCACTATGGCTTGCAGGTCACCTCCGGCGGGGTCTTTCTCGGTCCCGCCGCAGACGTGGCCCTCGACGTGCTGCCAGGGCAGCCCGCCACAGTGAACGTCGCGCTCGAACGACTGTTCGATCCGCCGGCGTCGGGTTGGTACGCGGCGGATCTGCACCATCACGCAGACCAGGCTGAAGGTGTCACTCCGCCCGAGTTCCTGGCGCGCTCGCAACTGGCAGCGGGCCTCGACCTGCTGTTCGTGAGCGATCACGACTCGACGGCCAACCACGCAACTCTGCAGCAGGTTGCGGACCGTCGCGGGGTGCCTTTCATCGCGTCCGTCGAGCTCTCGCCGTCCTGGGGCCACTTCAACGCATGGCCGCTGCGCCCGCAGGGCGTTGCCCCTCGCGATCGACACCAGCAAGGCGACGGTCGATGAGGTGCTGGCCGAGGCTCGACGCCAGGGCGCCGTCGTCGTGCAGGCGAATCATCCCTTCATCCCGTACGGCTATTTCTCCAGCGTTGCTGCAGGCGTGGCCCCGGGCGGATTCAACCCCGCGTTCGACCTGATGGAAATCAACGGTGACAACGCGGGCGACGATTCCGAGGTGACCCAGGCGTTGTGGCGGTACTGGAATGCGGGGCATCGCTACTACCTGAGCGCCGGCACGGACGTGCATGACGTCTGGAACTTCGAGTCGGGCGCGGTGCGCCTTTTTGCGCACATCGATGGACCGCCCTCCCCGGCGGCATTCGCGCATGCCGCAAAAGCGGGTCGCGCCTACGCCTCGTATGGCCCGCTGATTTTTCCAGGCGTGATGTTCGGCAGCGAACTCAGGCTGCGGGCGGGCGCGCCATTCACCCTGCCGTTTGCGCTCAAGTCGGTGGCGGGCTTGCGGCAGGCCCGCCTGATCAGCGCGGGCAAGGTCGTCGCTGCACGCGATTTCAAGGATTCACCGCGCGAGGCACACGTCGAGTTCGCGCTGACTGCAGCTGCCCGCACCTGGTACTCGATCGAGGTGGAGGATGCCGCGGGCCGCAAGGCCTACTCGAATCCGATCTGGGTCGACGTGGTCGACTTCGTGCGCCCCGGCGCGAAGCCCTAGGAAAGCTCTGCACAGGTCCGCAGCGGCCGCCACGGTCACCCTACTATCCGGTAGCCGTCACCGAGCACTCAAGGTCAGCTGCGCCGGTTTCCAATTCGGCACCGCGCGTCAAACAGCGAGGGCGACCCGTCGCTGGCGCGTCCGACCCGGGACCGTTCCCCGAGCTTGGAAAGGCAGACACGCGCTCTGGGAACGGTCCCGGGTCGGACGCTTGCGACATGCCAGCCTACGACGCTGCCAGAGCGCTCGCTCCGGTGCCTGTCACAGAGCGCGTGTCTGCCTTTCCAAGCTCGGTGACAGGCACCGGATCGAGCGCACGCAACCCGTCACTTGCGGACCTGAGCAGAGCTTCCCTAGCAGCGGGCGCGAGCAACGGCCCGCTACGAGACAGCGGGCGCCGAACGCGGAGCCGGTTGCCGCAGCGTCAGCGAAACGAACGCCATCGCCATCACGCAGCAGACGATCATGGTGGCGAAGACGCCGCCCCAGCCCCAGTTGTCTGCGATCCAGCCGACACCCGTGCCCGCGATCGCCGAGCCGAACGCGTACCCGAAGAATCCCGTGAACCCGGCCGCCGTGCCCGCAGCCTTCTTCGGCACGAGTTCGAGCGCGTGCAGTCCGATCATCATGATCGGGCCGTAAACGAAAAAGCCGATGACGATCAGTGACGCCATGTCGATCCAGAGCGGGCCCGTCCGGTTCATGCCGTACACGACGAGCCCCAGCAGCGTGAGGCCCATGAACAGGATGGTCGCGGGTCCGCGGCGCCCGCCGAAGATCCGGTCCGAAACCCAGCCGCACAGCAGCGTGCCGGGAATCGCCGCGTACTCGAACATGAACCACGCCGCGCTCGCGTGGTTGAACGAGAAGCCCTTGGCCGTCTCGAGGTACGTGGGGATCCAGTTCTGCACGCCATAGCGCACGAAATAGACGAACGCGTTGGCAAACGCGATCGCCCACAGCAGGCGATTGTTGAGCACGTGGCCCAGGAAGATCTCGCGAAAGCCCAGCGTCCGCTCAGCCTGCTCCGAGTAGTTCGGCGGCATGTCGTTGCGATAGATCTCGATCGGCGGCAAGCCGCAGCTTTGCGGCGAATCGCGCAGCAGCACGTACACGAAGACGGCGATCGACGCTGCGACCAGCGCGTTGAAGTAGAACTTTGCGCCCCAGTCGTTGAAAAAGCCGACGCCCACGACAGCGAGCGCCGCGACCAGGCCGCCGCCGACGTTGTGCGCCGTGTTCCAGACCGAGACCACGCGTCCGCGTTCCCGCGCGCTGAACCAGTGCACCATCGTCTTGCCGCTGGGCGGCCAGCCCATGCCGTTGAACCAGCCGTTCATGGCCTGCAGCAGGATGATCAGCGTCAGCGACGTGTAGATGCCCTTGAACAAGCCGAACGATGCCGTGACGGCGGCCGAGAGCAGCAGGCCCAGCGGCATGAACCAGCGCGGATTGCTGCGGTCCGACACCGAGCCCATCAGGAACTTCGACAGGCCATACGCGATCGACAGCGCGGTGAGCGCCGTGCCGAGCTGTGCCTTGGTGTACTGCGGGTACTCGCGCAGGATGTCCGGCATCGCGAGCGAGAAATTCATGCGCACGAGGTAATACGCGGCGTACCCCACGAAGATCGCGAGGAAGACCTGGCGGCGCAGGCGTTTGTACTCGGCGTCCGTCCGGTCGAGCGGCGTGGAGATCAAGCAGGCCCCCTGCATTCAATCCGGCGGCTTCGCGGCCGCCTTGGCGTTCTGCGTTCCTCCGCTATAGTACCGGTCCGCGGGCCGACCGGGCCCGTTCCTGCTCCGACGTTCCGCATCCGTCCCATAAGGCGATAACACACGATGAGAACAACGCAACGACGGCTGTCTGGCGCCCTGCTGGCACTGTGCCTCGTCACCGTCACGCCTGCATTTGCAGCCGGGACGCCGCACGGGCTGTACATCGATGCGCCGGAACTGGCGGCACCGGGCGAGCACGCCGTCGGCGTGCGCTCGCTGACGATGGTCGAGCCCGACCAGCTCGACCTGGGCAGCTTCGATCCCGCGACAGGCACGGCGCCGAAGCGCGATCGCAACCTCAAGGTCGAACTCTGGTACCCAGCCAAGGCCACGCCCGGCGCGAAGCCGGTGGTCTACCAGGATGCAATGGAATCCGAGCCGCCCAAGCCGCCGACCCCCTTCACGATCCAGGGCGTGGCAGTGCGTGACGCAGTCGCCGCCGCCGGTCGTTTCCCGCTCGTGATCGTCTCGCATGGCTACGGCAACGTGCCGGTGGCGACGAACTGGATCTCTGAAAACCTCGCCTCCAAGGGCTACGTGGTCGCGGCGATCCGGCACGAGGATCTCTACTTCAATCCTGCCGGTTTCCCGCATGCGACGCTGCGGCGCCCGCTCGACATCGCCTTCGTCACGCGTGAACTCCAGCGCACGATGGGCGGCGCCAACGGCAATGTCGATCCAACCCGCACCGCGCTGATCGGCTATTCGATGGGCGGGTACGGCGTGCTGGCCGCGGGCGGCGCCACGCTTGATCCTGCGGGTGGGCTCGTGTCGCGCGTGCCGAACGGCCTGTTGGCACCCTTCGCGCGCGGGGGCGCAGCGAGCGCGACGCTCGTCGCGCCGGCCGTCAAAGCCATCGTCGCCATTGCGCCGGCGGGCGGCGCATTTGGTGCGTTCGGCGCGGCCGGTCTCGCGGACATCAAGGCGCCCCTGCTGCTGATCTCAGGCGACCACGACCTGACCGTCGACTACACGACGGGTGCACGCGCCTACTTCGACCAGGCCATCCACTCGAACCGTTACCTGCTCACTTTCCTGCAGGGCGGCCATGCACTCGGGCTCGGCGCCGCGCCGCCCGAGATGCGCGACGATCTCTGGAACCAGGACTGGTTCGAGGACCCGGTGTGGCGCAAGGAGCGGCTGATGAGCATCAGCCTGCACTTCATGACGGCGTTCCTCGACCGCTATGTGAAGGAAGACGCAAGCCGCAGCGCGTTCATCGACGGGCTCGTCGTGGAGTCGGGCAAAGGCACATGGGAAGCGCCGCAGGGCACGCCCTGGAATGCGCGCAGCCCGGGCGGCGAAGTCACGCTGTGGAAAGGCTTCCAGCGTCGGCACGCGACCGGCATGACCCTGCAGCACGCGGCGCCTGCGCCGGCCCAGTGAACGTGCGGTTGCGGTTCCCGCCGGCGCTCGTCGTGGTGCTGTGCGGGGGCCTCATGTGGGGCCTCGACCAGGCGGCGCCGCTCGCGCACCTGGTCGCGTCGCCGGCGAATCGCGCCGGCTGGCTCCTGGTGCTGATCGGGCTGGGCGTCGCCGCCGCGGCGATCGTACAGTTTCGGCGGGCCCGCACGACCGTCGATCCGACGCGACCCGCCAAGGCGAGCGCGCTGGTGCAAAGCGGCATCTTCCGCTACAGCCGCAATCCCATGTACCTGGGGATGGGCGTCGTCCTCTGCGGCTGGGCCGCGCTGCTCGGCAGTCTCAGCCCCTGGTTCGTCGTACCGCTCTTTGTCGTGCTGCTCACATGGCTGCAGATCCGCCCCGAAGAAGCGGTGCTGACGACGCTGTTCGGACCGGCCTACAGCGACTACTGCGCGCGCGTCGGCCGCTGGTTCGGCCGCAGGGGCTGACAGCGGCGGCGTTGGCACGGCCAGCCGCCCGCACGCAGAACGTTCAGCTGCGCAGGCGCAGGCCTTGCGGGTCGTAGAGCGGTTGCAGTCGCACGGTTGCGTCGCACTGCTGGCCGAGGATGTCGATCTGGAAACGCTCGCCTTCACGCGCGAGCGCGGCGGGCACGTAACCTGCCGCGAGACTGCGCTCGACGCAGTGCCCGTACGCGCCGGACGTGACGTAACCCACGGCCTTGCCCGCATGCATGATCGATTCGTAGCCGACGACGTCGGCATCCTGCGCCGCGACCTCCAGCACGACGAAGCGACGTTGCGGCCCCGTGCTGCGCTCTGCGAGCGCAGCCGCGCGGCCGTTGAACTCCGGCTTGTCGAACGCAACGAAGCGATCGAGTCCTGTTTCGCCCGGCGTGTAATCGGGCCGGAAATCCTTGTTGAAGGAACCGTAATTCTTCTCGAGCCGCAGTGACGACAACGCGCGCCCGCCAAACAGGGTGAGCCCCGATTCCTGTCCGGCCTCGCGCAGGTCGTCGTACAGCGACACGAAGTAATCCGGCGTGGTCCAGATCTCGTAACCGAGTTCACCGGTGAAGCCGGCACGCGTCACGAGCGACGGCGCGTAGCCGACGGCGGTCTCGGTCACGTCGAAGAACTTGAATGCGGCCGCGGAAAGATCTGCACGCACCAGGCGCTGCAGTATGTCGCGCGAGTTCGGGCCGGCGAGCGAGAAGCCGCACAGCGTCGAGGCGGCCGAACGCACACAGACGTCGGCAGGCGGCTCGCACGCTTCGAACCAGCGCAGGTGGAATTCCTCGGCGAAGCCTGAGCCGACGATGAAATACCGGTCCTCGGCCAGGCAGGCGATCGACAGGTCGCCGACGATGCGCCCGGCCGGATTGAGCATGGGTGCGAGGCCCAGCCTGCCAGGCTGCGGAATGCGGCACGCGAACACCTTGTCCAGCCACGCCCGGGCCCCGCGACCCGTGACCTCGTACTTGCCGTAGTTGCTGGTTTCATAGAGCCCCGCGCTGCGGCGCACGGCGCGGCATTCCTCGCGCACGACTGCAAACGCTTCCGAACGGCGGTACGTCGGCGTCTCGGTGGGAGGAACTCCGGGCGGTGCGAACCAGAGCGCATGCTCGAGGCCGAAGTTCGCGCCCATGACCGCGCCGGCGCTGACCAGGCGGTCGTAGATGGGCGAACGCCGCACGGGCCGCGCCGCAGGCAGTTCCTCGTTCGGGTACGCCAGCCGGAAGCGACGGCTGTAATTTTCGGGCACCTTGAGCGACGTGTACTTCGGTGTCGCGAAACGGCCGAATCGCGCCACGTCCATCGACAGGATGTCCTGGCCCGGGTCGCCCTCCGTCATCCACTTCGACAGCACCAATCCGATGCCGCCGCCCTGGCTGAACCCGGCCATCACCGCGCAGGCCACCCAGTAGTTGCGCAGTCCGCGCACCGGCCCCACCAGCGGATTGCCGTCCGGCGCAAACGTGAACGGACCGTTGATCGCCTTGCGGATTCCGGCGCGCCCCAGCGCCGGAAAATGCTCGAAGCCCACCTCGAAGTACGGCGCCAGCCGCTCGAATTCATCCGGCAGGAGCTGCATCGAGAAGTCGTCGGGCGTCTTGAGCGGCGCCCACACCTTGCCGTGCGGCTCGTACGTGCCGATCAGCGCGCCGCCGCGCTCCTGGCGCATGTAGATCTCGCCGGAGTAATCGGTCGTGTTGACGATCTCCTGCGCCCGCCCCTGCAGTTCCGGGATGTCGTCGGTGAGCAGGTAGTGATGCTCCATGGCGAGCACGGGCAGTTCGATGCCCACCATGCGCCCCACTTCGCGCGCCCAGAGCCCCGCGCAGTTGACGACGTGCTCCGCGTGCACCGTGCCTTTGTCGGTCACGACGTCCCAGGTGCCGTCGGGCCGCGGATTGAGCTCGAGGACGCGCGTGAAGCGCTCGACCGCTGCACCGAGCTTGCGCGCGGCCTTGACGTAAGCGTGCGTGGTGCCCGATGGATCGCAATGCCCGCCGTCTGCCCGCCACAACGCGCCGAGGAAATGCCGCTTGTCGATCAGCGGATTGAGCGCAACGGCTTCGTCCAGCGTGATCATCTCGGTTTCCATGCCGAGGTAGCGGGCACGCGAGCAGATGAGCTTGAGGCTGTCGAGTTCGCCCTGCGTGGCCGCCAGCATCAGTCCGCCATTCGGGTGCAGCCCGCAGGACTGGCCGGACAGCTCTTCGATTTCGCGGTAGAGGTCGATCGTGTACTTCTGCAGCCGCGAGATGTTGGCCTCGCCGTTGAAGGTGTGCATGCCGCCGGCGGCGTGCCAGGTCGAGCCGGAAGTGAGCTCGCTCTTCTCCACCAGCAGCACGTCGCTCCAGCCGCTGCGGGCCAGGTGGTACAGCGTGCTCGCACCCACGACACCGCCGCCGATGATCACGGCCCTGGCCGAAGACTTCATGATTCGCTCCCCGATTTGACCGGGGATGTGACCATGCGGCCCGGCGAATGACAAGCCGCACACCGGCTGCTGCCGTGGTTTGGACTTGACGGCTCACACGACTCCCGACACCGTGGCATCGTCGCGGCCGCGGGCCGCACGCGGAGACTGCCTTGCCCAAGGTCCTGCAGGCGATCGTGCTGGCCGCGCTGGTGTGCGTCGGCGTCGCCGCGCAGGGGGCCCCGCGTCCGGTCGTCGTGTCGTCGAAGCTTTCGAGCGAGTCGGCGATGCTGGGCCAGATGATCCGGCTGCTGCTCGAGGACCACGGCATTCCCACCGTGGACCGCATGACGCTCGGCGCCACGCCGGTCGTGCGCAAGGCCCTGCTCGCCGGCGAGATCGACCTGTATGTCGAGTACACCGGCAACGCCGGGTTCTTCTTCAACCGGCCGGACGACCCAGCGTGGAAGGACCTGCAGCGCGGGTACGACCTCGGCGCGAGTCTCGACCTGGCGGCGAACCGCATCGTGTGGCTCGAACCCGCCCGTGCCAGCAATTCCTGGGCACTCGCCGTGCGCCGCGACCTGGCCGAGCAGCATGAACTGGTGACCATGAGCGACTTCGCGCGGTGGACGCGTGCCGGCGGCAAGGTGAAGCTGGCCTGCTCGGCCGAGTTCGCGAACGCGGGCACGTTGCGCTCGCTGGAGCAGACCTACGGCTTTCACCTCGAACCGCGGCAGAAGATCGTGCTGGCCGGAGGCGAGACTGCCGCGACGATCGGGGCGGCGGCGGCGCGGACTAACGGCATCAATACGGCGATGGTCTACGGCACCGACGGGGGCATCGCCGCGGCCGACCTCGTGCTGCTCGAGGACGACAAGCAAGACCAGCCGGTGTATGCGCCGGTGCCGATCGTGCGTGCGAGCGTGCTGCAGGCGCGGCCCGAGATCGCCGACATCGTCCGGCCGCTGATGGCGAGCTTCACGCGCGAATCGCTGCAGGCCCTGAATGCCCGCGTGCAGATCGACGGCGAGTCGGCGACTGAGGTCGCAGGTGATTACCTGCGCGCGCAGGGCTTGCTGCGCGGAACCGGGCAGCCCTGATGCAAGTCGCCACTGCGGGAGGTCGCATCGATCCGCTCGGCGCGTTGCTGACCGCCACGGCCGCGCTCGCGCTTTCGCTGTTGCCGCTGGTCGTCTTCAAGGCCAACCGGATCATGCCGGGCGAGGCCCAGAGTTTGCTCGCCCTGCTGCCCGTGTGGGCCAGTGTGGCGGTTGCGATCACGTTGTCCCTGGTTGCACTGGTCGCGCTGCTCGGCCGCGATCCGCGCCTGCGGCTGTTCACTGCGTTGGCAGGCATCGCAGTGCTGACCCTGGCGCTGGCGCATGGGGCCGACCTGCTGACGCCAGACGACAATCGGGTATTGCGCGTCGCGCCCGGCAGCGGCTTCTGGATCGTGCTGATTGCCCTCGGGCTGCTCGCCACCGACGCCCTCACGCGACTCGAGCCGGGTCCGCTGGCGCGGGTCGCGATCCTGGCTGTGTTCCTGATCGTCACCGTACTGGCCCTGGGGTCCGGCCTGTTCGACGACTTGTCGATCATGCGCGAGTACGCAGTGAACGCGACGCGGTTCGCGCAGGAGGCCCGGCGCCATCTGCAGCTGGCGCTGGGCTCACTGCTGGCCGCGGTCATCGTGGCCCTGCCGCTGGGCATCGCCTGCCATCGCGAGCCGCGACTGCGTGCTGGAATGCTGGGCACGCTCAATCTCGTGCAGACGATTCCATCGATTGCGTTGTTCGGCATCCTGATGGCGCCGCTGGCCGCGCTGGCGCTTGCAGTTCCTGCGCTCGCGGCGCTGGGAGTCAGTGGCATCGGCGCGGCACCCGCGGCCATCGCATTGTTCCTCTATTCGCTGTTGCCCATCGTCGCCAACACCGTCGTCGGCCTCGGCCGCGTCCCCGCTGCCACCGTCGATGCCGCGCGCGGCATGGGCCTGACCGGCTGGCAGGTGCTGCGCGAAGTTGAACTGCCGCTTGCCTTGCCGACGATCCTCACGGGCATCCGCATCGTGCTGGTCCAGAACATCGGCATGGTGACGATCGCGGCGCTGATCGGCGGCGGCGGCTTCGGCGCCTTCGTTTTCCAGGGTATCGGCCAGACCGCGATCGACCTGGTGCTGCTCGGCGCAATCCCGACCATCGTGCTCGCCTTCTCCGCCGCGGTCGTGCTCGACGCGTTGACCGATCTCACTCGCAGGGTGCCGCGATGATCCAGATCGAAATGCTCTGCAAACGCTATGGCGACGCCGTCGTGGTCGACGACGTCTCGATGGTGATCGAACCGCGGACCATCACTACCATCGTAGGCACGTCGGGCTCAGGCAAGTCCACGTTGTTGCGGATGATCAACCGGCTGGTGGAGCCGACTTCGGGCCGCGTCCTCATCGACGGCAACGACACGACCACTGAACCCGCGCACCTGCTGCGCCGTCGCATCGGCTACGCCATCCAGGGACTGGGGCTCTTCCCGCACCGCACCGTCGCCGACAACATCGCCACCGTGCCGCAGCTGCTCGGCTGGACGCAGGATCGCATCGACGAGCGCGTGACCGAGCTGCTGCAGCTCTTCCAGCTCGAGCCGGCGGTCTACTCAGCAAAGTTTCCGCATGAGTTGTCGGGCGGGCAGCAACAGCGAGTGGGGGTGGCTCGAGCGTTGGCGGCCAAGCCGAATGTCCTGCTGATGGACGAGCCCTTCGGCGCGCTCGACCCCATCATCCGCACCAAGGCCCAGGACGACCTGCTCGGCGTCCAGCGCAAGCTCGGCACCACGGTCATTCTCGTCACGCACGACATCGACGAGGCTTTCCGGCTCGGCCACCGCGTGGCGGTGATGAGCCAGGGCCGCCTGCTGCAGCACGACCGGCCCGAGGCCCTGATCACGCACCCGGCCGACCCTTTCGTGTCGCAGCTGATCGGTGCGGACGACAAGGCGCTCAAGCTGCTGTCCCTCATCCAGGCCGGCGCAGCAGCGGCACCCGGCAGCGTCGAAGGCCCCGCGGTGCCCGCCTCTGCTTCGTTGCGTGACGTACTGGCCGAGTTGGTCTGGCGCGGTACGACCGGCGTCAACGTCACGGCCGCAGACGGCACTCTCGCCGGGCACATCACGCTGGCATCCATCCTCGCCCGCGGGCGCGCGCCCGCATGACCCTGCTCGGACTCGGTACGCGGCTTGCGGTGGGAGGGCTGCTGCTTGCGTTCCTCGTCGCGCCGCAGTGGTTCGCGCCCGTGTTCGCGCCGCTCAATCAGTTCGGCGCGCCGCCGATCTACGACCAGGGCAACCTGCTGGAGCTCGCAGTCTCGCACCTGCTCACGGTCCTGGTCGCAGCCGCGGCCAGCACGGTCGTTGCCGTCGCCCTCGGAATCTTCGTCACGCGGCCAGCCGGCGCGGCCTTCCTCCCCCTGTCGCGCACTCTCGTGAATGTCGGCCAGACTTTCCCACCCGTGGCCGTGCTGGCGGTCGCCGTGCCCCTGGTGGGCTTCGGGCAGGCACCCACGCTGATCGCCTTGTTTGCCTACGGGCTGCTGCCGATCTTCGAGAACACGATCGCCGGGCTCGAGAGCTGCCCACGCGCGGTGCTCGAGGCGGCCGACGGCATGGGGATGAGTCGCTGGCAGCGCCTGCGGCGGGTCGAGGTGCCGTTGGCGTTGCCGCTCATCATGGAGGGCGTGCGGCTCTCGCTGGTGATCAACGTGGGCACCGCCACCCTCGGTTCGACCGTGGCGGCGAAGGGACTCGGCGAGGTCATCATCGCGGGACTGCTGTCCAACAACACCGCGTTCGTGCTGCAGGGCGGCCTGGTCACGGGCCTGATGGCCATCATCCTGTACGACGGCCTGCGGCTCGCCGAGCAGCGGTGGATACCGATGGCTCGGATCTGAACGCAGTCGTCTCGCGCCCCGGCGCGCTTTGCTAAGATCGCGCGCACCGTGCGCCCGCAGCGGGCGTGTGCGAGAACGATGAGCACCGCCGAGACCGACCTCGAACCGCCCCGCGTCGACACCGCCGTCGTGCCCGCCATCGAGTGGCCGACGCTCGCGTTGATCGTCTTCGCCTACGGCGGGTGGCTCACGCTCACGCTGGCTTATGGCGAGTGGCCGACCTGGGTCGTCGCGCCCTGCGTGGCGGTGCTGCTGACGCTGCACAGTTCGCTGCAGCACGAGATCCTGCACGGTCACCCGACGCGCTCGACGGCGATCAACCGGCTCTTCGGCCTGCCGCCCTTGTCGCTGTGGATTCCCTACGATCGCTACCGGCGCTCGCACCTGGTGCACCACATCAACGACCGCTTGACCGATCCGCTCGACGATCCGGAATCCAACTACCTGTTGCCGGAGGACTGGCAGCGACGCTCGCTCCTCGCGCGCTGGATCTTCCAGGCGCAGTTGACGCTGGCAGGCCGCATGCTGATCGGTTCCTGGTGGCGGATGGGGGGCTTCATCGCGGCCGAGGCGCGGGCCTGCGTGCGCAACGAGCCCGGCGCGCGCGTCGCGTGGCTCACGCACCTGATCCTGTGCGTACCCGTCGTCTACTGGATCACTGCGGTGTGTTCGATACCGCTCTGGTTCTACGTCGTGGCGATGGTGATCCCTGGCAACGCCATCCTGTTGATTCGCTCGTTCGCGGAACACCGTGCGCGGGCGACGACACCCGAACGCACGGCCGTCGTCGAGAAGTCGTGGGTGCTCGGGCCGCTGTTCCTGTTCAACAACCTGCACGCGCTGCATCACGCCGAGCCGCTGCTGCCCTGGTACCGCTACAACGCGCGTTACCGGGCGACACGCGCGCATTTGCTGGCGCAGAACGCCGGGCTCGTCTATTCGACGTACTTCGACGTCGCGCGGCGCTTCCTGTTCACCATGCACGACCAGCCGCAGCATCCGCTGGGACGCGCACCCAGTCAGCGCCGACAGTAAGAGCTCTGGCGGCTGCTCGTTGCTCGCATTGACCGACCGACCTCATGCGGGCAACGGATACCCGGCGAGCCGTGCCTCGCGATCCCAAGCGAGCGTGCGCTCGTAATCCACCGCGCTGACGGGGGCGAACCCGTCGAGCAACAGTTCATCAGCGAGCGGCTTGAACCATGCCTGCCGGGCGACGTCCGCAAACGCTTGCCGCAGAGCTTCGATGGTTGCGACCGGCGTCGCGGCGCTGGCCACGAATGACGGCAGTGTGGCAGTGGCGGTCGACGCCAGCACGCGGACGCCGCGGGTGAGTTCAGGCTGGTGGCGCGCAATCAGCATGTGCCAGTAGGCGTCCAGGGGACCGACGTCGATGCGTCCGTCGCGGACGGCATCCAGGACCGCGCGCGCCGTGACGAGATTCGGCACCATCTCGCGATACAGCGCGGGTCGAGTCGCCGTGCGGTATTGCAGCAGGTGGTGCCGGAACGCGTTGAAGCCCGAGTGTGAGTGCTCGACGGTCCAGCCGGCGCGTCCGCCGAACGTGTCCTCGAGCGTGCTGCAGGGCGACTCCGAGCGGACGATCAGGTCCGATCGGTAAAGCGGGCGCCCCGCGGCCCATGCCGCGCGCGGCACTGGCGCCGCAATCGGCGTGACGTCGGCGAGCTGCAGCGCCACGGGATAGCCGCACATGAAGACGCAGCCGAGATCCCCGCGTCGCCACAGGTCTTCGAGCGGTTGCGGCGCGGGATAGGGTACGTACTCGAGGCCGACGCCCGCTGCATGCGTGACGCGCTCGAGCAGCGCGCGCCAATGCGACTCGACGGCCGGCGTCACGGAGTACATCCGGGCATTCATGATCAGCGAGGTCATGCGGGCTGCCACCGGACTCGCATCACACCGGGGCGCCCAGTTCGGCTGCGCGCCGCATTACGTACTCGTCGATGGCTGCACGCACGGCCGGGTCGAGCGGCGGCGCCTCGTACTCTTCGAGCAGGCGCTTCCAGATTCCGGTGGCGCGCTGGGTCGCGTTGCGGGCACCCGCCTCCGTCCAGGTCTCGAAGTTCGACCAGTCCGACAGCAATGGTCGGTAGAACGCCGACTCGAAGCGAGCCAGCGTGTGCGCCGTGCCGAAGAAATGCCCTCCTGGCTCGACACCCTTGATGGCGTCCACGGCCAGGTCGTCATCACTGAACGAGATGGGCCGCAGGATTTCAGCCCAGCCCCGCAGCATCTCGGCGTCCACGACGATTTTCTCGAGCGACGCGACGAGTCCGCCTTCGAGCCAGCCGGCGGCGTGGTTGATCAGGTGGCTGTGACTGAGAATTGCGGCCTGCAGCGAGAATGCGGTTTCGTACGTCGACTGCGCGTCCACTGCGGGCGAGGCGTTCACGGCACTGGTGCGGACCGGTATGCGCAGGCGGCGGCCGATCTGCGCGGTGGCAAGCGCCGCATGCACGTATTCCGGCGTGCCGAACGCCGGTGAGCCCGTGCGCATGTCGACGTTCGAGGTAAAGCCGCCCATCACGCAGGGCGCGCCCGGGCGGACCAGCTGGCACAGCACGATGATCGCCAGCGCTTCCGCCGTCTGCTGCGCGAGCGCACCCGCCAGCGTGATCGGCGCCATCGCCCCCATCAGCGTGAACGGAGTGATGACCACGCACTGTCCGTGGCGCGCCATGATCATGATGTTGTCGAGGATTTCCTCATCGACGCGACGTGGCGAGTTGACGTTGGTCACCGTCATCAACGTCGGCCGTGCCGCGAGATCGTCGATCGAGCAGCCGTGCTCGATGGCCGACATGGCGAGCGCGTCCTCGGCCTGGATTGCACCCACGCCGCGTGCCGCCCACACCGTGTCTGCACATTCGACGTGCGCGCGATAGGCCGCCAGGTGGCGCACCGGTACCGGCACGTCCACCGGCTCGACGACGATACCGCCCTGCCAGTGCAGGATGCCGAGCTTGTGCGTGAGCTTGAGAATGTCGCGGAACGCGGCGATGTCGCCAAAGCGACGGCCGCGGTCGGCGTCGCTGGAGTTGGGCGCGCCGTTGACGGGACCGAAGTTGATCGTGCGTCCGCCCACGTGCAAGTGGCGGAGCGGGTTGCGCGCATGCAGCACGAACGACTCCGGGGCGTGCGCGAGTTGCGCTTCGACCAGGTCGCGGCCGATGCGCACGATCTGCGTATCCTCGTCGACGATCGCGCCTGCCGCGCGCATGAGCGCGCGGGCCGGGGCACTGCGAATTTCGAGGCCCGCCTCTTCCAGCACGCGATACGCAGCGACCAGGATGCGCTCGACCTGCTCGGCCGTCAGGATTTCGAGCGGCGACCAAGGCACTTCGAGCCGGCCGAGCGGCGCGAGCGCGGGACCGGCTGGCGCGTGGGGCCCGGGCCGAGGCGCGACGACGCGCAGGTGGGACGATTTCGCTCATGGCTCGGGGTTGTTCCGGTCGCCGTCGCCGCGCTGCAACCGGCGCGTCAGCTCGGCCACCTGCGCCGTGAGTTCGAGAATCGTCCTGTCCTTGGCGGCGATCACCGCCTCCATCTCGGTCAGGTCGACCCGCTTCGGGATGTGCTGGGGACAATTCGCGTCCCACGCCGACAGGCTGAACATGAACACCTGCTCGGGTTGCGCACGGTAGCCGTCCGGCATGAGTGACTGCACCAGCGCGGCATCCCCTTCGACGAACCAGGCCTTGCCCCACAGCTTGATCCGCCTGCGACGCGTGTAATCCATCAGGAAGATGAAGGCACGTGGGTTTTCAGTCAGGTTGCCCTGGGAGATGTATTGCCGGTTGCCCTTGAAGTCGACGAAGGCAAGAGTGGTCTCGTCGACCACGCGCAGGAAGCCGGGCGGTCCGCCGCGATGCTGGATGTACGGCTGCCCGGCAGCGTTGGCCGTCCCGACGTAAATGCTGTTCTGCTCGGCAATGAAGGCCGCGAGCGCCGGGGTGATCGTCGTCGACCAGCCCTCGCCCTCTTCCATTCGCGAGTAATTGTCCCGCGAGCCCTTGCGGGCCTGGATCGCTTTCACCGCCGGCGTGAACGCGACGTCGCTCGCGTAGGCCATGTCGTCCGTCACTGGAGCGCGGCGCCTTCCACGACGATCCTGCCGTCGCTCACGACGACTCGCGGCTCGAAGAACGTGCGACTGTCCGTGAGCGGGTCGCCGTCGTAAACGACGAGATCGGCTTCCATTCCGACGCGAACACTGCCGGTACGGCCTTCGATGCCCAGCACGCGCGCAGCAGTCCAGTGTCGCCGCCGTGATCGATTCGAGGGGAGTGAAACCCACGTGCTCACGCAGCATCGCGATCTCGTGGGCGATCCGAATGCGGCCGGTGTCGTCATTGTCGGCGTAGCTGCCATCGGTCGCCGCAGCGACCGTGACGCCGAGCGTGTGCGCCTTGCGCACGGCGGCACGCAACGGACCCATCATCGACTGCGTGCGCAACTGCAGCGCGACGTCGTCGGCCGAATTGCCCTGCGGATCGCCGAGCGGACTCATCACGGCCAGGGTCGGGACGAAGTACGTGCCGCGGCGCTTCATTTCCGCGAGGGTCTCGTCATCTACCCAGGTGCCGTGCTCGATGCTGCGGACGCCAGCGCGCACCGCGGCCGCGGCCCCTTCGCGAGCGTGAGCATGCGCAGCGACGAACAGGCCCTTCTTCGCTGCCTCCGACACCGCGGCGCGCATTTCGTCTTCGGTGAGCTCCGGCTTGCGGGGATCGGTGCTGGCGAGACCGGCACGCTCGCTGGCACCGACCTTGATCACGTCGGCACCGACCGCGATGAACGCTCGGGTCGCCGCCCCGATGCGGTCGGCACCGCGCAATTCGCTCCCGATCGCAGCACCGAACTGCGGGTAGGCCACGAAAAATGCCATGCCGGGTTGCGGACGGATGTGGCCCGGCGAAACCAGCATCTCGGGCCCCGGCACGTGGCCGGCACGGACGAGGTCACGCGTGCCCAGCGCCTGTCGGTTCGTGTCGCCCAGCACGCGGGTGGTCGTCACACCCGACTGCAGCGCGCGCAGTGCCGCGGCCGGGGATTCGATGTGTGAATGGGCGTCGATCAAGCCCGGCAGCAGATAGCGACCGCCGAGGTCGACACGTCGCACGTCTGGCGTGGCAGCGATGGCACGCGTCTCGATCGCCGTGATCTTGCCGTCACGCACGCTGAGCGACACCCCCGTGCGCGGAGCCCCGCCGGTGCCGTCCACGAGCGTCACATTGACCAGATCGAGGTTCTGCCCCGCAGCGGCGAGCGGACTCGCGATGAGGATGCCGAGCGCGAAGCGTTGCAGCGCCGTTCGCAGTCGCCGGCGTGGATGGTGATCGTGCATGCGTGGCCCCCGGTCTCGTTGCGAACGATCGCTGACGATACGGGAAACAGCGAGACCCGACCACTCGCCCCATTCAATGGCGACTGGCGCGTGTCACACGGCAGGCGAGGGATCGGCCAGGTAGCGGTCCAGGGTCTGGTGCATGTGGCGGATGCGAACTTCCTGATAGGCCCCCAACTGGACGCGGCCGGTGGCGGACGCCAACAGGCCCTCCTGCACGAACGGCATGTTGCTCATGTCCTGGTCAATGACGGGCCCAAGGATCGGCAACTCGGTGGCCTCGGACCAGGGCTGATCGTCCCGCAGCCAGTGCACGCCGACGGGTGGCGGGCGCGGCTGCCCGCGCTGGGACCGTTTCAGGATCATCACTTCCATGATGCACGAGCCGACATCGCGTCCGTCCGGGCGCCAGCGATAGACGATGTTGGGCGCGAACCCGCCCCAGGGCGCGAAGTTGGGGAAGACGTTGTAGACCAGCGCGTCGAGCGTCTCCGCGTCCGTCACCTGGTCGAAATCGCCCTCGAAGGCGCGGTTGAAAGCGCGTCGGTTCACGTCGCCAAGCAAGGCGCGCGGCCCACGCGCCGCATCGGCATCAATGACGCCGAGTGCCCCCGGCTTGCGCCCCATGAGTTGCAGCATGCCATCGAGCGTCTGCTGCGGCAGCACGCCGCCCTCCCCGAGGTGGGGACTCGGCGCGCCGAACGCGGCGAGATTGCGGCTGACGTGATCGCCGAATATGTCGTACTGCGAGTTGGCGTCGGCGATGAGCGGCAGGATCTGCGGGTGCGTCGCGATGACGTGATACGACTCCATGAACGCTTCCTGTGCCACCTTCCAGTTGCAGCGGATGCGCTTGGCCACATGCACGGCCTTCCAGCAATCCTCGAGCCGCCAGCGCTCGAAGTGCCGCGGCAGCACCTCGAGGTACTGCTCGAGCGGCATGGCCGCGGGGTCCATGTTGACGAAAACGAAGCCGCCCCAGGTGCCGACACGCGCCTCGGGCAAGCGAAAATCAGCATCGGCGACGTGCTGGAAATCCCAGCGGCACGGGACGGAGCGGACGCTGCCGTCGAGCTGCCAGCTGAAACCATGAAACGGACAGCGAAAATGTTCGACGTGCCCGTCGGCGAGCAGCAGCTTGCGGCCGCGATGCGTGCAGGAGTTGTGCAGCGCACGGATCGATCCGTCGGCCTGGCGGGTGACCAGCAGCGAGCGGCCCACGATGTCGTAGACGATCGTGTCGCCCGGCTCCGGCACTTCTTCCTCGCGGCAAGCCATCTGCCACGTGCGTGTCCACATGCGCTCCGCTTCGAGATCGAAGAAAGCCTGCGAGGTGTAGCGCAACGCGTCGAGCGGTGCGTTGCCCAGATCTCGCAGCGAGCGCTCACGCAAGGATTCCGGCACAGGCCGGCTGTCACGGTCGAGGTAGTCCTGGTAACTCGCGGCACCCGGGCAAGCGCCGGGCGGGTGGTTCGTCACGGCAGTGGCCCCTGCTCAGTCCGATTCGACCCAGCGCTCGAGCATCGGTTGCACCCGCAACGCGGGCGGCACGCGCTCGGCTCCGATGCGGCGATCCAGTTCCTCATGCCAGTGATAGATTCGCCGCTCCTGGTACGACAGGTAGATGCCCTTGAAGCCGCCTGTCTCCACCGACTCCTGGATGCGCGGCGCAAACTGCGTGTCTTCCTCGAGGATGCGCTCGAAATTGGACATGCGTGTCGGCCACAGTTCGTGGCCTTCGGCGCCGTCAGGTGCGAACCAGTGCACGTCCACCGTCATGCTGCGCGCCGTCTTCGGCCAGAACGTGATGAACGGCGTCCCGGTCGCGGCCGGCGGCGTGATCAGGTTCGGGTAGAAGTTGTAGGACGGATTCTGGTTCAGGAAGATCTGCTCGGCCGTCGGCACCTCGGGCATGCCGGCTGCACCCGGATCGCGCCACTCCGCGCGGCGGTGAGGCGTGCACATCATCGAGTTGCCGTGGGGCCACAGCAGGATGTGCGTGCCCCGCGAATCGAGGAAGCGGTCGACCGTCTGCGGATGGATCGACTTGAGGTGATACGTCTCGAGGAAGGCGTCGAGGAGGATCTTGACGTTGCAGGCGATCTCGAAGCTCGAGCTCGCGATGTGGCGGATGCCGTCGAACGCGAGGTTCTCGAGGTGCTGCGGAATCGGTCCGAGCGACTCGAGCAGCGGCGGCGCCTGCAGGTCTTCATTGATGAAGACGAAATTGCCGAGCTGCTCGCAGCGCACTTCGTTCAGCGAAAAACAGGACGTGTCCATGTGCGGGAAATCGCGCTTTTCGCGCACGGCCGTGAGTCGTCCGGCCAGGTCATACGTCCAGCCGTGGTACCGGCAGAAGAAGCCCTTGGTTTCGCCCTGCTCTTTCTCGAGCAGCGGCGCACCACGATGCCGGCAGGTGTTGTAGTAGGCGCGGATGCGGCTTTCCTTGTCGCGCACGATGATGATCGGCGCCCCGGTCTTGCGCCAGAGACGGTAGCTGCCGGGCCGCGGCAGCTCGTCGACGTGTAGGGCATACAGCCACGAGCGCTTCCACAGGAACTGTTCCTCGAGCGCCAGGAAAGCGGGGTCCGTGTAGCGCCCGCCTGGAATCAGCGGAAGTTCCGGGAAGCCAGGCGGCGGACCCTCGCGGTCCTGCTCGTGCTTCATCCCGGCATACAGACTGCGTTCAGTTTCTATTCGCATGGGAACTCATTTCTAGGACATGAGTTTTGACGGGGCCATGCGTAGACACCGCAATCCGACCGGAGCACCGCCCGGAACACCGCGTGGAGCACTGACTTACCTGCCTGCGAACGGTGCGGTACCGAACAGACGGCTACGCCAGTCCGCGTAAGCTGACTTACATCGACTCACATCGCCGTTCAGGAATTTCCTAGCGATGGTCAGCGTCGACGAAAGGGATTCCAGATGAACAAGTCTTTGATTACCGGGCTCGTCGTGGGTGGCATTGCAGTCACGGCCGTCGGCGCATACGCCGGCTACCAGACCATCGACCAGCGCAGGTCGGCGCAGGTGTTGGACGTCGAAGCGGTGACACGCACCGTCAAGACGCCACGACAAGTCTGCGCCGACGAAATCGTAACTCGCCAGGCAGACGTGAAAGACCCCAAGCGCGTGACGGGCGCGCTGATCGGCGCGGTTGCAGGCGGAGTGCTCGGCAACCAGATCGGTCACGGCGATGCCCAGACCGTGGCGACCGTGGCGGGTGCAGCGGCGGGCGGTTACGCCGGCAGCAAAGTCCAGAAAAGCATGCAGGACGGCAATACGCAGCAAACGGTCGAGCGGCGCTGCCGCACGGTCTACGACTCGGTGCAGACGCAGGACGGCTACAAGGTGCGATACCGACTCGGTGACCGCGAAGGCACCGTGCGCATGGACCATGACCCCGGCGCCAGCATCCCGGTCGAAAAAGGCGAACTGGTGCTGACCGATTGAACAGCTCAGGGCTTAGTCGCTTGTTCGCAAGCAATCTCATGAGGAACTGAAAATGTTATGGACTATCGCTGTCATCCTGATCGTTCTTTGGCTCCTGGGGCTCGTCAGCTCCTACACGATGGGAGGCCTGATCCACATCCTGCTCGTGCTTGCCATCATCGTCGTGCTGGTCAGCGTGATCCAGGGACGTCGCGTCTAGGGCTTCGTCTCGCCGGCGTGCGTCTCGGTGCGGCAGCGCACGGACCTGCGGCGCGACACCGTCTACGCTGCAGATCTGGTACTGATAAGGAGATCAAATCATGAAAATCCGGACGAAACTGCTGGCCGCAGGCATCGCATTCACGCTGGTCGCCGCCTCCGGCTGCGCGGTCACCCGCGGTCAGGAGACCACCGGCGCCTACATCGACGACACCGCCATTACCGCCACGGTGAAGACGCGGATGCTGGAAAACGAGGATGTCGCGGGCACGTCGATCACCGTTGAAACACTGAACGGCACGGTCATGCTTTCCGGCTTCGCCAAGAGCGAGCAGGAAAAAGCCACTGCCGCCAGCATTGCCCGCAAGGTCGACGGTGTGAAGTCCGTCAAGAACGAGATCACCGTGCGCAAGTGAGCTGATGCACTGCGTGCACTGCACCCCCAGTCACGCAGCGCGGCCCGGGTTCGAAAGCGAACCTGGGCTTTCTTATGTTGACCGCCATGGACGACACAGACGCGATGACGCAGCATCGATACAAGTCCGTCCCGCCGCGCAGGAGCAACCAACCAGTTGCTCGCCGGCTTGCCCGACGTGGACCGACGCCGCCTGCTGGACAGGGCCACCTGCATCGAGTTGGAGGCAGCAGACGTGCTGTACCAACCGGGCGGGCAAATCCGCGATGTCTATTTCCCGACGGGTGGATCCATTTCGCTGGTCACCAAGCTGCACGGACACGATCAGTTGCAGGTTGGACTGGTCGGCGACGAAGGGATGCTGGGTACTTCACTGGTGCTCGGCGTGTCCAGCGCGCCCACACTTGCGCGGGTACAGGACGCCGGCAGCGCGTGGCAGATCGAATCGACCTCTTTCATCGAGGCGCTCGAGCTCAGCGTCGCTCTCCGCAGCCACCTGCAACGCTACTTGCACGTCGTCATGTGCCAGTCGACGCAGACGGCCGCCTGCACACGCTTCCATGTGGTCGAGGCGAGGCTCGCTCGCTGGTTGCTGATGACCCGCGACCGGGCGCACTCGGATCAGTTCCATTCGACGCACGAGTCGCTGGCATCCATCCTTGGAGTGCGTCGCGCCGGCGTCACCCATGCAGCCGGTGCGCTACAGCAGCAGAGGCTGATCCGCTACAGCCGCGGTGAGATTACGGTCCTGGACCTCAAGGGACTCGAAACTGCGGCCTGCGACTGCTACTTCGCAAACCGCAGCGCGTACGCACGAACGATGGCGTGAATGCCTGCGCGCGAGGCTGCTGCAGCCGGCGCTCGCTGCGAGTGCCTGGCACGTTTGCGCACAAGTGCGTGACGCTCCTGTATTCTGAGGTCCCGCAAGGCAGAGCCTGGCTACCGTGACGGACGCCCCCGCCTCGCCCAAGCAGCACGTGCCGGAGCAGAACTACCTGCTGGCCGCACTCTCCCCCGCAGAACGGGAGCGCGTCTTTCCGCACCTGCGCCTCGTCCCGTTGCCACTCGGCAAGGTGCTGTACGAATCCGGTGACGAACTCGAATTCGTCTATTTCCCGACCGATTCGATCGTATCGCTGCTGTACGTGCTCGAAAGCGGGGCATCGGCCGAGATCTCGGTCGTCGGGCACGAGGGTCTCATCGGCATCGCGCTGTTCATGGGTGGCGGCACGACACCCAGCCGCGCGATCGTGCAGAGCGCCGGTCACGCCTATCGGTTGGCGGGGCAGCGGCTGAAGGACGAGTTCCATCGCAGTGGCGGACTGCAACTCCTGCTGCTGCGCTATACCCAGGCGCTCATCACGCAGATGGCGCAGACCGCCGTTTGCAACCGGCACCATTCCGTCGACCAGCAACTTTGCCGGTGGCTGCTGTTGTCACTGGATCGGCTGCAGTCCAACAAGCTGGTCATGACGCAGGAGCTGATCGCGAACATGCTCGGCGTACGACGCGAGGGCGTCACCGATGCGGCAGGCAAGCTGCAGAAGCTGGGCGCCATCAGTTACAGCCGCGGACAGATCACCGTGCTCGACCGACCGAAACTCGAGGCCCTCTCCTGCGAGTGCTATGCCGTCGTCAAGCGGGAAACAGACCGCATCGAAGGCCTCGCCCACACGCGTAGCATGTAAGTGGCCGCCGGAGCGGCGCAGGGTCGCTGCCGGCGGCTACGTCGCCGCTGCGGCCGGCGGCTGACTGCCTGCTTCGACCAGGATCCTCATCGCGACGCCCCTCGATTGCCAGGCCTTCGCGGCATCGCCGAAGATGCCGAGCGCCGTGTCCAGCACCTCAGGCGCGTGCATGCGCAGGCCGTCGAGGTGGCGCAGCACGACGACACAGCCACTCGCGCGACGGGCGCTGGCGAGGTCGACCAGGCAATCGAAGAGCGCGTCCCAGTTGTGGCCGAACCAGCTCGGAAACATGAGCGTGCCGGCCACCTGCTCCATCAGTGCGGCCTTGTCGACGCAGTCCCGCAGGTCGACCACGTAACAGGGCCAATCCAGCGCGGACGCCAGCAGTTCGATGCCGCGCACTTCGCCGTCGGTCAGTGCAGCCAGCCGTATGAATTCGTTCATCGCGTCGCTGCCTCGATGCGGCGGAAACTGCGGTAGTGGTCGTCGGTGTAGTGGAACTCGCTGGGCGGGTCGCCGCCCGTGACGATGCGACGCGCCCCGCGGTCGCTCGAGCCGGGCGTGATCACCGTGTACTCACGGTAGTAGCCGCGCGGTTGCGGCGGCAACCTGCCTTCGCGATTCTGGAACACAGTGCCGTCCCGGTCGAACGGAAACGGGCCGTCCGCCGCGATCAGGCGCAGCGTGTCACGTGCCTCCGGGGGCAAGGCCGCGTCGCCCAGCTGCCACTGCGAGGGCTCGACGGGTGCAGCCGTCTCCACTCCCGTCGAGTGCGTGCCCCGCGGCGCCTCGCGCGACAGCCAGCCACTCGCCGCTGCCAGCGCCAGGGCCACGAGCAACGCGCTGCGCACCCACCGCATGTTCTGCCGCATCTGTCGTCCGCCGCGTTCCTGCCTCGGGCGCAGGTTACCGCGGCGAGAGGAAGGAGAGGAAGGACAGGAAGGACAGGAAGGACAGGAAGGACAGGAAGGACAGGAAGGAGAGGAAGGGGAAGAAGGGAAAGAGGGGCGCGAGCGGTGAGCCTTTACAGGCGCATCAGCGTGCTCTTGCCGAACAGCGAGCCGATGAGGTCGACCGCCACTTCCGCCGTGCGATTGCGGACGTCGAACGCCGGATTCAGTTCGACGACGTCGAGCGACGCGAGCTTGCCCGTATCGGCGATCATTTCCATGCAGAGCTGGGCCTCGCGGTACGTCGGACCGCCCGAAACCGTGGTGCCTACGCCCGGAGCAATCACCGGGTCGAGGAAGTCGACGTCGAGGCTCACGTGCAGGTGGGTGTCGTCGTCCACGCCGAACAGCGCCTGCTCGAGCGTGTGGCGGATGCCCATCTCGTCGATGTAGCGCATGTCGAACACTTCGATCCCTACTTCGTGCACGAGGCGCTTCTCGCCCGCGTCCACGCTGCGGATGCCGATCTGCCGCAGCTGTTCCGGCTGCATGGCCGGCACGTGGCCGCCGAGCGTGACCAGTTCCGCGGGACCGTGCCCGCACAGGCAGGCGACCGGCATGCCATGCACGTTGCCGCTCGGGGTGAGCACGTGGGTATTGAAGTCGGCGTGGGCATCGAACCACAGCACGCGCAACTTGCGGCCCGTTTCCCGGCAATACCTCGCGACGGCACTGATCGAGCCGATGGCGAGACTGTGGTCGCCGCCCAGCAGGATCGGCAAGCGCTGCAGGCCCAGCTCTGCGAGCACGGCCTCGTGCACGAGCTGGTTCCACGCCACCACTTCGGGCAGGTGGCGATAACCGTCGACCGGCGGCTGCCACGGATTCGGCGGGCCAGCCAGGTTGCCGCGATCCAGCACGGTGAGGCCCTGGCCTTCGAGGACGGCCTGCAGATTCGCCACGCGCAGCGCTTCGGGGCCCATCGAGGCGCCACGCGCCCCGGCTCCCACGTCGGTTGGCGCGCCGATCAAGGCGACCGTGGGTTCAGTCATGGCAGCCGCCTCAAGCCAGCTTGCGCTTGCGTGCCCGGCCGCGCTGCGCCGAGAGCGTGCCGCCGTACAGATCCTTCGGATCGTCCAGGTCCGGCACCAGGTCGAGCTCGCGCCGGCCCAGGCGCTGCTGCGCGATGATCGAATGCAGGAAGCGCAGGGCCGAGTAATCCTCGAGCGCGAAACCCACCGAGTCGAACAGCGTGATGTCCCGCTCGGAGCGTCGTGCTGCCACCTCTCCGCGCACCACCTGCGCCAGCTCGATGACCGGGTAATCGGCGGGCATCTGCTGGATCTCGCCTTCGATCCGCGATTGCGGCTCGAACTCGACGACCACGCGCATGTCGGGCATCCGCAGCACGTCGCCGTGCAGCTCGGTCTTGCCCGGGCAGTCGCCGCCGACGCCGTTGATGTGCATGCCTGGCGCGACCATCGGCGGCGTGAGGATCACCGCGTTGCGCTTGTCCGCAGTCACCGTCGTGACGATGTCCGCGCCCTTGCACGCCTCGGCGGCCGACGCGGTCCGGATCACGACCAGGTCGGCGAGTTCGGGCATCGCTTCGAGGTTGCGTACGAGCTTGGCCGTGGCCTGCGGGTCGACGTCGAACAGGCGCAGCTCGCGGATGCCGCAGAGACGGTGAAACGCGATCGCCTGGAACTCGCTCTGCGCGCCATTGCCGATCAGGGCCATCACGCGGCTGTCGGGCCGCGCCATTTTCTGCGCGGCCAGCGCCGAGGTCGCGGCCGTGCGCAGCGCTGTCGTCACAGTCAATTCGGAGAGCAGCAGCGGGTACCCGGTGTCGACATCGGCCAGCACGCCGAACGCAGTCACCGTGAGCAGGCCTTGCGCCGTGTTCTTGGGATGGCCGTTGACGTACTTGAACGAATAGAGCTTGCCGTCCGTCGCCGGCATCAGTTCGATCACGCCCACGGGCGAATGGCTCGCCAGCCGCGGCGACTTCTCGAACTCGGGCCAGCGACGGTAGTCGGCTTCGATTTCTGCCGCGAGCCGGGCGATGAACTCGGCCGGCCCGATGGCGTTCACGATGCGCTGGATGTCACTGACGCCGATGTAATCGACCATGTCCACACTCCCCTGCAGAAGCCGACGAGGCGGCCACGAGACAGATGTTGAGGGGCGGCCGAGCCAACAGGAAGCCAGCAGACGACACGATCTGGGCTATAATCTGTACGATTCGCCAACGTAATTGATCTAATCGTCAACCCAGCGAGACCGAACCGTGGATGACCTGGACCGCCAACTCGTGGGACTGCTGCGCACCAACGCGCGCATGCCGGCGGCGACCATTGCCCGCACGCTGCGCGTCGCGCGGGGCACGGTGCAGAACCGTATCGCCCGGCTCGAACACGATGGCGTCATCGCGGGCTACACCGTCCGGCTCGCGGCGGCGGCCGACGACGGGCGCCGGGTCACCGCCCTCATGCTGATCGCGGTCGAGGGCAACAACGTCGAAAAAGTGCTGCGCTCGCTGCGGGGCGACCCCGCCGTCTCCAGCGCTGCATACCACCAATGGCCGCTGGGACATGGTCGCGGAACTGCGGGCCGACACGCTCGAGGAATTCGACCGGGTGCTGAGTCGCATCCGCCGCATCGAAGGCGTCGCCAACTCGGAAACCAGCCTGCTGCTCTCCACTCACAAGTACTGACCGCGGCCGGCGGTATCATGCGGTCCCGCGCCGCCTGCAGGCTCCCGGAGAACACATGTACGAACTCTTCATCGGCAACAAGAACTACTCGTCGTGGTCGCTGCGGCCCTGGGTGCTGTTGCGCGCCCGCGCCATTCCGTTCGTCGAGCACATGCGGCCGTTTGCGCGCGGCTCCAACTTCGACGCTTTCCGGGCCTTCTCGCCCTCCGGCAAGGTTCCATGCCTGCGCGACGGCGACACCGTGGTCTGGGACTCGCTCGGCATCAGTGAATTCCTCGCCGAGCGCCATCCGGGCCTGTGGCCCGCCGGCGCCGAGGCCCGTGCGTGGGCGCGCTGCGCGGCGGCCGAGATGCACTCGGGCTTTGCCACGTTGCGCAACATCTGCACGATGAACGTGGGCCTGCGGGTACGACTGCACACGCAGCCGCCCGCGCTGGTCGCCGACGTCAGCCGCATCGACGAACTCTGGAGCGAAGGTCTCGCGCGCTTCGGCGGGCCCTTCCTGGCCGGTGCGGACTTCACCGTGGTCGATGCCTTCTATTGCCCGGTGGCCTATCGCGTGCGCACGTATGGCCTGCAGTTGTCGGACGGAGCTGCCGCCTATGCGCGGCGACTGCTCGAACTGCCCGCCATGCGCGAATGGGAAACCGCGGCCCTGGCCGAGACCTGGCGCGAGGTCGACCATGAGGCTGAAGCCCTGCAGGTCGGTGTCGTCACCGCCGACCTGCGTGCGCCCGCCGCATGACTGAGCGCATCGAGGCTCTGGAATTCAAGGTGGCGCATCTCGAGCGCGCGCTGCAGGAACTGAGCGACGTGCTTTACCGCCAGCAACGCGAGATCGATGCGCTCACCGATCGCAATCAGCGACTGCTGGAGCAAGTACGGCAACTCGAGGACCGCGGCGCCGAGCCGGGCGGCATCGAGATTCCGCCGCATTACTGACATGAACGTCGAATCCGCTCGCGGGCGCCAGGGCTGGGTGGGTCGTCTACGCTGCACTGCTCACATTTGCCGTGCTCGCGGGCGAAGCCGCGAACGTTTCGCGCAGCCGCGAAATCTCAGGGCTGACGCTGGCCAACTGGGTCCTCAGCGCAGCGCTGCTGACGGCCGTCTGGGGCTACTCCCTGCGGCGGCGCATCGGCAACAGGTCATATTGGCGCGCCGTGTTCTGGCTCGTGCTGTTCGCCAACACGGTGATGCTGGTGCCCGTGTTGCTGAACGGCGGCGCGGTGGCCGCGTTCACCGCGGCGCTGACACTGTGCATCGTGCCGGCCTACTTTGCCGCGTACCGCTATGCGTACCGCAGCGAAGACGTGTGGGGCAGCGCCCGCTAGGTGTGGGAAGCTCTGCCCACGTCCGCAAGTGACGCGTTGCGTGCGCTCGATCCGGTGCCTGTCACCGAGCTTGGAAAGGTCAGACACGCGCTCTGTGACAGGCACCGGATCGAGCGCTCTGGCAGCGTCGCAGGCTGGCATGTCGCAAGCGTCCGATCCGGGACCGTTCCCAGAGCGCGTGTCTGCCTTTCCAAGCTCGGGGAACGGTCCCGGATCGGACGCTTGCGACTGGTCGCCCTGCGACGTGTTCGACGCGCGGTGCCGAATGCCTGGAACCGTGCGCGGCTGACCTTGAGTGCTCGGTGACAGGCACCGGATCGAGCGCACGCAACGCGTCACTTGCGGACCTGGGCAGAGCTTCCCTAGTCGCTGGTGAGCAGCGACCCGGTCTCGAGCCACCCGGCCCGTTCCACGATCGCGTTCTGGCCGAAAGTCACTCCGCGCAGGGTGGCGTCCCAGCGATAACCGCGCAGCGTGCTCACGGGCTCGTCGCCCTGAGCGACGCCGGTCGCCTGGTCGACCGTCGTGATCATGCAGCGCGTGCAAGGCTTCACGAGTCGCAGCTTCACCGATTCACCTGACAGCGCAGCGATGGTGTCTTCGGCGTAGGGCACGCAGCCATCGATGACCACGTTCGGCCGGAAGCGATCGATGGGGATGGGCGCGGGCAAACGTGCGTTGAGATCGTCCAGCGACTGCACGCGAAACCACCAGCACCGGGTAGCCATCAGCAAACGCGGACGCGCCGTCGAGGCCCTGTGACCAGGCTGGATCCGTCGGTCGACGGCGCGACTCGTCATAACGTACCAATCGCACATCGCGACCGAGGTGCTCGCCGAACCAGCTGGCCGCGGCGTCGCCTTCGTCGATTGCGAGCAGGGTGTCGCCCCAGACCGTCACCTCGGTCGCGCCAGGCCGTACCTCGCGCTCGAGGGGCACCGTGAGCCGGGGCAAGCCAGGCGCGGCAAGCTGCAATGAGTGGGCATCCAGTGCGGTCGCGACCAACGCGAGTCGCGGCGCCTCACGCTGCGAAAGAAAGCGCCCCTGCGGCGTGACCACCATCCACTCGCGGTCGTACAGCAGCCCGCGCGGCGTCACCTCCGCGCGCGGCAACGCGATGCCCGCACAGGACTTCACCGGGTAGACGAACAGTGAGCCGATCTTGATCACGGCGCGCAGAATACAGCAGCACGCCGCGCGTCAACCCGCTGCGCGACGCGAATTGGCGTCGTGGAAAACCCTGATATCAGGTGGTGAGCGGCAAGGGCATGGGACGCCCGACCTGGTAGCCCTGCACGAAGTCCACGCCCATGCGGCGCACCGAGTCGAGGGCGCTCAGGTCCTCGACCTGCTCGGCGATGACCTGGAAGTTGAGCGAGCGCGCGAGCTTGATCATCGCGGCCACCATCGCCTGGTTGACGGTGTCGGAGGCGAGGTTGCGGATGAACGAGCCGTCGATCTTCAGGTAATCGAGCGACAGGTGCTTGAGGTTCGACAGCGAGCTCAGGCCGCGGCCGAAATCGTCGAGCGCGAACTGGCAACCCATGCCGTGCAGCACGCCGATGAAGCGGCGCGCGTGCTCGATGCTGGAGATCACCGCGTTCTCCGTGACCTCGAAGCAGATGCGCTGCGGGGCCACGCCGGTGCGATCGAGGCAGTCCACGACGAACTCGAGGAAGGACGAATCGCCGAGCGTCTGGCCGGACAGGTTGATGCAGAGGCTGCGCTCGGGCGCGAGACGGATCGCGCCGCGGGCGAGCAACGTGAGCGCGGTCTGCACCACCCAGCGATCGACGTGCGGCATCAGCCGATAGCGCTCTGCTGCGCGCATGAATTCGGCCGGCGCGATCGACACGCCCTTGTCGTCCTTGAGCCGCAGCAGCACCTCGAGGCCGGGCCCGCCGACATGCTGCGGCGAGACGTGCACGATCGGCTGCGCGACCAGCTCGAAGCGGTCTTCCTTGAGGGCCGACTGCAGCAACTGCAGCCACAGGATCTCGCCACGGCGGCGCGCGTCGGCTTCGTCGCGCACCGAGTACACGTGCACGTGTCCGGCCTGGTTCTTCGCGACATAGCACGACGAGTCGGCGGCGTGCAGCAGGTCTTCGATCGACGTGCTTTCGACGGTGACCTCGACCAGCCCGATGCTGACCCCGATGGAGAAAATGCGGTCGTTCCAGACGAAGCGATGATCGGCCACCGCGCGCACGACGTCGTCGGCGATCTGGCGCGCCTTCTCGAGCGGGCAGCCCGTGAGCAGCACGCCGAACTCGTCGCCACCGAGGCGCCCGACCACGTCCGAGTCACGAACCGCGTCCTTGATGAGCGTGGCGACCTCGCGCAGCATGTTGTCGCCGACGCGGTGGCCGCATTCGTCGTTCACGGCCTTGAAGCGGTCGAGGTCCAGGTAGCAGAGCACGTGGCGCGCGCCGCCCGCGGTCGCCGTGAGGGCTTCTTCCAGCCGGCGTTCGAATTCGCGCCGGTTGAAAAGACCGGTCATCGCGTCCCGGCTGGCCTGATACGTCAGCGCGCGCGTGAGGCCGCGCAGGTCGGTCACGTCGCGCAGTGCGATCACCGCTCCGTCGACGTGGCCGTTGGCGTCGCGCATCGGTGACACCGTGACCTCGATCGAGCGCTCGCCGTCGCTGTCCTGCGAGACCAGCATGCCGCGACGGCCCAGGTTGACGCGGACGCCGGTGGTGAGCGCCTGGCGCACCGGGTCGCCTGCCGTCTGGCGGTCGCCTTCGTCCACGAGTTCGATCACGTCGCCCAGCGTGCGGCCCAGGATTTCCTCGGTGGGCTTGCCGATCAGTTGTTCGCCGGCCGAGTTGATATAGACGATGCGGCCCTCGACGTCGGTGGTGAGCACGCTCTCGGCGAGCGAGTCGAGCGCTTCCCACGCGCTGGCGTGGCTGCGCTGCGCGCGAACCTGGTGCCTGTACCGCTGGCGCCATTTCGAGACCCGTCACGATGACCGCCGGTCGACCGTCGAGCGTCGAACGGGCGAAGCTGAGTTCGAGCCGATGCTGGTCAGTCGCACCATTGGGGCTGAGGTCGACTTCCAGTCGCTCCGGCGCGGACTCGCCAGCGAGGTGCCGGCGCAGGTACTCGTCCACCAGTTCGGAGTATTCGGCACGCACCAGTTCGGACAGCCTGCGGCCGACGAGCTTGGCCGGGTTCGCGACGCCGCAGAGTTCGGCAAAGCGGGCATTGGCGAGTTCGATGCCGTCGCGTTCGACGAGCATTGCTTCGTGCATGGTTCCGAGCAGGCGCCGGTAAATGCCTTCGCGCTCGTCGCGCGCCGTGCTCTGCTGCTGCAGCCGCTCGATCAGGCGATCGACGCCTTCGGCAATATCGGTGGCGCTGCCTGCAGCTGCGTGCGGCGTGAGTCGCTCGGCGAGGTCGCCGCTCTGGGCCACGGCCTGCACGCGTTCGCCGAGTTCGCGCAGCCGGCGGATTTCACGCGCGCGCTGCACCAGGGCAACCGCCAGCGCTACCGCCACGGCACCCAGCAGGATCAGCGCAAGCGTCAAGACGGTCATGCTCCGGACTGGCCTTGTCCTCTCGGGCTGCGCTTCCCCACAGCCCATCGAGGTCTTGTAATTGTTGTGGCTCTGCGCCCGCAGGGCGCCGCTCACGAAGCATATAGGATCGGGTCGCGCGCACCCCCCGGATTCACCATAATGCCCGGGTAGTTTCGCTTGTAGCGCCAGTGCCCAACCCTTAACCTGCGCGCCGTCCGCCTCGACCGTCACGACCCCTCGCCCGGAACCCAGCCATATGTTCGACGTCCAGTTCGCACGCCGCCAGATGATCGAACAGCAGGTGCGCGCCTGGGAGGTGCTCGACCTCAAGGTGCTGGACGCACTGGGCCAGGTACCGCGTGAGGAATACGTCCCGGCGGGCTACCGCGAACTCGCCTTCGCCGATACGAGCGTGCCGCTCGCGCACGGCCAGGGCATGCTCGCACCGAAACTCGAGGGCCGCATCCTGCAGGCGCTCGAGATCCAGCCCCACGAGCATGCCCTCGAAGTCGGCACCGGCACTGGATTCTTTGCGGCATGCATCGGTCGGTTGGCGCGCAGCGTGCGCACGATCGACCTCTACCCCGATTTCGTGGCGGCGGCGACGGCGAACCACGCCAGGCTGGGCGTGCACAACGTGACCGCCGAGACGGCCGACGGCATGCGACTGGCCGAGCAGGAGGTCTACGACGTGATCGCGCTGACGGGTTCGCTGCCCGTGTACGACGCGCGCTTCGAGCGGGCCCTGAAGGTCGGTGGGCGGCTGTTCGTCTGTATTGGCGCGGGTCCGCTGCTCGAGGCATGGCGCATCACCCGCACCGGCGCCGCGGACTTTGCGCGCGAAAGCCTGTTCGAGGCCGGCATGGCGCCGCTGGTTCATGCGCCCGAGCCCCCTGGCTTCGTTTTCTGATCGGGGGGACCGGGGGGCTAGCCAACGGCCTCTCAGGTGATATAGTCTAGTACAACACTAGTTGACCAATCGCGCGGCCCGGGCCGCCACGGTGGACGCATGACGACCAAATCCTTCCTGCTCGGCTGCAGCATTGCGGCCGCCCTCGTGACGGCGACCCCTGTGCGCGCTGAAAACCTGATCGAGGTGTACCTGGACGCAGTCCGGGGCGACCCGCTGGTGCGCGAGGCCGAGGCCCGCCGCGACGCCGCGCTCGAAGCCAAGCCGCAGGCGCGCGGCGCGCTGCTGCCGCAGGTCAACGTCAACGGCCAGTACGCCACGCGCGACTCCGATGGCGAGAACGTTTTCAACCAGCTGTTCGATCCGGACAACAACCCGGCCACCGACAACTCGGTGATCGTGCCGGTGCGCAGCACGCAGAGCAGCGACTCGGATTTCTGGAATTACCAGGCCGAAATCACGCAGTCGCTCTTCAGCTGGGAGCAGTGGCAGGCGCTGAAGCGCGCCGACTCGAGCGTTGCCGTGGCCGAGGCGACGTATCGCGCCGCCCAGCAGAACCTGCTGGTGCGCGTGAGCCAGGCGTACTTCGACGTGCTCGCCGCCGAAGACACGCTGGGCGCGGCCGAGGCGACCCTGGAGGCGCTCACCCGCCAGCTCGAGCAGGCCGAGAAGCGATTCGAGGTGGGACTCATCGCCGTCACCGACGTGCAGGAAGCGCGCGCGGCGCACGACAACGCGCGGGCCGGCGTCATTGCCGCGAAGCGCGCGGTGGCCACGCGCGCAGGAAGTGCTGCGGGAACTCACCAACAAGGACTACCAGTCACTGGCCAAGCCGGCCGAGGCCATGCCGCTCGACAAGCCCGACCCGGCCGACGAGCAGGCCTGGGTCGACCTCGCGCTCAAGGACAACCTCGACGTGATCGCGGCGCGGCTCAACAGCGACGTCGCCAGCCGCGACGTGAAGATCGCGCAGGGTGGACACTTCCCCACGCTCGAGCTGTTTGCGAACCGCACCGAATACGATTCGCAAGCGACGCAGACCAACAATGGCCTCACGGGACCGGCAGATTCCAACCAGACGCAGGACACGATCGGCGTGCAGGTCGTGATCCCGATCTACTCCGGCGGCGCGACGCAGTCACGAGTGCGCGAACAGGTGCACCTGCACCGTGCAGCCCGCGAGCGGCTCGAAGGCGCGATGCGTTCAGCCGAGCGCGAAACGCGCGATGCCTACCTGGGCGTCATCGCCGAGAAGGCGCGCGTGCAGGCGCTGCAGCAGGCGGTGAAGTCGAGCCAGACCGCGCTCGAAGCGACCGAAGCCGGTTTTGAAGTGGGCACCCGCACGACCGTCGACGTGCTCGACGCGCGCCGCCGCCTGTTCGAAGCGCAGCGCGACTTCGCTCGCAGCCGCTACGACTACCTGATCAACATCGTGCGACTCGAGTCCGCCTCGGGCGGCCTGAAGCAGGAAGACCTCGCGGCGATCAACGGCTACCTGACTCTGCCGTTGACGTTGCCGGTGGTGCGGCCGAAGCCCTGAGCTACGGGTCGAGCAGCGGGTCGATCATCGCCACCAGGCGGTCGACCGCGCCCCGGCTCGACGCGACCGCCTCCTGCCCCCGCGCGCCTGCGGCGCGGGCTTGCGCCGGGTCGCCGATCCAGTCAACCACTTGGGCCCCGAGCTGGTCTGCGTCCTGCACGATGCGCAGGGCGCCCGCCTGCGCCAACAGGTCCGCGCTGTCTTGCGAGTTCTGCGTGTACGGGCCCGACAACAGCGGCAATCCCAGCACCGCAGGCTCCAGCAGGCTGTGGCCGCCGATCGGAACCAGACTGCCAGCGACGAACGCGATGTCGGCCGCGGCATAGAACATCTGCAGCTCACCGAGCGAATCGACCAGGAACACGGCATCTTCCGCTGCCGGAAGCGCGCCTGCGCTGCGCTGTGCAAACACCACGTTGCGCTCGCGCAGCAACGAGCGCACCTCGTCGAAGCGCTGTGGATGGCGCGGCACCAGCAACAGCAGCGCATCGCGGTACTTCGCACGCACGGATGCATGGGCTGCAAGCGCGGCATCCTCCTCGCCCGCGTGCGTGCTGCCCGCGATCCACACCGGCCGCGCGGCGTCCCACTGCCTGCGCAGTTCGCGTCCCGCTGCGATCGTCGCCGCGGGAATGGCGAGGTCGTACTTGATGTTGCCCGTGACGTGCACGCGAGCCGGCGCGGCGCCGATCGCGCGGAATCGTTCGGCATCACCCGTCGTCTGCGCGCCCACCAGGATGTCTCGCGCGAGCGTGTCGCGAAACAATGCCGCAAGCCGCCGGTAGCGCTCGACCGAACGAGCCGTGACTCGCGCGCTGCCGAGCACCAGTGGAATGCGCCGGCGGCCGAGCTCGGCATAGAGCGTCGGCCAGATTTCGGTTTCGAGGATGATGGCGAGGCGGGGCGCGATGCGATCGAGAAAGCGGTCGACGGAGCCCGGCAGGTCGTAAGGCAGGTAGCAGTGCTGCACGCCGTCCTTGAACAGCGTCCGGGCGCGTTGCGCGCCCGTGGGCGTCGTCGTCGTGATGACGATGGGCGTGCCCGGATGCCGGCGGCGCAATTCGGCGATGAGTGCCGCGGCCGCCTGCACCTCGCCCACGGACACTGCGTGTACCCACACGCCACCCGTCCGGGCTGGACGTGTCACCAGTCCGAGGCGCTGGCGCAGACGGCCACGCTGGGCGGGATCGCGCAGCTCCTGCCAAGCGTCATGCAGGATCACCAGTGGCGCGAGCAGGTAGACGAGCAGCACGTACAGCATGCGCATGGCGCTCAGTGCCCCGGCACGCCAGCCAGCAACGCCTGCCACTGCGCGTCGCCGAAGCGATCGGGCGGCAGTTCCACGGTGACCTTGCGCAGCGAACGCTGCAGGCGCTCGAGCACGGCGCGTTCCCACCCGCCTCGCTCGCGAACGCGCCCGCGGTCGAAGTCGAGCACGTACACCGCGTGGTCGGTGCCGAGCAACAGGTTGTGCGCGTTGAGATCCGCATGCTGCACGCCTCGCGCATGCAGCGCGCCGATGCAGGCGCCGATGGCATGCCAGTCGTCGGCCGGCACGGGACCGGACTGCAAGGCTTGCGTCAACGTCTGCCGCACCGGGAGTTCTGCGGTCAGCAGGTCCGCGCGATAGAACAGGCCGTCACGCACATACCGGGCGGCGATGGGTTGCGGCACGGGCAGTCCCCACGCCCGCAACTGGCGCAGCAGGCGCCACTCGCGAAACGAGCGCGTCTGCTCGGCACCCGTCCACAGGTAGCGGTCGGCGACGAGGCGCGCGATGAGGCCGCCCCGCCGATAGTGACGCAGGACCCAGCGCTGGCCGTCCCGCGTGCGCACGAATGCCACGGTGCCACGGCCCCCTTGCGTGGTCTCGAGCGTCCCGTGCGCCTGCCAGTGGCTGCGATCGAACACAGCTGTGTCCGGATGGTGGAGGCAGGAGGCATCGTATAGCATCGCGCCGCCCGCCCCGCGCGCGAGCGCCTCCTCCCCGGCGGCGGCTGCTTCGTTCATCGGTGCGGATTGTTCACGATCCCGGCGCCGCTGCCTACCATTTCGAGCCGCAGATGAAGCAGCCCCTGTTCAGCACACCGCCCGAGTCGATCTGCATCCTGCGCCTCTCGGCGCTCGGGGACGTGTGCCACGTGCTGCCCGTCGTGCGCACGCTGCAGGACTCGTGGCCCTCGACGAAGATCACGTGGATCCTGGGCAAGCTCGAGCACAAGCTGCTCGGCCACCTGCCCGACATCGAGTTCATCGTCTTCGACAAGAAGGCGGGACTGCGGGGGTACCTCGACCTGCGCAGGCAATTGCGCGGACGACGGTTCGACGCATTGCTGCACATGCAGCTGGCATTGCGGGCGTCGGTGGCGTCATTGATGGTTTCCGCGCGGCATCGGGTGGGCTTCGATCGCGAACGTGCCCGCGAAGGACAATGGGTGTTCACCAACGCCAAGATCGCCGCGAAGTCGCGCGAGCACGTGCTGGACAGCCTCTTCGGCTTCGCCGAACGACTCGGAGTCACGACTCGTTCGCTGCGTTGGGACATCCCGTTGCCCGAATCAGCGATCGCCTACGCGACCGTGGCCATTCCCGATTCGTCACGGCGCACACTCGTGCTGAGCCCCTGCTCGAGCCACGCCTTGCGCAACTGGAGCGCAGAACGCTACGCGGCGCTCGCGGATTACGCCGTCACGCGCTACGGGATGGACGTGCTGTTGTGCGGCGGCCGCAGCCCGCTGGAACTGCAGTACGGCACCGACATCGAGCAGGCCATGCGCCAGCCCTGCCGCAACCTGATCGGCAAAGACACGCTGCTCGAGTTGCTGGCGACTTTGCAGCGGGCGACCGTGCTGGTGTCGCCCGACTCGGGTCCGGCCCATATGGCGACGACCGTCGGCACGCCGGTGATCGGTCTCTATGCCGCGACGAACCCCGAGCGCAGTGGCCCGTATCTCAGCCGCCGGTGGTGCGTGAACCGCTACGACCGGGCGGCATCGCGGTTCCTGAACCAGTCGGTGCAGCACCTGCCGTGGACGGAGAAGATCGAACTGCCCGGCGTGATGGACCTGATCGAGGTCGACGACGCCGTCGAGAAGCTCGACGAACTGATGCTGGCGGGCGCGCCGCGCACCAGCCCTCCCGCTTCGGGTACCTCTCCCGCTTGCGGGAGAGGTCGGCCGCAGGCCGGGTGAGGGCGCTGCGTATCGCAGACGAGGCCGCTGCGCGATAATGCGCGACCGACGGGCCGACCCGTCATTTCCTGTCCGACGACTACGACCGCGAGGCACCATCACCGTGACGGCCGAACGCAGCGAGAAGCTCATCCAGCCGAACGCCCAGCACCATTACGAGGTGACCGTGGCCGACCTGCCGCTGGCCTGCCCCATGCCGGGCATGCACCTGTGGAATTCGCACCCGCGAGTGTTCCTGGCCATCGAGCAGACGGGCCTGGCCAAGTGCCCGTATTGCAGCGCGGAGTACACGCTGAAAAGGGGCTAGGGGTCAGCAAGAAAGCGCTGAGCGCATGCCCGTGATCCGCCTGACCCTCCCGCCAAATCGGGAGAGGTGGATACGTGGGCTTCACCAGTTACATGGTGACCGACCCTTCCCGCGCAGGCGACGGTGATACCTATCCGGATCGCCCGATACCGATGTACGTGTGGTACCCGGTCGACTCGGCGTCGATCAACAACGCGACCAAGGTGGCGGAGTACCCGCTCGATCCTCTCTACCAGCAGAGGCCGAACCTGCCATCGACCGGCCTGGAGGCCTACGGCATCGATCGCGCGTATCAGGATGCGCCCGTGTCGGCCGGGAAGCCCTTCCCGGTCTTGATGTTCTCGCCCGGCTGGGGTGCCCCGCCCTGGTTGCACGTGTCTTTCGCGGCAAGGCTGGCGAGCCATGGCTACATCGTCGCCGTGTCGTACCATTTTGGCGACGGCTGGTGGCCGTGGGAGCCCGTGATCTACCCGGACTTGGCACGTCCCTCTTTCCATCGGCCCCGCGACGTCTCGTTCGCACTCGATGATCTCACGGCGAAGAACGCCACTCAGGGGCACCTGCTGCGCGGCGCGGCGAACCTGGAAAAGGTGGCGGCCGGCGGCTGGTCGCTCGGCGGCTATGCGGCAATGGTATTGAGCGGGCGGCGAAGACGACGTCTGCGATACGTTGGGGGACGAAGGCGTTGGAAATGCCTGCGTGTCCGTCGCAGCCCGACCCGAGGATCAAGGCGATCGTGCCTTTGGACGGTTCAGGTTGGATCCTGAGGTTCAACGAGCTCGCTCGCATCAAGGTACCTGTCATCGGGATCGGGCAAGAGTGGGATTTTCTCCAGTTCCAGGTCTCGAACGGGTGGGCTTCGGGAAGGAATGGAGGCTTGGGCCGCCCGCCAGCACGCCGCCTACAGCGGTCGTCCCGCGTATCGGGTGGATGTCTACAACTCGAATCACTTTTCGTTTGCCGACTTCTGTCAGGCCATTCCGGCCCTCGGGAACATGGGCCTCTCATCGGAGGAAGAAGTGGCGTGGTTTCTCGCTGACTGCGCTCAGTACACGCCGTCCGACACCATACATTGCATAACGTCGCAATAGCGACGGCACTGGCGGATCAGGAGCCCTCACCCGGTCTGCGACCGACCTCTCCCGCAAGCGGGAGAGGTGCAAACGCGGCGTTGCAGCGCCTCCGGCTAGCCCCTAACCCCTAGCCACTGCCTCACTTCTTGTAGTCCTTGTAGCTCTTCTCTTCGACCAGCGCCGACCCGAGCTTGGTGTTGATGCGCCGCTTGACCGCCGCGCGCTCGTCGTTGGTCACGTACACCGCGCGCGCCAGCTCGATGAACTTCGCATCGAACTCCCCATCGCGCTCCTTGTCGCGAATGTCGTCCTCGATGTCCCACAGTTGCGCGTTCACGTCGCGCAACGCGGTCCATTCGACCGTGATGTCCACCTGCGAGTAAGCCGACGCGCGCCACGTTTCATTGAGCAGGTTGAGCTCCGTGCGCACGTTGTGCAGCTTGGCCGCGTCGGTCATGCGCGCCGACTTGATCTCGAGGATCGTGATCTTGTCGATGAGCTCGCCGGGCGAGATGGGGACGAGAAGTTCTGCCATGGCATGCGACCGTCGGTGAGGGAAAGGGGTGAACGCCCGCGAGCGATCACTAGCGCATTGATTATAATCACTTTTCCATCGTGTCCCGCCAGATCGCGGACACCGCGGAGCGAATCCCCATGAACTCGTCCGCCGGCGCGATGCTGTCGCCGCCTTCCAGCGACAGGTGGTGCATGCGCTGGCGGTAGGCGCGATATGCGCCGGTCAGCACGTCGACCGTTTCCTGCGGCACCAGGCAGATCGAGGCCAGGCTTTCGAGCTGGCGGATGTTGTCGGAGTAGGTCACGAGTTCGGCGTACCGGCCGGACCAGAGCAGCGACCAGAACTGCGCCAGGAACTCGACGTCGGTGATGCCGCCCGCGTCCTGCTTGAGGTCGAACTCGCCGGCCTTCGACTTCGACAACTCCGCGCGCATGCGCTCGCGCATCGAGCGCACGTCGTCGCGCAGCGAATCGCGCCGGACGGCAGTGCGCAACAACTCGACGCGCAGCACCTCGTAGCGACGGCGCAAGTCACCGCCGCCCGCCACCGCGCGTGAACGCAGCAAGGCCTGGTGCTCCCAGGTCCACGCTTCCGCGCGCTGGTAATCGGCGAAGCCTTCGATGCTCTGCACGAGCAGCCCGCCCTTCCCGCTCGGCCGCAGGCGCGTATCGACTTCGTACAACCGGCCGGCGGACGAATGCATCGTCAGCAAGTGGACGAGGCGCTGCACGAGCCGCAGGAAGAACACAGTGTTGTCGACCACGTGGGGACCCGCCGTGCGCTGCACGTCGCCCGCCGAATCGTGCAGGAACACCAGGTCGAGGTCCGAGCCGTAGCCAAGCTCGATGCCGCCGAACTTGCCGTAGGCGACGACGATCATGCCGGCGGGACGCAGTTCGCCTTCGTTCGGGCCGCAGCAGGGCACGCCGTGGCGCGCAACGATCTGCCGCCAGGCCAGGTCCAGCGTCTCCTGCACGAGCAGCTCGGCGAGGTCGGTGAGGCGATCGCTGACCTTCATCAACGGCAGGCGCCCGGTGAGGTCGGGCACGGCGACGCGGAACATCGCCGCGCGCTGGAACTGCCGCAGCGCCTCGACCTGTTCCTCGACGTCGTCCACGCTGCAGTTCGCCATGCGATCGTGCAGCTCGGTGGCCAGTTCCGCCCGCTCCGGCGTCGAGTCGAACAGGCGGTCATCGAGCAGTTCATCGAGCAGCAACGGGAAGGCCGCGATCTGGTCGGCAAGGAACTGCGAATGCGCGCAAAGCTCGAACAGGCGGTCGCGCGCAACTGCGTTCTCGTTCAGCAGCGCGAGGTAGACCGTGCGGCCACCGATGCGCTCGATCACGTGCAGGACGCGCGTCAGCGCCGCCTCCGCGTTGGGCAGGCGCGCCACCGCGCGCAACAGCCGTGGCAACAGCAGCTGCAGGCGCCGGCGACCTGTTTCGTCGAGACGACGGTAGTAGCCGCTCTCGCGCAATTGTTCCAGCTGGCGCAGGAACGGCTCGACCAGTTCCGGGGCCTGCAATACGGCCAGGCTTTCACGCCGCCGCGCGAGCACGGATTCGGGATCGAGCAGCTGCTCAAGGCCGTCGCTGGCATCGGCATCCGCGGCGGTGGCGCCGGGCGCGAACACGGCGCGCCTGAAATGCGCGCTCACGCGATCGCGATGCAGCTGCAATTCCGCCGCCAGCGTCGCCCAGTCCGGCGCGCCCATCGCCAGCGCCAGCCGTTCACGCGGCCAGGATTCCGTCGGCAGCTCGTGCGTCTGCTCGTCGTTCCATTCCTGCAGGCGATTCTCCACGCGTCGCAGGAAGCGGTACGCGTCCAGCAAGTCGGTGACCGCTTCCGCGGACAGGAGTTTCTGGCCGGCCAGTTGCGGCAGCGCTTCGAGCAGGCTGCGGGTCTGCAGCCGCGGCGTGCCGCCGGCGCGCAGCAACTGGTACGCCTGCACGATGAACTCGATCTCGCGGATGCCGCCGGGGCCCAGCTTGACGTTCTGCTGCAATTCGCGCCGTTCGACTTCGCGCGCGATCAGGTCCTTCATGCCACGCAGCGCTTCGAACACGCCGAAGTCGAGGTAGCGGCGGTACACGAAGGGCCGCAGCGCATTGCGATGCAGCTCGGCGAAGCCGGGTTCGGCGCCGTACACGGGCCGCGCCTTGACGTAGGCATAGCGCTCCCAGTCGCGACCGTGCTGCTGCAGGTAGTCCTCCATCGCATCGAAGCTCACGGCGACCGGGCCGGAATCGCCGAAGGGGCGCAGGCGCAGGTCGACGCGATAGACGAACCCATCGTCGGTCGGGCTGCCGAGCAGCTGCGCCACGCGCTTGCCGGCGCGCACGAAAAATTCCTCGTACGCGAGCGGCCGCGGACCGGCGGTTTCGCCGTGCTCGGCAAACAGGAAGATCAGGTCGATGTCCGACGAAAAGTTGAGTTCGCCGCCGCCGAGCTTGCCCATGCCCAGCACCAGCAGCGGCAAGGGCTGGCCCTGCTTGTCGCATGGGCAGGCCGTGACGCGCACCGAGCACCGCAGCGGCCTGCCGGCAGGCCGCACCGATGCACGCGTCGGCCAGCGCCGACAACTCTGCCAGCACCTGCTCGATGGAAGCGTAACCCGCGAGATCGCGCCATGCGATGCGCACCAGCTGCCGGCGCCGGAAGACACGCAGCGACGCCATGAACACCGGGTCGTCAGTGCTGCCGGGTTGCGTCGCAACTTCGGCCGCCTCCACGAAGCCTGCGGCATCGATCTGCTCGAGCAGGCGGCCTTCGGTAGCCAGCCATTCGAGCAGGCGCTCATCCCGCAGGCACGCGTCAGCCGCGAATGCGCTGCAGCCCCACACGTACGGCAGGCTTGCGGTGATCGCAGCGGCAGCCGGCGTATCGGGCAGCGGGGAGCGCTCGGCCAGGCGGTCGAGCTTCTCGGCGATCGACGCGAGCAACGGCTCGGGTACGTTGTAGGCGTGGCTGGACACGCCTCAACCGTACTGCAGCACGATGCGCGGCACGTGGTCGTCGCAACGAAACCCAGGCGCGATCCCGATGTCGATCAGCACGCCGATGCCGTGCACCACGTACCCGGCCTGGCGGCTCAGCGTCGTCGATGCGGACAGCGTGCCGCCGGTGGCGAGCACGTCGTCCACCAGCAGCAGCCGGCCCTGGCCCGCCTGCATCTCGAGCACGCCGGTGCCGTATTCGAGCTCGTAGGCGATGTCGACGACCGGTGGCGGCAACTTGCCCTTCTTGCGAATCGGCACGAATCCCTTGCCGCGGCGCTCGGCCAGCGCGGAAGCGAGAATGAAGCCGCGCGATTCGATGCCGGCGACGGCGTCGACCGCATCCCACTCCTGCTCCGTGAACAGCGCCTCGAGCGACTCGATCGTCGACGCGAAATGCCGGCGCAGCAGCGGACTGATGTCGCGGAACAGGATGCCCGGCTTGGGGAAATCCGGGATGTCGATGACAAACTGCTTCAGGTCTTGCATTTCCACCTCGAGCGACGCGCGCAGAGCGTAGCTAAAAAAGGCGGCCACCGCGACACGGTCAAACCGCAGCGGCTGCGCATCTGGCAGAATCGCTCGCTGGCGCAGGAGGAGTTCGCAGTGAACGTCAGTGAAGCCGTCGCAACGCGCATGAGTTGCCGCGCATACCTCGATGCGCCGGTGCCCGGGACCGTCGTGCGCGCCATCCTGGAGGCTGCGCGGCGCACGCCGTCCGGCGGTAACCTGCAGCCGTGGCTGGTCTACGCGCTTGCGGGTGAGTCGCTGGCCGGACTGAAGGCTGTGGTCCGCACGCAGGTGCTGACGAACCCGCGTGGCGACGGCTCGCACGAATACGACATCTACCCGCCGGGCCTCGGCGAACCTTATCGCACGCGTCGCTTCAAGGCTGGCGAAGATCTGTATGCGACGCTCGGCATCCCGCGCGAGGACAAGCTGGCGCGCCTGCAGCAGCTCGCGCGCAACTACGATTTCTTCGGCGCACCGGTCGGCCTGTTCTTCTATCTCGATCGCAGCCTCGGACCGCCGCAGTGGTCCGACGTGGGCATGTACATGCAGACCGTGATGCTGCTCGCACGCGAACACGGCTTGCACACGTGCGCGCAGGAGATCTGGTCGCTGCTGCCTGCGACGGTGTCGAAGTATCTGGATGCACCGCCCAACCAACTGTTGTTTTCGGGCATGGCGCTCGGCTATGCCGACCCCGCGCATCCAGTGAACAGTCTCCGCACCGAGCGCGCTGCTTTGCCGGAATTTTCCATATTGAAAGGGTTCGACACGGCGTAGGACGAAGCTGATGTCGGAAGAACTGACACCGGCACCCTCCATCCCTCGCGCGCTTATGTCGCAAGCCGCGCCGCTGCTCGCGAATTCAAGGTCCGACTCGTTTGGCACGGCATGTGCACGTATCCAGGCGTGCCGCAAGGTCACTCCAAAGGAGCGCACCGTAATGAACTTAAGCTGGATCAATCGCAACCGCAGCCTCGAACTGTCGCCGCGCGCGCGCCTCGTCGACGATATCGACGCGCGGGTGTTGCAGCAGAAGCGCGAGGCGCTGGCCTGGCGTCCGCAGAACGGCTTCCTCAAGGATGAGCGTGACGACCGTCTGTTCGAAGAGCAGGCCGGCCGCGCCGCCTGAGCGCGCTGCTCAGCCGTGATCTTGCCGGCTGCGACGCGCAACCATGGGATGTTCCACCCGCCGCGCCTTGTCGAGGAAGTGCGTCAGGCTCAACCAGGGGTGGCGCAACAGCATGCGCGGACCGGCATAGCGCATGACCGTGCGCGCGAACTCCCGCGGCTGCGGCTTGTAGCAATGGATCGGGCATTTCGCACACGTGGGCTTGGCCGGACCGTACGGACACTTCTCCAGCCGGCGCTCAGCGTACCCCAGGAAGGCCGCGCAGTCGGCACAGAGCGACTGGCCAGGCGAGCAATAATGTCCATTGCCGCTGCAAAAAATTCCCACCATGGCCTGCATCGTCCGCCATTCGCGGCGCATGCGACCGGTTTCGAGCCTGGAGTCCATGCCGTCAGCTTGCCCTGAGCGGCCTCGAGGCGCGGTGCGGGTTTTCCACGACGCTCGACCGCTGACAGGCGGCGGCGCACCCGTCGGCATGCAACAATGCGCGCCCCATGGCGAGCCCAACCCCAGCTCCTGCGCCGGCTGCGCCGTCGCGCGCGTCCAATGGCCTGCTGGCCGCGATCGGGGCGTTCGCCATCTGGGGGGTGCTGCCGCTGTATCTGCGCCCGCTGGCCGCGCTGCCGGCCCTCGAGATCATGGCGCATCGGATCGTCTGGTGCTGCCTGCTCGTCTTCGCCTGGCTCTGGCTGCGCGGCGAGACAGGCGCCGTGCGCGTCGCGCTCGCCAATCCGGGCACGCGCTACCGGCTCATGGCCTCGGCCCTGCTGATCAGCGTCAACTGGCTGCTCTACGTCTGGTCGATCGCGAACGGGCATGTCATCGACGCCAGCCTCGGCTATTTCATCAATCCACTGCTCAATGTGGTGCTCGGCGTCCTGCTCCTGGGCGAGCGGCTGAACGGCTCGCAGAAGTTCGCGGTCGCGCTGGCCGCGATGGGCGTGCTGTACCTCGCCATCGTCGCGGGACGTCCGCCCTGGATCGCGCTGACCCTCGCAGCCAGCTTTGGCGCCTACGGCCTCATCCGCAAGGTGGTCCGCGTGGAAGCCGTGCCGGGACTCGCGACCGAGACCCTGCTGCTCGCGCCGTTCGCCATCGGTTTCCTCGCCTGGATGCAGGCGCAGGGAACGGCTGCCTTCGGGCATTCGGCGCCGCACATCAACGCGCTGCTGCTCGGCAGCGGCCTCGTCACGGCCTTGCCCCTGGCACTCTTTGCCTACGGCGCGCGCCTGATTCCGCTGTCGACCGTCGGCCTGGTGCAGTACATCGGACCGTCGCTGCAGTTCCTGCTCGGCGTGACCGTCTTCAAGGAAGCGTTCAGCATCGAGCGCGGTGTGGGCTTCGCCTTCATCTGGACGGCGCTGGCCGTCTATGCCGCGGACGGCCTGTGGCGCAATCGCCGGCAGATGCCGGGCCGCGGGCGCTGACCCGCGCCTCTCCCGGCCAACCTCACGCGGCCGCGAGGAAGATCGCCACCGCGCTGCCGATACCGGCGAACCAGGCGAGCGAGCGCAGCGTGGACAGGTCGGCCACGTAGAATGCGATGTAGCAAATGCGTGCTACCACGAACACCATGGCGAGCATGTCGACACGGGCCTGCGGCCCTCCGGCGAGGTGTGCGATGACCACCGCAGCGGCAAAGAGCGGCAGGGCCTCGAACGAATTCTGCTGCGCCGCGTTCGCGCGACGGCGGAATCCGTCCTGGCCAGCCAGCCAGTCGCGCGGATTGCGATTGTCGAAACCCCGGGCGCCGATCTTCGCCGTCAGCGTCGCCGCGTAGGGCAACAGGCCCGCCACCAGCACACACCAGAATGCAGTCGTCATGTTCGATCCCCGCTTATTGATTTCCTGCGGCGCGAGCATACTGTAGTCGCAACCGATGGCTATCCAACGCAAACCGACGAGCAAGGCGCGACGACTGCTGGATCACCACCGGCTGCGCGGACGGACGTACCCCACGCTCCCGTACTGGGAACGGCTGCACCAGCTGCTGCTGGAAGAAGCCGAGAAGCGCGGCAAGACACCACCCCCCGCGCCATTGGTGCACGGCCTCGAATCCGAACCCACGGAGCTCGACCGCATGGAGCGGCTCGACGAACAGGTCGCCTGGGCCGACCGCAACCAGTTGCTGCACAAGGTGCAGATGTTCTTCGACGCGATGCCGGCGTCGGGCTGGACGGAGCATTCCGGGAAGTCGAGACCGTAGGCGGCGATGCGCATCGCCGGGCCCATCCTGCTGGTGACGACGCCGATCGGCGTGGCGTTCGGTTTACGCGAGGCCTGGCGACTCGCCGGGCCGAAGATGGCGCTGTTGATGGTCGCGATGCTGGCCGTGGTCAGCGCGCTCGTCTGGTGGACCGTGCAGCGCATCCGCCAGGAGCAGGCGCATGCGCGCCAGCGGGAGCAGGATCGCCCCGGCTGAAGTCGCGCCTCAACGCCGGTTGACGAGCCAGAGCCCGGCGAGGCACAGCACGATGCCAATCCCGTTGGCCAGGCTCAGCCGCTCGCGGAACACCAGCACGCCAATCCCGACGAGCAGCATCGCCGCCGCCGTCTGCGTGATGAGCGCACCCAGGCTCACTGCAAAACCGCTGCGATAGAGCAGGATGAACCCCAGGTCGAGGCCGATGATCGCCAAGGCAAGCGCGAGCGCAGTCCAGTTGACGTGCCGCACCTCGTCGCGCCACCCGAACTCACCGGGCCCCAGCGCGAGCACCGCACCGAACAGCACGGTCACGGCGCCGTAAGTCACCATCAGGGACAGCAGCGGATTCGCACCAGCGGGTGTGAGCTTGAGGACCACGTGGTACGCGACCGTGGACGCGATCGCGAGTGACAGCCACAGCATTTGCATCGTTCAACTCTCCCGATCGGTGCGCAGGTGCCGCTCGAGCCGCTGCAATGCGGGCCGTGCGTACTGCTCGACTGCGTCGCGCAGGTCAGCCGAGGCGGCAGCCTGCTTGGTCGCGGCGTCGCCGGCAAACTCGGCCGCCTGGCCGACGGGCGATTTCGCATTGATGCGCGCCGCTTGCTCCATGCGCCCGCGCTGCTGGTCGTCGATCCCCAGCGAGAAATGTGGCGCCACGGTGTCCCATACGGCAGCAGGCAGCGACTCGTAGCGCACGAGGCGGCCGCGTGTCGCGTCGAGACGGTTGGCTGCCGCGCAGAACGCCCCGTACAGTCGCGCGACGAACTCCGCGGGTGTGCGCGAGGCGGCCGCGGGATCGACCTGCCCGCGCAGCACGGTGGCAGCCCCTGAGGTGCCTTGCATCCATCCCGGCGGCTGGGCGAGCAATGAGACGCCCACTTCGACCGGATCCCGCAAGCTCAGGATCCACGGCGAGTCCGGAAAGGCCTCGGCTACGAGATCGCAGAACAGCGTGTTCCAGCTGCTCAGCTTGAGGACGTAGGGCTTGCCGGCATGCTGCGCGAATGCCGCGCCCAGCGACCGCAATGCGGCCACGAGCTCATGCCGCGGGCACGTGTACGGTGGCAACAGCAACTCATTGAGCGGCAATGGCTCGGCATAGACGACACAACCCCCGTGCTGCTTCAGCAACTGCGCGATCAGGGTGGAGCCACAGCGCGCGACGTGAAAAACGATGCCGGCGGGCGCGCTGTCGCGGTCCACCTTGCCGAGATCGTGCCGCGCGACGTGCACGAACGATTCCGCTGCCGCAACTCGCGCGACGGTCTCCTGCATGAACGCATCGCGCAGCTCGGAGGCGGGAATGTCGCGCAACGCGAGGTACAGGCCATCCGGGCGCATGATCGCGCGAGCGGGCAGCTGACGACCTTGTTTTTCAGGCACCTGGCGACATCCGCGGTTCATGGACAGGCCGAAGGGCCAATGCTAACGTCTAATTGCCATGAACTTCCCGGATTTCCTTGCGCCTTTCGATGCGAACCGGTTTCGCACGGAGTATTTCGGCAAGCGCCCGGTGCACATCAGCCGCGAAGGCCTGCGCGGCCCCAGTCTCCTGGGCTGGCCGCGATTCAACGAAGTGCTGGCCCTTGCGCCGTACTGGAACGAGGACACGCTCAAGGTCTTTTTCAGGAATCGCGCGGCGCTGCGCGAGAACTATTGCGACACGACCGACCTGCGGGCCGGCGAGCGCGCGCCCGCCAGCCCGGTGAAGGTGAAGGCGCTGATGGGGCTCGGCGCCAGTCTCGTCGCCAACCACGTGCACCGTGTCTGCCCCGAGATCGGCGCGGTTGCCCACATGCTCGAGCAGACATTTGCCGCGCGCGTCGCGGCCAACGTGTATTGCTCGTTCAAGGGCGTGCAGGCGTTCCAGACCCATTTCGACCTGCACGACGTGTTCGCGGTGCAGGCCGAAGGCGAGAAGACGTGGCGCGTCTACGAGTCGCGCGCCGATGCGCCGGTGCTGCCACTGCCGCCGGGCGACGAGATCGAGAAGTGGCTGATCGAATCGCGCGGTCGGCTGCTGTTTGAAGTGACCATGAAGCCGGGCGACATCCTCTACCTGCCGCGTGGCCAGTATCACGATGCGCTGACGGGCGCCGAGGCGTCACTGCACGTCACGTTCGGCGTTTCGCCGGCGACGGGCCTCGCCCTGTTCAAGCTGCTCGAGACCGCCGTCACGCAGGAATCCGCGTTCCGCGCCTACCTGCCCGATGCCCGCAACGAGGTCGAATTGCGCGAGCGGCTGGCTGCACTGGCCGAACGGATCAAGGCGGTGGCGACGTCGCCGGCGTTTGCCATCGACGTGCTGAATCACCAGCGCGACCTGGGCCGCCCGCCCGCCCATTTCACCTTGCCGGCGCAGGCGAAGCCGGCCTGGTTTTCGGTGACGCGGCGGGCCCACGTCGCTCGCAGGGACCAGGGGTTCGCCGTCGTCTTCGATAGCGGGGAGATTCCGGTCGGGGCCACCTATCCCACGATGGAATGGGTCTTGCGGCAGCGCCTCTTTTCGCTCGACGACGCGGCCGCGCGGCAACCGAGCGTCGATCGCCTCGAGCTGCAGCGCGACATCGAGCGGCTCCAACGGGCCGGCATCCTCGAGCTGACCGAGATGCAGCAGTAAAGAGGGCCGACGGATTTTGTGAGCGCGCTCACACTTCCCGAGGCGGCGCAGGTCAAGAATGCGACCCAGGGCCGCTTATCCACCTGGATGGATCGGACTCCACCAGGCAGGGGTATTGAGATGGATGGCAAGGTTCGCGAACTGGAGGATGTGCCTGAAAGCCGCGTGCCGCACCGGTCAGGCGCGGGCGGCGCGGTCATCCTGCGAGCCGAGCCCGGTTCCGCCATCGCAGCCGGCCTGCTGCTCGAGCTCAACGAGCGCGGTTTCCCGGCACGATTGCTGCAAAAGGACGAGTTGGCTCCTGCCAGTGCACGCGCGGTGCTGTGGTTGCTGGAACAGCGGTCCATGCTCGAGCAAATGCAGCGCGCCTGCGCCGCATCGCACGTGCCCAACCTGGTGCTCGCCGCGTCACGTTCGCTGGGCAGGGAGGTCCTGGAACACATCGACGATCGCGACGACGTCGCGAGCCTTGCCGACGCGCCCGAAGTCATCGTCTGGCGGCTGCGTCGGCTGTTGCAGCAAGCGTGGCGCCGCGCCCCCGACCTGGACGCACTGACCGGGCTGCTGTCGCGACGTGCGTACGCAGCGCATGTCGAGCGCACGGTGAGATCACCCCCCGGCCGCGGCGTCACGGCATTGATCCACCTCGACGTCGACGGCTTCAAGCACCTGAACGACGAGCTGGGCCACCTGGCCGGCGACATGGCGCTGCGCGCTATCGCGGGCGCGCTGGTGCACGTGTTCGGACCCGACGACGTGATTGCACGCATCGGCGGCGACGAATTTTCGGTGCTGCTGACGCGCGCAGACACGGAAACCCTGGTGCGCGCCGGAGAGGCCGGGCTGCGAGCCGTGGCCGCAACGCAGGTGCGCGCGCTGGGCGACCATCCACCGCTGCGGGCCAGTGCCGGCATGACGCTGGTGCGCCCGGGCGGGTCGGACACGCAGTTGATGTCCGAGGCCGACGTGGCGATGTACGAGGCCAAGGGCGCGGGTGGAAATCGCCTCGATGTCTACCGCGAAGCGGCGCATGCCGGCGAGCCGTTCGGGCCCGACCTGCGCATGCGGCACTTCGAAAGCGCCACACGGGTGGCCACCGAGCGGCTGGTCGAGATGATCACGCTCAAGGGACGCCGGCTCATCGATGACGCCAAGCGCGAAGCCAACGTCTGTGCACTGACGGGCCTGTACAACCGCCGCTATTTCGACCCGCAACTGCAGCGCGAGATCGAACGCGCACGCACGGAGGGGCGCGCGCTGTCGCTCACGCTGCTGGACATCGACCGCTTCCACGACATCAATGCCACGCACGGCTGGCCCACGGGCGACCGCGTGCTACAGTCGATCGCCACGGTGCTGCGGTCGTCTGTGCGTGCCTCGGATTGGGTCGCGCGCTACGGGGGCGAGGAATTCGTCATCGTGATGCCCGACACCGACGTCGCCATCGCCCGCGCGGTGGCCGAGCGGGTCCGCCAGGCTTTTGCGTCTACCGTCATCGACGGAGTCGAGGGCCAGCGAATCGCGGCTACCTTGAGCGCCGGCGTGGCAGCACTCACCGCGACGACCGCATCGGGAGTCGCCCTGGTGCAGCAGGCATCCAATGCCCTGATGCAGGCGAAGACGTCCGGCCGCAACCGCGTCGAGCACGCGGCGTGACCCGGGCACTGAGAATCGCGGCGTTCGCGGCCGTCGTTGCCGCGCTCATGAGTACAACCGCCATGGCCATCGAAGAACCGGGCTTCAAGGTGCTGCAGCAGGACGGCGGCTTCGAGCTGCGCCAGTACGCGCCGTACATCGTCGCCGAGACCCGCGTCGAAGCGGGCTTCGAGGACGCGGGCAGCGTCGCGTTCCAGCGCCTGTTCCGCTACATCAGCGGCAACAACGTCGCGCAGCAGAAGATCGCGATGACCGCACCGGTCACTCAGTCCCGCGGTGAAAAGATCAGCATGACGGCGCCGGTGTCGCAGGTGGCTGACGGCAACGCGTTCATCGTCGCGTTCACCCTGCCGTCGTCCTACACGCTTGCCACTGCGCCGAAGCCGCTGGACCGCACCGTGCAGATTCGCGCCGTACCGGCGCAGCTCGTCGCCTGCTGGCGTTATTCGGGCCGGTGGACGGCAGGCAACTTCAGTGAGCACGAAGCACTGCTGCGCAAGCGCATCGCAGCGCTTGGCCTCGTCGCTCGGGGGGATGCCGTGCTCGCGCGCTATAATCCACCCTTTACGCCCTGGTTCATGCGCCGCAACGAGGTGTTGATTCCAGTCGCGTCGCGGTGAAACCTGCCATGGACGACGCCCACCCCAGCCCCGCGGATTCTCCACGACGGCCGATCGCCGTGGTGCTCGGCGCCAGCGGCTACATGGGTTCCAATCTTGCGCCAGCGCTGGCCGCCCACGGCTGGCAGGTACGTGCGGTGGCGCGCAGCGCCGCCGTGCTCGAAGCGCGTGAATGGCCAGGCGTCGAGTGCTGGTCGGCCGACGTGCTGCACCCCGAGACGCTCGGTCCCGTCCTCGCGGGCGCGGACGTCGTCTACTACCTGGTGCACATGATGTGGACCGGCGGCGATTTCGTTCCAGTCGAGCGCAGGGCCGCCGAAAACGCGCGTAAGGCGTGCGAGGCCGCGGGCGTTCGCCGCATCGTCTACCTGGGCGGCATCATGCCGAAGGCGAAACGCTCCCGGCACATGGAAGGTCGGGCGGTCGTTGGCGACGCACTGCGTGAGGGCCCGGTGCAGGTCATCGAATTGCAGGCGGCGATGATCGTGGGCCCCGGCTCGGCGGCGTTCGAGGTCATCCGCGACCTCGTCAATCACCTGCCGCTCATGATCACGCCGAAGTGGGTGCGGCGACGCTCCACGCCGATCGCCCTCGAGAACGTGCTGACCTACACGATCGCAGCTGCAAACCTGCCGTTCGAAGGCAACAGGATCCTGGAACTCGCCGGGCCCGACGTGCTCACGTACCAGGAGATCATGGAGATCTACGGGGAATTCGTCGGCAAGAAGCCGCTGGTGATTCCCGTGCCGGTGCTCACGCCCACCCTTTCCAGCTACTGGCTGTATTTCGTTACCTCGGTGCCGCCCACCACGGCGATGTCGCTGGTCGAGGGGCTGTCGCACGACTACATCGGCGACGATCGCGAGATCCGCGAGCTGGTGCCGCAGCGGCTCCTCACGTTCCGCGAGTCCGTCGCCGTGACGCTGGAGGCAGAGAAGAACCACCGGACACCGGCACGCTGGGTGGAGGGGGCCATCGCCTGCCGCGACTGGAACCCGAGCTACTCGTTCTATGCGAAGAAATTCAGCGGCGAACGCGAGACCAGCGCCTCACGCGAGTCGTTGTTCAAGGTGCTGCAGCAGTTCGGCAAGGACGGGGACTTCTTCTCGTATCGACCGCTGTGGTGGCTGCGCCGCGCATTCGACTGGCTGATCGGCGGGCCAAGCTTCCGGACGGGCCGACGCGATCCCGACACGCTGCGCATGGGCGACGTGGTGGACGGCTGGCGCGTGCTGGGCCTGAAGCCCAACGAGCGGCTGACGCTGTCGATGCTGATGCGCGCGCCCGGTTCGGGCCTGCAGGAGTTCGTGATCCGTGAGCGCGGCGACCGGCGCGTGGTCGAGCTCTGTGCGTACTGGCACCCGGCCGGGATCTGGGGCCTGATGTACTGGTACGCGCACCTGCCGCTCTACAGCCCGCTGGTGAACAGCGCCGTGAAAGAAATTGTCAGGCGGGCGGAAGCGCTCGAGGCTCGCACCTAGCCTGCGCCCAAGAGGATTCGGCGAGGGATCGGATTTCCGCCTCCGCTTACATCCTGCAGCAGGCGGGCATCGCTGCCTCGTCGCACGAGGTGAAGATCTCCGACAGCGGGTTGAGCACCCGACCGCGGCTGGGATCAGTGGGCTCGCGAGTACGCGACCGCGACGATGCCGAGTTTCGATTCGACGCCCTGCAGGCACTCGAGCTCCGACTCGGTCAGCGCAACGGGCGCGAGTCCGGCGAGGACCGAGGCGTCCGCGACCGGACCTCCCGGTCCGTAGGCAAGGACGAAGTCGGCACCGAGTGCCGACTCGGTCTCCTGCACGAGGGCGATGCCCTTGCGGTCGAGGCGGGCCCAGTGCCATGCGCTGTCGTTCATCGCTTCGTCACTCCTGACGCCATTGGCAGGATTATTCGCCGAGTTCCGCCCGCTGTCACGGGGCGGGACATCGAACGGCCCGGTTGAACGAAAAAAGGCCCGGGAGTTGCCTCCCGGGCCTCTGTGTCGAACCACCCTCACCCGGCCTGACGGCCCCCCTCACCCGCCCTGTCGGGCGACCTCTCCCGCTAAGCGGGAGAGGTGAGGGAGCGAGGGACGGGCATTACATGCCCATGTCGCCCATGCCGCTCATGTCCGGCATGCCGCCACCGTGCTTGTGGTCGTCATCCTTCGGGGCTTCGGCGACCATCACTTCCGTCGTGAGCAGCAGGCCCGCCACCGAGGCGGCGTTCTGCAGCGCGAGGCGGGTGACCTTCGTCGGGTCCAGGATGCCCATGTCGAGCATGTCGCCGTAGGCGCCCGTGGCGGCGTTGTAGCCGTAGGTGCCCTTGCCGGACTTGACCTGCGCCAGGACGACGGCAGCGTCTTCACCGGCGTTGGCCACGATCTGGCGCAGCGGCTCTTCGATCGAGCGCGAGAGGATCTTGATGCCGATCGCCTGGTCTTCGTTGGCACCGGTCAGGTTGGCCAGCGCCTTCTGCGCGCGGATCAGCGCAACACCGCCGCCCGGGACCACGCCTTCTTCGACGGCCGCACGCGTGGCGTGCAGCGCGTCTTCGACGCGGGCCTTCTTTTCCTTCATTTCGATCTCGGTCGCAGCGCCGACCTTGATCACGGCAACGCCGCCGGAGAGCTTCGCCATGCGCTCCTGCAGCTTTTCCTTGTCGTAGTCAGACGTGGCTTCTTCGATCTGCTGCTTGATCTGGGCGATGCGGCCCTTGATCTCGCCCGCCTTGCCGTGGCCGTCGATGATCGTGGTGTTTTCCTTCTCCACGACGATCTTCTTGGCCTGGCCGAGGTTGGCCAGCGTGGCCTTCTCGAGCGTGAGGCCGACTTCCTCGGCGATCACTTCGCCGCCGGTCAGGACAGCGATGTCCTGCAGCATGGCCTTGCGACGGTCGCCGAAGCCCGGGGCCTTGACGGCCGCGACCTTGACGATGCCGCGGATCGTGTTGACGACGAGCGTGGCCAGGGCCTCGCCTTCGACGTCTTCAGCGATCACGAGCAGCGGACGGCCGGCCTTGGCGATGCCTTCGAGCAGCGGCAGCATCTCGCGGACGTTCGACACCTTCTTGTCATAAAGAAGGATGTACGGGTTCTCCAGCTCGGCCGACTGGCTGGTCTGGTTGTTGATGAAGTACGGCGAGAGGTAGCCGCGGTCGAACTGCATGCCCTCGACGACGTCGAGTTCGTTCTGCAGGCCCGAGCCCTCTTCGACCGTGATCACGCCTTCCTTGCCGACCTTTTCCATCGCGTCGGCGATCGTCTTGCCGATCGACTCGTCGCTGTTGGCGGAGATCGTGCCGACCTGGGCGATCGCCTTCTGGTCCTTGCACGGCTTCGAGAGCTTCTTCAGCTCTTCGGTCGCCGAGATCACGGCCTTGTCGATGCCGCGCTTCACGTCCATCGGGTTGGCGCCGGCAGCGACGGCCTTGAGGCCTTCGCGCACGATCGCCTGCGCCAGCACGGTGGCGGTGGTGGTGCCGTCGCCGGCCTCGTCAGACGTGTTGGAAGCGACTTCCTTCACCATCTGCGCGCCCATGTTCTCGAACTTGTCCTTGAGCTCGATTTCCTTCGCGACCGACACGCCGTCCTTGGTGACGGTGGGGGCGCCGAAGCTCTTCTCGAGCACTGCGTTGCGGCCCTTGGGGCCGAGCGTCACCTTGACCGCATTGGCCAGGATGTTGACGCCGCGAAGCATGCGGGCGCGGGCGTCATCGCTGAAACGTACTTCTTTTGCTGCCATGTCTATGTTCTCCGATTACTTCTCAACGACGGCGATCACGTCTTCTTCACGCATGACGAGGTATTCCTCGCCATCGACCTTCACTTCCGTGCCGCTGTACTTGCCGAAAATGATGTGGTCACCCACTTTGATGTCGAGCGCGCGAACGTTGCCGTTCTCGAGGATCTTGCCTTTGCCGACCGCGACGACCTTGCCGCGGATCGGCTTCTCGGCGGCGCTGTCAGGGATAACGATGCCGCCCGGCGAGCGGGTTTCCGCATCCAGTCGCTGGATGATCACGCGGTCGTGGAGCGGGCGAATCTTCAACTTGTCTGCCATTGCTGCAAACTCCGTTCTGGTTTGTTCAGCCGATTGAGGGATTCGGGGCGTGCTTTTGTTAGCACTCTCCCGACGCGGCTGCTAATGATAGGCGCGACGCGCCGCTTTTCAAGTGCAACGTTAAGTGCGCGGCCAGCGAAATGATCTTCGTGCGCCGCTGGAACCGAGGCAGGAGTTAACATAACTCGATGTTTGTAAACATTAATTTTACGGACGGTCAAAGCTGGACTCAGTCTTCGCGGCCTGCCGCCCACGCCGGGCTTGCAACCTGCCGCGCTTCACGCATCCCCGCCGGAACGTCGTGCGACCGGTGCGGTCCATGTATCTTGCCGCTCCGACGCCAACCGACGGACTCCCCTACCGATGTCATCGACCCCTGCCCTGCCTGCGCGCTGGTTTGTCCGGCTGCTGGCCCTGCTGCTGCCGGCACTGACGGTCGCCCTGCCCGCTGCGGCTGCCGAAGACGAATTCCTGCCCGTGCGCTCGGCCTTCAAAGTCTCGCTCGCCGCCGAGCCGAACGTGCTGGTGGTCGATCTCGAGATCGCGCCGGGCTACTACCTGTATCGCGACCGACTCGGTTTCGAGTCCGCCACCCCGGGCGTCACGCTCGGCCAGCCAACACTGCCCGTCGGGCTTGATCACGAAGACGAGTTCTTCGGCAAGCAGGTCATCTATCGCGACATGGCGCGGGTGGGCGTGCCCGTCACCTTTGCCGGCGCCGCGCAGGATTTCGACGTCAAGGTGAAGCTGCAGGGTTGCGCCGATGCCGGCCTCTGTTACCCGCCGCAGACCTGGACGTTGCGCGCCACGTGGCCTGCGGCCACGGCGGGCGATGCCACACCGGCGCCCGCGGCTGCGCCCTCTGCCGGCGCAAAGAGCGGCGGGCTCAACCTGCGTTCGATCTTCGGCAGCGGCGCCAAGTCCGACGCCGACTTCCTGCCGGTGGACCAGGCCTTTGTGCTCTCCGCCGAGAGCACGGCGCGTGATCGCATCCAGCTGCGCTGGGACATTGCCGACGACTACTACCTGTACCGCGACAAGGTGACCGTGAAGTCCCCGGCGACGGACGTGCAACTGGGCAAGCTGTCGATTCCGGGCGGCGAATCCAAGCACGACGAGTACTTCGGCGAGCAGGTGGTGTTCCACGGCGAGATGGTCGCCGACCTGCCGGTCGCAGCAGCCGCCGGCGTCACGTCCGTGCCGCTCGAAATCAGCTACCAGGGCTGCGCCGACGCGGGGCTCTGCTATCCGCCCGTCAAGAAGACCGTGGTCGTGCAGCTGGCATCGACGACGGCGGTCGCGGCGGCACCGGCGAGCGGCAACGCCGGGCCGATGCGCTCCGAACAGGACCTGCTCGCCGACAAGATCCGCGAAGGCAGCCTGCTCGCCGTCATCGGGTTGTTCTTCGTCGCGGGTCTCGGGCTCGCGCTCACGCCTTGCGTCTGGCCGATGGTGCCGATTCTCTCCGGCATCATCGTCGGCGCCGGCGCCGGCACGCCCGTCTCGCGCGGTCGCGCGTTCTCGCTCTCGCTCGCTTACGTGCTCGGCATGGCCTTCACTTACACGGTGGCGGGGGCCGCGTTTGCAGCCGCCGGACAGCAAGCCCAGGCGTTCTTCCAGGAGCCCTGGATGATCCTGCTCTTCGCGGGCCTCTTCGTGTGGCTCGCACTCGGCATGTTCGGCGTGTTCAACCTGCAATTGCCTGCAGCGTTGCAGTCGCGGCTCTCGAACCTGAGCAACCAGCAGCGCCAGGGCACTCTGCTCGGCACGGCCATCGTGGGCGCGCTTTCCTCGCTGATCGTCACAGCCTGCGTGGCGCCGCCGCTCGTGGCTTCGCTCGCGGTGATCAGCCAGACCGGCGACGTGCTGCGCGGTGGTCTCGCGCTGTTCTCGCTGAGCTTAGGCATGGGTGCGCCGCTGCTGCTGATCGGCGCGTCGGCCGGTCAGTTCCTGCCCAAGGCCGGTCCGTGGATGGACACGGTCAAGCAGTTCTTCGGCATCATGATGCTCGGCGTCGCGATCTGGATGGTGGGCCGGATCCTGCCCGGGCCGGTGACGCTGGCACTGTGGGCGGCACTCGCGTTCATCACGGGGTACTGGCTGCTGACCAAGGGCGGCGCGGGCAAGGCTGTGGTGGTGCGGCGGGCGCTCGGTGCGCTCGCGGCCATCTACGGCGTGCTGCTGCTGGTGGGCGCGCTCAGTGGCCGCAGCGATCCGCTGCAACCGCTGGCAGGTGTCAGCCAGTTGAGCTCGCCGGCGGCGGGCGGCGGCGAGAATGCCGAACATCACGGCGTCCCCTTCCAGCGCATCAAGAGCGTTGCCGATCTCGACGCGGCCATCGCGGCGGCGCAGGCGTCCGGCAAGACCGTGATGCTCGACTTCTATGCGGACTGGTGCGTCTCGTGCAAAGAGATGGAGAAGTACACGTTCCCGGATGCTGCCGTGCAGGCGGCGCTCGCGAACACCGTCCTGCTGCAGGCCGACGTCACGGCCAATGACGACGTCGACCAGGCGCTGATGCAGCGCTTCGGCATCCTCGGTCCGCCCTCGATCCTGTTTTTTGGTCGCGACGGCGTCGAGAAGCCCGATTACCGCGTCGTGGGCTTCAAGCCCGCGGAAGACTTCGCACCGCACATCCAGCAGGCCATCGGAAGCCCCTCGTCATGAACAACCGCCTTCTCGCCGGACTCTTTCTGCTGGCCGGAATCGCCGGTGCAGCGGCCTATTACGTGACGATGAAGCCTGGCACGGCGACACCCTCGTCCGCCACGACGAATGCCACAACGGACCCGTCGACCGGCGCGGGCGACGCTGCGGGCGCAGCACCCGGCGCGTCCCAGCTGGCGGCAACCATCCCCGCTTTCCAGCTGGCCGACCAGGACGGCGTGATGCGCTCGCTCAAGGACGACTGGACTGGCAAGGCCCTGATCGTGAATTTCTGGGCCACCTGGTGCGCACCGTGCCGGCGCGAGATCCCGCTGTTGAAGCAACTGGCCGCCGAGCACGCGGGCGAGAACTTCCAGGTGGTCGGCATCGCGGTCGACTTCCGCGACAAGGTGCTGGCTTACGCCAAGGAAATGCAGATCGACTACCCGATGCTGATCGGCGAGCAGGAAGCGCTCGATGCAGCGGCCGCCTTCGGCGTCGACGCCCTCGGCCTGCCGTTCACGATCTTCACCGACACGGGGGGCCGGGTGATCGCGCTGCACATGGGCGAGTTGACCGCAGCCGAGGCGGACATCATTCTAGGGGCGGTGCGGGAGGTGAACGCCGGCCGCTCGGACCCGGCCCAGGCCCGGGCCGCCATCGAAGCGGGGCTGGCGGCGCTACCCCCGTCGCACGATGCCGAGGGTGCCTGAGCGCAAATACCGCCACTTTGCATAGAAACGCCGCGATCTGAGCCGATCCGCGGCAGAAAACTGTCGCAATTCGGCGACACTCTGGTTAGACTGCGCGCCCAACCAGCCCTCCCTCGCGAAGGCCATGGCGCACATCCTCCTCCTGAACGGTCCCAACCTGAACCTGCTCGGCAGCCGCGAGCCGGGCGTCTATGGCCACGTGACCCTCGAGCAGATCCATGAGCGCACAACCCAGCTGGCGGCAGAGTTCGGGCACCGGCTGACCGCGAAGCAAAGCAACTCGGAAGCCGAACTCATCGGCTGCATCCACCAGGCGCCGGACAGCCACGTCGCCTACATCATCTTCAATCCGGCCGGCTTCACGCACACCAGCGTGGCGCTGCGCGACGCGTTGCTGGCCGTGAAGATCCCGTTCATCGAAATCCACCTGAGCAACGTGCACGCGCGCGAAACGTTCAGGCATCACTCCTACTTCTCCGACATCGCCGTCGGGACCATCACGGGTCTGGGCGCTGTCGGCTACGAGCTGGCGCTGCGCGCTGCCAACCAGCACCTCACAACGGGCAAGCCTGGCAACCCGCCGCTGCCCAACTGATCCGGATCCGGGGGGATCACACTGCAATGGATATCCGCAAGGTCAAGAAGCTGATCGAACTGCTCGATGAGACCGGCGTTGCCGAGATCGAGATCAAGGAAGGCGAGGAATCCGTACGGATCAGCCGGCACCCCGCCGGTGCCACGTACGCGATGATGCCGCAGCACATGTCGTACGCGCCGGCCCAGGCGCCGGCACCCGCTGCGGCACCCGCCCTCAGTGCGGCGGCGACCGCCGCCGCTGAACAGGCACAACGTGCAGCCGTCGCCGACCAGACGGTCACGGCGCCGATGGTCGGCACGTTCTATTCGGCCTCGGCGCCCGGCGCCAAGCCGTTCGTCGACATCGGCTCGGAGGTGAAGGCCGGCGACGTGCTCTGCATCATCGAAGCGATGAAGATGATGAACCAGATCGAGTCGGACAAGGCCGGTCGCATCGTTTCGGTGCTGGCGAAGAACGGCGACCCGGTCGAGTTCGGCCAGCCGCTCTTCGTCATCGAGTAAGCGGGCACCGCCCAGATGCTCGAAAAAGTCGTCATCGCCAATCGCGGCGAGATCGCACTGCGGATCCTGCGCGCCTGCCGCGAACTCGGCATCAAGACCGTCGCCGTGCATTCCACGGCCGACCGCAACCTGAAGCACGTGCTGCTGGCGGACGAAACGGTCTGCATCGGTCCGCCCAACTCGCGCGACAGCTACCTGAGCATGCCCGCGATCATCAGCGCGGCCGAAGTGACGGACTCCGTCGCCGTGCATCCCGGGTACGGCTTTCTTTCCGAGAACGCGGACTTCGCGGAGCGCGTGGAGAAGAGCGGCTTCAAGTTCATCGGGCCGCGTCCCGAGACCATCCGCCTGATGGGCGACAAGGTTTCCGCGATCAAGACCATGAAGGCAGCGGGCGTGCCCTGCGTGCCGGGATCCGACGGGCCGCTGAGCCAGGATCCCGACGAACTGTTCCGCATCGCGAACGACATCGGTTACCCGGTCATCATCAAGGCCTCGGGCGGCGGTGGCGGCCGTGGCATGCGCGTCGTGCACAGCGACGCGACGCTCCTCCATTCCGTGGGCGTGACCAAGGCCGAGGCGCTGGCCGCCTTCGGCAACGACCAGGTCTACATGGAGAAATTCCTGGAGAAGCCGCGCCACATCGAGTTCCAGGTGCTGGCGGATCACTACGGCAACGTGATCTGCCTGGGCGAGCGCGACTGCTCGATGCAGCGACGCCACCAGAAGATCATCGAGGAAGCGCCCGCGCCCGGCCTCTCGGCGAAGCAGCGCCGCTCGATGAGCGAGCGTTGCGCGTCCGCGTGCGCGGAGATCGGCTACCGCAGCGCGGGCACGCTCGAGTTCCTGTACCAGGACGAGCAGTTCTATTTCATCGAGATGAACACCCGCATCCAGGTGGAGCACCCGGTCACCGAACTGATCACGGGCATCGACCTGGTCAAGGCGCAGCTGCGGCTCGCGGCCGGCGAGCGGCTGCCATGGACGCAGGACGACATCCAGATCCGCGGCCACGCCATCGAGTGCCGCATCAACGCCGAAGACCCGAAGAACTTCACGCCTTCGCCGGGACCGGTGAAGCTGTGGCACGCACCGGGCGGCCCTGGCATTCGCGTCGACAGCCATCTGTACACCGGCTATGTCGTGCCGCCGTACTACGACTCGCTCGTGGCCAAGGTGATCGCGCACGGCGAAGACCGCGACGCGGCCATTGCGCGCATGCGCAACGCGCTGAACGAGATCGTGGTGGAAGGCATCAAGACCAATACGCCGCTGCACCAGGAGATTTTCCAGCACGCGGCGTTCCGGGCCGGCGGCACGGACATCCACTATCTCGAGCGTCGGCTCGGGCTCAAGTAGCGGGCGAGTTCCCGGGAGGGCTTCCGGCGGGCGGCTGCCCGCCGGAGCCTCACGCCTGCTGGTTGAGCCTTCCGCAGCGACGCCGCCCTGCCAGCCCCCAATGTGCGGTGCCGCACCGAGTTCGAAGCGCCATCGCGGCTAACCTCACCGTGTCCTGGAAGGCAAGATTGTGCCTGCGCCCGGGCAAGGAGGCGGTGTGCGACTCGGCGAATTCATTGATCGTGACATGGAGGTCATCCAGCAGCGATGGGAAGCGTTCGCAACAGCGCGCATCCCTGCAGCAGACCGCATGTCCTCGCGCTCGCTGCGCGACCATTTGCCGGAGATTCTGCAGGCCATCGTTGCCGACCTTGCGAGCCCCCAGACCGCTGACGCGCAGGCAGCCAAGTCGATGGGCATGGCGCCCATCGTCGTCGACGCTCCGCATACCGCGGCGCAGACGCACGCCGTGTTGCGGGCCGAGAGCGGATTCGACATCGAGCAACTCGCTTCCGAGTATCGCGCGCTGCGCGCGAGCGTGCTGAGCGGCTGGATCGAGGCGTGCCTGCCGGAGCCCGCCGACTTCACGGACATGCTGCGTTTCAACGAGGCCATCGACCAGGCGCTCACCGAATCGATCGCGTACTTCACGTCGCACGTCACGCGTGCACGCAACCTGCTGCTCGCCATGCTGAGTCACGACATGCGCAGTCCGCTGCAGACCATCCAGCTGACGGCCCGCTCGCTGCAGGCACTCCACGCCAGTCCGGCCGCAGATCACGCGGCCGAACGCCTGATCCGCGCCGGCGGACGCATGAAGAAACTGCTGGATGACCAGATCGACTTCAGCCTCTCCGAACTTGGCCTCGGCATTCGAGTGACGCGTCAGCATGTCGACCTGGCGCCGGTCTGTGCCGAGGAACTGGACCAGATCCGTGCGGCCCATGCCGAGCGCCAGCTGGAAATGGAAGTGAGCGGAGACTGCAGCGGCGTCTGGGATTCGAGCCGCATCCAGCAGCTGCTCAACAACCTGGTCGTGAACGCGGTCAACTACGGCGAGCCTGGGGAGGCGATTCGCATCGTCCTGCGCGGCAGCCCGCAAGACGTCTCCCTGACCGTGGAAAACGCGGGCGAGACGATCGATGGCGAAACGCTGGCACACCTCTTCGAGCCCATGCGACGGGGCAACGGGCGGGGCGCGAAGCACGACTCGGGACTGGGCCTCGGGCTCTTTATCGCCAGCGAAATCACCAAGGCTCACGGCGGCGTGATTGCCGTTGGCTCGAAGGATCGTAGAACCGTTTTCTCCGTGAACCTGCCCAAACCCGCGCTCGAAGCCAACTGAGCCGCCGGAAATAGGGGACATTCACCTATTTCTGGCGGAAATAGGTGAATGTCCCCTATTTCCACGCTACGGCGCGGCCCGCAGCACCAGCACTGCATTGGCCCCGCCGAACGCAAACGAATTCGAGATCATGGTCCGTGCAACGACCCCCTCGCGCACGCGATTGGGCACGTAGTCCAGGTCGCATTCGGGATCGGGCGATTCGAGATGCATGGTCGGCAACGCGACCTGGCGTCGCATCGCCAGCAGCGACAGCGCGCATTCGAGCGCGCCGGCTGCGCCCAGCAAGTGGCCGTGCATGGCCTTGGTCGCGCTGATCGGGATGCGGGCGGCACGCGCACCGAAGACCGCCTTGATCGCGCCGGTTTCCACGCCATCGTTTGCCTGCGTGCCCGTGCCGTGCGCGTTGATCGCGTCGATCGCCGACGGATCGATGGCCGCCGCAAGCAGCGCAGCCTCGATGGCCGCAGCCTGGCCTTCGATGCTGGGGCGCGTGATGTGCCCAGCGTCGTTCGCGAAGCCGTAGCCGGCGATCTCGCCGAGAATGGTCGCGCCGCGCGCGACGGCTCGCTCCCAGGCTTCGAGCACGATCATTGCCGCGCCCTCGCCGAGCACCATGCCGCTGCGATCCAGCGCAAACGGCTTGCACGAGGCCGCCGCATTCTCCGCGTCGACCGTTGCCAGCGTGTGCAGCGCTTCCCAGGCCTTCAGCGAACCGAACGCCAGTGGCGCCTCGGCGCCGCCGGCGAGCGCCATGTCGAGGTCACCGCGTGCGATGCGCTGGGCCGCCTCGCCGATGGCCACGGCCGACGATGAGCACGCCGTCGAGTAGGTGAAATTGGGTCCGCGCAGGTCGTGCTCGATGCCGATCCAGGCCGCGGGCGCGTTGTGCATGCCCATCAGCACCGTGAACGGCTTGACCCGATCGGAGCGGGCTTCGTACAGCGAACGGTAGCCCTCATCGCTCGATTGCGCGCCGCCCATGCCCGTGCCCAGGAATACACCGACGCGGCTGCGGTCGGCCTGCGCCAGGTCGACCTTCGATTCGACCAGTGCCTGGCGAGCCGCGAAGCACGCGAACTGGCTGACGCGATCGAGCATGCGCAGGCGGGGCGGTTCGAAATGCTTCGCGCCATCGAACTGCGATGACGCCACGAGCGCACCCGTGAGTCGCTGCGCGAACGGCGCGTCGAGCCGGTGAATGCCCGAGCGGCCGGCACAGGCATTGGCAAGGACCTCCGCCGGGTCGTTGCCCAGCGGCGAGACGATACCGATGCCGGTGACGGCGACCCGCATCAGCGACCCGGCACCGCGCCCGCGGCAGCCACACTGCCCAGGGCCGCACCGGCCTGTTGCGTGGCGACGAGGTCGTCGATGTAGCCCACGACGTCGCCGACGGTCTTCAGCACGACCGGTGCACCCGGAATCGTGACCTTGAACTCGTCCTCGATGTTGAACATCAGCTCGGCCACGCCGAGCGAGTCGATGCCCAGCGCCTCGAGCGCTGCATCGGGCACGAGCGTGGCCGGATCGAGCTTGTAGTCCTTTACCAGCAGCACTCGGAGGCGGTCGATCGTAGTGTTCATGTCACGTCCTTGGGGCCTGTCTCATGGGTGTCTTGATACGTGCGCCGAGCGTCAGCATCCCTGGCCAAGCCTGCGCCAGGACGATCAGCGGCACCGTGGTTCGCGGCCGCATTGCCATGTGCGCGAAGCCCGCGGCAAACAGCAGTCGTGGCTCGAACTGCCGCCGCCACTGCGTCTCGTACTGGCGGGCAACGTCGCGTTGTTGCGCCATCGCGGCACCGTTCGGCTTGCCGCGGGCGATCAGGTAGTGCGTCAGCAGCCGTGCCGCTTGCAGCGCCATGCTCATGCCTTCGCCGATGATCGGATGCGCTTCGCCGGCAGCGTTGCCGATCCGGAACGGGCCTGCGTGAGCGTCGACGCGAACGCCTGGGTTGAGCGGCCCGGACGCGAGCCAGGGGCCGGCACGGGTCGCAGGGTGGAGCGCCATGCGAACGCCGCGGCACTGCGCCTGCAGATACGCCTCGACAACCTCACCGGCACGGACTCCCGTCCTGGCGAGCCGGCAGGTTTCCAACCGGTCGCGACGGATACAGCACGCCACGGTGGTCAGGCCGTCGTCGGCGACGACCATGCCGCCATAGCCGCCGTCGAACGCGAGCACGGGCAGCAGGCCGTCGGCGAGATCCGCATTGCGGAAGTTCGCCTTGAACGCCAGCAGGTCCGCTGGGCGCGGCGTCCGCCGTGCAACCTGGCGCGCCGACGGCAGCGCCTCCCACGAGCCGTGGGCATCGATTGCAACGCGCGCATGCAGGACTTGCGACTGGTCCTGCTGCATTGAATTGATGCGGCACTGCCAGTCGCCGGGCCCGCCGTCGATTGCCTGCACGGACCAGGGCTGCAGCACTTCGACTCCCACTGCACGTGCCCGCTCGAGCAGCAATACGTCGAGCGTTTCGCGGCCGAGCGCACGGCCCCAGTGGTCCGTGCCTGCCGCGGGCCGCGGCAGGTCTGCCTCGATCGTACGCTCACCGCTCATCAGGGCGACCCTGCGCAGTGCCGGCCCAGCCATGGCGTCGAATGCGTCGCCGATGCCGAGGTCGTCGAGCAGCGGCAGGTTGCTCGCCGCCACGCACTCACCGCAAACCTTGCGGCGCGGAAAGACCTCTTTCTCTACCAGCGCGACCGACCATCCCGCGCGGGCCAGGAGAATCGCTGCAGCGGATCCGGCAGGACCGGCACCGACGATGACTGCATCGCGCATGGACTGCATCACTGCACTCCGCTGCGCGTAGCACGAAAGCAGTGGAGGAATGCACCCGACGCCGCTTCCTGCAGCTGCCAGTTCGACGTCCCCGGCCACAGCGCAGTGAGTTCACGCCGGCGAAAGCCCGCGTGCACGCTGAGCACGGCATCCCCGCGCGTGACGGCGTTGGCGCCGAGAAGTCCGATGAGGTGGCTGCCCGCGAGCGCAAGCCAGCTGCGCCGCGGCTCGCAGGCCAGCAACTCGTTGGTGCTCGCAGCGATCGCCCCGAGTACCCGTGTGAGTTCGGGGCCGTCGAAGTGGTGCAGGAAGAGGTTGGCGATCACCACGTCCCACCGGGACGCCGCGCCGGAGGGTGTGGCGGTGGTTGCACGTGTCCAGTCGAGCACGTCCATGACGCTCGAGCGCGCCGTCCAGCCGCAACGCGCATAGCCTGCGACGGTCGCGTCGTCGACCAGCGCCTGGCGGTCGAGCAGTGTCAGCTCGACGGCCGGCCAGACGGGCGCAAGCTCGCGGGCAACGCCGAGCAGCAGCGTACCGTCACCGGCACCGAGTTCGAGCACGCGCAGCGGTTGCCCCGGCGCGGGCGTCAGTCGCCGCAGATTGCGTACGAGCGGCGTGCGCGTGCGCATGAATTTGTGCACGCGCCGCAGGTCGCGACGCGAGCGCTCGGCCACCGGATCGGTCGCGGCGAGGCCGTCCAGCAGTTCGTCCTGCACGCGCCGCGGCAACTGCATCACTGCACCCGCAGCAGCGCGCCGTAGCAGCTGAAGCCGGCGCCGAAGGACGACAACCACCAGTGACCACCGGGCGCATCGTCCGCCAACGCGGCCGCGAGCACGAAGAAGACGAACGCGCTCGACAGGTTGCCGTACTCGCGCAGCATCGCCGCGCTGTAGCGCAGATCGTTCGCGTCGAGGTCCAGCCGCTGCTCCAGCGCGAGCAGCACGTCACGCCCGCCGGCGTGCATGATCCACGCCGCGATGTCGGCCGCGGTGAGGTCGGCGCGGTCGAGCACGGTCGGCAGCACGCGTGCGGCGTATTCCGCCGCCAACGCCGGCACGGCCCGCGTCAGGATGTTGCGCAGCAGGCCTGCCCGCTGCTCGAACATGAGCGCCTTGCGTTCGGCGGGCACGATCAACGATGCGCTGTCCAGCCATTCGACGCGCCTCCCGGCCGCTTGCGGCGACCTGGAGAGCACTGCCGCTCCGGCGCCATCCCCGAACAGGCACGCGCTGATCAGCACGCCCGGGTCGTCGTCGAGGTACATCGCAGCGCTGCTCACTTCGACACAGACCGAGAGCACATGCTCGCAGCGCGCGGACGCGAGCAGATTGCTGGCGAGCTGCAGGTTGGGCAGCGCCGCGGCGCAGCCGTGCCCGACCAGGTCGTAGGCCTGCACGTCGGCGCGCAGCCCCAGGCGCTCGATCACGTAGCCGGAGAGGCCCGGGCAGAGGTAGCCGGTGCAGGTGCTGACGATCACCGCGTCGATCTGCGCCGCACTCAGTGCCGCTGACGCGAGCGCGCGTTCGGCTGCGGCCGTGGCCAGCGCGGGAGCGTTGAGCAAGAAGCGCTGCGCCAGCGTGTCGGGATCGATCGTGAAGCTGTCGGCCAGCGAGTCGAGCGCGAGATGGCGCGTCTCGATCCCGTTGTCACGCTGCAGCACCGTGCGTGCAATCAGGTGCGACCGCGCGTCGAGCCGCCCGTACCAGTCGGAGTCCTGGAAGGCGGCCAGGCATTCGGACTTCGTATAAATCGTCGTCGGGGTGGCTGTGCCTAGTCCGCTGAAGTACATCCGTTCACCTGGCTCGACCGGGATGGCGAGAGATCGACAGTGATCCTGCCCGGTTGGCTGGTCTGTTCGGTATCGGACAGAGCCTCATTACACGGGCCTGACACTGCCCCTGACTGACCCTGCGCGACGAAACGCATAGACTCGCGGCCATGTCATTCCTGCAACTCAGCATCGACATCGGCGCGCGCAATCCCGAGCCCTACGAGGACGCCTTGTTCGAGCTCGGCGCGCTGTCGGTCACGCTGCTCGACGCGGCCGACGATCCCGTGCTGGAGCCGGCGCCCGGTGCGATGCCACTCTGGCCGACGATCATCGTGCGCGCCGTCTTCGCAGCGGACGCCGACATGAACCAGGTGCGCACTGCACTCGGTGCGACACCCGGGCTCGATCCGTTGCTGGTCGCCGAAAAGGCTGAGTTCGAAGCCGTGGCCGACCGCGCCTGGGAGCGTGAGTGGCTCAAGGACTTCAGGCCCATGCGGTTCGGCCAGCGGCTCTGGGTCTGCCCGGGTGGCCAGCGACCCGATTCCGCAGGTGACAGCGTCCGGTCCGGCAGTGATCCTCGAACTCGACCCCGGTCTCGCGTTCGGCACTGGAACGCACGCCACCACCGCCCTGTGCCTCGAGTGGCTCGACGCAGGGGCCGCGGGCGCGGAAGGGGCCGCGGCCGGCTGGCTCGCCGGTGCCGACGTCATCGACTACGGCTGCGGGTCGGGCATCCTGGCCATCGCGGCCCTGCTGCTGGGGGCAAAGCAGGCGATCGCCATGGACATCGATCCGCAGGCGCTGCTGGCCACGGGCCAGAATGCGGAGCGCAACGGCGTGCTGGACAGGGTCCGGGTGACAGCCGATCCGGAAATCGGTGGCGGGCAGTCGGATGTGGTGCTCGCCAACATCCTGGCCGGCCCACTCATCGAACTGGCGCCGCTGCTGGCGGAGCGCACCCGGGCCGGCGGACGCATCGCCCTGAGCGGCCTGTTGCTCGAGCAGGCGGACGCCGTGACAGAGGCTTACCGCCCGTGGTTTGATATCGCCCTGACTGGCGCACGTGACGGATGGGGGCTATTGACGGGTCGCCGTCGCGCGCAAGACGGCGTCCTGAAATAGAACGATAACGAACGATGTATTCCCAGTGTCCTGAGTGCCTCACGCGCTTTCGCGTCACGGCGGCCGCCCTGCGCGCGGCCCACGGCACTGTCCGTTGCGGTCGCTGCGGCAGCGCCTTCGACGCCCTGCCGCGACTCAGCGATACCCTGCAGGAAACCGACGCGGGACTGGGCCCGGCCCAGCCAGCTGAACTCGGCGCGCAGCACGGCCTCACGGTCGCGACTGCCGCCGGTCTCATCGGTGAACGCGTCGACGACGTTCCCGAGTTCCAGTTCTCGGCCGACGACATCGAGAACGTTTTCATCGATGTACGTGACTGGCAGAGCCAGTTCGGTACGTCCTCGTTGCCAGTGGCACCGGGCGGCACGCACGACCAGGCGTCGAATGCAGAACTCGACCAGTTGCTCGAGGATCGGGGCAGCCAGCAAGGCCAGGAGCCTGCCGATGGAGCGACCGACGCCACCGAGTCGAAAGTCTGGGTGCACGAACCCGAATCCGTCGAAGACATCACGCTCGAGGGCGAGCGCATCGAGATCGAGGGCTTTGCGGGTTTCGAAGAAGACTTTCTCGAGCGCGAGATAGAAAAAGAGCTCGACGAGCAGCACCGCGCCGAGATTACCGGCTCGCAACGCTTGCTGACCGAGCCTCTGCCTGAGCCAGACGAGACGTCGGCGCCGCCGTTCGACGACGCCGTGCCGCTGCCAGGCATCGAGCCTCTGCACGACCTCGACTCGACCGACGAATTCGAGGCCCTGCGCGAAGACGAGGCCCTTGCGACCGGCATCGACGTCGAAGCAGCGCACGCCGCGGAGATCGAGCCGCCGATTGCCGATGCCTGCGATGAACGCAGTCGGAGACATCGTTCAACCGAGCTGCCGGCGCAGTCGTCGTCGTGCCTGCAATGCCCGCTGCGGTAGCGGCCGCAGCTGCGGGCCTGGCGCAGGAGACTTCCGCATCGCGGCCGGCGGCCCCGTGGCGCCGGTTTCCGGAGCCCGCGGCCAACGACTGACGACGACGAACACGATCAGCAACTGGCCGACGAACTCGCCACCGTCGCGAGCGCGCGCCGCGCGAGCTGGGGCTGGGGTGTGGGCTCGTTCCTGTTCGCGCTGCTGCTGTCAGCGCAGCTCGTCCATCATTTCCGGCTGCAGCTCGCGCGCGACCCCAGCATCGGTCCGGCGCTGCGCGCGGCCTACGAGCGGATCGGTCGGCCCTTGCCGCCCAACTGGAGCCTGGCAGCGTTCGAATTGCGGCAGTGGGGCGCGAGCGATGCCGCCCCGACGACGGCGGGCGCAATGACCGTGCGTGCGAGCATTCGCAACGGCGCGGCATTCGCGCAACCCATGCCGCTGCTGCGGCTCGAACTCGAGGACCGGTTCGGCAGCACCGTGGCCCGCCGCGACTTCGCGCCGCGTGAATACCTGAAGGACCCGGCCCAGGCTGGCCGGCGGCTCGAGCCCAACGCGGCGACCGAAGCAGAGCTCGCCATCGTCGGCGCCACCGCCGAAGCCGTCGGTTACCGGCTCGATGTCTGCCTGCGCGAAGAAACCGGCAACGTGCGTTGCGCCCAGGCCGGCGAGAGCGCCTCATCCACGCCTGCGAGCCAGGCGCCGCAGTGAACGCCTCCGTGACGTCACCAGCGAGCGGGCCTGCAACGTCCGCCGCGCCGCCTCCCATCGTCATCGGGCCTTACCGCCTCGCGGGCCACGCGTTGCTCGCACCGATGGCGGGCGTCACCGACCTGCCGTTCCGTCGCCTGTGCCGTCGGCTCGGCGCAGCGCTCGCGGCGGGCGAAATGATCGCCGCGGATCCGCGGCTGTGGGACACCGCGGAATCGCGCCGCCGGCGAGATCACACGGACGAGCCGGAACCGCGCGTCGTGCAGATCGCGGGCGGCGACCCGGACTTCATGGCGGATGCGGCGCGACGCAACGTCGACGCCGGCGCGCAGATCATCGACATCAACATGGGCTGCCCGGCGAAGAAAGTCTGCAACAAGGACGCCGGCTCGGCGCTGTTGCGCGACGAAAGCCACGTGGCGGCCATCCTGACCGCGACCGTGAACGCCGTGGACGTGCCCGTCACGCTCAAGATCCGCACCGGATGGGCGCCTGATCAGCGCAATGCGGTGAACATCGCGCGCATTGCGGAACAGGCTGGCATCCGGGCACTCGCCGTGCACGGACGGACGCGCGCCTGCCGTTTCGACGGCACCGTCGAGTACGCAACCATTGCTGCGGTGAAACAATCCGTCCGCATTCCCGTGTTCGCCAACGGCGACATCGATTCGCCGGCCAAGGCGCTCGCCGTGCTGCAGGCGACGGGCGCGGACGGGATCATGATTGGCCGCGCAGCGCAAGGCCGGCCGTGGATTTTTTCGGAGATCGACGCCTTGTTGCTCGGGACGGTGCAGGCGCCTCCTGCCATCCCGGAAGTGCGTGATATCATGCTCACGCACCTGCGCGATTTGTACGAATTCTACGGCGCCGAATCCGGCGTCAGGATCGCGCGCAAGCACATCGGATGGTATTGCTCAGGACGCCCGCACGCCCAGGCGTTCCGTCAGTCCGTCATGCAGGCAGTGTCGGCCGCGGCACAGGTCTCGCAGGTGCAAGACTACTTCGACGCGCTGGAAGAAACCGGGGCCGCCGCGGCTGCCTGACGTTCTTGCAGTCGCGCCGCGGCACGACGAACGGAACAGAGGTGGCCCGCCATGGTGGCGCGCAGCAAGCAAACACACACCCGGCGCGAGCCCAAGCCGGCCAGCCATGCGGTCAACGGTCACGCCGTGCCGCTGCGATCCCTCACCGAGCAGGCGCTCGACAGCTATTTCGCGACGCTGAACGGCCACGCGCCCGGGCATCTCTATGACCTGGTGATGCGCGAGGTGGAAGAACCGTTGTTCCGCGCGGTGCTCGACTACTCAGCCGGCAACCAGAGCCGCGCCGCCGACATCCTCGGCATCAATCGCGGCACGCTGCGCAAGAAACTCCGCGTCTACGGCATCGCAGGCTGAGGCCACCGTGAACACACCGATCCAGCGCGCCCTCATCAGCGTTTCCAACAAGGAAGGCCTGCTCGAGTTCGCGCACGAGCTGGCGCGGCGCGGCATCCAGATCCTGTCGACCGGCGGTACCGCGCGGATGCTGCGTGGCGACGGCATCGACGCCGTCGACGTCTCTGCCGTGACGGGCTTCCCCGAGATCATGGACGGCCGCGTCAAGACACTGCACCCGAAGATCCACGGCGGGCTGCTCGGTCGCCGCGGCACGGACGACGCTGTCATGCGCGAGCACGGCATCGACGCGATCGACCTGGTCGTCGTCAACCTTTATCCGTTCGCCGCAACGATCGCCAGGCCCGGCTGCACGTTCGAAGACGCCGTCGAGAACATCGACATCGGCGGGCCCGCGATGGTGCGGGCATCGGCCAAGAACCACGAGCGCGTCGCGATCGTGGTCGATCCGCTCGACTACGGCTCGGTGCTCGCCGAGATGGATCGCGACGACGGTGGTGTCAGTGCCGCCACGCGCCTGCGACTCGCGGCCAAGGCCTACGCACACACGGCGCAGTACGACGCGATGGTCGCGTCCTACCTGTCGCAGGTGGTCCGGTCCAACGGCAACAACGCCGGCTCGGCAGCGGACGAGTTCCCCGACCTGCTGCCGCTGCAGTTCCGCAAGCGGCTCGACCTGCGCTACGGCGAAAACCCGCACCAGCAGGCGGCTTTCTACGTGGCCAGCGATGCGCAGGGCGCCAGCGTCGGCTCGGCGTCGCAACTGCAGGGCAAGGAACTCTCGTTCAACAACCTGGCCGACGCCGACACCGCGCTCGAATGCGTGCGGCAATTCGCAGCGCCGGCCTGCGTGATCGTCAAGCACGCGAATCCGTGCGGCGTCGCGGTGGCGTCCACGATCCGCGCAGCGTACGACAGCGCCTACCGCACCGACCCCACGTCGGCCTTCGGCGGGATCATCGCATTCAATCGTCCGCTCGACGCCGCCACGGCCAGCGCCATCGTCGAACGCCAGTTCGTCGAAGTGATCATCGCGCCGTCGGTCGAACCAGACGCTCGCGACGTGTGCGCCAAGAAAGAAAACGTGCGGCTGCTCGTGACGGGGCCGTTCACTCCCAGCAACAGCCGCGTCGAGATGCGCAGCGTCAACGGCGGCCTGCTGGTACAGACCCGCGACCTGGGGATGGTCGCGCCGGCGGCTTTCAAGGTGGTCACGAAGCGCGCGCCCACGGAGCAGGAACTGCTCGACCTCGCCTTCGCCTGGCAGGTCTGCAAGTACGTGAAGTCGAACGCGATCATCTTCGCGCGCGACGGCATGACGATCGGTATCGGCGCCGGCCAGATGAGTCGCGTCTACAGCACGCGCATCGCGGCGATGAAGGCGCGTGACGGCGGCCTCGAGCCCGCGGGTTCGGCGATGGCGTCCGACGCGTTCTTCCCGTTCCGCGACGGCCTCGAGGCGGCGGCCGAGCACGGCATCAAGGCCGTGATCCAGCCGGGCGGCTCGATGCGCGACGCCGAAGTGATCGCCGCCGCCGATGAACACGGCATCGCGATGGTCTTCACCGGCATGCGGCATTTCAGGCACTAGAGGTTAGGGGCTAGGGGCTAGGGGTTAGTCGGAAGTGCTGCTTGCACTTGTCGCTCGCCACCGCTCCAACGCCGCCGAACCGCAACCATTCACCAGCGAATTCGACGCGAAACGCCGCGCAACGCTTCGAGACGGCTCCGTCCTCATCCGGCTGTCGATTTTCGAAATCACACTTCCGGTTGCCACCTCCGACTAACCCCTAACCCCTAATCCCTTCATGAAAGTCCTCATCATCGGTTCGGGTGGCCGCGAACACGCGCTGGCCTGGAAGGTCGCGCAGTCGCCGCGCGTGTCGCAGATTTTCGTCGCACCGGGCAACGCGGGCACGCGCCTCGAGCCCAGCACGACCAACGTCGACATCGCAGCAGATGACGTCCCTGCCCTGCTCGCCTTTGCCCAGCGCGAGCAGGTCGACCTGACCATCGTCGGACCTGAAGGCCCGCTGGTCATCGGCCTGTGCGACACGTTCGCAGCAGCTGGCTTGCGTTGCTTCGGGCCCAGCAGGCTCGCCGCCCGTCTCGAAGGCTCCAAGGCCTTCACCAAGGACTTCCTGCAACGGCACGGCATCCCCACCGCGGCTTACGCGAAATTCACGCGCGACAATTTCGATGCCGGGTGGGTGCGCGCGCAGAAGGCGCCGCTCGTCGTCAAGGCCGATGGCCTCGCCGCGGGCAAAGGCGTGATCATCTGCGCCACCGTCGAGGAAGCCGTGCAGGCTGCGACCGACATGTTCGCGGGACGCTTCGGCAAGGCGGGCGATCTCGTGGTCGTCGAGGAATTCCTCGAAGGCGAGGAAGCGAGCTTCATTGCCATGGTCGATGGCAAGAACGTGCTGCCGCTCGCCACGTCGCAGGACCACAAGCGTCTGCGCGACGCGGACGAAGGGCCCAACACGGGCGGCATGGGCGCGTATTCACCAGCTCCGGTCGTCACGCCAGCCATGCACGATCGCATCATGCAGGAAGTGATGCTGCCGACGGTCGCGGCCCTGGCGCGCGAAGGCACGCCGTACCTGGGTTTCCTGTACGCCGGCATCATGATCCATCCCGACGGCACGCCGAACGTGCTCGAGTTCAACTGCCGCTTCGGCGATCCCGAGACGCAGCCGATCCTTGCGCGCATGCGCTCGGACCTTACGTCGCTGTGCGAGTACGCGCTGGACGGCAAGCTCGAGGGCGTCGAAGTCGATTGGGATCCGCGCGCCGCCGTGGGCGTGGTGATGGCCGCAGGCGGCTATCCCGACGAGGTGCGCAAGGGCGACGAGATCCGCGGTCTCGACGACGCAGCAAAAATGCCAGGCAAGGTCTTCCACGCGGGCACCGCGCTCAATGCGGAAGGCAGGGTCGTGACGAGCGGTGGGCGCGTGCTGTGCGCGGTGGGCCTGGGCACCACGGTGCGGGCGGCGCAGAAGCAGGCTTACGAACTCGCGGGCACGATCTGCTGGGAAGGCCTGCAGTACCGCAAGGACATCGGGTATCGCGCGATCGCGCGGGAGTCGTAACGCCTAGGCGAGTTGCGCGGGGCTTGTCCGGAAAGGTCGACACGCGTCAGTCTCGGGCAGCTGGTCGGGCATTCTTCCCGGGCTTGGAAAGGCAGACACGCGCCCGGGAAGAATGTCCGACCAGCTGCCTGCGAGTCGGCGCCTGAGCGAGTTCCCGGGCAGGCCCGGGAACGTCGCACGGCGCATCGACATTCCGCCGAAGCGCGCGGAAGGCCAGCAGATGTGCCTATCATTCCCGGAACCCAAGCCCGTCCACGGGGCATTGGGTTCCCGCGGACGGCCACGCCTGATCCGCAGCCACAGCAGCGGCGGTTTGCGTACGGTGATGCTGCTGCGCCGTGCGATGTTTTCGGGCGTGCCCGAAACATCGCTCAGGCGCCGTCGTGCAAGCGGTCGCTCCAGTCCTTCTTCCCGAGCGCGTGTCTGCCTTTCCAAGCTCGGGAAGAAGGACGGGAGCGACCGCCTGGCGTTATGGCGTCTCCGCTGCTTCGCAGGACGCAGCGGACTAGTGCGGCGCCGACGCCGGAGCCGCCGCCTGCCGCCGCTCGCGCTGGATCAGGTACAGCCCCGCCCCGATGACGATCGACCCGCCCACCAACGTGAGCGCGCTCGGAAAGGCGCGCCAGATCGCGATGTCGAGCAGCACGCCCCAGATCAACGCGGTGTACTCGAACGGGGCGACGACGGCCGCAGGCGCGCTGCGGAACGCAACGGTGATCATCTGCTGCCCGATCGCGCCCATGAGGCCCACGCCGGCAATCAGCTTCCAGTCGGCCTCCCAGCGGATTTCATGCCAGCCGGGAATGGACAGCGCGCCCGCGCCGAGCATCAACAGCACGGTGAAGCCAAGCACCATGCTTTCCGTGGAGTCGGTGCGGGCCAGCAATCGCAGCGAGACGATCGCGATCGCATACGTGATCAGCCCGACCAGCGCCCACAGCGACCCGATCGACAGCCACTGGCCGTTGACCGGACCCAGCATCAGCAGCACGCCGACGAAGCCGGCACTGATCGCCGCCCACTGCCCGCTCACGACCTTTTCCTTGAGCACCGGCACCGACAGCGCGGCGACCAGCAGCGGCGCGAACATGAAAATGGAATACGTGGTGGCGAGCGAGGATTCGCGCACGGCATTGATGAAGCTGTACAGCATCAGCACCGCGAGCGCGCCGCGGAACAAGTGCAGCCGGATGTTGACCGGCTTGATGCGATCGAGCCGGCCTCGCGCCACGATGACGAGCAGCACGAACGGGAGCGACGCTGCAGCGCGCATGAAAGCGACCTGCAGCGACGGGTAGTGCTCAGACAGCAGCTTGAGCATCGAGTCCATGACCGCAAAACTGGCCACGGACACGAGCATCGCGGCGATGCCCTGGACGCGTTCGCGCTCTGCGGTCAGCGCTTCATCGCCTCGAAGAACTCGCCGTTGGTCTTGGTGTCCTTCATCTTGTCGATGAGGAATTCCGCGGCCGCCAGTTCATCCATCGGATGCAGCAGCTTGCGCAGGATCCAGATCTTCTGCAGTTCTTCCGACGACGTGATCAACTCCTCGCGGCGCGTGCCGGAGCGGTTGATGTTGAACGCCGGGTAGACGCGTTTTTCGGCAATGCGGCGATCGAGGTGGATTTCGCTGTTGCCCGTGCCCTTGAACTCTTCGAAGATCACGTCGTCCATGCGCGAACCGGTGTCGATCAGCGCGGTGGCCAGGATCGTCAGGCTGCCGCCCTCTTCGATGTTGCGCGCGGCGCCGAAGAAGCGCTTCGGCCGCTGCAGTGCGTTGGCGTCCACGCCGCCCGTCAGCACCTTGCCGGAGCTCGGCACCACGGTGTTGTAGGCGCGCGCGAGGCGCGTGATCGAGTCGAGCAGGATCACCACGTCTTTCTTGTGCTCGACCAGGCGCTTGGCCTTCTCGATCACCATCTCGGCGACCTGCACGTGCCGGCTGGCCGGTTCGTCGAACGTCGACGACACGACTTCGCCGCGCACGGTGCGCGTCATCTCGGTGACTTCCTCGGGCCGCTCGTCGATGAGCAGCACGATCAGGTACACCTCGGGGTGGTTGCCGGTGATCGAGTTGGCGATGTTCTGCAGCAGCATCGTCTTGCCGGCTTTCGGCGGCGAAACGATGAGGCCGCGCTGGCCCTTACCGAGCGGCGCGATCAGGTCGATCATGCGCGCGGTGAGGTCTTCGGTGCTGCCCGTGCCGCGCTCGAGCTTGAAGCGGCGCGTCGGGTGCAGCGGCGTGAGGTTCTCGAACAGGACCTTGCTGCGCGCGTTGTCCGGCGAATCGAAGTTGATTTCGCCTACCTTCAGCAGCGCAAAGTAGCGCTCGCCATCCTTCGGCGGGCGGATCAGGCCAGACAGCGTGTCGCCGGTGCGCAGGTTGAAGCGGCGGATCTGCGACGGGCTGATGTAGATGTCGTCGGGACCCGCGAGGTACGACTGCTCGGGCGAGCGCAGGAAGCCGAAACCGTCCTGCAGGATCTCGAGCACGCCGTCGCCGTAGATGCTTTCGCCGTTACGCGAATGCGCCTTCAGGATCGAGAAGATGATGTCCTGCTTGCGCGAGCGGGCCAGGTTCTCGAGGCCCATCGACTGGGCGAGTTCGAGCAGCTTCGGGATGGGCTTGTGCTTGAGCTCGCTCAGGTTCATCGACTTGCGGCTGGCTTCGAGCTCGGCCGGGCTGATGATGTCGAGATCGTCGCCTTCCATCAGGTAATCGTCGGGCGGCAGTTCGTCCTGCCGCGGGCCGCGATTACCGTCTGGGCCACCACCCCGCCCGCCACGCTTGTTTCCTTGCTGGCGGTTGCGGTTCTGGTTGCCCAGGTAACCTCTCACAGGTTGCTGTCCAGAAAAGCCGCGACGTCGACCTTGCGGACCGCGCCGATCTTCTGGCCTTGGAGCTGACCGTTCTTGAACAGGATCAGAGTTGGGATGCCTCTGACGCTGAACTTCATTGGGGTTTTGGGGTTCTCGTCCACGTTCATCTTCGCGACGAGGACCTTCCCCGCGTACTCCGCCGCTATCTGATCCAGAATCGGTGCGATCATCTTGCATGGTCCGCACCACTCAGCCCAGAAGTCCAGAAGGACGGGAATATTCGACTTCAACACGTCCTGCTCGAAGCTCGAGTCCGAGACGTGAACGATCTGCTGGCTCACCAGAGATTACCTCCGCTGGCTGAAATGGGTATTTGGGCACTGGTTACTTTCTTGAAGGGGTTGTGTGCGTCCCCGGAATCGGGTGACGGCAGGGGTCCGCGTAGGGCAAACTATCGAGATTGCTGGCCGTTGACTGGAGTTCTAAGAGGGATTCCGTTGCGCCGGGTCCGCCAGTCGGGTTCACCGGCGAGGAAGGACCGGGGCTCAGGCCCGATCGGCCGGCGACATGCTCGGGCGGGAGCGGATTAATCCGCGTTCCGGTTATTTGAACCCGCTTTTCCGTAATTTGCAAGGCCACATACGCCGATCCGGGACCGATGTCAGACACTCACCTCAGCGAAGTTTCCTTTACCCACCTCCATCTGCCCGAGTCGCTCGCCCGCGGCATCGCCGACGCCGGCTTCGAGCGCTGCACCTGGATCCAGGCGCAGACACTGCCGCGCGCCCTCGCCGGTTTCGACATTGCCGGACAGGCCCAGACGGGCACCGGCAAGACCGCCGCGTTCCTCGTTGCAATGTACGCAAACCTGCTGCGCAAGGACGCCCCGGCCGACCGTCCGGTCAATGCGCCGCGCGCCATCATCATCGCGCCCACGCGCGAGCTGGCCGTGCAGATCCACCACGACGCCGAGATCCTCGGCCAGTACACGGGCCTCACGCTCGGCCTGGCCTTCGGTGGTGTCGACTACGACAAGCAGCGCCGCGTGCTCGAGGACGGCGTCGACGTCCTGATCGGCACGCCCGGGCGGCTCATCGATTTCTACAAGCAGCGCGTGTTCGACCTGCGGGCCATCCAGGTCGTGATCCTGGACGAAGCCGATCGCATGTTCGACCTGGGCTTCATCACCGACATCCGCTACATCATGCGGCGGCTGCCGGCGCCTGATCAGCGGCTGAACATGCTGTTTTCGGCGACGCTTGCGCAGCGCGTGCTCGAACTCGCTTTCGAACACATGAACGACCCTGAACTCGTCCGCATCGAGCCTGACAAGATGACGGTCGATCGCGTGCGCCAGGTCATCTACTACCCGTCCATGGACGAGAAGCCGCGCCTGCTGGTGGGCCTGCTTCGCCAAATGGATCCGCACCGCACGATGATCTTCGTCAATACGCGGCGCGGAGCGGACGAGCTCGAGACGCTGCTGAAGGCCAACGGCTTCAACGCGCAGGCGATGTCCGGCGACGTGCCCCAGACCAAGCGGCTGCGCATGATCCGCGACTTCCACAGCGGCGAGCTCGCGATCCTGATCGGCACCGACGTCGCGTCGCGCGGCCTGCACATCCCCGACGTCAGCCACGTCTTCAACTACGACCTGCCGCAGGACCCGGAAGACTACGTGCACCGTATCGGGCGCACGGCGCGCGCCGGCGCCGAAGGCGATGCGATCAGCCTCGGTTGCGAAGACTTCGTGCAGTCGCTGCCGGACATCGAGGACTACATCGGCCGCAAGATCCCGGTCGCGAGCGTCGCGCAGGAATTGCTCGCCGAAATCACCGTGCCGCGCTACGAGCGGCGCCGGTTTGCGGGCCCGGGCGGCGGTTCGCACGGCGGCCATCGCAGCGGTGGTGGTGGTGGCGGCGGCCGCGGTGGCGGTCGTGGCGGCCCTTCGCGCAGTGGCGGTGGTGGCGGTGGTGGTGGACGCAGTCGCAGCGCCGGCGGCCCGCCCCGGCGTGACAGCCAGCCGCCGCGTCAGGATTCGTCACCCGCAGCCCATGCCGACCGACCCGCGGCGCCCCACAGCAACGGCGGCGGTCCCGCGCCTGCACCGCACCAGTCGGCAGGGGCCGAAGGGGCCCCGACCGGCGGCGACGGCGCCCCGCGCAAGCGTCGACGTCGTGGTGGTCGCGGCCGCTCGGGCGCACCGCAGCAGGGCGATGGCGCCGGTGGCGCGCCTCAGGGCGGTGGTGACTCCGGCTCGACGTCCTCGGACAGCTGAGCCAGAACGGAATCGCGCAGGTCGGCAAGCTTGCGCAGGCCGGCGATGCCGGCCACGGGCGGATGCGGCGGACGCGTCGAATCCGGCTGCAGCACCTGGTAGATCCAGCCCACCTGCGCGCGCCGTGCCGCTTCCAGTACCGCCACGCTGTCGTCGACGAACAGCGTGCGCGCCAGCGGCACCTGGTGCCTGCGCTCCAGCTCTACCCAGAACTCCGGGTGCTCCTTCGGCACGCCGAATTCATGCGACGTCACCAGTTCGTCGAAATGCCGCGACAGCTGCGTCTGCGCATCCTTCACCTGCAGGCTGAGCGGATGCGCGTTGGTGGTGAGCAGCACGCGCTTGCCCGTGGCCCGCAGCAAGTCGAGGAATTCGGCCGCGCCATCGAGGTAGCGGATTTCCGCGCGCAATTCGTGCTTGAGCGCCGGCACGTCGAGGCCGAGTTCCTCGCTCCAGTGATCGACGCAGTACCACTCGAGCGTGCCCCGCTTGGCCTCGAAGCGAGGACGCAGTTGCGCCATGGCGGCGGCGTAGTCCAGCCCGCGCGCCTCACCCCAGCGCCGCGGCAGCAGCTCGAGCCAGAATAGATTGTCGAAATGCAGGTCGAGCACCGTACCGTCCATGTCGAGACAGACGACGTCGATGCGGGACCAGTCGGGCGTGGGCGTAACGGCCATGGACTCGGGCAAGTCGTGAATCCGCCAGCGGCGGAGGGGCCGGTATGATACGACCGCTCATCCCCCGGAGAAGACCCTTGCAAGCTGCCGTCAATCGCGACCCCGCCTCGCTGCTGCCCGACGTCCTGAAACTGGCCCATGCCGCGGGCATCGCCATTCTCGAGGTGTACGCGGCCGACCACGGCGTCGAATTCAAGGCCGACGATTCGCCGCTGACCCGCGCCGACAGCGCCGCGCACGCGATCCTGTGCGCCGGGCTGCGCGAACTGACGCCTGAAATTCCAGTGCTTTCGGAAGAGGACGACGCGGCGCACGCGCCTGCCGTGCGCCAGCCGTGGACCGAATACTGGCTGATCGACCCGCTCGACGGCACCAAGGAATTCATCAGCCGCAACGGCGAGTTCACCGTCAATGTCGCGCTGATCCGCGGGCATCGGCCCGTGCTCGGCGTAGTCGCCGCGCCGGTACTGGGCACCGTGTATTACGGTGTCGAAGGGGTGGGCGCGTTCGTGGCCAGTGCTGGCGAGGCGGCACGCCCGATCCACGTGCGGCGTCCGGCCGCCACGCCCCTCGTCATCGTGGGCAGCCGCTCGCACCGCGGCGACTCCCTGGACAGCGTGCTGACACGCATCGGGCCGCACGAAATGCGCCCGATGGGCAGCTCGCTCAAGTTCTGCCTGGTTGCCGAGGGCACCGCCGACTTCTACCCGCGCCTGGGGCCGACGTCGGAATGGGACACGGCCGCAGCGCAGGCGGTGGTCGAGGCGGCAGGTGGCACGGTCACGACCCTGGATGGCAGCCCACTGCGCTACAACGAGCGCGATACGCTGTTGAACCCGCATTTCCTCGTCTGCGGCGACGCGAGCCGCGACTGGCACAAGCTGTTCCAGGGCTGAGGCGTGGAGCTGTCCTGGAGCCTCCTGCTCCTGCTGCTGGCCTTCACGGGGTTTGTGGTCTTCTGGAACGACACCCTGAGCACCCGTGAGCGGGCCAACGATGCAGCCCGTGAGACCTGCGTCTCGACGGGCGGCGCCCTGCTCGACGGTACCGTGGTGTTCCGCAAGCTCAAGGTCGTGCGCGGGCTGGGCGGCCGGCTCGCGTTCGAGCGCACCTACGTGTTCGATTACACGCTCGACGGCCAGACGCGACAGCAGGGCTTCATCGTGATGTTCGGCCAGCGGGTGGACAGCATCGGGCTGGACTAGCTCCCTTTTTGCGCGCCCGGGGGCTAAAGTAGCGGCCCAACCAGGATCCTACCGACAGCGTCTGCGATGTCTGAACAAAAGGACAACGTCGATACCGAGACGTTCCAGCACCTGCAGCGTCTGCGGGGCCTGCGCATCGAGCATCGCGACCTCGACGACGTGATCCATCGCCTGCAACTCGACTTCTACGTGGATCAGGTCCAGCTGCGCCGCCTGAAGAAGCGCAAGCTGCTGCTCAAGGACCAGATCGCGCGTCTCGAAAGCCAGCTGATCCCCGACCTGAACGCGTGACGGGATGAAACCCCAGCTGCAGGCGATCAGCGAAGCCCTCGCCAAACTGCAACAACCCGAGAATCTGCTGCAACTCGCCGTCATCACGGCGGCGGTGCTGCTCGGGTGGTGGGCGGCAAAGTTCGCACGGGCCCGGATCACCGTCTCGCCCGATCCCGAAAACCTCCCTGACCGCCTGCGCGAGTTGCTCTACGTCGGCGCGCCACCGGCGCTGACGCTCGTGGTGCTGGCGACGATGGACGGGCTGCTGCATGCCGCGGGCCTTGCCGCAAGAATGGTGGACGTCGCAGTGCAGCTCACCGGGCTGCTGCTGTTCATCCGGGTGATCATCTACGTGCTGCGGGTGTCGCTCGGCACGCGCGCCCGGCTCAAGGGCTGGGGCGCAGCGATCACCGGCGTGATCTGGGTCTTCCTGTCGTTGCACCTGCTCGGCTGGGGCGACGAGGTGATCCGTGTCCTCGACGGCATGGGCATGCAGGCCGGCAAGACGCGCATCTCCGTCTGGTCGGTGATGAAGCTGCTGGTCACGGTCAGCGTGTTCGTGCTGCTGGCGCTGTGGGTGTCGCGCTGGCTCGAACGGCGCGTGCTCAAGCTCGATGCGCTCGCGCCCACGATGCGCATCGGCATCGCCAAGTTCGTGCAGGCTTTCCTGGTCGGCATCTCGGTGCTGGTCGGGCTGAATGCGGCGGGGCTCGACCTCACCACGCTGAACGTGCTGACCGGCGCCATCGGCATCGGCCTCGGCTTCGGCCTGCAGAGCATCGCGGCCAATTTCGTGAGCGGCTTCGTGCTGCTGATGGACCGCTCGATCAAGCCGGGCGACGTCATCAGCTTCACCGGCACCACCGGCACCGCGACCGAAGGCTTCGGCTGGGTCGAGGAGCTGCGGGGCCGCTACGTCGTCGTGCGCGATCGCGACGGTGTCGAGACGCTGGTGCCGAACCAGAACCTGATCACCAACCCGGTGATCAACTGGAGCTACACCGACCCGCGCGTGCGCCTGAAACTGCCGATCCGCGTGAGCTACAAGGACGATCCTGAGCTCGCGATGAAGCTGCTGTTGCAGGCCACCGACGAGCACCCGCGTATCCTGCGCGAACCTGCGCCGGTCGCGCGCCTGATGGGCTTCGGCGACCATGGCATCGAACTCGAGCTGCGCTTCTGGATTCCCGACCCGCAGGAAGGCGTCAATAACGTGCGCTCGGACGTGAACCGTCGCATCTGGAGCCTGTTCAAGGAACACCACGTGACCATCCCGGTGGCACAGCGCGAGATCCGTGTCGAGATGGTGCCGTCCTCCTCCCCTGTCGCGCCGCGCGACTGACGGCAGGCCGCGACGGTGCCGTTCGAGATCAACGCCACGGTGGCGATTCCCGACGACCTGATCGAGTTTCGCGCCGTGCGCGCGTCGGGCCCGGGCGGGCAGAACGTCAACAAGGTGTCCAACGCGGTCGAGCTGCGATTCGATTCGGCGCGCTGGGATGCATTGTGGCCGAACGCGCGCGCACGCCTGGAGCGCCTCGCCGGGCGACGCATGACGTCTGAAGGTTTGATCGTGATCGACGCGCAGCGCCTGCGCTCGCTCGAACAGAACCGCGCGGACGCGCTCGAGCGGCTGCGCTCCATGATTGCGGAAGCACTGATCGAGCCGAAGCCGCGCCGCAAGACGAAGCCGACGCGCGCATCCAAGGTCCGCAGGATTGAAGGCAAGGTGCAGCGCGGCAAGGTCAAGACGCTGCGCAGCAGGAAATTCGACGACTGAAGCCGCCGTGCGGTCCCCGCTACCAACCGACATCGTCCATGACGACGGCCGGCAGCGGTGATCGGGTCGTCCGTGACCCCCGGTGGCTCATCCCTGATCTATTGATCTTCCACCCTCAGCGACACAGTAGTCGCGACGGCGCGGACTCGAACCCGGCGCAGCATCCTCACGAGTGTAGGAAGCGACTCACAGGCAGAGCTCAGCCCACCAGTCCGCTTCGAGCATCGCTTATCAGGCCGCGCGGGCTCTGCGCTTGCCCCACCATTGGGCAGCAACGCCAAACGCTGCGAGCCACAGCGAGCGCGTCCTGAAAATCGACATGACGAGTGTCCACACCACATTGCGTCGATGACGCGTGGCGCGCACCTCGTCGTCGTCGAGATACGCGGCGAGCCAGGCCCGCTGCAGATCCATTTCGAGACTCAGCAGCCGCAGTCGTTCACGGGGTTCCATGTGTCGGCCTCTCGTGGCTTGGCGGCATGGGCGTGGGTGCAGCCGCGGCGGCTTCACGCACCTCGGTCTCGGCACGCTCGCGCGAGGCGAGCTTCTCATCGTCGTCGGTCTCCGGATCCTTGAGCGCGAGGTTGACCATCGCCAGGTCGAGCCGGAGGCCTTTGGTGAAATCGGCGATCACCGCCTTGTCGCGAGTCAACTGCAGCCGGGCATGATTGGCGCAATAAGCCGCGGTGGCAAACAGCGCGATCGACAGCAGGCCCAGCACCCACGCCCGGTACTCTTGCGGAGTACCGAGCGCGATGAGCAGCAGGAGGGCGATCATGAACGCCATCGCCGCCATCGCGGCGACGGCGTACCAGGCCATCCCCCGCCCCAACGCAGATCGCTGCAGACTCAGGACGAGACCGGCAGCCTCGGCCCTGGTCTGCGCCATCGACCAGACGTGCCGCAGCAATGCGCGTCGGGACTTCACTTCGGCGCTCCGCTCAGGTGTAGTCGCCTGCGCCGCTCGCGCCTGAGCGATGGTTGCGACGCGACGACATCAACATCGCGACCACGACGCCGATCCCGGCGCCAATGGCCACAGCGCGCCACGGGTTCTCGTGCACGAACCGGTCGGCCTGCGTCATGGTGTTGCTGGCCACGGTCTTTGCCTGCTCGGCGCGGCCGGCGAGACGGGTCCGTGCATCGCGCAGCGTCGACGAGACGCGGATGCGCATGGCGTCGATCGCCTCGCCGCTCTCGTCACCGAGTGCGCGCAGCAGGTCTTCGGCCTGCGAGACAGTCTTGCTCAGCTGGGACAGCGTCTCCTCGTGACGGGAGGCAAGTGCTCCGGACAATTGCGTGTCGCTCATGTGTTCGTTGGTCATTCCTGCATTGTTCGTATTGCCGTACATCGTTGATCGTCTCCTTGGGTTGTGATTCAGTTGCCGACAGCAGCCAGGCTGTCGAGTTCGATGCGGGTGCGTTGCCACCGGCACCGGCCACGGCGAGCACTGGCAAAATGCACCAGCATCGTTTCCACCGGGCAGGACCTGTCCGTCGCCAACGAGGTAACGCGTGCATTCATACTCGTTCCTCCTCGTGGTTAACGCCGAACAGTGATTGTGCTGTGCAGCAGAATCGGTGCTGTCGGTTCAGCCGCACAACGCAGCACTGCGCGACTCGGGCCCGTGTCAGAACAGGCCTACCCTTCAAGAAGGAGCGTCGCTCGGAGGCTGCGGACCACCGGCTGTCGCGCCGCCGTCCGTTTCCCAGCGTGTGCGGTCCTCGACGGCCATGCGCTCCTGCTGGTCGCGCCGACGCAAGGCTGCCCGTGCCGCGAAATACGTTGCGACGCCGGCAAACAGCGAAAACCATCCAAATTTGCGCGCGATCCTCATCGTCGTGTCCTCCTGTCCAAGTGGGGTTTGGCCATAAATCGTGTCATTGGTGCGGCGCGGATAGCGTCCCGGTCGACGGGCAGCTGTGCCGGTCAGCAAAGTGATCAGTGTGCGGCCCTGCATGGTCACTACTCCGTGCGTCCGTGTACGCGACCTGCGGTAGCGCGTTACGGGTACCAGCCGCGGCGCCAATGCAGCAGTGATAGCGTGAAGGAGCGGGCTGTGAACACGCGCGTTCGACCCATTCATGCGTCAGCGCATACGCGCAATCGCACGCGTGCGAAGACGGCCATTTTTGCTGCGGCGCATCGAGGGCCGCGTGTAGTCCGCCGCGGACAGACACCGCCCGTCGATAGCGAATAATTCGCGCACCGATCAGGCGCTTCACACACGCCGCGACATCCGCCAAGGAACACGACGAATGAGAGACGCTTTGCACATGGCGCAACCTGCGCCGATGCTGCAGCCCCATGCAGCACGCCCGCTGATCGCGCTGGTTTTCGAAGGCCTGAGCGAACAGCCCAAGCAGTTACCGTCCACCCTGTATTTCGATGCCATCGGGTCTGGCATTTACGACGCCTTGCGCGCACAGGCCGAGCACTATCCGGCCAGGATCGAGGACGACCTGCTGCGGCGCCATGCGGGGGAAATCGCGACCCTGGCCGGCGCGCGTGCTGCATTGGTCGATTACGGCGCGGGCGACGGGCGCCAGGCGCGTCTCATGCTGCACTCAATGCGCGACCCGCTGGCGTACGTCCCGCTCGATGTGGAGGCTTCGCAGTTGCGTTACGCGCTCGAGCGCATGCGTACTTTTCATGCCCATCTGCCGGTGTACCCGCTATGCCAGGATCTGCGCGATTACGTGATGCTGCCGTTGGCGGCCGCTCGCGCGTCACGCAAAGTGGGCTTGCTCGGGGGCCTGCCGTTCGACAGCTTCCGCCCGCTCCAGGCAGTGGCCGTATTGAACTCGATCCGCGAGACGCTGGGACCACAGGGCGGCCTCGTCGTCGGGGTGGACCTGTGCCGAGAGCCCGATACGATGCGGCGCGCCTACGAGGACGCGGCAGGACGCGCCAGCTCACTCAACCGCAACGTACTCGAGCGCCTGAACCGCGAACTGGATGCCACGTTTGAACCGCAGGCATTCCGACATATGACGCGCTGGAACGAAGCGCAGCAACGCGTCGAGGTCGCTCTGATCAGCCGCGTGGCGCAGGTGCCCCGCGTGGCGGGCATCGACGTCCCGCTGGCTGCGGATGAGGAGATCGTGACGCTGCACAGCTACAAGTACACCCCGGAGGGGTTCGCCACGCTCGCGCGCATCGCAGGCTGGGAGGTGCGCAAGTCGTGGACCGATACGTCGCGAACCTGCTGTCTTTACTACCTTGCCCGATCGGAGGGATAGCGGCGCACGCGGAAAATTGCCGAGCCGCTGCAGGGCAACTCGGCGACAGTGCGCGCTACTCGAACGGTTCGAGCACACCGGCGTGCTGGATCACTCCGCTCCGTCAGCCTTCGTCGTCGCCCGACGGGCTTGCGGCCATGCCACCCCGCGACCGGCCACGAGCACTCTCTTCTTCATCCTCCTCGGTTTCGTCGGCGCCAGACTCACGCGCCGACATCGACGCCTGCAGTTCTGCCTCGAGCTCGATCTTGCGCGCCAGCAACTCCTCGCCGAGCGCCTCGAGGTCGAGGTCCGAACGTTTCACGCGCGGGAACATCCGGCGCTGCTCTTCGTTGACGTGGTGATTCACATACTCGTTCATGACCTTGATCATGGCCGAGAGCTGCGCTTCGTCCACCTCGCCTTCCTGGATGCGTTCGATCAAGTCCTTGACCGTTTGGTGCTCGATCCCGGCCTCGAGCATCATGTCCTCGGCCTCGATCGACTCGCGCACCTGTGGATAGAAGATCTCTTCCTCGATGGTTGCGTGGACAGTCAGGGCGTGGCAGATGTCAGTGGCTAGTTCGAACTTCCGGTCTTCGTCGGCCTTCTCGAATTCTTCGAACATCAGCCGGACGGTCTCGTGATCCTGCTTCAGCAGCGTGATCGCGTCCGTGCCGCTCTTGACTTGTTTCTTGCTTGGCATAGTCATGACCCTCCTGGTCCGTCTTCGCCCTGCCGCGCCGCCCTGGCCCGGTCAAGCGGCTGCCTTCAACTCACCGCCGCGACGTGGCCCAGTTGCCGGCGGTAGAGGTGCAGCTTGTTGTACAGCGTCTTCACGCTGCACCCGAGCGCGCCCGCCGCGCGCCGCTTGTCGCCACCGAAACGCTCCAGCGTCGCAACGATGAAGGCGCGTTCGATTTCGAACAGCGACGAGCCGATCGGCAGCGTGATCGACGTACCGTCGTTGGGCGCCAGACACGCGTGATGTCCATTGGCGCGCGCAGGTGCTGCGCCAAAGTCGTGATCCACGTCGAGCACCTCGTCGCAAAGCACGAACGCACGCTCGACTGCGTTGCGCAGCTGACGCACGTTGCCGGGCCAGTCGTACTGCGCCAGTCGCTCGCGCATGGCGACCGAAAATCGCTTGTCGGATAGGTGACGCCGGTTGAGCTCATCGAGAAAGAAGTCGGCGAGCTCGCGAATGTCGCCTGCGCGTTCGCGCAGCGGCGGCAGGCGGATCAGCACCACGGCCAGGCGATAGTAGATGTCCTCGCGGAGGTGGCCTGCCTCGACTGCCTCGACGGGCGAGCGATTGGTCGCAGCCAGCACGCGCACGTCGATCGGCAGCTCGACCTCGCCTCCCACCCGGCGTACCCGCTTCGTCTCGAGCACTCGCAGCAGCCGGGCCTGCATATCGAGCGGCATCTCGGTGAGCTCATCCAGCAAGAGCGTGCCGCCATTCGCGCGCTCGAAGACGCCCGCGTGCGTGCGCGATGCGCCCGTGAAGCTGCCTTTTTCGTAACCGAACAACTCGGCTTCGATCAGCGTGGCGGGAATGGCGCCGCAGTTGATCGCGACGAACGGCCCTTCGGCGCGTGGGCTGCCGGCGTGCAATGACTCCGCCACCAGTTCCTTGCCACACCCGCTCTCGCCGCAGATGAGGACCGCCGAATCCATCGGCGCAACGCGCACGATCATGCGGCGCACGGCATCTATCGCTGTGCTCCCACCGATCAGGCGTCGTGCGATGGCGGGCTGCTCTACTGCATTCACGTTCGGTGTTCCTTGGTCGTCGACGACATCAACGGTGCGGCCGGCCACGACGCCGGACGGGGTCGCGACGGGTAAGCGGGGCAATTCTTGCTGCAAGCGGTTGAAAGCGGTTTCCATGTCGACTGGGATCCGTGGGCGTGCGGTGATTGCGGCTGCAACTGCCGCGAACGTCGAGCATGGTTGACACACGCCGGGGTGTCGTTCGGCAGAGTCCCAGCGCTGTGTGGGATGCTGCCGACTTCGGCACCGACTTTGGCGTCGAGTCGCGCTAGACTGCGGACATGCGCAGGGACGAACAGCCGATCGAGGTCCTCATCGCGGAAGACAATCGCGATCTCTGCGCCGCATTGTGCGAGCTGATCCTGGCCCAATCCGACATGAACGTCGCCGGCACCGTCGCGCGCGTGCCCGAGCTGCTCGACATTGTCCCCAGCACCACGGCGCAGGTGCTCATCCTCGACCTCGACCTGGCGGGCCAATCGAGCATTCCTGCGTTGCAGGCGTTCCGCACGGCGCATCCGCGCCGGGCGATCATCGTCTATAGCGGGTATGACCCCGGATCGCTGGGTCCGGTGTTCGACAGCGAGTGCGAGTACGTGACGAAGACGGGCGACGCGCAAGAGTTGCTCGACGCAATCAGGCGCGGAGCCAGAAAGGCAGCGGGCGCCGGAACCTGACGATCCCGGCGCCCGCGGTTCCACCGCGAGTCGAAGCTCTGCGGTGGGTTTACCCGCGCGCAGTTGCGCGGCGGATCAGGTTGACGATCACCAGCAGGATGATCGCGCCTGCCAGCGACACGCCGAGTGACGCCAGGTTGAAGGCCCCCTCGTTGATCGTGCCCACGCCGATCATGGGCGAGATGAGCCAGCCGCCCACCAGGGCACCCACGATGCCGACGATGACGTTCAGCAGTACGCCCTGCTGCGCATCGGTGCCGACGATCATTGAGGCGATCCACCCGATGACGCCGCCGACGACCAGCCAGATCAGGATATTCATTCATTCCTCCTTAGAGAAGCGCGAGCGCGTAAACCAGGTTGAAGCCTCGCCTGCTGCCAGCGGCGTCGATGTCGGACGCACGCCGAATCAGCCGTCAGCGATCCCGAACAGGATCCGCGCGCGGTACTGCGGCTGCGGAACCGTAGGACAGGTCCCGCCACCGTTGTATCGCTTGTCTGGAGGTGCAGAGTCACAGCCGCGGTCATGGTGTCGCCTGGCGCAGTGCGGCGCCCAGATTCACAATGGAGTGCAGAAAAATGGCTATGCAGAGATTGATGATCGCTGCCGCGGTGCTGGGCATGACGCTCGGCGCTGCCGGCTGCAACCGACAGGAGCCCGTGGGCGAGGTGCGCGAGGACGTCGCCGAAGCGCAGCAGGAAGCAAACGAAAACGTTGCCGAGCAGCAGGCGGATTCGGTAGCTGCCACCGGAGGCACGGTGGAGGACCGCGCCGAAGCTGACTACGACGTCGCAATCGCGAAGGCCGACGGTGACCGCAAGGTGGCCAAGGAAGCGTGCGAGGCATTGAGCGGCGACGCGCAGGAAAACTGCAAGCAGCAGGCAGAGCAGCAGTACGATTCGGCCAAGGTGCAGGCACAGTCCCAGCTCGACACCGTGCGGGGCACCGGCAATGGCACGATGGGTACCGCCACGACGGGCGCGACCGGCGGCTCGACCGATACCAACGATGTGACCCCGAACAGCGGCGGCTAGTACCTCACCGCGTTGGCGCGACCCGCGCCGGCCCAGCCGATCAGCTGGCTGTCGTCTGGGTCGCAGCCATGTTTTCGCGCGGAAGCGTCAGTTCTACCGCGAGCACCGCGCCACGAAGCGCTTCCGTCCAGGCGCCACCGAGAGACTCCAGCCAGGCCCGCAAGGCCAGCAGGTCGTTGCGCCCAGAGGGTGCCAGCGGCTCGGTGCAATCAAGATCGACGGCCAGCAGCAGCCCGCCGTTCGAGCCACGCAGGCGCACACCGACTCGCTGCAGGGCGCGCCCTTCGAGCAGACGCTCGACGACCCGGTAAGCAGCCAACGCCACGGGGGCTGACACACCTCCTTCCGGGAACTCGGGCAAGTCCATTGCGAACTCGGCGCCTGCCGTGCGACAGGTTTCTTCGACCAGATGGCGCAGCGCCGCCGTCAGGCCGAAATGGTCCAGCAGCGCTGGGTGCAGACGCTGCATCTCCGATCGCGCGTTCTGAATCACCGCCTCGAGGATCTGATCAACGCGCAGGACCTGCTCGTCCCAGTCGGCGTCACCTCGATTCACCATTCGTGACAAGTCCATCCGCGCCGCGGCAAGCATGCCCGCCACGTCGCCATGCAGGCGCCGCGCGATGCGGGCTCGCTCGAGCTCGAGCTGCGCCTGGACGTGCGCAACCAGTGTGGCCGCCTCTTCTGGGGCCAGCCGCTGAGGCAGTTTCCTGGAACGAGTCAAGGTGGGCTCCCCGGACGAACTTGTCTTCTGCCCAGTATGCCCCCCTCCGACAGCCGCAATATGTGTCTGTAGGATAGGTCTGACAGCTGCGCCGAACCGGCCTGTTGCGGGCGTACACTGGCCGCGAACACCGCATGGCGCGGCGGCAGGATGCTTAAAGTCATGAGGAAAACATCAGTAGTTGTTGTGGACGACCATCAAGTCGTCTGCGCCGGACTGCGGACGATGATCAACGCCCAGCCCGACCTGGGTGTCGTCGCTGAGGCGACGTCAGGGAAGGAAGCGCTGGAAAAGCTCAAAGAGACGTCAGCGGACGTGATGCTGCTTGACCTCTATCTGCCCGACATGTCGGGGCTCGACGTTTTGCGCTATGCGCGGTCTCATTACCCGCAGACCAAGGTCCTGGTGCTCAGCAGTTACCCTGAAGCCCAGTTCGGCTTGAATGTGCTGCGCGGCGGCGCCAGCGGCTTTATCGGCAAGGGCTCCGAGGCGCCCGAGCTGATGCGCGCGCTGCGCACGGTTGCCCGGGGTGGTCGTTATGTCGGGCCGGAGCTCGCCGAACAACTGGTCGCCGGGGTCTGCGGCGACTCGAATGCGCCACTGCACGGCAAGCTTTCCGAGCGCGAGTTCCAGATCTTCTGCAAGCTTGCGCAGGGCGAATCGGTTTCGCAGATCGCGGCGCGGCTCTTCTTGAGCGTGAAGACCGTGAGCACATACCGGCGGCGCATCCTCGACAAGATGACGATGAAGAGCAACGCCGAGATCACCAGCTACGCCATCCGCAACGACCTGATCCGCTGACGCGGATCAACGTCGCAGCCCGCGCTGGTGACCGGTGGCGGTGCCAGCAGCGGTCGCGGGTCGCTGCTGGAGCCCGCCCTTGCTGCCGTCAACCGCAGCGCTGCTCGACCTTGCTCCAGTCCACGCTGCTCCAGAGCAGCTGGAAATAGTTGCCGCGCTGGGCCGGCGCGAAATCGAGCAGGTAGGCGTGCTCCCACAAGTCGAGTGCCAGTACCACGCGCAGGTTCGCGGGCACGCTGAGATGGTGCAGGTCGATCCACGCGTTGTAGAGCACGTTGCGCACCGGGTCATGCAGCACCACGATCCAGCCGATGCCACGCAACTTCGAGAGAGCTGCGGCATGCTGCAGCCATTGCTCCGGGCTGCCAAACGATCTGGAAGCCGCGTCGGCCAGCCGCCCATGCTTGTCCGGACCGCTGCCGCCAGGGGCGCCCAGCGCTTCGAAGAACAGCTCGTGCAGCACCACACCGTTGTGCTCGAACGCAAAACGGCGGGCATGGGCCGCGAGGTCGAGCGGCGTGGCAGGTTCACCGGGGGCCGGGAACGCGGCCCGCTGCTCCGCCAGCAACAGGTTGAGCGACTTGACGTAACCCCGATACAGCTCCAGGTGGATATCGACAGCGCGAGCCGACAGCCCGGTCACCGCTGTGAGATCGAACTCGCGCGCCTCGTAGGGCCCACTCGCCTGCCCCGGCAAGGCCGCGCTCATGACGGCACCTGCAACGCGATGCGATTCAATTGGAAGCGCGCCGTGCGCGCCCCACTGTCGTTCGATGCATGAGTCATGACTGATCCTTCTACCTGTCGTGAGTTCGTCCGCGGATAGGAAGCAGGATGCGCCTGCTGGATGCACGCTGCGTCCGGGCTGGTGACAGGAATGGTGTAGGACGAGTGCCCGTTTTATGGACAGCGTTTGGCAGAGCGATTACACGGTCCGCGTGGAGGGAATCTACGCGGCACGCTGCGAGTCGGTCCCGGCCCAGGCGGCGGGACGGAAGTCCGGGCGCTCGTGCCTCGCGCCGCTCTTCGATGACCCCAAGCCGGCCAACTCCAGTTGCAACAAGTTCAGCGCACGACGTGCATTCGTGTATTTCCTTCACATGCGCCAGTCGTCGTATACCGGCTCAATGCCTCGTGTCCGACAGCGCTTGCAGGACGACCGGAAGGCGATCGTAATCCCGCGACTTGTCGAGGAAATAGCTTGCGCCCAACGCGAGCGCGCCTTCGCGGTACGCCGCGATGTCAAGGTTGGTAAAAACGATCACCCGGGGCCGCCCAGGCAGCCGGCGGAGTTCACGCAGGACGCCGAAGCCGCTGCCGCCGTGCAGTTGCAGGTCGAGGATGATCACGTCGATGTCGCCGCCGGCCAGTAGCGCGAGCGCCTCGGCTTCCGTATCCGCCGTAGCAGCTATGACGACGTACGGCAGGTCGCCCACCATCTCGGCGATCCGCTGCACGAGCAGCGCGGAGTCCTCGACCAGCAGTACGCGCAGAGGCGACACGTTGACGCGCATGGACTCAGCGGCGGGAGGGACGGGCACGGCAGGTGACTCCGGTGGGGTCAGTGAAGCGATCCGGTGCGCAGGCAAACATCTGGTTCGCACCTTTCCGTTTCTTTCAGTACTTGCGCTCGGACTGAAGATCTCGGAACGTGTTGGCGCATCTGAACGTGGGGGCAATTCTTGCGCGAGCGGTTGCGAGGCAAGTCGCACGTGGTCTGGGGTACTGGTCCCATGTCAGAGTCGGCTGACAACGCGTGCGGATGGCGCGCGCGGCTGGCACGCGTGTTGCAGCGTCCAGCGGACAAACCAAGCAAGGAGAGCCCCATGAGACATGTATCCCTCGCGGCCCGGACGGGTCTTTTGATCGTCGCACTCGCCCTCGGTGCGTGCACGGCGACGCGCTCGCAGCAGTCGGCGGGCGAAGTCGTGGATGACAGCGTGCTGACCGCCAAGGTCAAGACGGCGCTGATCGAGGATCCCGTCGCGAAGGCACGCGACGTCAACGTCGAGACGTATCGCGGCGTCGTGCAGCTCGGCGGCTTCGTCGACACGGCAGAGCAGAAAGCGCGCGCCGGCGAAGTGGCGCGAGGCGTCGGCGGCGTAAAGGAAGTGCGCAATGACCTGCGCATCAGCGACCCGCAGGCAACGGTCGGGCAAGTGGTCGACGACAGTGCGCTGACCGCAGCCGTCAAGGGCCAGCTCATCGCGGACCAGACGATGCAGTCGTACAAGGTCAATGTCGAAACGCAGAACGGCGTCGTGCAATTGACCGGCTTCGTCGACTCGGACAAGGCGCGGAGCCGGGCGGTCGAAATTGCCCGCTCGGTGAACGGCGTCAAGAACGTCCGCAACGACCTCGAGATTCGCCAGCTCTGATGCTTGGCGCAGCCTTCCCGGGCCACGTGGCCCGGGGGTGTCTGCGATGGCAACCCTGCCGCTACCCGGACCAACCCGGCGGGCGCCGATAACGGCGAGCGTTGCGGGCCAGCCATTGCGCTGCTCGAGTGCGCACGGTTTCGGCCCGCCGCTCGGCTTCCGCGTCGATCTCGGCACGCGACAGTTCTTCTGCGGCAACCTTGATCGTCACCAGCAGTGGCGTCGCGAGGGCAACGCCCGCCACACCCCACAGCCAGCCCCCGAACCAGAGGCCGAGCAGGACCAGTGGCGGGCTGATATCAAGCCTGCGGCCCACCAGCACCGGCTGCAGGACCTGCCCTTCGAGGGTGGTCAGGATCAGGTACGTGCCGGCGACGCTGACCGTCTTGCCGATGCCATCGAATGAAACGAGCGCAACGACGGTCAGCAGGGCCAGGGTCGTCGCGGACCCCGCGTAAGGCACGAAATTGAAGGTGAACGCGATGACGCCCCACAGCAATGGATTCGGCATGCCGAGCCACGCCATGGCGACGGCGGTCCCCACGCCGAGCAGCAGGTTGCTGAATGCGATGGCGGCGAAGTAACGTGCGAGTTCACCGCGCACTCGCTCGAACACCTGCCCGGCACGGCCCCAGTGCGAGCCCGGCGTGGCGCCGCTCCCAAGAGTGGCAAGATCCGCCGCCAGCAGGAACATTGCCAGGAACAGCATGCTGACGATGGCGACGAGCCAATCCTGCGTGCTCTCGACGAAGCCCTTGGCCTCGAGCGCAACCGGCGTGGGCTCGCCCTGCGGCTTCACCGCAGGTTCGGTCATCCGTTCGGCTTGGGACGACACCGATTGCACCTTGGCGATGAAGCGCGTCACCGGCCGGATCTTGGCCTCCAGGGTTCGCATCGTCGCCGGCGCGGCCTCGAGCCATTCGCGGGCAGGTCGCCACGTTGCGCTGACGCAGGCCGCCGCCAACGCGACGACGGTGACCACCACCAGCACCGCGGCGATGACTCGCGGCAGGCCGCGCCGCACCAGCATGTCGACGACCGGTGAAAGCAGCAGGGCGATGAACATGGCGAACAGCACCGGCACCACCATCGACGCCGCGAGCTTGAGGGCGGCGATCGTCGCAATCGTCGCCAGCAGGACGATGCTGTAGCGCAACGTTCGCGAGCGCGAGCGCGGCGCCGCCACTTGCACAGGGTTCGGCGCGATCTCCGCAGTGGGGGGTTGGGAAGCTGAGGGCAGCATCGGCCTCAGTATCCGGCGCGCATGGCTCGATCGCACACCCCTGCGGGAGTAGGCGCAGGCCTACAGCATGCCTCCGACGCAGGCGAATCAGCGGTGCACGACCTGCAGGATGCTGTTGCGGATCTGCTCGTGCAGCACGATCTGCGCGTCGGCGGCCACTGCCTCGAGGACCGCGGCATCGAACACGATGCGCTCCTCGTCCCCGACGGCGATGACCCGTCGCTCGCGCAGGCGCTCGATGAAGTTGCCGAACAGCGCGCGGTCGAAGAACTCAGGCGAGTTGAGTTCGTACAGCATCGCCATGCGTTGCGCCGTCAGCTGGCATTGGCGCTCGAGTGCATCCTGCGTCAGGCGACCGCTGCCGGCCCGCAGCAGCACCGAGATGGCAAGGTAATAGCGCTCGAGGATCGGCACCGTGATGCGCGCCAGCACGGACAACTGCACTGCTTCGCTCGCTTCTGCGGGAGGACGCCGCCATTCCTCGCGGTCGTCCGACGCCGTAAGCAACCCATGATTCAGCAGGTCCTCGAGCAGTTCGTCCAGCACGGCCGGCAGTTGGTCGTCGCGCCAGTGCAGGAAGTATTCGTCGGCCACGTATGGATAGACACGCCCCGCGAGACGCAGCAGGTCGGCGCGTCGCACGGATGCGTTGTTGAGAAACGCACATGCCAGCAGCGAGGGCATCAACAGCAGGTGCAGCACGTTGTTGCGGTAGTAGCCCGAGAGCACGGCCGTCGATTCGGTCATGCCGACGACGTCGCCGAGCGGGTGCTGCTGACGCTGCAGCATGCGCAACGATTCGCAGTGGCGGATGATCGACTGGCCGTCGAGCGGCGTCACCCAGACGCGCGGCGAGTACGGCGCCTGCCGCATGAGCGATGCGTACAGCTCGAGCTGCCGCGCGAGATCTCCCTCACCCATGCGCTGGCGCGGCGTGGCAAGCAGCACCGTGCCGATGAGGTTGACCGGCGTGACGCAGGCCGCGGCATTGATCCGCTGCATGATGCGATGCGCCAGGTCGGCACACAGCGGCGGGAGCCAGGCCGGCTTGTCCTCGGTCACTGGCTGCGACCGGCTCCAGTCGGGCACGTGACTGGCGAGGAGATCGTCGAGCGGCAACGGCTCGCCGAAGCTCACGTAGACCTTGCCGAAGCGGCTGCGCAGTTCCGGCAGCGTGCGCAGCATGCCAAGAATGGATTCCTTCTGCTTTGGCCGGCCCGAAAGCTCGCCCACGTAGGTACGCGCCTCGACCAGGCGTTCGTAACCGAAGTAAATCGGCACGAAGACCACTGGGCGAACCGGGTTGCGCACGTACGCGCGCACCGTCATTGCCAGCATGCCTGTCTTGGGCTTGAGCAGGCGACCCGTGCGGCTGCGGCCGCCTTCGATGAAGTACTCCAGCGAATGACCGCGCGCCATGATCGTGCCCAGGTAGCGCGAGAAAACCGCAGAGTACGTGGCGTTGCCACCGAAACTGCGACGCAGGAAGAACGCGCCGCCACGCCGCAGAAACGAGCCGATCACGGGCATGTTCAGGTTCACGCCTGCCGCGATGTGCGGCACCGCATATCCCTTCTGGTAGATCACGTACGACAGCAGCAGGTAGTCCATGTGGCTGCGGTGACAGGGCACGTAGACGATCTCGCTGCCTTCGTCCACCGACTGCAGGCTGGAGAAGTTGGCGAGTTCGACGCCGTCGTACAGCCGGTTCCACAACCGCCCGAGCAGGCCCGACATGAACACCACGAAGGCGTGCGAGTAGTTCGCCGCGATCTCGTACGCATAGCCGCGCGCCACCTTGAGGGCGTCGCGCCGCGATACCTGTCGTTCACGGGCTTCGGCCCGCACGGCGGCGCGCACTGCATGCGTGCGCAGCACCTCGGCCACGATCGTGCGCCGATGTGACAGGTCGGGTCCGATCGTCGCCGCGCGCTGGTTGCGGAACTGCACGCGCAGTTGCCGCCAGAGCCGGCGCGGACCGCGTGGCATGCCGCGCGTCTCCATGAGCGTTGGTTGCAGCGCCATGGGCTCGCCGATCAGCACCAGCAGGTTGCGCCCGTTGATCAGCAGGGAGAGGAACTTGCGGAACCGTCCGCCGAGGTCCCAGTCGTCCGCGACAGCCAGGCGCAACCACGTGCGCTCGCGGTCGGGCGCGCGGCCCCAGAACAGGCTGACCGGGATCAGCTCCGGATTGAAGGCCATGTCCGTGCCGGCTGCGTTGGTCAGTACCCGGAGTGCGTCCGGCATGCGACGGTCGATGCGCTGGCCGAAGAGTCCCGTGCGACGCTCGAGGAACAGCAGGGAACTGGGCAACAGCGCATTGGGGCCGACCGGTGCGCGCGGATCCGGCAGCCCGCGCTCACGGCACACGTACTCGAGCACGGCCAGGTCGATGACGCTGCGCTTCTCGAGCGCGTACACCCGCACGCCGTCGGCGGTGGACCGGTTCCTGGCGTCGTCGGGCAGCACGGACGGGCGGACCCACAGGGCAACCAGCCAACGGACGATGGGCAATGCCAGCCGCTCGAAGGCGGTGTAGTCGCTCATCGCTACGGCAAGCGCCCTGTGACGAGCAGATGCCGATCCGATACGGTCCGCACCTGCAGTCCGGCCAGGCCACAGGCCCGCAGTTGCCCGCGAATTTCGTCAGGCTCGAAAGCCGCGCAGAGCGATGCGAAGAAGTCCGCCCGCAGCACCTCCGGCTCGTTTGCCGCGTACTGATCGACGATGGCCTGGGCAGCCGCCTGCGACGGCGGGCGGAACAGGTCCATCACCAGCACACCGGCGCCGGGCACACCCGCTTCACGTACCGCTTCCCAGAACACGGCCGGATCGTGCAGGTGGTGCAGCAGGCTGTTGCTGACGACCGCGTCGTACCCTGCCAGCGGCAACGAGGCGCCTGGCAGCAGACCCTGGATGAACTGCACACGGCCGCCGAACTGCGGCGCGGCATGCAAGGCTTCGCTGGCAAACTGCAGCATGGCCGCCGAACCGTCGATGCCGTGGACGGTAAGGCCCGTGCGCCGCGCGGCCAGCCGCAGCACGATGTCGCCGGGCCCGCAGCCCAGGTCGAGGACCGCGCCCTGCTGCAGTTCTGGAAACTCGGCCTCGAAGCAATCGACGAAGCGCTGGTTGGGCTCGGCAAAATCAGCCTGTGCGTAGGCGCGGGCCTGCTCGGCCTCGTCCATCAGTTCGGGTTCGGGGATGCGCTGCATCGGATGCTCCGCCGCGGGGCGAGGGTCGGTCGGCGGCTTATTCTTCGTCGACTGCCGTTTCGTCGCCCGACGCTTCCATGGCCTGGTCGAGGTCGTCCTTGCGGCCGAGGGTCAGGTCCTCGACACCCCGCGCGCGGTCCTGGGTCTGGATCATGTCGTCCAGGACCGTGGCGTCAGTGTCGCGGCCCAGGGCCTCATCTTCCGCCTGCTCGGCAGCTTCCGTGGCTTCGTCCACCGGTGCGGGCGAACCGCCGCCGCACGCGGCAAGCATGAATAACGCGCACGCGGCGAGGGACGTTTTGAAGGCAGCTGGCATGACGGTTCCCCGGGGCTTGGGCCCGGGCCGGGATTCTAGCGGATAGAGAGGGTGGGAAGGGGGAGGAAGGGGTAAGGAGGACTAGGAAGGCTAGACGGAATGCAGCGTCGAGATCGATGGATTTTCGGAGTCCTGAGGCTGGCTATTCGAATACGCGCCTGCGCGTCCGGGCAACTTCCGGTCCTTCCGTCCAAGGAGGCGTTGGGCTTCCTGCCCTTCCCGCCCTTCCTCAAAGAAACTCGTCGATCTGGAACAGGAAGTACGCGAAGTAGTGGTTGATGGCCCGGATCTGGTCCAGCAGCCGATGGTCGGAGTCGACGACGTGCAGCGTCGCCTTCTGTTCCTTGGCGAACCGGTAGCTGTTGTCGACGGGAATCACTTCGTCGCGCCAGCCGTGGATGATGGTCGTCGGACAATGTGCGGGGCGTGGGCTGAATTTCTCGTACCCCGGCATGTAAAGCGCCGGTGCCAGCAGGAACATGCCGCGGGCCTGCAGCAGCGAAGAGCCCGCCACCGAAACGTAACCACCCATGCTCGAGCCGACCAGCACCAGCGAACCGCGCAGATCCTTGCAGAATGCGAGCAGGCGGGTGACGCGCGCCTGCGGATCGTCGATGCCGCGGTAGTCGACGGACTCCACGTGGAATCCTTCCTCGCGCGCGATTTCGGCCATGGCCGCAATCTTGCTGCCCCAGGGTTCGCTATCCTTGCCGTGCGAGAAAACGACGTAGCGCTCGGTCATGCGGGCAGTGCTCCAGTCAGCATGACTGCATCATAAGGCGTACCGCGCCACGATTTCGCGGCGTGAGTCTCATTCACCTGACCATAATAATTGGTCCAGATCGCCCATGGCAGCGCCCCAGCCGTGCCGCGTCAGATCCACCCTGCCCCGCGAGGCATCGACCTCCTCATCGCGCAGGCGCGCGATCTGGCGGTCCCGCGCGGACGAACCCGGGGGAAATGCGATGCGTCCACCCGCCGCGACCACGCGCTGCCAGGGCACGCCACTGTCGTCGGGCAAACCCGCGAGCACCTTGCCGACGAGTCGCGCCTGCCGCGGCAAACCCGCCCGGGCAGCCACAGCACCGTAGGTTGAAACCCGGCCGCGGGGAACCTGCCGCACCACGGCCAGGATGGCCGCCGTGCGCTGCGCCCGGGCATCGACTGCGGCGTTTGCAGCCGGCGGCACGCGCCGGGACTCCGGTGGACGGGACGATCTGCGCATGACGCGACGAATGATGCCACGTCACTCGAATCCCGGCTCCGCGCGCTTGCAGCCGGTGATCTGACAGAATGATTCATCGTGATGTTTTCCAGCGGGTGGGTTGCGATTGCCGAACACTGACGCTCGTGCACTGGATGGATGGCACTTCGCGATCGATCGCGGCGGCACGTTCACCGACGTCGTCGGCGTCGCGCCGGATGGCGTGCTGCACTCGTGCAAGGTGCTTTCGCGCGATCCGCACCGCCCTGCCGACCCCGCCCTGCGCGGCATCCAGGCCTTGCTCGACCGGCACGGCGCGGCTGGCGGTCGCCACGTGCGCTCCGTCCGGCTCGGCACCACCGTCGCCACCAATGCCTTGCTCGAACGGACCGGGGCCGCGACGCTGCTGGTGACGTCGCAGGGAATGCGCGACGCGCTGCTGCTCGGCTACCAGGAAAGGCCCGACATCTTCGCCCGCGCGATCCGCAAGCCGCCGCCGCTGTACGCGCAGGTGGTGGAATTGCCGGAGCGCGTGACTGCGGAGGGCGAGGTGCTGGTGCCGCTCGACGAGTCAGCGCTCGGCACCGCGTTGGCCACTGCCCGTGCCGCGGGCATCGAAGCGGTCGCCATTTGCTTCATGCACGGCTTCCGGCACCCGGCGCACGAGGCGCGTGCCGCGGCGATTGCGCGGGAAGCGGGCTTCGCCGAGGTGATCGCCTCGCACGTCGCCGCGCCACTGCTCGGCTTCATTGCCCGCGGCGACACGACCGTCGCCGATGCCTACCTCTCGCCGGTGCTGTTGCGCTACACGGAAAATTTCCAGCGCAGCCTGCGCGAGGCCTACGGTGACGTCGCCGTGACGTTCATGCAGAGCAACGGCGGACTGGTCGATGCGGACGGCTTCCGCGGCGTGAACGGCGTGCTGTCCGGCCCCGCGGGCGGCGTGGTCGGCATGATCGCAGCTGGCAGCGTCGCCGGCGCACGGCGCCTGATCGGTTTCGACATGGGTGGCACGTCGACCGACGTCAGCATCAGCACGGGCGAGATCCCGCGCCGATTTGCAGCCGAGATCGACGGCGTCCGCCTGCAGGCACCCGTGGTCGACATCACTACCATCGCCGCGGGCGGCGGCTCCGTCCTGCGCTTTGCCGATGGACGCCTGCAGGTGGGCCCTGCCTCGGCTGGCGCCGACCCGGGGCCAGCCTGCTATCGACGCGGGGGCCCGGCGACGATCACCGACTGCAACGTCGTGCTCGGCCGCATTCCACCCGCGCATTTCCCGCAGGTCTTCGGCCCCGCGGGCAACGAACCCATCGATCCCGGCGCGGCCCGCTCGCGTATCGCGGAACTCGCGGTAACCGCGCGCACCGAGGCCGGCCTCGACTACACGGTGGAGACGCTCGCCGCAGCCTTCCTGCAGGTGGCTTGCTCACGCATGGCCAACGCCATCCGCGAGCTTGCCTTGCAGCATGGCGAAGACCCGGCGCGCTTCGGCCTGCTTTGCTTCGGCGGCGCGGCGGGCCAGCATGCCTGCGCGGTCGCCGACCTGCTCGGCGCAAGCGAAGTGCTGCTGCATCCGCTCGCGGGCGTCCTGTCGGCGTACGGCATCGGCCTGACGAGCCGGCGGGTGGTGCGCCGGCGCACGGTAGAACGCGCGCTCGATGCCCCGGGGCATGCGGCAAGCGAACAGGCGCTGGCAGCGCTCGGCAGGGACGCGAGTGACGAACTCCGGCGCCAGGAAGTGCCCGCGGCACGCATCGACCTGCAGGTGCGTGCCCATTTGCGCCTCGCCGGTTCCGACACCACCATCGAACTGCCGTGGCAGCCAGCCGCGCCGCTGCGCGCTGCATTTTTCGCCGCACACCGGCAGCTGTACGGGTTTGCGGACGAAGGCGCCGGCCTCGTCATCGCTGCAGTCATGACCGAAGCCATCGAACGAGTCGAACCGGTCGTCACGACGACACAGGACGACCAGCGCGATCCCGCCTCCCCCTCGCCGAGCGCGGTGTCGGCTACGGTCTGGATCGACGGCGCCGCGCACGAAGTGCCCGTGCTTGCGCGCGCACAACTGCGCGTCGGCGATGCCGTGAGCGGTCCGGTCCTGCTGTGCGAAGACGGCGCAACCAGCTGGATCGAGGCGGGCTGGTCAGGTCAGGTCGTCGCCGGGGGCCTGCTCGCCCTGCAGCGCATGACGACCTCACGCAACGCGGCGCAGACTGACGAAGCGGCGGCGCTGCCAGACCCGATGCGGCTCGAACTATTCAACGCGCTGTTCATGCACGTGGCGGAGCAGATGGGCGCGGTGCTGCGCCAGACGGCGAGCTCCGTGAACATCAAGGAACGGCTCGATTTCTCCTGCGCCATCTTCGATGCCGACGCGAACCTCGTGGCCAATGCGCCGCACATGCCCGTGCACCTCGGATCGATGGGCGCGAGCGTCGAGGCCGTGCTCGATGCCCACGGTCACGACCTGCGGCCAGGCGACGCGTACCTCGTGAACTCGCCTTACGCGGGCGGCACGCACCTGCCCGACATGACAGTGGTGTCGCCGGTGTTCGACGCGACGGGCGGACACGTGGAGTTCTTCACTGCCTCGCGCGCGCACCACGCGGATGTCGGCGGAATTGCGCCCGGATCGATGCCGCCCGACAGCGTGACGATCGCCGAGGAAGGAGCGTTGATCGCGCCACTGCTCATTCTGCGCAACGGCGTGCTGGACGAGCCGGGCTTGCGCGAGGCGTTCTGCAACACGCGTTGGCCGGCGCGCAATTTCGCGCAGAATCTCGCCGACTTGCGCGCGCAACTGGCGGCGAATGCGCGGGGCGAGCGAGAACTGCAGCGTGCCGCGGAGGCGCACGGGCGCGGCACGCTGCTGGCCTACATGCGCCACGTCCAGGACAACGCCGAGCGCTGCGTGCGACGGGCCATCCGCCAGCTGCGCGACGGACGCTTCGAGTACGAGATGGACAACGGGCAGCGGCTGGTGGCACGCATAGCAGTCGACGTGACGGCCGGAACAGCCATCGTCGACTTCACCGGGACGTCGCCGCAGCAGGCCAACAATTTCAACGCCCCGCGCGCTGTCACCATCGCAGCGGTGCTGTACGTGTTCCGCACCCTCATCGATGAACCGATCCCGCTCAATGCGGGCTGCCTGCGGCCGCTCACGATCATCGTGCCGCAGGGCTCGATGCTCGACCCGGTGGCGCCAGCCGCGGTGGTGGCGGGCAACGTCGAAACGTCGCAATGCATCGTGGACACGCTGTATGGCGCGCTCGGACTGCAGGCCGCCTCACAGGGCACGATGAACAATTTCACGTTCGGCAACGAGCAATACCAGTACTACGAAACGATTGCCGGGGGCGCGGGCGCGGGCCCCGACTTCGACGGCGCGAGCGGCGTGCAGACGCACATGACGAACTCGCGGCTCACGGATCCCGAGGTGCTCGAAACGCGTTTCCCGGTGTTGCTGCGCGAGTTTTCTCTGCGCCACGGTTCGGGCGGCGCCGGCCGGCACCGCGGCGGCGACGGCCTGGTCCGCCGGGTCGAGTTCCGTGCAGCGATGTCGGCCAACGTGCTCGCGAATCACCGGCGCATCGCGCCGTTCGGACTTGCCGGGGGAGCGGCGGCTGCGCCAGGACGCAACAGCGTCAGGCGCCGCGGCGCCGCTGTCTCAGAAACGCTCGCCGCTACGTTCGGACTCGCCGTAGAGCCGGGCGATGAGATTCGGATCGAGACGCCGGGCGGCGGCGGCTTCGGGCCGCTGGACGTCTGACGCGGCGGTCGGCCGCTGCTCGGGCGTCGGTGCGAACAACTCCTGCGCCAGCGTGCGCCGCGGTGCGAGATCGTCCTGGCTGGCGTGCGGCGCGACGGGCGGGCTTTCGCGCACGGTGAAGCGCGTGCCCGGCGGCAACTGGCGTGACGGCGCCGGCCGCACGCGACTGCCGTCGCGCCGGTGCGTCAGCATGTAGGTTCGATATTCGCCGGCCCGCAATGCGGGCAGCGAGATCAGGCAATGCACGATGCCGGCCTCGAGTTCGTCGGGCGTGTGCAGTCTTTCATCGCAGATGACTTCGCACGGCTGCAGCTCTGCGCCCTTGCCGAACGCTCCGCTCGCAGCCAGTCCGGCCAGGAAGCCGCGCACCTGCCGCGCGAGCCGCGGCCAGCTGTTGCGGTCGCGGCCCTCGAAGCGTACCCAGCGCGTGCCTTGCTCGATGCTGTTGAGCGCCAGCAGGTGGCGCCGTCGGAACGTGAGCAACGAGCTTTCCGGCCCCAGCCCCGAGCCGCGCGCAAGCGTCTTGAGCGGGGCCCGCGCCGCCACGCTGGCACGCATTGCATGCAGCGGGTTGATGCCCTGCGCGATCAGGCGCTGGCAGTCTGCATCCGCCAGCACGTGCACAGGCCGCGTGCCCGGCCGCAACAGGATCTGCTCGTCGGGCACGCCGTCCCACGGCGAGTGGTGTGCGTCCATGCGCGCGAGTGCGCCCGCCACGGCGCCGCTGTTCGCGAACGCCTCGAACCGGCCGCGCAGTCGATCGAACGCCTGCACGCGCGGAAAGCACATGACGGCATGATCGCTCTGGAACGCGAGTTCACGCAGGCCCTGCAACGCATCGTCCGCCGACTGCCATGCCGCCGGGGGATCCACCAGCAGCACCGCGCGCCGCTCGCGACAGAACTGTGCCGCGACCAGGAGCACGCCCGGACCCACGTCGCGGTCGCGCGCCGGGGGCGGGATGCAGACGAAGTGCAGGTCGTCGATGTCACGCAGCGCGAACAGCCCCGTGCCCCGCTCGGCCGAACCGATGAGGTCGTAATCGGTGAGCGGCAAGCCGTCCTCGCCGTCGGGATTCGAGTCGACATAGCCGATCGGATGCCGCGCGCCGGCACTGAAGGTACGGTCCGGACGGACGGACGGCACCGCGCCGCGCACACGCACCAGCAGCGATTCCTGCAGCGCAGACGCGACGAACCGCGCCGTGCCCGCCGCCGTCGACAGGCGCCGGAAAATTTCCTGGTCCTCGACGTGTTCGGAGCCGAGCGAGCGCACGCGCTGCAGGACGAGATTGAAACGGTCGTCTTCGCCCGGTTCGATGTTGTCGTAGTCGACCGACGCGCGCAGCACTTCGCGCGAACCGGGACTCAACGCTTCGAGCGTGAGCACGGACGCGCCGCAAGGCAGGCTGATGGTGGCGGTCCGGCCGCCGTTCAGGACGCGCACGATGACCGCTTCGCGGCCGCCGTTGTCGAAATACTGCTCGACGGCATACGCGAGCATGCTCGGTTGCCACAGGCCGCCGAACACCTGGCTGTATTCGGCAAAGCTGCTCACGCGCACAGGACGATTGACCGGTCCGCGCAGCGCGCGCCCGATGAATCCTGTCGTCGCCGTGGGCAGGCGGACGATGGGCTGATCCGCGCCGATCGCCGTCGTCACCGTGATGCCGCTGGGAGGCATTTCGCGCAACACCGCGCCCTGTCTCGAAAAAATTATCTTAAAGTACCACAACCCATGGGGCTATGAAGCGACAGGCACCCCCACCCATGGTGGCTGGGCGCGGTCAGGCGTCGGCGGTGGGACGCGCCTTGGCGCGGGTGCGGCGCCGTGTCGCCGCGGTCCCGGCCGCACTGGGATCAGGCGCAACGCGCTCGCGATAACGCGCGGCAAACCAGCGCAGCCCGGGCTCGCCGGACGCAATCGGACCGGGCTCGGCCCCGTCCAGGTTGGACATTCCCTGCTGCACACGACGCAACAGGCGGACATCGGCCGCCAGCGCTTGCCGGCGAATTCGATGGTGCAGGTAACGCGCCAGCCGCATCTCTCGCGTGCAATCCGGCTGCGCATAACGCAATTCGCGGTACGTGCAGTTGGCGCCGGCCTGCGGCAGGACCTGCAGCACGACGAGCTCATCGGGCGCGAGCTGCAGCCATGTGTTCGGCCACAGGAAGATCGACCGGGTCTCGATAGATTCAAGCGGCAGGTTTTGCAGGAGGCGCCGGTAGGCACGCGCCGACCAGGTGGAGCTGGGGTCGTCGATGGCGAGGCTGGCCCTGGCTGCGAGAGCAGCGCCGGCATTCGGCGCAAACACCGGGGCAGCGAAGACGCGCGGTTTGAGTCCAGGCCGCGCCACGTCGAGATGGGCCGTATCGAGCAGGTGTTCCGCCGCCAGTTTCCAGTCGGCCGCACATTCCGTCGCGCGCGGCTCGATCACGCGGCGCAGCGCGGCCAGGTCCGGCCACGCCTGGGCAACGCCGTCGAGCGCTGCGGCAAGCGCCTCGTGCGGTGTGTCGAAAGCCACGAAGACGAGACCGCGCCACTGCGCGACGTGGACAGGAAGCAACGCATGCTGTGCCGGATCGAATCCCGCATCGAAGCGTTGGCCGGCCGGAACGCTGACGAGCGCACCCGCTTCGTCATAGGTCCAGCCGTGGTACGGGCAGCGCAGGCGTCCGTCGACGCAGAACGCAAGGCCGGTGTGGTTGTCGCCTTCGACGAGCCGCGCGCCGCGGTGACGGCACGCGTTGCGGTAAGCCTGCAGGCCACCGGCTCGCGTCCGCAGCACCACGGCCGAGCGCCCTGCGCAATCGAAGCGCACAGCCGTGCCGGCCGCGGGCAGATCGGACACATGGCAGACGAACTGCCAGCTCGCCGCGAAGACGGCCGCCGCTTCCAGCGGCGCACGCGAGGGATCGAGGTAATGACTGACCGGGAGGCCTTGCACGGTCGCCTAGCGCGTCCCGCTGGCAGCCACCGGTGTCGCGATGGTCGGCTCAGCACGGATCGGCACGGGCCGATCGCTGCCGTCCCAGTTCGCGCCGTCGGGAATGCGGTTCGCGACCAGCAGCGCAGAAGCCAGGAAGGGCTCGACGCCCGCTGCAGGCTGCGCCACCGGGATGGCCACGCCCTTCGACGCGTTGACGACCTGCTCTGCGAGCGTCCAGTCGACGGCGACCGCGGCGGCGTTCGCGCGCTGCGTCATCTTGGCCTGCACCTTCTTGGTGAAGCGCTGGCCCTTCGCCGCCGCTTTCGCCTCCGGGTGTTCCTCGTGCGGCGGGAACGACTGCACGTAGAACTGGCCGTCCTGCGCCGTGTACAGCAGCGGCTGGTTGACGACCGTCACCTTGGTGCCGATAGGCAACTGCGGAAAGAGAGTCGCGATGTCTTCCGGATACAGGCGAATGCAGCCGTGACTGGCGCGCATGCCGACGCCCGCCGGCTTGTTGGTGCCGTGCATGAGGTAGCTCGGCCAGCCCAGGTTCATCGCGAACGCGCCGAGCGGGTTGTCAGGGCCCGCCGGAACCCGTGCGGGCAGGATGTCGCCTTCTGCCGCGTGCTCCTTGCGCACCGACTCGGGTGGCGTCCAGGTCGGGTCCTTGCGCTTCGACACGATCTTCGTCGTGCCCTCGGGCGTTGCCCAGCCGACCATGCCGATGCCGATGGGCACCGTGACCACGGTGCGCTCGGCGCCCTTCGCGGCCTTGGGGAAGTAGAAAAGCCTCAGGGCGGCGAGATTGACCACGACGCCGTCATGCGGCGCTTCGGGCAGCACGAATTGCGTGGGCAACACGATGCGCGTGCCAGCTTTCGGCAACCAGGGATCGACGCCGGGATTGGCGTTCACGACTTCGTCGTAGCCGAGGTTGAAGCGGCGTGCGATGTCGGAAAGCGTGTCTTCCTCGGCCGCGATGGTCGCCTGCAGCTGCCCGACGACCGTAGTCACCTTAGGCACATACGGGAACGTGTGCGTCGCGAGCGGCTCGGCATACTGCGGCGGCGGCGGCGGCTCAGCCGGCGGGGCTGGCTCGTGCTGCGGCGCAAAGATGCTGCAGCCGGATAGCATGGCGACGCTGCCAAGCAGCGCCGCGCGTCGATAGCTGGACGATCGCTTCAAGTTTCTCCACCCCTCGTCTGAATCGCAGGCCCGCGGCCGCACGTTTACAGCAGTGCCGGGCGGTTCGGCAACTCATCCTCGTCGCGCCCACCGGGCAGCGGCGGATAATGCCGCGCCAGGAGCTTGCCGGCTTCCAGCACGCCCTCGACCGCGCCTCGCTCATAGTGCCCGGCGCGAAACTGCTCTTCCATGGTGTGACAGACGGAAGTCCATTCCTCTGCGCTGACACGACCGTTGAATCCTCTGTCGGCGACGATTTCGACGTCGCGATCAGCCAGCAACACGAAGATCAGGATGCCATTGTTCGCGTCGGTGTCCCACACGCCGAGCGCCGCGAAAACCTCGAGCGCCCGCTGCCGCGGCGACTTGCCAGCGAAAATCTCGGCGGGCTCGAGGTCGACTTCGATCGCGACACGAATCTCGCCGCTGTGCGTCAGCTCCGACGCCGTGACAGCGCGCTCGATGGCCTCCAGCGTCTGGACAGGGAACAAGCGCGCAAGCTGACGGCGCGTCGTGAACAGGTGCCGGAATGCGCGTTTCCAGTCCATGGTACTCACCATCCGCCCGAGGCGCCGCCGCCCCCGAAACCACCACCACCGCCGCCGAAGCCGCCACCTCCGAAGCCTCCCCCGCCGAAGCCCCCACCCCCGAACCCACCGCCATAGCCCCAGCCGCTGCCGTGACGCCGGCTGGCCCAGCCGCCCGCGCCGGGTCCGCTTCCGCCTCCGCCCATGCCGCCGAGCAGCGAGAAAATGAAGGCAACGATGCCGGCGAAGACGGAAATGCCGAGCAGGCTGATCAGCAGCCAGGTCAGGAAACCGACGATGCCGCCTGTCGCGAGCGCGCCGCCCACGCGCCCGAACAGCTTGCGCAGGATCGAACCGCCGACCAGCGCGAAGATGAACAGGAACGGCAACAGGTTGAAGAGCCCCGGGATGTCGGCCGCGGGTGGGCTGATCTCCGGCTCGGGCAGGGGTTCGCCGTCGATGACCCGCATGATGCGGTCGACCCCGGTGTTGATCCCGGCGTAGTAGTCGCCGCGCTTGAATGCAGGTGCGATGTCCTGCTGGATGATGCGATTGGCGGTTGCGTCCGGCAGCGCGCCTTCGAGGCCGTAGCCGACCTCGATGCGGAGCTTGCGATCGTTGAGCGCAACCAGCAGCAGCACGCCGTCCTCGACCTTCGCGCGGCCGAGCTGCCACTGATCCACCACCCGTATCGAATACTGGTCGATGGCTTCGGGCTCGGTCGTCGGCACGATCAGCACTGCGACCTGGCTGCCCTTGGCCTGCTCGAAGGCTGCGAGCTTCGCTTCGAGCGCGGACGACTGGTCTGGCGTCAACGTATTGGTGAGGTCGGTGACGCGTGCAGTCAGCTGCGGCACGGCCACCAGGCCCTGCTGGGCGAACGCAGGGGCTACGAACGCGGCGACAGACAGCCACAGCGCTGCCGCGAGCACGGGGACTCGCCATGGCAGGCGCAGATTCGACAAGCGGGGCATGGCGACCATGGCATGGCCCCGTGTCGCGCCCCCAGCGGGACGCGACACGGGGAACACCTCAGTTGGTCGCGGGTGCGGGCGTCGGCGCGGCAGCCGGCGGCGCCGTCGGCGTTGCGAAGTCCACGGTCGGCGGCTTGGCGATGGCCGCTTCGTTCTCGACCGTGAAGTTGGGCTTCACGTCGTAGCCGAAGATCATCGCGGTGAGGTTCACCGGGAACCTGCGGATGGTGACGTTGTAGTCCTGCACCGCCTGGATGTAGCGATTGCGCGCGACGGTGATCCGGTTTTCGGTGCCTTCGAGCTGTGCCTGCAGGTCACGGAAGTTCTGGTCCGACTTGAGCTCGGGGTACCGCTCGACCACGACCATCAGGCGCGACAGCGCGCTGGACAACTCGCCCTGCGCTGCCTGGAACTGTTGCAGCGAGGCGGGGTCATTGGCATTGACCTGCGTCTGCGTCGCCTTGGCGCGAGCCTCGGTGACGCCGATGAGCACGGCCTGCTCCTGCGCTGCGAAGCCCTTGACCGTGTTGACGAGGTTGGGGATCAGGTCGGCGCGGCGCTGGTACTGGTTGACGACTTCCGACCATGCGGACTTCGTGGCTTCGTCCTGCACCTGGATCGTGTTGTAACCGCAACCCGACAGCAGCATTGCCGTCACCGCCAGCAGAATCACATGCAAGGCTCGCATCGGAACTCTCTCCTTAAATGACACCGACCGCCCCACCCCTTCAGGCTGCAGACATTACCAGATTCGAACCCTCTGGTCGGGCGGCAGGTAGAGCTGGTCGCCTTCTTTCACGTCGAACGCTGCGACGAATGCAGGCATGTTGCGGACGATTCCGTTCGCGCGGTATTCGCTCGGGCTGTGCGGATCGGTCTTGAGCCGCTTGCGCAGTTCGTCTTCCCGGTAGTTGCGCGCCCAGACCTGGCCCCAGCCGATGAAAAAGCGCTGGTCGCCGGTGTAGCCGTCGAGCACCGGCGCCGGTTTGCCGTCGAGGGCGAGCTGATAGGCCTTGTAGGCCACGGCCAGTCCGGAGAGGTCGCCGATGTTCTCGCCCAGGGTCAACTGGCCATTGATGTTCATGCCGGGCAGCGGGCTGAACGCCTCGTACTGTTTCACGAGGGCCTTGGCGCGCGCCTCGAACAATTCATTGTCGGCGGGGGTCCACCAGTCGCGCAGGACGCCCTTGCCGTCGAACTTGCGGCCTTCGTCGTCGAAGCCATGGCTGATCTCGTGACCGATCACGGCCCCGATGCCACCGTAATTCACGGCGTCGTCTGCGTTCATGTCGAAGAACGGCGGCTGCAGGATCGCGGCCGGGAACACGATCTCGTTGCCGAGCGGGTTGTAGTACGCGTTGACCGTCTGCGGCGTCATACCCCATTCGGTCTTGTCGACCGGCTTGCCGACCTTGCGCAACTCGCGCTGCACGTTGACTTCGCGCGCGCGCAGGACGTTGCCGAGCAGGTCGTCTTTGTGCGTGACCAGGCCGTCGTACTGCTTCCACTGGGTCGGGTAGCCGATCTTGACCGTGAAGTTGCGTACCTTGTCGTGCGCTTCCTGCTTCGTCGCCGGGCCCATCCACTCCAGCTCATCGATGGAGACGTCGAAAGCCTTGAGCAGGTTCGCGACCAGTTCGTCCATGCGGGCCTTCGCTGCCGGAGGGAAGTGCCGCTTCACGTACTCCTTGCCCAGCAGGTCGCCGGTGCTGCCCTCGAGTTCCGCCAGGGCTCGCTTCCAGCGCGGCTTGACCTGCGGGATGCCCGAGAGCGTGCGCGAATAAAAATCGAAATTTTCGTCGACGAACGCCTTGCTCAGGTAAGGCGAATACGCATCGATGGTGCGCAGCGTGAGGTAATCCTTCCACGTCGCGAGCGGCACGTCGGTTACCGCCTCGCCGACGGCCTTGAAGTAATCGGGCTGCGCCAGCACGAACTGGCCCGTGCCCGCCAGCGTCATCTGTTCGAGCCACGTCGACCAGTCGATGCCGGGCGTGGCTTTCTCGGCCGCTTCGACCGTGACGGGGTTGTAGAGCTTCTGGATATCGCGCATCTCGACAGCCGGCCACGACGCCGTGGCGAGGCGAGTCTCGAACGCCATGAGCTGCTTCGCGACGGCGGCGGAATCCTTGCGGCCTGTCAGCTTGAAGACGTTGTCGATGTGCTGCTCGTAGGCCGCGCGGATCTCCGCGAACCGCTGCTCCTTGGAGAAGTAATAGTCACGCTCCGGCAAGCCGAGTCCCGCCTGGAACAACCACAGCGTGTTGACGTCGGGATTCCTGGCGTCGGCAAAGATCTGCGCACCGATCGGGGTGTCGATCATCAGCAACTGCGCGCGCGACAGGTAGTCGAGCAGTTGCTTGCGGTCCTTGATTGCCGCGATGCGGTCGAGCTCGGGTTGCAGCGGCGTGAGGCCCAGCTTCTCGGCCCGCGCCTCGTCCATGAAGCTGGCGTAGAAGTCACCGATGATTTGCTGGTCGGAGCCGGTCGGCGCATTTGCGCGCGCCGCTTCTTCGACGATGACGTGCAGGTTCTGCTCGGCGCCATCGGACAGGACCGTGAAGGCGCCGTAGTTCGACTTGTCGGCCGGGATCTCCGTGTTCTTCAGCCAGGTGCCGTTGACGAACCGGTACAGGTCGTCCTGCGGCCGCACGCTGCGGTCGAAATTCTTCTGAATCACACCCGAGGCCAGGGCCGGCGCGGCAGCGACGGCCAGAGTCGCCGGGGTGGCAGGGGATTCCGGAGCTGGCGGCGTGGCGTGGGCCGAGAACGTGATTGCCAGGGCAACGGGCAGGGACCAGCGGAACTGCATGGATCGGACTCCTTGACGGGTACGGCCGCATGGGGCCGGAAGACAGGCGATTATAGGGGATCAGCTGCGACCGAGCCTGAGGTGGACGGGCCAGTTGAGACGAACCGTGCCGTCTGCAGGCCAGACCGTTGCGAGTTCGTCGGCCAGCGCCGGCAACGGGTCGTCACCGGGATTGCGCGTCGCGGTAGCGCTGTACCGACGACCAGGTGGCGAGATAGCCCATGACCTGCTCCAGCGACCAGTCGGTGACGAGGGTAAACGCCGGCGCACGCTCCTCGGCCCAGGGAAACGGCAAGGTGGTGTAGGCCTCGTCGACGTAGCGACGCTCCGGTGGCCAGTAAGGTCCGATGACGTCGTAGTAGAACCGGTCCAGCGCCGCATCGACCTGTGGATTCGCGCGAAACTTCTCATAAGTCCACACGGCGAGCACGCCGCCTGGTTGCAGCACGCGACGGCATTCCGCGTAGAAGCGATCGAAGTCGAACCAGTGCACGGCCTGTGCCGCGGCGACCAGCGCCACCGACTGGTCCGGCACGGGCAGTTGCTCCGCCATCGCGCACTGGTAGCTCACCCGTGGATGCGGCTGTGCACGCTCGAGTTGCGCGCGACTCCCGTCCACTGCGAGAACCGCGTCGAAGTGCGCTGCGAGCGCGACGGCTGCCTGCCCGTTGCCGGTGGCGCAGTCGACCGCAAGCGTGCGCGCTGGCGCGCGCGACGCGATCCATTCGAGCAGTTCGGGTGGATAGCCCGGCCGATAGCGGCTGTAGTCCGCTGCTTGCCGCGAAAAGTGATCCTTGAACATGTGTGCGGTCATCGGCTGCGATCGTGCAGGAGGCCGCCACGCGCTGCAATGCGCGCGGCGTACAATGCGCGCCTGCTCTTTCGTGGGTGCCCGCCGTGAATGGAATCGAAGTCGTCGACATCGCCCATGCGATCCAGCTCGCGCTTGCGCCGGTGTTCCTGCTCTCGGGCATCTGGGTGTTCCTGGGCGTGCTGGCGAGCCGGCTGGCCCGCATCGTCGATCGCGCCCGCGGCATGGAAAAGGAATTGCGCCTGTCAGAGGCGCGTGATCCCGAGCAGGTCCGCAACCAGTTGCGCGCCCTCGCGCGCCGCGCGCGCTACATCAACATCGCCATCACGCTGGGCACGGTGGCTGCGCTGCTCGTCGCCATCGTGATCGCACTGGTGTTCTCCAGCACGTTCATCCCGCTCAACCTCGCAGTCCCGCTGGCCCTGCTCTTCGTGCTGGCGATGGCTGCGCTGGTCGCGGCGTTCGTGAGCTTCTTGATCGAGGTGCGGGTCGCGATCGCGGTGCTGCGCATCGGCGACGCCTAGCGTCGCTCGAACACCGGCTGGCCGCCGACGTAGGTCATGTCGACCTGCACGGCGTGTATCGCGAGCGGATCGATGGCGAACAGGTTGCGGCTGAGCACGACGAGGTCGGCCAGCTTTCCCGGTGCGATCGTGCCGCGACGCCCCTCGTCGTGCAGCAGGTACGCGCCAGCCGCGGTGTACGCCGTGATCGCCTCGGGCAACGTGACGCGCTCCGCCGGAATCCACGACTCGTCTTGCGCGCCTGCCGGAGTCTTGCCGCCAGGGTAGCGACGCGTCACCGCAGTCTCGATGCCCTCGAGCGGGTTCACACCCGTGACCGGCCAATCCGAGCCCCACGCCACCACCGCGCCCGCGTCGAGCAAAGACCGTGTGCGATAACGCACGCTGCGCTCGGGACCGAACATCTTCGGCCCAAACACGGTCTCCCACGGATCGCCACGATTCCACGCGGGCGACATGTTCGCGACCACGCCCAGTTCGCGGAAACGCTGTAGCTCCGCTGCATCGATCAGCGCCAGGTGCGCCAGCGTGTGGCGCGAGTCGCGCGGTCCGTTCTGCTGGCGCGCAGCAGCAAACGCCGAAAATGCGGTGCGCACGGCGCTGTCGCCCAGCGCATGCACGTGCACCTGGAAGCCTTCCCGGTCGAGCCGCACCACCAGGCGTTCGAGTCGCGCGGGGTCGAAGAACAGCTTGCCGTAGCCGAAACGCTCGGGTTCGTCGCTGTAGGGCTGCAGCAGCGCAACCGTGTGCGAACCGTAGGCACCGTCGAGCACGAACTTGACGCAGTCCGCGGCGACGCCGGTACCCTCGAACGCGCGGCGTCGCGCCACCATCGCCGCCAGTTGGGCGTCGTCGTCCTGGGCGTGGTCGAAGTGCTGGCACAGACGGGCGCGCATCTGCAGGCGACCCTGCTGCGCGAGCGCCGCGTACGCATCGGCGACGGGAGGCCGCACGGATGCGTCCGCGAACGCGGTGATGCCGTTGCGGTGCATTTCCCGCAGGGAGGCCGCCAGGTCGTCGGCCATCTCGGCCGTCGTGAGCGGGGGCAGGACGCCGCGCATGAGTTCCATGGCCGCTTCCTGCAGTACACCTGTTGCGTTGACCCGCAGCGTCGCGCTCGATGCGGCCGTTTTCGGGGTCGGCGTCTGGTTCGTGATTCCTGCAGCGCGGAGGGCCGCGGAGTTGACCCACGCCATGTGCAGCGAATTGTTGGTGAGAAAGGCGGGCCGGTCGGGCACGGCCGCGTCGAGCATCGCACGCGTCGGCTGGCCGCTCGGCAGGAAGGCCGCTTCGTGCCAACCCGTGCCGACGATCCACGACTTGCCGGGGTGCGCCTTGGCGAAGGCGCGGATGCGATCGACGATTTCCGTCTGCGACTGCAGGCCGCCCACATTCAGTTGCGTTTCGCTGTTGGGCGCCATGCTCGGATGCACGTGCGAGTCCTGGAAACCCGGCAGCAGCATGCGACCGGCGAGATCGACGACGCGCGTCGCGGACCCGACGTAGGCGCGGGCAGTCCGGTCGTCGCCCACGTAGACGATGCGCTCGCCACTCACCGCGACGGCCGTCGCCCATGAGCGGACCGCATCGACCGTATAGACCGAACCGTTGACGAAGACGACGTCGGCTGGCTTCTTCTCGGAAGTTGCAGCGACTGCCGTGCCCGCCGCCAGACACGCAAGCAGCAGCGGCAACAACGAGCGCAGGCTCATGAGCGTTTCCTCGCGGTCAGACTGCAGTGCGCGCGTCAGGCGCGCTCGAAGCACGCGACGGTTTCCACGTGCTCTGTATAAGGCATCAGGTTGAATGCGCTCAAGTCCGCGAGGCGCAGGGTGCCCGCAGCGGTCAGTTGCGCGGTGTCGGCCAGGAACGAGGCCAGGCCGCAACTGACGTAGATGAACCGCTGCGGCGGGTGCTCGAGCAATTGCGCCTTGAGTTCCTGGTCGAGCCCCTTGCGCGGCGGATCCGCGATGACGACGTCGGCTCCTGTTGCGATCGCGGCGTTCGCGGCGGCCGGCCCCGCGACAACCTGCACCTTCGCACGAACCTCCGCGTCGAGCGCTGCGAGTCCGAGCGCCAGGCCCCGCAACGACTGGGGCGCGACTTCGTTCATGTCGATGCGCTGGATACGATCGAGCAAGGAAAGTCCTATGGCACCTACGCCGGCATAGAACTCCGCCACGGCGGCGCCCGCCGGCACACGCTCGCGCACGTGCTCGACGATGCGTCCTGCGATCTCGAGGTTGTTCTGCCCGAACGCGCCCGGCGGATAGTGAATCGCTGCGCCGCCGAAATGTTCGACGACGCTCTCCGGGCCGCACCAGCGCTCGAAGTGCGGGCCCAGGATGGCGTTGGTCCGCTCGGACTGCGAGTTGAACCAGAGGCTGTGCAGTTCGTCACCGAGACGGTCGCGTATCAGCTCGAGCGCAGCGGCCAGGGGCTCTGCGGTGGCCGCATTACCGACCAGCACCACCTGCGCGGTCCCCGACGCACGCTCGACGACCACTTGCAGGTAGCGCGCGATGCCACGATGCGTCGATTCGACGTACGGCGCCACGTCGGCATCGATCAGCGCGCGGCGCACGACGGCGGCGACACGGTTGATCAGCGGGTCGTGGATCACGCAGTTCGGAATCGTGACGACGCGATGCGAGCCGAGCTCGAACATGCCCAGTTTCGGCGCGCCCGGCCGCCCGCGGATCGCCAGGCGCGCCCGTTGACGGAAGCCAGTGGACGCACCAGTGCACACCGGCACGGACTGGATGCCATGCGCTGCGGCAAGAGCCTCGAGTGCGTGGAGCGCTGCGGGTGCAATGCCCGGCTCGCCGAAGCGGGGGCAGCCCGGGCACGGCGGTCGATGCGAACATTCGAGGAAGGCTGTCAATGGCGTGGGGGCTGATTTTTAGTTCGTAACCGCCGCCACGCTAGTCTCCGCCGCCGTCACCGTCGCCGCCGCCATCCGGGTCGCCATTTTTATGCCGAGACCCCGAGTCAGAGCTCGCCCCGCCCCCGCCTCCGGAGTCGCCGGATTGGTCGGCACGTTGCCTCTCTCGCCGCGACCGCCGGAGCAACGCCAGCGCGAGTATCGCCACGACCAGGATGACTATAGCGATCTTCATGCGGCGTCTTCTCCTATGTCTATCACGCCCGCGAGCCAGCGTCCGGCAGGCGTGATGATACCCACTGCAAGGACGGTAGCCGTCAGTCGCTACTTGGCGCTATCGGGCAGGGTGCCGCACATGCCACCGATGATCAGCCAAGCGTTGCCGACCTTCATCCATGTGTGCGTGATCTTCGATTCCTTGCCCTTGCCCTCGACCCTGCCATCCGGGAAGGTGTCCACACGCGTGAATCGATAGTGCACGACTACGACGTTACCGAAGTCCTCGGCGCCTTCGCGTGTGAGGTTCGAGTCAACCTTGATCCGCTTGTCTCGAACCTCACGAACCCAATCGCCGATGGATGCCTTGCGCTTGGGGTGGTCCTGACCGCATGGCCAGCCGATGAATCTGTCGTGCCAGAGGGAAACATAGCTTTCGACGTCCCCCTCTTTGACGAACCTCCAGTAGTCGGCCTCCCGGTCCCATACCTGCGACACACTATTGGACTCGGGCTGCGGCGACATGATCGAGTCGGCGGCCAATTGACCGCCACTGGCTGCAAGCCCTAGCAACAGGAAGGCGAGGATTTTACGAATCACTGCAGTTCTCCCAGGCACATCTCAGGTGGCGGTGGTGACATTGGTCTTGCTGGATCAGAAGGCGTGGGTCCGCAAATGTCGCCTGAAGAAGACAACGACTGCGGCATTCATCGTCTGGTGCCAACGCTCGCGATCGAACCCGTCGGGATCCGTGCAGAGCTTTGGCTCGGCTCTTTCGAATTCCGGCGGGCACGGCGTCAGGAAGGCAAAATGGCCTGCACCCTTGGCGATGCGGTACTCGGGTGGCGGCGCGAGCGCCACCCGAATGGCCTCGACGTGGTCGAGTGCAACACCGTCGCCTCCAAGTTCTGATGCCCACAATTGCACGGGAATGCGCACTTTGCGTACACCCGCCGTGTCGAACAGGTTCAGCGGATCGACCACGACGATCGCTCGCACGCGCGGGTCGGCTTGCGGCCGGATCTGGGCGCCGTCAACGTCCAGCTGGCGGCACAAGGACACGACAAAAGACCACCAGGGACTGCAGAAGCGCTTGGCGCTGGCCGCGACGGCAGGCGTGGCACCCGCCAACGCGAGCGCCGTATACCCACCCCGGGAAAAGCCGAAGACGCCGATCGCTGCGCGGTCGAGCTGTTGACTGTGCGGCCAGTGCGACAGCATGAACGAAAGCACCCTGCTCACGTCGCGAGGCCGTGACTCGAAGATGTGCAACTGCTGGGCCGCCCCGTCATCGCCGAAGGAATCGCCGGGGTGATTCAAGGAGACGACGACGAAGCCTGCGTCGGCCAGCGCAGAAGCCGTATCGTGGTGGCCGAGAAATGACCCACCCTGTCCATGCGAAATAACGATCAGCGGCAGCGAACGGCCGGCAACGGCGCAGTTCCTGGTTCCGCGAATGACGTAAGGGCCCAGTTGCGACGTAACCGGCGCGTCAGCGCACGGACTCCAGACAATCGCGCTGATCTCCGGATCGCCGCTGGACGCCGGCACCTTGAGCGTCTGATAGCCGGCCCCAAGAGCACCTCGCGCAATGCCAAGCAGCAACAGCAGCAAGGCTGCAGCCGCAAGTTTCGAATCGAAGCTGGTTCGGGTAACCATCGGTTGCGCCCAAGTATCGGCCCTACGCCAGCAGAATTGTGGCTGACCGTGCGAATGGATCGCGTTGGCACCCGGCCAAAGAAAAAGGCCCCGGGCTTTGAACCCGGGGCCGAGAAGGCGGACTTTGGTCGAAGGGGAAGGGAAAAAGTCCGCCAGGGGAACCTTGGGCTGGAGCCTGCCTCAGTGCAGCCTGGCCCACTGCAGGACCTTGACGTCCTGCTGCGTGCGGCCGAAGTTGCGCGCGATGATACGCGTCGCCTCATTCATGCCCTTGCCGGGGCGCGGCTGACCATCGAGCTCGACGACGCCACGGAACTCCTCGAGCCCGCGCGGCTGCGGTTGCTCGACGAGAAAATGCGCGTAGAACTTGATGGCCATGGACGGCAAGCTACCCGCCCCAACCCGCGCTTTCCGTGACCGCGCGCACACAATTCCGGCCCCCGGCCCGGGCCCGCAGAAACCATGACCCGTTACCGAATTCCGACACTTCCCGGCTCCAAGTATTCGACGCCCGAAGGCGAGCGGCGGCTGCGCGCCGAGCTGGACGAGCTGTGGCGCGTGCTGCGTCCGCAGGTGACGAAGGCCGTACAGGAGGCCGCCGCGCAGGGAGACCGCTCGGAGAACGCCGAGTACATCTACGGCAAGCGCCAGCTGCGTGAAATCGACAGGCGTGTGCGCTTCCTGCGCAAGCGACTCGAAGGGATGATCGTCGTCTCGCGCCCGCCGGATGACCAAGGCCGGGTGTTTTTCGGCGCGTGGGTGCGCGTGGAGGACGACGACGGCGCCGAGACGGAATTCCGCATCGTCGGCCCCGACGAGCTGGACCCGGCGCGACGTTACGTGAGCATGGACTCGCCGCTCGCACGCGCCTTGATGGGCAAGCGCGTCGACGACGAGGTGACGATCGAAATTCCGGGTGGGCGACGCTCTTACGTCGTCGCCGGCATCCGCTACGAGGAACCCACCGTGTCGTGACGCGGCAGGCCATCGTGGATCTCGCCGATCCACGGCACGCGATCGGCCCAATGGACATGTGCCTGCGGGGCCAGTCGCGCCGCGATGCCGGGCTCGACGCTGCCTAACGTGACGTGCAGTTCACCCGGCCAGCGGCTCGACTCGAAAAACAGCGGCGTGCCGCAGCGGCCGCAGAAACTGCGGGTCGCCTCGATCGACGACCGATAACTGCGCAAACGCCCGGCATCGCCCAGCAGTTCGAAGCCTTCGCCGCTGGTGCCGACCCACGTGACGAAACCTGCGCCCTGGGCGCGGCGACACATGGTGCAGTGACAGTGGGCGACCCAGAGCGGGGGCAGCGCGAAACGGTAGCGGATCGCACCGCAGAGGCAACTGCCCTCACCCGCGCTGCGCGCGACCTCTCCCGCGGCAGCGGGAGAGGTATTCGAACCGGGAGTGCCCTCACCCGCGCTGCGCGCGACCTCTCCCGCGGCAGCGGGAGAGGTGCCCGTACCGGGAGAGGTATCCGAACCGGACGATGTTGCTGGCGGGGTCACACCACGCGAATATTCTTGAACTGCCAGGGATCGGTTTCGTCGAGGTCCTCGGGGAACATGCGGCCGCGGTCGACCAGCGGGTGCCACTCCGAGTATTCGCCCACCACCAGGCCCAGGTACGGCCGGCAGATCTCGAGGACGCGCTTGTAGTCGATGTCGTCGGGCTCGACGATGCCGCTGTTCGGGTTCTCGATCGCCCAGATCAGGCCCGCGAGGGCCGAGACCGTCACCTGCAGCGACGTCGCGCTGTTGTGCGGGGCAAGCTTGCGCGCTTCCTGCACCGAGAGCTGCGAGCCGTACCAGTAGGCGTTTTTCTTGTGGCCCGCGAGCAGCACGCCGAGTTCGTCGGTGCCCGTCTCGATCTCGTCCATCATGATCCGCTTGCGGTCCTGCATGCGCCAGTTGCGGCCCGCCAGTTCGTGCACCGACACCACCGCCGCATCGCTTGGGTGGTAGGCGTAATGCACCGTGGGGCGATAGACGACCTGCTCGCCCTTTTTCACGGTGAGGTAGTCGGAGATCGAGATCGACTCGCCGTGCGTGATCAGGAAACCATGGAACGGGCCGGCCTGCGGCGTCCACGTGCGCACGCGCGTCGCGGCCCCGGGCTGCATCAGGTAGATGGCGCTGCCGCGGCCGAAGTCGTGCTTCTTGCCGTCGCGCGGCCAGTTCTTCTCGTGCGATCCCCAGCCGAGTTCGGCGGGCTGGCAGCCTTCACCGACGAAGCCGTCCACCGACCACGTATTGACGAACTCGTTCGGTTCTTTGGGCCGGTTGCTGACTTGCGTGTCGCGCTCGGCGATATGGATCACCTTCACGCCGAGCTTTTGCGCCAGCGCAGCCCATTCGGCGCGCGTCGCGGGCTCGGCCGTCTCGACGCCCGTGTCGGCCGCGATGTTGAGCAGAGCCTGCTTTACCAGGTGCGACACCAGGCCGGGGTTGGCGCCATGGGTGAGCACGGCGGTGGGCGCGCGCTGCTTGGAGTCCTTCAGCGTCAGCGCTTCTTCACGCAACGCATAGTTGGTGCGCTTGGCCGGCGCCACGGCGGGGTCGGTGTAGCCGCCCGGCCACGGCTCGATGCACGTGTCGAGATAGAGCGAGCCCTTTTCCCAGCAGAGCTTGATCAGCGCCAGCGAAGACACGTCGACCGACAGGTTCAGCAGGAAGTCGCCGCGGCCCACGATCGGGTCGAGCACCGTCTTGTAGTTGCCGCGCGTCAGCGCGTGCTTGACGAAGCGCACGCCGTATTCCTGCGCGATCTTCTCGCCGTCCTCATCCGCGGTGACGATCGTGATCTGGTCGGGCTGGATGCCTACGTGACGCAGGATCAGGGGCAACACGCCCTGGCCGATGCTGCCGAAGCCCACGAAAACCAGGCGACCGGGGAAGACGACGTGCACGGGATAGCTGGTCATGATTTCTCGTTCGGGTGTCCTGCGTGGCCGGCCCGGGCGGGCGGCTGGCCTGCTAGTTTAGCTCGAATTTGGCCGGGGCCGGATGCGCCCGGTGAACGCCGTCAGCCCCTTGCGGCCGAGTCCCGCCAGTGCGGAGGATACGTCCGCTCGTAGCCGGGCAACTGCTCCATGCGCTGGATCCAGCGTGCGATCGCCGGATAGGTGGCTTCCATCGGCAAAAACCGCGAGCGCAGGTCGCCGGCCTCGCGTTTTTCCATTGCCCGCCGCAACAGCATGATGCCCGGGAAGACGGTCAGGTCGGCCGCCGAAGGCTGTTCGCCGACGAGCCATTCGGACGTGCTGAGCCGACCTTCGATGGTGCGAGCCTCGCCGCCCACGATATGCATCGCCTTGGTGACTTCTTCGGCCATCTGGTCGAGCTGGTCGAGAAACACGGCCGAGACGATCTGGGTGACGTACTGCTCCGCATACGCCTGGTACTCGCAGATGACGCGCATGATCGTCCCGGCCTCCTCGGCCGAGGTCCCGAACAGCGGATACTCGGGATACTTGCGGTCGAGGTACTGCAGGCAGGCGAGCGACTCGAACACGATGTAGTCGCCATCCTTCAGCACGGGCACCCGCCCGCGCGGGTTCATGCGCAGCATCTGCGGCGACTTGTGCTCCTGCTTGGAGAACTGCAACTGGTGCGAGTCGTACGCCAATCGCTTGTATTCGAGCGCGAGCAGCACGCGCCACGAGTACGGACTGCCGCTGCCCCAGTAGATTTCCAACGCCATGAGTCCTCCACCGTCACGCCTCTTGCGGCGCGCGTGCAACGGGATTGTACTGGCACCCACGGAGGAATCGACGATGGCATGGCAAACGCTGGTTAGCGCCGAACACGTGGCCGAGCATCTCGCGGATCCGCGGTTGCTGGTCTTCGACTGCCGCTACGAGCTCACCCGGCCCGAAGCGGGCCGTGAATCCTGGTCGCGCGCCCATCTGCCGGGGGCGGTGCATGCCGACCTGCATCACGACCTCGCGGGCCCCACGACGCCACGCAGCGGGCGGCATCCATTGCCGGATCCACGCGACTTCGCCGCCCGCTTGCGACGCTGGGGCGTCAACGACGACTCGCTGCTGGTCGCCTACGACGACGCGACCGGCATGTGGGCGGCGCGCTTCTGGTGGATGACGGCAAAGTGGCTGGGGCACCCCCACGTTGCCGTCATGGATGGCGGACTGCGCCGTTGGCTGCAGCTGGGCCTGCCAGTGACGGCCGATCTGGCGGCCCCCCGTCCGGCCGGCGGGTTCGTCGGCGAACCGCGTGCCGACGCCTGGGTCGATGCGGACGCGACACAGGCCGCTGCGCTCGATCCGCAGCGCCGCGTGCTGGACGCCCGCGCGCCGGAGCGCTATCGCGGCGAGGTGGAGCCGATCGATCCAGTGGCAGGCCACGTGCCCGGCGCGCTCAACCACCCGGTGGCGGGCATCAACGGTGCGGACGGTCGCCTGCGTCCGGCAAGCGAACTCGCTGAGTCGTTCCGGCGGACGCTCGGTCCGGTGGCGCCGTCCGCCACGATCACGATGTGCGGCTCGGGCGTCACCGCGTGCCACCTGCTGCTGGCGATGGAACACGCAGGGCTACCCGGGGCGCGCCTCTACCCGGGCAGCTGGAGCGAGTGGTCGAGGGATCCGTCGCGCGCCGTGGCGCGCGAGTAGGGGCTAGGGGCTAGGGGCTAGGGGCTAGGGGCTAGGAGGGGCAGTCAGAATTCGCAGCTCCGCGGCTGAAGTCTCGATGCTCGACTTCAGCGCGCGCAAACTGGGCTGCACCTCCGACTAGCCCCTAGCCCCTAGCCCCTAGCCCCTTCCCCCAGATTTCTGTTTACGTCAGCCCCCGCAGTGACTATCGTGCGCGCCTCTTTTTTCCGGCCTGACCGCCGGCTACAGGTGGAACGACCAAAACAGTGGAAAACCCTGAGCGCAAGACTGGCTACACCGGCCCCTGGAGCGTCGAGGACTCGCTCGACCTGTACGGCGTCAACGCCTGGGGCAACGGCTACTTCGGCATCAATGCCGCAGGGCACGCCATCGTGCGTCCCGACTGGACGGAGGGTCGCGAGATCGACCTGCACGAGGTCGTCACCGGCTTGGCCGCGCGCGACCTGTCCACGCCCGTCGTCGTGCGCTTCTCGGACATCCTGCGCCACCGGCTGACGCGGCTGCGCGACGCGTTCGCCACCGCGATCGCCGAGAACGAATACAAGAGCCGCTACTGCGCGGTGTTCCCGATCAAGGTGAACCAGCAGCGGCTGGTGGTCGAGGAAATCTACGGCTACGGCCGCGAGTTCGGCTTCGGCCTCGAGGTGGGCTCCAAGCCCGAACTGCTCGCCGTGATGGCGCTCACCGAAGGCGAGTCCGAGCGGCTCATCATCTGCAACGGCTTCAAGGACGACAGCTACATCGAGGCGGTGATCCTGGCCGCGAAGCTCGGTCGCACCATCATCCCGGTCGTCGAGAACTTCTCCGAGCTCGCGCTGATCCTGAAGCACGCGAAGACCTATGACGTGCGTCCGCGCCTCGGCGTGCGGGTCAAGCTCGCGAGCGAAGGCGCCGGCCGCTGGCGCGAGTCGTCGGGCGAGAAGAGCAAGTTCGGCCTCTTCGTCACCGAGATCCTCGACCTCGTTGCGGTGCTCAAGGAGCACGGCATGGAGGACTGCCTGCAGCTCGTGCACTGCCACCCGGGCAGCCAGCTGCAGGACATCCGCCGCGTGAAGGATGCCGTGACGGAGCTTGCGCACGTCTACGCCGAGCTCAAGCAGATGGGCGCCGGCCTGCAGTACATCGACATCGGCGGCGGCCTGGGCGTCGACTACGACGGCAGCCGCACCAACTACGAATCGTCGATGAACTACACGCTGGCGGAATACGCGAGCGACGTGGTGTATCGCATCGCCAACGTGTGCAACGCGCGCGGCATCGACCACCCCGTCATCGTCAGCGAATCGGGACGCGCGATCGCCGCGCACCACAGCCTGCTGATCTGCGACGTGCTCGGCAGCTCGCAGCTCGATCGCTTCCGCGTGACCGACGCCGACGAGCAGCTGGTCCGCGGCAAGGAAATCCCGCAGCCGGTCAAAGACCTGCTGGACGCCTACCGCTCGGTGACCGAGCGCCGGCTGGTGGAGTGCTATCACGACGCCTTGCAGGCGCGCGAACAGGCGCTGCAGATGTTCAGCGTCGGCTACCTCACGCTCGAAGCGCGCGGTCTGGTCGAGCGCCTGTACTGGGCCACCTGCGCCAAGATCCGCGACCTCTGCCGCAAGCTCGATTCGGTGCCCGAGGAACTCGAGGGCCTCGAAACGATTCTCAGCGACATCTACTTCTGCAACCTGTCGATCTTCCAGTCGCTGCCCGACAGCTGGGCGATCGACCAGCTGTTCCCGATCATGCCGGTGCATCGGCTCGACGAGCGTCCGGCGCGCACGGGCGTGCTGGCCGACATCACCTGCGACTCCGACGGCAAGATCGACCATTTCGTGAGCCTGCGCGAGACGAAGCGTTCGCTGGAGCTGCACGACCTGCAGCCAGACCAGCCGTACTACATCGCGTTCTTCCTGGTGGGCGCCTACCAGGAAACACTCGGCGACCTGCACAACCTGTTCGGCGACACGCACGTCGTGCACATCAAGCTGCACGACGAGGGCGGCTGGTGGATCGAGGAAACCGTGAAGGGCGATTCGGCGACCGAAGTGCTGCGCTACATGCAGTACGACGTCGAGCGGCTCGTGCCCCAGTTCGCGCGTGATTGCGAACGCGCCGTGCGCGAGGGCCGCATCACGCTGCCCGAGAGCCAGGCGATGCGGCGGTTTTACGAGGCCGAGCTCGCCGGCTACACGTACCTCGAGGCCTGAGCAGCAGTCCCATCGGCTGCCGGGCTCGCGCCGAAGATCCTGCGGAGTCGACCCGAATAGTTGACGCGCTATGGCTAATACAGGTACTGTTGATCAAACAAGGTACTGTTTTAGCAAACTATGGCTACCGAATCCAAGCTGGCTCCGATACGCAAAGGGCTCCTCGAGTTCCTGGTGTTGAAGATCGTCGGCGCGAAGAGCATGTATGTGCCCGACATCCTGCGCGCGCTCGCCGGCACCGAGTTCGCAACCCAGGAAGGCACGCTCTACCCGCTGCTCAGCAAGCTGCGGCGCGAGGACCTCGTACAGTACGAGTGGCAGGAATCGGACGTGGGTCCGCCGCGCAAGTACTACCGGCTGACGGATACCGGACGCGCGCAGCTCGCGGCACTCGTCGACTACTGGAACCTGATCAACCGCACGATCGCGAACCTTGGACACTGAATATGCAACGCATCGCCACCACCGTCCGTCTCAATCGCAGCGTTCTCCAGTTCGACGATGCGGCCCATGCGCGCCTCGAACAGTACCTCGCCGAGTCGACGAGCCTGCTGGAGGGTGACCCGGACCCGCAGGAGATCCTCGCGGACCTCGAGCAGGCCGTGGCTGACCAGTGCATGCGTCGCCTGCGTCCAGAGCAGACGGTGGTGACGCTGGCCGAACTGGCGCCCGCCCTCGAAGAAATCGGCGCGGTCCAGTCGCCGGGCGCGGGGCCTTCATCATCGTCGTCGATGCGCGAGACGCCGCCGTCACCGTCGCTGCCGGCGCGCTCGCTGCAGCAGGTCAGTCAAGGCGCCGTGATCAGCGGCGTGTGCCTGGGGCTCGCACGTTACTTCCGGCTGGATGCGACGATGTTGCGCATCGTTGCGGTGCTGCTGCTGTTCGGCACCGGCGGGGCCGCGATCCTCGTCTACTTCGGACTGATGCTGCTGCTGCCGTATGCGCCGCTTGCGGCAGGCGGAGCGGCGGTGCGCTGGTTGCCCGCAAAATGCCGTGCGGTCATGGAATACCTGCGTGCCAAGCTCGGCGTCGACCCGCCCGGCAAGATTCCCGCGTAATCTGTGTCGCCGCAGCGACTTCAGTTACCGCGAAACACGTAGATCGTCGTGAAGTTGAACCCCGGCACGTAGCTGAAGATGCGGAAGATTGCCCACCACTGGCCGACGTCTGGGGGCTGCTGCTGCACGACGATTTCAGCCGAGCCGTCATTCGCGGGCACCGGCATCGTTGAGTCAGCGCCCACGCGTTGGCTGGTCGACCCGAAGGCACCCGCGGCGATGTGCTCGACGGCCACCTCCGCCAACAAGTAGGGCTCCCAGTTCTGCTGACCGAGGTCGACGAAGCTGCCTTGCCCGTGGTTGCAGCCCGGGCTCGCCAGTTCGATGTGCATGCGGACCGGGATGCGCATGCCTGCGCGCACGAAGTCGACCGGATCGTCGAAGCGCCAGCTCATGACCCAGTCTTCGTTGCAGTTCGCCCGCGGACTCCAGCGCATCGTGACCGAGCCGCCCGAGGCGTTGGCCTCGTGGCTGAGCACTTGCTCGCCGTGGCGTCCTTGCCTGGTCGGATCGACGATGACGTGGTCAAACACCCAACCCTCGCCCATCGCGCTCTGCGCCGTGGGTGGCGGTGACCCCGGCTGGAGCACGGGCGCCACGCCCGGCCACGGTACCGGCCCCGCCGCCAGCGCGGCCTCGAGCTCGTTGCGCCGTTCAAACAGCGTGTAGCGACTCGAGTACAGGCTGGCGAGCAGGTCACTGCGAATCGCGTTCTTGTTGGCGTCGCTGAGTTGCTGCAGCTCGAACAGGCGGTTCGTGTTCGGCGCGAAATTGTGTCGATTGCCGGTCAGCAGATCGGTGGCGATCTCACGCGCCAGATAGGCCACGACATCGGCCCGTCGCGCCGGAATGGCGAACGTTCCCATGTTGGTCTGCACGGGAACCACGAGGAGGTCGCGATCCAGAGTGATCTTCTCCCAGAAGTCGATCTCGGACTGGGTCGCCGCGAGCTCGCGTTCGGTCTGCACCAGTTGATTTTGGGCCTGCTGCAGTGCGATGGCCTGAGCAAAGAGGGCGTTGGTCGAGGCGAGCGTAAGACCCACGAGCAGCGCGCACCGAACCGCGCGGCTCCAGGCTGGGCAACGTGGGGTGATGGTCATGTGCAACTCACTTGCCGGCAGGGTGGCCAGCGGCGGCGGAAACACGCGGGGCGCGGTTCGAGGCCTCGAACGCGGCCCTGTGGGCGGCGCTCCGTGCGGGGATTTCCTGTACCCCGGTCCTGATTATGAGCGTGGGGGCGGCGTGGTGCCGTAAGCGGTTGACGAAGTGTCGCGTGCGAATCGGGTTGCGACAGAGCGCGGCCAGGGCCACGGATACCGGTGGCCCTGGCCCTGAGACACAACGCCGGTGAGGCGTCAGGCCTTCGCGGCGTCCTTCAGCTTTTTCATCGGACGCACCTTGACCTTCACAGTCGCGGGCTTCGCTTTGAAGATGGTTTCTTCACCCGTGAACGGGTTGATACCCTTGCGCGCTTTCTTCGCAGGCACGCTGGTGACGGTGATCTTCAACAGTCCCGGCAGCATGAAGGTGCGCGGGCCTTTCTTGCTGATCGAGACACGGATCGTCTCTTCGAGTGCGGCGAGCAGTGCGCGCGCATCCTTGGCGGCGACCTGCGCGGCCTCGGCGAGGTGAGCGACCAGTGCGGACTTGGTCAGCACCGTCTTGATCGACGGCGGGGCCTTCGGGGCGGATTTCTTCGCGGGCTTGCGGGTGGACTTCTGCGCAGATTTTTTCACGGACTTTGCTTTGGCCATCGGGGGTTGTTCAACCTCGTAAACAAGTGTGTGAGCGGCCGGATGATTCCGGCCACGCTGCGGACGGTAGGGCAAAGACGGGCGGAAACCAAGGGGTGCGGTGACGTGCGAACCGCCCATCAACCGTCGCTTGGCGCATGAAGTCGAGTCGGACCGGGGCTTAGCCGAGCGAGCCGAATCCGAGCAGGACCGAGACGCCGAGCGCGAGGAAGATCGCGGCGGCGATCCGGTGCACGATGTGCATCGGCAGTTTCTTCGCGGCGACTTCGCCGAGCAGCACCGCCGGGACGTTCGCCAGCATCATGCCGAGTGTCGTGCCCGCGACGACCGCCACCAGCGAGCTGTACTTCGCGGCCAGCGCGACGGTCGCAATCTGCGTCTTGTCGCCCATCTCGAGCAGGAAGAACGCGATCAACGTGGTGACGAACACGCCGAATCGGGGAGCGGCGTCTTCCTTCTCATCGTCGTCGTACTTGTCGGGCACGAGCGTCCAGGCCGCCATCGCGATGAACGACAGGCCGAGGATCCAGCGCATCGCCGTGGGCCCGACCAGCGCCGAGATCCATGCACCTGCCGCACCGGCCACCGCGTGGTTGACTACCGTCGCGACCAGGATGCCGAGGATGATGGGAATCGGTTTGCGGTACTTCGCCGCCAGCACGAGCGCGAGCAGCTGTGTCTTGTCGCCGATCTCGGCAAGTGCGACGACACCGGTCGAGACGAGAAAGGCTTCCATGGGGCGGGGCTCGGTCGAAGGCAGCCGCGCACCTTAGCACCGGCCCGGACGGCGCCGCCATGCGCATCGGCACGCGGCGCCGGCCCCCTCGGACGTGACGCACAGCGCAGGTCACGCAACGTTCACGGCCGTTTCATGGTCCGGTCACGGAGAACCGCTGCAATGCCGGCGTGTTCCACCGCACGGCCCGACACCCCATGCTCGAAGAAGCCCTCGATCCGCGACCCAACCTGCCCCTCGACTTCGCGCGGATGCTGCCGCGCTCGGCCGACACCCAGGCGGTCTCCGCCGATACCCTCGCGCAGATCTGGAATGACGACGCGTCGTTCTGGAGCAACCTGCGCACGCTCGAATACTGGACCGACCGCGCCCGTCGCTGACCGGCGCCCGCCCGGGCATGCCCCAACTCGGGGCGGTCCGAGACATTTTTTTGCGCTGCATCAACGATTTAGGTTGCAGCAACCCGAATCTGCAAGTAAATTCGGCGCTGGTTAAAGTTTGACCAGCAAGCGCCCAGCGCGTACGGCACCGAGACGCAATCGAATTCAACGAGCCTAGTTTCTAGGATTCCATCCTTAACTTCGCCTGGTGCCGCCACTTCTTATGACGACCTCGCCCAAGGGCTCAAAGCCCGTCCTGCTTCCGCTCCGGCCCGCCGCCGTCGACCGGAAACGGCTGCGTGCGCAGGTCATGCCGGCCGGCTCGCGCCAGGCCGTGCAGGGTTGATTTCGGGGGTGTGTGATAGCATGCGTCGCGATCGTTGCCCGTACGTGTCTTGCAGAGCGCCGCTCGGCGCCTCTTGTTTCGAGCCGAAACGTCTTCGATCAAGTGACAGGAAACGTCGCTGCAGTGCCGGCTGGAACAGCCCGGCGGTAAGTTTGACGCTCGGCTGCGAACCCCTGTTTGAATGAGTGTTGAGTAGTGCCGGCCAGGCAATGACGCCTGAGTTCCGGTTTGATTGTGTTACTTCTGAGGATGTTCGAATGACCAAGATTTACGTGGGCAACCTGCCTTTCACAGCGACGGAACCCGACGTGCGCGAGCTTTTCGCTCAGCACGGCACCGTCGAATCCGTTGCCCTCCCGACCGATCGCGAGACCGGCCGGCCGCGCGGCTTCGGCTTTGTCGAAATGCCGCAGGCTGATGCCCAGCGCGCCATGCAGGCGCTCAACGGCTTCAACATGGGCGGCCGTCCCCTGCGCGTCAACGAAGCGCAGGATCGTCCCCGCACCGGCGGCGGTGGTGGCGGCGGTCGTCCGGGTGGCGGTGGCCGTCCGGGCGGCGGTGGCGGCGGCTACGGCGGTGGTGGCGGCGGCGGTGGCGGCTACGGTGGTGGCGGCGGCGGCGGCGGCGGTCAGCGCCGCTGGTAACCCCGTTCGGGGCTGAGGCGTAAGCCCGGCCCCGGCCGAACCAGCAAGCAGCCTGCTGAAGGCCGCAGCCTCACGGTTGCGGCCTTCTCTCCCTGGCGCTCGAAGCACTCCACCCGGGTGCGGCGGGATCGTGCGCCTGCGGCGAATCCTCCCGATTCGCCTTGCTTACCACATGTCCCGCAAACGGTTCGCGACGTCGATGCGCGGGCCCGCGGCCGCCTTGTGCGCGCCGTAAGCGTCCCGCGTTTCACCCGCGGTCACGCGCGCAAATCGTTGCATCACCTGCTCCGTCAGAAACCTGCTGCGCGCACCGTGCACGTAGCGATCACCCAGGCCCTGCTGCTGCGTCACGTAGAACCGCACGGGCGCGATCAGACGCAGCTCGGTCCGCGCGCGAGTCATCGCCACGTACAGGAGCCGCCGTTCTTCTTCGAGCAGCTCGGCGCGACCGGCGGCGAACTCGGACGGGAACGTGCCATCGCTCACGTTCAGCACGTGCACGGATTCCCATTCCTGGCCCTTGGACGAATGCACGGTGGACAACACGAGGTAGTCCTCGTCCAGCAGTGGATCGCCCGACAGGTCACCCGTGGCCTGCGGTGGATCAAGCGTGAGTTCGGTGACGAAGGATTCGCGTGTGCGGTGCTGCTGGCTCAAGCGCTCGAGCTGGTCGAGATCGCCACGCCGCGCATGCGCCGACTCGTACAGGCGCTCGAGCTGCGGTTCGTACCATTGCCGCACCCGGCTCACCTGGCCTTCCCACGGCGCGTTTTCGGCACCGATGTCGCGCAGCAGCGACGTGAGCGGCGCCCAGGTCTCGCGTGTTGCCGCCGGCACCGCGTAAGCGGCCAGCGCCTGCCACGCAAAGCCCGCAGCCTCGAAGGCTTCGCATGCACGCTGAGCGTTGGCGGGGCCCATGCCCGGCAACAGCTGCAGCACGCGGAAGGCGGCAATGCGATTGCGCGGGTTGTCGGCCCAACGCAGCACCGCGAGCAGGTCCTTGACGTGCGCGGCCTCGAGAAACTTGAGTCCGCCGTACTTCACGTAAGGGATGTTGCGACGCATGAGTTCGAGCTCGAGCACGTCGCTGTGGTCGGCGTTGCGGAACAGGACCGCTTGCCGGCGCAGGTCGACGCCGCGCTCGCGCGCTTCGAGCACGCAATCGGCAACGTAGGTGGCCTGCGCCTGTTCGTCGAGCAGCGTCACGTACTGCGGCATGGCGCCGTCGCCACGCACGCTGCGCAGGTGCTTGCGGTACTGCCGCCCGCCTGCGGCCATCAACGCGTTGGCGGCATCGAGCACCGGTTGCGTCGAACGGTAGTTTTCCTCGAGCGTGACGACGCGCGCGGGTGGCGTGAACGCTGCAGGGAACTGCAGGATGTTGTCGATCGACGCGGCGCGGAACGAATAGATGGACTGCGCGTCGTCGCCCACGACCGTGAGCCCGGCGCCATCGGGCTTCATGCGCAGCAGGATCTCGGCCTGCACGACATTGGTGTCCTGGTATTCGTCGACCAGCACGTGGTCGAAACGCGCGCCGATCTCGGCCGCCAGCGCCGGATCGGCCGTCATGACGTGCCAGTACAGCAGCAGGTCGTCGTAATCGAGCACCTGCTGCTCGAGCTTGGCTTCGACATAGGCACGGCACAGCGCCGTCAGTTGTTCTTCCCATTCGAGGCACCACGGATAGGCCGTCTCGAGCGTGTGGCGCAGCGGCCGTTGCGTGTTGACGCGATGCGAGTAGAGCCCCAGGCAGGTGTCCTTGCGCGGAAACCGCTTCACGGTCTTCGAGAACCCCAGGCGATGACGCACGACATCCATGAGGTCGGCGGCATCGCCGCGGTCGAGCACCGAGAACGCCGGATCGAGCCCTAGCCGTGGCGCATATTCGCGGATGAGCCGATTGCCGATCGCATGGAAGGTGCCGGACCAGGGCAGGCGCAGGTTATCGGGCACGCGGCCCGCGGCGCCCGCCTCCGCCGCCAGCGCTTCGGCCATGACCCGCTGCGCACGGCGCGTCATCTCGAGCGCGGCCCGCCGCGTGAAGGTAAGCAGCAGCATGCGCTCGGGCGGCACGCCCGCGAGCAGCAGGCGCGCCACGCGATGGGCGAGCGTGCTGGTCTTGCCGGTGCCTGCGCCGGCGATGACGAGCAACGGTGACGCCGCCAGGCCGCCCCCCGCGCGCGGCTCGCCGTGGGCGACGGCCTCCCGTTGCGCGGTGTTCAGCTTGGCGAAGGCGGTGCTCGAGAGGGTCATGGCAGGCGGCCACTATAGGCAGCGGCTGTATGGATATCCAGTACCGGAAGGGGTTAGGGGTTAGGGGACAGGGGTTAGTAAGATGCCGGCCCCAAGGGGTGTCGTTTCGATCACAGAGGGTTGGATAAAAATGGCGAAAGGGAACAGCGACGATTTCGACCTGGGCAGCGTGGTCATGCGGGTGGTGTTCTCGCTGGCGCTCGTTTTCCTGACGTTCAACCCCACCGGTCATTCCTACTACCACTGGCTGCAGGAAAACCTGACGCCCATCCAGCCGACGGTCGTGATCGCAGGCATCGTGCTGCTCGGCGCGTGGCTGTTCTTCATCCGGGCGACGTTCTCGTCGATGGGCACCGTGGGCGTCGTGCTGCTGCTCGCGCTGTTCGCTGCGATCGTCTGGTGGATGGTCAGGCAGGGCTGGCTCTCGACGGCCGACAAATCGACGATGGCGTGGGTGGTGCTGAGCTGCCTCGGCCTGCTGCTCGGCATCGGCATGTCGTGGGCGCACATCCGGGCACGCATTTCGGGGCAGGCCTCGGTCGATCGCGTCGATCAATAGCATCCGGTCTCGCGCCGGAACGGAGTCCAGATGAGCAGCAAGGCACCGCCGGCCGAGCGTTACCCGTCACAGCCGTCGCACGTCATGGCGCTGGAACTGCCCGTGCCGCCGCGTGCATCGCTGCCGCCCGACCTGCAGAAGTACTTCAGTATCTGCGACGACAAGATCGGCTTCCTGCCGAACGTGCTCGCGGCCTACAGCTGGAACGAGAAGAAGCTGCGCGCGTTCATCGGCTTCTACAACGACCTGATGCTCGATGAATCGCCGCTCAGCAAGCTCGAGCGCGAGATGATCGCCGTCGTGGTGTCGTCAGCCAACCGCTGCTACTACTGCCAGGTCGCGCACGGTCAGGCAGTGCGCGAACTTTCCGGCGATCCGGCGCTCGGTGAACTGCTGGTCATGAACTACCGTGCGGCGGTACTGACGCCGCAGCAGCGCGCGATGCTCGACTTCGCGCACAAGATGACGGTCTCGCCCGACGCGATCGTCGAAGCGGATCGGACCGCGCTGCGGACCGCAGGTTTCGACGACCGCTCGATCTGGGACATCGCGTCCGTGGCGGCATTTTTCAACATGACCAACCGCGTCGCGACTGCGATAGACATGATGCCGAACGCGGAGTACCACTCGCAGAGACCGCTGAGCTTGAGAATAGGGGACATTCACCGGCTGATTCGGGTGGTTCTGGCAGTGATCTGCGTGAAGTCCGCCTACATCCGATGCGGACGAACCCGCGTCTTCGAGGATGACCCGCGTGGGCCGTATCCGGCGCTTACGAACGCCGCCGCCGCCGGGTGCGAGCCTGACTCCGTCAGTGCATCGGCCCCGTGCCAGGAGCCGCTGTCGCATTCACGCAAGCGCGCAGACTTGCGGACTTCTCCGCCGCCGCCCGACTGGTTCTCCACGAGCAGTCATCCAGCCACATGCCGGAGATCGTCGCCAGAGGTCGCCGGACCCGGACACGCTCGCCTGCGCCGTACTGTCACCTGCCAGACGGCACGGGCCGGCCGCGAAAACGCAGCCGCTCGCCGGATTGCCGCGCCGACGTACATCCGCACACAGGTGACCGACATGCGCAATCACGTGCGCAAGCGGCATGGACCGGCCGGACCAGACCCTCGGAGCTGATGCAGCAGGTTGCCGAGAGCGCGACGGCCTGTACCGCCGGACCAGCCCTTCCGGCAGCCGTGGCTGCAGATGGAAGTGGTTGAATGCGTGGTCAGGAACCAGGCAGCGGCTTAGATCGCAGTTGCTGAGCGCGGGCGCACCACCACGTGGAAGTGGTTCGGCATGATGCAGGCGGCGAAAACTGTGCGAGCGCCACCCTTTCACACGCGTCGTGCCCATCAGGCGCAGCGAAGGCCGCATAGTCCGGCGGATCGGCAGAACACCGTCGAACGGTTATTGCCGCGGCTGATGACGTGGTACACGCCGCCAGCCATGATCGATCTGGCCGTTCTTGGCATCGAGCCACATGATGGGCAGCGCTTGCGTAAGCGGCACCGAGCCCGGCGCGAATACGGCGAGCTAGCCCGAAGAAATGAGCCGCCGGCGTCGACCGCCTTCGGTGGAAATACGGTGAATGTCCCCTATTTTCAGCGCACCCAGCTCCATGACCCTGCGCTTGAAGTCGTTGTACGGCGGATAACGCAGCGGCGCGTCGAAGCGGAAGCTGCGCTTCATCACCGGCTTCATGTGACTGAACGTCTCGAAGCCGTACCAGCCCGTATATCGACCCATGCCGCTGTTGCCGATGCCGCCGAACGGCAGTTCCGGCGACACCATGAAGATCACCGCGTCGTTGATGCACACGCTGCCCGCGCTCAGCTTGTCGAGCACCGCCTCTTCGAGCGCCTTGCTCTTCGTGAACAGGTACAGCGCGAGCGGCTTCGGCCGGTCGGCCACGAACTTGATCGCGTGATGCATCTCGTCGACGGTGATCACGGGCAGCACCGGCCCGAAGATCTCTTCCTGCATCAGGGCTGAGTCCGGATCGGGATCGAGCACGATCGTCGGGGCGACGTAGCGCGTAGCCACGTCCACCTGCCCGCCCGTGTGGATCTTCTGGCCGGCGAGCAGCGTGCTGAAGCGCGCCGTATGGCGCTCGCTCGCGATGCGGCAGTAGTCCGGGCTCTGGCTCGGGTCGTCGCCGTAGAACTCCTTGATCTTGCCGGCGAGGATGTCGACGAACTGCGTGGCGACTTCGCGGTGCACCAGCACGTGGTCGGGCGCGACACAGGTTTGGCCCGCGTTGATGAACTTGCCCCAGGCGATGCGTGCCGCGGCGACGTTCAGGTCGGCGCTCTTGTCGATCAGGCACGGGCTCTTGCCGCCGAGCTCGAGCGTCACCGGTGTCAGGTGTTTTGCCGCAGCCGTCATGACGATGCGCGCCACGCGCTCGTTCCCCGTGTACAGGATGTGGTCGTACTGCTGCTCGAGCAGCTCGGTCGTCTCGGGCACGCCGCCCTCGATCACCGCGAAGGCATCGTTGTCGAGGTAGCGCGGAATGATGCGCGCCAGGGCCGCGGACGTATGCGTGGTGACTTCGGAAGGCTTCATCACCGCGCAGTTGCCTGCTGCAATCGCGCCGACCAGCGGCGCGCACACCATCGACAGCGGGTAATTCCACGGTGCGATGATCAGGACGACGCCCTTGGGCTCGGGCTGGATGTAGCTGCTGCCCGGCAGCGCCATCATGGGCGTCGAGACGCGCTTGGGCCGCGCCCAGCGGTGCAGCCGCTTGCGCGCGTACTTCGCCTCGCTCGCCACGAACCCCAGCTCGCTCAGGGCCGTCTCGAAGGTGCACTTGTGCAGATCGGCCTGCAGCGCAGCGGCGAAATCCGCCTCGTGTTCCCGGACCATGCGCTCGAGTTCGCTCAGCTGGCGCAGGCGCCACTCCACGGGACGCGTCTTGCCCGTCGCGAATGTAGCGCGCAGCCGGTGCAACGCGTCTGGTATCGAAACACTGGTGGACATCCCTTGCTCCCGTCGTTCGGCGACTGGTTTTCGTAGCCGGTAACGCTACCACACGAGGGGCCCGGCTGGACTGGCCGGCAGCGTCGCGCTACATGCAGAATGGCATGTCCGGTCGAGCGCAGACCTCCCATGCGCGGCCACAATAGGAATGAGTTGCATGACCGGCAGTGTCCGAAACGTCTACCAGGGCAAGGTACTCAAGCTCAACATCGAGTGCGTCAAGCTGCCGAACGGCACCGTCGCGGAACTGGAGATCGCCCACCACCCCGGTGGCGCCGTCGTAGTCGCCCTGGATAAGGACGAGCGGGTCTGCCTGCTGCGCCAGTTTCGTCACGCGGTCGGCGGCTGGATCACGGAGTTGCCGGCCGGCAAGATCGACAATTGCGAGCCCCCGCTCGAGTGCGCCAAGCGCGAGCTGGGCGAGGAAGCGGGCGTGAAGGCCCGCCAATGGGAACCGCTGGGCCAGCTGTTCAGCTCACCGGGCGTGCTGACCGAAGTCATCCACGTGTTCCTGGCCCGCGAACTCGCTGTCTGCGATACGGGCGCCGAGCCCCACGAGGTCTTCGAAACGAGCTGGGTGCCGCTCGCCGAGGCTGCCGCGCAAGCGGCCAACGGCCGCCTGCAGGATGCCAAGACCATCGCCGGACTCATCTGGGCCAGCACCCACGTCGAGGCCGAGAAGCGCTCGGCCCCGCCGAATCCATCCAAAGTGTGATCTGGTTATCGTTAGCCGCAGGTTTTTGTTCGTAACATCCGGGGTGGAGCTGTATCCGCGATTAAGATGCAGCGGGGGAATCCATATGCCTGACGAGCCACCGAAGAAGACGAGCGGGCAGCGCCCCGACGATGGGGACACCCCGGACCAGGATCCGGGCCGCCTGGCCGAGGACGACCGCGGCAACATCACGTGGCAGTGGGCCAATAACGACGCGCTGCAGGCCGACGATACGATGGGCGGAATCGAGCGTATGCGTGCGCTCGTCGACCCCAGGCTTGACGTCGTCGACGACGACGCGCCGAATTCCTTGCGGGACAATACCAAGGGCCTCAAGACCGGCTACAACCCTTACGACAGCGGCAAGCTTGGCAAGGTCGAACGCAAAAAGAAGAAGAGCCTGGCAGAGCTGTCGCAATGGATCGAGGCAAGGCGCAAAGCCGAGGGCTCCGGCGAACCCAGCGAATAGGAGCCCGCTAGCGAGCCCTGCTCAGGCGAAGTGCAGCGCGGGCCGTGCGTGCGTGCACGAGACCGGTACCATGCGTGAACCGTTTCACGACAGGCACTGCATGCAAGTCTTCGGCATCGTCGGTCGCAAGAACACCGGCAAGACTCACCTCGTGACGCGCCTCGTGCGTTTGGGTTGCGCGCGCGGCCTGCGCATCTCGACCATCAAGCATGCGCACCACGAGTTCGACGTCGACCAGCCCGGCAAGGACAGTTACCTGCATCGCGAGGCCGGCGCGCACGAAGTGCTGGTGGCGTCGGCTGCACGCTGGGCGCTGCTGCATGAGCACCGCGGTGCGCAGGAACCGTCGCTGCAGGACTTGCTCGGGCGCCTCGCCGCGTGTGACCTGGTGCTGGTCGAAGGCTTCAAGCGTGAAGTGAGCGCGCGCCTGGAGGTGTATCGCGCGAGTTGCGGGCAGGCCCCGCTGGCATTCGAGGACGATGGGATCCTCGCCGTGGCGACCGACGACGCCGCGCACTTTGCCAGTCGCAGCGGCCTGCGCTGCCTGCCGCTCGACGACGAGGCGGCGGTACTGGACTACGTGCTCGCGCTCGCCTGAGCGGCGCGTGCAACGGTTGCGTGGAGTTCGTCGAGACCGGTGATCGTCAGCTCCGGCGCGGGCGACGATCGCGACCAGGGCGCAGCCTCGCGGTTCAGCCACACCGGCACCAGGCCGGCCGCGCGCGCCCCTTCGACGTCGGCCTCCGGGTCGTCGCCCACGTGAACGGCCTCGCTCGCGTCGAGCCCGGCGCGTGCCAGCAACTGCGCGAAGATGCGCGGGTCAGGCTTCATCATGCCGGCATCGCGTGCCGCGAGGCCCGCTTCGAAATAGTCGCCGAGTCCGCAGAGTGCCAGGTCGGCGTTGCCATTGCTGATCGCGAACAGGCGGAACTCGCGCACCAGCGCGTCCAGCGCCGGACGCACGTCATCGTAGAGCGTGACCTGGTTGCGCGCGCGGTAGAACACGGCGAATGCTTCGTCGGCCATGGCGAGTGGATAGCCCGCTTCGCGCGCGTGGTGACGCAGCGACTCGAGACGCAACCAGGTGAAATCGTGCCCCATGGCCGGGTGCTCGAGCGCCATGCGCGCCCGGACATCGCGCATCGAACGCAGGTCGTGCTGCTCGGTGACACGCGGGTAGTACTGCAGCAGGAAGTCGTGCATGGCGTGCTCTGCCCGCAGAATCACCGGGTAGACGTCCCAGAGGGTGTTGTCGAGATCGAAGATGATCGCCCGGATGCCGCTCATGGAGATTGCCGTATCATGCGCCGCGAAATCACGCGGGCAGCGAGTGTACATGAGGCCTTTCACGACACGATTCGCCGAGCGCATGGCGCGGCCCACGGGAGCGCTCGAGCTGATGGCGGACCTGGGCGCGGCCCTGGCACAGGCCGGGGAGCGCGAGATCCACATGCTCGGCGGCGGCAACCCCGCACGCATCCCGGCGGTCGAGGCCGTCTATCGGCGCCGGCTGGCGGAGATTGCCGCCGACTCTGCGCAATTCGGACGCTTCATCGCCGGGTACTCTGCCCCGGAAGGCGACCTCCCGTTCCGGCAAGCGGTGGCCCAGTCGCTGCACGACCAGTACGGCTGGAAGCTCACGGCCGCGAACGTGGGACTGACCAGCGGCAGCCAGGCCGCGTTCTTTTTTCTCTTCAACCTGTTGGCCGGCGAGCGCGCGGATGGCGGCCGGTCGCGCCTGCTGCTGCCGCTCGCGCCCGAGTACATCGGTTACGCGGATGTCGGGCTCACGCCGGGCACGCTGCTGGCGCAGCCCGCGCGCATCCGTGACCTGGACGGCTGCTTCTTCAAGTACTGCGTCGACTTCGAGCACCTGCAGGTGCCGGACGACATCGGCGCGATCTGCGTCTCGCGGCCCACCAACCCGTCGGGCAACGTGCTGACCCTCGCAGAACTCGAGCGACTGGACGCGCTTGCGCGGTCGCGCGACGTGCCGTTCATCATCGACGCGGCGTACGGCATGCCTTTCCCCGGCATCCAGCACGACCAGTTCGCGGCACTGTGGAATTCGAACGTGGTGCTGTGCCTCAGTCTCTCGAAGCTGGGATTGCCGGCCGCACGCACTGGCATCGTCGTCGCCGACGAAGCGATCATCGCGGCTCTTGCGTCCTTCAACGCCACCGCGGCACTTGCGCCACCCTCGACAGGACCCGTCATCGTCGAGCCCTTGCTGCGCAACGGCGAGCTGGCCGCGCTTTGCCGCGACCACATACGGCCGCATTACGCGGCGCAAAGCGCCGCCGCGATCGCGGGCCTGCAGCAGGCGTGCGCAGGTTTGCCCCTGCGCATCCATGCGCCCGAGGGTGCGTTCTTCCTGTGGCTGTGGTTTCCGGGACTGCCGATCGGCAGCGAGGAACTCTACCGGCGACTCAAGCGTCGCAACGTGCTGGTGCTGTCGGGCCACCACTTCTTTCCGGGCGTCGAGGGCGACGACCCGCACCAGCGCGAGTGCCTGCGCCTGAGCTACGCGCAGCCACCCGCGAGCGTGCAGGCGGGCATCGCCATCCTCGCGGAGGAAGTGCGCCGAGCGTACGAGCGTGGGTGACGCTCGACAGTTCCGGCCGGCGCCTGCTCATCCCCTGGATTTCGAGGCCGGGACGTCCGTGAACGCCGTCCATGCGGGGCTCCGGGCGACGGCGTTTATGCCGCGCACGGCCCGGCCCGAAATCCAACGGGATGAGCGGCCGCCGGCCGTAACGTGCCGCGAGTCACACCGGTCCGCGCTCGGCGAGAAACTCCGCGAGGACGGCAGCCGTGTGCGAAACCCGCGGCGTCGCGACGAGTTGCTCGGGCGGCCCCTCGGCGACGACCTTGCCGCCGCCGGATCCGCCTTCCGGACCGAGATCGACGATCCAGTCCGCTTCCGCGATCACGTCCAGGTTGTGCTCGATCACGACCACAGTGTTGCCGGCGTCGACCAGGCGATGCAGCACCCGGATCAGCTTCTCGACATCTGCCATGTGCAGGCCCACCGTGGGCTCGTCGAGCACGTACAGCGTCTGCGTGGCGTTCTCGCGGCCCGGCCGCAGTCGCGCCAGTTCGGTCACCAGCTTGATCCGCTGCGCCTCACCGCCCGACAGCGTCGGGCTCGGCTGCCCGAGCGTGAGATAGCCGAGCCCCACGTCCTGCAGCAGCGTCAGCGCGTGGTGCACTTTGGGGTGTGCGGTGAAAAAGTCGATCGCATCGTCGACGCTCATCGCCAGCACGTCACCCACGCTCTTGCCGCGCCACACGACGGCGAGCGTCTCGGCATTGAAGCGCCGGCCGCCGCAGACGTCGCACAGCACCTTCACGTCGGGCAGGAAGCTCATCTCGACGGTCTGCACGCCTTGCCCTTCGCACGCCTCGCAGCGGCCGCCCGCGGTATTGAACGAAAAACGGCCCGGGCCGTAGCCGCGCACCTTCGCGTCGGTGGTTCCGGCGAAGAGCTTGCGCACGTCGTCCCAGAAGCCGACGTAGGTGGCGGGACACGACCGCGGCGTCTTGCCGATCGGCGTCTGGTCCACCTCGAGCACGCGGGCGATGGCCTCGGCGCCTTCGATGCTCTCGCATCCCATCCACTGTGGCGGCTTGCGCTTGCTTTTCTGCGCGGTGCGTACGCTCATGTTCGCGTGCAGCACGTCGCGCGCCAGCGTGGACTTGCCTGAACCGGAAACGCCTGTGACGACGGAGAGCCGACCCAACGGGAAACGGGCGCGGGTCTTGCGCAGGTTGTGCAGATGCGCGCCACGCACGACCAGGCTCGGCGTCGTGCGAACCACCGCGCGTCGCGGCACCACGGGATGACGCAGCGGGTGCGCGAGGAAGCGGCCCGTCAACGATTGCGGTGCGCGGATCAGGTCGGCCACCGAGCCTTCGCCGACTACGTGACCACCGCGCGTGCCCGCGCCCGGACCCAGGTCGAGCAAGTGGTCGGCGCGACGGATGGTTTCCTCGTCGTGCTCGACGACCAGCAGCGTGTTGCCCTTGGCAGCGAGCTTCTGCAGCGAGTCGAGCAGGATGCGATTGTCGCGTGGGTGCAGCCCGATCGTCGGCTCGTCCAGCACGTAGCAGACGCCCTGCAGGTTCGACCCCAGCTGCGCCGCGAGCCGGATGCGCTGTGCCTCACCACCCGAAAGCGTGGGCGCGGACCGGTCCAGCGACAGGTAGCCCAGGCCGACGTCGCTGAGAAAGGCCAGGCGCGAGCGCGCTTCAGCCTGCAGGTCGCGCGCGATCTCGGCCTCGCGACCCTTGAGACGCAACTGGTCGAAGAAGTCGAGCGCCTGCGCGACAGGCAAGGCGGACAGTTCCGCGATCGACTTGTCCTTGAAGGTGACGTTGAGCGCGACCGGGTTGAGACGCTGGCCGTCGCAGCTGGCGCAGGCAGTGGCGTCGCCCTCGAACCAGTCGTTCCACCAGACTTCCTCGCCCGACTGTTCCTCGTCGAAGCCGCTGATCTGCAGGCCCGTGCCGAAGCATGCCTCGCACCAGCCGTGCTTGGAGTTGTACGAGAACATGCGCGGATCGGGCTCCGCGAAACTGCGTGCGCAGGACGGGCAGGCCCGTTTCGTGGAGAACACACGGGTGCGGCCCTTGTCGACGACGTGCGCTACGCCCTTGCCGAACTCGAGCGCGCGATCCAGCGCCGCGCGCAGCGGGCCTTCGGTGGCGGCGCCGACCTTCACCTGTCCCACAGGCAGCTCGATCGTGTGCTCGCGGAAGCGGTCGAGCCGCGGCCATTGCGCCGTGGGCCGCATCTCGCCGTCCACGCGGAGCTCGGCATAGCCCTTGGCCAGGGCCCACTTGGCGAGATCGGTGTAGTAGCCCTTGCGCGCGACGATCAACGGCGCGAACAGCTCGATCCTGCGCCCCTTGGCCTCGCGCAGGAGCAGCGCTGCGATCGAGTCGGCGCTCTGCGGTTCGATCGGCACCTGGCAGTCGGGACAATGCTGGACGCCGAGCTTCACGTAGAGCAGGCGCAGGAAGTGATGCACCTCGGTCAGTGTGCCGACCGTACTCTTGCGCCCGCCGCGACTGGTGCGCTGCTCGATCGCGACCGTGGGCGGGATGCCGAAAATTGCATCGACGTCCGGCCGTGAAGCCGGCTGCACGAACTGCCGGGCGTAGGCGTTCAGCGATTCGAGATAGCGGCGCTGGCCTTCGGCAAAGATGATGTCGAACGCCAGCGTCGACTTGCCGGATCCGGAAACGCCCGTCAGCACCGTCATGCCGTCGCGCGGGATCGTGACCTCGATGTCGCGCAGGTTGTGCTCGCGGGCCCGGTGCACGACGATCGAGTCGCGTGCGCGATCGGCTACGGCATCCCGCACCACGGCGGGTAGCGTGAGCGCGGGCAGCAGTGCCCGTCCCGCCTTGAGCACGGCGGCCCGCTCGCTGTCGTAGTCGAGCAGGGCGCGGCCGGTATGCGATGCGGGCGCGGCCATGACCTGTTCGGGCGTGCCGGCCACGAGCAACTGGCCGCCGGCGTCACCGCCCTCGGGGCCGAGATCGAGGATCCAGTCCGAGGCGCGGATCACGTCGAGATTGTGCTCGATGACGAGCAGCGAGTGTCCGGCGTCGAGCAGGCGCTTGAACGCCGCCAGCAGCTTCGCGATGTCGTCGAAGTGCAGGCCGGTCGTCGGCTCGTCGAACAGGAACAACGTGTGGGGACTGTCCTTGTCTTTCCCTGGGAGATGGGGACTGTCCCCAATTTTCTGCTTCGGCGGCTTCACGTCCGCAAGGTGCCCGGCGAGTTTCAGTCGCTGCGCTTCACCGCCCGACAGCGTGGGTACCGGCTGGCCGAGCCGCAGGTAATCGAGACCGACGGCAGCCAGCGGCTCCAGCCGGTCGAGCACTTCGCGGTCGTCGGCGAAAAACACGACCGCCTCGGACACTGTCATTTCCAGCACGTCGGCGATGCTGCGCAGCGGTCCGTCGCCGCGACGCAGCTGCACCTCGAGGATCTCCGGGCGGAAGCGCTTGCCGTCGCAGTCCGGGCAGCGCAGGTAAACGTCCGAAAGGAACTGCATCTCGACGTGCTCGAAGCCGTTGCCACCGCACGTCGGGCAGCGGCCGTTGCCCGAATTGAAGCTGAAGGTCCCCACCGTGTAGGCGCGCTCCACGGCGAGTGGAGCACGCGCGAAACGCTTGCGGATTGCGTCGAACGCTCCCACGTAGCTCGCGGGGTTCGAGCGCGTGGTGCGGCCGATCTGGGTCTGGTCGACGAGCACCACGTCAGCAATGAGCTCCGCACCCTCGAGCGCGCGATGCGCACCCGGCGTTTCGGTCGGCTTGCCGTGGGCGCGCCGCAGGCCGGCATACAGCACGTCCTGCACGAGCGTGGACTTGCCTGAACCCGACACGCCCGTGACGGTCACGAGGCGGCGCAGTGGAATCTCGACGTCGAGGTCCTTGAGATTGTGTTCGGTCGCGCCCAGCACGCGGATCGCGGGCGCACCGGGCTCGGGTGCGCCACGCCTGCCCGCGGCCGAACCGGCATCGAGCCGGCCCGCAAGGTAGGCCGCGGTCAGCGTGTCGGAGCGCGCTGCAAGTTCGGCGGGCGAACCCTCGAAGACGATGCGGCCGCCGTGCTCGCCGGGACCGGGCCCCATGTCGAGGATGCGATCCGCCGTGAGCATGATCTGCGGATCGTGCTCGACGACGAGCAGGGAGTTGCCGTTGTCGCGCAGCCGGTGCATCACCTCGATCACGCGTTTCATGTCGCGCGGGTGCAAGCCGATCGACGGCTCGTCGAGCACGAACAGCGTGTTGACCAGCGACGTGCCGAGCGCGGTCGTCAGGTTGATCCGCTGGACCTCGCCGCCCGACAGCGTCCGCGATTGCCGGTCGAGCGTGAGATAGCCGAGACCCACGCGGACGAGGAAGCCGAGGCGTGAGCGAATCTCGCCCAGCAACTGGTCGGTGGCCTCGTCGAGCGGTGCTGGCAGGACGATGCGCTCGAAGAACGTGAGGCACGTCGCCAGCGGCTGCAGCATCAACTGGTGGATGTTGATGCCCTCGGGCCGGTCACGGGACTTGAGTCGCCAGAGCAGCGCCTCGTCCTTGAGCCGCGCGCCGTTGCAGGCGGTGCACGGCGTATAGCTGCGGTACTTCGCGAGCAGCACCCGCACGTGCATCTTGTAGCTCTTCGATTCGAGCCACTGGAAGAAGCGGCGCACGCCGTACCAGACTTTCTTTTCCCAGGGGCCCTCGCCCTCGATGACCCACGCGCGCTGCTGGTCCGTGAGATCGCGCCATGCCGTGTCGACGGGAATGCCGCGCTTCTTCGCGAAACGCAGCAGGTCGTCCTGGCATTCGCGGTTCGATTCGGTCTGCCAGGGCTTGATCGCACCGCCGCGCAGGGTCTTGCCTGCATCCGGCACGACCAGCCCGAAATCGATGCCGATGATGCGACCGAAGCCACGGCACGTTTCGCACGCGCCGAGCGGCGAGTTGAACGAGAACAGGCTCGGGACGGGCTCGCGGTAATGGATGTCGCAGTCGGCGCAATGCAGGTCCGTCGAGAACCGCCAGACAGTTTCCACTCCCTCTCCCGCGCGAGCGGAAGAGGGCTTCGCTCCCTCTCCCACGCCAGTGGGAGAGGGCTGGGGTGAGGGCGCCGCAACCTCTTCCACTGCAGTGGGAGACGTACGAACAATCAGCCGCCCCTGCCCGACGCGCAGCGCCGCCTCGAACGCGTCGATGGCCCGGCCACGCTCCACGTTGCCGAGGCGGAACCGGTCCTGCACCACCTCGATGCGACCGGCGCCCTGCGCATGGATGCGGGTGTAGCCCTGTTGCTCGAGCAACTGCAGCACTTCGGCTTCGCTGAAATTGGCGGGCACGGTGACCGGGAACGTGACGAGCAGCCGCGGGTCGCCCGCGGCGCGGGTGCGCTCGGTGAGCGCGCCGTAGATGGAGTCGGGCGTGTCGCGACGGACTGCGCCGCCGCAGCCGCGGCAATGCAGCTGCGCGCCGCGCGCGTACAGCAGCTTCAGGTGGTCGTTCAGCTCCGTCATCGTGCCCACGGTCGAGCGTGACGTGCGCACCGGATTGGTCTGGTCGATTGCGATCGCCGGCGGGATGCCTTCGATCCGGTCGACCTGCGGCTTGTCCATGCGGTCGAGGAACTGGCGCGCGTAGGGCGAGAACGTCTCGACGTAACGGCGCTGGCCCTCGGCGTACACCGTATCGAACACGAGCGACGACTTGCCGGAACCGGACACGCCCGTGACCACCACGAGCTGGCGGAGCGGAATGTCGAGATCGAGGCCACGCAGGTTGTTCTGCCGGGCCCCGCGAATGCGGATGCTGTCGTGTGGCGACTGGGTCATTGGAAATGGGGGGCCCGGGGGAAAGTACGGGCCTGCCAACGCTACCACGAACCGGTGCGATCGCCGATACTGCGCGCAGAACGAAACCGAATGGCCCGGGGGTCCGCACATGCGCTGGTTGTCTGCCCTGATGCCGCGGGAGACGCGGTTTTTCGCGCTTTTCGACCGCCACGGCGCGCTGATCGTCGAAGGCGCCAATGCCGTCGTCGAGCTGGTGCAGTCCTACGAACATCTCGAGCGGCGAGCCGAACTGATCCAGCGCATCGGCGACATCGAGCGCAGCGCCGACAAGATCACCCACGAGACCGTCTCGGTCCTGCACTCCACGTTCATCACCCCGTTCGACCGCAACGACATCCACCGGCTCATTTCCGGCATGGACGACATCCTCGACCTCATGCAGGACGCCGCCGAGTCGATGCACCTGTTCGACATCCAGACGCTGCCGCCGGCCTCGCTGCAGCTGGCCGAACTGCTGCAGCAGTGCTCGACACGGGTGCAGGCCTGCGTCGCGATGCTGCATTCAATGGACAACGCGGAGAAGGCGCTGGCCCTCACCGAGGAAATCGACCAGCTTGAAAGCGATGCCGACCGGGTCTCGCGCGACGGCATCTCGCGCCTGTTCCGCGAGGAGATGGACGTGCGGCAGCTGATCAAGCACAAGAACGTCTACGAATATCTCGAGGACGCCATCGACAAGTGCCAGGACGTCGCCAACGTCATCGAGTCGGTGATCGTGGAAAACGTCTGATGGGCGGCGAGCTCACCATCCCGTTCGCAACCCTGGTGCTGCTCGTCGCGCTGGCGCTGGCGTTCGACTTCATGAACGGCTTCCACGACGCGGCCAACTCGATCGCCACGGTCGTGTCCACCGGAGTGCTGCGCCCGCATTACGCCGTCGCGTGGGCCGCGTTCTTCAATTTCGTGGCCATCTTCATTTTCCACCTGAAGGTCGCGGCCACCGTGGGCAAGGGCATCGTCGATCCGCTCGCCATCGACCACTACGTGATCTTCGGCGCGCTGATCGGCGCGATCCTCTGGAACCTCATCACCTGGTACTACGGCATCCCGTCCAGCTCGTCGCACGCGCTGATCGGCGGCATGGTGGGGGCGACCATCGCCAAGGCCGGCGTCGATCCGCTGGTGATGAAAGGCATCGTGCGCACCGTCACCTTCATCTTCATCTCACCCGTGCTCGGCATGCTGCTCGGCGGCCTGCTCATGGTGGCCGTGTCGTGGATCTGCCTGCGCTCCGCGCCGCGCAAGGTCGATCGCTGGTTCCGCCGGCTGCAACTCGTTTCGTCTGCGGCGTACAGCATCGGTCATGGCAGCAACGACGCGCAGAAGACCATGGGCATCATCTGGCTGCTGCTGATTTCGTCGGGCGTCACCGCTGCGGATTCGTCGATGCCGCCTAACTGGGTGATCGTAAGCTGCTACGTGGCGATCGCCATGGGTACGATGTTCGGCGGCTGGCGCATCGTCAAGACGATGGGCCAGAAGATCACCAAGTTGCGTCCGGTCGGCGGCTTCGCGGCCGAAACCGGTGGCGCCATCACGCTGTTCATGGCCTCGTCGCTGGGCATTCCGGTGTCGACCACCCACACCATCACGGGCGCGATCGTGGGCGTAGGTTCGGCGCAACGCGTACGGGCCGTGCGCTGGGGCCTTGCCGGCAACATCGTGATCGCATGGATCGTCACGATGCCCGCAGCCGCGATCATGGCGGCGCTGGCCTATTACCTGGGGCGCCTGCTGCTCTGATGCGGGCGCGATCAGGCCCCGCGCAGCCGCGTGTCAAACCCCGCGCAGCCGCGCGATGATGCCGCGCACGGTGTCGGCGAGCGTGTCGTAACGCAGGTCGGTCATTTCGCCCGCATCGAAAAACGTCAGGCCGCAGGGCGTGCAGCGGTCGAGCCTGATGTGTTCCTGCCCGGGCGCCTGCGCCCGATGCATCGCCGCGCCGCAGGCAGGACACGGCACATCGACCTTGTCGTTCCACCGCCGGCCGTCGCGCGCCATGCCGGTGTCAAGGTCGCGCGTATCGTGCTTGGGCCACAGGAACCACTGGCGCTGCAGGTCATCCAGGGCCTCGTCGTTGCAGGCAATGCCGTGGCAACTTTCGCAACGGTGGATCGTGGCGGCGAAACCGGCGGGCACCTCGTTCATCGCGAAACCGCATTTCGGGCACTGCATCGAGTCGTCTCCCTGGTCTTGGTCCAGACAGTATCACGAGGCGGTGTCACCGCTTAAGCTGCGAACATGAACTCTCCTTACCCCCACCTGCTGGCACCCCTCGACCTCGGCTTCGTCAAGTTGCGCAACCGGGTCTTGATGGGCTCGATGCACACCGGACTGGAGGACGATCCGAAGAAATTCCCGCGCCTCGAAGCGTATTTCGCCGAGCGTGCACGCGGCGGCGTCGGGCTGATCGTCACCGGCGGCTTCGCGCCCAACATCGAGGGCTGGGCTGCACCTTTCTCCGGCCGGCTCACGACGCGCGCCGCCGCGGCGCGCCACCGGTCCATCACCGGCGCGGTGCATGCCGAGGGCGGCCACATCGCGCTGCAGATCCTGCATACGGGCCGGTACGGCTACCACCCGCTCGCCGTCGCGCCCTCGCGCCTCAAGGCGCCGATCTCACCTTTTACGCCGCGGGCCCTGAGCGAACGGGGCATCGAGCGGCAGATCCGCGCTTTCGTGCGTTGCGCGTCGCTCGCCCGCGAGGCCGGCTACGACGGCGTCGAAATCATGGGATCGGAAGGGTATTTCATCAACCAGTTCATCGCCGCGCATACCAACCGGCGCACGGATCGCTGGGGCGGCAGTTTCGAGAATCGTTGCCGGCTGCCGGTCGAGATCGTGGCCCGCACGCGCGCGGCCGTGGGTCCCGACTTCATCCTGGTCTACCGGCTGTCGATGCTCGACCTCGTGCCCGACGGCAGCGACTGGAGCGAGGTCGTGCAGCTCGCGCAGGCCATCGAGCGCGCGGGCGCGACGATCATCAACACCGGCATCGGCTGGCACGAGGCGCGCGTGCCGACGATCGCGACATCCGTGCCGCGGGCAGCGTTCGCGTGGGTGACGCACAAGCTGAAGGGCCAGGTGGGCATCCCGCTGTGCGCGACCAACCGCATCAACGCGCCCGAGGTCGGTGAACGCATCCTCGCGGAGGGCGCGGCCGACATGGTCTCGATGGCGCGCCCGTTGCTGGCCGACGCCGAGTTCGTGAACAAGGCCGCCGCGGGACGCGCAGACGAAATCAACACCTGCATCGCATGCAACCAGGCGTGCCTCGATCACGTGTTCCAGCGCAAGATCGCTTCGTGCCTGGTCAATCCGCGGGCCGGCCACGAGACCGAACTACGCTATGAGCGCACGGCCAGCCCGAAGAAATTCGCAGTCGTGGGCGCAGGGCCGGCCGGACTGGCTTGCGCCACGGTCCTGGCGGAGCGCGGGCACGCGGTCGACCTGTTCGAATCGGCTGACGAGATCGGCGGCCAGTTCAACCTGGCGCGACGGGTCCCGGGCAAGGAAGAGTTCGCAGAGACGCTGCGCTACTTCCGGCGCCGGCTGCAGGTGACCGGAGTCAACGTGCACCTCGGAGTGCGCGCCGATCTCGCGCGCCTGCGTGATGGCGGTTACGCCGAGGTGATCCTGGCCACAGGCGTCTCGCCGCGCGATCCCGACATACCTGGCGCGGCCGAGCACCGGACGTCGGGGAAGGTGCTGCCCTATGCGGATGTCCTGCTTGGACGTCACGCGTGCGGGCCGCGCGTCGCGATCGTCGGCGCCGGCGGCATCGGCTTCGACGTGGCCGAGTTCCTCGTCTCGGAGCGGCATTCGACGGCACTCGACCTGGCCGCATGGCAGCGGGAATGGGGCGTGACCGATCCCGGACTTGCACGCAGCGGCCTCGCGCCGCCACAAGTGGCGCCGCCCGAGCGACACGTGTACCTGCTGCAGCGCAAGTCGACGCCACTCGGCAAGGGTCTCGGCAAGACGACCGGCTGGATCCATCGCGCGGCACTGCGGATGAAACGCGTCGAGATGCTGGGCGGCGTCAACTACGAGCGCGTCGACGAGCGCGGGTTGCACATCAGCTTCGGCGAGCAGCGCTCGCAGCCCATGCTGCTGGAAGTCGACAACGTCGTGCTCTGTGCCGGGCAGCTGCCCCTGTGCGAGCTCTATGACCCGCTGGAGATGTCGGGCGTGACGGTGCACAAGATTGGCGGGGCGGACGTCGCCAGCGAACTCGATGCGAAGCGTGCAATCGACCAGGGCTCGCGGCTCGCCGCGCGCCTCTGAGCGGGGGCATGTGCATTCACTGCAGCGGGAAAGGCACGCCTGACTCGACCGCGGCGTGCTCCTCGGCCCGCTTGGCGGCAAGGACCGCCTTGAGCAGCAGCGCGTGGTTGTGTTCGTCCTGCCCGGCGGTGAGATAGCGATCCGCCAGCACCAGCACTTTTTCCAGGTACGCGCGGCGCTCGTCCAGGTAAAGCAGCGTCTTGGCGACGGAGTTCGGGTCGTGGCCCTGGACGTACAGCGCGTCCGCCGCGCGCAGTGCCGCCGCGTACTGGTCGGGCGAGGGCTTGCGCCGATAGGTGCGCTCGGCCGCTGCCTCGTCCTCCGGTAGTCCCTGGCCCGGCGGGCGGGCGGGCGGCGGCGATCCCCGCCGCGGCGGCCCGTGCAGCAGCGCGCGCATGATGTCGGTGGTGGTCACGATGCCGAGCACGCGCTCGTCCCCGTCGACGATCGTGATCGCGTGCTGGCCGGAAGTGACGATGAGGTCGACCAGTTCGCCCACGCTGGCCGACGGCGAGCGGCTCACCGCCGGCGTCTGCATGATCTGCTCGATGCGGAACTTGCTGTCGAGGAAGGCGGTGCGGTCGAGGCCTCCGCGCGGCGCAAAGTACTCGACCTTGATCAGGTCGGCCGTACTGAGCATGCCGGCGAGCCGTCCGTCGCGCACGACCGGCAGGTGATGGATCGGATAGTGCCGGAAGCAATCGAATGCTTCGCTCAGCGGACGGTCGCTTTCGATCACGACCACGGCTTCGGTCATGATGCGCGAGACGGGTTCTTCGGGTCGCATGGTGCGCTGATCCTTCCTGCAAAGGATAGCGCGGATCGGCGCGGTGCCGGCGCCTGCGCCGCTGCGAACGCTACCTAGCAGGCTCGGTACTTGCGCCTAAATCACGGCGCGACGCCGGAGCGATCGAGCAGCAGTTCGACCTTGTCGCGGAAACTGCGGCTGAGCTTCACTTCCTGTCCCGACTGCAGCTTCAGGAAGCATTCGCCGTTCAGGTGCGGCCGGAGCGATTTCACACGCGCCAGGTTGACGATCGTCGAGCGGTGCACGCGCTGGAACACCAGCGGGTCGAGCATCTCCTCGAGCTCCTTCATCGTGGCGCGCAGCACGTGCGTCTGGCCGTCGGCGTGCAGGCACATGTAGTCACCCGCGGCGTCGATCCAGTCGATCGTGGTCACGTCGAGCCGGAGTGTTTCGCGGCCGGTGCGGATCGGCAGCATGCGCGCATAGCGGGGCGCGGCGGGAGCCTGGGGCGCGGCAGCTGCGCCCGGTTCGGTTTCCAGCTCGCCGTTGCCTTTCACCTCGGCCAGCAGGGCCATCAGTTGCTCGCGCTGCGCCAGGGCCTGTCGCTGTTGCCACTGCGCGCGCACGCGGTCGAGCGCCGCCGCGAGCCGCGCTTCGTCGACGGGCTTCAGCAGGTAGTCGAGAGCGTGCGCCTCGAAGGCGTTGATGGCGTAGCGATCGAAGGCCGTCACGAAGACGACCATCGGCATGCTTTCCTGCGGCACCTGCGCCACCAGGTCGAGCCCGGACATGCCCGGCATCTGGATGTCGAGGAAGATCAGGTCGGGCGCTTCTTCGGCGATGGCGGCAAGCGCCTCGCGCCCGTTGGCGCACTGGCGCACGATGCTGATGTCGGTATGTTCCCTCAGGCGCAGCTCGAGGCCGCGCCGGGCCAGCGGTTCGTCGTCGACGATCAGGGTACGGATGGTCATGTCGGTTGCGTCGCCCGTTCGAATGGCAGCGAGATCTCGAGCCGCAGGCCCGGCCGCGAGAAGCGCACCGCGAGCTTCTGCTGGTCGCCGTACAGCACGGCCAGCCGCTCGCGCGTATTGCGGAATCCTACGCCGCGACCGGCGCCGAGTTCGACACCCACCGGCAGCCCCGGGCCATCGTCCTGCACCACGAGGTGCAGATGTCCTGCATCCTCACGTGCTTCGATCCGCAGGCGCCCGCCCTCCTCGCGCGGCGCAACCGCATATTTCAGCGAGTTCTCGACCAGCGGCTGCAGGATCATCGACGGCACGAGCGCCTGGGTGGCGGACTCGTCGATGTCGAACTCGAGCCGGAGGCGATCGCCGAACCGCAGCTGCTCGATGCCCAGGTAGAGGTTCAGCGCGTCGAGCTCCTGCCGCAGCGTCACCTTCTTCATCGGATCCTGGTCGAGCGTGTAGCGCAGGAAATCCGACAGGCGCCCGACCGCCTGGTTCGCGACCTTGCCCTGGTTGTCCAGGATCAGCGTCGAGATCGCGTTCAGCGTGTTGAACAGGAAGTGCGGATTGAGCTGGTAGCGCAGCATCTTGACCTGCGCTTCCTGTGCGAGCGCGGCGGCGCGCAACATCGATTCGCGCTGCTCCTGCAGGGCCTCGTAGTACTTGATCCCGAAATACAGGCCCGACCAGCAGAGCACGAGATACGTCGAGGTGATCGCGCCCATGAAGATGCCGTACCACGGCTCGTTGGCCATCGCGGTGGGCTCGACCCAGCGCACGTAGGACGAGTTGATGATGACGCGCCACCCGAGCGCCACGCACCAGGACGAGAAGAGCACGACCGGCACGACCACGGTGAGTCGCTGGCCGAGCAGCCGCCGATAGAGATAACGCAGGGGCGCGGACAGCAGGAAGCCGCCCGCGGCAGCCGCCAGCACCACCTTGACGTATGACGTCGGCTTCTCATACAGCACCGAGCCCAGGTACTGCGTGATCAGGTAGGCGCTCCAGCCGAGCGTATGGAGCGCCCAGAAGAGCAGGTTGCGATTGCGGCGGAGGTCGTCGAGAGTCACCGCGGGAGCTTAGCGGGGCGGCCGTCCGCGCGGTAACGGTTCGTCGCACTGCGCGCACTGCTCGTCCCAGGCTCAATCAGCCAGGGCGTGCACGTAGGCCTCGCAGCCGGCTTCGAACCGCGGACCGGCCCCGGCGCAGTGGCTGGCATCGGCGAGATCGTTTTCCCGGGCCCAGTGGAAGCCGGCCTGCTCCGCTGTAACCGTCGCCTGGACGAAGGCACGACACCCTTCGGCAAAGGCGGGGTCGTTGCGGGCGAGGCAGGCGCGCGGGTCGGTGATGGCCTGGCGCTCGGCCCAGTCGAAGCCCGCCTTGTGCGAGCCGCACCGGTCGTCGCGACAGGGGTGGCCCAGGAATGAGCGGGCCGCAGGTGCGCCGACGGTACGGTCAGCTGCACCCGCGCAAAGAATCATCAGGCAGGCGAGCGTGGATCGCAGCACCCGCGGGCTGCGCCTGGCCCGGGTGCGAAGCGGATTGGCCGTCATGCGAATCTCCGGCGGGGCCAACAGGGCCCGGCACGCACCACGCTAGTGGCTGCGCGGCGCCCGGTATCTGCGACTTTGACGGCAGTAGTCGCAGATTCGGCGCGCGGCGGTACTCAGCGGTGCTTGCGCTTCGAATCCTGCGCTGAATGCACCAGGTGCTCGACGCCATCGAGCGCCACGACGAAGATGAGCAGGACGGCGAGCATGTCGACGCCGAGCAGCCGGAAAGTTTCCATCCAGGTCATTTCCACGATCGTTCTCCTCCATCGGTGCCTGACGTGCCGCCTGGCGGTCATCGGGCCGTGCAGTTCACAGGTTGGGTCTCCTGTGGCGGCACGCGGGGCATCGACGTGAGCTGATCCTAAACTAATTTTGCTGCGGCGCAGCAGACGTGGTTCTCAGTTTTGAGGTAACCCCTTGGAATTGCTACGTAAATGGAGCAATCGGCTGCGCTTTCCGCGAGCGCAACTGCGCAATCGGCTGCGCGGGGCACCGCCGCAATGAAGAAAGCCGGCAAAGCCGGCTTTCCTGCGCTTGCGTACCCGTTATCCGGGTAGGGATCATCACTCAGGGAAACTGGATTTTCCCGCGGGGCGGGCCACCCTGCCCGAGCGCTGCGGCGGCGCCGGCGTCGGGGATCACGATCGAGGACGCCTGCTGGCGGCGCATCTCCTGCAGTTCCTGCATCGTTTCCTCGAAGGCCACCTTGGCGCCGTCGGCAAAGCCCGCACAGGCTTCGGCGAGGTTGGCCGCGGGGATCTCGAACGACAGCGGCAGCACGCCCGCGGGCGTCATGATCTGCGCCTGGCCCAGGTAGATGGCGGGACGCGCGGGATCGGTCGAGCCGTCGGACTTCACCGGCGTCATGACGCGGATCGTGCCGACCTTGCGGTCGGAGAACGTGTCCTCACGGTACAGTTCGTTGACGTCCATGCGGGGATCGGGTGCGTTCGGGCCGGCCATGCTTGAGTCCTTGTGCTTGCGGGTTGCGCGCACTGGGCGCGGTGGAAAGCGGCAAACGTTATCAGAATCTGGCGTCGCCTTCGCCGTCCGGCGGGCCGTTCCAGCGTCCTTCGCGCGGCCAGGGCGACAGGGCGATGTAGTAAAGCAGCAGCAGGTTGACCAGCGGAATCGACGCCATGATCGCGAGCCAGGGCGGGAAGCCCATGCGCCCCAGGATCTTCCAGAACGCGACGAGCTGCAGCAGCGACAGGATGAAGAAGGCGCGGATCATTCGGCTCTCCGGGAGCGGACGGCTCCAGTGACGGCCGGAATGATATCCCGTACGGATTCCACGCGAGCCAGCCGCTGTGCCGGTCCGAAGCGTTCCACTTCATCCGGCGTGCCGTACGACGCGGCCGTGTGCAACGAGTTAACCTGTCAGTACCCTATGACGTCACAAGGGTTGTGGAGCCGGACATGAGCAAGCTGGTGGAATGCGTGCCCAATTTTTCCGAAGGGCGCGACGCCGCGGTGATCCGCAGTATCGCGGCGGAGATCGAGGCTGTCCCTGGCGTGACGCTGCTCGACGTCGATCCGGGCGCAGACACCAACCGCACGGTAGTCACCTTCGTCGGCTCACCGGAGGCGGTGGTGGAGGCGGCCTTCCGCGCCGGCAAACGCGCCGCCGAAACCATCGACATGACGAAACATCACGGCAGCCACGCGCGCATGGGCGCGATGGACGTCTGCCCCTTCGTGCCTGTCGCCGGTGTCACCATGGCCGACTGCGTGGCGCTGGCCAGGGAATGCGGTCGCCGCATCGGCGAGCTCGGCATCCCGGTGTACCTCTACGAGCACGCCGCAACGAGCCCGTCCCGCAGCAACCTTGCCGCAGTGCGGGCCGGCGAGTACGAGGGGTTGGCAAGCAGGCTGGCGCAGCCAGACTGGAGGCCCGATTTCGGTCCGGCTGAGCACAATCCGCGGTCCGGCGCCTACATCATCGGCGCGCGCGAGTTCCTGATCGCCTACAACGTCAACCTTGCAACCACCGACAAGCGGTACGCGGACGACATCGCCTACAACCTGCGCGAGCGCGGCCGTCACAAGCGCAGCGGCAACGTCGCGCCTTTCTACTACAAGGGTGAGGTGGTGGTGTTCGGCAGGGACCACTTCCCCTGCGGTGCCTGTGGTCATGTCGCCAAGTCATGGGACGCGCTTGCGGCGCATTACCACGACGCCCACGACAGGGACCTGGCCGTCCGCTACGCCGCACTCGACTACCCGGCAGAAGCAGTCGAGGGACGACCCGTCTACGCGGACGGCCGCTTCTCGCACGTCAAGGCGGTCGGCTGGGTGGTCGACAAGTACCGTCGCGCGCAGATCTCCATCAACCTGACCGATTTCAAGGTGACGTCGGCCCATGCGGTCCTGGAGGCCGCGCGGGAGGAGGCCGCGCTGCGCGGCATTGCCGTCACTGGTTCCGAGATTGTCGGCGTGGTCCCGTTCGACGCCATGCTGGAATCCGGCCGCTACTACCTGCGTCGCATGCGCAAGTCCACCGGGCTCCCCATCGGCGACGTGATCGAAACCGCGGTGCAGGCCATGGGCCTGCGCGACGTCGCGCCATTCGAAACGGAAAAGAAAGTACTGGGCCTGCCCCGCCCCGCCGGTGACCTGGTCTGCAAGACAGTCGGCGAGTTCGTCGACGAGGTCTCGCGCGACACGCCGGCTCCGGGCGGCGGTTCGATCGCCGCGCTGTCGGGCTCGATCGGCGCGGCGCTGGCCGCGATGGTCGCGAACCTCACGACCGGCAAGGCCGAGTTTGCCGAACGCTACGAGGAACTGGACGCGCTTGCCGCCAGGGCGCAAGACGTCAAGGACCTCCTGCTGGCCGCGGTCGACGCGGACACGCAGGCCTTCAACGGCGTGATGGACGCCCTGCGCATGCCGAAAGACACGCCGGACCAGAAGACCGCGCGCAGCCAGGCGCTCCAGTCCGGCTACATGCACGCCACCGAGGTCCCGTTGCATACCGCCCGGCAGTGCCGCGCGGCATTGGAACTGTGCCTGCTGGCCGCGCGCTGCGGCAACGACGTGATGATTACCGACGCCGGAGTCGGCGCCCTGGTCGCCCTCGCGGGGGTGAAGGGTGCAGCCTACAACGCGCGCATCAACCTGAAATCGATCAAGGATCCCGAGTTCGTCGAGCGCGTCGGCGCCGAGATCGCGCGCCTCCTCGACGAGAGCCGGAACATTGCCGACCTCGTCGAACGCGAGGTCGAGCGCGTAGTGGGCTGATCTTCAGGATGCCCGCCGCCCGGATCGCCCACGTGACAGGGATGCTATAAGGCGCGCATGAACGACCCAAACCGCTACCGGACCCAGCGAGGTCCGATCCGCGCGCCGCACGGCTCGCAACTCACCGCGCGCAGCTGGCTCGCCGAAGCGCCGTTGCGCATGCTCATGAACAACCTCGATCCGGACGTCGCAGAACGCCCGGACGAGCTGGTCGTGTACGGCGGCATCGGCCGAGCCGCGCGCGACTGGGAGTCCTATGACCGCATCGTGCATTGCCTGCGCCAGCTCGGCGACGACGAAACACTGCTGGTGCAGTCGGGCAAACCGGTGGGCGTGTTCCGCACGCACGCGGACGCGCCACGCGTATTGATCGCGAACTCGAACCTCGTCGGCCGCTGGGCCACGTGGGACCACTTCAACGAGCTCGATCGCAAGGGACTCATGATGTACGGCCAGATGACGGCCGGCTCGTGGATCTACATCGGCAGTCAGGGCATCGTGCAGGGCACCTACGAGACGTTTGTCGAAATGGGTCGTCAACATTACGACGGCAGCCTGACCGGCAAGTGGATCCTCACCGCTGGGCTCGGCGGCATGGGTGGCGCGCAGCCACTCGCGGCAACGATGGCGGGCGCCTCGATGCTCGCGATCGAGTGTCGCCGCGACCGGATCAAGAAGCGGCTTGAGACGCGGTATCTCGATGTCGGCGTGGAATCGCTCGACGAAGCGCTCGAGCTGATCGCGCGTGCGACGCGCGAGGGCAAGGCGATCTCCGTCGGCCTGCTCGGCAATGCCGCGGAAGTGCTGCCCGAAATGTTGCGACGGGGCGTGCGTCCCGACGCCGTGACCGACCAGACGTCGGCGCACGATCCGGTGAACGGCTACCTGCCCGAGGGCTGGACTGTCGAGCAGTGGGACCGGACGCGAGCCAGCGATCCGGCGGCCGTCGAAAGCGCGGCGCGCAAGTCGATGGCGAAGCACGTGCAGGCGATGCTGGATTTTCAGCAGCTCGGCATCCCGACGTTCGATTACGGCAACAACATCCGCCAGGTCGCGTTCGACGCGGGCGTCAAGAATGCGTTCGACTTTCCCGGCTTCGTGCCTGCGTACGTGCGGCCGCTGTTCTGCCGCGGCATCGGCCCGTTCCGCTGGGCTGCGCTGTCCGGCGATCCCGAGGACATCTACCGCACCGACCAGAAGGTGAAGGAAATGATCCCCGACGATCCGCACCTGCACCGCTGGCTCGACATGGCGCGCGAACGCATCCAGTTCCAGGGGCTGCCCGCGCGCATCTGCTGGGTGGGACTCGGCCAGCGGCACCGACTCGGCCTGGCGTTCAACGCTATGGTGAAGACCGGCGAACTAAAGGCGCCGCTCGTCATCGGGCGCGATCACCTCGACTCCGGTTCGGTCGCGAGCCCCAACCGCGAAACCGAGGCGATGAAGGATGGCTCCGATGCGGTCGCCGACTGGCCGCTGCTCAACGCACTGCTCAATACGGCGAGTGGCGCGACGTGGGTGTCGATCCATCACGGCGGTGGCGTGGGCATCGGCTACTCGCAGCACTCGGGCGTCGTGATCTGCTGCGACGGCACCGAAGCAGCAGCGCGCCGCATTGAGCGCGTGCTGTGGAACGACCCGGCCACCGGCGTGATGCGGCATGCGGACGCGGGCTACGAGATCGCGGTCGACTGCGCACGCGAGAACGGCCTGAACCTGCCTTTCCTCGATTGAATTGGCGGCACCGATGCCGCTACTCGAACCGCACCTCCGACTAACCCCTAGCCCCTAGCCCCTCCCCTCCTCCCTCCTTCCTCCCCTTCCTCCCCTATCCCCCATTGCGCACCCTCTGGCGACATCTCTCCCTGCTCACGTGCGACGACGATCGTCGCGTCATTCCTGACGCTGCAATCGTCACGAGCGACGACACCATCGTCTGGGTGGGCGCAGCGACCGACGTGCCGGACGACTGCGCGATCGACCGCACGATCGAACTCGCGGGACGCTGGGTGACACCGGGCCTGATCGATTGCCACACCCACCTGGTCTTTGCCGGCCAGCGCGCGGCAGAATTCGCGCGACGCACGGCCGGCACGAGCTACGCGGACATCGCGCGTGAGGGCGGCGGCATTCTCAATACGGTGCGAGCGACGCGCGCCGCGACAGTCGACGCACTTGTCCAGCAATCCGCGCCGCGCTTGCGCGCGCTGCTGCAGGAAGGCGTGACGACAGTCGAGATTAAATCGGGGTACGGGCTGGAATTTGAGTCGGAACGTCGGATGCTGCTGGCCGCGCGCGAACTTGAACGACGACTGCCCGTGACAGTCGTCACGTCGCTGCTTGCGGCGCACGCCACACCGCCGGAATTTGCGCGTCGTGCGGACGAGTACATCGACACGATCTGCTACGACTGGCTCCCGCGCTTCGCGCGCGAAACGAGCCCTCACCCCAACCCTCTCCCGCCTGCGCGGGAGAGGGAGCCGAACACCGTCCCGTCTGCGCGCGAACGGGGGCTGGTGGACATGGTCGACGCGTACTGCGATAGCATCGCGTTCAGCGCGGCCCAGTGCGACCGTTTGTTCGCGGCCGCACGGGCACATGGTTGGCCAGTGCGGCTGCACGCAGAGCAGATCAGTAACATCGGCGCGAGCCGAACGGCCGCGCGACACAGCGCGCTCGCCTGCGACCATCTCGAGTACGCAACGGACGACGACGCTGCAGCTCTCGCGCGTGCAGGCACCGTCGCAGTGCTGTTGCCCATTGCGTACTACGTGCTTGGCGACCCACAGTTACCACCGCTCAACTCGTTCCGGCGGCAAGGCGTGCCGATGGCGGTGGCTAGCGACGCCAATCCGGGATCAGCGCCGGGCGCCTCGCTGCTGACTGCCATGAACATGGCCCGCAGGCTGTTCGCCATGAGCAGCAGTGAAGTGCTCGACGGTGTGACGCGCAATGCCGCCCGAGCGCTCGGGTTGGCAACGAGCCATGGCCAGGTGGTCCCCGGCTACCGCGCGGACTTTGCAGCGTGGTCCATCGAGACACCTGACGAGTTGGGGTACTGGATCGGCTACAACCCGTGCAGCCTGGTCGTGCGCGGCGGTGAGATCGTCATGGAGAGAGAGGCATGAGCGACCCCACCCATTGCGGCAGCGAGCTGGCCGCGATCGGTCGTTGAGACTGAACCGCTTTTTGCCGCACACGGGGGTCCAAGCGTATCCTGCCCGCCCTCTCGCCACCGTCCTGCCAGGCGTTGCAATGAAACTGAACACCGTGCTTCTGGGCGCCGCGCTCGCGGTCTTTGCGCTGGCCGGTTGCGACCGCCGCAAGGACGAGCCACCCCCGCCGCCCGAGCCCAAGTCCGCCTCTGCGACCGCGGACAGCCACCTTCCGCCGGGCATCGAATGGTTCGCAGGCGACGTCGATGCGGCCTTCGCCGCAGCCAAGGCCGCCAACAAGCCCGTCTTTCTTTACTGGGGTGCGGAATGGTGCCCGCCCTGCGCGCAGATCAAGACGACCATTTTTGCGCGGCGCGAATTCCAGGAGCGCTCGCGCCTGTTCGTGCCGGTGTATCTCGACGGCGACACTCCCAGCGCGCAGAAGCACGGCGAGCGTTTCGGCGTCGTCGGCTACCCGACGATGATCCTGTTCAAGCCCGATGGCACGGAGATCACGCGCCTGCCGGGCGGAGTGGACGTGGCCCGCTACGCGAAGATTCTCGACGTCGCGCTCGCGGACGCGCGACCCGTCGCGAGCATTCTCGCCGCGGCACGCAGTGGCGAGCCGGTCACGGCCAACGACTGGAAGCTGCTCGCCTACTATTCATGGAGCACCGACAACGGCCGCGTGCTGCCACCGGAGCAGAAACTCGCCACGTTCCGCGCACTGGCAGACCGGTGCCCCGCCGAATTGCCCGGCGAATGTGCTCGATTTTTCTTTGATTACCTGGGCACCGCAGCTGACGAATCGTCACCCGGGCACGCTGCGCTGGATGGCCTCGCGCGCGCGGATGCGCGGCGCCGCGTGCTGGCATTGCTGCCTGCACCGGCCGTACAGCAAGCGAACGTCGACAACCTGTTGTACCGCCCACAGGCGATCATCGGGCTGCTGTCCGACGATGGTTCGACCGAACGCGTGCAGCTCACGCGCGCCTGGGGCGATGCGCTTGCGCGCCTCGGCGGCGAGAGCGCGCCGCTGTCCGCCGCCGAGGAGTTGCTCCAAGTCCGCGCGCGCGTGATGCTCGCGAAACTCGACGGGCCTGCGGCGCCACTGCCGGCATCGCTGCTGGAGGAGGCGCGCCAGGCTGTCGCAAAGGTGGATGCGGCCACGCCCGCCGGCCACCCGCGACAGGCAGCGATCAACGCTGCGGCGAACCTGTATTGGGAAGCCGGTCTCGACACCGAAGCCAACACGCTGCTCACGGCGGAACTGGAGAAATCCCGGTCGCCTTACTATTTCATGCTCGACCTCGCCGACCTGGCGGAGAAAGCGGGACGCAAGGACGAAGCGGTGGCCTGGCTCGCGCGTGCGTACGACGGCGCCAGGGGCCCGGCCACGCGCTTCCAGTGGGGTTACAACTACCTGATGGGCCTGCTCGAGATGACGCCCGAGGACACGCGCGGTATCGAGCGCGCCGGCCTGTCCGTGCTGGGAGAGCTCGAATCCGCGCCTGACGCCTTCTACCAGCGCACGCGCTTGCGGCTCGAGCAACTCGACTCGAAGCTGCTCGAATGGGGTCAGTCGGGTGAAGCCGCGAAGGTGCTCGAGACGTTGCGGGCACGCACCGGCGAGATCTGTCGCAAGCTGCCCGCGAAGGATGCCGGCCGCGCCAGCTGCGAGAAATTCCTCACGCCTGCAGCGAAATCCACTCACGCCGCGTGATGACGTACTTGACGGCCGCACGCTCGTCCTCGCTGCGGCCGGCAATGACGTCCTCCGGGTAGACGAAGTCGGTCGCGAACCGCAGCCCGCACTTCTCCATCACTCGACGCGACCCGCGGTTGTCGCGCAGCGTGCGCGCCGAAACCTGCGCCAGGCCCAATGAGATGAAGCCGTGCTGCAGCAGCGCGCGGGCGCCTTCGGTGGCGTAACCCTGGCCCCAGGCCGACTGCCGGAACCGATAGCCGAGCTCGACATACTCGGGCTCGAGGCGATCGTCGCGCAGATGGAACCAGCCGAGGAAGGCGCCGGTATCGCGACGCTCGGCTGCGAAATAGCCGAACCCAGGCTGCGCCGTGTAGATCGCGAGCCACCGCGGCAGGTACGTCGCGACATACGCCTCGCGTGGCGTGGGCTTCCCGTACGTGATGTAACGCATCACCTGCGGGTCGGCGTCGAGGGCGACGAGGAGGTCGACGTCGGCTGCGGTGAAGCGGCGCAGCCGCAGCCGGTCGGTCTCAAGTAGGATGTGCACGTCGATTTTTCCGGTGGCGTGGCCCCATGAGCGCAGCAGTCTACGATTTCCGCAGCGATAACGTCGGGGGCGTCGCCCCGGAGTTGTTCGCAGCCTTGCTGGCCGCGAACACCGGTGCTGCCGCCCCGTATGGCGACGACGATTTCACGCGCGCGATGACGGCGCAGTTCCGGCGCGTGTTCGATCACGATGGCCTCAGTGCGATCCCGGTGTCGACCGGCACGGGCGCCAATGCAGTCGCGCTCGCAGGGCTCGCGAATCCGTACGGCGCGATCTATTGCCACGAGACAGCGCACATCAACGTGTACGAGTGCGGTGCGCCCGAATTCTTCACGGGCGCGAAACTCGTCGGCTCTGCGCGGCGCAGGCTACAAGCTCGATGCCGCGCATCTCGACGCGGAGCTCGCCCTCGCCGGGATCGGCAATCCAACGCGGGCGCAGCCGTTCGCGCTCAACATCACGCAGCCTACGGACTTCGGCACGCTCTATTCGGTCGCCGAGATCACGGCACTGTGCGAGGTTGCGCATCGACACGGCTTGCAGGTCCACCTCGATGGCGCGCGGTTCGCCAATGCCATTGCTGCGCTCGGCTGCACGCCGGCGGCGATGACGTGGCGCGCGGGCGTCGACATCGTCTCGTTTGGCGCCACCAAGAACGGGGCCATGAATGCCGAGGCCATCCTCGTTTTCAATGAAGACGTCGCCGCGCGCCTGCCCTACCTGATGAAACGCGGTGGCCAGGTCGTATCCAAGGCGCGTTTCATTTCGGCGCAGCTCGCGCGCTATCTCGAGGACACGCGTTGGATCGACCGCGCGCGACAGGCCAACGCCAACGCCGCGGCGCTGGCGGCCAGGCTGCGCGCGATCCCAGGCGTGGAGCTGATCGGCGCAGTCGAGGTCAACATGTTGTTCGCGCGTTTGCCGGAAGCAGCGGTGGCGGCGCTCGATCGCGGCCCATTTCGCTACTACAAGCTGGGGCACGACCAGCGGTTCGTCTGCCGGCACGACATCGAGCAGGAGGGCATGGACCTGCTGGTACGAACGGTCACGGAGGCCCTGGCATGACGCAGCTGATGCAGTACCGGCGTGGACCAGCGACGCGTGGTGCCCGCGTGCTGACGCGGATCTTTTTGGCGGCATTGCTGCTGGCACCTGCCCTGAGCGCCCAGTCCCTCGAGACGATCCAGCTGCGCTTCCGTGCCGCGGAAGACATCCTGCCGATCCTGCAGCCGCTCGTGCCGCCGGGTGCCGCACTGAGCGGCATGGGCGACCTGTTGCTGGTGCGGGCGGATGCGGCCACGGTAGAACAGCTGCGCGCGGTGGTCGCCACGCTCGATCGGGCGCCGCGCCAGTTGCTGATCACCGTCGGCCAGGCCACGAACGCGCGTGGCGGCGGCACGACAGTCCGCGGCTCCGGCACCGTCGGTTCAGGCGACGTCCAGGTCGGGGTCAATCGGCCACCGCAGGCCGACACCGGCGCCAGCGTCGCCATTCGCAGCGGCACAGCCAGCGACGGCATGCGTAACGTCTCCAGCGTGCGCGCGCTGGAGGGACACGAGAGCTTTATCGCGGTCGGCCAGTCCCGCCCCTTCACTTCCACCACCGTCACGCAGGGGGGCCTTTTTCCACCCGTCGTGACACAAACGACGGATTTCCGCGACGTGCAATCCGGCTTTTATGCGACGCCGCGAGTCAACGGCGAGCGGGTAACACTCGAGATTTCGCCACGCCAGCAAAGAGTGACGGACGGCCGTCAGCCCACCGTCACGACCGGCAGCGTGGTGACCACTGTGTCGGGGCGCCTGGGCGAATGGATCCAGATCGGTGGCAGTTCTGCGGCTGAGACTACGTCCAGACGCAGTCTGGGCACCTGGGGCACTGGATCCGATTTGACGCAGTACTCAGCTTGGGTCAAGGTGGACGAGGTTCGCTGAAGGGTTCCCGTCAACCCGTATTTGCCACAGGGCCACGGATGAGCAACTCCACCGCGCTTGGTCAGCATCCACTGGCAAGGACTGGTCGTCGCCGTCGTCGGCGCCGGCCGCATCGGCGTCCGAGGTCATCCGCAACCTGGGTCTCATGGGCATCGGTCGCATCGACGTCTACGAACTCGATCGCCATGCGGCCGACCCGCTCCGCAGCCGCTACACGGTCCACGACGGCGACTTCTGGGACACCCTCACGCTTAGCCCGCCTGCAAGGTTACGATTTCGCGGTCAACACCATCGACAGCCGGGCGGCCTCCAGGCGCATGAACCAGAAGTGCCTGCTGGCCAACGTGAACATGATCGAGGTGACGACCGAAAACACGCTGGCCCGCGTCAGCGCCTATCCCTTCGGTTCACGCGACGACGTCGGTTGCGCCGAATGCGGCTCGTCCGGGACGGCTGCCGTCTCGCTGCCGCTCGCTTCGCTGCGAATGTCGGTCGACGACAATCCCTGCAAGACGGCGACGGCCCTGGCGGCAGAGGTTGCCATCACGAGTGCCGCGGGCGCCGTCGCGACCGCGCTCATGGCGCGCATCGCCGCCGGATCGCATGGTTCAGTGGCCCGCACGGCCTCGCTGGACGCGACGCTGGGCCAGGGCACCTCCGTGGAAATCCGGCGCGACCCGCATTGCCCGCGCTGCGCCAACCTGCAACGCCCTGTGCCCATCGTGCACACGCGCAATCGCTGGGACGTCAACGCGGGTGTCGCTGCATCCTGCCCGGACGTGTTCAACCAGCGTCTCGAATTGAGCGACGACATCGCCGGGGTGGCGCACGGCTCGTACTGCCTGCATGAATTGTCCGCGCGTTTTCACGGTGGACCGATTCCGGCCAAGTTCGCGCTGACCCAAGTCGACGGCCGCACGATCTGTCTCTCGTTCGAAGACTTCGCCATCGGCGAGGCGCCGGCCAGTGCACGGGCGGCGGCGGGAAGACATCCCTCCAACTGAGGAATTTCAGGGCTGCGTCGGTGACGCTGTCGCGGCGGGCGGCACGGCCATGGGCTCCACGGTGAGACCCGACGACGGCGCGACTGGATGCGGCGCCGAGATGACCTCGAAGCGATCCGCAAAATAATCCGTCTCACCGAAGCAGTTCGTGGGCAGTCCGCGATGCTCCCGGTAATGGATGCGCACCTGCTGCCCGACCGCCTTGTGCAACTGCTCCGCCACGGCGGGATCGCGCACGCTGAAATTCCAGATCTGCGGCGCCACGCCGCCCACGACGTATTGCGCGACCTCGCCTTCATACGTCTTGCAGATCCACCCGCGCTTGGAGAATTTCTGCAGCACGCCGGCGCGCTCGCCGTCCGAGTAGCTCCACCAGAGCATGAACATCGTGTAGAGCGCGATCAGCAGCACCGCGCCGAGCATGCTGCCCCAGAACCAGGACCGGAAGCTGCGTCGCGGCGGCTTGGCAACGGGCGGTGGCGGCCGCGCCGGTCGCAGTGGTCGGCGTGGATGGGCGCGCGGCGGCAGGTGTTTCGGCCATGTTCGGATTCCTCAGGACGCGACGATCGTACCAGAGCCCGCGGCAGGGGCCTAAGGCGGGGTCGCTACGAAGCCTTCGATGCGCTCGAGCATGTAGGCGTGGAACGGGTTGCTGCGTTGCCGGGTGAGCATCCAGCCGGGCACGTTCAGTACGCCGTTCTCGCCGCGGATCTCGAGCCGCCCGAGCTGCACGTGACGAGTCGTCGCCGCCGCAGCGTAGCCGTAGAGCGGATCGTCGGGCGGAAACGGCAACGCTACGTGCGACAGCGAGAACACGTGACGCGGCCAGGCCAGGTCGAGCACGCGTTCGGTCATCGCGGCGCCGGCAGCTGGTGAACGCCGCTCCTGCACCTGCAGGGTCTGCGCGTTGGCGTTGGTGATCAGCGTCAGCGCGAAAGGCCGCTGCGTCTGCGACAGGAGTCTTCGCGTGAGCGGGGCCGGATCGTTCACCAGCAACGGTTGCACCACCGCCAGCCGGTTGACGTCGAACACGACCAGTTCGTGGCCCTCCGGCGTGAGGCGGCCGAGCAGCGAGTCGATGACCGCCGGGGCCTGCACCGTCGAGTCCACGGTCGAGATGAAAGCCAGGATCGGCGGCATGTCGGGTACGGGTCCCGGCGCCGCGAGCGCAGCGATGCGCCGGCTCAGGCCGCTGGTCAGTCGCTGCGTCTGGCCCGATGCATGAAAACTGAACGACTGGTACTTGTAGGGATCGATTTCGGGCTCGACCAGCTGCCACGCGGCACGGCCGAAGCCCTGCAGATCGGAGAGCCCGGTGCGGATCCGCCCGATCGCCGCCAGTCGCGTGATGCCGATCGCGGGCGAGATCAGGACGAGGCCCGCAGGGCGCGGCAGCTCCGGATCGGCGCGCGCGTCGAGCGTGTAGTTGACGGCGAGCGCCGCGCCGTTCGAGTAGCCGACCATGTGGATGGGTCGCGCGGGCCCGAGCGTCGCGCGCAGGTCCTTCATGGCGAGCTTGGTGGCGGCAGCCAGGTCTTCCACTTCGAAGGTGAGCAGTCCTGCAGGCGCCGTGCCGTGACCAGGCAGGCGCAGACCCACCACGTGATAGCCGCGACCGGCGAGTGCCTGGCCGATGCTGCGCAGGCTGTAGGGTGAATCGGTCAAGCCGTGCAGCAGCAGCACGCCGCCGATCGGCTCGCCCGCGGGCTGCAGCACGTACGTCTGGTTCCAGTTGAAATCCCAGACACCGGGGTCACCGAGACTGCCGCGGATGTAACGGTTGATGGCCAGCTCGTTCTCGCCCGCCGGTGGCAGCGCGATCTCGGTCCGGACTTGTTCCAGCAGCTGCTGCTCGCGCGCGCGGTATTGCTCGAGCGTGACGATCCGGCCTTGTTCGTAGTCGTCGGCCGTGAACTCGCTGGTGAGGCGCACCTTGTGCCAGGGTTCGAGCGGCGGGCCGGACCACAGGAAATGCAGGTAAAACCCGATGCCTACCAGCAGCAGGGCCGACAGCAACGAGGCTGCGGCACGACCGAGCCAACGGAACAGAGCACCCAAGTTGTTACTCCCTGCATTCTGAGAATCGTTCCAACGAATCATAGTCGGTTTCGTTCGAGCCTCGTAAAACCCGAATGGTGCAGTGTCATGTTCGGCGCGAGCATGGCACCCGATATACAGCTCGCCCAATGGGCGCGACGAACGGGAGATGGAGCGAGCCACCAAATGCGAGGCCGCGGGCGGAGCGCTGGGTGCAAGCGCGCAGCCATCCGACGCGCACGTTTTCGACTTCGCCGACCGCCTGCGCGAAGCGGCGGATCTGCTGCAGGCCCAGGGCGCGAATCCCTACCGGGCCACTGCCTACCGCAAGGCCGCAGAAACTGTAGGCCGGCTCCCTCCCTTGGAGATCGCCGCGCTCGTCGATCGTGAAGGGGTCGAAGGGCTCGACCGCCTTCCGCACGTAGGACGCGGCATCGCCACCGCGATCGTCGAGATGGTCCGCACCGGGCACTGGGCGCTGCTCGAGCGCTTGCGCGGCACGTGCGATCCGGTCGCGCTTTTCACGGTGGTGCCCGGCCTTGGTCACCGTCTCGCCGAACGCATCCACGAAGAACTGCACCTGGACACGCTCGAGGGCCTCGAACTGGCGGCGCACGACGGCAGGCTCGAGAACGTCCCGGGCGTGGGGCCGCGGCGAGCCGCAGCGATCCGGGCGAATCTGCACGCGATGCTCGTGCGCGGCCGCGATACTGGCACGGCCTACGTGCGCAATGCGGGCCCGCAGCCCGCCGTCGGTGTGCTGCTCGCGATCGACCGGCAGTATCGCGAACAGGCGATGGCCGGAACGCTGCCGACCATCGCGCCGGATCGATTCAATCCCACGCACGAGGCGTGGTTGCCTGTGCTGCATGCGGAGCGCGAGGGCTGGCAGTTCACGGCGCTGTTCTCCAACACTGCGCAGGCGCACCAGCTGAAGCGAACCCGTGACTGGGTGCGCATCTTCCATTACGACTCCCAGAACTCGGAAGGCCAGCACACCGTGGTCACCGAAACGCACGGCGCCCTTGCCGGCAAGCGCGTGGTCAGGGGTCGCGAGGCCGAGTGCCGCGCGGCCTACGCGCTCAGCGGCTGAGGTTCAACGCGGCGAAGTCCCGAGTCGCGGCCCCTCGCCCGCCAGGTCGGGATAGAGCCGGCCCGCGCCGGCAAAACGTTCGCGGTAGTAAGCATCGTCGAGACTGGCAGCACCCACGAGCTTGCCGGATTGCGGCGCGTGCACGAAACGTCCCTGGCCCGTATAGATTCCCACGTGCGTCACCTCGCGGCTGCCCGGCACGAGCCGATAGAACACGAGATCACCGGCCCGCAGGTCTGCGACCGCAACCTTGCGTGCGGCGGCGAACTGGGAGGCAGCCGTGCGCGGCACACTGACACCTTCACGCGCGTGCACGTAGGTCACCAGGCCGCTGCAATCAAAGCCGCGCTGCGGGTCTGCGCCGCCATATCGATACGGCGTACCGACCTGCGCCAGCGCCTGCTGCGCGATCACGGCGCCGAGTCCCTGCTGCGCACTGACCGCAGCCTCACGACCAGCGGGTTCAGCAGGCAGCCCAGGCCTGAATGGTGCGCAGCCCGTGGCCAGGACGGCCAGTGCCAGCAGCGTGCAGGCGCGCCGTGCAGCCGTGGTTGCGCGGACACGGAAGGGCGTCGCGACGTCATGGACGGCGGCAGATTGTCGCAATGGCTGCATTCAATCTCCGGGTGGACGCACTTTGCGCGTGGGCGTCGCGGCATAAGGGTCGTCCGGCCAGTAGTGCTTGGGGTAGCGTCCCTTCAGTTCCTTCTTGACCTCGATGTAACCCCTGGCCCAGAAGCTCGCCAGGTCGCGCGTGACCTGCACGGGTCGTCGCGCGGGCGACAGCAGTTCGAGCGTGACAGGGACCCGACCACCGGCGAGCCGTGGCGACTCCATCCAGCCGAAGACCTCCTGCAGCCGCACCGCGAGCGCAGGCGCGGCACCCGAATAATCGACTGCGATGCGTGAGCCGCTGGGAACGGTGAGGTGCGTCGGCACGAGGTCGTCGAGCTGCCGCTGGTGATTCCAGTCGAGCAGCCCGTGCAGCGCGCCCCGCAAGTCGACTCGCGCGAGATGGTCGCGTCGCGTCACGCCATCGAGCCACGGCGCCAGCCACTCCTCCAGTGTTGCAAGCAGCGCGGTATCAGACACGTCGGGCCATTCTTCCGCATGCGCCGGGGTCGGTGCGTTGTCGCGCAGCAGGGTCACCCGCGCGCGCCATTGCTGCAGCTCCTTGCTCCAGGGCAGCGCCGCCAGCCCGAGTTCGCGTATGCCCGCAAGCATCGCCGCGCGCGTGGCCGCGTCGGCGCTGGCACTGCGCAGCGGTCGCTCGTCGAGCGTCAGCGCGCCAAGCCTGCGCACGTGCCGCGCAACGACGGCCCCGACGCGTGAATCCCAGTTCACCTCGTCGCTCGCCGTAATCAGGGACGGAAAATACCGCTCGAGCAAGTCGCGCTCGAGCGGCGCGGCAAGATACAGCTTCGCTTCGCGCTCGCCGCCGTCGATCTCCGCAGCCACGATGAACTCGCTGCGCGCAAGCGCCGACGGACCCGGCAGCGACGCGCCGCGGCCCTGGCTCAGCAGGTAACGTCCGCTTTCCCCGTCGCGGGCGCGACCGATGCGATCGGGATACGCAAATGCCAACAGCACGCCGACGGCCTGGTCACGCTCGAGTTGCGGCCGCGCGGCGCGCCCGTCACGCGGGAGACGGCGCGCATACAGGTCGCGGGAACGCTGGATCAGCGGCAGCGCGCGCCGGTCGAGCGACAGCCCCGGCGGCGGTGCTGCGCCATGCAGCACGTCCACCCGATGCCGCACGTCGGGGTCACGCTGCGTTCCCTGGGACCGCAACGGATCGCGCTCGCTGAGCAGACCTGCAAGGTCGCACGCCAGCTCGCCGAGACCGAGGGCCACGCCACGTTCGATCATGTGTGCCAGCCGGGGATGAGCGCCGATGCCGGCCATGCGGCGACCGAGCTCCGTCACCTGCCCGCGCCCGTCCACGGCTTCGAGGCGCTGCAGCAGGTCGCGCGCCTGTGCAAGGGTGGCGGCCGGGGGCGCGTCGAGCCAGGCGAGCGCAGCCGGATCCTGTACACCCCAGCAGGCGAGCTCGAGCGCGAGCGGCGCGAGGTCCGCCTCGAGGATTTCAGGAACGGATTGCGCGGCGAGGGCGGCGTGCGCTGATTCCGACCACAGGCGATAGCAGGTCCCCGGCGCCGTGCGGCCCGCGCGTCCGCGACGCTGGTCGGCCGAAGCGCGCGAAATCGCGACCGTCTCGAGCCGGCTCATGCCGGTGTTCGGGTCGAAGCGCTGGCGACGCTCGAGTCCCGCATCGACCACGATCCTGACGCCTTCGATCGTGAGACTCGTCTCGGCCAGATTCGTGGCGACCACGACCTTGCGCCGGCCGTCCGGCGCGGGGCGCAGCGCTGCATCCTGCGCCGCGGCGTCGAGTTCGCCGTAAAGCGGCAGCACCAGCAGCGACGCCGTGTCGGTGCCGGCAGCAATGGCCTCGCAACAGCGCCGGATCTCTGCCGCCCCCGGCAGGAACACGAGCACGTCGCCCGCATCCGTCGCGAGCGCGCGCAAGACCACGCGGGCGGCGCGTTGTTCGATGGGTTCGGGCCAGCGGTTGACGGTTGCCGGAACGGGCGCCGCATAGTGCGTGACGACGTCGAACGCGCGGCCCGCCGAGCGCACGTGCGTCGCCTCATTGCCAAGCAGTCGCGCCACCGACGCACCATCGAGCGTCGCCGACATCACCAGCAAGCGCAGGTCGTCGCGCAGGTGACGTTGCGCATCCAGCGCCAGGGCCAGGCCGAGGTCCGACTGCAGGTTGCGCTCGTGGAACTCGTCGAAGATCACGCAGCCCACGTCTTCGAGCGCGGGGTCGCTTTGCAGCCGCCGTGCGAGGATGCCCTCGGTGACCACCTCGATCCGCGTTGCTGCCGTCACGCGCGATTCGAGTCGCGTGCGGTAGCCTACGAGCTGGCCGGGCTCGGTGCCTGCGAGTTGGGCCAGCCGGCGCGCGACCGCGCGAGCCGCAATGCGGCGCGGCTGCAGCATGACGATGCGCTTGCCCGGCGCGAGCCACGGTTCATCGAGCAGGGCGAGCGGCACGACCGTGCTCTTGCCCGCGCCCGGCGGCGCCTCGAGCACCGCGCCCGGATGCGCCCGCAGTGCCGCCCGCAGTTCAGGCAGAGCGGCAAGGATCGGGGTGTCGGGCAGCTGAAAGCTCAAGCCGGTGCGGCTCCTGTGACTAATGCGCCGGCAATGTGCATGATTGGCGCATGGAAGGAAACAACGTCTGGATGTGGGTGCTCGCGACCGTCATGGTGCTCGGCGGCCTGGCGGGTGCCGTGTTGCCCGCGTTGCCGGGAGTGCCGCTGGTGTTCGGCGGACTGCTGGTGGCCGCGTGGGCCGACGATTTTCAGCGGGTCGGCTGGATCACGCTGTCCTTCCTCGGCCTGCTGACGGTCGCGTCGTTCGTGATCGACTTCGCGGCGACTGCCCTGGGTGCCAAGCGCGTCGGCGCATCGAAGCTGGCGATCGTGGGCGCTGCGCTCGGCGCGCTCGGCGGCCTGTTTCTCGGCATTCCCGGACTGATCCTCGGGCCATTCGTCGGCGCGGTGGCTGGCGAGATGATGTCGCACGGCGAATGGCGCAAGGCGACGCACGCGGGGCTCGCGACCTGGATGGGGCTGCTGTTCGGCACGCTCGCCAAGCTGGCGCTGGTGTTCGCAATGCTCGGGATCTTCCTGTTCGCCTACTTGATCGGCTGACCTCTCGCATGCGCTCTGGATCGACACCGCTCTCGCGAGCGGAGGCGTGCTCGCGACAGCGCGACCGGCTTCCTGCCCGCAGCGCGGACACGCCGTGAATACGTCCCTGTAGGCTCGCCCGCGCCGTCCATGGCGCGGGACGGTCCGCCCTGCGGGCAGGAAGCCGGTCACGCTGTCGCATCATGGAGCGTCGACGCATCTGAGACTCGACGCAGACTGGAATCGCCCCTGCGCAGCGAATCGACTGGACAGCCGTGGCTATGGGCCGCGAACAGGCGAAGCAAACGGAGGTGCGAGCCAACCGCGCATCGCCGCGAACTGCACTGGAGCCAGTCTCGCGGCGGCGTGGGCGGTCCCCTGCAGTCTCGGGGGACCGTCGCGCGCCATGGACGGCGCGCGCGAGCCTACAGGGATGTATTTACGGCGTGTCCCCCGTGACTGCAGGGGACTGACCAGGCCGCCGCGTAGACTGACTTCAACGCTTCGCGAACCGATGCGCGTTAGGAGCGCAACATCCGATTGTCGACCAGCTGCGCGACCACGCTGGGATCCGCGAGCGTCGAGATGTCGCCGAGCGCCTCGTGCTCGTTTGCGGCGATCTTGCGCAGGATACGCCGCATGATCTTGCCTGAGCGTGTCTTCGGCAACCCGGGCGCCCACTGGATGTGATCGGGCGTCGCAATCGGGCCGATCTCGCGCCGCACCCACTCGCGCAACTCTTTGCGCAGCTCTTCCGTCGGCTCGGCGTCGTGCACGAGCGTGACGTAGGCGTAGATGCCCTGCCCCTTGATGTCGTGCGGACAGCCGACCACGGCGGCCTCCGCCACCTTGGCGTGCGCGACCAGCGCGCTTTCGATCTCCGCGGTGCCGAGCCGATGACCGGCCACGTTCAGCACGTCGTCGACGCGGCCTGTGATCCAGTAGTAGCCGTCGGCATCACGCCTGGCGCCGTCGCCGGTGAAGTACCGGCCCGGAAAGGTGCGGAAGTAGGTGTCGATGAAGCGCTGGTGATCGCCGTACACGGTCCGCATCTGGCCCGGCCAGCTGTCGTTGAGGACCAGGTTGCCTTCGTTGGCGCCCTCGAGCACCGCACCGTCGTTGTCGACGAGACCGGGCTGCACGCCAAAGAACGGCCGCGTGGCGGAGCCGGGCTTCTGGTCGATCGCACCAGGCAACGGACTGATGAGGATGCCGCCGGTCTCGGTCTGCCACCAGGTGTCGACGATCGGACAACGGCCGTCGCCCACCACCCGGTGATACCACTCCCATGCTTCGGGGTTGATCGGCTCGCCGACGGAGCCGAGCAGTCGCAGCGTCGACCGTGAGTGCTTCTTGACCGGTTCGTCGCCCTCGCGCATCAGTGCGCGCAATGCGGTGGGTGCGGTGTAGAAGATCGTGACACGGTGCTTGTCGCACACCTGCCAGAAGCGGTCCGGTCCCGGATAGCTCGGCACGCCTTCGAACATCACCGAGGTCGCGCCGTTCGCCAGCGGGCCGTACACCGTATAGCTGTGGCCGGTGACCCAGCCGACGTCTGCCGTGCACCAGTAGACGTCGTCTTCGCGCAGGTCGAACACGGCCTCGTGCGTGAGCGAGGCAAAGACGAGGTAGCCACCACTGGTGTGGAGCACGCCTTTCGGCTTGCCCGTCGATCCCGAGGTGTAGAGGATGAATAACGGGTCTTCGGCTGCGACGGCGACGGGCTCGCATTCGTCGCTCTGGGCCGACACGACTTCGTCGTACCAGCGGTCGCGGGCGTACATGGCGACGCTCGTGCCCGTGCGCTGCACCACCAGCACGTGCTTGACGGTTTCGGTCCCCGGCGCCGTCAGCGCCTGGTCGACGTTGGCCTTGAGCGGCACCTTCTTGCCGCCGCGCAGGCCTTCGTCCGCGGTAATGACGACGGTCGACGCGCAGTCGGCGATGCGCCCGGCCAGCGAATCGGGCGAGAAACCGCCGAATACGACCGAGTGAATCGCGCCGATGCGCGCGCACGCGAGCATCGCGACGGCAGCCTCGGGAATCATCGGCAGGTAGATGGTGACGCGGTCCCCCTTCTGCACCCCCAGGCTCTTCAGCGCATTCGCCAGCTTGCAGACACGGTGGTACAGCTCGCGGTACGTCACGTGCTGCGACACGGCCGGGTCGTCGCCCTCCCAGATGAAGGCTGTCTTGTCGCCGCGCGTCGCGAGATGCCGGTCCAGGCAGTTGTAGGCGACGTTCAGCTGGCCGCCCTCGTACCAGCGGATGCGAAAGTCCCTGGCGTCGAAGCTGACGTCCTTGACGCGCGTGTACGGCCGCACCCAGTCGATGCGCCGGCCCATCCGGCCCCAGAATTCCTCCGGGTCGCTGATCGATTCGGCGTAGGCGCGCTCGTAGTCGTCCTTGCGATAGCGCGCGGCAGCCGCGAACGCCGCCGGAACTTCATACAGCTGCTTGCTCATCGTCAGGCTCCTCTCACGATTCTTCGAGCGCGGCCCGTACCCGCGCAGCATGCTCCGCCAGCAGCGCGTGGTCGGCCATCGACCGCGCGTGGAATCGCAGGTCGAAGCCGTCATGGCGCGGCAGCACGTGGAAATGGAGGTGGAACACGGATTGTCCGGCGGCACTGCCGTTGAGTTGCGCGATGAGAATGCCGGGGGCGGCGAACGCTCGCTGCACGGCTCCGGCAACGCGTTGCGTCGCCAGGATCGTCGCTGCGAGCGCGGCCTGAGGCACGTCGTGGATGTTCTCGGCCGCGGCTTTCGGGATGACCAGCGTGTGCCCGTCGACCTGGGGCATCACGTCCATGAAGGCGAGCGTGTGCTCGTCCTCGAAGACTTTGTGGGCAGGTATCTCGCCGCGCAGGATGCGGGCAAAGATGTTGTTGCTGTCATAGCTCATGTGGATTGCTCCTACTGGCCGAAGACCCACTCTACCAGTGCGGTCTGGACCGCTTCGCCGGCGCCCTGCGCCGCGGCCGGATGGTTCAGCACGACGACCGTGACGAACGTGCGGCCGCTCGCCGCGTTGACGAAGCCGGCCAGCGCCGAGACGTCCTCGAGCGTACCGGTCTTCATGCGCAACCGCCCCTGCATTTCGGGCGAGCGGAAACGCCGCTTGAGCGTGCCATCGGTGGCAGAGAGCGGCAGCGAGGCCGCGAATTCCGGCATGTACTGGCTGCGGTACGCGGCGAGCAGCACGTCCGCCATGCTGCGCGCACTGATGCGTTCGTTGCGCGAGAGTCCGGACCCGTTCTCGAGGACGAGCTGCGACGTGTCGATGTTGCGCTGGGCCAGGAAGGCGACGATCGCGTCGCGCCCGGCCTGCGTCGTGGCCGGCCGGCCCGGCACGCGCTCGGCGCCGAGCGTGAGGAACAGCGCACGCGCCATCGAGTTGCTCGAATACTTGTTGACCAGCCGGATCACCTCGGCGAGCGTCAGCGATTCGTGCGTGTAGAGCAGCCTGGCGTCGCCCGGCACGATGCCCTGCCGCATGTTGCCCCCGATCGTGCCGCCCGCCTGCTGCCAGTACGTGCGGAACAGCCCATAGGCGAACTCGGGCGCCTTCATGATCGCGCGCGGCACCGAGAACTGGCCGCAACCCGCGGCATAGCGGCCCGACAACGCGATCCTGTTGCCGGTCGGGCCTTCGGGCATCGCGACGACGATGCCGCCCGCACCGCGCTTGCACGCGCCGGCGTCGAGACGGATCTCGTTGTCGATCGTGAGATTGGCCGGCCACGGATTGGCGCTGACCCGCACCGAACCCGTCGCCGGATCCGGCACGGCGTTGATCGTGACGGTCTGGAAATTGACCAGCAGTGCGTCCGGCAGCACGTTGTAAGTGCGGTACGGACGATCGTCGAAGGCGCCCCGGTCATCGCCCTGGCTCGCAAAGAAACTGTTGTCGATGATCACGTCGCCCGCGATGCGGCTCACGCCGGCCTGCCGCAGGCCGGCGACGAATGCCCACCAGCGCTCGTGCGACATGAAAGGATCGCCGCCGCCCACGAGGACGAGGTTGCCCTCGAGCACCTGGTCGCGGATGGGGCCCGTCGCGTAGGCGCGCGTGCGCCACGTGTAGGCCGGCCCGAGCTGCTCGAGCGCGGCATAGGTCGTGACGACCTTCATCACCGACGCCGGATTGCGCGGCACATTCGAGTTGAGGCTGACGAGCGGTTCGTCGCGCCCCACCTCGCGCACGAACACGCTGAGGCTCGTGGTCGGCACCTTGCGCTTGCGCAGGGCCTGTTCGACCTCGGGAGGCAGGTAGTCGCGGTCGCGCGCGGTCGCCGTGCCGGGCGCGTGCACCAGCGCGCAAGCGAGCAACAGGAGCGGCAGGAAGCGGGCGTGGATCGGCGGCATCGGGCTCGACGTCAGTAGGCAGCGCGAATCATAAGCGATGCGGTGGCGGCCCGCGGCGGCGCTCTGCATACTCCTCGCCCGTCCACTGCAGGAACCGCCTTGCGCAAGATCTGGAACACCGTTTTGAAAGGCCTGGTCGCAATCCTGCCGATCGGCCTCACCGTCTATGTCGTGTACTGGCTCGCGGTCTCGGCCGAGCGGCTGTTCTCGCGTGTCATCAAGCTGGTGATCCCGGAGCCCGCCTACTGGCCCGGCCTCGGCTTGCTGGTGGGCCTGGTGACGCTGTATTTCGTGGGCCTGGCCGTCAACGCGTACTTCGTCAACCGCGCGCTGCGCATCTCCGACCAGCTGTTCGCCCGCATCCCGGTAGTCAAGACCATTTACCTGGCGATCCGCGATTTCACGCGGTTTTTCCCGTCGTCGGGCCAGGCGAGCGACCTGCGCCGGGTCGTACTGGTGCAGTTCGGGCCGGGCAAGATCATCGGTTTCGTCACCGCCGAGTCCGACTCGATGCTGCGCCGTTCGACGCCCGCCGGCGACGACATGGTCGCCGTCTACCTGCCGATGAGCTACATGGTCGGCGGGTACACGATCTTCATGCCACGCGAACTGGTCGAGACCACCGCCCTCTCGGTCGAGGAAGGGATGCGGATCGCGCTGATGGGCGGGGTGCGCAACGACGCGAACTCGGCCGCTGCGGACGCGAAGCCGCGCTGACATGCAGGCGGTCATCATTCCCGTCACGCCGTTCGCGCAGAACTGCTCGCTGGTCTGGTGCCCGCGCACGCGCGAAGCCGCGGTGATCGACCCCGGCGGCGATCTCGACAAGGTGCGGGGCGAAGTGGCGCGCCAAGGGGTGAAGGTCACCAAGATCCTGCTGACGCACGCCCACATCGACCATGCCGGCGGCACGGCCGAACTGGCGCGCGAGCTGCAGGTGCCCATCATCGGGCCGCATCCCGGCGACCAGTTCTGGATCGACGGCATCGCCGAACAGGGCCGCATGTTCGGCTTCGGCCAGGTCGAGAGCTTCGTGCCCGACCAATGGCTGGCGCAGGGCGATTCCGTCACTGTCGGGGACGTGAGGCTCGACGTGCAGCATTGCCCCGGTCACACGCCGGGCCACGTCGTGTTCCATTCGGCGGCGGACCAGATCGCGTTCGTGGGCGACGTGCTGTTCGCGGGTTCGATCGGCCGCACCGATTTCCCGGGTGGCGACCACGCCACGCTGATCCGGTCGATTCGCGAGCGCCTGTTTCCACTCGGCGATGACGTGCGCTTCGTGCCGGGGCACGGGCCCATGTCGACGTTCGGGGACGAGCGGCGGACGAATCCGTTCGTGGGCGACCGGGCAGTCGCGCAACACGGCGGTTGAGCCGCCGCCAAGGGACTCAGCTGCTCGGTTTGTCGATCTTGCGGCGACCGCGGACGGCACCGCCGCGGCGATCCACTTCGAGCCAGCCGTCGATCGCGACGCCCATGTCGCGGGCACGACGAGGTGCCTCACGGCGGTCCTCGTGATGCGTGTAGAAGCACGTGCAGTCGTCGTTCATGCAGTTCTTGAGCGGCAGGGACGGCGCCTCGCGCGAGAGGAAGCGCTGGCCCTTCAGGACACGGGCGCTGTGACAGCAATTGCGGCCCGGCTCCACGGACACGGCGTGGAACTTCTGCAGCGGCTTCATGGCCGGCTTGGGCGGCGCAGCCGCCTTGGGCTCGCTGCCAGCCATGAAAACATGCCCCGGGCACGGCTGATGAATGTGGTAGCCAAGTCGGTTCCTTGCAATCTGAAAGCAAGGCTAGCCATCCTGCCGCACGCTCCGGCGTGACCCAGGTCACGGAAACGCACTTGCCCGTATCGACGGGTAGGCCGACACTTTCGTCCTGACTGGCCGAGACCCACCGATGCCCCCGACCCTGGAAACCCGTCGCCCGCGCATCCCGCACCTGTCCGAGCTGCCCTTCGATTCCATCTACAAGCACGGATTCGTGCGTGTCGCGGTCGCCACGCCGTGTGTCGAAGTAGCCTCACCGGCGTCGAACGTCGTCGAAATGGTGAGGATCGGTCGCGAAGCAGCCATGAACCAGGCGGTTCTGGTCGTATTCCCGGAGCTGGGGGTGTCGGCGTACTCCAACGACGACCTGTTCCAGCAGGACGCCCTGCTCGACGCCTCCCTGGCGGCGCTGGGAACCCTGGTCGAGGCGAGTCGCGAGATCGGGATCACCTTCGCGGTCGGCGTGCCGCTGCGCGTGGACGACCGCCTGTTCAATTGCGCGGTACTGCTGCGCCGGGGACAACTGCTGGGGGCCGTGCCCAAGTCGTACCTGCCCAATTACCGCGAGTTCTACGAAAAGCGCCAGTTCGCGCCCGCCTCGCAGGCCCTCTCGACAGCGATCCGCCTGCTGGGCCAGACAGTGCCCTTCGGCACCCGGCTGCTGTTCGAGGCGAAGAACGTCCCGGGCTTCGTGCTCGGACTCGAAGTGTGCGAGGACGTCTGGGCGCCGTTGCCGCCGAGCACGTACGCGGCGCTCGCCGGCGCAACGGTGATCGCCAACCTGTCCGCGAGCGACGTGACGGTGGGCAAGGCCGAGTATCGCCGCCTGCTCTGCGCGTCGCAGTCGGCGAAATGCGTCGCCGGGTACCTGTATTCCGCTGCCGGTCCCGGCGAATCGACGACCGACCTGGCCTGGGATGGCCACGCCCTCATCTACGAGAACGGCAGCCGCCTCGCCGAGTCGCAGCGCTTTCCGCTGCGGGGCGGCTACATCACCGCCGACCTCGATCTCGACCATCTGCGCCAGGAGCGCATGCGCTGGACGACGTTCGGCGACTGCGTGCAGGCGCACAAGGCGCAGCTCGAAGGCTACCTGCGCGTCGAGATCGAGCTCGACGTGCCGGGCGACCGCGTGCGGCTCGACCGCCGCATCGAACGGTTCCCGTACGTGCCCGCAGACCCGGCGCGGCGCGACGAGCGCTGCGCCGAGGTCTATGACATCCAGGTCGAGGCGCTGCGCAAACGGCTCGCCGCGACCGGCATCAAGAAGGTGGTCATCGGCATCTCCGGCGGGCTCGATTCGACGCAGACCGCGCTCGTCGCCGTGCGCGCGTTCGATCGTCTCGGCCTGCCGCGCACCAACATCCTGGGGTATACGCTGCCGGGCTTCGGCACCAGTCGCGAGACGTTCGAGAATGCGCACGCGCTGATGCGCGCACTCGGCATCACGGCGGCGGAGATCGACATTCGCCCCTCGGCCGAGCTGATGCTGCAGCACATCGGCCATCCGGCCGCGCGCGGTGAGCCGGTTTACGACATCACGTACGAGAACGTGCAGGCCGGCGAGCGCACGTCACACCTGTTCCGGCTCGCCAACCACCACAACGCGCTGGTGCTCGGCACCGGCGACCTTTCGGAACTCGCCCTCGGGTTCACGACCTACGGCGTGGGCGACCACATGTCGCACTACAACGTGAACGCCTCGGTGCCGAAGACGCTGATCCGCCACCTGATCCGCTGGCTGATCGGGGCCCGTAACTTCGACCCGGCGACAGTCGACGTGCTCACGCGCATCGCGGCGACCCCGATTTCGCCAGAGCTGGTTCCGGGCGCGGGCGACAAGCCTGAGCAATCGTCGGAAGCCGTGGTCGGCCCGTACGAATTGCAGGATTTTCATCTCTACTACATCAGCCGCTTCGGCTATCGCCCAAGCAAGGTCGCCTATCTCGCGCATTGCGCATGGGGCGATGCCACGACCGGCGCGTGGCCCGATACCGTGCCGCCTGCAGACCGCCGCTCGTATGACCTGCCGACGATCACGGCCTGGCTCGAGGTGTTCCTGCGTCGCTTCTTCCAGGGCAGCCAGTTCAAGCGCTCGGCGATGCCCAATGGACCCAAGGTCGGCTCGGGCGGATCCTTGTCGCCACGCGGTGACTGGCGCGCGCCCAGCGATTCACCCGCCACGGCCTGGCTGGCCGAACTGCACGCGAACGTCCCCGCCTCCGCACGACCCAAGTCGCGCCAAACGCGACGGCGTTAAGCAAGACCCGACGCGCGTTCGCACTTGTACAGCGGTGCTGTAGGAATTGGTCCCCGGCATGATGCGTATTCGTACGATTGGTGCCGGCCGGACCGCGGCGTGATAGTCGTCCGGCGCGAATCGCGCAGGGGAAATCATGCTGGCCTCGACTCACCCACACGGTGGCGTGCGCGCGGCTTCCGCAGCGGGGCTGTACTACCCCCGGGAAGCGGATGGGCTGCGCGCGGCAGTGCGGGAGTTGCTCGGTGCGCCCGGGCAGACCGCGTCGCGGCTGCCGAAGGCCCTGCTCGTGCCCCACGCGGGCTATGCGTACTCGGGCGCCGTGGCGGCGTCTGCGTTCCGCACGTTGTCAGGCCCGCTGGCGGCGGCCATCCGTCACGTCGTGCTGCTCGGCCCCAGTCATCGCGTGAAGACGCACGGCCTCGCGCTGCCCTCGTGCGACTTTTTCTCCACTCCTGCGGGCGACGTTCGGATCAACGGCGCGGGTCGCCAGCGCCTGCGGGAACTCGGGCTCGCCGGCATCGCCGACGCACCCCACGCGCTCGAGCATTCGCTCGAAGTGCAGGTGCCTTTCCTGCAGTCGCTGCTCGGTGAATTCGACCTGCTGCCGATCGCCGTGGGCCTGGCGCCACCGGAGCAGGTGGCGCGCGCGCTCGAGGCGGTCTGGGGCGGGCCGGAGACACTGGTCGTGATCAGCTCCGACCTGAGCCATCATCACACGCACATCGAGGCGCAGGCGCTCGACCAGCAGACGGCGCAGCGGATCCTCGAACGCCGCAGCGACCTGTCCGCAACGCAGGCCTGCGGGGCCGACAGCATCAACGGGCTGATGGAGGTCGCGCGGCGTCGCGGGCTCGCGGTCGAGCTGCTGGATCGTCGCACCTCCGGGGACACGGCCGGGGACAACCAGCGCGTGGTGGGTTACGGCAGCTTCGCGCTGTACGAACCGGGCTGACGGCTCTGCGGCAGGATTCGAATCCGCCACTGGCCCCGGACCGAAGCGGCCACCATGACCGGTCGCACTGCGCTCAAGCTCCTGTTCGGCTCGATCCTGCTCGTGATGCTCGTCGTCACCGTGCAGGCCAGCCTGCAACAATCCGTCCTTGCCTGGGGCGGCCTCGTCAACGAGCCCGACCGCTGGTGGACCATCGCCACGCTCGCGGATGCGTACTGCGGCTTCCTCACTTTCTACGCCTGGGTGTTCTACAAGGAGCGCGGCGCCGCCAGCCGGGCAGGCTGGTTCATCGGGATCATGCTGCTCGGCAATTTCGCCATGGCCACGTACGTGCTGCTGCAACTCGCGCGGCTGCCCGCCGACCAGCCGCTCGAGCGTATCCTGCTGCGCACGCCAGCCGGCGCGCGCTGAAACGCACCTTCCGGGAGAGCCATGCCTTCACTCGCCCTCAACCTGCTCGAGCGGGACTGGCTGCCCGATTTCCTGATCCGCTTCGGCATCCGCCGGCTGCTGGCCGAGCGGCTGCGTGAGGAACGCAAGGCCGACACCGAGGCGCAGCAGGCGCACCTGATGCGGTTCGTCGCAGAGTTGCGGGCGAGCCCCGTGGCGATCGCGACCCGCGAGGCGAACGAGCAGCATTACGAAGTGCCCAGCGCCTTTTTCGAGCGCGTGCTCGGCAAGCACCTCAAGTATTCGTCGTGCTACTACGGTCCCGGCGTCACGAGCCTGGACGACGCTGAAGCCACGATGCTCGCGCTCACGTGCGAGCGGGCCCAGCTGCGTGACGGCGAGGACATCCTCGAGCTGGGCTGCGGCTGGGGCTCGCTCACGCTGTGGATGGCGGCGCATTTCCCCAATGCCCGCATCACCGCCGTCTCCAATTCGCGCACCCAGAAGCTCTTCATCGACGCGCGCGCCGCCGAGCGCGGCTTGCGCAACGTCGAAGTGATCACCTGCGACGCGAACGTGCTCGACTTTCCATCCGACCGGCGGTTCGATCGCGTCGTGTCGGTCGAGATGTTCGAGCACATGCGCAACTACGAGACGCTGCTGCGTCGCATCTCGAGCTGGATGCGCGCAGACGCGACGCTGTTCGTCCACATCTTCACGCACCGTGAATTCGCCTATCCCTTCGAAGTGCGCGGCGACGGCAACGCAACCGGCGACTGGATGTCGCGGCACTTCTTCACCGGCGGGATCATGCCGAGCGACGACCTGCTGCTCTACTTCCAGTCCGACCTGCGCCTGCGCGAGCATTGGCACGTGCCTGGAGCGCACTACCAGCGGACGGCCGAAGCCTGGCTCGCGAACATGGACGGGGCGCGGGCGGAACTGATGCCGTTGTTCGCGGCTACCTATGGGGCCGCCGAAGCCCGTAAATGGTGGGTCTACTGGCGCGTGTTCTTCATGTCGTGCGCCGAGCTGTGGGGCTACGCCCGGGGCGAGGAATGGCTCGTGTCCCACTATCTCTTCCAGCGCCGCTGACCGATTGCATCGCGCGCCGGTCGCGTGTCAGTCTGGCCCCGTGAATCTGTACACCTCGTTCACGACGCCTGCTGCCAGCGCACGGCCCGCTGCTCGCCGGCTCGCCGCGATTGTCGTCGCGCCGCTGCTGGCGCTGCAGTGGTCGCCGCATGCCAACGCGCAGCCTGCAGCCGTGGCGCCCTCCGGCCCGGGACTTGTGCAACCTGCACCGCCCGCGGCCGGCCCAGCCTCCGCCGCGAGCGTCACCGACGCTTATGCAGAGTTCCGTCGTCGGTTCGACGCCGGGCAATACGTCGAGGCAGTCGACCACGCACGCAGCGTGGCGGAGCTGACCGAACGACAGGCGACGGACCCGACCGCCGAAGATGTGCAGGTGGCCCTGATGAACCTCGGCATGGTGCAGAACCTGGCCGAGGACTACTCCGGGGCCGAAGCCACGTTCCAGCGCGTGATCGGGTTGATCGAGAAATCCGGCCGGCCGGCCCGGGCGCGACTTGCACGCGCGTACGCGGGCCTCGCCTCGGCGTATCACGATGGCAAGCGTCACGAACTCGCCGTGCAGGCCTTCGACCAGGCCATCGCGCTGACCAGGCGCGACGAGGGCCTGTTGACCGAGCGGCAGGTTCCGTTGATCGAGAAGTACATCGACTCGCTGACGGAACTCGGCCGCTACCCCGAGGCCCTGCAGGCGCAGAAGTACCTGCTGCGGATCGCCACGCGCCAGTACGGCGAAACCAGCGTCGAGATCGTGCCGCGGCTCGAGCAGATCGGGCGCTGGTACGCGTCCGTCGGCGCATATGACCAGTCCCGGCGCATCCTCAAGCAGGCGCTCGGGATCGTCGAGACCGCCGAGGGCGAGCAGTCGCAGCGGCTCGTCAGCCCATTGCTTGCGCTGGCTGCCTGCAATCGGCGCCAACTGCTCGATCCCGTGCAACAGCAGCAGGACAGCGCAGACGAGGCTGCGGCCCGCTTCAACGATCCGACCGCAGCCCTGGCAATGACCAGCTACAGCCCCGGCATGCTGATCGCCGAAGGCGAGCGCGCCCTGCTGCAGGCGGCCGCTCTCACCGACGCGACCGCGGAGCCCCCGCCCATGCAGGTGCTGAACGTGCGCACCCAGCTCGGCGACTGGTACCAGTTGCGGATGCAGCCGGATCGCGCGCTGCCCCACTATCGCCAGGCGTGGCTCGCGGCAACGCGCATCACCGACAAGCTCGAGGGCAAGACCTACGCCGAAGCGATCTTCGGCAAGCCGGTGCTGCTGCACGTCGTGCGGCCGGACGGCTGGAACCGGTATGCCGGACGCGCACCGGACACCCTCGAAGTGCGCAATGTGGTCGTCGAGTTCGCGGTCGACTCGGCGGGTCGCGTGCAGGACGCGCAAGTCGTGGATGATTCCGGCGACCCGAAACGCGCCGAAAGGACCGCCCGCGCACTCGTCGAGACCGGCCGTTACCGTCCACGCTTCGAGGCGGGCGTGCCCGTCGCCACGCCAGAGATGCGTTTCGAGCAGCCCTGGATCCTGCCGCTGCCCGAACCCGCGGCACCGGGCAACCGCAGCTAGGCAAGCTCTGCCAGGGAAGCTTTGCCCAGGCCCGCAAGTGACGCGTTGCGTGCGCTCGATCCGGTGCCTGTCACCGAGCTTGGAAAGGCAGACACGCGCTCTGTGACAGGCACCGGATCGAGCGCTCTGGCAGCGTCGCAGGCTGGCAGTCGCAAGCGTCCGACCCGGGACCGTTCCCAGAGCGCGTGGCTGCCTTTCCAAGCTCGGGGAACGGTCCCGGGTCGGACGCGCCAGCGACGGGTCGCCCTCGCGTGTTCGACGCGCGGTGCCGAATTGGAAACCGGCGCGGCTGACCTTGATGCTCGGTGACAGGCACCGGATCGAGCGCACGCAACGCGTCACTGCGGACCAGTACAGAGCTTCCCTATCGGCGCGGCGGGGGCGGCAGCTCGACTTCGCGCGGCGCGGCGGGCCGCGCCGACGGCAGCAAGCCGCGTACGAGCGCCTGCTCGTGGAATTCGGCTGCGAGCTTGGCTCCCGCGTCGCGCATCGCGCTGCGAGTGGCCGCTGCAAGCGCCGCGTCGCCTTTGCCCGGAAAGCTGCTTGCAGGCTGCGAACCGTAGCCGGTGAACGTCCAGCTGTCGGCGAGCTCGCCCTGTGGCGAGTACAGCCGTATCGTGTAGCGCAGGCTGGCCGCGTACATCTGGGTGCCGGAATCGCCCGGCGTGACGAACGCGAAATCCTCGAGCACGGGCTCGAGCACGCCGCGGATCTCCGCGTCCGTGGCAGCCGCGGCTCCGGGCGAGGCCACCGGCACCACGCGCGCGAACATGGCATTGAGCACGCGCATGAACCCCGCGGACTGCGCCTTGCCGAGGCCGATGCTGTACTCGCCGCCCCCTGCCGGTCGCTTTTCCTCGTACACCTTCTCGGTGAACTCGAGCGGCATGTGCACGCCGACGACGATGGGAATCTTTTCGATCAGCGGTTGCGGAATGTCGGCGCTCGTCTCGAACTTCGTGGGCGCGCACGCTGCCAGCAGCAGCACGACCGCGACGGCCGCTACGCGCTGGGCAAGGACAGGATGCAGGCTCCGCATGCGAATCACGATACTCCTCAGCGCCGGTAGCTGGCGGGCTCGTTCAGGCCGACGAACGTGCCGCCGTTGCGCGCGCACAGCACGCGCATCAGGGTAGCGAATCGCACGCTGGTGAACTGCGGCGCGTCCGGCCGCACGGGGAAGCCCAGTGCATGGATGCGGACCCGTCGCTCGCCCGTGCGGTCCTCGCGGTTGATGAGGTCGACGGCGCGCACCACGGAATCAATCGACGAGCCGGTGAATTCGTCCCCGACCACGTACAGGCTGATGCGCCGTCCCGTGGCGTGATAGGTGCGAATCGCCTCGACGATTCCCTCCACCGGACTCGAATTGCTGAACGGAAACCAGTCGCGCAGCCGGTCGAGCACGATCTTGCGCTGGTTGGGCGTGTCCGGCAGCCAGCGTCCGCGGTACGACGGGAACATGTACACGCCCTCGTCGCTCATGACCTGCCAGCCCTTGACCGTCGGGTATGCATCGAGCACTTCCTGCATCTTGCGCAGCATCAGCGGCCAGGCGTAGTTGGCCATCGAGCCCGAGGTGTCGATGATGAAGATGATGTATTCGCTGTCCACAGGCAGGCCCGCCACGGCATCCTGCGGCGCCCGGCGGAACTCCGTGCCGAGCACCTTCTTCATCTCGTCGGTGAGTTCCTGCTGCGCCGAAACGAGCTGGCCCTCGAGCTTGTTGGCCACCTCCGCGTCCTGGTTGCTCGCCTGGTACTGCCCTTTCACGTCGCTCAGGTCGCCGCGCAGCCGGGCCAGTTTCCGCTTGACCTCGGACAGCTGCCGCTCACGTTCGGTGAGGTCACGATTGAGGATCTCGGTCTCGCCGCGCATTTCATGGCGTTCTTCCTGCAGCGCGAGCAAGCGACCTTCGAGGTCGAGGCGCGACTTCTCGAGCGCCTTCGGCTCGCCGAACTTGCTCAGCATGAACAGCAGGATGATCGCCCCGAACGCGCAGCAGATCGTGTCGAGGAACGACATGCTGAAGACTTCGAAGTCGCGGGCGCGGCGGCGTTTCATGGCCAGTCCCGGGCAGGCATCAGGAACGCGCCGTTGGTGCGGCGCGCAAGGGTCCAGAACGCGCTCGAGGCGGCCGGGTCGCCCTCCATCGGCAGCAGGATCACGTTTGCAGGCACGCGGCTCGGGTACTTGCCGAGCGCGCGCTCGAACAGCTTGAGGCGGCCGTCGCCGTCGATCGTCTTGCGCAGCGTGGGCGGTGTGGCGCCCTGCGTCGGCAAGCCGTCCGTGATGATGAACACGTTGTCGGGGGCCGGGCTCAGCGTGTTCATCAGCGTGAACGCGTTCTCGAGGCTGGTGCCGTCGGTGGGCACCGTGCGCCGGAGGTTCGTGATGACGTCGCTCAACGCCTGCGCATCGCTGCCATCGAGCCAGCGGCCACCGCTGTTCGGCGCCAGCGACCACGCCTTCACGTTGAACGCGAGCACCTGGAATTTCGACTTGGCTGGAATCTGCGCCGTGAGCCAGTCCACCGTCGCCACCGTGCGGCGCCACTTCTCCGACCGCAGGCGCCGGCTCTCCGGCATGTTGCGCAGGCGGATCACGTTGACCACGGTCTCGTCGAGCATGCTGGCCGAAACGTCCACCAGGATCACGATGCGCTCGCCGCCGAGCTTGAGCCCGCTCAGGTACTGCCGGTCGCCGCTGCCGACGAATCCCTTGACGCGATTGCCTGGCTTGCCGGGCGCGGGCGTGCCTGCAACGAGCCGCTTCTTCTCGGCCTCGATCTGCTTGAGGTCGGCCTTCAGCTTCTCGATCGCCTCACGCCGCGAGACGGCGGTCTTGCTGGCGTCGGCCAGTTGTTCCTTCGCCTTCTCGGTTTCCTGCAGGACGCGGTCGGAGAGGCCTTCGGCGCGCTCAGCCTCGGTCAAGGTCGTCCGCAGGCTGTTGCGCAGCACGACGAGATCGGAATAGCCCTGCAGCACTTCCTCTTCGAGCTTGTCGACCTCTGCCTGCAGCTCCGCGGTCTCGTTCTTGAACGACCGGTTGCCGGCCGCGTTCAGGATCATGTACAGCAGCACGATCGCGCCGAACGCGCAGCAGATCGTGTCCAGGAAGGACATCGAGAAGATGTCGAACTTGCGTCTACGGCGTGACATGGTCCGCCAGCACCCGGATCAGTTCGAGCGCCACGCCGGGCGCGCCGAGCCGCAGCACGTCCCCGACCTGCAACACGACGCGACCGCCGACCCGCTCGTCGTTCACGAACGTGCCGTACGTACTGTGATCCTCGACCACCGCCTGGCCATCGCGCTGCGCGAGCGTGCAGTGCGAGCGGGACACGCCCGCAATGCCGGCCGGCAGCGTCAGCGCACGCGCCCCGGCACCGACGGACCAGCCGAGCGTGAGCGGCGTCGCGGAGATCGGCCACGCGCGACCATTGAACAGCACGTGCGTCGGCACCGCATCGGCCGGCACCTGCGCGCGAGCCACCGCCGCTTCATCATCGGCCACTGCATCCGACGCGACGAGCGGGAGGCGGTGCACCAGCGCTATGGCATCGGCCGGTCGCACGATGGCGTTGGCGGCAAGGAGCGCGCCCGTGGCGGCTGCGCCGTGCGCAAGCTCGACCATCACGCAGTCGCGCAGGCCGGACAGGCGCGCGACGAGGCCGGGTATCGCGGCAATGCGCGGCGTGAAGCACAGGTGCAGCAGCGCGCCTGCGGGACGTGCCAGCTGCACCAGCCGCAGAATTTCGCTGGCCAGCGTGTCGACCGCCGCGATCACCTGCGCGCGGGTGAGCCTGATACGGTAAGTCGTGGCGCCGAACTCGAGCTCTGCCGCAATTTCGTCTGCGGTTGCGAGCGCCTGCAGCCACGCCGGCAGCTGGTCGTGCAGCCGCTGCTCGCTCGCCGCCTGGTGCAACGGATCGAAGCGCGTGTCGCGCACGAACGCGGAGGCAATCGCAGCCGCCATGGCCTGGTTGAAAGCCAGCTGGCCCACGCCCGGCAACAGCTCGTAGCGGGTGCGGCGCAACGTGCCCTCGGCGCGCGCCAGTTCGACCAGCGTGGCCGACGCCTGGTGCAGCTGCAGGTCAAGGTTGAGCATGCACGGTGAAGGCGCCACGGTCGCGAGCGCAGCGAGGCCGGCGTCGACGAGTCCGCGCGCCACGACGCCGCACTCGTTCGCGATGCCGACCAGCAACCCCAGTTGTTCACGGGTGTAGCCGGGCGGCACGGCCAGCAGCAACTCCGCGCCACGAGTGCACTGCGCCAGCACGCTGGCCAGATGCGCATGCGCGAGATCCGCGGCGGTGGCGACATCGCCTGTCGACCACGGCAGGGCCTCGAGCCCGAGCGCGTGCCAGTAACGATTCTGCGCGTGGAGCGGCGCCAGCCGGTGTCGCTGCGCCGCTTCCGCGCCGACCAGCACGCGTCCCGCATGCAGGACGGCGTAACCGGGGCTCGGCTCGCCCTCGACCACGGGCTGGCCGTCCGCGCCGCTGCGCGCGAGCAGCAGTCCCGTGTCGTTCAGTTCGACGGCGATGCGACCCATGGGGGCGGCCTAGCGGACCATCATCTGCCGCACGACGTTCTCGTCGAGGTAGCCCTCGGCGTCGAGCACGGCCCGTTCCTGCCGCAGCTGGATCTGGTGCAGCAGGAACATGACGAAAATGCTGAGCCCCAGCGCGACGAGCGTGGAATTGAACGCAATGCCGAGACCCGCGACCACGCCGGACACGTCGCCCTCGACGGCCTTGTGCGCCTGCTGCAGCGACTCGCCGATGCCGCGCACGGTGCCGACGAAACCGATCGCCGGAATCGCCCAGGCCACGTACCGCACCATCGAGAGCTCGGCGTCCAGCCGCCCGAACTCGAGCTCGCACGCGTCGCGGATGGCCGACGAGACGTCCTGGATGTTGCGCGTGGACCCGAAGCGATGCAGCGCGCTCAACATCGCGCGCGGCAGCAGTTCCGAGCGCATCTCGGGCGGCAGCGCTTCCACCTGCCGCGCGTAGTCGCGTGAATCCTCGGGCAGGATCTTCATGCCTTCAGGCAGCTTCAGCAGGTCCATGCCGAGCAGCGCCTCGCCGCGGCGCAATGACCAACCCTTGTAGCCCATGATCGCCAGCGACCAGAAAGCGAGGATGAAACAGACTTCCTGCTCGTAGTCCTTGATGATCACGTAGATGTTGCGCTCGGGGACGAAGTTCGGGTCCTTCTGCATCTGCGCCGCGTCGGAAGCCGCGACCGCCGCGGCCTGCGGCCGCACGACCGTCGCATAGAAGCCCTGCACGATGATCGCGATCACGATCAGTGCGAACACTTCGAACAGGAACTCGCGGGACTTGGGCTTTTGCATGGGCTCGCTCGGGCTCAGATGTCGACAGGGAAGGCGACGTCGAAGTCGGGACGGACTTTCTCGGTCGGTTCGAAGCGCTGGGGCGAGCCCTTGGCTGCCGCTGGCGTTGCTGCTGGAGTCGCTGCGGGTGCGTCTGCAGTGGCGGCGCTTGCCTCAGCCGCTGGAGCGACAGCCGCGTCCTGTGCCGGCTCGGGAACCGACCCTGCAGCCGGCGGCTGCGATGCTGCTGGCACCTTCGCCGGCGCCGTCGTCGGCGCCGGGAGATTCTGCTGCGCGTAGGCGATGCCCACGGCGAGGATCGCCAGTGCGAACAGCGGGGCGACCGGCAGCGGACGCGAGCGGCGCTCGCCGCGCAGCGGACGAACGCGGGTTTTATTCGGCATAGCGTGCAATCCTCAGGCCGACGTCGTCACGCCGGCTATTGCCAGAATCACGGAAGGCGGCGCGCAGTTCGGTGACGGTGGCGTGCCGCCAGCTGGAGCCACGGATGACGTGCAGGTTGCCCGCGGACGCTGCCACCGGATCCACGGCGACCGCGCTGCCCGCAGGTTGCACCGTGTACAGGTCCGTCGTCCATTCGGCAGCGTTGCCGCCGAGGTCATGAAAACCGAGCGGGTTCGCCGCAAACGAGCCGACGTTGGCTGTGACCGGCTGGCCGTCGTCGAGTTCGGCGAGGAAGGTCTGCAGCAGCGGCTGCGCTTGGGCGTCGCCGAAGTTGCCCGCGCCGGCCGGCACGGGCAGCGCATCACCCCAGGGGTACTTGCGCAGGCTGCCGTCACGATTGGCGCGCGCCGCCCACTCCCATTCAGCCTCCGTCGCCAGGCGATAACCGGTGGTGGCTGGCTGCACCAGCGCCAACTTGCCTGCCTGCGCCTCGTAGGCGGCGGGCAGGCCTTCCTGCTGGCTCAGCCAGTTGCAGTATTCGGCTGCGTCCTGCCACGTCACGTTGACCACGGGCTGCCGCTCGAGCTCGAGCGTGTTCTGGCCGACGTAGCCCGAGCGATGCTGCGGACGGAACTGCTTGTACTCGGCATTCGTCACTTCGCGCGTGCCGAGATAGAAACGGCGCCGCAACTCGACCGCGCGTTGCGACTCATTGGCGCGCCGACCGGATTCGCGGCGCGGGCTGCCCATCGTGAAACTCGCCGGGCCGAGCAGCCGCAACTCGGCGCCCCCCTTCGTGCGGATCGTCGCTGCCACAGCTCCAGCCGGAACGGGATTCGCAGCTGCACCGCCGCCAGCCGCTGCCGGCGCTGGCCCCGCGCCCGCGACCTGCGGCGCCGGCGTCGGACCGCCGCCGAGTTCGAGTCGCACGTTGATCACCTGCGGCAGGCCCGGTCGCGGCGTCACCGTCGTGCGCTGTGGCCGGAAGCCCGCGAGCCTCACCTCGAGCTCAGTGCGTGCCGCGGGCAGGCGCAGTGCCTGTCCCGTCTTGCCGATGGCACGTCCGTTCACGAACACCTCGGCCGTGGCAGGCTCGGCCATCACCGTGACCTCACCGAAGATCGGCGCCAGCGCCAGTCGCACTTCGCGGCGTTCGCCGGCGCCGACGGTCAGCTCGGTCGTGGCGGGCTCGTAGCCGTCACGCGCAGCCACGAGGGCCAGCGTCACATCCGGCCGCACGTCGAGCGTGACGGGTGAGCGTCCGCGGAAGGCGCCGCCCACGCTCACACTCGCGCCCGCGGGCTCCGTGCGGACGACCAGCGTGCCGTCCGGCAAGCCCATCTGCACGGGACCGAGCGTTTGCGGCTGGTTGGCCACGACCTGGATGTCGCTGACCCAGGGCTTGAAACCCGGATGACGCAACTCGATGCGGTGCGTGCCGGCATCGAGCTCGAGTTTCGCCGGTGTGGCTCCTTGCTCCTTGCCGTCGACGAAGACGCTGGCGCCTGTCGGTTCGGTGAGCACCTGCACCGGTGCCCATGCAGCGATCAACTGGGGGCGCAGCGTCTGGCGCTGCTCCATGCCCTGCACGTCGACGGTCGCCTTGAACGGCAGATGGCGCGGCGCCGTGACCAGCACTTCGTGCCGGCCCGCCGGCAGGCGAATCGTGCCGGGTGCTGCACCCACGTCCTTGCCGCCGACACTCAGGCGCGCGGCAACGGGCGTCTGCACGTCGAGAATGCCTGGAAGCTTTGCCAGTTCGAACTTGAAGACCTGGTTGGCCGCGCCGGTGACGTCGATGCGATCCCGCAGCGTGACGTAACCCTGGCGCCGGATCTCGACCTCGTAGTCGCCTGCGCGCACGAACTGGTGCTCGCCCACGGGCAGCGCAAGCCCGCCGCGCAAGCGCACCGTGCTGTCGGCCGGCTCCACGGCAATCCTGACCGCCTGTCCCGTCGCGAAAAACCACGTGCTGAAGAGCAGCGCCGCGGCCAGTACGCCACCGAGCAGCAGCGGCCCACTGCGGCGCCTTGGCTGCGCCTGCTGTACGGGGCGCCGGAACGCAACGGTCTCGACCCTCTCGTCGTCCTCGTCGCCGCCTCCGCTCACGACTTGCGCGAGTGGCGCCTCCGGCGGCACGGTGAGGTTGCCGCCGCTGCCATCCTCGACGAGCAGCACTCGCCGTCCTTGCTCGCTCGCGACGCGCAGGCGCCCGCGCGCCACGTCGATCACGTCGCCGGCTCGCAACCACGTCGCGCGCGTGACGGGCGCACCGTTGCACAGCGGCGGCTCCGCGCCGCTCGCGTCGGGCTGCAGGAACAGCTGGCCGTCGTGCAGTGCAATCCACGCGAGCGCACCGGCGCCCGCTCCCGGCAGCACCACCGTCTGGCCAGCGCCGCCGATGCTGACCGGAAAATCGGTCGCCGTGAGCGAACGCTCGCCGAGCGGATCGCGCAAGATCAGTTCGGTGGCGCTCAAATGCGTTCCTCGCAGCGCACGACGAGCGTGGGAGGCGGCGCTCCGGGCAGCAGGTTCAATTCCTTGCGCACGTCGCGAAAGCCCTGGCGCGTGCCCACGATGGTGTAGCGGCCCGGCATCAGCTCGAGGCTCCTCTGGTCGAAGAGTCCAAGCTTACCAACGCGGTAGATCTGCACCTCGGTCGCGTTGTCGGAGGCCAGGGCCACCTGGATCGGCGTTTCGGCTTCGCGCAGCCGCTGGGCGAGCCGGGCCTGCTGTTGCTGCAGCCGAGTGCCCGGCGTCGCGAACTGGGCCGCGCGTTCGAGCACGTTGCGCGCGACGTCGCGACCCGCGGGGCTGTAGAGACGTTCTGGCTTGTCGAGAAACGACTGCAGTTCCGCGTCGATCATGGCGCGCGGCTCGGCGCGCTCGACACCTTCCTGGGCCGCCTGCAGCGTGGGTTCGACCTTGAGCGCGTCACCGTACAGCGCCAGCGCCTGCGACCACTGCTCCGCGCGTTCGGCCGCTGCCGCGCGCTCGATCGTGCCCGCCAGGCTGCGCGTCTCGCCGAGGCGACGGATCTGCTGCAACCCTTCAGCGACTTCCGGTGTACCCGGGCGAATGCGTCCGGCGCGCTCGAATGAACCCTGCGCGGCAACGTAGTCCTTGCGCGCGAGCGCAGCCAGGGCCGCGGCCATCGCGGTGGCATAGGCGTCGTTCGTCTCACGCGCCCCCAGCCGGGCAATGCCGGCGCGGGCCGCAGCCGTCGCCGGATCGAGCATCAGTGCGCGTCGATACGCAGCAACGGCGGCCTGCGCATCGCCGGCCTGCTCGGCGCGCGCTCCCGCCGCAGTTTCGCGCACCACGTCATCGAGCACTCGCGCTCGGGCGAGACCGCTGCGGGCGGCTGCATCTGCAGGCGCCACTTTGAGCAGCGCCTCGTACTTCTCGATGGCTTCGGCGGCGCGCCCGGCAGCGAACGCCAATTGCGCGGCCGCGCGGCGCTCGGCGACGACGACGGGCAGTCGCTGCTCGAGCGCGTCGAGGCCACGCGCCGCCGCGTCGAATCGCGACAACGCGGCAGCGAAGTCCCGCGTGGTCATGGCCGCATCGCCCGCCGCCAGTTCGTTGCGCACTTGCGTGTGCGCTGCGCCGCCCCAGTTGGCCACGTCACGCAGCTCGAGTTGTTGCAGGCGGCCAGGCAGCGGCTCACGACGCGCTTCGGCCAAACGCTTCTGCTCGGCCAGGCGAGCGAAATCGGCAACGGGCTGCGCGGGCTGTTGCGCAGGCTCCGGCACAGCCGGAGCGCTGGCCGGCGGCGACGGCGTGCGCTGCGCGGTGACGAGGCCCGGCAGCACGAAGAACGTGAAGCCCGCCGCAGCGATAGCCAGCACGAACGCGCCGACCAGCAAGCCGCGGCGAAAGCCTTCGTTGCGCAAGGACTGCGCTGACGGAGCGGCTGCCGTCGTCCGCCGCCACTGTGCCTGCAGAGGCAGCGCGTCCGAGGGCGGACGCGGCACCCACGCGCTGGCCGTTGCCGTCGCGGCTGGAGGTGTCGGCGTCGCCGCGGCTGCTTCGAGCACTCCTTCGAGTTCGAGGCGCAGGGCGCGCATCGACGCGGGACGCGCAGTTGGCTGCTTCGCGAGGCATCGCGCCACCAACTCGCGAAACGCAGTGGGCGGCTCGGGGCGACCGCTGACCGGCGCTGGAATTTCTTCGCGTACGCGCGCGGGCGAGATGTCGGGATAGAACGGCGGATGGCCGCTCACCAGTTCATACAGCAGCACGCCGAACGCGTAGATGTCGTCCGCAGCCGCAGCAGGCGCGCCATCGAGTCGCTCCGGGCTCGTCGAGTACGGCGAAGCGCCCGCGGGTGACGTGGAACCGATCCGGCGCGCGCTGCCGAAATCGACGAGTCGTGGCAGGCCGTCGCCATCGAGCATGACGTTGGCAGACTTGATGTCACCGTGCGCCCAGCCCGACTCGTGCAGGACGGTGAGCGCATCCGCCACGGCCAGCAGGCGCCGCGCGATCAGCGTCCAGGCCCGACCCCGCAACCGGCCGATCTCGCCGCCGGGCAGGTACTCGAAGACATCGAATGCGAGGTCACCCTCGGTAGCGCTCGCGACGGGTGCCAGCAAAGCGGCGTGCTGCACGCCCGTGCCGTCGCGCACGAACCCCCCTGGCTCGCCAGGCGCGCGAAAGCGCACGACGACATCACAGCCGGCCGTCGTGTCACGCGCGAGCCAGGTGGTGGGGTCGTGCCCGGCCGCAAGCGGCCGCGCGAGCTGGTATCGCGCAGCCACGACCTGCCCGCTGGCGAGCGCCGTGGTGTTCAGCATGCCTGGACTCAGCGCTTGCCGGCCGCCGGCTTGGCGGTCTCCGCAGTCGTGGCCGGCAGGCCCGTCTCGTTTTCGTACAGCTCGCGCAGCAGGCGACGCCATTCCTCGTACTGCTGCTCGGCGGAGCCCTTGAGCTCGAGCGTGCGCCCCTCGATGTCGACCACGCTGGGCTGCACCTCGTTCTGGAACGAGCTGCCGAGCTGCTGCAGCGACTCGCCGTGCATCTTGATTTCCGAGCGCATTTCGAACCCGCTCTTCACCGCGTAGATGCCGCCAATGACGGCGGCCGTCGAGGCGGCCGACCCCGCGCTGCTGTTGGTGTTCTCGGCCGCCATCACGCCGCCGATGATCGCGGCGGCGCCCAGCAGGCCGCGCGCCAGCGCCTTGCGCTTCGCATCGGCCTCCGCCTCGAGTTCTTCGTAAGCGTACTTGCGCCAGTTGTCGTACGAGTCTTCGATGTTCTCGCCGAAGCTGGAATAGTGCTCGTTCAGCGTGTCGATCAGCGCGTAGTCGCGTTCACGCACGCGGTCCATGCGCTGCACGACCGGATCCTGCTCGGCGGGCAGCCGCACGATGCGATACGTCCCGCGCTTCGCGTCGTGCGCGAGGTAAGGCTTGAACGCGTACGGGGCAAGGTCCGACGCAAACCGCAGGCTGGCCACCTGGTGCACCTGCGCGCGCTGTTCGGGCGGCAATGCCTGGCGCGCGGCAAGCAGGTCGTTGGCGATCGTGGCGTACAGGTTGTCGAATGGATCGCGTGGTTTGACGGGGATGTCCTTGTACGCACGCGTGTCGGCAAGAGCCTCGTAGTCCTTCCTGAACCATTCGCGGCCCGTCGCATCGGTCACGACGACGGCGAGTTCGAGCACCCGGCCATCGGATTCGAGGATGCGTGCAGCGACGTTGACGTCGCTGCCTGCGCTGTCGGCGGGCAGCACGCGCACCTGGCCCCATTGCCCGGTGGCCTCGAGCGTGTCGCGCAGCAGCACGGGCATGTAGCGCGACTCGGCCTTGCGCACCTCCGGAAAAATACGGCGCTTCTCCTGTTCGGCGAGGTCGGGCGGAATGTTCGGGTCGAACATGTGGATGCCGACGTCGAGCAGCTCTGCCTGCGGGATTTCCGCCGTCGCCCTCTGCGCGACGACCGGGGCGACCGGGCGCTCGTCCTGCACCACGCAGCCGGACAGGCCCGCGCCCAGGGCGAGCGCGCCGAGCATCGTGCGCAGCGACGCGCGTTGGAAAACGACACTGGCGAGCAGCGATGACGTGATCAAGAAGTGCCCTGCTTGTACTTGCGATATTCCTCCCAGAGCCGCTCGCGCAGCTCGGGGTCCGTTTCCTTCATCGCGGCTTCACGCAACTGGCGCGCGACGATGTCGTCGTCGCTGCCGTCCGGAATGCCCGCCGGCGCTTCGCCAGATCCGGGGCCGCCACGGGCGCCGCCGCCCACGCCACCCTGCGAGCCGGCACTCGTGGAGCCGCCCTCGGTGCCATTGCCATTGCCGTTGCCCTGACCGCTGGCGCCGCCCTCGCGTGAATCGCCTTCGCCACTCCCTTCGTCGCCGGCGCCAGCAGTCGATTCCATCGCCCCTTCGCCGCCGGGACCTTCGCCACTGGCCGCGCTGCCGGTTCCGTCACCTTCGGCTTCGCCTGCGCCTGCGCCTCCCGCTCCCGAGCGGCCCGCGCGTTCCTGCGAGATGGTGTCCTGCTCCTTGCGCATGCGCTCGTCGAAGACTGCGAAGGTCTCGTCGAAGCGCCGGTCGATTTCGGCGCGCTTGTCCTCGGCGGTCATGGGGCCGCTGCCGCCGCCCCCGCCCGTCGTCCCGCTGGTATTCGATTGCCCGCCCGCCGGGGCACCGCCACCACCGCGTTGCTGGGCTCCACCCGTGCTACTCGTGCCGCCCGCGGAGCCCCCGGCCTGGCCGGGCTGACCGCCGCTTGTACCGCCAGGGGAACCGCCGGCCTGGCCGGGCTGACCGCCGCTTGTACTGCCAGGGGAACCGCCGGCTTGGCCGGACTGGCCGCCGCTTGAACTGCCAGGGGAACCCCCGGCTTGGCCGGGCTGGCCCTTCGCCTGGCCGTTCGCCTGGCCATCACCCGTCTGGCCGCCGGCCGCGGGCGGCGTTGGCCAGCCCTGCGGTTGCGGCTCTGCCGGACCACCGGAGCCCTGTCCGCCGGGGCTGCCGCTGGTCGAGGGCGCGCCACCCGACTGCCCACCCCCGGACGGTGCGCCGCTGGAATCGGAGCCTGCGGAACCTGGGCTGCTGGACTGGGTGCTTGGCGCACCGCCCGCCGGTGACCCCGAATTACCCGACGATGGCGACGAGGGGCTGGAGTTACCCGAAGATGTGGACGGCTGCCCGCCGCTGCTGCCAGGGCTGGACGGTGCCGACGAGGGCGATGAAGACGGCGCAGGCATGGGGCTGGGCATCCCGCTCGGCAACGAGCTCGACGTGGTCGTCAGGCAACCCGCCGTGAGGACGGAGCCTGCCAACACCAGCAACGCCTTTGACCAATGGGAATGCAACTGCATGGAATCTCTGGTTATTCAGGCCGGTTGCCCGGCCGACCCGCGGCTTGCGGAGGGTACCGCGCCTGACGTCCCAACTGCTTGGATGCTTGCCGCGCGCAGCGGTTCAATCCTCAGCGCGATCCCGCACCACTCGCCGCGCCAACACTGGCAGCCGGCGCACTCCCTGGAGGCGCCAGGTCGTCGCCCACCAGGAACGAACGCAGCTGGTCGCTGAGCCGGTCGCACGCCGTCTTGCGCACTGGGGTGATGATCGGGATCGGCGCGATCGCGCCAATCAGCACCGAGGTGCCCGAGACGTCTGCGCTGACGCTGCCGATCTCGGTGGCGTTGCGCATGTCCCAGACCGAGGCCACGTAGCCCGACTCTTTTTCCCACCAACCCACGCCGAAACAGCCGCCGCCGCCCGGCCCGACCGCGCAGGCGATGCTGCCGCCGCCGTCCGTCTTGCGCGTGTTGCCATCGACCCAGACCACGTAGCGGACGCCGATCTGCTGCAGTCGCTCGGTGACGCCCGGCCGTTGCAGCAGGACGCGCAACCCGTCGGTGTTGGCAGGCGCGGTGCTCGGCTCGAACCACGGGAACAGCGCATCCGCAAATTCCTGCTCGCCATAGATCTTGAACGGCGTGCGCGCAGCGTTACGCGAATGTGCAGACTGCCCTTCCTCGGGGTGCACGAGTTCGCCGCCCAACCGCTCCTGCACGCAGTCGAGGAACACTTCTTCGGTGCCCGCGCCTTCGAGTTGCGGCTTCTTGAGCAGCACGATGGACTCGTTGGCTTCGATCGGCGAGGCGACCTGCCGGGTTTCCTCGACCTTCGACGTCATGCAACCCGCAGCCAGTGCGGCGACAGCGCCCATGCCGAGCGCGGTGCGCAGGCGCCCACGGCTGGCCGCGGGCGAGCGGCGCTCATAACGTACCTGGGTCATGGCGGTCCTCCTGCGACTGGGCCCGGGGATGGCTGCAGCGGCGGCGAGTCTGGGGACGATCGAGTATACGGTACCGGTTCGCCGGGCGAAGTCCGCGGGTTTCCCGGCGGCTCACCCGAACAGGTCGGCCTGCTCCGGCGCCCCCGGCGCGCGGATGAATTGGGAGGTGTCGAGCGCGGGCGCCGCCGTTGCGTTCAGGCCGAGCCGGCGGCAGGCGAGTGCAAACCGCGACGAAATCATCCCGGCATACGGCCCCTGGCCACGTAAGCGATGCCCGAACCGCGGATCGTTCAGGCGGCCACCACGCATGTCGCGGACGTGGTTCAGGACGCGATCGGCGCGGTCTGGATGGTGCTCGCGCAGCCAGGCCTCGAACAGCGGCGCGACTTCGAACGGCAGCCGCAACATGAGAAAAGCCGCGCGCCTGGCCCCGGCATCGGCGGCAGCCTGCAGCAGGTTCTCGATTTCGTGATCGGTCAACGCGGGGATCACTGGCGCCATCATGACCCCGACCGGCACGCCGGCGGCCGTGAGTTCACTCACGACGCGCAATCGCGCCCGCGGTGACGCCGCGCGCGGCTCGAGCGAGCGCTTCAGCGCCGCGTCGAGGCTGGTGATGCTGACGTACACCGAGACGAGCCGCCGCTCGGCCAGCGCGCGCAGCAGGTCGAGATCCCGCAGGATCAGCGCACCCTTGGTGATGATGGAAAGCGGATGGCGCCGCTCGAGCAGCAGCTCGAGCACTGCGCGTGTCGAGCGCAGCGCGCGCTCGGCGGGCTGGTACGGGTCGGTATTGCCGCCGATGTGCAGCACCTTGCACACGTAGCGTGGCGCTGAGATCTCGCGCGCCAACAGCGCGGCCAGTCCGGGCTTGTGGAAGATGCGCGTCTCGAAATCGAGCCCGGGGCTCAGGTTGAGATACGCGTGTGCCGGGCGCGCGAAACAATAAATGCAGCCGTGCTCGCAGCCCTGGTAGGGATTCAGCGATTGTTCGAACGGGACGTCTGGCGAACGGTTGGTGGTGATCGCGTGCTTGGGGAATTCGGCGATCAGTGTCGTGGCCGGATTGGGCACCGGCTCATCGAGACTGCCCCAGCCGTCGTCGGCAGGTTCGAGCCGCGTGCTTTCGAACCGGCCCGCCGGGTTGCCGACGGCGCCCCGGCCTTTCTCCGCGTGATGTCGGTCGGCTCGCCGCATGGATCAAGAATACTGTATGCATATACAGCTGTCATTGCGGATCGGGGAACCGATCCATGCGCCAGAGCTCCGGAAACAGGCGCGTCCAGACCAGCGCAACGAGCAGCGTGGCGCCACCCCCGATAACAACCGCAGGCATGACGCCGAGCCACGCCGCGGCGAGTCCGGACTCGAACTCGCCGAGTTCGTTCGAGGCGCCGATGAAGACCGAGTTCACCGCACTGACCCGGCCGCGGATCGCATCCGGCGTTTCCAGCTGCACGAGCAAGTGACGAATGAAGACACTCACCATGTCGCCGGCGCCCAGCACCGTCAGGGCGGCGAGCGACAGCCAGAAGCTGGTCGAGAACCCGAACACGAGCGTCGCGACGCCGAACAGGATCACCCCGCCGAACATCCAGTGACCGACGCGGCGCGTGACTGGATAGGCGCTGAGCACGAGGCCCGTCAATGCGGCGCCCACGCCCGGCGCTGCGCGCAGCCAGCCGAGGCCGCTCGGCCCCACGTGCAGCACGTCGGCTGCATACACCGGCAGCAGGGCGGTCGCGCCGCCGAACAGCACCGCGAAACAGATCGAGCGATATCGCGCCCAGGACGGGCCGGCGCCGGCGCACGAAGCGCATGCCTTCCAGCAACGCATCGCGGTTGAGCGGTGCAGAACTCGCCGCACCGCTCGCTTCGCCGCCGCTTCGCAGCGTGGCCAGCATCACGAGCGAGATCGCGAGCAGCGCCGCGACAGTTGCGTAGACGGTCGTGACGCCGGCGAGGTACAGGAGCCCGCCGAGCGCGGGCCCGGCGATGGTCGAGACCTGCCACAGCGACGAGTTGAAGGCGACCGCCGTTCCGAAATGTTCGCGTGCGACGAGATTCGGCAACAGCGCCTGGCTGGCCGGCATCGCGAAGGCGCGGGCGACGCCGTACAGCGTCATGATGCCGAACACCGGCCACGCGCTCTGCAGGCCCTGGCGCGAGCAAGCCCAGAGCAGAATCGAGCAGAGCAGCAGCACCGCATAGCAGGCCACGAGGATGCGCCGCCGGTCGCGCGTGTCGGCGAAGTGGCCCGCAGGCAGGATCAGCAGCACGAACGGCAGGAACTGTGACAGGCCGATCAGGCCGAGGTCGAGCGGACTGCGCGTGACTTCGTACACCTGCCAGCCGACGGCCACCGTCTGCATCTGCACGGCGAGCGAACCGAGAAACCGCGCCGCGACGTAGCGGGTGAAGTCGGGGTTGCGCAACAAGGCGAGACGCGCGTCGCTCATGGGTGCGGGTGGCGGTGAGCGGTGCGAACGCGTGGCGGCATGCGTCCTGTCAGCATAGCCGATGGCTGCGCCGCTGCGTGGAGCGATGCGAGTGGCCAGCCTGCCCCGTTCACGCGACAATCCGCCACCTTTACAGCCATGCGCCGAACGTCGTCGCGCGCACTTGCCGGAGCACACCTTGATGGCAATCACCCGCCTGTTCGCAGCGAAACCCCTGTGCACGCTGTTGGCACTGGCATTCGCCTGCGTCCTGCAACCGGCCGTCGCCGCCACGTCGGCAACGGCCGACCAGCGCTTCGAGGCGCTGAGCAAGCGTTACATCGACGAATTCGGGCGGTACTCGCCGGTCTCCGCCACCCAGCTCGGCGATCATCGCTTCGACGGCGAGCTTGACGACCTCAGCCCTGCCGGCCGCGCGCGTTCGCTGGCCTGGACCAAGAGTGTGCTCGACGAACTGCAGGCGATCGAAAGTGCGCGCCTCTCACGCGCCAACCAGGTCGACGCGGCGATGCTCGACAACCAGCTGCGTTATGCGATCTGGACCGAGGAAAAGTTCCGCGACTGGTCGTGGGACCCGCTCATCTACACGCAGCTGGCCGGCCAGTCGGTGTACGGCCTGCTCGCGCGCGACTTCGCGCCGTTGCCGCAACGGCTGGGCGCAGTGACCACGCGGCTCGAGCGGCTGCCGGGACTGCTCGAGCAGATGCGCGCCAATATCGTGCCGTCGCGCGTGCCCGCGATTCACGCCGAGACCGCGGTGAAACAGAATCGGGGCGTGCTGAGCCTGGTCGACGACCTGGTCGTCCCCAACCTCGGACAACTGCCCGCGGACGACCGCGCCCGTCTCGAGCGCGCCATCGCGACGGCGCGCACCGCGGTGGAATCGCACCAGCAATGGCTCGAAGGCACGCTGCTGCCGCAGGCCAAGGGCGACTTCCGCATCGGTCGCGAACTGTATGACGAGAAGCTCGGCTTCGCCCTGATGTCGCCGCTGACACGCGCCGAGATCCGCCAGCGTGCCGCCAGCGAGGCGGTCATCACGCGGGCCCGCATGTATGCAGTGGCGCGACAGGTCTTGCAGGGTCGCGCGGACGCGCCCGCCCTGCCCGATGACCCGACGCCGGCAGAGCAACAGGCAGCAATCAAGGCGGCGCTGGAGCTTGCGAATGCGCAGCGCACGCCGCGCGCCGGCGTCGTCGACTACGCCAGGCAGACGCTGCGCGAGACCACGGAATTCGTGCGGGCGAAGAACTTCGTCACGGTGCCGGACGAGCCTGTCGAAATCATCCTGATGCCGGAGTTTCAACGTGGCGTCGCGGTCGCGTACTGCGATTCGCCGGGCCCGCTCGACAAAGGCCAGCGCACGTTCTATGCCGTCTCGCCGATTCCCGAGGAATGGACCGATGCGCAGGTCGAATCGTTCCTGCGCGAGTACAACACGCGCTCGATCGCGAACCTGACGATTCACGAGGCGATGCCGGGCCACTACCTGCAGCTCGCCCATTCGAACCGTTATCCGTCGACGCTGCGCGCGATGCTCGGCTCGGGTCCGTTCATCGAAGGCTGGGCGGTCTATGCCGAGCGCGTCATGCAGGAGCAGGGCTATCTCGACGGCGACCCGCTGATGCAACTGGTGCAGCTCAAGTGGTACCTGCGCTCGATCACCAACGTCATCATGGATTCCGCGATCCATGTCGATGGCATGCAGCGGGACGAGGCGATGCAGCTGATGGTCGAGACCGGCTTCCAGGAAGAGCGCGAGGCTGCCGGCAAGTGGGTTCGCGCGCAGCTCTCTTCAGCGCAACTGTCGACGTACTTCGTCGGCTACCAGGAGCACGCCGACCTGCGGGCGGCAGCCGAACGTCGCGCGGGCAGCAAGTTCGACCTCAAGGCTTACCACGACCAGGTGCTTGCATTCGGCTCGCCGCCGGTGCGGCTGGTGCGCGCGTTGGTCTTCGACGAACCGATCCACTGATCCTCACCGCTCAGGCGGCGTCGACGCTGAGCAAGGCGTGCAGCAGGTTGTCCTGCAGTATGTCGTTGCCGGTCAACTGCTGATGCCTGGCGCAGAAGAACAGCGCATGCGCGACCCGCAGTGATTCTGCTGGCGTGCGCGGCACGGCCACGTCCAGCGTACGGCGACCCAGCAGCGAGGAGCGCGTGACGACCGTGTCGCCGGGCTCGAACATCGCATCGACGCAGGCGTGCGGACCGGGCGCGGCGATCGCAGCTGGGTTCTCTCGCGCATGCAACTCCCCCGCGACGCTCTCGACGACGAGCCGCGCGAGCGTCGGCTCGCAGTCCCCGCCGAACACCCAGGTGGGCACGTCGCTCGAGTCCGGCCCGGTCGCGAACGATTCGGCGAAGCGCCGGCCCTCGGCGAGGCTGCGCCCGAGGAATTCACGCAGCCGATCCAGGTACACGCGACCGGCGACCCCGCCGCCGTTCTCCTCGATCGTGCGCGCGGCGATGCGCGGGTCGAACAGCGACCACCCCAGCTCGCGCCACGTCGCGAGGTCGTAGAGATCTGCGTCCACGGGGTCGCCTTGCAGGTCGATCAGCCACGGCACGGCAGGATGCGGCAGCATCTGCGCGAGGCCCGGGCACGTCGCCACGACTTCCGGCGGAATCCTGCGCAGGCCGATCTCTTCGCCGCGCAGCAACGACAGCACCGGCTGCAGCGTGCCGAGGTTCGGGGTGCCGACGAGCAGCAGGCGGCGCACCGCTTGCGCTCCGGCGTGGGACGGCTGCAACGCCCCCTTCGTCGGCAATCCTTCCGTGCCGTGGCGGATGAAATACCGCGCGACCAGGCCGCCGTTCGAGTGCGCCACGATGTCGACCTTGAGCCTGCGATCGGCGTGCTCGTCGCGGATGCGCTCGATCAGGGCCGCGAGTCCGCGCGCCGCCCGCACGGTGTCGAGCCGGAAGTCGTAGAGATAGAGATAGAGACTGCACGGGGCGGCCGTGCGGCGGCGGGCCTTCGCGCCCGCATCGCCGGTACCCGCCGACACGCTGCAGCGTTTCGATCATGCTGCCGTAGAAGTCGCGGCCGAGCCCCTCGCGCAGGACGGCATACGCCTCGGCCTGGCTCGTGTCAGGCTCGAGGGTCACGAGATCGAGCGGGAGAGCGAGCTCACGGTAGTTGCCGAGCAGCAACTTCGAGTTTGAGACCGGCCAGAGTTCGCGCCCCGTACGGCGGTCGCGCAGGCTTGAACCAAATGCGCCGGGGATCACGACCACAGGCGGCTGGTCGACGGGGCGAGAGAGGCCGCCATACAGGTAACCGAGCCGCGAGCGGTCGACCGCGGCACAGCCAGCTGAGGCCCAGGCCGGCAACGATGACGCTGCGTCGGGTCCAGATCTGCACGACGGCCTCCTACCCCCCACGCATCGAGTATCCCGCCGCAGTACGGCGGCCGCATCGCGGGAAGTGTCGGGCAATTGCGGCGAATGCCCAGCCGCCGCGCCGTGCCCGCAGGCAGCGCGCCCGGTCCGTTATCCGGCGAGGCTGCGCAGGCGCATCGTCCGGCTGGTGGCGGTACTGGCTTCCAGTCGCTGGAGCAATTCCGTGGCTTCGGCGGCGTGCAATGGTTTGCTCAGCAGGAAGCCCTGCGCCTCATTGCACTTCTGGTCCTGCAGATGCAGCAGCTGGCCGAAATTCTCGACGCCCTCGGCCACGACATCGACACCGAGCGCACGCGCCATCACGACGATGGCCGTGACGATGGTCGCGTGTCGCCCCAGTCCGTCGACGTTCTGCACGAACGAGCGGTCGATCTTGAGGCGGTTGACCGAGAACTCGCTCAGCCGCCCGAGGCTCGAGTACCCCATGCCGAAGTCGTCGATGGCGATCGAGATCCCGTGGTTCCTCAATTCGGACAGCAGTCGCCGGGTGTGCGCCTCGTCCTTCATCATCAGGGATTCCGTGAGCTCGAGTTCCAGGTGCCCGGGCGCCAGGCGACATTCGCGCTGCACGTCCGTCACCAGCCTGCAGAAATTGCTGTCGGCAAACTGGCGCGCGGAAACATTGACCGCGATGCGCCCCGGCGCAAGGCCCATGTCCAGCCAGTCCCTGAACTGCCGGCAAGCCGTGCGCAAGACCCATTCGCCGATGGGCTGGATCAACCCGGTCTCCTCGGCGAGCGGAATGAACTCGTCCGGCGAGATGACCCCGAGTTCGGCATTGGTCCAGCGCAACAGGGCCTCCATGCCGGAGATGAGTCCCGTGCCGAGGTCGAACTGGGGCTGGTAGTGCAGCGAGAACTCGCTTCGGGCGAGCGCGCGCTCGAGCTGGCGCTCCAGGCTGAAGCGCGTCTGCGCCCCGTCGCTCATCGCGCGACCGAAGAGCGCGAACTGGCCGTGCCCGCGGCGCTTCGCGTCGTACATTGCGATGCCCGAGTGCCGGAGCAGATCCTCTTCGTCGGCGCTGTCGTTCGGGAAGAGCGCGATGCCGACGCTCGCGGTGAGCGTTACGGGAGACTGCGACGCCCGTGCGGGCGCCGTGAGCGGGCGAGTCAGGTCGCTCGCGACGGCACTCGCGTCATCCGGGCTGACGACGTCGCGCAGCAGGAGCATGAACTGGTCACCACCGAGTCGCGCAATGTCATCGGGGCCGACGTCCGGCCGGGATGCGCTGGCCGCGCCCGCGTCGCCCCGCAGGATTTCCTGCAGCCGCTGCGCCACGTTGCGCATCATCTCGTCGCCCACGATGTGCCCCAGCACCTCGTTGATGCGCCGGAAGTTGTCGAGGTCGACGTACAGCACGGACAGCATGCGGTCTTCCTGACGCGCAGCACGCACGGCATCCTTCAGGTGCGCGAGGAAGCGCGCGCGATTGGCCAGGCCGGTGAGGGGATCGAAGTCCTCGACCTGCATGAGCCGATGCTCCTCGTTCGCCCGCTTCTCGCCGAGCGCCAGCGCCATCTGCCGGACTTCGTGCGGATGAAAGGGCTTCTGCAGGTAGAACAGCTTGTCCTCGGGTGGAACCCGGCGGCTGATTTCCAGGGGATCGACGTCTGAATAGGCAGTGCAGATGACGATTTCGACCTGCGGGTCGATCTCGCGGATCCTTTCCGCCGCCCAGATTCCGTCCGGACCGGGTGGCATGCGCATGTCGAGGAAGACGACGGCGAACGGACGACCCGCGCCACAGGCCTCGCGCACTGCGGCGACGGCGGCCTCCGCGCCGTTGCAGAACACGGGTTCGAACTGGTTCCTCTGCGGCAGGGAACCGGCGGCAGTCGGTGTACCGGCGCCGGCGACGAAGAGTCTGGCCCGCAGTTCATCCATTGCCTCCCGATCGGCACTGCTGCTGGCGGCTTTGCCGAGCACCTGGCGATAGGCGTCCAGCACGGCCGGCTCGTCGTCGACGACCAGCACGCGGATCGGTTGACGGTTGTTGGTAGCCATCAGCGGCCTCAGGCGGCCTGGGCAGCCGGCACGGCGGGTGCCTGACGCAGCGGCACAAGAACTTGCAGGGTGGCACCTGTCGGCCCCGCGCTTTCGGCGCGAATGCTGCCGCCGAGCGCGTTGAGCGCATTGGCGCACCAGTGCAGGCCGATGCCGAAATTCGTTGCCCGGGACTTCGTGGAAAAGCCCTTCTCGAAAATGCGCGGGAGATGCTCGGGAGCGATGCCGACGCCGTCGTCCGTGAATCGAAGCAGCAGGTGCTGGCCTGCGGCCCCGGCCACGAGCGAGCACGCTATGCGCAGCGTGCCGCGCTCACGCCCGGACTGCCGCACCGCTTCGGCGGCATTCTGGATCAGGTTCTGGAAGACCTGCTGCAACGTGATGCGAGGCAAGCGCAGCGCAGCGGTCTGCGCCACCGAAGGATCGAGCTCAACGGTCAGGCACGCGCGCAGCGCAGGCGGCACCATCTCCACGCTGCGGTCGACCAGTTCCGTCAGTCGCACTGACTCGACGACAGGGCCTGATTCCGCAGGGCGAATTTCCTGGGCCAGCGTCCGCTGGATGACTTCGGCCTGGCGCGCGAGGGAATCGACGTCCGCGCCAGAGTTGGCGATCACTCGTGTCAGCTCGCGAACCGCCAGCCGCAGGAACTGCTCCAGGTCCGCCTTGCGTCCGGGGTCGCTGACGCCGGCCTCGAGCTCGGCCAGGACCATTTCGATCTCGCCGGCCGGAGCGTGTTGCAGTCGCTCCTGCAGGCCGACGACCGTCACACCCAACGGTGTCATCGCGTTGCCGATGTTGTGCAGGACGCCGCTCGCGACCTGCGCGGCCCCGGCTTCGAACGACCGATCGACGAGACGGCGGCGCGCGTCGGCCAGTTTGTCCACCATCCGGTCGAACTCGTGCGCCAGGACGCCGAGTTCGTCGGGACGCCTGACCGCCATGCGCAGCGTCAGGTCGTCGCCCTCGCCGATGGCAACGGCGTATTGCGTCATCCGGCTGACCGGCGTCAGGACCAGGTGGCGCAACGCCACGATCATGACCAGCAGCACGATGGCGCCGGCTGCAAACAGCGACCCGAGCGCGTAGCCGATGGCGTCGCGACCCTGCGCACTCACCGAACGCGGCACGTCGATCCGCAACGTGACGGCGGGTCGTCCAAAAATGTCGACGAGATTTCGATAGACCTCGTTCGTCGTCTCGCGCCGCACGATGCGGGTCGAGTTCGCAGCTTCCTTCCCAGCCGTGTGCGAGACGGCCGGGTCCAGCGTGCTGACCTGCAGTTTGACCTGCGCCTGCTCGGCGAGCCGCGCAGCGACTGCGGGCGTGATCAGGCGTGCCAGCATCACGGAGCCCCGATGCGGGCCGTTGCCGGCGCCATCCAGGATGGGCGCCACGACCAGCATGGCCGGGCCGTGTTCGGTCACGACGATGCCCTTCGCCGGCTGGCCGTTCTTGATCGCATCACGAAACGGGTGTCCGGTTGCCAGGCTGTCTGCGGCCAGCATCCTGAACTCGAGATCGTCGTGTGTGTCCGGATCGAATCCCTTGCGCCAGACGAAGCGGGCATCGGCGTCGAGATATGCCACCAGCTCGAGCCCGGCGCCCTCGATCGTCGCCTTGTTCATGTTGTTTTCGATGAAATCGGGCGCCTTGCCCGCCATGAAGTCGTACGTCTCGAGCCAGTTACCCCAGTCCGCGCTGAAGGTCTGCAGCTGCGTCAACTCACTGTCGATGGCCCGGGTCGCACGCTCCATGTCCGTGCGCGCGAGGTCCGCCTCGAGCGCCTCGAAGCTCGGCAGGATGACCTGGCGCTGCACGATGTAATCGGCGGCGCCGTAGGCGGTGAACAAGGCGCAGAGCAGCAGGACGACTTTTGTGCTGAGCTTCACGGCGTGCGACTTCGACATGGGACAACAGCGTCACAGCCGATGGTAGGTACTGCCGCTGCCGGCTGAGACGACGTGGCTCACTGTTCTGGGGTGGTCGCTGCGGACCATGCGCCGGAAAAATGTGACCCGTTACCCGTTTTCGGAACGTGCTCCCGCTGCACCGCCAGGATCATCGGTTTCGAGCCGACAGGAGGCGGCATCGCCCGGGACTGCGCCCGACCTGCGCCAGAGCTTCAGCCGTGGAGCTTGTCCCGCAGGTTTGCCGGGTCCAGCGCGAGCAGCTGGCGGTCGTGGACACGTGCCAGCAGCAGCTGCGCGGCGATCGCGCCGCAACCGGCCAGGAACATGTCCCATTGAGTGTCCCAGACATCGCCCTGTGTGCCGAGGAACGCGCCGGCCGAATCACCGCCCGCGAGCGCCACCCACCATTCCGTGAACTCGTAAACGGCGCTGACGCCCAGGATGCTCAACGTGATGAGCGCGAAGAGCCACTTGCCCGGACGCAGCGGCGAGGTGCGCAGCAGGAGCTCGCGCGCCACGATGGCCGGACCGAACCCCTGCATCAGGTGACCGATGCGGTCGTAGTGATTGCGGGAGAAACCGAACGCCTCGCGCATCCAGTCGCCGAGCGGCGTGAGCGCGTAGGTGTAGTGACCGCCGTACATGAGGATGACTGCGTGCAGCGCGATCAGCACGTACACCAGCGGGGTGAGCGGAAAACGCCGCGCAGTCCAGGCGAGGAGCGGTACCGCGATCAGCACCGGGATGACCTCGAGCACCCACGTGAGACGGTCATAAGGCCCGGTGCCTGACCAGATCAGCACGATCACGACCACGGCCAGCAGCGCGACCGGCAACTCCAGCGGATTCCTGCGCATCTCCATGTCCATCCCATGCACTGCGGACAGCAGCGGATTCGTGGCTGCAGCGTACATCGTGCCTCAGCCAGCAAGAAACTCCTCGATCAGTCGCGCGACCGCAGCCGGCTGGTCGTGATGCACCATGTGGCCAGCGGCGGGCACGACGCGCGGCTCGAGCTGCGGCACCCATTCACGCATGCGGCCTGGATCGCCGGCGCCCTGCAGTCGCGACCTGAAATCGGACTCGGCGCCCTCGACGTAAAGGAGCGGCGCGCGCAAGGCGGCCCAGCAGGCGGCGGCCTCCTCGCGGCGATACAGGATGGGGTTGACCCGCTTGTGCGCGGGATCGAAGCGCGGGCGGACGCGACCGTCGGGCAGCACCTCGCACCACGCGCGAGCCACGAAATCGGCGCGATCTGCCGGCAGGCGGGGGTTGCGCTTGCGCAGCACACCGGTGAAGACCTCGAGCGACGGGAAGACGGACGCCGCCTCTGGCTCGCGCAATTGATCGAGCCAGTCACGGTAACGCGCTGGCGCCCGCTCCGGCGCAGCGGTTACGAGGCCGAACCCTTCGAGCGACACCAGTCGCCGCACGCGCTCCGGCCGCAACCCCGCGTACATCATGGCGACGTTGCCGCCCATGCTGTGGCCGACGATGTCGACCGGCGTCCCGGGCGCCACCGCATCGAGGATGGCTTCGAGGTCGGCGAAGTAATCAGGAAACCAGTAGCCCTGCGGGCTCCAGGCCGACTCGCCGAAGCCACGCCAGTCGGGGGCCAGCAGGCTGCGCGCAGGCGCCAGCTCGTCGGCCAGGAACTGGAACGTCGCGCCACAGTCGAGGAAACCATGCAGCAGCAACAGCGGTGGGCCGTCGACTCGCGGCGTGCCTCGCCACTGCGTGAAGTGATGGCTTACGCCGCGGATGTCACGGCGCAACGACTCCGGGGCGCGGCGCGGGCAGTAGGACGCTGTCATGGACGCTCATACTGCCCCAAGTGCGCGACGCACGTCCGCTGTCCGGAACGTGGCCGACGCGCTGGCCGCGTCCACCTCCCGCGGCACCAGTGGCAGCCAGAACTCGAAGCGGCTGCCCTGCCCCACTTCACTCCCGACCGTGATGTCACCGCCCAGTGCGCGCGCGAGGTTGCGGGATATGGCGAGACCCAGGCCAGTACCCTCGTGCATGCGTCCACCCGGCCGGATGACTTGCGTGAAAGGCTTGAACAGGCTGCCCAGCGCGCTCGCGGGAATGCCGATGCCCGTGTCGATCACGTGCATCTCGACCTGATCCAGCGAGGCGCGGAGCCTGACCGTCACGGAGCCCTGGTCGGTGAACTTGAGCGCGTTCGACAGCAGGTTGTTCACGATCTGTGCCGTGCGCTTGCGATCGCTGCGGATGACCGGCACCGCTCCCTCGGTTTCGATTCGCAGCGCAACGCCCTTGCGCGCGTACTCCGGGCCGAACGCATCCACGCGCCGCGCGACGATGTCTGCCAGGTCCACTTCCGCGAACTCGAGCCCGACCTGGCCGGCCTCGATGCGCGAGATGTCGAGCACGTCTTCGATCAGTTCGCGCAGGTGCGTGGACGAGTCGCGCACGATCTGCAGCTGGCGCTGCTGCGCCTCCGTGAGCGGACCTGACAGTCCCTGCAGCAGCACGTCGGTGAAGCCGAGGATCGAATTGAGCGGCGTGCGCAGCTCGTGCGACATCGTCGACAGGAACGCCGACTTCACGCGATCGGCATGCTCTGCTGCATCCCTGGCGTGCTCGAGCTCGATCGTGCGCTCGGCGACACGCTCTTCCAGGTGGTCGCGCGCCTGCCGCAGCGCGCGTTCTGCTACGACCTGCTCCGTGATGTCTTCTGCCATGCCGATCAGCCCGCCGAAGCGGCCCTCGTTGTCGCGCAGGGCCGTGCCTGTCCAGCGGCAGGTGATGGGCCTGCCCTCCTGGGTCACGTTCTCGAAGACCCCGGTAATCTTGGCCTCTGGATCGTGGCTGAGTTGTTCCAGCCAGTCGAAAATCTCCTCGATGAACTCGCCGTTGCGCACGAACTCACGCACATTCCGCCCCACGAGGTGCTGCGGGGCGTAGCCGAAGACGCGCTCGTGCGCGGGGTTGATCTGCAGCACGTCGCCCTCGGCCGAGAGCACGATGCAGGCAGTTGCCATTTGATCGAACTGCCGCTGCAGGCGTTCGAGCACGCGGTCACGCTCGACCGAGAGCGCCGCGAGGCGCGCCTCGCTCTCGACGCGCTCCGTGATGTCGCGGCCCACCATCTGGATGTACCGGCGACCGTCGAGCTCGCAATAGCGCGCGCTGACCTCGATGGGAAACGAACCGCCGTCCCTGCGCCAGTGTCGCGTGATGAAGCTGGTGCCACCGGTCGCCCGCATGTCTGCGAAGCGCTGGTGCGCCTCGAGTTGCTCCTGCGAGCCCGCGGGGCGCAGCTCGAAGATCGTGCGCGCCAGCAATTCCGTGCGCGAGTACCCATAGGCGTCGAGCGCGCGGTCGTTCGCCTCGACGATCGTCCCCTCCACGTCATCGAGCAGCAGCACGATGTCGTGCACGAAGCGGCCGGCGATGGCGAAATGCTCCTTCAGCAGCGTGGTGCGTCGCTCCGCGGCATCGAGCTGTGCCGCCATCGCGCGACGCTCATTGCGCCACCACACTGCGACGAGCCAGCCGGAGATCAGCAATCCGGCGAGGGACAACAGTATCCCGAGGCGGCCGACACGCCGATGGGCAGCGAAGACCACGGTCTCGGGGACGGTTGCGATGAGCATCCATGGCGTGCCGGCGATTGCGGCGCCTGTCGCAAGCACCATATTCCCCTGTTCGTCAGGCGCCGAAATCACACCCGGCTGACCCGTGGCCACCTGCTCCACCGCCGTCCCCGGGGCGGCCAACAGTCGTTCGTAAAGCCCCGTGTCCGCGGTCCTCAGGGTGGGCGGCAACAGCACGGCGACGGTGTCGCTTTCACGGCGAGCCAGCGTCAGTGAAACATCGCGCGCGGAGTCGACGGCTTCCGAGAGCATCTGGAACAGTCGTCGATCGGGATCGATACGCGCGACCAGGACACCCGCGATCACGTTCGGTCGATCGTCATGCATCACGGTGACGACGAAATCGAGGACCGGCTTGCCGTCGTCAGAGTCGACCGGGACGTACAGGTCCGACATGACGACGCGTCCGGTGCTGCTCGCGCCCCGGATCCAGAACCTGAGCTGGTCCGACAATGCGATCGCTTGCCCGGCGTGCTCGATCGGCTCGCCGGTCGGTGAGAAGACCTGCACGCGCTCGAAGCCCTCGCTCTGGCGCAGCACGTCGAGCCCACCCCTGGCGTCAGGGCGGCTGGTATCCGCATCGTTGGAGCGCCGGTTCAGGATCGCGTGCGCGAGCAGCGGGTCGCGACCTGCGAAGTCGAGTTTGGTCCGCAGGCCGTCGATCCAGTTCTCGAGCCGGTGCGCGGTGACGCTCGCAGTGTTGACGAGCGTGGCGTCCGCCCGTTGCCGTACCTCGGTCGCCTGCTGCTGGTACAGCGTGATGCCGGCAAGCATGACGCCAACGCCCGTGATCCCGAAGATCAGGTACGGACGGAGCACGCCGCCACCGCTCTGCGGCGCCAGGCGCGCCGACTTCTGGATGCGAGGCGACTGCACGACGAACAACAGTGCCGCCGAGGCAAGCACGAACAGGATGCCCTTGGTGGAGGCGATCCAATGGGCGGCATCGGGAACGTCGGTCGCCACACCGAGCAGGTAATCGGACCCCACGATCCAGGCCACGCCGAGGAGCAGGTAGCCCAACGGCAGGAAATAGCGGGATTGCCCTGCCGGCTCTTTCATTAGCGTTCTTGGTCTACTCGGGACCTGTCCATGGCACAGTCTGCAAACAGGGAGTCAGCGTAGCAGTTGCCATTGAGCGTCAACCCCGGTTCACACCAAAATGGGCCGTTCGGCGCGCCCCTGTCGCGTCGCCACCTTGCTGCCATCGGGACCATGCCCAAACTGCTCGTTTTCCAGCACGTCGCCTCCGAACCGCTGGGTCATCTCGACCGCCTTTTACGCGCTTCCGGCTGCCGCATCCGCTACGTCAATTTCGGCCGTGAGCCCACGGCCGAGCCCGACGTGCGGCGGTACGACGGGCTGGTCGTGCTCGGTGGCCCGATGAACGTGGATCAGGCACGCGAATACCCGCACCTGGAAACCGAGACCGCCCTGATCCGTGCAGCGGTCCAGGCGGAGAAGCCCGTGCTGGGCATCTGCCTCGGCGGCCAGTTGCTGGCCGCCGCGATGGGCGGACGGGTGCAGCCGAATCCCGTGCCGGAGATCGGGTGGTACCGTCTGCACATCCGCCCGCAGGGTCACGGTGATCCCCTGTTTCGCCACTTCGAGCGCACCCCGCGCCATGTGTTCCAGTGGCACGCCTACACGTTCGAGCCGCCGCCGGGCGCTGTGCCCCTGGCCTGGACCCGCAGTTGCCGCCAGCAGGCCTACCGCATCGGCGACCATGCCTGGGGATTACAGTTCCACCTCGAGGCCGACGCGGCCCTGATCCACCGCTGGTTGCACCTGCCGAGCGGGCGCACCGAAATCGAGCGCCATTGGAGCCCGGCTCGTATCGCGCGCATCCAGGCCGCCACCGAGCGGCACCTGCCGGTCGTCACACCGCTGAGCAACCGTGTCTTTGGCGAGTTCACGCGCCTGTTCTCGCTGCGGCGTCGTGCGCCCCTGCCGTCACGCTGAACGCAGCCAGCCGCGGCGGTCCATTCGCATCCAGTGTGGGCGTAACTCGCCGCCGTGCCCCGTCAGTCGCCGAGGAACATCCGGTAGGCGGGATTCGCGGTTTCCTCGGTGTAGACGTAACCCAACTCGCCAAGGTGCGCGGCGAACGTCGCGCTGTCGTCCGGCGCCACCTGCACGCCCGCGAGCACGCGCCCGTAATCGGACCCGTGATTGCGGTAATGGAACAGGCTGATGTTCCAGTGGGTGCCCACCGCCTCGAGGAACCGCAGCAGCGCGCCCGGCCGCTCGGGGAATTCGAAGCGGAACAGCCGCTCGTGCTGCAGCCCATGCGCGTGGCCGCCGACCATGTAGCGCACGTGCAGCTTGGCCATTTCGTCGTCGCTCATGTCGAGCACGCGATAGCCCGCCTCGGCCACCTGCGCGAGCAGCGCTTCCTTTTCACGGCGCCCTTCAGTGAGCGCGATGCCCGCAAAGATCCGGGCCGACCGCAAATCGTCGTAGCGGTAGTTGAACTCCGTCACGCTGCGACGGCCGAGCAGCCGGCAGAAGCGCAGGAAGCTGCCCGGCTCCTCGGGAATCTCGACCGCCAGCAGGGCTTCGCGCTGCGCGCCGATGTCGGCGCGTTCGGCGATGTGGCGCAGCCGGTCGAAGTTGACGTTGGCCCCGCAATTGAGCGTGACGAGGGTGCGGTCGCGGCAATCCTCGCGCGCCACGTACTGCTTGAGCCCCGCAACCGCGAGCGCGCCTGCCGGTTCGGCAATCGTGCGGTTGTCCTCGAAGATGTCCTGCACCGCTGCGCAGATTTCGTCGGTGCTGACGAGCAGCACCTCGTCCACGTACTTGCGCGCAAGACGAAACGTCTCCTCGCCGACGCGGCGCACGGCGACGCCATCGGCGAAGATGCCGACGCGCTCGAGCGTGACGCGCTCACCGGCACGCAGCGAGTCGTGCATGCTGGCCGCATCCACGGGCTCGACCCCGACGATGCGGACCTGCGGGTAGAGCGACTTGACGTAGGTCGCGATGCCGGCGATCAGGCCGCCGCCGCCGATCGGCACGAAGATCGCATCCGGCGGTGACGAGCACTGCCGCAGGATCTCCATGCCGATGGTGCCCTGGCCCGCGATCACGTGCGGATCGTCGAACGGGTGGATGAACGTGAGGCCGCGCTCGCGGGCCACGACCGTAGCGTGCTCGAAAGCATGGTCGAAGTCGTCGCCTTCGAGCACGACTTCGCCGCCGAGATCGAGCACTGCCTGCACCTTGATGTGCGGCGTGGTCCGCGGCATCACGATGACCGCGCCGATGCCGCGGCGACGCGCCGCGAGCGCGACACCCTGGGCATGATTGCCGGCCGAGGCGCAGATCACGCCCCGTTGCGCGGTCGCCTCGTCGAGCGCGGCGATCTTGTTGTAGGCGCCGCGGAGCTTGAACGAGAACACCGGTTGCAGGTCCTCGCGCTTGAACAGGACCGTGTTGCCGAGCCGCCGGCTCAACCGGCGGGCGGGCTCGAGCGGGGATTCGATGGCGACGTCATAGACGCGCGCCTTCAGGATGCGTTCGATGTAGCTTTCTTGCATGGCGGTGGCTTGCGGTAGCACCGTGTACGTTAACATCTTCGACCGCGGAACCCTGCTCCGCCCACGGCGACCCACCTCTTGCGCATCGAAATGATCATGACCGTGCTCGCGGGCTTCGCGGGCGGCCTGGCCGGCACGCTCTGGGGCGGCATCGTGTCCGGCGCCTGGCTCGAGCGGCGTCCCGAGTTGCGCGCGGCCGGCTGGCAGCCGGACTCCGGTTGGCGAGTGCTGACCACCGCGGCTCTCTATGGCCTGTGCGGCGGCGCCGCCGGAATGCTCTTCTGGCTGGGATGGGGCCTGGTGGCGTTTGCGGGGACGACGCCCTGGCCTCTCGTGGGTGCCGCCTACGGCGGCCTGCTCTGGGTCGCCACCGCGCTTCCTGCCTTGGCGCTGCTCGCGTTGCGGCTGCCGGCGCTGCGTCACGCCTGCCTCGTCATGGCCGTCGAGGCGCTGGTGGCGGCCATGGCCGTCGGATTGTTGTGCGCTTTCGTCTGGCACCGCTCCGCGTAGAATCCGTCCAATTCATTCCATTCGATCCATTGACCGGGGGACTCCCATGCAGATGTTCCAGCGGGCGGCGTTGAGCCTTGCCCTGTTGCTAGTCGCAGTCCAGGCGCAGGCGCTGACCGCGGCGGAACTGGTGGCGAAGAATATCGAGGCCAAGGGCGGGGCCGCGGCACTGCAGGCCGTCAAGTCGCTGCAGCGCGAAGGCCGGCTCATCGTCAACGACGGGCACTTCGTGCTCGACCTGCGCGAGACCAAGCAGCGGCCGCAGTCGATCCGCACCGAGGTCAGCATGCAGGGGCTGTCGCAGGTCCAGGCGTACGACGGCAAGGAAGGCTGGCGCATCGACCCGTTCGGCGGCCGCAAGGACCCCGAACACATGCCCGCGGACGACGTGCGTGAGTACGCGGAAGACGCCTCCATCGACGGCGTGCTGGCCGACGCCAGCGCCGCGGGCCACCAGATCGAATACCTGGGCACCGAGGACATCGACGGCACCCTCGCGCACAAGCTCAAGGTCACCCGGCCCGACGGCCGCCTGCAGTACGTGTTCCTCGATCCGGATTATTTCCTCGAAATCCGCGTCGAGAGCCAGGGCACGGTGCGCGGCGTGAAGCGCACGTCCGTGACCGAGTACGGCAACTACGAGAAGGTCGGCGGCGTGTTCTGGCCGCTCTCGATCGAGGCCGGCATCAAGGGCCAGGGCAGCCCGGCGAAATACGAGTATCGCAGCGCGGTGGTCAACCCGGAGATCGCGCCCGACTATTTCTCGTTCCCCGCCGCAGCACAGAAGAAGTAAGGGAGCACGACCACCATGACCATCCATTTTCGTGCTGCCCTGCTCGCGCTCACGCTGGCTCCGGCCATGCTCTGCGCCGCCCCGGCCAAGACGCCAGTGTTCGATTCGTCGATCATCTCGGGCCTCGGTGCCCGCAACATCGGTTCGGCCGCGATGAGCGGTCGCATCTCTTCACTCGACGCCGTGACCCTGCCTGACGGCAAGCTCATGGTGTGGGTCGGCGCCGCGAGTGGCGGCGTCTGGAAATCGCTCGACGGCGCGACGACCTTCACGCCGGTGTTCGACGACCAGCCCGTGCAGTCGATCGGAGCCGTCGAGATCGACCGTCGCAACGTGGACACGGTCTGGGTCGGCACCGGCGAGGCCTGGACCCGCAACAGCGTCTCGATCGGGGACGGCATCTACAAGACGACCGACGGCGGCGACACCTGGCAGCACCTCGGCCTCGCGGGCTCCGAGCGCATCGCCGAGATCCGCATCGATCCGCGCGCGAGCGACACGGTGTACGCCTGCGTGACGGGCCGGCTCTGGAGCGATTCGCTGGAGCGCGGCGTGTACCGCACGCGTGACGGCGGCAAGACCTGGCAGCACGTGCTGAAGGCGCCGAATGCCTCGACCGGCTGCGCGAGCCTGAGCCTGGACGAGAAGAATCCCGACGTGCTGTATGCGGCGCTGTGGGACTTCCGCCGCAAGGGCTGGACCTTCCGGTCGGGCGGCGAATCGCCGACGGCGCCGTCGGCCAGCGCGCTGATGGTGACGCGCGACGGCGGCACGACGTGGACCGAGGTCACGCCCGAGAAGAACAAGGGTTTCGCGCAGAAGCCGTACGGGCGCATCGCGGTCAACGTCGCGCCAAGCGATTCGAAGCGCGATCTACGCCTTCGTCGAATCGCCGCAGAGCGCGCTCTACGTGAGCGACGACAGCGGCGCGACGTGGGAGGCGCGCGACAAGAGCCAGTGGATGGTGTGGCGTCCGTTCTACTTCGCCCGCATGACGGTCGATCCGAACAACGCCGATCGCGTCTTCAAGGACGACGGCAACCTGATCCTCTCCGAAGACGCCGGCCGCAGCTTCAGCGTGGTGGGCGGCTTCGAAGGCATGCACGGCGACATCCACGACGTCTGGGTCAATCCGGCCAACTCCAAGCACGTCATCTCGGGCGACGACGGCGGCCTGTGGCAGAGCCATGACGGCGGCAGCAAGTGGTGGAAAGGCGAAAACCTGCCGATCTCGCAGTTCTACCACGTGAGCGTCGACGACGAGGATCCGTACCACGTCTACGGCGGCCTGCAGGACAACAGCAGCTGGATCGGCGACTCGGCCTATCCGGGCGGCATCACCAACAGCCGCTGGGAAAACATGTACGGCGGCGACGGCTTCTGGATGTTCTCCGATCCGGCCGACAGCAACTATCTCTACACCGAGTACCAGGGTGGCGCGATCGCGCGCGTGAACAAGCACACGCACGAGGCGCGCGACATCCAGCCGAAGGCGCGTGCGGGCGAGAAGCTGCGCTTCAACTGGAACACGCCCCTGCATCTCTCGCCCCACGAGAAGGGCACGCTCTACATGGGCTCGCAGTTCCTGTTCCGCACGCGCGACCAGGGCCAGACCTGGGACCGCATTTCACCCGACCTCACGACCAACGATCCGCAGAAGCAGCGCCAGGAAGAAACCGGCGGCGTCACGGTCGACAACTCCGCGGCCGAGATGCACACGACGATCTATTCGATCAGCGAGTCGCCGCAGAGCGCGGGCACGATCTGGGTGGGGACAGACGACGGCAACGTGCAGCTCACGCGCGACGCCGGCAAGACCTGGACCAACGTGACGGGCAACCTCAAGGGCGTGCCTGCTGCATCGTGGGTGAGCTGGGTGGAAGCCAGCCGGCACGATCCCGCCACGGCGTACGTCACGTTCGACCGCCACACGTTCGGCGATCACGAGCCGTGGGTCTACGTGACGCGCAATTTCGGCAAGACCTGGCAGCCGCTGGTGACGCCGCAGGACGCGCGCGGCGTCCGCGGTTACGCACACGTCATCAAGGAAGACCTGCAGCAGCCGAACCTGCTGTTTCTCGGCACGGAACTCGGTCTCTGGGTTTCGATCGACGGCGGCCAGCAATGGGCCGCCTTCAAGGGCGACAAATTCCCTGCGGTGGCCGTGCGCGACATGGTGATCCAGCCGCGCGACAACGACCTCGTGATCGCGACGCACGGCCGCGGCATCTGGATCATCGACGACATCACTCCGCTGCGTGCCTTGACCACCGAGCTGATGGCGCAGGAAGCGGCATTCGTCGCGGGGCGGCCCGTGCAGCAGCGCATCTCCGGACCGGGCGGCTGGGCCAATGGCTCGGCGGTGTTCGTGGGCGAGAATCCTCCGGGCGGCGCAGTCATCAATTACTACCAGCCCACGCGCCACCTGTTCGGCAGCCTCAAGCTCGAGATCCTCGACTCCAGCGGGCGCGTCGTCGACGAGCTGCCGGCCAGCAAGCGGCGCGGCCTGAACCGCGTCGAATGGTCGATGCGCGAGAAGCCGCCGCGCGTGCCGCCGGCCGTGCAACTCGCGTTCGCCGGCACGCAGGGCCCGCGCGTGCTGCCGGGCACCTACACGGCCCGCATGACCAAGGGCGGCCAGGTGTACGAGCAGCAGTTCGAGGTCGGCCTCGACCGTCGCGCCACCTTCACGGTCGAGCAGCGCAAGCAGCAATACGATGCCGCCATGCGTGTGCGCAAGTTGTTCGGCGAGGAGACCGCCGTGCTCGAGCGCATCCAGGCATTGCGCGCGGACGTAGCCGAAGCCGGCGCGGACGCCGCGGTGGACGCGGGTACCAGGGCCAAGCTCGCCGCGTTCGACTCCAAGGCCGACGCGGTGCGCAAGCGCATCGTGGCGACGAAGGAAGGCGGCGCGATCACCGGCGAGGAGCGCCTGCGCGAACACACCGACCAGCTGTACGGCGCGATCATGGGTTACGAGGGTGCGCCGGGCAGCTATCACCTGGAGCGCATCGACGTGCTCGAGGCCGAGCTCGCTGACATCGAGAAAGAGTTCGAGGCGCTCGGCGCAGCGGATCTGCCCGGCGTGAACCAGGCACTGCAGGCCACCGGCCGGCCGGTCATCGCGATGCCGCCGAAAGTACCCGCGATGGCGGACGCAGGCGTCAGCTCATCGAACTCGCAGTGGCTGGCCACGCGCAAGCGCAAGGACAAGAAGTCGATGTTCCACAGCCTGCCGCAGGAAGCGGTGGGCCTGCGGTAACGACCGATGCTGCAGGCACCGGGCGCCGCGCGGCGCCCGGTGTCGCGCTCGAGATCAGTGCGCGGCCTGCCGCGCCTTCTGCACCAGCCCGACGATCGTCACCGCCAGGGCGCCGGCCACCAGTCCCGCGACGAGATTGGCCAGCAACGGCGTCAGCGCCGCGAGCACCGCGCCCATGCCGGACAGCCCCGCAGCCTGCGCGGCAACGCCCTCGATCCAGTGCTCGAGCCACGGAGTGCCGTGGGCCAGGATGCCGCCACCCACCAGGAACATGGCCGCGGTGCCGAGCACGGACAGCGTTTTCATGAGCCACGGCGCTGAGGCCAGCATGCCCCGGCCGACGCCGCGCACGGCCGCAGTCAGGGCGCCGTTGCCCTGGCGCTGGCTCAGGTACAAGCCCGCGTCGTCGAGCTTGACGATGGCGGCCACGAGCCCATACACGCCGACCGTCATCAGGATGGCGATGCCGACGAGCACGCCGACGCGTACGCTGAAAGGCGCGGTGCCGACCGTTCCCAGCGCGATCACGATGATCTCCGCCGACAGGATGAAGTCGGTGCGTATGGCGCCCTTGATCTTGTCTTTCTCGACGGCAACCAGGTCCACCGCAGGGTCGACCAGCGCTTCGCGCAGCTTCTGGCGATGACCGTCCGCGTCATTTCGATGCACGAACGCATGCCAGATTTTCTCGAAGCCCTCGTAGCAGAGGAACAGGCCGCCGGCCATCAACAGCGGCACGATGGCCCAGGGTGCGACGGCGCTGATCGCGAGCGCCGCGGGCACCAGGATCGCCTTGTTGACCAGCGACCCTTTGGCGACCGCCCAGACCACCGGCAGCTCGCGATTCGACTTGACGCCCGCGACCTGCTGCGCGTTCAGCGCGAGGTCGTCTCCGAGCACGCCGGCCGTTTTCTTGGTGGCGACCTTGGTGAGGACCGAGACGTCGTCGAGGATGCTCGCGATGTCGTCGAGCAGGGCAAGTAGGCTGGCGCCGGCCATGGAATCACTGCAATGGCGGAAAGACCACATGGTACGGATCGGGCCCGGGGGATGCGAATGCAACGCGCCGGGGCACTAATGACGATTGCTGTAGTCTCTAGATGGCTTCGCTCGTGAAAGCAGCCTGACTGGACCGACTTGACCGCGCGCCTGACTCCACCGTTGTTCGCACTGTTTTTCGTCGCTGGCTGCACGGCCGGCCCGGAACCACGTACCCCCACACCCGAAGCGCTTGGCGTTCCGGCCCAGTTCCTGTCGGCGCCCGCCGGCACGACCGCGGCCGCCGCAGATGTCGGCTCGTGGTGGGGCCGGTTCGACGACCCCATCCTGACCGGGCTCGTCGAGCAGGCCCTGGCCACGAATTTGGACGTCGACGCGGCGGGCGCCAGGGTCCGGGCAGCGCGTGCCTCGCTCAAGGCAGCCAAGTCCGGCGCCTGGCCCACGCTGGACGCCGGCGTGTCGGCCAGCCGGCTCGAACCCGTCGGTAGCGATGCCCGGGTCGACGCCCGTGACACGTACTCGGCAGGATTCGATGCGAGTTACGAGTTCGACCTGTTCGGCGGGCAGCGGCGCGCCACGCAAGCAGCGGCAGCTGACCTCGCCGCTGTCGAAGCCAACCTGCACGCGACGCAACTGTCGGTGGCTGCCGAGGTCGCGCTCAATTACGTCGATGCCCGCCTCGCGCGGCGCCAGCTCGCCATCGCGCGGTCGAACCTGCAGGCGCAGGACGAAACGCTGCAGATCGTGCAGTGGCGCGTCCAGGCCGGGCTCGTCGGCGCACTCGACCTCGAGCAGGCGCGCCAACTGCGCGCGCAGACCGCCGCCACGGTGCCGTTGCGCGAGCAATCGTTGTCGGGCGCACTGAACAGGCTGGCCGTGCTGACCGGGTCGGCGCCTGGAACCGTGAATGCGCTGCTCGAACCCGACGCGCCAATCCCATTGGCCGTCGCGGCCGACGTCTCGATACCGGCGGCCATGGTGCGACGCCGTCCCGACGTGACGGCCGCAGAGCACTCGCTGGCTGCGGAAACGGCGCGCATCGGAGTGCGCCAGGCCGAGCTGTACCCGTCACTGGGAATCTCCGGGTCACTGCGCGGGAACACGTCGAACTGGGGCGACCTGACCAATGCTTCCATCGGCAGCCTCGCCGCCAGCCTCACCGCGCCGCTCTTCCAGGGTGGACGGCTGCGAGCGGCCGTCGAGCAGCAGCGCGCCGCCGCCCTCGTGGCGCTGGCCACGTATCGCGAGACGGTGCTCGTCGCACTCGAGGAGGCCGAGAACGCGCTGGTCGCGGTGGATGTGTCCGAACGGCGCGAGCGTGAACTGATCGTTGCCGAGGAAGCCGCACGCAACGCCGCTGCCCTCGCCCGCAGCCAGTACCAGGCGGGCATCATCGACTTTTCCGCGCTGCTCGACGCGGAACGCACCCTGCTCACGAGCGAAAGCGGCCGCGCATCGGCACAAGCCGATCGCGCCATCGCCGCGGTGCAGCTGTTCAAGGCGCTCGGCGGTGGGTGGGAAGACGCACCCGCCCCGCGCACGTTGACGACACCGTTTCCCTGAAGGCATCCCTGAAGGCAGCAATGGACCCGCAGACACCAGACACGCCGCAACGCCCCGGGCTCGATGAGTTTCTCGGTCGCAAGCCGCCCTCCCCGCGCGCGCGGCAGCTGCGCAAGGCGCTGCCTGTTGCGGCAGTGCTGCTGGTTGCGGCGCTCGCAGCCCTGTATTTCGCGCGCCGCGAGCCGCCGCCCAGTTATGCGACGCAGCCAGTGCAGCGCGGCGACTTGCGCGTCACGGTCTCGGCCACCGGGAATCTGCAGCCGACCAACGAAGTCGAAGTGGGGTCGGAGCTGTCGGGCCTGGTGACCGAGGTGAACGTCGACAACAACGACCAGCGTCACGCGCGGCCAGGTCCTGGCCCGCATCGACACGGCGCGGCTGCAGGACGCCATCACGCAGAGCAAGGCGTCGCTGCAGTCCGCGATTGCCGACGTCGCGCAGGCGGAGGCCACGGCACAGCAGACCAAGGCAGCACTCGCGCGCTTCGAGGAAGTGCACGCCCTGTCCGGCGGCAAGGTGCCGTCGGCCGCGGAACTCGACACGGCCAAAGCCGAATATGCGCGAGCGATCGCAGGTGTCCGCACGGCAGAGGCGGGCGTCGCGCGCGCGCGCGCGCAGTTGTCGTCCGACCAGACCCAGTTCTCCAAGGCGCTCATCCTGTCGCCGGTCACCGGCGTGGTGCTGTCGCGGCAGATCGATCCGGGACAAACGGTCGCGGCCTCGTTCAACGCGCCGGTGCTGTTCCTGATCGCCGAGGACCTGAGCGCAATGCGCCTCGAAGTGAAGGTGGACGAAGCGGATGTGGGCCAGGTGGCCGCCGGCCAGTCGGCTACCTTCCAGGTCGATGCCTTCCCCGGGCGCACCTTCCCCGCGCGAGTCGAGCGCGTGGACGTCGGCGCCAACGCAGGCAGCGGCTCGACCACCGCGACGACTCGAGTTCGTCGTCCACGGTCGTGGCCTACACGGCGGTGCTGGCGGTGAACAACAGCGATTCGACGCTGCGTCCTGGCATGACGGCGACTGCAGAGATCGTCACGAGCGAGAAGCAGGGCGTGCTGCTGGTGCCCAATGCCGCGCTGCGATTTTCGCCCGACGGCGGCGCCAAGGAACGCTCCGGAGTCACCAAGGTCCTGATGCCGGGTCCTCCTCGCGGCACCGCGAGCACCCAGTCGCGCGAAGTGAAGATCGGGCGCGGCAGCACCCAGCAGGTTCATGTGCTCGGGGCGGACGGGCAACCGCAGCCGGTCGCGGTGACCACGGGCGACACCAATGGCACGCTCACCGAGGTCATGGGCGACTCGTTGCATGAAGGCGACGCAGTGATCACGGGCGTGCTCGCCGCGGGGACCGCCGGTGGGCGATGACCCGGGCACACCGCTGATCCAGCTGCGGGGCGTGACCAAGACGTTTGGCTCCGGTGCGGCTAGTTTCCAGGCCCTGCGCGGCGTCGACTTCGAGGTCAAGGCGGGTGATTTCGTGGCCGTGATGGGTCCGTCGGGATCCGGCAAGTCGACGATGATGAACATCCTCGGCTGCCTCGACGTGCCAACCACCGGCGAATTCCTGTTTCAGGGCTTTCACGTCGAGACGCTGACGCGCGACGAGCGCGCGCTGCTGCGCCGTCGCTACCTCGGTTTCGTGTTCCAGGGGTTCAACCTGCTGGCGCGGACGAGTGCGCTCGAGAACGTCGAGCTGCCCTTGCTGTATCGCGGCGAAAAGCCGCTTGCCCGGCGCGAAGCTGCGATGGCCGCACTGGACAAGGTCGGCTTGGCCGACTGGTGGGACCACACGCCCGCCGAACTGTCGGGCGGGCAGCAGCAGCGGGTCGCGATCGCGCGCGCGATCGTCACCTCGCCGCGCGTGCTGCTGGCCGACGAGCCGACGGGCAACCTCGACACGGCGCGGTCGCTCGAGATCATGGAGCTGCTGACCGGCTTCAACGACACCGGGATCACGATCCTGATGGTGACGCACGAAGCGGAAATGGCCGCGTACGCGCACACGATCGCGCACGTGCGCGATGGCCTCGTTGACCCGGTCGAGGTGCGCGCGCGGTGAGCATGCTCGGCCCGATCTTCGTGCTGGCGGTGCGCGAGATACGGCGCCACCTGTTGCGCTCGTTCCTGACCGTGCTCGGCATCGTGATCGGCGTGGCGGCTGTCGTCACGATGGTGACGCTGGGCAACGGCGCCACGGCCGCCGTGCGCGAACAGATCTCCGGGCCTGGGCGTGAACATACTGCAGGTTCGTCCGGGCCAGGGTTTCGGCCGTGGCGGTGGCGGCCCGGCGCCGGCCGACTTCGACATGGACGACGTCGCCGCCATACGCGACCAGGTGGCCGGTGTCGTCGTGGTTGCGCCGCTCGCGCAATCCTCGGGCACGGCCGTGCGCAACGCGGCGAACTGGTCGACGACCGTCAATGGCACGACCGCCGACTATTTCACCGCGCAGCAGTGGGAGACGGCGTCCGGGCGGGTGTTCTCGACGGCCGAAGAGCAGGCGGGCAAGGCCGTGTGCGTGATTGGCTCGACGCTGCAGCGCAACCTGTTCCGGTCGGAAGACCCGTTGGGCCAGCGCTTCCGGATTCGCGGACTGTCCTGCGTGGTGATCGGGACGCTCGTGACGCGCGGCCAGGGCGGCTTCGGCAATGACCAGGACGACGTCGTGCTGATGCCGATCAAGACCGTGCAGCGGCGCCTGACAGGCAACCGCAACGTGCGGCTCATGATGGTGAAAGTCGACCCGGCCTACGACACGGCGGCGGTGACTGCCTCACTGCAGTCGTTGTTGCGCGAGCGTCGCAACATCCGCGGCGCGAAACAGGACGACTTCAACATCTTCGACACGGCGCAGATTTCGCAGACGCTGCAGGGCACCACCCGGATCCTCACTGCGCTGCTCGGCGCAGTCGCGGCCGTAAGCCTGCTCGTGGGCGGCATCGGCATCATGAACATCATGCTGGTGTCGGTGACGGAGCGGACGCGCGAAATCGGCATCCGACTCGCCATCGGCGCAGTCGGGCGCGAGGTGCTGCTGCAGTTCCTCGTGGAAGCCGTGGTGCTGGCCTGCCTTGGCGGGGTGATCGGCCTGCTGCTGGCTTTGGTGGCGAGCTGGTCGCTGGCGCCGTTGCTGGGCGTGCCGTTCCTGTTCGACGTCCGGATCAACGTCGTGGCCTTCGCCTTCTCGGCGCTGATCGGCGTGATCTTCGGCTACTTCCCGGCACGCCGGGCCGCGCAGCTCAATCCGATCGACGCGCTGCGCCACGAGTGAACCCGCCGGGCGGGTTCACCGGGCGACTTGATTCAGCGGACGAAAAAATCCCGTGCCAGCCGCACCACTTCGTCCGCTTCGCCGTCCAGCACGTTGCCCGTCGGCGACGCGAGTTCGACGCGGCGCGCTTCGCGCAGCAGCGGCTCGGTGCGACCGGTCGATTCCCACAACTCGTCCCGTGCCCGCAGGATCATGACCGGCAGCTTGAGCAGCGGCAGTCGCTCGCCGACCTGGAAATTGCTGTCCGATCCGGGAACGCCGATGAGGATGAGCCGACGGACGTGCTCAGGCCGCGCCAGCGCGAGTTCGATGGCCGCAAGCGAACCGGCCTGGTAGCCCACCACGTCGACCTGCTTGAGCCGCAGCGAATCGATGAGGTCGATGAATGCCGCCGCCTGGTCGGCGATGGTCGGCGCGTGGTCAGGCGCTTCCGACTCGCCGCTGCCCGGCAGGTCGGGCGCGTAGACGCTGCGGTCGCGACCCAGGTCGCGCAGCAACGGGCGAAAGGCACGACCCGTCAGCCCGGGCGGCGGAACGCAGAGCAACGGCGTCAGTTCGTCGAAGCCACCGCTCGACGGAAAGGACGTGTGCAAGTGCAACTGGCCGAAGCGGCAGTCGACGTACATCTTGCGCAGGTGGATGGTCACGGGCGGGGAGCTCCTGCTCGAAAGGGCGGCGCTGCGGGCAATCGTGCGGTCGGAAGTGCGGGTCACGGGGCTGGTCCTCGGTGAGCAGTCGTAGGCGTGCTGCGCATTCTCCGCGCGCACGTTCGCTCTCACGTTGATTCAGCTCTCACTCCGGCCGCGATCGGCATGACTTAATGCTGCACGTCATCCCGGCCGGCAGTCCACCGGAATGGCGGAAAAATTATGTCGCGTCGCGCTCACGCCGTGTCGAGATACCACTCGTAGTCGCGATCGCTGACGAGCGCCCCGAACTTTTCCGCTTCCTGACGCTTGATCGCGAGGAAACACCTCGAGAAAACCCGCGCCCAGCGTATCGCGCACGAAAGCGGAACGCGCTGCAGCCTCGAGGGCAGCGTGCCATTGGGTCGGCAACGTACGTGTGGGAGGTTGCGCGTAGGCGTTGCCGGTCACAGGCGGGCCTGGGTCGATGCGCCGCTCGATCCCGTGCAGCATGCCGCCGAGCACCAGGGCAGCGACCAGGTACGGATTGGCGTCCGCGCCAGCGACGCGATGCTCGACGTGCCGGCTCGCAGGCGGGCCGGCCGGCACGCGCAGGCTCACGGAGCGGTTATTGACGCCCCAGGCGACGGCCACCGGGGCGTAACTCATCGAGCGGAAACGGCGATACGAGTTCGCGTTGGGCGCGTAGATCGCCATGCCATCGGCCAGCGTGGCCTGCAGCCCGCCGATCGCATGTTGCAGCAGCGGGCTGCCGGCGGGTTCTTCGGCTGCGCAGGCATTGGCGCCACCGCTGTCCGCGAGGCTTGCGTGCAGATGCATCCCCGATCCCGCGTGTTCCGCGAACGGCTTCGCCATGAAGCAGGCCACGCGGCCATGCCGTGCCGCGACGCCGCGCACGGCGCGCTTGAACAGGATGGCCTCGTCGACCGCACGCAGCGCGTCTGCGCGATGCTCGAGCGTGATCTCGAACTGGCCCGGCGCGTACTCGGACATCAGCGTGCGCACAGGCAGCCCGAGCGACTTCGCGGCGGCATACAGGTCGTCGAACAGCGGCGACATGTCGTCCAGCCGGCCGAGGCCGTACGCATCGATGCGTTCGCGCCGGGCGCCGCTCAACATGCCGGCGGACGGCACCAGGCGGCCGGCGGCGTCACGCTCGAGCAGGTAAAACTCGAGCTCGACCGCGACCACAGGCGTGAAACCCGCGCCCTCACAGCGCGCCACGACACCCGCGAGCGCATGTCGCGGATCGGCCCGCGCCGGCGTGCCGTCGAGTTCGAACATCGTGCCCAGCACCTGTGCCGTGGGGCGCTTGAGCCACGGGGCCCGCGCGAGCGACCCGGCCACCGGGCGACAGCATTGATCGGCGTCGCCCACGGCCCAGACCAGGCCCGTGTCTTCGACGTCCTCGCCGGTGACGTCCAGGCCCAGGATCGAGCCCGCGACGTTGCGACCCGACTGGTACAGGGCTGCGAGCTCTTCCCGCGCCACGTTCTTGCCGCGGCCCACGCCGCAGGCATCCGTGATGACGAGCTGCACGGCCTCGATGTCGGGGTTCGCGTCGAGGAATGCCTGTGCTTGCGCCGCGGTGCCGACGCCGCGCGGCGTATCGTTGGTTGCTTGCATGGTGAACGTGGCCTGTTGCTGCGGCCTGCAATGCATAGTGACGGATGCACTCGCGCAGTGGCAAGCTCACCGCCGTTCGACGAACGCCCGGGAGGGCACCTGGGATGGCCGCAGCCTATTCGATCGGCCGGGACGTGCCGCTGGCCGCACGCAACACGTTCGGCCTCGACGTGCAGGCGCGCGCCTTCGCCACCGTGCACGACGCCGCGGCGTTGCCGGCGCTGCTGGCCGAGCCGTCGCTGCAGGGGCAGCCACAGATGGTGCTCGGCGCCGGCAGCAACGTGCTGTTCGCGGATTCACGCTACGACGGGTGCCTGCTGCACCTCGTGTGCAACTCCACGCATATCCTCCGTGACGAGGGTGACCGCGCGGTCGTGCACGTCGACGCCGGTTGCGAGTGGGACGCGCTCGTGGACTGGACGCTCGACCAGGGCCTGCAGGGACTCGAGAACCTCGCGCTGATACCCGGCCAGGCGGGCGCCGCGCCGATCCAGAACATCGGCGCGTACGGCGTCGAGGTCGGCAGCTTCATCGCAGCCGTGCACGCTTACGATCGCGTGACAGCCGACTACGCCAGGCTCGGCCACGCGCAGTGCGCGTTCGGCTATCGCGACAGCGTCTTCAAGCGCGAACCCGAGCGCTGGATCGTCACTGCGCTGGAATTGAGCCTGCCGCGCAGCGGCCAGCCGAACCTGGGCTACGCCGGCTTGCGCGAGGAACTCCGCGCGATGGGCGAGCTCGAGCCGACGCCGCGCAACGTCGCCGCAGCGGTGCGCCGCATCCGTCGCCGCAAGCTGCCCGACCCGGCGGTCACGGGTAATGCAGGGAGCTTCTTCAAGAACCCTGTGGTCCGGCGCGAGGTTGCCGCAGAGCTGCAGGCCCGCTTTGCAGGGTTGCCCGTGTTCCCCGCCGCCAGCGAGGGCGAGCGCAAGCTTTCCGCCGCGTGGCTCATCGAGCAGGCCGGCTGGCGCGGCTATCGCGACGGCGACGCGGGCATCTCGGCGCAGCACGCGTTGGTGCTGGTCAATCTGGGTCACGCCACCGGCTCGCAGCTGCTCGCGCTCGCGCGACGCGTGATGGCGTCGGTGCTGGAAAAGTTCGGCGTCACGCTCGAACCCGAGCCGCGCATCGTCGGCGCAGCCGCGGATCTGCCGCGTTAGATGCCGACGGCTCCGCCCGCGGTCACGCTTCGATCGAGAGCGCGGCGCGCAGCACTGCCGTTTGTTTCGCGGCCTCGTCCATCACTTCCTGCAGCGTCGCGCGATCCAGGCGGAGCCGCCCGAACAACGGCAACGATTGCAGCGCGATCTCGAGGTCGTCGGCTCGACCGAAGAACGAAGCCGCCCGCACTGCCGCACACAGCACGTCGGTGAGGTCGCGCGGCCCCGCGTGGTGCCGATCGAGCTGGTCCTGGTCGCCGATCGCGTCCGCGATGTCGTCCGCCAGGCCCCAGTTGTGCGCGATCGCCTTGCCGATCGGCGCCTGCCAGTCGTGCATCAGCGCGTCACGCGTGACCGGATTGCGGAACAGCGACTGGTGCTTGTCCGAGCGCGCGAGCAGGTAGACGGCGCCGATGTTGTGCAGCAGGCCCGCCATCAGCGCGACGTCCGGAGCCGCCGCTCCCGTCCGTACCGCCAGGACGCGCGCAATGGCCGCGACCAGCGTGCTGCGCTCCCATAGCCGCGAGAGGTCCGGGCTCAGGTACTCGTGCGCCCGCGCCGAGCGGATCTTCTCCATCACGTACGGCAGCGCCGCGCTGCGGACCTGGTCGGGCCCGACGCGCGTCACCGCGAGCTTGAGGTCGGTAAATTTCCGCGCTCCACGCGCATTGGCCTTGCCGTTGGCAATGGCGAGCACGTTGGCAGCAAGGCCCGCGTCGGCCGCGATGACGCGGGTCACCAGGGTATTGCTCAGGTCGTCGACGTCGAGAGCGTTCTGCACGCGATTGGCGACATCGGGGCAGGTCGGCAGGTCGACGCGTCCGCGCGAGAGTTCTGCGGCAAGCGAACTGGACGAATTCGAAGGCGCTCTGATTATCGTCGACGACCGCCTGGCCGATTCCCGTCTCGTCGGGTAACCAGCTCCAGGACGTGCGTACGCCGTTGTCAACAGCCATGGCGTCAAACCCTCCAATGCCAGCGGCGGCTCGCCTGGATGGCGCGTTTCTCACCGCCGCAGGGGAAAGTATGTCGAAGCTGCAAGGGTGCCGGGACGAGACAGAACCCGACTGGACTATTCTCGGGTTCGCTTGCCGGAATTGCGCATTATGTATTGCCCGCAACTGTGACGCAGTTGCGGGAAGCTGTGCGCGTGCGCGCTTTTACCAGGCGCCGGTGTTGGGCATGCTCGCCCACGGCTCGGCGACCGGCCGCGCACCGCCCTGCTGCAGCAGTTCGACCGAAATGTTGTCGGGTGAGCGCACGAACGCCATGCGGCCGTCACGTGGCGGACGGTTGATGGTCACGCCCATGTCCTGCAGGCGCTGGCAGGTCGCGTAGATGTCCTCGACCTCGTAGGCCAGGTGCCCGAACGCGCGGCCGATGCCGTATTCCTGCGGATCCCAGTTGTAGGTGAGCTCGACCTGCGCCGACTCATCGCCCGGCGCCGCGAGGAAGACGAGCGTGAACCGGCCCTGCGGATAGTCATTGCGACGCACTTCGCGCAGACCAAGGCCGTCGCAGTAAAACCGCAGCGAAGCGTCGATGTCGGTGACGCGGACCATCGTGTGCAGGTATTTCATGCGGCGGATGGTAACCCGCGACACGCGCTAGGGAAGCTCTGCACAGGTCCGCAGCGGCCGCCACGGTCACCTTACTATCCGGTAACCGTCACCGAGCACTCAAGGTCAGCCGCGCCGGTTTCCAATTCGGCACCGCGCGTCGAACACGCGAGGGCGACCAGTCGCTGGCGCGTCCGACCCGGGACCGTTCCCCGAGCTTGGAAAGGCAGACACGCGCTCCGGGAACGGTCCCGGGTCGGACGCTTGCGACATGCCAGCCTGCGACGCTGCCAGAGCGCTCGATCCGGTGCCTGTCACAGAGCGCGTGTCTGCCTTTCCAAGCTCGGTGACAGGCACCGGATCGAGCGCACGCAACGCGTCACTTGCGGACCTGTGCAGAGCTTCCCTAGCGCAGGAACTGCGCCGCCAGGCCCGCCGCAGCCGCGGCGACCAGCACCGCGCCAAGCGGCATGCGCGTGCGCTCGAGGAGCCACCACGCGCCCAGCGCGATCAGCACTGCATTCCAGTCCGGCGTGGCGCGCCAGCCGTCCGGGAACAGCACGACCTGGGCCAGCAGCAAAGCCAGCGTGGCGATGACGCCGACCACGGCAGCCGTGATTGCGCCGAGCGCTGCCTCGATTCGAGCGTTGCGCGTCAGGCGCTCGACATGGGGGGCGCCGAGCAGGATGAACATGAACGACGGCAGGAACGTGGCCCAGCTGGCGAGCGCCCCGGCCAGCAGCGCCGATCCGAGTGGAGACAGGTCGCCGGGCTGGTTCCACCCGGCCATGAATCCCATGAACTGCAGCACGATCACCAGCGGGCCCGGCGTGGTCTCGGCGAGCGCAAGCCCGGCGACGGACTGGTCCGCGCTGACCCAGGCCAGCTTGTCCACGAGCTGGGTGGTGACGTAACCGAGCACCGCATACGCGCCGCCGAAAGTGATCAGCGCGGCCTTGGTGAAAAACAGGTAGACGCGGCTCCAGAGCGAATGCCCGCCGAGCGTCAATGCCACTGCCAGCAACGGCAGGATCCAGAGCATGAGACCCACCAGGGCGACCTTGAGCGACTGCACGCCGGATGCTGGCCGCGGAGCCGCCTGTGGTTCGGCGCGGGCTACGGCGTTACGCGACGCATAGGCGCCGATGCATGCGGCCACCAGCAGCACGAGGGGGAACGGCACCCGCGCGAATTCCATGGCGAGGAACGCGCCAACCGCGAGCGCAACCAGCAACGGCGTCCTGAGCGCGCGCCGGCTGATGCGCACCATCGCCTGCAGCACGAGTGCGATGACCGCGGCCTGCAACCCATACAGCAATCCTGCCACCCAGGGCAGGGAGCCGTGCGTCACGTAGACGTAGGAGAGCGCAAACAGCAGCACGATGGCCGGCAGGATGAACCCGAGCCCGGCAACGATGCCGCCGCGAACGCCGTGCATCTTCCAGCCGAGGAAAATCGCGAGCTGCAGCGCCTCGGGACCCGGCAGCAACATGCAGAAATTGAGTGCGCGCGTGAACTCGGCTTCGGCGAGCCAGCGCCGGCGCTCGACGATTTCCCGGTGCAGGATGGCGATCTGCCCGGCCGGTCCGCCGAAGGACACGAAGCCGAGGCGGGCCCAGAAGCGCGCGGCTTCGGCGAAGGTCGGCGCCGCGGAGCCGCAGGTGCGCTCAGAACATTTCCGTCGCGCCGGACTCGCTCGACGGACGCGTCGGCAGGTCGCGCGATTCGATGAAGTCGCCGGTGATCATCTCGTCATAGGCCTGCCCGGGGCCGACCATCGGGTAGACGCCGGCCTCGGTGTCGATGATCACCTCGAGGAACGCAGGACCCTTGAACTCGATGAACTCACGCACCACGCGCGTCACGTCGGCCTTGCGATCGAGACGCACTGCGAACTGGTAGCCGTCGGCCTTCGCGGCGGCGACGAAGTCCTTCTTGTGCAGCGACTTGTCGCTCGCCGCCAGGCGGCCCTTGAAGAACAGCTTCTGCCACTGCTTGACCATGCCGTCGCCGAAGTTGTTCAGCACCACGACCTTGATCGGGAGGTCGTAGGTGGTGACGGTCTCGAGCTCGCCCAGGTTCATGCGGATGCTGGCGTCGCCGTCGATGTCGATCACGAGCTTGTCGCGACGGGCGAACTGCGCGCCGATGGCGGCCGGCAGGCCGAAGCCCATCGTGCCCATGCTGCCGGAGGTGAGCCACAGCCGCGGCTCGCGGAAATCGAAGTACTGCGCGGCCCACATCTGGTGCTGGCCGACTCCGGTCGAGATGACGGCTTCGCCGCGCGTGAGGCGGTTGATCTCCTCGATCACGTAGTACGGCTGGATCAGCTCGCTGTCGCGGTCGTAGTTCATCGCGTGGCGCCGCTTGAGCTCAGCGACGTGCGCGTGCCACGGCGACCAATCAGGTGCGAAACCTGCGGTCTTGCCGTACTGCCGCAGCTTCTCGAGCGCGGGACGCATGCGGCCGACATGGCTCCATTGCACGCGCTTCACTTTGTTGATTTCGGACGCGTCGACGTCGATGTGCGCGATGCGCCGGGCGTTGCGTGCGAACTTGCCGGGCACCGCGGCGACGCGATCGTCGAACCGCGCGCCGAGGCACAGCAGGAAATCGCAGTCATCGACGGCGTAATTCGCAAACGCAGTGCCATGCATGCCGAGCATGTGCAGCGACAGCGGTTCCATCGTGTCGCAGGCGCCGATCCCCATCAGCGTCGTCACCACGGGAATGCCGAAATCCTGGGCGAAGGCCCGCAACGCCGCGGCGGACTCGCTGTGGATCACGCCGCCGCCGGCATAGATCAGGGGCCGCTTGGCTTCGCCGAGCATCTGGAAGAACTTCGCCATCTGCTCGTCGTCGAGCGCACGGGCGCGCAGGGACAGCATGCGCGAGCGATACCCGCGGATGGGCAGCAGGCCGTTGCCGACGAACTGGCCCTGCCAGTTCTGCACGTCCTTGGGGATGTCGATCACGACCGGGCCGGGGCGGCCCGAACGCGCGATCTCGAACGCGGTGCGTACCGTGGCCTCGAGCTTCGCGGGATCGGTGACGAGAAAGCAGTGCTTGGCGACCGCACCCATGATGTTGGAGACGGGCGCTTCCTGGAACGCGTCGGTGCCGATGGCGGTGGTGCCGACCTGGCCGCAGATGACGACGATCGGCACGGAGTCGGCGGCGCAGTCGCGCACCGGCGTCACCGTGTTCGTCGCGCCCGGACCGGAGGTCACGACGCACACACCCACCTTGCCGCTCGCACGCGCATAGCCGGCGGCCATGAACCCGGCGCCCTGCTCGTTCGCCGGCACGATCAACGGCATGGGTCGCGCGTCTGCGGCCGCCACGTGCGATTGCTGGTCGTTGTGGCGGAAGATCGCGTCGTAGGTGGGCAGGATGGCGCCACCGCTGTAGCCGAAGATGGTGTCGACGCCCTCGTCCACCAGCACCTGCACGATCATCTCGGCGCCACTCATGGACTGGCCGGCGCGCGGATGCTGCGCGGGCGGCGTCGTGGTCGGCGGGACGTTGGCGACGGTGCTGTTCACGGGGCGGACTCTTGCGGTGGGAAGAGGGTCTTGTTGCGCTGCAAACGAGACTAACAGCCGCCGAGGCCGCGAGTCCATCTAGGCGGCACCCCCGCGATCCCCTATCCTGCAACCTGCAGGCCGGCGTTTTCGAGGCGCCGTTTTTGCAACAGAATCATATAGATACCGTCGACCGGGAGCCCGCCACCATGGCCAGCATGCGCCACATCATCGCCATCACGCTGCAGAACGAATCGGGCGCCCTGAGCCGAGTGGCGGGCCTGTTCTCCACCCGCGGCTACAACATCGAGTCGCTGAACGTGGCGCCGACCGACGATCCGACGGTGTCCCGCCTCACGCTGGTCACCACCGGCAACGACGCGGTGATCCACCAGATCACGCAGCAGTCGCTGAAGCTGGTCGACGTGGTCGACGTCGAGGACGTCACGCGCGAGGAACATTTCGAGCGCGAACTGCTGCTGATCAAGGTGAAGGCGAAGGCGACGCAAGTGGGCTCGCTCTGGTCGGCCACTCAGCGGGCGGGCGGTCGCGTGCTGTGGGACGCGGCTGACAGCTTCACCATCGAACTGACCAGCAGTGAGGCGGACATCAACCGCTTCATGGCCGAGGTCGCGAACTTCGGCGAAGTGCTCGAAGTGGTGCGCAGTGGCGCGCTCGCGATCCAGAAGGGCCGGCAGACGCTCGAGGGCTGAATTTCCTCGCCTCTCCTTGCCTCTCCCGCTTCAGCGGGAGAGGCCGGCCGCAGGCCGGGTGAGGGTTCTTAGCCGGTTGCTCTCCGGCCCTTGCCCCGAGCTTGGAAAGGCAGACACGCGCTCTGGGCAAGGGCCGGGAGCAACCGTCTGTGAAACAGTGGCTGAGCGTCAGCTTCCGCGGCGGAAAAGATCGCACGGCGCACGCAACCTCTCCGCACTGCGAGTCAGCAATCACGCCCGCGGGCGTGGCCTGCACCGTCGCGGGCGCGACGTCGGACCCAGCGGGCTTCCAGGGCTTCCTCCGCGCTCCGTGTCGGACGCCGCAGCTCGAGCGCAGGAGCGAAGCGGCACTGCGGCCTGGTCGCTGCTGCGCTGGCACCATCGCTTCGCTCCCGTTCGAGCAAGGCTCGCCGTGATTCGTGCGGTTCCTCCGCGCGAATCACGCTGCGCGGTAGACCCGGAGCGCGGAGGAAGCCCTGGAAGCCCGCTGGGCCCGGTGGCGCGCCCGGGGGCAAGGCCCTCACCCGGCCTGCGGCCGGCCTCTCCCGCTGAAGCGGGAGAGGCGGGGATCAGGGCAGCGCCCCGAACCCGACGTACCCGTCCTGCAGCGTCTCGAGCGCCGCGCGCACCGGCGCCGGAATCGGCACCGGCCGCCGCGTCACGCTGTCGACGTACACGTGGACGAATCGCCCGATGGCCGCGGGCTCGGTCTCCTGGTTGCGGAACAGCCCGATGCGATACACCACGCTCGAGTTGCCAAGCCGCTCGAGCGCGAGGCCCGCGTGCACGGTGTCCGGAAAACTGAGCTCGCTGATGAACCGGCAGCTCGTTTCCGCGACGATGCCGATCGCAGGCAGTTCGCGCACGTCGCAGCCGCTCGCCTCGATCAGGTAGCCGTTCACGGCGGTGTCGAAGTACGAGTAATAGACGACGTTGTTGACGTGACCGTACTGGTCGTTGTCCATCCAGCGCGTCGTAATCATGCGCAGCACGCGGAACTCGCCCCGGCGCATGGGCTGTTGCGCGACCTCGACGACTGCTTCTTGCGGGCTCATGACTGTCCTACTCCAACGGCGCACCGGTCTGTCGGCGCCTGCATTATTGCAGTGGAGCGGCAGGGAGTGCTTGGGCTACGCTCGGCCCATGCTCAAGACCAAAGCTGCCGTGTTGCGCGAGCTGGGCCGGCCGGGCCCCTACGCACAGTCGCGCCCCCTCGCGATCGAGGAAGTCGACCTGGCGCCGCCCGGTCCCGGCGAAGTGCTGGTGCGTGTGCGGGCTGCGGGCCTGTGCCACTCCGATCTCTCGGTCATCGACGGCAACCGTCCGCGACCGTTGCCGATGGTGCTTGGCCACGAGATGGCGGGCGTCGTCGAGGAAACCGGCAGCGGCGTCACCGACCTGCAGCGCGGCGACCACGTCGTCGCGTCGTTCGTGCCCAGCTGCGGCGTCTGCGGGCCCTGCGTCGCGGGCCGTCCGGCACTGTGCGAGCCGGGTCTCGCGTCGAACACGGCAGGCACGCTGCTGTCGGGCGAGCGCCGCCTTTGCCAGCACGGCGCGCCGCTCCATCATCACCTCGGCGTATCGGGGTTCGCCGAGTGGGCGACCGTCTCGCGCCGCTCGCTGGTGCGAGTCGATCCCACGCTGCCGTTCGCCGAGGCCGCGCTGTTCGGCTGCGCCGTGATCACGGGCGTCGGTGCGGTCGTGAACACCGCAGCCATGCCCAAGCATTCCACGCTGGCCGTGATCGGGCTCGGCGGCGTCGGCCTCGCCGCGCTGCTCGCGGGCCGCATGCTCGAGGCCACCGCGGTCATCGCGATCGACCTCAACGAATCGAAGCTCGCCAAGGCGCGTGAACTCGGCGCAACCCTCGCCATCAATGCAGCGGACACCGACTGCGTCGATCGCGTGCGCGAAGCGAGTGGCGGCGGCGTCGCCTATGCATTCGAGATGGCGGGCTCGGCACGCGCGCTCGAGCTGGCTTATCGCGTGACGCGCCGCGGCGGCACGACCGTCTCTGCAGGCCTGCCGCACCCGCAGCACCAGGTCGCTTTCTCGCACGTCAGCCTCGTCGCAGAAGAGCGCACCTTGAAGGGCAGTTACCTGGGCAGCTGCGTGCCGGAGCGCGACATCCCGCAGTACATCGAGTGGTACCGCGCAGGCCGGCTACCCGTCGACCAGTTGCTGAGCGAGCGCATCACCCTGGCCGACATCAACGGCGCGTTCGACCGGCTCGCCGCCGGCGCATCGATCCGCCAGGTGATCGAGATTGATTGAGCGCCTGCTCGATTTCAGCGCAGAGGGCGCGACGGCGTGCTGGCGTTCCATCGACGACGTCGTGATGGGCGGCGTCTCGCACAGCGCGCTGCTGCCGTACGCCGCAGGCGTCGCCAGTTTTTCGGGAGTGGTCTCGCTCGATCGGGGCGGCGGGTTCGCCTCGGTGCGCACCGAACCCCAGCGCTGGCGCACCGCAGGCGCGCGATCGTTCGTGCTGCGCTGCCGGGGCGACGGACGGAACTACAAGTTCACGGCGCGCGTCGACGACGGCTTCGACGGCGTGCAGTACCAGGCGCGCTTCGCGCCGCCGCGCGGCGAATGGACCGAGATCGAATTGCCGGTTGCGGATTTCGTGGCGAGTTTTCGCGGCCGGACCGTGACGAATGCCGGGCCGCTCGCAGCCGGCGAAGATCCGGCAGCTCGGGACTCATGGTCAGCGACAAGCAGGCCGGACCGTTCGAGTTGTTGATCGAGTGGGTGGGCGTTGCCCTCACCCGCGCTGCGCGCGACCTCTCCCGCTGAAGCGGGAGAGGTGAATCAGAAGCGCGCTTTGGTCTCGACGACGAATTGCACGCTGTCCACGTCGTTGCCGCCGTCGAGCGGAAACGCGAGGTCGATGTGGATGACGTTGCCGAACGCCGAGCGACTCGAGCCCAGCCGCACGCCGACGCCGAAGTTCTTGAGCAGGCCATCGCTGGTGGCGCCGGTCACGTCGGTGCCCCACGTGCGCCCCATGTCGAAGAACGCCGCGCCTGCCACGTGGAACAGGCGGAACGGATACCAGCCGGTGTAGTAGCGCTCTTCGAGCGTGAGCAGCGCCTTCGACGTGCCTGCCTGGTAACGCAGGGGATAGCCGCGCAGCCCCTCTTCGCCGCCGAGCAGGATCTGCCGCTCGGCGTCGAGGTTTTCGCTGGTCGTGCCGTTGATGGTGGCGAAGAACTTCGTCCGCTCGGAGGTGGTCCGGTAATACCGGACCTCGGCCGCCAGCACGGCATTGCGCAAGCCGTCGGTTTCGACACGGCCCGAGGCTGCGCCCGTCATGAACAACGAGCTGCGAGCGTCGAAGTCCCAGCCATTCTGCGCGTACGCGCTGAACAGCAGCGCATCGCGGTCCGATCCCAGCGAGCTTGACGCATATCCGATGCGACCGCCTGCGCGCAACCCGAGCAGCACGTCCTCGGTGCGTTGGATCTGGTCCTGGTTCGTGCGCTCCTGGTACTGGTCCTGCACCAGGTCGAATCCCACCCACGGGTACACCAGTTCCCTGTCTTCGGGCAGCGGACCACCGAGGTCCTCGTCCACCAGGGCAGCAAAGCGACTGCGATGGTACGTCACGCCCGCCGTCCAGCGCCGGACCCAGCCCTCCTGCAGGCCCGCCGACCAGCCGCCATACACTTCCGCGAACTGTTCGTCGTGCTCGAACTTGCCCACTTCCTCGCCGTAGGCGTAGCGCGGATCGCTACGGATCGAATCGAACAGGTACGTGCCGCGCGCACGGCGCGTATCGAGCGCGTAGAACGGCAGGTCGAGCCGCAGCGCCTTGGTGCTGCCGTCGTCGGCGTCGCTGTACACCACGCCGAGGCGCGTCCACGTGGAGTGGAAGTGCGGATCGAAGTAGCCGAAGGTGAGCGACTCCCGATCGACGTCGTTGGCCCAGCTGAACGAAAGCTGCTGCCCACTGCCGAGGAGGTTTTTTTCTTCGAGCTCGATCGACGACGTGTTGGCCCCGCCCTGGCGGCTGAAGTTGATGCCGGGGTTCAGCGTCCAGGTGTCGCGCGTGCGCACCTGCAGCACGACTTTATTGCCGTCGTACGCGACGGGCCGGATCCACGCGTCATAGAGGTAATCGTTGGCGCGCAGGATGCGCTCGGTCTCGTCGATCTTCCGTTGCACGTACGGCTCGCCGGTCTCGAACAGCAACTGGTGCTCGATGACGGGCTTGCGTGTGTTGATGTGCAGCTTGTTGGCCGTGCGATAGAGCCACTTGTCTTCGGACGGAATCGACGGATCGAAGATGTCGCCGACTTCGATGCGGATCTCGCCGATCACGGCGCCCGCCGCCTCGAGTTCCGCGCCCGACGGAATGCCTGCAGGCCAGGCATGGACGATTTCCTGGGCAGCACGCACCGGAGCCGCAGCGCCCAGGGCCAGCAGCAACAGCGCCAATGCACTTCGACGTAGGGTCGTTACGCTCAGGGCAGCAACACCGTGGAGCCGACGGTGCGGCGATCCTGCAGGTCGCGATGCGCCTGCTGCACGTCACTCATCGGGTAGGTCTGGCCGATCTCGATGCGCACGACGCCGCGGCCGATGACGTCGAACAGCTCGGCCGCGGACTTGAGCAGGTCCGCCCGCCGGGCGGTGTATGAGAACAAGGTCGGGCGCGTCAGGAACAGGGAGCCGCGCTTGGCCAGCTCGAGCGGTGCGAACGGCGGCACCGGGCCCGACGCGTTGCCGTAGGTGACCATGAGACCGAGCGGACGCAGCGAGTCGAGCGAGGCGACGAACGTGTCCTTGCCGACAGAGTCGTAGACGACATGCGCGCCCTGCCCGCCCGACAACTCCTTGACGCGCGCAGCCAGGTCATCGCGCCCCTGGACCAGGACGTCCTTGCAGCCCATGGCACGCACGACCGCCGCTTTGGCGTCGCTGCCGACGACGGCGATCACGCGCGCGCCGAGGTGCAGCGCCCACTGCACGAGGATGCTGCCGACACCACCAGCCGCCGCGTGCACCACGACCACCGTTCCCTTGCGTACCTTGTACGTGCGGCGCAGCAGGACCTGCGCGGTCATGCCCTTCAGCAACGCCGCAGCGGCCAGCCGGTCGCTGACCCCATCCGGCACGGGCACCAGCTGTGCCGCCGGGAGCACGCGTTCCTCGGCGTAGGCACCTGGAGTCGTCGATGCGTAAGCCACGCGATCGCCCACTTTGAATTCGCGAACGCCGGGGCCGATGGCCTCGACGACGCCCGCCGCCTCGCGGCCGAGGCCGCCTGGCAGTTGCCCGCCGTAGAGCCCGGTTCTCTCATAGACGTCGATGAAGTTGAGGCCGACCGCCGTCTGCCGCAGCAGCACCTCGCCGCGGCGGGGCGTCGACTCGGCGACCGCTTCCCACTGCATCACTTCAGGGCCGCCGTGCGCGTGAATACGAATGGCATGGGACATGGTCACACCGGGCGCGTGATAGGTAGACGGAATGATGACGACCGGCGTTCCATTCCGGTAGCGGACTCACCGCAGTGCGGGTCGTTCCCTGTGTGAGACTCCGCCGTCAGCCAAAGCAACCGCCGTTGGCGTCAAACAGGCGGTAAGGGCGCTTGCGTGATCACCAGGTCGGCAACAGGCCGCCCGCCGATCAGGTGTTCCTGCAGGATGCGCTCGAGATTGGCGGGGGTGCAGCTGCGATACCAGGTGCCGTCCGGATAGACGACGGCGACCGGTCCGGCCGTGCAGATGCGCAGGCAGTGCGCCTTGGTCCGCATCACGCCGCCAGCGACATCGACGAGCCCCAGTTCGCGGAACCGGCGCTTGAGATAGTCCCAGCTTTCTTCGGAACGCGCGACCGGCGCGCACTTGCCGCCGGCGACGCAGAGAAAAATGTGCCGCTGTTGTCGCCCTATGGCCAACTTGGCGACGGCGCGCGCGAGCGCCTCGTCGAGCGAAGGTTCAGTCATTGCGGCGCCTCGGTTCCGGTGGTCCGGAACCGATGCTAGCGCGTGCAGCCCGTCAAAGGGCCTGGTCGTCAGCCTCGCCCGTGCGGATGCGGATGGCGCGCTCGAGGTCGGAGATGAAGATCTTGCCGTCGCCGACCTTGCCGGTGCGGGCGGCCGAGACGATCGCCTCGACCACCTGGTCGACCAGCGATTCCTTCACGGCCACTTCGATGCGCGTCTTCGGCACGAAATCGACGACGTACTCCGCGCCGCGGTACAGCTCGGTGTGGCCGCGCTGGCGGCCGAAGCCCTTCACTTCAGTGACGGTCATGCCGGACACGCCAAGCTCGGACAGCGCGGCGCGCACGTCGTCCAGCTTGAAAGGTTTGATGATTGCACTGATCAGCTTCATGGACTTCGGGCTCCTCGGTTCTCGTGTTCATTGTCAGGCGGCCGGCCGCGGTTCCACGTCGTTGGAAACCGAAACGACCCACACCGCGCCGCCTCCCCTCAGGGGGACCTCGGACTGCTTATGCAGAATCCGTGCCGACCGCTGCCGGACCGGATTCTCAGGAAACCCCGTGGCCAGTCGCACCAAGTTGGAGCGCCCCGGCCCCAGACCGCTCGTGGCTGGTGCGGAAACGGACCTTGCCGCATCGCCCCAGACCAGACGGAACCAAGGATAAGACAGGCGCACGGGCCGACGCACCCCGCGGCGATCGCACCGGTGCCTGTTGCTTTGCGGCATCATAGGGCATCCACGCTGCGTAGAGGTCGGCATGACGGACGGGACGGTAGTGATCGTGGGCGCTAGCCACGCCGCGGTGCAGGCGGTCGACACCCTGCGACGCGAAGGTCACACCGGACCGGTCGTCCTCGTCGGCGACGAGCCCTACCTGCCCTACAACCGGCCCCCGCTGTCGAAGAAATACCTGGCGGGCGAAATGGACCGCGAACGGCTGCTTTTGCGCAGCGCCCAGTTCTACGAACAGCACAAGATCGATGTGAAACTGGGCCTGCGGGTCACCGCGATTGATCGAACCGACCAGCGGCTCAGGCTCAGCGATGGCGCCGAACTGCGCTACGACAAGCTGCTGCTGTGCCTCGGCAGCCGCAACCGGCTGCTCGAAGTTCCTGGTTACGACCTCGCTGGCATTCATTACCTGCGGACGATGGCCGATGTCGACGGCATCCGCGGCGACCTGCCCACGGCGAAAAAGGTGGTCATCGTGGGCGCCGGTTACATCGGCCTCGAAGCGGCCGCGTCATGCCGGCACCTGGGCCTCGAGGTGACCGTCCTGGAAATGGCGGACCGCCCGCTCAACCGCGTCACGACGCCCGAGATGTCGGCCTTCTACCTGCGCCGCCACGAGCGGGAGGGCGTGCGCATCCTCTGCGGCATGTCGGTCACCTCGTTCGTCGGGAACGACGCGGGGCACGTGCGCGCGGTGGCCTGCGGCGAACGCGAGTTCGAGGCGGATTTCGTCATCGTCGGCGTCGGCATCCTGCCGGAAACGACGCTCGCCGCGGCCGCGGGCCTGCGCTGCGAAAACGGCATCTGGGTCGACGAGCAGTGCCAGACCTCCGACCCCAACATCTACGCCGCGGGCGATTGCACGTATCACCCCGGCATCCGCTATGAGCGGCGCATGCGGCTCGAATCGGTCGACAACGCCGTGGAGCAGGCCAAGACGGCAGCCATGAACATGTGCGGCAAGCACGCGCGGCACGAGCACGTGCCGTGGTTCTGGTCGGACCAGTACGACCTCAAGCTGCAGATCGCAGGGCTTTGCCAGGGCTACGACCAGACCGTCGTCCGCGGCGATCCGGACTCGGGCAAGTTCGCGCTCTACTACTTTGCACAGGGCAAATTGCTGGCCGTCGACGCGATCAACAGCCCGAAGGACTTCATGCAGGGCAAGAAGTGGATCGCCGAGCAGAAGCACCCCGACCCCGTGCTGCTGGCCGACACCAGCGTGGACTTGAAGACGCTCTAGTGCGGTAGACTTTTGCAGTGCGGCAGGACACACCTGCCTGGAGAACTGCATGAGCACCGATGAGAGCGAGAAGGGCCTGTCGGCCATCAAGGACCAGGCGTCACGCGCGTTGCTGGCGACGCTCGGCCAGGTCACCGGCGGCCTGTCGCCGCAGGCGCTCGGCGGTGCATGGTGGAACGTCGTGTCGCGCCTGGCGCTCGCGCCCGGTCGGCAGGTGCAACTGGCGCAGACCGCGCTCCAGCAAGCGATGGCACTCGCGCAATTCACCGGCGGCGCGCTGAAGAACCCCGATGAGCCCGCGGCACCCCAGGCTGCAGGCACGCCGTATGCGAATCGCTTCGCCGATCCGGCTTGGGCGAAGTTTCCGTTCAACGTGCTCGCGCAGGCGTTCATTGCCGCGTCCGATGTGGCGCGGGATGCGGTGCATGGCGTGCCGGGCACCGACCCCGCCGCCGAGAACCTCGTCGACTTCATGGTGCGCGAGGGCCTCGAGCTGGTCGCGCCCGACAACTACCTGCCGACCAATCCGCAGCTGCTCGAGCTGACCCGCGCCGAAGGCGGCCAGAACCTGCTGCGCGGCATGAAGCACATGGCCGAGGACGTGCAGCGCACGCTCAAGGGGATGGGCCCGGTCGGCGTCGAGAACTACCAGGTCGGCGAGCAGATCGCGGCGAGCAAGGGCAAGGTCATCCTGCGCAACTCGCTGATGGAGCTGATCCAGTATTCGCCCACCACGCCCAAGGTCTTCGCCGAGCCGATCCTGATCGTGCCGGCGTGGATCATGAAGTACTACATCCTCGACCTGTCGCCGAGGAACTCGCTGGTGAAATACCTCACCGACATGGGCCACACGGTATTCATGATCTCGTGGAAAAACCCGACGGCCGAGGATCGCGACATCACGATGGACGACTACCTGTCGCTCGGCGTGCTGGCAGCGCTCGATGCGATCAACAAGGTGGTGCCGAAGCGCAAGGTGCACGGCGTGGGCTACTGCATCGGCGGCACGCTGCTGTCGATTGCGGCGGCGACAATGGCGCAGAAGGACGACGACCGTCTCAAGACCGTGACCATGTTCGCCGCCCAGACGGATTTCTCCGAGCCCGGCGAACTGTCGGTGTTCATCAGCCCCGCGCAGCTCGCGATGCTCGAAGCGATGATGTGGAAGAACGGCGTGCTCGAAAGCCGGCAGATGGGCGGCGCTTTCCAGATGCTGCGCACGTACGACCTGCTGTGGAGCCCGTCGATCGCGACCTACGTCAAGGGTGAGCGCCTGGGCGTCAACGACCTGATGGCGTGGAATGCCGATGGCACGCGCATGGCGTATCGCATGCACACCGATTACCTGCGCCAGCTCTATCTCAACAACGACCTGGCCGAGGGCCGCTACGTCGCGCTCGGTGAAACGCTCGATCTCGCCGCGGTCGACGCGCCGATGTTCGTCGTCGGCACCGAGACCGATCACGTCGCGCCGTGGAAGTCGGTGTACAAGGTCGGCAAGCTCGTGCGGTCGAAGGACTACACGTTCTGCCTGACGAGCGGCGGCCACAACGCCGGCATCATCAGCGGCCCGCAGCACCCGAAGCGCCGGCATCGCACGCTGACGCTGAAGTCCGGCACGCGCCTGCCCTCGCCCGCGCAGTACATGAAGACGGTGGAGCCCGTGCAGGGCTCATGGTGGCCCACGTTCGCCGCGTGGCTCGCGCAGCATTCGACGAAGACGAAGGTGGCGCCGCCCAGGATGGGCGCGGCAGGTTACAAGCCCGTGTGCGATGCGCCGGGTGAGTACGTGCTGGTTCGCTGAGCCTGCGTTTGATCGCTCTTGGGCGGTGGACCGGTCTCCGGTTCATTCCCCTGCGCGCGAAGAAACATGCGCGCGGGCAATGAACCGAATCCCGGCCTGACCCACGGCGCCTGAGCTACGTGCTCGGCGGCCGAGCACGTACGCACGGCGCATCAGCGACGGGCGTGAACATAAGAGTGTTACGGGCGCGATCGTTTGGCTTGCCGCAAGCAGTCGTTCATCGGGTAGAAGCGACACGAGCCGGGGATCAAGCATTCGCCTGGTGACGCAGCGTGCGCCGTGCGATTCCATCGGCGCATGCGGTCGTCCGGCACAGTGACTTGCCGCGCCGATTCGAGTCGCTCAGGCGCGGTGCACAGCCGATCGATCCGAGCCTTGCCCCGAGCGCGTGTCTGCCTTTCCAAGCTCGGGGAAGGCACCGGATCGATCGCATGCGTGTCGCGCGCTGCGACCGCGCACGCGGAGGTCAATCGAGCCGCTTGCGGAACCGCAGCGTCGCTACCGCCAGCGTGACGACGAAGAACACGACCAGCTTCGTCGCCGGCACATGCATCGCGGACAACGGCGCGCCGCGCAGCAGGATGCCGCGAATCATTTCGACGAAGTGTGTCAGCGGCAACAGCTGGGCAATCCACTGCGCGAGCCGCGGCATGCCGTCGAACGGGAACACGAACCCGGAGAGCAGGATCGACGGCAGCAGCGTCAGGAACGACATCTGGAACGCCTGGAACTGCGTGCGCGCGAACGTCGAGATCACGAGCCCGAGCGTGAGGGTGGCGGCGATGAACAACGCCGCCGCGAGGTAGACGTCGAGCAGGCTGCCGTTGAGCGGCACGTCGAAGATGCGCGCCCCCACGGTCAGGATCAGTGTGGTCTGCACCAGCCCGATGAGCACGTAAGGCAGCAGCTTGCCCGCCATCAGCTCCCAGGATCGCACCGGCGTGGCGATCAGCAGCTCCAGGTTGCCGCGCTCTCGCTCACGCACGATCGCCGCGGCCGTGAAGACCACCATCGTCATGTTCAGGATCACGCCGATCAAGGCCGGCACGACCTGCACGGCGGTCCGGCGCTCGGGGTTGTAGTCGGTTCGCACCTCGAAGACCGGTGTGCGGGACGGATACATGCCAGCGCGGTTCGGCAGCGGCACCGAGGCCAGCGCGCGTGCGACCGCATCGACCATCGGCTCGGAACCATCGACCAGGATCTGCGCGACGGCGCGATCCGTGCCCTGCCGCCGACGCTCGAAGTCGGCTGGAATGACGATGCCGACGCTGACCTCGCCGCGCTTCATGCGGCGCTGCAGGTCCGGCAGGTTGGGGCTCGGCGGCTCGAGCTTGATGACGCCTGTGGCCGCCATGTCCGCGACGAGCGCGCGCGAATGACTGGTTTTTGCGTCATCGACCACCGCGGCGCGCAAGTCGCGCACGTCGAAGTTGATGGCGTAACCGAAGAGCAGGATCTGCATCAGCGGAATGCCGATGATCATGCCGAACGTCAGGCGATCGCGGGCGAGTTGCCGCACTTCTTTGGTCGTGATCGCGAGCATTCGCAACAACATGGCTTCAGCGCCCCGCCGGGCTGTCGTTGCCGCGACCGAAGCCCGTCGCGGCGACGAACACGTCTTCCAGGCTCGCACGCACGAGCAACGCTCGGGCGGGCACGGCAGCGGCGAGCAGTCGCTGGGACACGCGCTCTTGCGGACTCGGCAGCGTCGGGTCGAGCAGCACGTGCAGTCGCGTACCCAGCTGCGCAACGCTGAGGACGCCGGGGTCCGCGAGCAATGCATGACGGGCGGCCGGGGTGTCCGCCGCCTCCACTTCGATGACCGCTGCAGGAATGTCGCTCATCAGCCGCTGCGGCTCGCCCTGCGCGACCACCTTGCCGTTCGCCAGGATCGCGAGCTCGTGACAGCGCTCGGCCTCGTCCATGTAGTGCGTCGAGACGAGGATCGTCACGCCACGCGTGACCAGCGCGAACAGGCTTTCCCAGAAGTCACGCCGGCTTTGTGGATCGACGGCGCTCGTGGGCTCGTCGAGCAACAGCAGCTCGGGTTCGTGCAGCGTAGCCGCGGCGAGTGCAAGTCGCTGCCGCTGGCCTCCGCTCAACGTGCCGGCGCGCTGCTTGAACAGGGCCGCGAGATCGAACTCGTCCGCGACTGCGGCGATGCGTGCGCGACGCTGCGCAGCGCGCATCCCGAACACCTGGCCCATGAACTCCAGGTTCTCGTGCACCGAGAGATCGTCCCAGAGCGAGAACTTCTGCGTCATGTAGCCGAGGCGCGAGCGCATCTGCTCGGCATCGCGCGGCATGTGGTGCCCCAGGACGTCGACCGTTCCCGCTGTGGGACTCAGCAGCCCGCACAGCATGCGGATGGTGGTCGACTTGCCCGAGCCGTTCGGCCCGAGGAAGCCGTAGATACGGGCACGTGGGATGTCGAGATCGATGCCGTCCACCGCCCGGACTGCACCGAATACCCGCGTGAGACCGCGCGCCGAGATGGCGTAACCATTCTCGCTCTCGGCGGGTGCCCGGCGAGCGGGCGCACTCATGGCCGTGCGGCCGGCACGAACACCTGGATCGGCACGCCGGCAGGCAATGCCGCGGCCGCCGCATCGTCGAGCGTGACCTCGGCGAGGTAGGCGAGGCGCGAGCGATCCTTTTGCGTCAACGCGTAATAGGGAGTGAACGCGGCCTCGGCCGCGACGTAACGCACCGTGCCCTTGATGCGCTGTGGCTGGCCATCCACGGCTGCCTCGACCCGCGTGCCCGGCACAAAGGCGGTGCGCAGCGGTTCGGGCACATACACGCGGGCGTACGGCACACCGTCTGCCAGCAGGATGGCCACGGGCTTGCCTGCGGCAGGTCGTTCGCCGAGCTTGTACGGCAACGCTTCCACGATCCCTGCTCGCGGTGCCGTCACGGTGTAGCGCGACGCAACTGTCTCGATCTCGGCGAGCGCCGCCGTCGCGCGCTCTACGCCTGCGCGAGCGCCGGCAATCTGTTCGATGCGCGTGCCCTGCCGCAGCAACTCATAACGTGCGCGGGCTGCGTCGCGTGACCCGCGCGCATCGTCGAGCGTTGCGCGCGCCTGGTCCAGGTTGGACTCGCTCAGCAACTGGCGCTGCACCAGTGTCTGCACCCGGTTGAACTCGCTTTGCGCCGTGCGCAAGCCACCCTCGGCGCCACCCAGCGCGGCGCGGGCTTCCTCGATCTCGCGCGGCCGGGGCCCTTGCTCGAGATCGGCGAGGCGGCGTTGCGCTTCGACCAGCGCGGCACGCAATTGCTCGATGCGCGGCTGCGCGGTTCCGGCCTCTTGCCGCACCAGTACCGCGCCGACTGGCACGCGGTCACCTTCATGCACGGCGACCTCGACGATCCGCTCATTGGACTCGGCGATCAGTTCCAGCCGATCACGTTCGACGGTGCCATGGATCTCCATGGGCCGCTCGCGCGCACAGCCCGCGCTGAGCGCGAGCACGACGATTGCGATCGGGCCGCACTGTCCGAACTTAGGCATCAGCCGTCTCCTCGCGTGCAGCGCTGCCTTCGCGGAACAGGCGCAGCGTGTGGTCGATGAAGCGCTCGAGCGTCTCGCCTTCCGGCCGGAAGCCGAGCACCGGACCGGTCACGGGGAGCGATGCGAACGGAAACACGCACAGGCTCAACAGCGAGACCGCGGCGAACTGCGGGTCGATGTCGTGACGCAGCTTGCCCTGTGCGCGTTCGCGGTGAAGCACGGCGACGAGTGCCGGGGCCGTGCGACCGGCGAATCGCTCGATGAACTCGCCACGCAGGTGGCCGTTTTGCGCGAGCACTTCCTGGATGATCAGCGCCGGAAACCACGGGTTGGCGGCGACCATCTGCATGTACGCCCGCATGACCTGCTCGAGGCCCGGCCCGGCGGCGCCCGTTGCGGCCCCCAGCCGCTGTACGGCGTCGATCAAAGGCTGCACGGCGGCCTCGGTCATCGCGCGATAGAGGCCGAGCTTGTCGCCGAAGTAGTAATGGATCATCGCGGGCGTCGTGCCGGCGGCGGCCGCGATCCGCCGCATGCTCACTGCACCGAAGCCGTGCTGCAGGAACAGGTTGCGACTGCACTCGAGCAGCGCCTCCCTGACGGCAGCGTCCCCGCCGGTTGGCCGACCGGGTCGCCTGGCCGCGGGTTCACCGGATTTTGCCCTGTCCGTCATGATATTTAATCTATCACATAATTAATAATGAGAGGCAATAAAGGGCCGCTTTCGCGGCCCTGTATGACCGGGCATTTGCCCGCAGCTCAGTCGAGCAGGTCGGCCACCGAGACGGAACCGATTTCCGTCAAGGCCTTGGGCGCGCCGATCACGAACCCCTGCGCGTAATCGACGCCGATCTCCCGCAGGTTCTCGAGCGCGGACTCGCTTTCGACCGACTCGGCGATCACGATCTTGCCCATCACGTGGCCGATTTCCTTGATGGACCGGACCATCGCGTAGTCGACCCGATCCTGCGACAGGTTGCCGACGAACATGCCGTCGATCTTGAGGTGGTCCACCGCCAGGGCCTTGAGGTATGCGAACGACGACACGCCGCTGCCGAAATCGTCGAGCGCGAACGAGCAGCCGAATCGCCGCAGCGCCATGATCAGCGCGTTCGCCTTGCCCAGGTTGCCGACCGCAACGCTCTCCGACGTCTCGAAACCGATGCGGCGCGGGTCGACGCCGCTCGAAGCCAGGCTCTGGCGCACGAACTCGGCGGTTTCCGGGTCGGCCACGCTGTCCTTGGACAGGTTGATGAAAATCTTCGAGACGCGCTTGAGCTGGTCACCGTGTGCACCGACCCACTGCAGCGCGGTTGCGAGAACCCAGCGGTCGTAGCGGATGGACAGGTTGTAACGCTCGACCGCGGGCAGGAATGCCCCCGGTGGCACGGTGCGCCCTGATTCGTCGCGCATGCGCAGCAACAGTTCATAGTGCGGCAGTCGCGGGGCGCTGCCTTCGGGCTGGTACAGCGGGCGTATTTCCTGCGCCTCGAGGAACAGCCGGTTCTCGACCAGCGCCCGCTTGGCGCGCGCCACCCATTCCATTTCGCCGTGCCGCCGCTCCAGCAGGAGCGAGTCTTCCTGGTAGATCGCGACGCGATTGCGGCCCGCGTCTTTTGCCACGTAGCACGCCGAATCGGCCGCATTCATGACCTGCGTGAGGCGCTTGAAGTGCGAGTCGATCGTGACCAGGCCGATGCTCGCCCCGAGCGCAAACTTGTTGGTGCCCCAGATGAACTCGAACTGCTCGACGGTCTTGAGCAGGTTGTTCGCGATCTGCTCGGCGTCCTCAGGGCGGCAGTTGTGCAGCAGGACGGCGAATTCGTCGCCGCCGAGCCGCGCCACGATGTCGTTGGTGCGGACCCGGTGCTGCAGCACTTCGCCCAGCTGGCGCAGGAGTTCGTCGCCCGCCACGTGGCCGCAGGTGTCGTTGACGATCTTGAAGCGGTCGAGGTCGAGGAACAGCATCGCGTGCTGCGCCCCGGTGGCCTGCGCCATCTCGAGCGCGCGCTGCAGGCGCAGCTCGAATTCGCGACGGTTGGAAAGACCCGTCAACGCGTCGTGGCTCGCCTCGTACGACAGCTGCTGCGACAGCTCGTGCGCCGCGGTGATGTCCGTGAGCGTGCCTTCGTAGAACAGGACCCGGCCGTCCGCGTCGCGCACGGCGCGGGAATTCTCGAGCACGACGATCTTGCTGCCGTCCTTGCGCTTGAGGACCATCTCGGCGTTGCGGACCTCGCCCGCTTCCTGCATGGCCTTGGCCCAGTTGGTGCGGTGCTCCGGGTCCATGTAGACGTCGCGGGTGATGTCCAGCGCGAGCAGTTCGTCCTCGTTGCCGTAACCCAGCATGCGCACCAGCGCCGGGTTTGCGGCCATGAACTTGCCGTCGTCGGTGGTCTGGAACACGCCGGCGGTCACGTTCTGAAACAGCTCGCGATAGCGTTGCTCCGACGCCTTCAGCGCCAGCATGGTGTGCGTGCGCTCGGTGGCATAGCGGAGCACGCGCTCGACCAGCGTCGCCGACAAGTGATCGCGCAGCAGGAAATCGAGCGCGCCGCGTGTAACCGCGTCCGTTCCCAGGTCTTCGGCGCCGTTCTCTACCAGCACCACGATCGGCACTTCGGGGGCCTTGGGCTGGATGCGCAGGAACGTCGTCAGGCCGCTGCTGTCAGGCAGCGAAAGATCCAGCAGGATGGCGTCGACGCGTCCGTGCTTGATGCGGTTCAGGGCGTCGGCCAGGGTCGAGGTGACTTCCAGCCGGTATGGCTGGCCGCGGATCTCGCCCAGGGCGTCGGCTAGCCGGGCCTTGTCAGCCGACTGGGAACTGATGAGCAGGACGGTAGCTGTCGACATTTGCCGTCGAGTATACGGCGCGACCCTTCGCCGAAACTGTGAAGTCCCGCGGCCTTGGACCGGCGCGCCGCCCGCGGGTCCTGGCGTGCCTCAAATGGTGAGCGGCTCCCGAAAATCCAGCGACTTGATGACGAGCACGTCACACGGCAGGTGGTCGAGCACGCGCTCCGCAGTGCTGCCGAGGAAGATCTCGCGCAGGCGGCTGCGTGACACGGCCCCCATCACCATCAGGTCCGCCTGCCGCTCGGCCGCGATCCGCGGCAGCGCTTCGGCGGCCGAACCCTGCACCACCTGCACCGCCTGGTCGCCAAGACCGTGCGCGCGTGCCAGCTCAAGCATGGCGGCGGTCACCCGCGCTCGCTCTGTCTCGAGCAGGCTGGTGCCGCCCAACTCGGGCGCCAGCGGCACCCCGCCCATCGCCGAGGTCGCGGCAAGCAAGGCGGCCGGGAAGAAGACATGCACCGCCTCCACCTCGCCGTCGAGCTGCCGCCCCAGGAACTGGGCCGCATCGAGCAGGTCGTGATCGAGGATTGCCGGCTTGTCGCCATGGTGACCCGGATCGAGGGCCGCGATGATTTTCGGCCGTGCGCTCCAGTGGGCGGTCCGGCTGAGCAGCAGGGGCACCGGGCAACGACGGATCAGGTTCCAGTCGGTATTGCTGAAGAGCGCGCGCCGCAATACGGAGTGGTAGTGGGTGTCCTTGAACACCAGGTCGGGCTCGCACTCGGCCACGCGGCGCAGGATCCCTTCGTACAACGGGTTGTCCCAGTGCACGTGGGTGGTCACGTCGAGACCGGTCAGTCGCAGCTCGGCAGCCATGTCCTCCAGGTGGGCCGCCCGCTCGGCCATGAACTCGGCGCGCAGTTGCTGCAGCACCGCCGTGTCGAAGAACGGCTGGCCGGTCAGCGCGGGGTCGAAATCGCAGGTGAACAGCTCGAGTGATGCGCCCGAGAGCCGCGCCAGCCGCGCCGCCTTGGCGGCGCCGACTTGCACATCCACTGTGGGATCGATCACGGCGAGGATGCGGTCGAGGCGTTGCATGATGTGCCTCCGCGGCACGACGGTACCGTAAGTCGACGATGCGACCGTCGGCAGCAGCCCCGCAATCGGGGAAAGTCACTGCGGTAAATACCTACGGGCACGGATTTCTGCCTACTGCCCTGTCGTGCCTATGATCTTTAGCATTCGCGTGCCGTCCGGTGCCTGCGCCGGATGGCAATTATTCCCATCCTCTCCGAGGCGACCGAAGAAAATGACCGCCACGCATTACAACGACAAGGTGGTCCGGCAGTTTGCGATCATGACCGTGGTCTGGGGTATCGTCGGCATGCTCGTCGGCGTCCTGATTGCGGCGCAACTGCTGTGGCCCGACCTGCTGCCCCCGTACTCGTTCCTGTCCTACGCGCGACTGCGTCCCCTGCACACCAACGCGGTCATCTTCGCGTTCGGCGGGTCGGCGCTCTTCGCGACGTCGTACTACATCGTGCAACGCACCTGCCACACGCGGCTGTTCCTGGACAAGCTCGCGGCGTTCACGTTCTGGGGCTGGCAGCTGGTGATCCTGTCCGCGGCGATCACGCTGCCGCTCGGCCTGACCCCGGCAAGGAATACGCCGAGCTCGAATGGCCGATCGACCTGCTGATCGCGGTGGTCTGGGTGTCCTACGCCGTCGTGTTCTTCGGCACGATCGCGCTGCGCAAGGTCAAGCACATCTACGTCGCGAACTGGTTCTTCGCGGCGTACATCATCACGATCGCGGTGCTGCACATCGTCAACAGCATCGCCATCCCGGTCACGCTGACGAAGTCGTACAGCGTCTACCCGGGCGTGGTCGATGCGATGGTGCAGTGGTGGTACGGCCACAACGCGGTGGGTTTCTTCCTGACCGCAGCCTTCCTCGGCATGATGTATTACTTCGTGCCGAAGCAGGCCGGCCGCCCGGTCTACTCCTACCGCCTGTCCGTCGTGCACTTCTGGGCGCTGATCTCCACGTACATGTGGGCCGGCCCGCACCACCTGCACTACACGACGCTGCCCGACTGGGCGCAGTCGCTCGGCATGGTCTTCTCGCTGATCCTGCTCGCGCCGTCGTGGGGCGGCATGATCAACGGCATGATGACGCTCTCCGGCGCCTGGCATAAGTTGCGCACCGACCCGATCCTCAAGTTCATGATCGTGTCGCTCTCGTTCTACGGCATGTCGACCTTCGAAGGCCCGATGATGTCGATCAAGACGGTGAACGCGCTGTCGCACTACACCGACTGGACGATCGGCCACGTGCACTCCGGCGCACTGGGCTGGGTGGCGATGATCTCCATCGGCACGATGTACGCGCTGATCCCGAAGCTGTACGGGCGCGAGCAGATGTACAGCATCAAGCTCATCGACATCCACTTCTGGACCACGACCATCGGCGTGGTGCTCTACATCACCTCGATGTGGATCGCCGGCGTCATGCAGGGCCTGATGTGGCGCGCGATGAACCCGGACGGCACGCTGACCTACGCGTTCATCGAGTCGATCAAGTCGACGTATCCGTACTACGCGGTCCGCCTCGCCGGCGGCACGCTGGTGCTGGGAGGCATGTTCATCATGGCCTACAACGTCTGGAAGACGGTCGCGGGACGCACGACGACCGCAGATTCGCCCGTCGTGCAGCCCGCCTGAAGGTAATCACGCATGAACCACGATGCAGTAGAAAAGAAAGTCGGCCTGCTCGGCGTGCTGATCGCACTGGTGATCAGCGTCGGCGGACTGGTCCAGATCGTCCCCCTGTTCTTCCAGGCCTCGGTCAGGGAGCCGGCGCCGGGCATCAAGCCTTACGAGGCGCTGCGGCTCGCTGGCCGCGACGTCTACATCCGTGAGGGCTGCTACCTCTGCCACTCGCAGATGATCCGGCCGTTCCGCTCGGAGACCGAGCGTTACGGCCCGTATTCGCTGCCGGGCGAGTCGGTGTACGACCATCCGTTCCAGTTCGGCTCCAAGCGCACGGGTCCCGACCTGGCGCGCGTCGGCGGCCGCTACTCGGACGACTGGCACCGCGTGCACATGATCAACCCTCGCGACGTCGTGCCTGAATCGAACATGCCGCGCTTTCCGTGGCTCGTCGACGCCCAGGTGGATGGCGCGCTCACGGCGAAGAAGATGACCGCGTTGCGCAAGATCGGCGTGCCTTACACGGATGCGGACATCGAAGGCGCCGCAGCCGCCGTGGCGGGCAAGTCGGAACTCGACGCGCTCATCGCCTATCTGCAGGGACTCGGCACGAACCTGAAGGCAGGAAACTGAGCGTGGACAGCGGCACGGTGCGCGGACTGATCACTGCGATCCTGTTCGTCGCTTTCATCGCGCTGGTGTTCTGGGCCTATAGCAGTCGCCGTAAGGCGGATTTCGACAAGCTGGCGCGCATGCCGCTTGAAGACGATCCGCCCGCAAAAGACCAAGGGAGCAAGACCCCATGACTACCGGTTGGAGCCTTTTCGTCGTCATCCTGACGATCGTGAACATCGCGGCCTGTTTCTGGCTGCTGCGCTGGACGTCGAAGCCCCGCACCGCCAACGAGAAGATCGGCGGCGGCGCCGATACCGGCCATGTCTGGGACAAGGACCTGCGCGAGTACAACAACCCGCTGCCGAAGTGGTGGCTGTGGCTGTTCTACATCACCATCGCGTTCGGAGTGCTGTACCTCGTGCTGTTCCCGGGCCTCGGCAACTTCGCCGGGATGAAGGGCTGGACGCAGTTGAACCAGTACGAGGAAGAGCGGGCGGCCGTGGAAGCACGTGCAGCCGCGCTGCTCGCGCCGCTCGCGGCGCTGCCCGTCGCTGAACTCGTGAATAACGAGCAGGCGATGTCGACGGCGCACAACCTGTTCCAGCAGAACTGCGCGCAGTGCCACGGCTCGGACGGCGGCGGCGCCGTCGGCTTCCCGAACCTGCGCAACGCCGACTGGCAATGGGGCGCGGACGCCGATTCGGTCGTCGCGACGATCGCCGCTGGTCGCGTCGCGGCGATGCCGCCGTGGGGCGCCGTCCTCGGCGACGACGGCGTCAACGAGGTGATCGCGTACGTGCAGACGCTGAGCGGACAGCAGGCCGACGCAACGCTCGCCGCAGCGGGCGCCACGCGATTCCAGACTGTCTGCTCCGCATGCCACGGCATGGACGGCAAGGGCAACCCGATCCTCGGCGCGCCGAACCTGACCGACGATGTCTGGCTGTACGGCAGCGACACCGCCACGCTCAAGAAGACGATCGTGGAAGGGCGCAACGGCCAGATGCCGGCGTGGAGCGACAAGCTGGGCGAGCAGCGCGTAAAACTGCTGGCCGCCTACGTCACGAAGCTCGCCGCGGGGCAGTGACCTTGAGCGTCGCTCCCGACGAGTACACCGGCAAGCTGCGATGGCCACGCCTGGGACAGGATGTGGCCATCGTCGCGTGGCCGTCGTTTCTCGTCGCGAGCGTCGCGACGATGGTGTGCTTCGGGTTCATCGACCCGTTGCTGGTGGGTAACGACGATTACCCGCCGCCCGCGTTCCAGACGCGGATGACCGGTTATGCAGTGGGCTTCTTCTTTTTCTGGCTCATCGCGGCTCTGTCGAGCCTGATGACGCTTTACCTGGTGCGCACAGCGCATCCCGAGCCGGCGGACGAGGGGACGGGCGACGGGACGCGGAGTCCCGAATGAACGACGTCAAGCCCGAAGTCGATGGCGAGCTGTATGCAGCCCGCCAGAAGATCTATCCCCGCGAGATCGGCGGCCGCTTCCAGAAGCTGCGCGTGTATGCCGTATTCGCGCTGCTCGGCCTCTACTACGTGCTGCCGTGGATCCGCTGGGGCGAGCGGCAGGCGGTGCTCTTCGACCTGCCCGCGCGCAAGTTCCATGTCTTCGGCCTCACGCTGTGGCCGCAGGATTTCTATTTCCTGACGTGGCTGCTGATCATCGCGGCCCTGGCGCTGTTCTTCTTCACGGCGCTCGCCGGCCGGCTGTTCTGCGGCTATGCGTGCCCGCAGACGGTGTGGACCGAGACGTTCGTCTGGATCGAGCGCTGGGTCGAAGGCAGCCGCACGCAGCAGATGAAGCTGGCGCGCGCTCCCTGGAGCGTGCAGAAGGCGCTGCGCAAGGGCACCAAGTATTTCCTCTGGGCCGCCTTCGCGTTGTGGACCGGTTTCACGTTCGTCGGCTACTTCACGCCGATCACCGAGCTCGCCGGCAAGATCCTGACTTTCTCCACCGGCCCCTGGGAAACCTTCTGGGTGTTGTTCTACGGCGGCGCCACCTACGTCAACGCGGGCTTCATGCGCGAGCAGGTGTGCAAGTACATGTGTCCGTACGCGCGCTTCCAGAGCGCGATGTTCGACAAGGACACGCTGATCATCACCTACGACGAAGCACGCGGCGAGCCGCGCGGCGCGCGCAAGAAGGGCTCGGACCCGAAGGCAGCCGGTCTCGGCGACTGCGTCGACTGCACGGTATGCGTGCAGGTCTGCCCGACCGGCATCGACATCCGCAAGGGCCTGCAGTACGAGTGCATCGCCTGCGCGGCGTGCATCGACGCCTGCGACGAAGTCATGGACAAGGTCGGCTACCCGCGGGGCCTGATCCGCTACGACACGCAGCACGGCCTCGAGGGCAAGCCGAAGCACGTGCTGCGCCCGCGCACGATCGTCTATGCGACGCTGATCGCGTTGCTGATCGCCGGCTTCGCCTACACGATCTCGAATCGCAACGTCGTCGCCGTCGACGTCCTCCGCGACCGCAACGCGCTGTTCCGCGAACTGCCGGGCGGCCTGATCGAGAACGTCTACAACGTGAAGATCATGAACAAGGACTCGACCGAGCACGAGTTCACGATCAGCGCGACAGGCCTGCCGGGCCTGCAGGTCGATTACGGCGACGACGAAGTCGAGGTCGACCCGGGCCACGTACAGAGCGTAGCGGTACGCCTGCGCGTGCCACGCGCCGAGTTGCAGGGCGGCGCGGACATCGTCTTCACGATCCGCACGACCGACGACGAAAATCCGCTCGAGGCTTCCGGCAAGGCCCGTTTCCTGGCCCCCACGAACTGATAGGCTTTCCAGCATGAACAACCCGACCCAGCAGCCCTGGTACCGCCAGTTCTATCCCTGGATGCTGATCGCATTGCCCGCCTCGGCCGTGATCGCCGGCTTCTTCACGCTGTACCTCGCGATCACGAACCCCGACACGCTCGTGCGCAAGGATTGCGTGCGTGACGGAGCGACGATGGTCTGCGGCGAGGACGTTCCGCGGAGACCATGACCCTGGCGCCGGGCTCTGCTTGCTTCCACTGCGGCGAGCCCATCCCGGCCGGCGTGCGCATTCACGCACGCATCGACTCGAACGAGCAGCCCGTCTGCTGCCATGGCTGCAAGGCCGTCGCGGAGTTCATCACCGGCGCGGGCCTCGACGACTACTACAAGTATCGCGATCGTTCAGGTGCGCGCGCTGACGAAACGCCGCGCCCGGACCGGTGGTCGGCGTACGACCGGCCCGAACTCGTCGAGCGCCTGACGCGCGCCGAACCGGGCGGGGCCCGCTCCATCACCGTGCTGCTCGAGGGACTGCGCTGCTCCGCATGCAGCTGGCTCGCCGACAAGGCCCTGCACCTGCAGAGCGGCGTGCTGGACGTCGCCGTCAATCCCGCAACGGCGCGCGCGCGACTCGTGTGGGATCCCGGCAAGGTGCGGCTGGGCGACCTGCTGCGCGTGCTGGATCACGTCGGCCTGCGCCCGCATCCGCTGGCCGGCGAGCACGCCGAGCAGATCGCCCTGCTCGAGCGCCGCAGCGCCCTCAAGCGGCTGGCGGTCGCGGGCTTCGGCATGATGCAGGTGATGATGTTCGCGCTGCCGCTGTACGTGGCGCACAGCTCGGGCATGGAAGCAGGCATGCGCGAGTTTTTCCGCCTCGTCAGCATGCTGGTCTCGATTCCTGTCGCGCTGTATTCGGGCTGGCCGTTCTACCTGGGTGCATGGCACGCGCTGAAGGCGCACAGCGTCAGCATGGACGTGCCCGTCACGCTGGGGATCGTGATCGCCTTTGTCGCGAGCGTCTGGAACGCCCTCACGGGCACCGGCGAGGTGTATTTCGACTCGGTCACGATGTTCGTGTTCTTCCTGGCGCTGGGGCGCTACGTCGAGATGGTGGCGCGGCACCGTGCCGGCAGCGTCGCCGATGCCCTCGCACGACTGGCGCCGGTGACCGCGCGGCGCGTCCGCAACGAGCAGGTCGAGGACGTGCAGGCCATCGAACTGCAACCGGGCGACGAGATGCTCGTGCGCACCGGCGAAGTCTTCGCAGCCGACGGCGTGGTCAACGGGGACGCCGACGGGCGGGTCGATGAATCGATGCTCACCGGCGAGTCGACAGCCATCGCCAAGCAGCGCGGCTCGACCGTGCATGCCGGAACCCAGAACCTCGGTGCGCCATTGCGCGTGCAGGTCGCGGCCGTGTCGGGCAACACGGTGCTTGCCGGCATCGTTGCGCTGCTGGAGCGCGCGCAGGCGGAGCGGCCGCGGCTCGCGCAAGCAGCCGACCGTGCAGCGGCCTGGTTCCTGAGCCGGATCCTGTTCGGTTCGGCGCTCGTGTTTGCCATCTGGTGGTTCGTGGATCCGTCCAAGGCGCTGCCAGCCACCATTGCGGTGCTGGTCGTCACGTGTCCGTGCGCGCTGTCGCTGGCGACGCCGGCCGTGCTGGCCGCGGCGACGGCCGACCTCGCCCGGCGTGGCGTGCTCGTCGCGCACTCGGACGCGTTCGAAACCCTCGCCAAGGCGACGCACGTGCTCTGGGACAAGACCGGCACGCTCACCCGCGGCCTGGTTCGGGTCGAAGACGTGCGCGTGCTGCGCGATCGCAACGAGGCCGAATGCTTAGGGCTGGCGACAGCGCTCGAGCGCATGTCCGAGCACCCGATCGCGAAGGCTTTCGTGGCGTCGGGCGTAACCAACGCCACGGCGACCGCCGTCACGGTCACCCCGGGAGCAGGTGTCGAGGGCACGGTCGACGGCAGGCGGCTGCGCATCGGCACGCTGGAATTTGCGACCGGCCTGGTCGTGGGCGGTGGCCCTCACTCGCCCGTCGAGGCGGCCGACGGCAGCGTGTTTCTCGGTGACGAGCTGGGGCTGCTCGCCGGCTTCCGGCTGACGGATCCGCTGCGCGCAGAAGCGCCCGCGTGCGTGCAGCAACTCGCCGGCCTCGGGCTGTCTTCCGCGATCGTCAGCGGCGACGCCGCGGCGGATGTCGCGCACATCGCCGAGCGCAGCGGCATCACGCGTTTCGAATCGCGGCTGACCCCGCAAGGCAAGGTGGCCAGCCTGCAGGCACTGCAGGCGGCGGGCGCAATCGTGATCGCAGTCGGCGATGGCATCAACGACGCGCCGCTGCTGCAGGGCGCTAACGTCGCCATCGCCATGGGCCGCGGCTCGGCACTGGCGCAGACGAGCGCCGACCTGATCCTGGTGCGCGACTCGCTGGACCAGTTGCCCGACATCGTCCGCCTCGCGCGGCGCGCCCGGCGCATCGTCAAGCAGAACCTCGCCTGGTCGATCGCCTACAACCTGGCTGCGCTGCCGCTCGCGGCCCTGGGCCTCGTGCCGGCATGGCTGGCTGCCATCGGCATGTCGCTGAGTTCCGTGTTCGTAGTGCTCAATGCCATGCGTGTGGCGCGGCGTCCGGCGGCGGCGCGCTCGCCGCAATGGACCGACGCCCGCCCGGCGGGAGCTGCCTGAATGGACATCCTTTATTTCATGGTGCCGCTGGGGCTGGTGCTCGTCGGAGTGGGCCTCTGGGCGTTCTTCTGGGCCGTCGGCAGCGGCCAGTTCGACGACCTCGACAGCCCGGGCTGGTCCGTGCTCAGCGACGAAAAAGGCAAGCAAGCCACACCACCGGACGACTCACCGCCACAGGAGCCTCGGGAACCATGAACGGATTGGACGCAGGCTCGTTGAGCCTGGGCGCAGCACTGGTCGCCGGGGTCGCCGGCAGCGGTCATTGCCTGGGGATGTGCGGCGGCATCGCGGGCGCCCTCGCGATGCGCGACAGTGCCCGGGCCGGTGCACCGTCGCGCTGGACGCTGGCCCTCGCCTATAACCTCGCGCGCATCTCGAGCTACGCAGTCGCCGGCGCGCTCGCCGGGCTGCTGGGAAGCACCTTGCTGCGCACGGCGGACGTCGCCCCTTTGTCGATCGCGTTCCGCGTCCTGGCAGGCTTGATCATGATCGCCGCCGCCGGACGGCTGCTGTTCGGCTGGCGGTTGCTGGATCCCCTGGAAGCAGCGGGGGCGGGCCTCTGGCGCCGGATCCTGCCGCGCTCCAGCGGAGCGGCGCAGCGCGGTGGCCTCACCGGCGCGATCGGCCTCGGCCTCGCATGGGGCTGGCTGCCCTGTGGCCTCACGTATTCGATGCTCCTGCTCGCAGCGACCACGGCCAGCGCCCTGACGGGTGCCCTGGTCATGGCGGCCTTTGGCCTGGGTACCCTGCCGGCAATGGTCGGGGCCACGGTGGCATTCGAGCGAGCTGCCAAGGTGCTGGCGAATCGCGCCACGCTGCGCAACGTGGCTGGTTCGCTGCTGCTGCTGTTCGGGGCGTGGACCGCCGGTAACGCCCTTTATCACGGACTCATGCGCGGCCAGCATGCCGGCCACGACATGGGCCAGGACATGCCCGCGGCGGTGTCCGCCCCGGCGGACGACCCGCACGCAAACCACCACTGACGCCCACCCCACGAGAGTCGGGGCCGGCCAGTGGCCGGCCCCGGGCTGCCATCGCGCGATTTAGGGTCGCAGCCGGGCCGTCACAGCCCGGAAATCGGCTCATTCCTCAGCGACCCGCCTGGCACATCACTGGATCGTGATCGCCAGCGGCCGCGGCTTCTCGACCGCGACGCGCGGCAGCGTCACCAGCAGCACGCCTTCCTTGCAGGCTGCATGGATTGCCTTCGGATCGACGTCGTCTGGCAGTGCGAAGGTGCGCTCGAACGCCCCATGGAAGCGCTCGATGCGATGCATCGTCTCGCCCTTCACTTCCTTTTCTTCCTTGCGCTCGCCCTTGATCGTCAGCACGCCGTCCTCGAAGAGGACCTTGACGTCTTCCTTGCGCACGTCCGGCAAGTCGATCTTGACGAGGTATTCCTTCTCCCGCTCGACGACGTCCGCCGGCGGCATGAATTCATAGCCGCCCTCGGCTGGACGCGCGAGCGTCGGCAGTCGTCCGAACATCGGGCTGAAGCCCTTCAGCAGGTCATCCATCTCCCGCAACGGTTCCCAACGCATCAGTCTCATGGCGCCCTCCTTGGGTGTCCCCGCGGCAAACACGAAAAGCTCACTAACGACCCACGGACCGGGCCATTGGCCCGGCCTCGAGTCCATTGTGGCCGCTGAGCCGGGAACACACGATTCGCAGCGTTGCCTAGGCGCCTTTCCAGCTATACCTAGTGTCGCGACGCGGGTTCTTTTAGGATGCGCACCTTCGCGCCGTAATCCGACAAATTTTGCCCGACCCCAAGCACACCAAGACGGTTGACGACGCCCAGGCCGCCACGCCACGCCACGCGAGCGAAGCCGAGCTGGAGTTCCGTGCCCTGCTGGATGCCGCGGTCGACGCCATCATCGTCATCGACCATCGCGGGCTGCATCGAGCAGTTCAGCCTGTCGTCCGAGCGCATCTTCGGGTACACGGCCGCCGAGGTGATCGGGCAGAACGTCGCCGTGCTGATGCCCGCGCCCTATCGCGCCGAGCACGACGCGTACATGGACCGGTACCAGGGCACCGGCGAAGCCCGCATCATCGGCATCGGCCGCGAAGTGCAGGCGCGCCGCAAGGACGGCTCGGTATTCCCGTGCGAGCTGGCCGTGGGCAAGGTGCAGGGCGTGGAGCCGCCGCGGTTCATCGGCTTCATCCGCGACATCACGCTGCGCAAGCTCGCCGACGAGCGCCTGCGCCGCAGCGAATCCGAACTGCGACTCGCCCAGCAGCTCGCCAACCTGGGCAATTACGTCGAGCACCTCGACGGCTCCGAGGCCGACTATCGCTCGCCCCAGCTGTGCCGGATTCTCGGCAGCAGCGCCGTGGCCGGCGGCCTCGGGCTGCGCAGCCTGCTCGAGCGCCACGTGCATCCAGCCGATCGCGACGTGCTGGACGAGGCGTTCCGCGAGCTCGACTCCCCGGCCGGCGCGTTCGACTGTGAATACCGCGTCGTGCTGGAAGACGGCACGTTCCGTTACCTGCATCACATCGCGCAGCTGACGCGCGACGCGCAGGGCGTAGCGCTCAAGCACGTCGGCACGATCCACGACGTGACGGATCGCCGCCAGACCGAGGACGAAGCGCGTCAGCTGCAGGATCGCCTCACGCATTTCAGCCGGCTGTCGACGATGGGCGAAATGGCAGCTGGCCTGGCGCACGAAATCAACCAGCCCCTCTCGGCGATCGCGACGTATGCGCAGGCGTGCCAGCGATTCGTGCGCTCGCCGACGCGCGACGACGCCGACGTGCTCGAAGCGCTGGAGCAGATCAGCGTGCAGGCGCTGCGCGCGGGCGAGGTCATCCGGCGGCTGCGCAATTTCGTGAAGAACCGCGAGGTCAAGCGTGAGCCGGTCGATTGCAACCGCCTGCTCGACGACCTGCGCACGCTCGCCGAGACCGACGCCCGCCTGAACAACGTGCGGCTGCGCATCGAAGCCGCGCCCGACTTGCCCACCGTTTATGCCGACCCGATCCAGTTGCAGCAGGTGGTGCTGAACCTGGTGCGCAACGCGATCGACGCGATGTCCGAGGCGCCCGAGACGCGCCGCGAAGTGCTGCTCAGCACGTTCGAGCGGCCCGAGGGCGAGATCGAAGTGATCGTGGCCGACCACGGCAGCGGGCTCGCGCCCGAGGCGGCGGACCACCTGTTCAACCCGTTTTTTACGACGAAATCCGGCGGCACGGGCCTCGGCCTCGCCATCAGCCGCTCGATCGTGCGCGCCCACGGGGGACGCCTGTGGCACACTCCTAACGAGGGAAGCGGCGCACGATTTCATTTCACGCTGCCGGCATCACCGGCGTCCAAAGGGGAGTAGGTGCGAGTGATCAAGGAAATCAAGCCCACGGTGTTCGTGGTCGACGACGACGCGGCAGTGCGCGATTCGCTGCGGATGCTGCTGAAGTCGGTCGGCCTGCCGGTCGAGGTCTTCGAATCCGGGCAGGAATTCCTCGACGCCGACCGTGACGACCGACCGGGCTGCCTCGTCCTCGACATCCGCATGCCCGGCATGAGCGGCCTCGAACTGCAGGTCAAGCTCAACGAGCGCCACTCGATCCTGCCGATCATCTTCATCACCGGCCACGGCGACGTGCCGATGGCAGTCGAGGCCATGCAGGCCGGCGCTGTCGATTTCATCCAGAAGCCGTTCCGCGACCAGGACCTGCTCGACCGCATCAACCAGGCGCTGGAAAAAGACGCAGGCAGCCGCCGCATGCTGGCCGAGCGGAACATGATCCGGAAGCGGCTCGAATCCCTGACCCCGCGCGAAAAAGAAGTGCTGGACCTCGTGGTGGCGGGCAAGGCCAACAAGGTGATCGCCGGCGACCTCAACCTGAGCCAGCGCACGGTCGAGATTCACCGCGCCCGGGTCATGGAAAAGATGGAGGCGCACTCGCTCGCCCACCTCGTCCGCATGGTGCTGGAAGTCGAGCGGGCCGAAGAATGACCGGGCCGCCTGCTGCACTGCAGCAGGTGTTGCGAACCACTCGCATTTACGTATAAATCCGCAATTGCCGCGGACGGTGCAGCCATGAAAACTGCACCGCATGCCCTCTCACGCGAACCAGCGCCCACTCATCTACCCAACCCGCGGCTTATCGTGAGCTGCGCGGGTTACCTGGTCGCTCGCCCCCATATGTCACCCGCCATTTCTGCCGCGCAGGAGGCCCCGCCCGTCGTCGGCGTGATCGACTCGGATCCGGTGGCGCGCGCGGCCCTGAAATCACTGCTGCAGAACGTGGGCGTCGACCTGCTCAGCTTCGACAGCGCCGAGTCGTACCTGTTGTCGGGCTCGGCCCGCAAAGTCGCCTGCCTGATCGTCGACCTGCTGTTGCCCGGCATGTCGGGCCTCGAACTGTTGCGCCGGCTGCGCAGTAACGGCAACGATGTGCCGGTGATATTGCTGGCAGACGAATCGGATGTCCCGACCGCGGTAGCAGCCATGCGCGAAGGCGCTGCGGATTTCATCGAAAAGCCCTACGCCAACGTCGCCATCCTGAAGCAGGTCCAGAAGCTGATCCGCGGCCAGTCAGGCAGCGCAAGGCCCGCCTGAGACTGCGGACCGCTCCCGCATGAGTTCCCTCGCGAGCTGGCACGAGGAAAAGCAATCCGCGTGGCTGTATCGCGAACTTGCGACGTGCGAAAGCGACGCGAGAATCGCCGAGCTGTTCCGCGCACTCGCCGCCGCCGCCGATTTCCAGGCCGAGAAGTGGCTGGCGAGTTCCGGACAGGCGACGCCCCCCGCCTTTGCGCCTTCGCCGCGCGCACGCATCACGGCCACCCTGGCGCGCGCGCTCGGTCCGCGCCGCGTACGACACATGCTGGCGGCGATGAAGGTGCGCGGGCTTTCGGCCTACGATTCGCAGCGATCACTCGCGGGCCACCTGATGCCGACCTCCGTGTCCGACATCGGCGCGCGGCACAAGGGCTACGGCGGCGGCAACCTGCGGGCAGCGGTGTTCGGCATCAATGACGGCCTCGTCTCGAACACCAGCCTGATCATGGGCGTGGCGGGCGCCGCAGCGGGCGCAGACATCGTGCTGACGAGCGGCGTGGCGGGATTGCTCGCGGGCGCGCTGTCGATGGCGGCGGGCGAGTATGTGTCGATGCGCTCGCAGCGCGAGATGTTCGAGTACCAGATCGGGCTCGAGCGCGACGAACTGCACGAGTACCCGGAGGAAGAAGCCGAGGAACTCGCGCTGATCTACCAGGCGCGCGGCATGCAGCTCGAAGAAGCGCGCCGCGTGAGTCGCGAACTGGTCAAGAACGAAGTGGCCGCGCTCGATGCGCTCGCGCGCGAGGAACTGGGCCTGAATCCCGACGATCTGGGCTCACCGTGGGGCGCCGCGATCTACTCGTTCCTCGCCTTCGCACTGGGTGCGATCGTGCCACTGGCGCCGTTCGTGCTCGGGCTGCCGCTGCAGCAGGCAATCACGGTGGCGGCGGTCACGGCCGGGCTCGCGTTGTTTGGCGTGGGCGCGGCGCTCAGCCTGTTCACGGGTCGCAGCGCAGTGGGGGGCGGCATGCGCATGGTGCTGATCGGCGGCGGGGCCGGCGTCGCCACCTGGATCATCGGTTCATTGCTGGGCGCAGCCATCGGCTAGGGATTAGGGGCTAGGGGCTAGGGGCTAGGGGCTAGTCGGAGGCGCGCGAGTGCGCGCGGAGTTCACCTCTCCCGCGGCGCGGGAGAGGTCGGCCGCAGGCCGGGTGAGGGCGTTCGTCGCGCGTGAGCGCGGCTTCAATCCCCAATACCTATTCTCTTCCCCAGCCGCGCCAGCAGCCGGCGCCGTTCCTCGACCAGCTCGACGATGATTGCCGCGCCGGGCAGGTTCACGCCGAGATCCGTCACGAGTCGTGTCATCGCCAGCACGCGTGGCAATTCACGTCGCGGAAAGATCCATGCCGCGGGCTCATCACCGCTCAGGGGATCGAGGGCGCCGAGCTCGACCAGCTCGACGACCCACTGCCGTTCGACGCAGAGCCGCACGCAGATCTCGTCGATGCGCAGCCAGTCGTCGTCGCCGAGGAATTCAGCTCGCAGCAACTCAGGGTCCGGCCGATGATTGCGTGGGTCGCTCATGACGCGGCCCTCCCACCCGCCGCGAGATGCGCGCGCGGATCGAACGGCAGTTCCTGCTTCATGCGCGCGAAGAATTCGCGGGTGTTGGCAGTGTCGGGCGGCAACACGATCGTGAGCGCAACGTACTGATCCCCGGGCGTCGGTCCGGGCAGGCCGCGGCCGCGCAAGCGCAACCGCTGGCCGGCACGTGCGCCGGCCGGGAGTTTCATCTCGACCGAACCACCGAGCGTCGGTACCGACACGGTTTCGCCCAGCGCGGCCTCCCATGGGGCGACGGGCAGCTCCACCGTCACGTCGCGGCCATCCAGCTTGAACAGTGGGTGCGGTCGCAGGTTGACCTCCAGGTACAGGTCACCCGCAGGACCGCCGCCGATTCCGGGGTTACCCTGCCCTGTGAGGCGGATCTGCTGGCCTTCGACCACGCCGGCGGGGATCGAGACGCGCAGCGTGCGCGGCCTGGTCGTGACGTGGCCGTCCGGGGTGATCTCGGGCGTGCGCAGCTCAAGCGTGCGCGTGCCGCCACGGTAGGCGTCCTCGAGGTCGATTTCGACGCGGGCGATGTGGTCCTGGCCCGCCGCTGCGAACCCGCGGTGGCCGCGGCGTCCCGCAGCATCGAAACCGCCGTGCGTGCCGGCGCCGCTGAACGGGCTGCGCGCGCCGAACAGCTCGGAGAAGAAGTCGCTGAAATCGGGGCCCTGGCCCGCCGCACCGCCACTGCCGCCGCGGGCTCCCTGGCCGGCAGTGAACTCGAAGCCCTTGCCCCAGTCGGGTGGCGGGCGGAAATCCTGGCCCTGCCGCCAGTTGGCGCCGAGCTGGTCATAGGCTGCGCGCTTCTCGGGGTCTTTCAGGACTTCGTACGCCTCCTGCAGCTCCTTGAAGCGGTCCTCGGCGTTCTTTTCCTTGCTGACGTCCGGATGAAACTTGCGGGCGAGCTTGCGGTACGAGCGCTTGATCTCGTCCTGCGTGGCGCCCCGCGCCACACCCATGACTTCGTAGTAATCCTTGAATTGCATGCACGCAGCGCCTCGGTGAGCCCCGGCCCGTCTGATGTGGTGGCGATGACCGTCCGATGCAAGCCCTGCGACAGGCCCGGTGGTTGCGCTTGCGAATCAGCCGCGCAACCCCATAGAACGATTCCGAGCCATTCCTCCAGGGACTTTTCTCACATGGAACATTCGTCCGCTGTCGGCGCCGGCCCCCTGTCCGCCACCGAAATCATCTGCACTCGTTGCGACGGCATCGTCCGCGTGCCGGACGACCGCCTGCAGGACGCACCGAAGTGCCCGCGCTGCCACGAGCGGCTCTTTACCGGACATCCCATGGAACTGACGTCCGCGAACTTTGCGCGCCACGTCGGGCAATCCGGGGTGCCGGTCGTCGTTGATTTCTGGGCGCCGTGGTGCGGCCCGTGCCGTTCGATGGCGCCCGTGTTCGAGCGGGTGGCGGCCGAAACCGAGCCGGCCGCGAGGTTCGCCAAGCTGAACACCGACGAGGCGCAGGAGATCGCCGGGCGCTACGGCATCCGCAGCATTCCGACACTGATGGTGTTCAAGGGCGGACGGGAGGTGGCGCGGCAAGCCGGCGCCATGGATGCGGCGTCATTGCGGCGCTGGCTGGACGCCAACGCAGGGATCAAGGGCTAGGACCCTCACCCCAACCCTCTCCCGCCTTGCGGGAGAGGGAGCGGAACCCTCACCCCACCCTCTCCCGCCTTGCGGGAGAGGGAGCGGATCCCTCACCCCAACCCTCTCCCGCCTTGCGGGAGAGGGAGGCGGTCAGGTCAGCCTTTCTTCATCGAACAGGTGCTGATGCCGAAACGGCAGGTAGGCCGGGCACCAGCGGAACGTGCCCGTGAGGATCGGCACGATGCCGATCAGGCCCCAGTAGCGCGCGTTGCCTTCGAGCAGGAAAAACAGCGACAGCAGGGCAAGGCCCGCGACGATGCGCAATGTGCGGTCGATGCCGCCAACGTTCGGTGTCATTTTTCAGTCTCCTCGTTGCGTTCTGGGTCCGGCTGCGGGTGCAGCGGGAACCCGGGCTTCACTGGAGCGCATCGTAGATCGCCCTTGCCGGGGTGTCAGTAACCTAAGTCACCCAGACGCCGGGGCGTCCGTCGGCACAGGCCCCGGCACGACGCCGGCCGCAAGTTGCCGCAGCGCAGCGGGGTCGACGATCTCGATCGAGCCGCGCGCCAGCTGCACCCAGCCCGCATCGGCGAGGCCGCGCAGGACCCGCGTGACGATCTCGCGCACGCTGCCCACCTCGTCGGCCAACTGCTGGTGAGTCAGCGCGACGACCCTGCCGCGGCCGAGAAGTGCGGCAGCGACGCGGCGATCGAGCTTGTGGAACGCAACGGCCTCGACCAGGCCCATCAGGTCGGCGAGTCGTTCTGCAAACAAGCTGAAAACGTACTGGCGGAAAGGCGCGTGGCTGGCCATCAGCGCGTCGAACGCGGCGCGCGGCAGCACCACGAGTTTCACATCGGCCGCCACCACGCCTGAGGCGGGGTAATCGCTGCCACCCACGAGGCAGCTGCTGGTCAGCACGCAGCTTTCGCCGGGACCGACCCGGTACAGCTGCAACTCCCTGCCGTCGCCGACCTTGGCCACGCGAATGGATCCTTGCAGCACGAACGGAAACTGGCGGCAAGGCGCGCCGGCGCCGAACAGCGCCGTACCGGTCGCCAGTTCGAGCAATTGCGCGCCTGCCAGCAACCGCTCGAGCTCCCGCGGTTCCAGTCCCTGCAGGGCCGGGTACAGGTGCAGCAACTCGCTGGCGACTGCAGCCGCGGTCATCGGATACACCAACGCGTCATGTGGCGGCAGGCTCCAGCACGACCAACAGGTCCTTCGCGTCCACCTGCTGGCCCGGACGCGCGACGATGTCCTCGATGTCGAGGTAGGCCTCGACCGGCCCCTTGCCCTCGCCCACCAGGTAGCTCTCGTCCGCCTTCATGCGGTGCAGAGAGAAGCGATCCTCCTGCGAGTAGATCGAGACCGTCTTGATGCCGAGTTCGTGCGCTGCGCGCATCACGCGGATTGAAATCTCGCCGCGGTTGGCGACGAGGAGAGTCTTGATCTTGCGGTGATGGCGCATACGCCCGAAATAATACGTGGCGCAGCGCTCTGGTATGGTTCGTTTACTTCGTTCGCCCTGCCCTGAAGGAATGACATGCCAGCGATTGCCGTCCACGGTGGCGCAGGAGACATCCCGCCTGCCGAGCTGACCCCCGAGCGCGAAGCCGCGTACCGCGCTGGCCTGGAACGTGCGTTGCGTGCCGGCCAGGTCATCCTGGATGCCGGCGGCCCCAGCCTCGATGCGGTGGTCGCGTCAGTCCAGGTGCTCGAAGACGATCCCCTGTTCAATGCGGGGCGCGGCGCGGTGATCGCGGCTAGCGGCATCTGCGAGCTGGATGCTGCGTTGATGGACGGGCGCGACCTGCGTGCCGGTGCAGTGACGGGAGTGCGCCACGTCCGCAGTCCCATCGGCCTGGCGCGCCTGGTGATGGATCGGTCGGCGCACGTCATGCTCGCGGGACCCGGCGCCGAGGAGTTCGCGCTGGAGCAGGGACTCGAGCCTGTCCCGAATCGGTACTTCGTCACCGAGCGCAGGCAGCGCGAGCTGGCCGCGGCGCTGGTTACGGAAGCGGACGGCTATCGCGAATCACTGATGGGCACCGTGGGCGCCGTGGCTTTGGACGCAGACGGGAACCTGGCCGCCGCAACCTCGACCGGTGGCACGACCGGCAAGCGTTGGGGCCGCGTGGGCGATTCACCGATCATCGGCGCCGGCACGTACGCGGCGAATGATTGCTGCGCGGTCTCGGCGACGGGTCACGGCGAATTCTTCATCCGCGCGACCGTGGCGCACGAGATCGCTGCGCTGGTGCGCTATGCGGGACTGGATGCGAAGGCCGCGGCCGACCGCGTGGTGCACGAGCAGCTGCGCCGGATGGGCGGCAGCGGCGGAGTCATCGTCGTGGGGCGCGATGGCACGATTGCGATGCCGTTCAATTCACGCGGGATGCTGCGCGGCTCGGTCGACGTGCATGGTCGATTGACGACCGCAATCCTGTAGGAATCCATCTCCCTCTCCCGCCTGGCGGGAGAGGGCTGGGGTGAGGGCCTTGGATTTCTGCTCCCTCTCCCGCCTGGCGGGAGAGGGCTGGGGTGAGGGTCTTAAGCTGACCGCTGATCGCGCGGCTTCTTCACGCGAGTGAGCCAGACTTCGTGCGGATCCCAGGCGTAGCCTGACGACTCAGGGGCCTCAATGGGTTTTGCAGCAGATATTGCGGCGGGTGCACCCGCCGACGAGACCAGTACAAGATCGCTGTTAATCACGCGGGGCGCGATCATCTGCACCGGATGATGCTCTACTCGAGCCTTTGCAACGACACCCGACGGATACTGAACTCGCGAAAAACTGGACATCGACGCTGCTCCCTCGCTGCACGTTTCGTCATTCACTGACGAGCTTCCACTTTAACACTTCGACCCTTCGCCGAAGTCTGCGTGTCTTAGATTAAAATTACGTGACCGTCGATGGAACGACGAAGTGCCCAGTTCCCACGTAGGACTGGACATGCGGAGCCTGTCAGTCTGCAGGAACCCGTTGCTGCAAACCGTGAACTACGTCACGACGCAAAATAATTCCGGAGATACTCTTCAAACGAAATCGTGTCGGACGCTTCGATGCGGGCCTGCTGCTCGATCGATTCGGCCGCCTCCGCTGCAAATTCTTCCTGCCGCGCGTCGCCGGTCGACAGCAGCTCCCTGAAATACGACTGGTGCACTTTCGACATGCGCAGCGCGAAATTGAAGAAGGACTCTTCATTCGTGCGCATTTCGTGCAACGAGCGTGCCGCGGGCGTCAGGGACAGGTCGCGGATTTTCTCTTCCTGCAATTCGAGCGCAGTGAGATACGGCCGTTGCGGGTCGCCCTCGTCCAGCAGCTCGCAGACGCCGCGCATCGAATCGATGATTTCGGCCGCCCAGCTATTTAACTTAATGTCGCGACCATCGCGGCGCAGCGACAAACCGGGTCTGCGCCCTTCGCGCGCAACGAGCGCATGGTTGCCATCGAGCTCGTCCTGTTCAGAGTTCTCGATCGTGCGGCCATCGCGCAACACGCAGAACGCAGCGAATGCCTCGAGAAACCGCAGCTTGTTCTGGTTGACGCCGACGGGATCGAACACGCTCACGTCGAGCGAGCGCATCTCCACGTACTGCACTCCCGCGCGCTGCAGCGCCCGCGTCGGGCGTTCGCCGCTTTGCGTGACGCGCTTCGGCCGGATGAAGCTGTAGTACTCGTTCTCGATCTGCAGCATGTTGGCGTTCAGCTGGCGGTACTCGCCTTCGACCTTCACGCCAATCTTTTCGTAGTCCGGGCTTGGCGTGCTGATCGCCGCAGTCAGGTCGCGCACGTAGTGCTCGAGGCTGTTGACCGAGACGTTGAGGCCCGCCTGGTTCTTGTTGCGGTAGCCCAGGTCGCTCATGCGCAGCGAGGTGGCGTACGGCGCGTACAGACTGCCCGGCTCGAGCGGCAGCAGGCCGTCGACTTTGCGGCCCTGCAGGAACGACGGGCACAGCGCCGGCGAATTCCCGAAGAGGTACAGCACGATCCAGCCGTGACGCCGGTAATTGCGCAGCAGCGCGAAGTACGAATCGGAGCGGAAGGCCTGCCCAGCATCCTTGGGGTGCAGCACGTCGGCCAGCACGGGCCAGAACTGATCCGGGAACGAGTAATTGAAGTGCACGCCCGCGATGGCCTGCATGACGCGCCCGTACCGGTGGCCGAGCCCGTTGCGGTAGACGGTCTTCATGCGGCCCACGTTGGACGAGCCGAACTGGGCGATCGGGATGCTGTCGTCGCCCTTGATGGCGCACGGCATGCTGGTGGCCCACAGCAGTTCGTCGTCGGGCAGGTTGGTGTAGACGAACCGATGCAGGTCGGCGAGGTACTGGACCAGTTCCCAGGTCTGGGCGAACGGCGGCGTGACCAGCTCGATCAGCGCCTCGGAGTAGTCGGTGGTGACGTGTTCGTTGGTCAGCGCCGAGCCCAGCGCGCGCGGGTGCGGCGCCTTGGAGATCTGGCCGGCCTGGGTCACCCGCAGCGATTCACGCTCGACGCCCTTGAGCCCACCCTGCAGCGCGCCACGGGCACGGCTGTTGATGACCCCAGCGAGACGTTTTTCGAAGGCGCGGTCGAGTGCCATGCGCGGGTTGCTAGCTCTGGGCGGATCGAAAAGGGTCGACAGGGTAGCAGAGCGTACCGCACGCGACCGGGCGGCCTCATTGCCGACTGGACCGGGTCTCAAAGCCGATGGTTATGTAAAGCGCTTAAAAATATGTCGTAACCATATGTAAAACCGAGGGTTTTTTAGTCGTCGAGAAGTTATACAAGGCACCGATCTGGAGGGAACCTAGGCGAGCAAAATCAATGGGTTAGGGAGTTGGCACGATCGGTGCTTAGTCCTCTATGCAAGGCGGCCCCATTGGCTGGCCCGAATACATAGAAAAACGAGGATACGAACATGCGTTTCAACAACAATCGGCAAGCTGACGGCCCTGGCCGGGCTGGCCCTGCTGGGCTCGCTTCGGCACGGCCCAGCGTCGTACGTGCCCAGGGCAGTGACGTGCACCCACACGTCATCAACTCGAACAGCTGATCGCTGCACGATCGACGGCCTGCCGATGCCACCGGCAACGGGCCGACTCGACCAGGCGAGTCGATGCGCGATACAAGGAACGGCGGCTTCACACGGCGACACGTCTCCCCGGGCGGCGTCAGCTACAGCTGTCGAAAAGGAACTCACGGCGAATTCGGCTCGGGCGGCAACGGCGGCGCCTGCTTCACCTGGTAACCACGGTCGTGGCGGCGACGAACAGCATGTTGTAATCACGTGGATCACGTACGGCGACCTCGATCACTGGCGACATGACCCGGCACGGAAGGTCGGCTTCCTGTGCCTCGTCGAACAGAATCCGACCAACTGGCGCCGCCTGGTGACGGTGCTGCCGTCGCCTGCGGCAACCGGCTGTCGAATCGAACTGTCGGCTGTCGAGCCCGGCGATGATGACGATGATGATGACGACACCGACGTGCCGGAGCCGGGCAGCCTCGCCCTCCTCGGCCTCGGCCTGCTCGGTCTCGGCATGAGCCGACGCCGTCGCGCCAAGTAATTTTCAGCGCCTCCGCTGAGAATGAAGGCCTCGCAGGGCAACCTGCGAGGCCTTTTTCGTTGGTGTCGGCTTCTGACTGACGGTCCACTGGCAGGCCCATCCGCGAGCTGCACCCGATTGGGTGAGGCCGAAGATTGGAAGCAGAATTTTTCAACGACTTACGCTTCGGGTCGCAGGCCCACTGCGACACCTCTACTTAGTCGCGCGGAAGCCTAGTGTCGGATAATTTTACAGATCGGCGCCTGGCGACGCTCGGAGCAGCTTCAACAGAAGTCCGATTTTCCATAATCATTCAGACACTTACATAATCTGGCACGATCATGCATGATATATCTCGAGATCAATCGCGCTGGCTAATCAGCGAATTGGGCGTGACATAAACTATGCAACGGAGCTGAAGAAATGAAGATGAAGTCTCAAAGTTATCGCATTCTCGCGCTGGCGCGTGCTGCTTGCGGTGAGCGGGATCGCCAGCAATTCGCACATGCAGTCGGCGATCTGGACGGCACGTACGACTCGGCTAACGAATTACATGACGATCGAGCAATCGTTCACGCTGTTGCGTCTGACTCGCCGGCGTCGGCGATATCGGCAATGGTCCAATGACCTACTCCTGCGACGCTTGCCGAGGTCGGTACAGGCGGCTTCGGTTCATTCAGTTTTGACGACCACCGTCAGGCGATCACGCCGAATGCGTACGGCTCCGCCGCCGAATGGCTACGGGCGCTGGAGCGTCGATCGCCGATACTTTCTGTTCGGGCACGCCTATTCGGAGCACGCTGACGCGATCGGCTTCAAGTTCGGTACGCAGGCAACACGGCTGACGACATGGTTCGTCTATCACGTTTTACGCCACGTTTGACATCGGCTCACTTCACGCTCTCATCGACCTGTTAACGCTCCGTGCAATGCGAATAATGGGGCGAACGCTCGCTCGCACGACGTCGCGCTTTCACGGCAAAGCTCCGGTCGACGATGACGATGACGACGACGACGACACCGACGTGCCGGAGCCGGGCTCGCTGGCCCTGCTGGGCCTCGGCCTCCTCGGCCTCGGCTTGAGCCGTCGCCGCAAGGTCGTAACCGTCGGGTCGGGCTTCCCGCTCGACGCGACTGTTAGACAAAAAAGCCCGCAACCTAAGGTTGCGGGCCTTTTCTTTGCAAGTCGAGTCAACGGAGCAGGCGCTCCGATCGACAGGCTTGGCTACCTGCCGGGTTTGCCCTTCGTCGCGGCACCGGTCACGGTCACTGCCGCAGGACCGGCAAGACCGGACGCACCGCCGGAATTCACCGCCCGCACCAGGTAACGGTAGGTGCCGTTGCCGCTCATGTCGTCGAGGCTCGTGAAACCTGTGGTACGGTGCCGACGGTCGTCAGGCCGGTCCACACCTTGCGCTTGGCATCCCACTTTTCGCGGCGAACCTCGAAGCTCGTTTCATTCGTCGAGGCATCGACCCAGGTGACGGTGGCCGATCCGTCGGCATCGTTCTTCGCGCTGACGCTGGCCGGTGCCGCTGGCGTTGCCGGGGCCGGCGCCGGCACGGCCGGCGTCGTGACGCGAACCCGTGTTTGAGTAGGCCGAGTTGCCGACGCTGTTGAATGCGCGGACGCGGTAGTAGTAGTTGCTGCTGGCGACCACGCCGTTGTCGACGAAGCTGGTCGTTGCGGCACCCAGCGTGGCCACTTCGGTGAAGTCGACGCCATTACCGGAACGCTCCACCTTGAAGCCGGACTCGTCGCCTGAATTGTCGGCCCAGCGCACCGTCACGCTGTTGTAGGCGGTCGCCGAGGCTGCGAGGCCCGAGGGTGCCGTCGGTGCGGTTGGAGCCACCGGCGTGCGGCGTCGACGTGTCCCGTTGCGGAACGCGGCCACGGTGGCTGCCGTGTTGTTCATCGACCGCGCATTGTCGGCCGAGTTGGCAGGATCGGTCTCGTACGCGATGCCGGTCGCGTAGCCGTTGTAGGTCGACGTTCGGATTGGAAAACCACGCCACGCGACTGGCGCCGGTGCAGGAGTACGCCATCACCGTGCGGAAGCCCGTGCCGTCGCTCGTGCAACGGCGGAAGCCGAACGAGTACGGATACGCGCCGTGGTCGTCGCGTTGGCGCGGTCGTGCTTGTTGCCCTGGTTGTGGCCAATCTCGTGCGCGAGCGAGTGCTGGCTGAGGCACGTGGACTTGACCACGTTGAAGCCCATGTACGACGACGACGTGCTCACGTTGGTCATGACGCCGGCGATGCCGCAGGCGTCCGCGTCCGTCGAGATCATCGACACCAAGTCGGCGCCAAGCGAGTCGCGCAGCTGATGGATCGAATCGATCTTGCCGTCGGTCGTGCCGCGGATGTCGTTCAGCGAAGTCTGGATGTCGCCGGTCTCGGTATAGTCGATCTGCTGCAGGCCGACGAGGTTCAGCGTGATGCCGATGTTGCTGTTCTGGTAGGCCTGGTTGGCCATCGCGACGGCGTTCTGGATCATGCGTCTCGAGCGTGGCCTGCCCGTGCTGCGCCGCAGCCGCGGGCGTGTAGACGATCAGCAGGTCCTGCACGTAGCCGCCGGTGGCGGTCGCGGTGACGACGCTGGTGCCGGAACTCGCCAGACGTCAGCAGCTCGAAATCCGTGGCCTGCTGCAGCACCTCGGGCTCCGCCGTCGGCAACTTGCTGTCGTCGACGCGATAGAGCAGGTGCTTGCCGCCCTTGGACGGGATCAGCTCCCAGGTCTCGGCGCCGTAAGAGATGGAACCCGTCGTCACGCCCTTGTAGGTCGTGAGCGAGACGATGCTGCCCGGCTGCTCGGTGAACGTGCCGACCCATGACTTCGAGCCGCGCGCGGTGTTCTCGCGGTGCGCTGGCGCAACGCGGTGATAATGCGGCCATCGGGCAGCGCGAACGACATCTGCGGCGCATTCATCGCTTTGGCATTCAGCGCGCCGAGCACACCCGTGCCACGCTTCGCGAGCGCCGGCAGATCGACGTCGTTGGCACGTTGCGTTGCAGCCAAGCCGCCTCCGCCGGCTTGCCGCAGGAGCGGCATCGCTTGACTGCCAGAATCCGGCAGGCCGACGAGGCAAAGCGCGGCGGAGACCGCGTGGCGGATCTGTGAACGGCGATGAGTTGCTCATGGTCATGTACCGTTGATGTGCTGGCGCGTTTCCGAATCCGGCAGGCTTGCAACCGGGTCGCTGGCCTGCGGGCGCGAACACATCAAAACGGCGCGCGGTGTTCCGCGTGCAGGACGCAATGACGGCTAGGTAGCGTCACGACGCACTTGCGCGTCGAGAAGGCGGCTACTTGGCCGGCAACCCCGCTAGCATTGGTTCGTGAGAACCGTTAGCCCGGAAGCTTTGCGTCCCCACCTTTCGATGGGTTTGCCCTTGGAGCGCATTGTGTGCCCGAGCCCGCGGATAGCAGCGGCACTGCGTCACAAATGATCCGGCAGGACGAGCCGGAACGATCCGAATCGGTAGCAAGTTACCGATTTGCTTGTCGCGCCAGCGGCCCCCGCGGCTTCACCGGATACCCTGTCGCGACTGCCGGGATTCGACCGAGACTTCAGGCCTCAAGAAAGACCCTAACCAACTGAATGCACGAGTATTTTGGTTTATGCTTGAACCGTGAATTCAGAGCACATTTTCCTCGCTATGGTGCTCGCGATCGGGGCTCGCTGCGCCGGTTGCGTTCGCCGAGGATTCGATGCGTTGCGGCAGCCGGCTCGTCTCGGCAGGCGACGGCAAGGACAAGGTTCGCACTTTGTGCGGCGAACCCACCGATATCGCGCTGCGCGGCGTGGTGCGGCGCAGTCCCAGCTACCGGTATGGCTCGTGGCCATACGAGCACGAATACTACGGCCCGGGCTGGGAGGACCTGCCCGTCGAAATCTGGACCTACAACCTGGGTTCGCACAAGTTGCTGCGCAAGCTGCGTTTCGTCGGCGACCGAACTCGAGGAAATCGAGACGGCCGGCTACGGCTACTGAGCCGGAGCGCAGACTCCGATCAACCGACGCGGTCAGCCGCCCCGCAGCGCGGGCGCCGCCCTCGCTGATCGCTTATTTCTTCGTTACTTTGACCGATACCGGCCGGCATAAGTCGAGGCCCGCCGAATTCACGGCCCGGACCGAATAGCGGAACGTGCCGGGGCCGGAGTAGTCGATGAACCGAGTCGCGTTCGCCGCTGCGCTCACGATCTTGGCCGAAACCCAGGACGAGGTGGCTGCGTTCCAGGTCTGGCGAAGCACCTCGAAACTGGTTTCGTTGTTCGACATATCAGCCCATGTCACGCGAGCCGAACCATCCGTGCGGTCGACGGGCAACGTTGGTGGGCTTCGCTGGCACCAGCGCTGCAGCGCTCGTGCTGACCGACGCCGTGTTCGAGAAGCTCGAGTTGCCTGCGCTGTTGTAGGCGCGCACGCGGTAGTAGTAAGTCGTCGAGCCGGCGAGGCCGTTGCTGGAATAGCTCGTCGTGCCGGCGCCGAGCGTCGCAATCTGCGTAAAGTCGACGCCGTTCGCAGAGCGCTGCACGAGAAGCCCGTCTCGTTGGTCGAGTTGTCCGTCCAACGCAGGTTGATCGCGCTGGCGGAGGCGGCGACCGCAGACAGCGCGGTCGGCGCAGTCGGCACCGTGACGGACGGTGACAATCGTGCTGCTGAGCTGGCGCGGAACGCCGCGACGGTCGCAGCCGTATTGTTCATCGAGCGCGCATTGTCGGCGGACTGGACGGGCTGGATTCGTAAGCGATGCCGGTGGCATAGCCGTTGTAATAGACGTTGGGGTTCGAGAACCACGCGACGCGCTTCGCGCCCGTGCACGAATACGCCATGACCGTGCGAAAACCCGTGCCGTCGCTTGACGCAGCGACGAAAGCCATACGAGTACGGGTAAGCACCCGACTCGGTCGTGCTGTCGCGGTCGTGCTTGTTGCCCATGTTGTGGCCGATCTCGTGCGCCAGCGAGTGCTGGCTCAGGCAGCTGGTCTTCACGACGTTGAAGCCTCCGGCGCAAGGCGGTGCTGACGGTGGTCATCACGCCGGCGATGCCGCAACCGTCCGGAATCGTCGGAGATCGAGCGTGACGACGTCGGCGCCGACGGAATTGCGCAGCGCGTGCACGGAATCCATCTTGCCGTCGCTGTGCCACGCAGGTAATCGAGCGATCGCCCGCACGCCGGATTCCGACGTACGAGATCTCCTGCAGACCGACCAGGTTGAGCGTCACCGCCACTTTGCTGTTCAGGTAGGCCTGGTTCGCCATCGCCACGGCGTTCTGGATCATGCTCGCGAGCGTCGCCTGGCCATAGGCCACGCGCGCAGCCGGCGTGTAGACGACCAGCAGGTCGATCACGCTGCCGCCGGCGGTCGCAGTGGTCGCGCCGAGGCCGTAGTCGCTTGCCGTCGCGGCGAGGTCGCGGTCTGCGGCTGCGTCTGCGGACTTCGAGTTCCGCGGTGGGCAGCTTGCTGTCGTCGACGCGATACAGGACGTGCTTGCCGGCGCGCGCGGGCAGAATTTCCTAGGTTTCCGCGCCGTAGGAGATGAAGCCCGAGGTCACGCCACGTACCGTGCTGAACGCGACGATGCTGCCCGGCTGATCGGCGAACGTGCCGACCCATGACTTGCTGCCTTTCGCCTGTCTTCGGTCACCTGCTGGCGCGTCGCCTGCAGCACGCGCCCGTCCGGCAAGCTGATCGTCATCGTCGGCGCGTCGAGCAGCGCGGCATTGAAGGCGCCGTGGCGCCCGTTCCGCGCAGCGCCATGGCAGGCAGCGAGGCTTCGGCGGCGCGTTGCAGCGCGGTCATCGCGGGCTCCGCCGGCGAGCAGTGCGGCGAAGGCAGGCAGGCCAAGCAAGAAGGCGACGAAGCGGAAAGCAGGCATGGGGCGGAGCTTGCGCGGAGGAAAGTGGTGTCATTGAGTAGGTCCGTCGAAACAGCGGTGTTCGAAAACCCGCCAGGCAGGCGAACAATCGCCCGACTGGCGGCACGGACCATCGAAAGACGAGGACGCGTCCGCTGCCGCGCAGTGCGATCGCGCTGACAAGCCAGCAGCACCTGCGTCGGAATAGCTCGTGACGCGGCTACTTAACCGGAAACCCCGCTAGCATTGGCTCTTGCGAGCCATTAGCCCGGAGGCTTTGCGCCCCCACCTTTCGGTGGGTTTGCCCTTGGCCTGGCTTTTTTTCAAAGCTTGCCGCGGGTAGGTGGTCGCGCCGGACTACAGGAAGATGCGGCAGCGACCGAGGCAAAGTGTAGTCACCCACCTGGTTCGTGGGACGCGAATTTGTCGCTATTTGCCGACAGCAAACCGCGTGAAAGCGCAGCGAACCAGTCAGTCAGTGCGCCCGCTGCAGGTACTGCAAAAGAGCGCTCAGCGAATGCTGGACGTAGTCGATCCGGATCTCCGTGGCCTGCCGGTTGAAGGCCGCACCGCTTCCGTGCCGTCGTCCGGCAGCCGGCTGATCGCCTGCGGCAGGCCGCCCGCATACGGGCCTTCCTTCACCTGCGCTCGCACCAGGAAATCGATGCCGCGATCGATCGCCGCATGCATGTGAGGAATGATCGGGTGATCCGCAGGCAGGAACGTGAGGGCTGCCTGTAGACCCTCGAGCCGGGTTGCCGTGGCAGTAACGGCACCCTTGGGCGCAAGCGAGCCTTCCATGGCCGCGATCGGTTGTGGATGACGCGCTTCATCCAGCATCGTGTTGACGATCTGCAGTGCATGATTCACGAGCGCGTCGCGCGGCACCTTGATGCCGTCCTTTTCTGCGGCCTGCAGCAGTCGCGCGGTCGCGAGCAGTGCCCAGTGATCAGCCGGCGCGTCTCCCGACCTCGCTCGAGTCTTCGCCAGGTACTCCAGGGCCTTGGAGGCGTCCTGCAACGCATCGACCGATTGCGGGTGCAATTCGTACAGGGCCACCCATCCTTTCGCCATTTCGCCCGGGTAATACAGGCTCTTCTCATAAGCGGTCGGACCGCCCTCGTCAGGGTTATAGAGCGAGTAAAACGACCCGTCGCGCTTCTGCAGCACCCGACCCAGCTGTGCCACCTTGACCATCTCGTCCATGGGCACGAAGCCGGGCGATTTGCGCTCTACTGAGGCTAGCGCGAGCAGGCCCAGTCCCGCCCCGCCAAGCTTGTAGTAACGGCGGCTCCCCTGCTTGGCAACGGTCTCGGGTTCACGAATGGCGATGACAGTGCCGTCCTCGATCTCCAGGTAACAGCAATCGCGCATGTACTGGACGGCTCGGCGCATCACGGCCACGTTGTCGGGGTTCGGGAATGCGTCGTCGAACATGCCAAGGGAGTAGACGGTGCCTTGGTGCCGCAGGATGCTGTAGTCCCGCGCCACGGGCACGGCCGGGTCGAGGTTGACGATGTAGGTGAACTCGCCCGTGACCGGATCGTTGACGGCCCGGATGTATGCGGCGGCAGCTTGTGCCGCGGCCGCGACGGTCGCGTCGTCTACGGGCTTCGACGACAAGTGGCTTGAGCGCCGTGTAGTACGCCGCCAAGCGCTCCGGGTCGAAACGGGTGGGCGGATACAAGTGTCGATAGGCGAGCAGCGATATCGCCAGCGCGATCATCACGCCCACTACCACCGCGGAACGGAGCAATAGGGATCTGCGAGTCATTGGTATTCTTTTCCGACACGAGCCGGCCCCGTAAATGTAGCAAGGCTTGGGCGGCCAAACGACGTTTTTGCGCCTACCGGCGTGACCGGGATTTCATGCAGGCGACGCGGGCCCGCACGCGTACGCCATGATCGTCCGGAACCCCGCACCCTCGCCCGTGCAACGCCGGTAACCGTACGAGTACTGGAACGCACCGGTGTTGGCGGTGCTTTCGCGGTCGTGCATGTTGCCCTGGTTGTGGCCCACTTCGTGCGCGAGGGACTGGTTGCTGAGGCATCCTGCATTAACCACGTTGAACGCTGTCTTCGCTGCAGCCACGTGCTCGCCGCGCATCGACCACGCGATGCCGCAGGAGTCCGCCGCCTCGGCCAGCAGCGTGACCATGTCCGCGCCCACGCTGTCGCGCATCGCATGCACCGCGTCGAGCTCGCCGTCGCCCGTCGTCTGCAACGCGGTCAGCACGGCTTTCATGCTGCCTGATTCGGCGTAATCCACTTCCTGCAGCCCCACCAGTTCCAGCGTGATGGCCACGCCGCTGTTGCGATAGGCCTGGTTGGCCGCCTGCACGGAATTCTGGACCAGGCTCTCCAGCACGCCCTTGCCGTAACGTTCACGCGACGCGGGCGTGTAGACGACGAGCAAGTCGTGCACGTAACCCATGGCCAGCATCTCAGGCGTGGCCCCATGGGTACCGAAGTCGGCGGGCGATGCCGTCGCAGCCGTTGGTTTGCGCGTGAGCACCGGCTCCGCAGTCGGCATCAGGCTGTCGTCGAAGCGGTACAGCACGAGTTGGCCGTCGCTGCCTGCGGGCAGGATTTCCCAGAGCTCAGCGCCGTAGGAAAGATACCCCGTGGTGACGCCACGGTACGTCCCCAACACGGCGAGACTGCCCGGCTGCTCCCCGAAGGTACCCACCCAGGCCTGGTACTCGTTCGCAGCATTGACGATGCGCTGCTGTCGCTGCGCCTGCACGCGGCGGCCGTCCGGCAACTCGAACGAAAGCGTAACGGCGTCGAGTGCCGCCGGGCTCAGGCGACCCAGCAGTCCCGTTCCCGCTCGTGCCTGCCGCGGCAAATCCGCATCCGTAGCGCGACGCGGGGATTCGAGTGCAGCCACGTCGGATCGCGGCTCGGGCACCTTCGCAAACGTAGAGCCTGCCATGCAGCTCGCACACAAGCTGAGCAGCAGCGGCCAGCGCAAACGTGAGTGCAGCAGGCGGACCATTCGCACGTCGCAACGCTCCCCGAAGCGAAGCGCACGCAAACAGCGCGTGCGGTTGCTTGTAGGAGGAGTCCATCACGAAGTCGGGCGCTGCGCGCGCGTATGAATCCGGATTGGGGAAGGTTCGACGTTTTTACCGGCTCGCTGCGCTCCAGCGCGCGAGCTTCTGTTCCAGCACCGTCAACGGCAGCGAGCCGGCACCCACCACCTGTTCGTGAAATTCTCGCGCGTCGAAGCGGTCACCCAACCGGGCCTCCGCGACTCGGCGCAGTTCGAGGATCTTGAGGCGACCCACAGCACCCGCCAGCGCCTGCGCGGGCAGCGCGATGCACTGGTCGACTTCGGCTGCGATCGCCGCTTCACCCAGCGCAGTGTTCGCACGCAAGTACGCCTGCGATTGCTCGCGGCTCCAGCCCTGCGCGTGGAGACCTGTATCGATGACGAGGCGGGCCGCTTCGAGGAGCTCGAGATTCAGCGCACCGAACTGTGTGTACGGATCCGCCTGCAAGCCGAGCGCGCCGCCGAGCGAGACCGCGTAGCTCGCCCAGCCCTCGACGTACGCAGAGTCCGCGCCGAAACGTCGAAATCGCGGCAGGTTCGGCGTTTCCTGTGCCAGCGCCACCTGGTAGTGACGGCCGGGGATGGCGCCGCGCAGGTACTGTGCTTCGATTTCGAACGCAGGCCGCGACGCGAGTTCAAGCGTGTTCACGTAGAACACGGCGGGCCGATTGCCGTCGGCGCTCGGGATCGAGTACGACGCAGGGCCCGCTGCAGCGGCGCGAAATACTTCCATCGCCCGGATGTCCAGTTCCGCCTTGGGCCGACGCCGGAACTGCGAAGCCAGTCGTGCCTCGACGGGGCCACGCATCCCTTCGTAGGCATTCAGCAACGACCGTGCGGAAGAAAAGTGAAACTGCGGATCCGCGCGCATCGCGTCGAACAGCGTCCGCGCATCGCCGGGCACGCCCAGCGGGCCCTGCAGTGCCACCAGGTTCGCGCGCAGCCGCGCGACTTCGCGCAGGCCGAGCTCATGCACCGCAGCGGGCGTGAGGTCGAGCGTGGTGTGCTGGCGCACCAGGTGCGCGTACCAGAGATCGCCACTCGGCAGATCGGACCAGGCGACCGTGTCGCGCGCATGCGGCAGGTATTCCTGCGCCAGGTAGTCATGCAGCCTGCGATAGGCCGGCAGCACCTGGGTCCGCAGCTTCTCGTCGTACGCCTTGAGCAACCGGCGACGGTCCGCGACTGTCGGACCCGCAGGAAAACTCAGCAGGGGCCGCCAGAAAATCGTCTGCTGCGGCTCCTCGAGCCGGCCGAAGGCTTCGAGCTGCGGCAAGGTACGTTGGACGACGACCTTCGGCAGCACGACTCCCTTCGTCACACCCGCGCGCAGGTTGTTGATGGCCTGGTCCACCCAGGCAGCGAAGCCATCCATGCGCGCGAGGAAGTTGTCGTAGTCCTGCGTCGTGCGGAAAGGATGCGCACCGCGGCCCGACCCCAGTTGCGCGAAAACGATCGGCCAGTTCTCGACCTGGTTGATGGCCAGCAGCTCGCTGGGATAGCGGTAGCCGCCGATGCCGAGTTCGCGCTGGCGCTTGAACGCCTCGTACGTGACGAGGTCTTCGCCTGCGAGCTTTTGCGGATCCACGGCTTGCAGGTGCTCGAGCGATTCCTGCTCGATGCCGAGCGAGTCGGCCACCCAGCTCATGCTGGCGTAGTCGCCGAAACGATCGTCGAAGCGGTGATCGCCGAGCGCACTGGCGTGAATCGGGTTCAGCGCCAGGTACTGGTCGAAGTAGGTCTCGACGACCCGGTAAAGCTGCGCCGATTCGGCATTGCCTGCGCGCAGCGGCGCCGACAGCGTCGAGACGACGTCCTCGGCTCGAGTCGGTGGCGGCTCGGCAAAGTCGCATCCCGCGAGCAACGGCGGGACGGCCATCAGCGACAGCCAGGCGAGACGTCGTGCGAATGTCATCAGCGGCGCGCAGCGATCCAGCGGTCGACCTTGGCCTCGAGCACGTCCATCGGTACGGCGCCGTCGCTCAGCACCTCGCGATGAAAATCACGCACGTCGAATTTCTCGCCCAGCGCCTGTTCCGCCTTGTGGCGCAGCGCCTGTATACGCAGATCGCCCACCTTGTAGCCCAGGGCCTGGCCGGGCCACGCGATGTAGCGCTCGACTTCGGAGACCACGTCCGATTCGGCGAGCGTCGAGTTGTCGAGCATGAACTTGATCGCCTGTTCGCGCGTCCAGCCCTTGGCATGCAGCCCGGTATCGACCACCAGCCGCATGGCGCGCAACTGCTCGTCGTTCAGGCGGCCAAACCACTGGTAGGGATCCGTGAACAAGCCGAGTTCCTTGCCGAGGTATTCGGCATAGAGCGCCCAGCCTTCGACGTACGCCGTGTAATCGCCGCCGAAACGGCGGAAGCGCGGTACGCCCTCGAGCTCCTGCTGGATCGACACCTGGAAGTGATGCCCGGGCGATGCCTCGTGCAGCGACAGGGTTTCCATGCCGAATTTCGGCTGTGCCTTGAGGTTGTAGGTATTGACGTAGAACACGCCCGGCCGCGAGCCGTCGGCCGAGGCCTGCTGATAGAACGCACCGGCGGCCGACTGCGCGCGGAACGCTTCAACCTCGCGCACTTCGTAGTCCGCCTTGGGCAGCACCGAGAACAGCTTCGGCAGCGCGGCGTCGATGCGCACCTTGAGGGCGCCATAGCCGGTCACGAGATCGTTGCCCTGCGTGAAATAGAACTGCGGATCGTTCTCGAGGAAATCGAAGAACGCCGGCAAGTCGCCCTTGAAGCCGACCTGCTGCCGTACGCCGTCCATCTCACCGAGGATGCGCTTCACTTCGCTCAGGCCCAGCGCGTGAATTTCCTCGGGCGTCATCGACGTGGTGGTGTGCTCCTGCACGTAGTACGCGTACCACGCCTGGCCGTCGGGCAGCGCGGTCCAGGCCACGGTGCTGCGCGTATGCGGCAGGTATTCGTCGCGGACAAAATCGCGCAGCCGCACGTACGCCGGCAGCACTCGCGCTTCGAGCACCTTCGTGTACTCGCGCGTCAGGCGTTCACGTTCATCGGCAGAGAAGCCCGCAGGAAATTTCTTGAGCGGAGCGAAGTACTGGCTCTGCTGCGCCTGCGACACGATCATCGCGTCGAGCTGGGTGAGCACCTTCTCCATCACGGGGCGCGGCTGCACGACGCCCTTGGCCATACCCTCGCGCATGTTGACGATCGCCTGGTCCATCCACACCGCCAGGCCGTCGAGGCGCCGCAGCCAGCGCTCGTAGTCTTCCACGGTGTTGAACGGCTGCGCGTTGGTGCCCGAACCCAGCGCCGGCATCGTGGTGAGCAGGCTGCCCGCCTGGTTGACCGGCAGCAGGTGGAACGGGAAGCGATCGCCGCGCACCTCGCGTTCGCGCTCATAGAGGAAGATGTCGTACGAGATGCGATCCGCCGGCGAGAGCTGCGCCGGATCGATGGCACGAATCGCGGCAAGGTACTTTTCGTTCAGCGCGCGCGCCGCGGCGCGGTATTCCGGGCCGATCGAATTCGGCAACTGATCGTCGTAGCGATGATCGCCGATGTAGGTGGCCAGCAACGGATTGGCGCGCAGGTTGGCCTCGAAGTAGCTCTCGAACAGCGCGTCGAGCTGCTGCTTGGTCGCGACCGCGGATTCGGTCTGCGCGCTCATGGCCGCGGCACCCGAGGGACTTGCGGACACGGGTGCTTCCGGAGCGGCGGCACAGCCCTGCAGGCCGAGGGCAATCACGAGCCCGGTGACCAGGGCCCGGGGAGACGAGCGAAGCGACAACATGCGTGGAATTCCTGCTGGGCGGACCAGGCGGCGATTATAAGGTTTCAGCGCTCGACGATGGCCGTCACGCCCATCCCGCCCGCCGTGCAGATGGAGATCAGGCCGCGCCCGCCGCCGCGCTGGTCGATCAGCTTGGCGAGCGTTGCGATGATGCGCGCTCCCGTCGCGGCGAACGGATGGCCCACCGCCAGGCTGCTGCCATTCACGTTGAGCTTCGAGCGATCGATCGAGCCCAGCGGTCGTTCTCGGCCGAGGCGGTCGCGACAGAACTCCGCGGATTCCCAGGCCGCCAGCGTGCACAGCACCTGCGCGGCGAACGCCTCGTGGATTTCGTAGAAGTCGAAGTCCTGCAACGTGATGCCTGCGTCGTCGAGCATGCGCGGGACCGCGTACGCAGGCGCCATCAGCAGGCCCTCGTCCTTGGTGAAATCGACGGCTGCCACCTTGCCGAACGTCAGGTACGCCTGGATCGGCAAGCCGCGTGCGTGCGCCCACTCCTCGCTTGCGAGCAGCACCGCGGCTGCGCCGTCGGTCATCGGCGTGGAATTGCCCGCCGTCAGGGTGCCGCTGCCTTGCATCGGAAAAGCCGGTTTCAACCGTGCGAGCTTCTCGAGCGTCGTGTCGCGGCGCAGGTTGTCGTCGCGCTTGAGCCCCTGGAATTCGAATACAAGATCGTCGAAAAAGCCCGCGTCGTAGGCGGCCGCGGCGCGGCGGTGACTCTCGTAAGCCAACGCGTCCTGCGCTTCGCGCGCAACGTTCCAGCGCCGCACCATCAATTCCGTGCTCTGCCCCATGCTGAGGCCCGTGCGTGGCTCGGTGACAGCTGGAAAGTTCGGCTTCCAGTGCCCGGGACGCAACGCAGCCCACGGCGCGAGCCGCTGGCCCAGCGAGCGCCCACGCGCGCTGCGCAACAGGATCCGCCGCAGGTCTTCGTTGATGCCGATCGGCGCGTCGCTGGCGGTATCGACACCCGCTGCAATCGCGCTGTCGATCTGTCCGGCCGCAATCTTCAGGCCGAGCAGGATCGCAGTCTCAAGGCTCGTGCCGCAGGCACGCTGCAGGTCGAAAGCCGGGGTATGCGCGTCGAGCGTCGTACCCAGCACGGCTTCGCGGGTCAGGTTGAAGTCGCGCGCGCTCTTGAGCACCGCTCCGGCGCCCACATCGCCCAACCGCTCGCCCGCCAGCCGGTACTTGTCCGTCAGCGCCTGCAGCGCCGCGGTCAGCATCTGCTGGTTGCTGCATTCAGCGTAGGCGCCCATCGAGCGCGCGAAAGGGATACGGGCCCCGCCAATGACGGCGACGCGACGCGTGGTGTTTCCGACGAGCATGAGGCATTCCCCGAAAGGTCCGCAGGTACGCGCAGGGTACGCCTCGGCGGGCCAATCCTCACCCTCCAGAGGGCCCTGCTGCTATCCTTGAGCGGTTCCAGTCAGCCCTGAATTGCGCCTTTTCCGGCGCGTGGAATCCGCACATGAGCCACCTGCAACTGAGAGCGGCCGACGGCCACACCTTTTCGTCCTACCTCGCTCGCCCCGCAGACCGCCCCCGTGGCGCTGTCGTGGTGGTGCAGGAGATTTTCGGCGTCACCGGTCACATCGAGCGGGTCGCAGAGCAGTTCGCCGCGGAAGGTTACCTGGCGATTGCCCCGGCCCTCTTCGACCGCCAGCAACCGGGTGTCAATCTCGCGTATGACGAAGCGGGCGTCGCGCGCGGTGTCGGCTTCATGCAGCAGGCCGACTTCGGCCACGTGATGCTCGACCTGCAGGCGGCCATCGACGCCGTCCACCATGCGGGAGCCGTTGGCATGGTGGGCTTTTGCTGGGGCGGGCTGGTCACGTACATGGCCGGCAGCCGCACCACCGTTGCTGCGGGCGTCGCCTACTACGGCGGCGGCATCACGCAGTTCCTCGAGCCCGTGCCACGCTGCGCGATGCAGTTTCACTTCGGCGAGCAGGATTCGCACATCCCGCTCAGCGATGTCGAGAAGATCCGCGCAGCCTTTCCGCAAGGCGAGTATCACCTGTACGCCGCCGGGCACGGCTTCAATTGCACGGATCGCGCCAGTTACGATGCGGCGGCCGCGGTGCAGGCGTTCGAGCGGACGAAGGAATTTTTCGGCAAGTATTTGGGTTAAAGACCCGCGGCCCCTCACCCCGCAGCAGCCCTCACCCTACCCTCTCCCATTTCATGGGAGAGGGAAGATGCAGAGAGACACGACATGACGCTCAAGCTCAACGACCCGACCCTGCTGCGCCAGCAGTGCTACATCGACGGCACCTGGCGCGATGCCGACGCGGGCGGCGCTCTCCAGGTGTCGAACCCGGCGACCGGAGTCGTGCTCGGCACCGTGCCGAACATGGGTACAGCAGAAACCCGCGCTGCGATCGAAGCCGCTGCGGCGGCGTTTCCGGCGTGGGCTGCACGCACGGCAAAGGACCGCGCCACGCTGCTGCGCCGCTGGCACGACCTGATGCTGCTCAATGCAGACGACCTCGCGCAGCTGATGACCGCCGAGCAGGGCAAGCCGCTCGCCGAGGCCAAGGGCGAGATCGTCTATGCCGCTTCGTTCATCGAATGGTTCGCCGAGGAAGCCAAGCGGGTCTACGGCGACGTGATCCCGGGCCACCAGCCCGATAAGCGCATCTTCGTGCTGCGCCAGCCCGTGGGCGTCGTCGCTGCGATCACGCCGTGGAATTTCCCGGCGGCGATGATCACGCGCAAGGCCGGGCCGGCGCTGGCAGCGGGCTGCACTTTCGTCTGCAAGCCTGCGGCGCAGACGCCCTATTCCGCGCTCGCGATGGCCGAGCTCGCGCATCGCGCAGGCATTCCGCGCGGTGTCTTCAGCGTCGTCACCGGCTCTGCGACGGCGATCGGCGGCGAGATGACGTCGAACCCGAGCGTGCGCAAGGTGACCTTCACCGGCTCGACCGCGATCGGCAAGAAACTCATGGAGCAGTGCGCCGGGCACGCTCAAGAAGCTGTCGCTCGAACTCGGCGGCAACGCGCCGTTCATCGTGTTCGACGACGCCGATCTCGACGCAGCGGTGCAAGGCGCGATCGCGAGCAAGTACCGCAACACCGGCCAGACCTGCGTCTGCGCCAATCGCCTGCTGGTGCAGGACGGCGTGTACGACGCCTTCGTCGCCAAGCTGGTCGACGCCGTGAAGAAGCTGCGCGTGGGCGATGGCCTGGCCGGCCCCACCGAGCAGGGACCGCTGATCGACGACAAGGCCGTGGCCAAGGTCGAGGAGCATGTCGCGGACGCACTCGCCAAGGGCGGCCGGATTGCGCTGGGCGGCAAGCGCCACGCACTCGGCGGCACGTTCTTCGAGCCCACCATCATCACCGGCGTGCAGCCTTCGATGCTGGTCGCGCGCGAGGAAACCTTCGGCCCGGTCGCCCCGGTCTTCCGCTTCAAGGACGAGCAGGAAGCGATCCGCATGGCGAACGACACCGAATTCGGCCTGGCGTCGTATTTCTACACCAAAGACCTCGCGCGCTCCTTGCGCGTGGCCGAAAAGCTCGAGTACGGCATCGTCGGCTTGAATACCGGCCTCATCTCGACCGAGGTGGCGCCGTTCGGCGGGGTCAAGGAATCGGGCTTCGGCCGCGAAGGCTCGAAGTACGGCATCCTCGATTACACGGAACTCAAGTACCTCTGCATCGGTGGCATCGAGGGTTGAACCAGCGGTCGCTCATTTACCTGCTGGCGTTCATCGTCACGATCGGGTCGGTCGCCACCAACATCTACCTGCCGGCGCTGCCCGTAGTCCGCGAGCACTTCGGCTCGAGCGTGGCGCACGCCCAGGCGACGTTCTCCGTCGCACTGCTGACGTTCGCGGTCGGCATGTTCTTCTGGGGCCCGTTCGCCGATCGCTACGGGCGGCGGCACGCGATTCTCGCGGGCGTCGGCCTGATGGCCCTGGGGTCGGTCGTCTGCCTGGTGGCGCCGAGCCTCGGCTGGCTGATCGCGGGTCGCGCGGTGCTGGCGTTCGGCACGGCGACCGGCATCGCCGTCTCGCGCACGATCGTGAGCGATCTTTATCCCGACGACATGGCCCGCGTGCTGGCCAAGCTCGCGATCGTCGCGGTCGTCTCGAGCGCGTCCGCGCCGGTCGTCGGCGGATTCCTGACTGCCTGGTTTGGCTGGCGCTCGGTCTTCGGCGCCCAGGTCGTGATGGCCGCCGCCGTGGCCTGGCTCACGTGGAAGCACCTGCCCGAAACACGCCCCGCGCTGCATTCCCCGCCGGCTGTCCGCGAGATGATGCGCGTGTCCGGCCAGTTGCTGCGGCAACCGCGGTTCCTCAGCTGCGTGCTGCAGTCCTCGGCCGCCTACTCGATGTTCGTCGTGTTCATTTCGCTGGCGCCCTACGTCATGGTCACCTCGCTCGGGCGGTCCGCGACCGAGTACGGCCTGTATTACCCCCTGATCTCGCTGGGCTACGTGGCGGGCAACTGGGCGCTGGGCCGGTTTGCAGGACGTGACCAGCACTGGATGATCACGCTCGGCGTGAGTGTGCAGATGGCGGCCGCGCTCGCGGCCCTGGCCTTCGTCACTGCGGGACTGCGGCACCCGTTGTGGATCTTCGTGCCGATGGCGGCGCTCTACTTCGGCCAGGGGCTGTTCATGCCGCATCTCACCGCGATCGCGGTGAACCTCGCGCCTGCCCATGCCACCGGGGTGGGGTCGAGCACGCTCGGCTTCCTGAACCAGTTCATTTCCGCGATCTGCGTGCAGGCGATGGGCCTGGTGGGGGTTGGCAGCCCGCTGCCGATGCTGCTGTTCTGCGTCGGTGCCGCCCTGTTCCAGCTGGTCGTCATGCGCCATTCACCGCGCATGGAATCGACGGGTCGTGCGGCGTGATATCGTTCTCAGCCCGGCAAGACCCGCACTTTTCGTGACATGACCTACCTCGGCACCCCCGATTTCGCCCACGGCTCGCAATCGCGCGTCGGCATCCTGCTGGTCAACCTGGGCACGCCGGCCGACCCGTCCCCGCAATCGGTGCGCAAGTACCTCGCGGAGTTCCTGTCGGATCCGCGCGTGATCGAGGCGCCGCGACTGCTCTGGTGGCTGGTGCTGCACGGAATCATCCTGCGCACGCGGCCGCGGCGCAGCGCGCATGCCTACCAGAAGGTCTGGACGCCGGAAGGCTCGCCGCTGCTGATCGAATCACGGCGGCTCACTACGGGGCTGGCCGACAAGCTGGCGCAGCGCTTTGGCGACGGCGTGGTCGTCGACCTGGCGATGACGTACGGCCAGCCCTCGATCAAGTCGGTGCTGGAGCGCTTTCGCGAGCAGAACGTGCAGCGCCTGCTGGTGCTGCCGCTCTATCCGCAGTATTCGTCGACGACGACGGGCAGCATCTTCGAGTTCATCACGCGTGAGCTCTCGCAGTGGCGCTGGATGCCCGAACTGCGCTTCGTCAACCAGTACTGGCAGCGGGAATCGTACCTGCGCGCCGTGGCCGACAGCATCACCGCGCACTGGCAGACGCACGGGCGCAAGCACCTGCTGTTCTCGTTCCACTCGATCCCGAAGCGCTATTTCATGGCCGGCGATCCGTATCACTGCTTCTGCCTCGGCACCGCGCGCGGCGTCGTGGAGCGGCTGGGCCTGCGCGAGGACGAGTGGTCGGTCGGTTTCCAGTCACGCTTCGGCCGCGAGGAATGGCTCAAGCCCTACGTCGACGTGTTGCTGCAGGAATACGCCGCGTCAGGCCCCAAGCGCGTCACCGTCGTGTGCCCCGGCTTCGCGACGGACTGCCTCGAGACGCTCGAGGAAATCAGCATGCAGAATCGCGAGATGTTCCTGCAGCACGGCGGCGAGGCTTTCGATTACGTGCCGTGCCTGAATTCGAGCCCGGCCCACGTCGCCGTCATGGAAGACGTGGTGCTGCAGCACACCGGCGGTTGGCAGGAACTGAGTGACGCCCGGCCCAGCGCCGAGGAACGGGCCGCCGTTCGCGACCGCGCGTTGGCCCGCGGCGCTCAACGCTGACCGCGCGCTCCGCGCCGGCCGCCATGCCGCTCGGACGCTTTCTCGAAGTCAGCATCGCAGCGGCAGACGTCGCCGAGTCGCTCGCGTTCTATGAATCGCTGGGATTCGTGCAGGCCACCGTAGGCGAGGCCTGGCCGCACGCCTATGCGGTGGTCACCGACGGTCGCCTGTGCCTTGGGCTGCATGCGCAGGAGCAGCAGCCCCCGCTGTTGACCTGGGCCGCGCCGGGCCTGCGTGCTCGCCTGGATCAACTCGCAGCACTGGGCATCGAGCCCGAAGCCGTCAGCCTGGATGACCTCTCGCTGCACCAGGCCCTGCTGCGCAGCCCATCCGGCCAGCGACTGCGCTTGCTGGAAGCGCGCACGTTCTCACCGCCGGTGCTGGCACCCAGTCACGCGACGAAGCTCGGGTACTTCGACGAGTTCGCCTGGCCAGTGAGCGGGTCGGAGTTTGCCGAGGCCATCTCGTTCTGGGAACCGCTGGGGTTCGTCGCGTTCGAGCCCGTAACCGAGCCTTTCGGCAAGGTCGTGGCGTCGAACCGCGACCTGAATGTCGCCCTCTATGACCTCGACCTGCGGACGCCCGTGCTGGTGTTTTCTGCCGCCGGGATGACAACCCGGATTACCGAGCTGCGTGACCGCGGCTATCGCTTTGCGCAACGGCTGCCGCGCGCATTGGGCGCACTCGGTGCCGCGCTGCTCGAAGCGCCGGAAGGCACGACACTGCTGTTGCTCGACGAGACTGCCGCCACCGACTGACAGTGGCCTCAGCCTGGCCCCGCTGCAATGACGAAGCGGATTTCGAGCGTATCGGCCACCTGGATCGCGCCGCCCGCGACGGCGAACGGCGTGATGCCGTAGTCGCTCTGGTTCAAGCGCAACTCGCCACGCACGACGAGGCCCAGCGCGTCACGCTCGACCCGCACCGGGATCTCGTGGGCGCGGGTCACGCCACGCAACTGCACGGCAACCTTGAGCACGGGTTGCGACCAGTCGCCGCTCGCCGCAAGAGAACGCAGGGTGATGACGGGAAACGAGGCCGCATCGAGCACCTCGGCGCGCAGCATGTTGCGGCGTGTGCCGGCGCGAGCGTCATCAGGCACCGGGGCTGCGAACTCGGCTCCGGCACTGGCGCGGGCTTCGGGCAGGTCCACCTCGAACGATCCGACCGGTAACTGCAGCTCGAATGCAGACGTGGCCGGCGTGTCTCCCGGCCAGACCGTGCCGCGCTCGTCGGCTGACGTGATGACGTGATCGTGGCCGAACCGGGCGAGAGGACCGGCGCGGCGCACGATGATCGTCACCGTGGATCGCTGCGGATCGATGGGCCACGGCGTGACGCCGGTGCGAACCTGAGGTCCACCGGTGTCGATCGGCGTGCCGGGCGCAGGCGCTCGAACCCGGCTCCGGGGTCAGTGCGACACCCTGCGAGCGCCAGCAGCAGGACCCCGGCGACAGTGAGACGCGTGGCCCGGAGCGCGCTTTTCGCGGTCTTTGCTACCATGCGCCGATCATCCCACAGGACCGAGACACCATGCCCCTGCGCAACACCAGCGGAAGCCTACGGCAGCCTTGCCAAGTTCCTGCACTGGGCCATCGTGCTGCTGATCGTGCCGCAGTACTTCCTCGCGGAAGCGGCGGAAGAGCTGCCGGACGGCCTGGAGAAGCTGCAGATTTTTACCTGGCACAAGTCGCTCGGCATGCTGGTGTTGTTGCTGGCGCTCGCACGAATCGCCTGGAAGGTCATGAACAAGGGGCTGCCGGACCCATCGGCAACGCCTGGCAGCGCAAGGCAGCCGCGGCCGGCCACGGGTTGCTGTACCTGTTGATCCTGGCGCAGCCGCTCTCCGGCTGGATCATGTCGTCCTCCGCCAATTACCCCGTCACGCTGTTCGACTGGTTCCAGTTTCCCGCCATCGTCGGCGAGAACCACGACCTGCACGAAACTCATGGAAGAAGTGCACGAACTGCTCTTCAACGCGCTGCTCGTCGTGGCGGCGATCCACATCGCCGCAGCCCTGTACCACCACTTCCTGCTGAAGGACAGCGTGTTGCGACGCATGCTGCCGTTCTCCAAGCCCTCGGCGTGAAGTCCACGCGGCACGGCCTCGGCATCCTGCTGCTGGGCGTGCTGGCGGGCGTCGCTGCAACCAGCACGGCTTGCGCTGCGGCCGTGTCGTGGCGCATGGACTCGCGCAACAGCCAGCTGACGTTCACCCCGCGCCTGGCCGGCGGCGAATTCGAAGGCCGGTTCGAACGCTTCGAGACCACGGTGCGCTTCGATCCGGCCGACCTGGCCCACTCGAGCCTGCAGGTGGTGGTGGATCTGTCGTCGGCCCGCACCGGCGACGGCGACCGCGACACCGCGCTGCACGGCGCCGACTTCTTCGCGATCTCGCGCTGGCCCCAGGCCCGGTTCTCCAGCACGAGCATCCGCGCGTTGGGTGGTGATCGCTACGAGGCCGCGGGCAAACTCACCTTGCGCGACCGCACGCGTGACGTATCGTTGCCGTTCCGCTTCGACCTGGCTGCGCCGGCGGGCCGCACTGCACGCCTGACGGGCGCAACGACGATACAACGGCTGCTGTTCGGCGTAGGCCAGGGTGAATGGCGCGGCACGGAGTGGCTCGACGACGCTGTGCGCGTCGAGTTTTCCGTCGCGCTGGAGGCCGCACGCTAGTTCGGACCATCACTTGAGACAGGGGTGTCCAGCATGAAACAACTCGCCGCTGCCTTCGGTTCGCGCCCGGCGCTCGCGTTAGTGCTCGCGATCGGGGTGACGCTTGCAGGCTGCCAGAAGAAGGAAGAGCAGGCCGCGACGGCGCCAGCACCAGCGGCTGCCAAGCCTGTCAGCGCAGAGGGTCTCGAAGGCCAGTTGAGCATCGTCGCGTGGCCCGGCTACATCGAGCGCGGCGCGACCGACAAGAAGTACGACTGGGTCACTTCGTTCGAGAACGACACGGGCTGCAAGGTCACCGTCAAGACCGCCGGCACGTCCGACGACATGGTGACGCTGCTCGAACAAGGCGGATACGACCTGGTGACCGCCTCGGGTGATGCATCTTTGCGGCTGATCCGCACTGGCATCGTGCAGCCGATCGACCTGGAACGCGTGCCGAGCTACGTCAACGTGGACGAACGCCTGAAGCAGGCACCGTGGCACTTCGTCGACGGCAAGCACTTCGGCACGCCGTACCAGTGGGGCCCGAACGTGCTGATGTACAGCACCAAGGCGTTTGCCGCGCCGCCCACGTCGTGGTCCGTCGTGTTCGAGGAGCAGCGCCTGGGCGACGGCAAGAGCAACAAGGGCCGCGTCCAGGCCTACGACGGCGCCATCTACATCGCAGATGCCGCGCTCTACCTGATGACGAAAAGACCCGAACTCGCCATCAAGGATCCGTACGAGTTGAACGAGGAGCAATACGCAGCCGTGCTGGAACTGCTGCGCCAGCAGCATCCACTGGTGCACCGCTATTGGCACGACACCAACGTAGCCGTGCAGGACTTCACCGACGCCGGCGTGGTCGTGTCGGGTTCGTGGCCATTCCAGGTGAACACGCTGCTTGCGAACCGGCAGCCCATCGCGAGCGTGATTCCCGCGGAAGGCGCCACGGGCTGGGCCGACACGACGATGCTCGCCGCGAAGGCCAAACATCCCAACTGCGCCTACAAGTGGCTCGAGTGGTCGCTCAATGCCAGGGTGCAGGGGGACATCGCCGCCTGGTTCGGCTCAGTGCCGGCGGTGCCGTCGGCGTGCAAGGAGAACAGCCTGCTCGGTGATCACGGCTGCGCGACCAACGGCTTCGACGACTTCGACAAGATCCACTTCTGGCGCACGCCCGAAGCCGAATGCAGCAGCGGCACGTGCGTGCCCTACAGCCGTTGGGCTACCGATTACGCGGCGATCATGAAAGGCGACTGAGCGACGCAACCCGGCTTGTCGCCGGTGACGCACTTTTTATTTGCGGCCAAATGACACAAATGCTGCGCATTCAGCAGCTTGCGCTTGGATTCTCACCGGATGCGACGCAATCGCAACCAGAAAGCAAGAAATGTGTCACAGCAGCGACCGACCTGGAGGGCGAGGATGTCTGCGTCAAGCGAGCCTACCCCCGGCGAACCTGACTGAAGCCGAGAGGCAGCATCAGCCAATAGATGGCAGCACGGACGGATGCGCTAAGTCCTCGACGCCGACCGCCAACCGAAGCAGGATCATCCCCCTCCTGCTTCGGTTTTTTTTCGCCTACGCTACAGAGCGCGCGTCAGGTCGGTGAAACAAAGCGTTGCAGCACGAGCGTCAGCACGAACAACCCGAGCGCGACCAGGGCAACGACGGGCTGGCCGGCCGCCGCGATTACCAGCGCGTCCCACAGGCAGATTCCGGCTAGCAGGTAACCCACAGCCCGAGGAACGTCGCCCCGCTGTCGTCGGCGCAGGTAGGACAGTGCAAACACCGTCCACATCACGAACAGCACGGCGCAGCCGACGACGAGCAGTCCGCCGGTCATCGCGGCCTGCACCCCCCATGCCATTGGCAGCGCCAGGAACAGGAGCGGCCACAGGTTTGCGACGCGCCCCAGATGCTCCTGCTTCGCAATATAGGTGAGACCCACCAGGTAGCTGAGCAGCAGCGCGCCAGCAAGAAACACCCGCCCGGGCACGGCGGCAATCACGGCATAGGCTGCCGTGACATAAACGAGCATGCGGCAGAGTCCCATGACGACCGGACTGAGCGGATTGGCCTTGTGATACCAGTCGTACAGGACGATCGCCGACTCGAGCGCCGAGGCCCGCAACGACGGGCCTCCACTCCGTGCCCGCCGGCGAACCCGTAGCCTACCCACGCCAGCGCGCCAATGCCGGCGGCGAGCATGCCGAACCCCAGCACGAAGACCGTCGTCGCCGTGACCTGCCCGGAAGGAATGGGGCGATCCGGTCGATGCTGCGCATCGAAGCCCCGATCGAAGGCATCGTTGAGATACATGCCGGCCACGTAGCACAGCGAAAGCGCAAGCAGGAGCACGGGCAGGCGCTGATCGAACACGGAACCACCCGCCAGCACCACGCCTGCGAGCACGTTCGTCCAGACGGTCGGCAGGTTGGATACCCGACCGAGGCTCATGGCGGCCGACCAGTTCACGCGATTTCTCCGTGCACCCATTGCAGTTCGCGCGCGATCGCGTCCTCGACCGGGTCCGCCCGATGCCGGGCCGGCAGCACCGACCAGGTGTAGGTTTCGACCTCGAGATGCTGCGTCGCCGGCTGCCGCTTGTGCAACGCCAGCGTTTCCCGCACGAAGGACTGCGTCGACGAGAACTGCTCGAAGCAATCGAGAAAGACCGGCACGTGGAAGTGCACTCGCCACTCGCTGCCACCGGCGCGCCACGTGGTGGAAGCCAGCGCATCCTCGATGTCGACGTAACGCTGCAGCTCTCCCCACTGCGCTCGACGACCTGGTGCAGGTAGACGGCGTCGGCCAGGCCACGCAACGTCGCGGCGGCGGATGGCGTCACCTGCGGGATGCGCAAGCCCAGCAGTCACCTGGATCTTGGCGATCAGGATGCCCGCCCCGGCAAGCGACTCCAGGCACGCGGCGGCGTCCTCGAACTCGACCGCCGCATGGCAAAGGTCGAGACAGACGCCGAGGTGACGATGCAACGCATCGCGTGCCTCGGAGTGCGTGAGCCCGGTCAGGCCAGCCAGGCTCGCTGCGGCGGCAGCAGAGTGCAGGTGGTCGCGGAAGAAAGCCACGGTCTCGGCGATCGTCTCGAGCAGGCAGCAGGGCTCGGGTTCGAGCGCCAGCACGATGCGCCGGCCAGTATCGCGCTCGATGGCGACGAGGTGCGCCGCGTGGCGCAGCAGTCCGTCGACGATACGGGCAATGGCATCGGCCGTGACGGCGTTCGGCTTGAAGGCTCCTGGCACGGTGCTGATGCTGCCCATGGCGTCGGCGCCAGGCTCCAGCCACGACGCAAGCAGATCTGCCAGCCCGTTCGTGTACTCCAGCCGTCGCGTATCGCGCCAGTCCGGCAGGTACACGTCGGCCTTGACGCGCGCACCGTGGAAGGTGCCGTAAGGAAAGCCATTGATGGTGAAAACGTACAGGTCTTCCCGCCGCAGGAATGCGGCGAACTGCTCGCGAGCGGCGGGATCGCCCAGCGATTGTGCCGCCGCTGCCGACAGTCGCAGGCCGACGCCGAACGGCGCGTCGGGTGAGACCTTGCGCTTGACCAGCGGCAGGTAGCGCTCGAGATTGCCGCGAATCTCGTCCCAGGACTCGCCTGGATGAATGTTCGTGCAGTAACCGAGGTGGCTGCCACCCACCTTCACTGCCCGATTTCCTTGCGCCTCAGCCAGGACATGGCGCGCAGCATCTCGGCCCGGTCGACGCTGTGCACGTCGCTGCCCCGGCCGATCTCCGCGAGCATCGTGAGCGTGAGTTCTCCCCCGAGGTGTTCGCGGAACTCCTCGATGCCGTCGAGGATGAGGGGATTGCCGGAGGCGTCCTTCGATTCCATCATCGGGTGCCACAAGTGGAAGCCCAGGCCGCTTCAGCACGCCGTATACGCGATTGTCCGTCCCGGCGGCCAGCATGCCGATCTGCACCGAATAGCGGGTGTCGAGCGCGAGCCCGATGGCCACGGCTTCGCCGTGCCGCAGTTCGTGCGTCGTCAGCGCCTCGAGGCGGTGCGCCGACCAGTGGCCGTAGTCGAGCGGCCGGGAACTGCCGGTCTCGAAGGCGTCACCGCCGTGGGCGATCTGCCGCATGTGCAGTTCGGCGCATCGACGGATCATGCGCGCAGTCGCCGCCGGCTCGAACTGACGCAGGGATTCGCAATTCGCTTCCATCCACTCGAAGTACGCCCGGTCCCGTATCAACGCGACCTTCATCGCCTCCGCGATCCCTGCGAGGCGATCGCGCGGGTGCAGCGTGCGCAGGAAATCGACGTCGTTCAGCACGGCGTGCGGCGGCGCAAAACTGCCGAGGAAATTCTTCTTGCCGAACGCATTGACGCCATTCTTCACGCCGATTCCCGCGTCGTTCTGCGCCAGCACGGTGGTCGGCACGCGCACATGCCGCACGCCACGATGGGTCGTGGCCGCGGCGAAGCCGACCATGTCGAGCAGCGCCCCCCCGCCGATACCGACGACGTACGAGTGCCGGTCGATGCCAAGGTCGCTCAGGCGATGCTGCAACCGCGTCACCTGCGTGATGTCGTTCTTTACCTGTTCGCCCGCCGGCAGGACCTCCGGCGGCGCCACGAGCTGCAGGGACTCCGCATGTTCCTCGGCATAGGCGGCGATGGAGTGCGCAAGCGCGGGCCAGCTCGCCGCGACGTTGCCGTCGATGAACACGACGAAGCGATGCCGCTTGTTCGGCTCCAGGCGCGACAGGGCGTGGACGAACACCGGGTTCTCGCGCGCGAACACACCCGCCGTGAAGTACACGGGATAGTTGTAGCTGAGCGTGAACTCCTGCTGGTAGATGGCCGCGCCCGGCAGTTCGACCACATTCGCCGCTTCTTTTGTTTTCATGATCGTCGCTCTCGCTGGGTCGGATCCGTTACGTTCCGCTCACTTGATCAGCAGGCTGTCCGACGGCTCGGGAATGACTGGCAGTTCGTCCACGCGGGGCGCCTGGCCGCGCAGCACGGAGTTGCCCTCGAACAGCTGCCGCTCGTCACGGGCCTGCGGAGTCAGCCAGTCTTCTTCGCGCATCTGGCCGCTCTGTGCGAAAGCCGCGAGCGCGTTGCCGTAGCAGGTAGCCTCGACGTCGGCGCGCGCAATGCCGCGCTCGAGCATCAGGCGCGCTGTCTTTGGCACGGCGAGCGGATCCGACTTGCCCCAGTCCGCGCTCGAATCGATGAAAATGCGGTTCGATCCATAGCGGCGCACGATCTCCACCATGCGCTCGTTGCCCATCTTGGTCTGCGGATACAGAGTGAAGGCCGCCCAGAAGCCGCGATCGAGCACTTCCTCGACGGTCTCCTCGTTGTTGTGGTCGACGATGACGTGCCCGGGCTCCATGCCCATCTCGAGGGCGACATCCATGCTGCGGCTGGTGCCGCTCTTCTTGTCACGGTGCGGCGTATGGATCTGCACGAGCATGCCCAGGTCCTTCGCCAGCTGCAGTTGCGCGCGGTAGTACTTGTCCTCCGCGGCGGTCTGGTCGTCGTAACCGATCTCCCCGACTGCGACGACGCCTTCCTTGCCGAGGAAGAGCGGCAGCACGTCCATGACCTGCTCGGCAAGCGCCTCGTTGTTGGCCTCCTTGCTGTTCAGGCCGATCGTGCAGTAGTGCCGGATGCCGAACTGCGATGCGCGAAAGCGCTCCCAGCCGACCAGGCTCGAGAGGTAGTCGACGAACGTGGCCACGTGCGTGCGGGGTTGCCCGAGCCAGAACGCGGGCTCGATCACCGCCACGATTCCAGCCGCAGCCATCCGCTCGTAGTCGTCCGTCGTGCGGGCGCTCATGTGAATGTGGGGGTCGATGAAACGCATGCCTTTCTCCCGATCGGTGTCAGTTGTTCGGCGCCGCAAGCCGCGCCCAGTCGATCCTGCCGGCCCGTGCATCGCTCGCGAGGTCCGGACGTGACTCGAGCAGGCGCGCAGCCGCCGGGTCCGTCGCATCGAGCAGGGCCAGTGCAGCGGCCTGCTGTTCCGCAGTCGTGCCGCGTTCGAGCAGGCGGCGAAAATCCTCGAGCACCGGTCCGGCGGCGTAGGGCCCGACGCAGCGCCACAGGTCTGGCGCCACTGGGCGCGATGCGGCCCAGCGCTCGTGCGCGTAGTCGCACAGCATCCGCGCGAGCGCTGGATTGCGACGCCGATCGAGGCCAGCGATCAAGTCGAGCCGGCAGCCCACGAACAGCGCCTTGAGCACGAGCTGATTCCAGGCGGTCTCGTTCAAATGCTCGGAGGCGTATGGGTTGCGGTGCGCAACCGCCTCGAACACGACCCGCATGTTGGAGCGCAGCCCTTCGGCGGCGCGCAACGAGTGGCGCGCCTGGTCCGGGTACAAGGGCAGACCGCGATACAGCGCCACCAGTTCGCCGATGTCGGCGGCGGCGCACAGCCGGTCAAGCCGGCGGCTCAATTCCTCGCCGTCCGCCGTGCTGACGAGCAGCAGGTAGATGCGCGTCGCCTGGTCGACCGACCAGTCCGCGGGATCCCAGCCGGGACGACTCAGCGTCGCTGCCTGCAACTCGTCCGGCGTCAGCTGGAGGGGATCCTTGCCGATGTGGCGGGAGACCAGGCTCACGCTCAAGTACAAGTCGCGTTCCAGGCCGCCGTGACGCAGTTGCACGACGCGGGCTTCGAGCCACGCCGACGCCGGTGGCGACAGTCTCGCCGCGAGCCAGCGGCCAAGGAGTTCGACGGGTGTCATTCGTACTCTCCCGCCGTCGGGATCGCGGCGTCAAACACATGAGCGAGCAACAGGTCTTTCACCGCAGTGGCCGCGATGGGCCCGTCGTCGCGGATGAGGTGCGGCGCCGTGGTGATGAACAACGGGCCATCCTCCGCCCGGTCCGTCGGACGTCCGTGCGAGCCACGCACCAGCGTGGCATCGAGCGAGATCACGTCCATGAGGTAACGCATGCCGAGTGTCTTCTGCGCCAGTCTTGCCGCGATGCGCAGCTTGGCCGCCTTCAGTTTCGGATCGACGAACAGCTCGACGGGGTCGTAGCCGGGCTTGCGGTGGATGTCGACGGTGCGGGCGTAGTCGGGAGCGCGCTCGTCGTCGAGAAAGTGGTAGTAGGTGAACCAGCTGTTCGCGTCTGCAATCGCGACCAGCTCGCCCGACCGCGGATGGTCGAGGCCCAGCTCGCGCTTGCCTGCCTCGTCGAGCACACGCTCGACGCCCGGCAGGCTGCGCAGCAACCGGGCCACCTCCGGCACGAGTTCCGGGCGGGCGACATAGACGTGCGCAATCTGGTGGTCGGCGACTGCGAATGCGTCGCGACGCGCCGGCGTCGAGCTGCTCGCGCCCGAGTTCGTCCCGCACGCGCAGCCAGCCGGCACGGCGCAATGCGCGATTGACGTGCACAGGATTGGAGACCGGGGTGATGCCGTACTCGGACAGCACGACGACCTCGGCGCCGGCACGATCCGCTGCGGCGATGAGTTCGCCGCAGACCTCGTCCACGGCTGCGACGTCACGCTCCACGCCTGGGAAGTCGGGACCGAAGCGCTGCAGGTTGTAGTCGAGGTGCGGCAGGTAGACCAGCGTGAGCGTCGGGTGGTGGCGCTCGAAGACATGCAGCGCACTGCGACCGATCCAGCGCGAGCATTCGATGTCGGCCGTGGGCCCCCAGAAGCGGAACAGCGGAAACTGGCCCAGTGCGCCCTGCAGTTCGTCACGCAACTCGGCAGGCTGGGTGTAGATGTCGGGAAGCTTGCGGCCATCGGCCGGGTACATCGGGCGCGGCGTGACCGTGTAGTCGGCGGTGGAGTACATGTTGTACCACCAGAACAGCTTGGCGCAGGTAAAGCCCGGGTCGATGCGCCGGGCAGCGTCCCAGAGTTTCTCGCCGCTCACCAGGCGGTTGGACTGGCGCCACAGCCACACTTCGGCGAGGTCGCGGAAGTACCAGCCATTGGCGACGATGCCGTGCTCCCGCGGCAACGTCCCGGTGACGAAGGTGGACTGGACCGTGGTGGTTACGGCCGGTGTCACCGTGGTCAACGGACGCATCGTCCCCCGCTCCGCGAGCGCCTTGAGGTTCGGCGCATGCTGGAGCAGCGAGGGTGTGAGCCCGACGACGTCGATGACGAGTGTCCGCCTCATTGCGCTTCGCCACCTGCACCCGGGGAGGTAAGGGTTTGCATCGGGCGCAGGGTGCCGCGCAGCGCCGGAATATTCTGCGACCCAGTCGCGAACATGCAAACGCGAAGGTCGTCCAGGACGCCCTCCACGAAACGGTGCAGCGATTCCTCGCCGGCGTGGGCCAGCAGCAGGAAGGGGCGGGCCATCGCCCCGATGTCGGCCCCGAGCGCGAGCGCCTTGGCGAGGTCGATCCCGCTGCGCAAGCCGCCGGAGGCGATCAGCGGGATGCGCGGGGCCACGGCTCGCACGTTCAGAATCGATTCGGCTGTGGGTATGCCCCACTCGCCGAAACGGAGGCCAAGCGCGCGACGCTGCTCCGTCCTGGCGCAGTACGCCTCCACCTTGGCCCAGGACGTGCCACCGGCACCCGAACAGTCGATGCCGGAGGCGCCACATTCGATGAGGCGTCGGGCGGTCGCGCCGGTCATGCCGAAGCAGACTTCGCGAGCGAACACCGGTATGCCGTCCGCAGCGAGATCGCGGCAGAGCTGCGTGAAGCAGCGTGCGACGCCACGGAAATCACGGTCGCCACCCTGCACCGCTTCCTGCACGGCGTTGAAATGCACGAATATCGCATCGGCGCCGATCATGTCGATGGCCCTGCGCGCGTGCTGCGCGCCATAGCCTCGCACCAGCTGCGCGGCACCGAAATTGGCGAACACCGGAATGCCCGGGGCAACGTCGCGCACCGCAAAGTATCCGCCGAGCTCCGGACGCTCGAGTGCGATGCGCTGGCTGCCCACTCCGAACGCCAGGCCGTAGCGCTCGGCCACTCCGGCCAGCCTGCGGTTGATCTCGAGTCCACGTTCGGTGCCACCCGTCATGGGTGAAACCATCAGCGGCGCCGACAAGCGCTTTCCAGCCAGCGTGCAGGAGAGATCGAGCTCGGCCAGCGAGAGTTCCGGCAGCGCTTCGTTCACGAAGTCGAACCGTTCGAGTCCCGTTGTCTTGCGGTACTCGACGGGGTGGACGAGGCAGGCGTCGATATGGCCCAACTTGGCCGATGGATCACGCAGGGACGGCTGTCCTGACGCAACCGGCAGGTCGTGCAACGCGGGAGGTGATCGTGGCTGGTTGAGCATGGCGATGCGGCGTCTGCGGCGACGCCGATGGTGCTACAAGCTCGCCGCCAACGTGAGGATCACGTTGCGACCGGGCTCGTTCACGCCGGACCCGTGGATGCGATAGTCCTCGTCCGTCAGGTTGTCTACTGCCAGCGACAATGTCAGGTGGGAACTGGCCTGCCACTCCGACCGCAGGCCCAGGACCGTATACCCGGGCGTGCCTCCTGGCGGAATTCTCTGCACATCGGCCAGGTCGCGACTCGAAAGTTGATCCTGCTTGTCCGCGTGCTTGACCAGCGCTTCGATGCGCAGCCGTCGGATCGGGCGCGCTCCAACGCATCCCGACGCGCCAGCTCGTCGGCATCAACAGGTCGATGGGCTCACGGACCTTGGGGCCATTCGCTGTCGGGTAGGCGTCGGCCTCGCCGTCGACGATCATGCCGTCTGCAAACACCGTCAGGTCGGGCAGCAGCTGATACACGACCTGCGCTTCGAAGCCGTCGACGTTCGACTTCGACGCATTCGTCTTGGTCACCTCGGCGGCGTTGTTGATCACGCGACCGGTCGGCGTGCGCACGATCACGTCTGAGCCGTCGGTGTAGAAATAGGCCGCCTGGGCCGAGAGCCTTGCGCTGCCAAACTTCAAGCCCGCCTCCCAGGAAACGAATGTTTCCGGGATCGAGGCCCGGGCTGGGCGTCTCGAGTTCGCCGGACCGCGCCGTATCCAGACGCGTGAGATCCGACAGGTTCGGAGCACGAAAGGCCTGCGCCACGCCCGCGTAGAGCATCCACGGACCGTCGACCTGGGGAGTGAATGCCAACCGGCCACTCGCCGAGAAATTGTCCCAGTCGTCGTTGATCGAATACGCCGCGAAGGTGACGGGATCCTCGACCTGACGGGCGTCGACCGACGCATTCGTGTAGCGGCCCGCGAGAGTGGCCTGCAGCCTGGGCGTGACATCGGCGATGGCCTGCAGGAACACACCGGTCAGGTCATAGGTGGCGTCGTCGGCCACCGGGCCCTGCACGTGCGTGCGGCGCACCGTGCCGTCGGCGTTGTATTCGACGTTGTAAGCACTCACGTCGTCGCTGTAATAGTCGGCGCCATAGACGAGCTGTGCCGCGCCCCATTTCTTGTCGAACTGCACCCAGAGGCCCGTCGTGCCGACGTCGAAGCCCAGCTTGTCGAAACGCCGGTTGCTGCGCACCCGGTACTGGTCTTCTGTCTGTTCGTGATACGAGACGCTGGCTCGCACTGAATCGGCAAGTGCGCCGAGGCCATCGTGGCTCAACTGCACGTAGCCCAGTTGCCGGCCCTGGTCGAACGAAAGCCGGCGATCGGTGCCGACCTGCGTGCCCTTCCAGCTGATCCCGTAAATCGTACGGTGCGTGCGCCACGCGTCGTCCACGTCGACGTACTGGTAGCCGAGCGCGAGGGACGTGCGCTCTCCGATGTCGTATTCCACGCGCAGGTCGGCATTGCGCTCGTCGTAACCCGTCCTGGGCTGTTCACCGGTCGAACCGCCGGCCTCGACATCACCGTAATTCTTGTAGGTGAGGCCGGCCTTGCCGCGCAGCGCGTCGCCACGAAAGGTCGCGTCGGCTCGTGCGGTCTGCGACGATTCCGCGTCCGCGTACCGATACAGGACGCGGGATGACAGGCCTTCCGCTGCCGTCCCCGGTACGTCCGTGAGCACGTTGACTGCGCCGCCGATGGCGTCGCTGCCGTAAAGCACGGACGACGGCCCCTTCAACACTTCGACGCGGCTCATCGAGTGCACGTCCACGGTGTTCCAGTACTGGTTCGGACCCTCGCGGAACACCGAATTGTTCAAGCGGATGCCATCGATGAGCAGCACGTTGCGAAAGCCGGTATAGCCACGCATGAAGGGCGAGCCCTGGCCGTTCGAGGTCTTCTGCACGAGCACGCCCGGGATCTCTGCCAGGGCATCCGGGAGGGTGCGTGATTGAAACAGCGTCTGGACGGAGTCGGCTGTCTCGACGTACATGAGCGCCGGCACTTCGAAGGATCGAGTCGGCAAGCGCGTGGCGGTGACGACGATCTGCTCGAGGTCGCCCGGCCCAACGGCAGCCGCGGCCGGGGCGTCTGCCAGGCTTGCCTGCAGCGGCGCCAATACCGACACGACGGCAATGGCAAGGAGTCCGGTGCCGACACGACAGCGCCCAACCGACCCAGACATAGCGACATCCCTCTGGCTTTGCGCCTTTTTTCTTTTAGGGGTAGCGGTCGCGCGCTGACGCGCGCGACCGCCCCATCTTCGTTGCCGCTTCCGGGGCGGGAGGGACCGCATTCCGGTAATCCAGGCTGGCAGCTAAAGGGGGGGGCTGCCAGCGGACAGCATTCACGGCGTGACGCTGCACGTGTTTCCAAGCAAGCCGCGTGCCATGGCCGGCTTACCGGCTGGAATTCCCGAAAAAATCCAGTGGAATCAACCTGATAAGCATGCATTGATGCACGCTGGTGCCTGCGCCACCGCGCCGCTGGTTGTCAGTTTTGACGACACCCGCGGCACCGGCCTCGCCCGACCAACGCGCCTAAACCACTGTTTTATATGAGAAACACGCAGGCTGCGCAGAGGCCGCCAGGGGCTGACCGAAATCGAGCAGACGACCTCAGTCCGGCAGCTTGGCTCGTAGCGTGCTGCGACTCATGCCGAGCAGCCTGGCTGCCGCTACCTGGTTGCCGCCGGTCGCCGCCAACGCGGCGTCGATCAGCGCCTTTTCGAGCCGCCCAGTCGCCAGTTCGTGCAGTGCAGGCGTCGCCTCGCTGCGGCCCGCTGCGGCCACGAGCGGCGCAGCCAGCGACGACGAGGGAATCGAGCAGCCGTTCCACTTCGGTGTCCCCCGCCGCGCGCTCGGGCGCTGGCTCTTGCGCAAGACCCAGGTCGTGCACGGTAAGCACCGGGCCATGGGCGCTCAGGAGCGAGCGCTTGATCACGTGCTCGAGTTCCCGCACGTTGCCGGGCCACGGTTGGCTGCGCAGGCGATCCAGCACTTCCTGCTCGACCGACTCGATCGACTTGCCGATTTCGCGGCTCGCGCGCCGGATCAATGCGTGCACGAGTTCGGGAATGTCTTCCCGGCGATCGCGCAACGGCGGCACCGTGAGCGTCACGATATTGACCCGATGGTAAAGGTCCTCGCGGAAAGCGCCGGCCTTTACGGCGGCATCTAGATCGCGGTTCGAGGCGCAGATCAGGCGCGCCTGGAACGGCAGCGCCGTGAGGCTGCCCACGCGCTCGAAGCTGCGCTCCTGCAGCACGCGCAGCAACTTGCTTTGCAGGTGCAGCGGCAATTCGGAAATTTCGTCCAGGAAGAGCGTGCCGGTCCCGGCCGCCTCGAAGCGGCCCACGCGCGCACTCTTGGCGTCCGTGAACGCACCGCGCTCGTGCCCGAAGAACTCCGATTCGATCAATTGCTCAGGGATCGCCGCGCAGTTGACGGCGACGAACGGTGAGCTGGCCCGCAGGCCGGATTCGTGGATGGCGCGAGCGACGAGTTCCTTGCCCACTCCGCTCTCGCCCTGCACCAGGACGGTGAGATCGTTGTCGGCCAGCCGCACGATCAGCTTGAACAGTTCCTGCATGGCGGCGCTTTGCCCGACCAGCACGGGCCGCACGCCGTCGTCGCCCTGCGCGGATACGCGGCTCGTCTCGCCAACGGGCGCCGGCTTGTGCAGCGCGCGCCGCAGAACCTGCCGGATCTGCGCGCAGGTCGAGCGGCTTGCCGAGGTAGTCGAAGGCCTGGTTGCGCACTGCCTGCGCCGCGGTGTCGAGCGTGCCGAACGCCGTCATCACCACCACCGGCAGGCCCGGACTGAATTCCTGGATGGCTTTCAGCACGGCCAGCCCATCGATGCCGGGCATGCGCACGTCCACGAACACCAGGTCGGGCTTGAACTCATGGACCAGACGCAGCGCTTCTTCGCCAGTCGAGGCGATGAGCGGCGTGTGTCCCTCCGCAGCGAGCAACAGCTCGAACGCATCGCAGATCGAACGTTCGTCATCGGCGACCAGGACCCGGGCCATGCTTCAAGCTTCTCCAGATACAGTTGCAGGCGGCGACCACGGTAACGTGATGACGAATCGCCCGCCACCGAGTTCGGCGCTGCGCTCGATAGCCAGCGCGCCGCCATGTGCGGCAGCGACATCACGGCACACGACGAGTCCAAGTCCGAGCCCGAAGGGCTTGGTGCTCACCGGCCCCTCCAGCAGGCTGGCGCGGATTGCCTCCGGGACGCCGGGCCCGGAGTCCTCGACCGCGATCGTGACATTGGCGCTGGTTTTATCGACTCCCGCGGCAATCAATAGCCGGCCACCGGTCGGCATGGCGTCTGCCGCATTCGTCACCAGGTTCAGTATCGCCTGGCGCAGCCGCGCGGAATCGACGCTGGCGCAAAGGGACCGGTCGCAGCGATGCTCGACTTCGACACCTCGGTGCGCAAGGGAGGGTCCCATGAGATCGGCAACTTCATGAATCAGCCCGGCCAAAGAAGTCGGCTCGCGCTCCGCCGTCTGCTCGCGGCCGAGCATCAGCGTTGACGAGACCAGCAGTTCCAGGCGCTCGACCTCGGCCAGGAGACGCGCGACCCGGGCCGATTCGCGCGGATCGATGCGTTCGGCCAGCAATTGCAGGTGCAGTTTCAGGCCGGTCAGCGGATTGCGGATTTCATGCGCGAGGCGCGCAGAGATGTCCCCCAGTGCCGACAGCCGGCTGCGTGACGACAGCCGTGATTCATAGTCCCGCAGGCGCACCATCATCGAGTTGAGCGCCTCCGCCAGCGCACCGATCTCATCGGCACGGTGCAGGTCGAGTGACTGCTCACGCTCCCCCGCGGCAATGCGATCCGCGAGACCGGACAACTGCGACAAGGGACGCGTGATGTTGCGCACGACCGCGAGCAGCAGGCCACACAGCAGCGCAGCGGCGGCCAGCATGGCGAAGCCGAGCCACACCGCAGCGCGCCGGGCCGCGGCCTCGGCATCGGCGAGCGGAGCGACCGCCACGAGCGCCGAATAGCGCGGGTCATTCGCTGCATCGATCGGCTGGTAGACCGCGATGCTGCGTTGCGGCCGCGCGAGTCGAAACGTGGCAACGCCGTCGCGAGGCTGCGCGAGGAAATCGGCCAACGGCTGCGCGAGCGCTGGCCCCACCGTCGCAGAGGTACTGACCACGATGCGACCGTCGTGATCGAGCAGCACGAAATCATGCCTGCTGCAGCGCAGCAAGCCGCCGCAGCAATTCAGGCGTGTACGGCAAACCCCAGGCGGCCAGGACCGTGGCCGCGTTGCGAGATTGGCCTTCGACGCGCTGCTCGAGCGCCCGCGTCACGATGCCGACGCCGATGGCCCACGCGACGATCATGGCCAGCAGCAGCGGACCGAGCAGGGCCAGGCTGAGGCGGACGAACAGTGACGAAATGAAGGGCACGTGCTGATGCTACTGGACTGGACGACACAATCTCAGCCACGCACCAACTCGCTGGCGCGCACCAACGCTACTGCGCTTATTCTCATTCCAGTTCCGCATTGAGCCTGTTGTCGTCGACAATCTTTACATGGCGACCCTCTCGATCGCCTACGCGCGACCCTCAAGCCGTTGATTTCGCTGTTCGCTTTCAATATGGCATCTATCTTGCTTCGTCTTCTTCTTGACAAACCATTGCTCGGCCATTAGCGGCCCCGGGGGGGGAAGCCCGGTCGAGTTCACTGTCGGAGGGACAAGAATCATGATCAAATCGAAGGGCCTTATCAGGAAGTTGCTGACCGGAGCGGCCGTCGCCGGCGGGTTGTGCCTCGCCGTATCGACGGCGCAGGCCGTCACGCCGTTCGAGCAGGACGTCAGCACCGCGATCGACCGCGGCATCGAGTTCCTCGCGAATTCGGGCGCGTTCAACAACCCGAGTTCGGCCGGCGTAATGGCGCGTCGGGCCTTGCCGATGCTGGCGTTGCTCGAGAAGCGGGCAAGCGGCAATCCCGACGGACCCGCCGCAGGGCTACGACGGCGCCAACGCAACCGACCAGGGGCGCCTGCGCACGGCGGCCGCCTACATCCTCGACCGCGCCAACGAAACGTCCTTCTACGCCTACCGCGATGGCGCACTGGATGTTCGCGCTGGCGGATTACGCGCTGACGGGCGGCCCCGACAAGAGCGTGCTCGCACCGGCGAATGCGGACTACGAGACCATCAAGCAGGCGATGGACCGCCTGGTCGACCGCACGCTCGCGAACCAGCGGAAGGCCGCCGGCTATCCGAACCCATCAACCAGGGATACTGGTGCTACACCAACGGGTTTTGTGAGGACTCGTCCACGACGCAGTTCGCCGTCGCCGGCCTCGCCGCGGCCAAGGCGTTCTACACGTCGGCCAAGGTCGCGGACCAGCCTTTCGCCGACGCTGCCCGCGCGGCGGCGATCGACGCCGCACTGGCACGTGTCGGACGGCGTACGAGCTGAACGCGGCGACCGGGTCGGACAACGCCAGCTGCAACGTGCTGACGCGCGACCGAGCGTGGCCACGGCTACAACGCCACTTCGGCTATAACGCCCTCGCTGCAGCAGACGGCCTCGGGCATCTACATCCAGTTGTTCGGCGGCTCGAACGTCAACACGCCGTCGGTGCAGCAACTACATGGAGTGGCTGCGCAACCGCTATCGCTGGCAGGACCTGGACAACATGGGCAACTCCTGGCCCGGCCCGTCCTGCGGCTACTACCTGTGGAGTTCGTTCAAGGCCATGGAACTGATCCGTCAGTCGGGCATCGCGCCGGCCGCTGGCAACATCGGCCCGAACGACCTCGGCACGCTGCCCGCAGCCAGCGCCCCGGCCTGCGTCGTGCGCCAGGTGAACAAGGATCCCGCAGCGCGTGGCGCGGCCGGCCGAGTTCGGTGCGGGTGCGCGTCGGCTACTACGCCGGCGAGCCCGTCGGGCCAGTACTTCGACTACGCGCACCAGATCCTCAGCATGCAGTGCGCCGACGGCGGCTTCATCCGGCACCGGCTACTCCGAGCGCACTGGGACACGCTACATCGCACCAGTCGTACCTGCTGCTGGTGCTGCAGCGTTCCACGGGCGGCGGCTGCGTCGACACCGACGGCGACGGCATCTGCGACGCCGAGGACAACTGCCCGGCCAACGCGAATCCCGGCCAGGAAGACACGGACGGCGACGGCGTGGGCGATGCCTGCGACAACTGCCCGACCGTCGCGAACCCCGACCAGGCGGACAGCAACAAGAACGGCGTCGGCGACGCCTGCGAAGTCAGCCAAGTGCGACCTCGACAGCGACGGCGACATCGACAGCGCCGACATCAGGGCATCCGTCGATGACGTTTATCGGCCAGACGGTGCCGCCGGCACCCGCGCGGCGGATCCCGACAACAACAAGTTCATCAACGTCAACGACTCGCGCCGGTGCACGCTGATCTGCACGCGGCCGAGCTGCGCGCGTAACAGCGGTAGTCGCAGCCCGGTCGGGGTGGAGGCGAGTCCGCCCCACCGCTCACGAGGCGATCACGGACGGCATCTGAAAAATCAAAGAAGTACGGGAATAGCAGAGGACAACGACAATGAAACCGCAACTTCGAGCCGGTCATTGGACTCGCCGGCATCGGCGCGCTGGCGCTGCGTGGCGCCCGCAGGCGAACGCGCTGACGGTCAGCATCGTGCCTGCGGGCAACACGGTCGACATCGTCGCGTCGGACATGGGCGACGATGCATCGCCGCGTACGACATCGACGTGCTGTTCAGCAACTCGTTGACGCCAGTTCGTACTGCTGGACCTGACCTTCATGCGCTGCTCGGCGACTTCGCCTGCGGACGCCGACGACAGTACTCGACGATTCGGCCGGCGGCATCGTCGAGCCTCTACTTCGTGTCGTGCGAGTCCGATGCCGGACGTCTGACTTGTCGCAGTGCCCCGGCGACGTCTGCGGCACCGACTTCACGCTGGCTCGGCGATCCTTTCCGACAGCGTCGACCGTGTCGTATCGCTCGACTTCGCGCCTCATGCATCTGGAGCGCCTGCCAACGACGTGAAGTGCGCGCGACAACGCGCAGTGCTACCCGGAAGACAACGTGCCGGAGCCGGGCTCGCTGGCCCTGCTCGGCCTCGGCCTGCTGGGCCTGGCCATCGGGCGCGTCGTCGCGAGGCCTGACGTCGCGCGGTCGTCGTGCTCGAAGCTGCACTGCTGCGCGCACGGATCCGAATGATGCGCAGAGTGCACGACAGCAAGGGTGGCCCGCACGGGCCACCCTTTTTTCTGGCCGCAGCCTCCTGGGCGACCTGCATCGCAATCGCGCTGGTCGCGCTGCCTGCATGCGCACCTGCTGCCGCGCTGGCGCGATGCGAACGCGACGGTTACCGACTCGCCGGCGTGCGTTGCCGTCGGCAGCGAATACCTGGGCTTCCTCGAACTGCCTGCAGGCGAACAGGTGCTGATCCGCAAGGGCGGCGCCGTGCCGGGCGGCGGGCGCGTGATCGCATTCGACGCACGCGGTGCGCATCGCCTTTCCGGACGGAATCATCGAACTCGCACTCGAGGGCTCGGGCGGAGCAGGCGGCACGGTGCCGACCACCGGCATCGTCACTGCGCAGGACAGCACGGAACGGATTCACGTGCGCACCGTGGCAGCGGAACCGCTGCGAGTCGCGCTGCAGCAGCCTGCAGGCGACGAAGCAGTCAAGTCAGACGTCGCGATCCAGCGCCGGGGCCGCACCGACGAAGGTGCCGCAGTGGCCCAGCGGTTTTCAGCGCTGGTCAACCTGCCCGCCGACTCGCGCGTGCTGTCTGTCAACGAGCAGCCGGTCGTGATCGGCTGCCGCTGCCATCGAGACCGTCGAACAAGACGTTAGCCGACGGCATGCCGGCCCGGCTCAATATTTCCAATGCTGCAGGCGAGCGACCAGCGCGTCTACCTGCTGCCCGCGCGCGACTGACAGCGCTCGGCGCGGCCGTCAGGAAGCCGTCCACCCCGAAATCGACACCACCGGCACGATCACCGTGTCCGTGAAGTCGGCAAACGGCGCCTGCATGCGCTGCACGGTTTCGACGTCGGGCGCGTCGAGCAACGTGTAGTTGTGCGACTGGTCCGTCGCGGCCCACTCGCCGCGGATCGTCACGCCGGCGGGGATCGACGCGTAGAACTTCTTCGCCAACCCCGCGAGCTCGCCCGTACTGGGCTGGGCGTGAGATTCGGACGGGTTCGGTTGGTGAGCAGGAACAACATGACGTTAGCCTCCGGTACGGGAATCACGATGCATCGCGCGCCAGGTCAGCCAGGCCGCGACGGGCAGCAGCATCGGCAGGATGAGTCCGGGCCCGAGCAGGCTGCCAGAAAGCAGTTCGGCACCGTTCAGGGCCAGTGCCGCCGCGTAGACAAGATTGCCCGCTCCACAGGCGAGCAGGAACTGCGGCCAGCTCACGCGCGCGGCGCCCGCGGCGATCGCGATGGCCTCCGCGAGCACGGGCACGGGCCGACTGAGGAACACGGCGGCCAGTGTCGGCGCGGCAGGCAATGCTCCGGATCGTCCGCGCAGCAGCCAGCGGCTCGCGGCATAGGCCAGCACCTGCCCCGTCATCATGCCGACGAACGCAGCCAGTGCGCCGGGTGCGAAGCCGAGCCGCGCACCGAGCATGGTGCCGACGATGCTCGACGGAACTGGCAGCAGTGCGTCCGCGGCCAGGAGCCCGGCTCCGGTCAGTGCAAACGTCACTGCGTGATCATCCGTCGCCGAGAGCCAGCGTTCGCCCGGTAATTCGCCGATTATGAAAAATGGCACGAGCGGAACGCATAGGGCTGCGGTAATAATGAGGACTGCGCGGACTGGACGTCGCATGCTGGGCGCACGATAACAGGACCGATCCAAAAAGAACGAGCGGCGTTTCGCAACACGACGCAGGGGTAGTACGGCAATGGATACGCTCACCGGCTCACCGGGTCTGAAGGTCGACGTGATGTGCGAGGGCATCCGTTACACGGAAGCACTCGGACGCGCCGCGCTGCACTCGATGCCCAACTACTACCCGTACCGCTTCAAGGCCGGCGAGCACGACCCCACCGGCAAGGGCATCGCGACGATCCCCTACCTCATCAATACGCCCGACGGCACCGAGATCCGCATCCTGGGCAGCGGCGATTCGCCGTGGCACGTCGAAGGCGACCAGCACGACGGCTACCGGCTCATCGACGACCGCAACGGGCGCACCGTGCCGATCGAGTTCGAGCCGCTGCAGCCGTGGATGACGCAGAAGACCGCCGACGGTCTGCCCTTCGCGCAGGCGGGCGTCACCACGCACGGCGACATGCTGGTCATCAACGTCGCTCCCGGCTGCGAATACTTCCTGCACAAGCAGGACGGCCATTCGATGCGCTGCGCCTTCTGCGCCTACGGCGCGCCCGACGAACGCACCGCACACCTCGGCCAGAAGCCCGGCCAGGTCGAGATTCCGCAGCCGACGCTCGAGCGCATGCGCGAGGCACTCGAAGCCGTCATCAACCAGACTGAAATCCGTCACATCTACCTCGTCGGCGGCTCGCTCACCGACGGCCGCGAGGAGGGCGAACGCTTCCTGCAACTCGCGCGTTTCGTGAAGCAGGCCAACACGCGCGGCATTCCCGTGACGCTCGGCAGCGGCGCGATTCCCGACGACCTCATCGAGCAGTTCCACACCGAGCAGCTGGTGCAGTTCGTCTGCTTCAACCTCGAGATGTGGTCCGAGCCGTTGTTCGCCAAGGTCTGTCCTGGCAAGAACCGCTACGTCGGCTATCACCGCTGGATCGAGGCGCTGGAAACCGCCGTGCGCTTCTGGGGCCGTGGCAACGTCTATTCCGCAATGGTCGCCGGCATCGAGCTCGAGCCTGAACACGGACTGGAGTGGCAAGAGGCCGCACGTATCGCGCTCGAGGGCGCCGAGGACCTTTGCAGCCGCGGCATCATGCCGATCTACTCGCTGGTGTGGCCATCGGGCGGGCGTGACCGGCCGGACTATCACGAGCGCATCCTCAGCTATTTCGAGCAGCTGAGCAGTCGGCTACAAGGACATCCGCCGGCGCCACGGGCTCGCCATCGCCGAGGGCTTCATGTGCCACCGCTGCGCGTACATGCAGCTCGAATGCGACATCGACCGCGCGCCGACGCAGGAGGCTGCATGAGCGTCGCGCCGCCGGACCCGGGCCCGATCGTGCGCCTGAGCACGGCGTACTGGGACAGCCAGACCTTGCTCACCGCAAACCGCTTGCGCGTGTTCGACGTGATTGCGGATGGCGCGAAGTCGGGCGAATCGATTGCGGCCGCCCTCGGGCTCGATCCACGCGCCACGGTTCTGTTCCTGCGCGCCTGCGCGGGCCTCGGGCTGCTGCAGGAGAACGATGGCGACTTTTCGAACTCGCCTGCCGCCGCGACGTTTCTCGTCTCGCGCAGCCCCGCCTACATGGGCGGTGCAATCCGCTACAGCGACCAGCTGTACGCCACCTGGGGCAACCTGGAGGGTGCGCTGCGCTCGGGGCGGCCCGCAATGCAGGCAGAGACTTACCTGGGCGACGACCCTGCCAGCACGCGCACGTTCGTGCACGCCATGCATGGCCGAGCGCTCGGCATCGCCCGTGCACTGGTCAGCGTGCTCGACCTGCAGGGCCGGCGCGCCATGCTCGACGTCGGCGGCGGGCCGGGCACGTACTCGGTGCTGCTGACCGAGCGCTTCCCGGGACTGCGTTCCGAGGTGCTCGAGTTGCCAGGCGTCGCTGCGGTGGCACGCGAATTGGTAGCGGCTGCGGGTGCGAGCGAGCGCGTCACCCTGCGCGACGGCGACTATCACACCTCGGATTTCGGCTCGGGCAAGGACGTCGTATTGATGTCCGGCATGTTTCATCGCGAAACCGAGCGCGCATGCCGCAACCTGATCGAGCGCGCCGCCGCATGCCTGGTCCCCGGCGGCATGATGGTCGTGAGCGATGTGTTCACGGACGCCGGCGGCGCGCATCCTGCGTTTGCCGCGATGTTCGGCGTCAACATGATGCTGACGGCGCCGGACGGCGGCGTGCATGCGGATGCGGACGTGAAACGCTGGATGGCGGATTGCGGCCTGGGCGAGCTGCGCGTCGTCCCGCTGCCGCCGCCGATGCCGCATCGCGTCGTCCTGGGAGTGAAGCCTTGACCACACACCCGATGGCTTTCAGCCGCAGCGGCCGCAGCTGCCTTGCTGTGCAGCACGGTCGCCTTGGCGCAGGCAACGACTCCAACGGCGCCCGCGACAGGTTCGTCGCCGGTCGCTCCCGCGCCGGCCGCGACACCGGCGCCGAAATCCTCCGTGCCTCCGCTCGGTGAATTGAAGCCGCTGGGCAACGACCGGTATCAGATCGGACGCATCGTGCTCGACAAGCGTGCCCAAAGCTTCACGGTGCCCGGCCGAGTGCACGTGCTCGGAAGGCCGCTCGAATACCTGGCAACGACGCCTGGCGGCATGAAGGAATACGAGGCTTTGCTCGAGCTGGACGCAAGTGGCAGCGAGTTCAACCTGGCCTGCATCCTGCTGGGCCTGGAGCGCGACCCGAAGCAGAATCCGTTCTACCAGTTCAGCGCGGCACCCCTCACCGGACCCCGGGTTACGCTCGACATCGCCTGGACCGAGGGCGATAAACGGCGCCAGGTGTCCGCAGCCGCCGGCGCTGCTGAATCCAGAGGCCGGCGTACAGCCGGATTCCGTCGAATGGGTCTACACGGGATCGATTTCGACGCAGCCCGACGGCCGGTTCGCTGCCGACATGACCGGGACACTGGTCGGTTTCGTGCACGACGCCAACAGCATCATCGAATCGGTCCTCGGCCTCGGCATCGGCGCCTACGGTTCCGTGAGCGGCAATACCAAACTGCTGCCGCCCGTCGGGACGCCTGTCGAACTGATCGTGGCGTTGCCCCGCACGGGGCGATGAACAGCAGCCCCCAGCGCACCCATCGCACAACCCAACACCGGAGCCCGCCCATGTTGCAGAGACTCGTCCTGGTCACCCTCGCCGGAATGATGCTGGCCGCGCCCGCAGCGCGCGCGGCCGACACCATGGATCCGCAGCTCCGCGAGAAGGCGCGCCGCGCCGTGGACGCCGGCCTCAATTACCTGCGTAGCCAGCAAGCCGATGACGGGTCGGTTGCCAAGTCAGTCGGCATCACCGCCCTGTCGCTGCGCGCATTCCTTGAAAGTCACCGCGGCTACAACGAAAGCGACGGTCCGTTCATCACGCAAGCAAGTCGAGTTCCTGACGTCGAAGGTGAACGCGGACGGCTCGATCAGCGAGTCGCTGCAGAATCGCAGCTACAACACGGCTGTCGCGCTCAACGCACTGGCGGCCACGAAGAATCCCAAGTACGACTCGATCATGGCGGGCGGGCGTAAATTCCTGACCGGACACCAGATCGACGAAGGCGAAGGCTACAAGCCGGAGCATCGCTATTACGGCGGCGTCGGCTACGGCGGCGACGAGCGGCCCGACATGTCGAACCTGTACATCGCGCTCGAAGGTCTCAAGGCCGCGTCAACCGACCCGAAGGACCCGGTGTGGCAGAAGGCACTCGTGTTCGTGAATCGCTCGCAGAACCGCAGCGAGAGCAATGACCAGTCGTGGGCCGCCAACGACGGCGGGTTCGTCTACATGCCCGGTTGGAACCCGCCCGAATTCGAGAACGGCACCAACTCGTATGGCGGCATGACGGCCGCTGGCCTCGTCAGCCTGCTATTCGCCGGCGTGGACAAGTCCGACCCGCGGGTGCAGGCGGCCTACCAGTGGATCACGTCGAACTACTCGCTCGAGGTCAATCCCGGCACCAACGCCAAGCACGGGCTGTTCTACTTCTACAACGCGTTCGCCAAGGTGATGGCGGCCTATGGCGCCGACGAGTTCACCGACGGCAAGGGCCAGAAGCACAACTGGCGCAATGAGCTCGCGCAAAAGCTGGTCAGCCTGCAGGCTCCCGACGGATCCTGGTCCAACCCGAATTCGAACAAGTGGTGGGAGGACAAGCCCCAGCTGGTCACGGCATGGAGCGTGATCGCCTTGGAGCAGGCGCTGAAGTGAGGCGTGGCGCGTCTCTGCACACGAGCGCATAGACGCAATGACACCAGCAGCATCGAGCGACCCGCGCGCGGTTGCACCGGTTGCCAGGCCTGCAGTGGCGTTCCGGTTGCTGCAGGTCGCTGCGTTCGCCGTTGCAGCGGCGTTGGTCGCGCTGACGCTGCTGCACGGTGCGGCCTCGCTGCCGTCGAGCGGCGCGATCCTGTTGCTGACTGCGGTCCCGACGTTGCTCGCACCCCTGTTCTGGTCGGACGCCGGTGACCCGCGGCGAGAACTGCCGGGCGAGATTCTCAGCTGGGCATTCGTCGTCGTCCTGCTCGCAGGCATCGGCTGGATTGTGCTCGGTGTCCGGCTCGCGCTGGCGCCGCTCGGTTTGGCCAGCCTGGTCGCGCTCGGGATTCTCGTCGTGGCCTTCCTGTCGAAGTCGATGCTCGAGGCGGTGCTGCAAGGCATGGGCGCTCACGCAGCCACGGCGCGGCAGGCTTCCGCGTGGACCGTCACGGCCACTCTTTGGCTCGCCGCCAGCACGCCGCTCTGGCTCGGCCCGGTGGCGGACCTGAGTGCCCGCCATGAGCCGATGGCTCCGACGATCATTCTTGCCTGCAGCCCCCTGGCGCACCTGGCCGCCGCCGCAGGGAACGACGTGTTGCGGGGCGAGTGGTTCTACGGCCACTCGAGCCTCGGCTCGTTGCAGGTGGACTATCCGCGCGTCGGCACCGTGCTGGTCGCGTATCTGCTGCTGGCGGCGGCGCTCAGCTTGTTGTTGGCAGCGGTGCGGCGTTGGTCGCAGCTGACCGCCATCTCGCGTCACGCAGCAAAGTAGACGCGCCGTGCGGCAAGCGGCCTTACTGATAGCGAGCATCGGTTGCCTGGTCGGCGCAGTGGCGACGGCGGCGCCATTGCAGTTCGAGGTCACCAGCGCCTGGGACGGCTGGAGTCGTCCTGGACGCGTGACGGAAGCCCGCGTGATCCTGCGGTCGCAGGAACCTGTGAGCGCAGAGTTGACCGTCACGTCGGGCGAACCCGTCGTCCAGTCCACCGTGCAACTGGCTCCCGGCGAACAGGCCCGCCTCTCCATACCGGTGCAGGCCAACGAGCGAATCACGGCAGTGGTCGCGTCCGCCGGAATGAAACCCGAGCGCCGTGAGATCGGACTGTCGCTCGCGGAAGCACCGCTGCTGGCCTGGGTGGCGCCTGCCGTGCCGGCGCAGCCGCCGCCCGGATTTCATGTCATTGCGTTCGATACCGCAGCGTTGCCGGAGAACGCCGGCGCCTACTCGAGCATCGATGCGCTGGTCATCGACCGCGCGATGATCGGCGCGCTCACCGAGCGTCAACTGGGCGCGTTGCTGTCGTTCCTGGCAGGTTGCGGTCGGACGGTAATGATCAGCGACACTCCGGCCGCGGCCGGAATGTTGCAGGGCGCCGTGGGCTGCGGTGGTCGCAACTTCGCAGAGGCAGCCTCGCCAGGCGCCGCGCTCGCCAGCCTGAACGTGATCCTCGACTCGGCCGGCAGTGACGTACCGCACGCGACTTCGCTCGCCACGCTGGGGGGCCATGAACTCGACGCCTGGTACCTGGCCGTCGCGGTGGTCGCCATCGGCATGGCTGCGATGGCGCTCGCGGGGATTTTCACCTCATCGCTCGTCACGGCCATCCTGGTGCCGGCGCTCGCCACCCTGGCCGGCCTGTGGTTCATGCAATCCCGACCGGTGGATGCGCGCTTGCTGGTGTGGGCCGAAGCTCGCAGCGGCGATCGGCTGGCGCAGTACGGCGGGCTGCAGCGTGCGATGTCGTCACGTCGAGGCGACTTCGACGTGCCCGTGCTGGCGGTGCTTGCAAACCCGCATTCCTGCAACGTCGGCAAGCCGAAAACATGGGCGTGGGATGCGCAGGCGCAGCGCTACGCATCGGCCCGTTTTGCCGGGCGGCTGTTCGCAAACGCATCGCTCTGCTATTCCGGATCATTCCCTGTGACGCGCGATGCGGTTGCGCAGACAAGCGCTGCGGGCCATCTCGAACTGCGCAATGCGGGTCCGGCGGCCCTGCCACGAGGGGCGCTCGTCCGGGACGGTCGCCTGTATTCGCTGCCGCCGCTGGCGCCCGGCGCGGTACTTGCCCTGGACCCCGGGCCAGGCCTGCAACCCGCCGACGTCATCGAGCGCGAGGCGATCGCACGCACACCCTTCGACAGGTTGGCGATCCTTTGGCCGCTCGACCTGCAAAGCGTCGACAAGGCGCCGCCCAGCGGGCAGGCCTGGCTGCTGCTGCAAGTCGGGGCAGGGCCAGGGCAGGTGCAACAGTGAGTACGCGGCTCGGCCTCGCGCTCGGGATCACGCTGGCCACCGCGACCGCAGTCTGGTGGCTGGGCGCGACTCGCGTCGCCCTGCAGAGCGGCGGCGAAACTGCACCGTGGGCCGCGCAGGCGCTGTTCGTGCTCGCCGTACTGCGTGCGATGCTGATTGCCGTGGCAGCGCCGCGAATCGCCGCGGGCGCCGGTTACTCGGCCGGTGTTCGCAGCGCCATTCCCATCGTCACGGCGGCATGGCCCGTCGTCGCGCTGGCGTGGACGGCGAGCGTCGATAGCATTGCGCGCACCGTGCTCGTAGAGATCGCGCTTCTCGGCGGCGCGCTTGCCGCGCCGGTGGTCGGGGCGGTGCTGGCGCGGTGGCGTCGCGGCAGTGCGTCGGCCCTGCCCCTGGCGTCGCTGTCCGGCATTGCCCTGGCATGCGGCGTGTGGCTGCTGTCCGTCCACTGGCGTCAGCTGGTCGACTGGGCGTATGCGTAACCCGACGACACGCTTGTTCGAAGCGGTGCGCCGCCGGCTGCTGCTGCTGCGACTGGCAACGGCGCTGCGCAGTGCGGCGTGGGCCGCCGCCGCAATCCTGGCCGCCCTGACGCTAGTGCACCTGTTCGTGACTCGTCTCGACGTGACCACCGTCTTCGCCGCAGCCGCCCTGCCCTGGCTCGTCGCAGCAGGCTGGATCGCGAGTCAGCGAATCCCGCGCGAGCAATGCGCGGCCTGGGCTGATCGCCACCTCGAGGGTAAATCTGCTTACGCGACGTTGCTGGAGACGGTCGGCGAGCAGTCCGCAACACCTGCATCACCCGCTGTCGAGCGACTGCTGCAGTGGATCGAAGTGGCCGCACCGCGCAGCGAGGCGATGCTGCAGGCGCGGCCGTTGCAGATGCGCCTGGCCAAGCCGGTCATGGCCATGTGTGTAAGTGCTGCGCTCGCCGCCATCCTGCTGCAGATTCCCGCGCAATACACCGCAGCGCGACTGAGCACCTCCGCTGCCCCCCCGATGTCGCAGGCCGAACTCGCTGCGGACGTCACGACCGAGCCTGGCAAACCGCCTGCCACGGGCGGGACCGCCGCCCCGGCGGCGGCGGCTCGGGGCAACCGCGGGCCAGCGCGCGAGGCTCCAACCGGCGCCGAACTGGCTGCTGCGACCAATGCGGGCGAAGACAGCGGCCAAAAGGCGCTGGCGTCGCACGACGGCGCCGGCCACCGGTGCGTCCGGTTCCCGTGCCGCCTCCGGCGGCCGCGAGGCAGGCGACAGCGCTGACACGCTCGAGGACACTGGATTCTCTACGGCCTGGCAGGGGGAACTGGCTCGCCAGCTGTTGACCGCGGCAGCCCCGGCAGACAGCGCACCCACGCGCGCGGATCCTGCGCGCGCCGGCGACTACGCGGCTGCACCCGGGCCGCTTGACGATCCCTCGGCGATGGCCCGCATTGTTGCGGCGCCCGCGGTGTCGCCGGAGGCCCGGCCACGGGGACCGGTCGGACCTGCGGAGCAGGCTTACATCCGCGCATACTTCTCCGGCTCCGGAGCATCACAATGAACAAGACCGAACCCGCAGACCCCTCCTTCCCCGTGGCGCACAGGCAACTGAACGACGTCTGTGCCGCGCTCGAAGGAGTGATCGTCGGGCAGCAGGAGGTCGTTCACGGCATCGTGACCGCCGTTTTTGCCGGCGGCCACGTGCTGCTGGAAGGACTGCCCGGGCTGGGCAAGACCCATCTCGCCAAGGCACTGGCCGCCACGCTCGGCCTGCAGTGGTCGCGCGTGCAATGCACGCCGGACCTCATGCCAGCGGACGTCACGGGCTCCGAGATCTTCAGCACGACGCCCGGCGGTGGCTCCGAGTTCGTGTTCAGGCCCGGCCCGGTATTTGCGCAGCTGCTCCTGGTGGACGAGATCAACCGGGCCACGCCACGCACCCAGGCCGCGCTGCTCGAAGCCATGCAGGAAATGCAGGTGACGCACGCGGGCACGAGCCGACCGCTGCCGCAACCGTTCTGCGTGCTCGCGACGCAGAACCCCATCGAACTCGAGGGCACCTATCCGTTGCCCGAAGCGCAGCTCGATCGCTTCATGTTCAAGATCAAGGTGCCCTATCCGGCGCGTGATTCGCTGCGGCGCATGCTGGACATTTCGCTCGATGCGGAACCCGCCAACCACCTGCCAGCCGTGCTCGATCCCGCCGAGGTCCTCAGGCTCTCGGCCCTGTGTCGCTCGGTGCTGGTCGCGGAAGGCTGCAAGCAGGCCGCGGTCGAACTGGTGCTCGCGACGCAACCGGCCAGTGCAGCGGCGCATTCACCTGCGCAAGCGCACATCCGCTACGGCGCCAGCCCACGCGCGCTGCAGTCGCTGTTGCGCTCGGCTCGCGTCTGCGCCGTGCTCGCCGGCCGCTCGCACCTGGCCGTCGACGACATCGCCTCGGTCGCGCTGCGCACGCTGCGTCACCGCGTACTGCTGAAGCTGGAAAGCGAGCTGGAGGGCCACGACGCAGACACCGTGCTGCAGGAAATCATCGAGCGATGGCGACGGGAGCACTGAACCCGGCAGCGCTGCCGAGCCACGCCGAGCTCCGCTCGTTCGCTCGAGTGGCTGCGCACCTGCTGACGGAACATGCGACGCAGGGGCTGGGCCCGCGCACAGTGCGCCGGCGCGCCGGCGCAGGACTGCAGCACCTCGATCACCGCGACTACGCGCCGGGCGACGAGGTTCGTCACATCGACTGGCGGCAGACCGCGCGCCGACAGCGCCCGGTCATCCGGCAGTTCGAGGCCGAGACGTCGGGCGACTGGTTCCTGCTGCTCGACGCGAGTTCTTCGATGGCGACGGGCGGCGCGCGAAAATGGCAGGCGGCCGTCAGCGCCACGACCGCCATGGCATTCGCGCTGCTGGAACTCGGCCACCGCGTTGCGATCGTCGCATTCGCGTCGGACGTGCTGGCCGTGTGCCCACCGGGGCGCGGAGCGCGACACTTCCCACAGGTGGTTCGCACGCTGCTCGCGCTGCGCCCAGCCGAGTCGGCCGCGCACTCCAATCTTGCCGCCTGCGCACGCCGCTTGCGGGGCACGGCGTCGGGCTTCGTCGTGAGTGACTTCCTCGGGCCCGCGGACCTGCGACCGTCCCTGGCGGCCCTGCGGGAACGCTGCGTGCAACTGCATGCACTCGAGGTGCATGCCACCGCGGACCTGCAACTGCCCGGCCCCGGTCCGTTCGAACTCTACGACGTCGAGTCCGGTGCGACAGCGAACTGCAGTGGTCGAGCGGCGGCCGAGTCAGCGGCGCGAGCCGCGCACGCCGCCCTGTTGCTGCGGCTCCAGCGCTTCTCTACCCGCAGCGGCATCGCCTTCACCGCGTGGGACGTGGCGCAGCCGTGGCAGCGCGTGCTCGTCGACCACCTGCTGCGAGCCCACGCCGCGTGATGACCCTGGCGACACCGGCCTGGCTGCTGGGGCTGCTGCTCGTGCCCGCCCTCTGGTACCTGCATCGCAGCGGTCCGATCCTGCGCCGTCATCCGGTCGCGAGCCTCGACCTCTGGCAGGACGAAAGCGCGCGCGCGGCGCAGGCCGGCGAGCGGCGTCCACCCGATCCCGCCTGGCTCCGGCGCGCTGCGATTCTCTCCCTGCTCTGTATCGCGCTCGCCGAACCACAATGGCAGCGACCCGCTGCGCGAGTGACGCTGTGGGTCGACGATTCACTGAGCATGCTGACCCTCGAGGACGGTGAGACCCGGCTCGACCGTGGACTTGCGGCTCGCGCAAGCCGCGCTGCGCGAGTCGGCCGTGCGTGACGTGATCGTGCGACCGCTCAGCAATCCCACCCGTGCCTACGGTCCCGTCGGCACGACGACGCAGGCGCTCCGGTCCAATGCCGGCACACATGAACCCCGGCCTCCAGCGCCGGACGCGCTCGCTCGCGGTCGTGCGCATTGGCTGGTGACGGACGGCGCGGACGACGAGGTCAACTCGTGGCTTGGCAACGCGAACGTCGAGCGGGTGATCCAGGTGGCCTCGACCGCGCGCAATGTCGGCATCGCTCGCGTCACGGTGCGTCCACAACCTGCCGACCAGGATGCGGCGGCGATCCAGGTACTGCTGCGGAACGGCAGCTCCGAGCCCGAGTCGCGCACCGTCGAGGTGTCGGCAGGCCAGGGCATGCTCGCGTCGCGCCCCGTCGCGCTCGGGCCCGGCGCGAGCGTGACGCTGCAACAGGTCGTGCCGCTGCCGATGCAGCAACTGACCGTGCGCCTGGTACCGGCCGACGCATTGCCACAGGACGATCGCGCCGTCGTCGACGGTGCCCCGCTGACCACCATCGCCGTGCACGTCGACTCGTCATGCCCGGTCGAAGTGACACGGTCCATCGGCGCTCACCCCGCGCTGCGGGTCACGACGAGCCGGGACGCCGGACTCATCGTCGACTGCGGGTCAGCCTGGACCGGCCGCGTACCAGTGCCCCGCATGGTGTTGCGCCAGGGACCGCCCGAACAGTTCGATGCCTCCTCCTTGCTCTGGTCGCAAGCAGCTGCGTGGGCGCCTCCACTGGTCGCAAGCTTCCCCTTGCGCACGCGTGGGCGCCTCGATGCGCCACACCCGGCAGACGCGGTGTTACTGGCCGCGGGCGACGTGCCGCTGGTGATCCGGCGCGCAGGAATCCCTCGCACCGTGGAGACGACGCTCGACCTGGGCGCGGCCGAGTTGACAGGGCACCGACACAGTGCCGCTGCTGTTTGCATTCCTGGCCGACGCCGCACTCGATGCATCGCTGCTGGATCGCAGCGCCGGGCTCGCCCGGGGCGACAACGCGTCGCAGGTCGAGCCACGCGCCGTCCTCGAGGCGCAGCGGCGGTCGCTCGACACGACGCGCGACGATGAAGCGCCTTTCATCTGGCCCTTTGTATGGCTTGCAGTCGCGCTGTTGGCGTGGGATGCGCTGTCGCTCGCGCGGCGATTGCTGCGCGACCATGGCCCGCGTGCATCCACGGTCGCATGACAGCGCCTGCCCTGCGTAGCGGAATGGCGCTGCTGCTCGAACTGGCAGCACTGGTTCTGCTCGTCCTCGCGCTGCTCGGCCACCCCTGGCCAGTACCGCGTGCCACGGCATCCGTGTTCTTGCTCGCGGACCGCTCAGCCAGCATGCCGCCCGCCGCCCTGCAACAAGCGGTGGCCGATACCGCTGCCGGCATTCTTGCGCTGAACCCTGCAACTGAATTGCATCTGATCGACTTTGCCGGCCAGGCCGGCCCGGCGCGACGCATCCGCTCGCAGGCCGACGCTGCGCGCACGCCTGCGTCGGACGAACTCCTGCCGCAGGCAACCAACCTCGCCGAGCCGATTGCCAGGGCGCTGTTCGACGAGAACATACCGCGACCGGCCGCATTGGTGATCCTCTCCGACGGCAACGCAACTGCGGGTGATACGGCCCGCGCGCTCGAAGGTGCCGCGAGTGCCGGGATCCCAGTGCTCTGGCGCACTGTCGCAGCGTTGCCCTCCGCGCCGCGCATCGGCGAGGTGCTGGCCCCTGCACGGGCGCGCCCGGGTCAGCACATCCCCGTCACCGTCCGCTTGACCGGCACGACGGACCGGCCCTCACGACTCGTAGTCTCCGCGCAAAATGCCTCGCTGCCGGACGTTTCTGCGGAGATCCCCGCGGGCGACCTGGGTTCCGTCACGTTGACGCTGCAAGCTCGCGGCGCGGGACCGCTGCTGCTGGATGTGGCACTGACCGAGGCAACCACGAACCGGCTCGTGGACGAGATAGAACTTGCCGCGGTGATCGACGTCGAGCCGCCCGCCGCGGTGCTTTATGTCGCCGATCAGCCTTCGGCGCTGGCGCAGAGCCTGCAGGCCGGAGGCTGGACGTTCGCCACGGTGACATCACGCCAGTTGGACGGACTGGCCGCGGAGTTCCAGCGTTATGCCGCCGTGATACTCGATGACGTGCCGGCAACCGCTGCGCGTCCGACGACGTGGGAGGCGTTGGCCAGCGCGGTGCGCGACCACGGCACAGGACTGCTCGTACTCGGTGGTAGCCGTTCGTTTGCGGCGGGCTCCTATCGCGAATCCAGGCTCGAAGCGTTGCTGCCCGTCGTGTCGCGTCCCGCCGCGCTCGGCGATGCTGCTGCGGTAGCATTCGTGGTCGACAAGTCCGGGAGCATGGGTGCTTCCGCTGCCGGGGTCGACCGCTTGCGGCTGGCACAGCGGGCCGTCGTCGAAACCGCGAACGGGCTTACGGATCGCGACTTCGCCTCGCTGATCGTGTTCGACGTGGCCACGCGGGAACTCATTCCGCTGACAGGCGCCGCGCAGTTCAGGCAAGCCGTCGCCGCGCCGTGGGCAGCGCAGCCCCGCGGCGGAACCCACGTCGCGCCGGCCATTGAGAAGGCCGTTGCTCAGCTGGAGACTGCGGCGGCACCTCGTCGGATCCTGGTCCTGGTCACCGATGGCTTCGTGGATGAAGCGCCCATAGCGAACCTCCGGGGCCGACTGTCGCGCGCGCGTATCGAAGTGATCGCGCTTGCCGTCGGCGCCGATGCCAATGTGGCGACGCTGGCAGGACTGGCCGATGCAGGACGGGTCACCCTCCTGCACGCAGGTGAAGCGGCCGAGCTGCCGTCACTGATGCGCGGCAGCCTGGAGACACTACGAGCGCCCATCGAACGGGGCGCGATCGCGGCGCGAGCGCTGCGACCACTGCCATTCGGGCCGCCGCCGGGACGTGAATGGCCGGCGGTGGCTGCTTATGCAGTGACGTCGCCGCGCCCGGACGCAGTCATCCATGTCGAGTCGGCTCGCGGCGATCCACTGATCGCGTATCGGCAGGAAGGTCTCGGCCGCACCGTGGCCGTGCTGCCAGGGCTCGGCGCGTGGACGCCCGCTTGGCTCCGCTGGCAGGACTGGCCTGCACTCGCGGGCGGCCTGGTCGAATGGGTGGCCCTTGACGAGGGCCGGCCTGGCCTCGTCGTCCGCGCCACCGACCTGCCGATGGACATCCGCGTCGATGTCGAGCGCGCGAGTGACGGTCGCTGGTCAGAGCAATTACCGCGGCAGTTGCAGGTGCAACGTCCCTCCGGCCGCACTCAACAGGAACCGCTCCAGCCGTCCGCACCCGGCCGCACGAGCATCCTCCTGCGCGAGCCGGAGCCGGGTCTATATACGTTCACTGCCGTGACAACTGACGGTGCGCAGCGACTGACGCACTTGCGACAACCGCGGCGCGAGCGCGGCGAGCCAGGAGCCAACCCAGTCCTCGATACGTGGCGCACGAATGGCCTGATCCGCGAATGGTCACCCGCGGCACTGGCGCAAGCCGCGAGGGCGACGCCCGCAGCGCCTGCGCATGCCTACTTGCCGCTGCTCATCGCGCTGCTGCTGTTTTTCTGCGGCGTCGTACTGGACAGGTTACCCCGCTGGAACCCGGGACCCGTCGTCCGCTACCTGACGGCGCTCAGGCGCCGCGACTCGCAACGAGGCGGCGAGCCTGGTCCTTGATCATTCGGCCAAATCCCTGCGAATCGCAGAATGCATCCAGCGTCGAGAGGTCGGGCGGCAACCGCCGCAATTCGCTGATGCGACTGACCGGCAACGGCATGTCGCAGGCTATCGCGGTGAGCCGGCGCGAAAGCAGCGCCGTCTCGCGATGCTCGCGCAGGCTTGCAGCGACGAACGTCGCGTTGCGGAACTTGAGCTTGCCGATCTCGTCGATGCTGTCGAGCACGCCGTCGAGCGTGTGGAAATGCTTGAGCAGCGTCTGCGCCGTCTTGCGTCCAATGCCCGGCACGCCCGGGATGTTGTCGACCGCGTCGCCCATCAGGGCGAGGAAATCCGCCATGCGCTCAGGGATGACGCCGAAGCGCTCCGCGATGTCGTCGTAGCCGTAGCGGACGTCGGCCACTGCGTCCCAGTAGACGTCGACAGTCGACAGCAACTGGGTCAGGTCCTTGTCGCGACTGACGATGGTGACGGGCAAGCCCGCTGCGCGCGCACGGGTCGCGAGCGTGCCGATGATGTCGTCGGCTTCGTAGCGCGAGCTGCCGTAGTGCGGCACGCCGAGCGCGGTGCAGACCTCGCGGCACAACGCGAACTGCCGCTTCAACTCGAGCGGCGCGGGCTCGCGGTTCGCCTTGTACTGCGGGTAGATCTCGTTGCGATAGCCCACCTCGAGGCTTTCGTCGAACGCCACGGCGATGTGCCGCGGCGATTCCTTCTCGAGCAGCTCGGCGAGGAAACGCGCGAACCCAAGCACGGCGTTCACGGCGTTGCCGTCGCGGTCGACGACCTCGACGGGCACCGAGAACCACGCGCGGAAGATGAAGACGCTGGCGTCGACGAGATAGATCATGGCGCGTCGACGCCTAGATTTCCCACCCGGGCGGCTGGCCCGTGAACGCATCGACACCCTCGAGCAGCGTGGCGATGTCGCGGTGTTCCTCTGCCGTGATGTCCGGTCGTGCGATGTCGAACACGAGCATGACGCGAGCGCCGTCGCTCTCGTTCACGGCCTCGTGCTCGATGGAATCGTCGAACACCCACGCGCGGCCTTCCTGCAACTCACGCACCTCGGCGCCGACGCGCAGGCGGCACTTGCCGGGCACCAGCAGCGGCAGGTGCACGATCAGGCGCGTGTTGATCAGGCCGTTGCGCGGTGGGATGTGCGTGCCCGGCGCGAGTTTGCAGAACAGCACGCTGGGCGAACGGTGCGACATCTGCGCGAGTGGCACGGCCGCCAGCGCGGCCAGCGTCTGCGGACAGCGCGCGGCGTTGGCTTCGTTCAACTCTCCGTTGCGCCACAAGTGGAATGCCGACCACGCCGGGTTGTCGGCGAGCGGACGCTGGTCGCCAGCGGCACGCGAGGGATCGCCCTTGATGTACGGCGCGAAAGCCGCGGGATCCTGCAGCAATGCGTCGAGTTCGGCGCGGATCGCAGGCACCGCGGCCTCGAGCGCGTCGAGCCACGGGAAAGCCGCACGGTCGAAGAACGGCTGCTGTGACAACTGCGGGAAATAGAAGTAGCGCGGTTCCTGCAGGAAGATGCGCTGGCGGCCGAGCAGGATGTCGAGCGACTGCGCGAGCCGCGTGTCGCCCTGGGGAGCGGCGTCGACGCCCTTCTGCTTGAGCCACGAGCGCATGTGCTCCTCGTAGCGCCTGGAGAACTGCTCGTTCGCCTGCTGCACGCGGCGCATTTCCTGTTGCAGGTCGGGCGGCAACTCGTTTGCAGGTGGCGACACACGCAGCGCCGCGCGGTAATGCGCTGCTGCGCCGCGCGAGTCGCCGCTGCGCTCGAGGCTGTCGCCCTTCATCACGAGCGCGCGCAGGTTGCGCGGATCGAGCGTGAGCACGCGGTCGGCGGAGGCGGCCATGCCGGCCCAGTCCTCCAGCGCACGGCACGAGTACGCCAGGCCGAGCATGACCGGGATATCGGCCTGACCGGCCTGGGCTGCGCGCAGGAACAAGTCGCGGGCGCTACGGGGGTCGCCGCGCCGGAGGGCGTCGGCGGCTGCGCGGGCAAGGGCTTGCCCGTCTTCGTTGGGTGTATTCATGGTGCGCGAAGGATAAGAGATCGGGCGACACCTTGGCAGGTTGACGCCCGACGACGATTCGGGCTGCTGCGTGCGAGGATGCGGGCATGAGCAGCCAGCCCCAGGCCGGGCAGTCGTCGTCCGCAGCGGCAGACGTCCGGATCGTCCCGATCGCCCGCCACCATTTCACCGGTTTCCACGCCGCGGTCGACAGCGTGGCGCGCGAAGGCCGCTACCTCGCCATGCTGGAGGCGCCCTCTTTCGTGCGGACGCGTCGTTTCTTGCTGGACAGCCTCAAGGCCGGAGCCGTGCACGTGGTCGCCGTCGCCGGCTATGACGAAGTGGTCGGCTGGTGCGATCTGCGGCCGAAAACAGCGCCGACCCTGCGCCACAGCGCAGTGCTGGGCATGGGCCTGCTGGCGCCTTACCGCGGCCTCGGCCTGGGCACGCGCCTGCTGGCCGAGACGCTGCAACGGGCCCGCCAGGCGGGGCTGCAGCGGGCCGAATTGATCGTGCGCGCCGACAATGCGCCCGCGATCGCGCTGTATCGACGCGCCGGATTCGAGCTGGAGGGCACCCTGCGCGACTACCTGCGAGTCGGGGGCGTGTCTTGCGATGCCTTGCTGATGGCCCGGCTCGAGCCGCTGCACGGTTCCGTGCAGGAGCGTTGACCGGCGGCGCTATAATCGTGCGCTTCGGCTGAGCCGGGGGTGGGGACGTGGCTCGTCAGGCCGCGTATCCCTTTGTTTCGCAATGGTTTTGGACGTGGCGTCCGGACTGGCATGCAAGTTGCCACTGCTTGGAACGTCACGCACGGAACGGACATGGTTGCCCAGATCAGGACGCCGCCTTTACGGCTGCTCCGAGCCTTTTGCCTCGCGGCACGTCATTCGAGCTTCAAGGCTGCGGCCGATCGGTTGTCGCTGACGCCCTCGGCTGTCAGTCACCAGGTCAAAGAGCTCGAGGAACAGCTGGGAGTTTCGCTGTTCGAGCGCCGCACACGCTCCGTGCTGCTGACCCCGGTAGGCCGGCAACTGCTCGACGACCTGGAACCCGCGCTGCTCGCGCTCGGGACAGCCATCGAACGCACCCGCAACGCGTCCGGCGCGCGCCGCCAGCTGCGCGTCGTGATGCCGCCGTTCTTCGCCAGCGAGCTTTTTGCCCCCCGGTTGCCGGATTTTCACGCGCGCCACGGCGGCATCGACATCCAGGTCGACACCCAGGACCCGCGCCCCGGCCAGCATTCCGGGTTCACGGACATCTCGATCGTGCTGGCGAGGCAACCGCCGGACACGGGCGACGTGGAGGCGGTACGGCTGATGCCACTGCGGCTGGTCGCTGCCGCGTCGCGCAAGGTCGCGGACTCCATGGGTGGCAAGCGCAACGCCCGTGCGTTCGACGGCCAGACGCTGATCATGCATCGCAACTTCCGCAGCGACGTCTGGGACCTGTGGTTGAACCAGGTCGGGCTCGACCTGCGGCGGATCAGCAACGTGGTCGAGTTCGACAACATGGTGGCCGTGGCGCGGGCCGCGGAGCGCGGCGGCGGGATCGCGCTGGTGCCCGCGGTGGTCTGCCAGCCGTGGTTCGAGCGCGGTGCGCTGGTCCGGCTCGAGGGCTTCGACCTGCAGGGCAACGACGCGTACTACCTGGTGGCCCGGCGCGGCGATTTCGAGCGGTCCGAGGTGCGGGCCCTGGTCGACTGGTCGATCGAGCAATTCCAGTTGATCGAGGCGGCGCCGGTCGCGGCCTGAGGGTGACGAACGCTCATTCATCGTGTGATGAAAGTTTGTTTGTCGCAGTGCAGCATCGTACGTAGTCTCGAAGCGTCCGGGGTTTCCATGATGTGGCCCTGGGGTGCACTCCCCCTGCGACCCCCGCCACATGAAGCCGTCGGAACTTGCCGGGTGGTCTGGGACGCACTCCCCCTGCTCCCCCAGACCATCCCGGCGAGTTATTGCGATGGATCCGCCCCCGCGCAGGCGCCCCACAGCATGGTCCCCCGCGACAACACGGCCGCCGGCCCCGTTGCGAAAACACGCGCTCCAGCTCGTCCACGGTCGATGCCCGTCCTGCCGATCGCTGGAAGATTGTCGTAAATGGCAATATCTTCCCGCCCATAAATCGGCATCTAGTGCGCTCGCGTCACCGGTCCAGATCCAAGGAAGCGCTTATGACCCGTCGCCCGGCCCTTGCCTCTGTCATCCTCGCCGCCGTCGTGCTGGCTGCCTGCAGCAAGAAACCCGCAGACACCACCCCCGCCGCGGCCGCGGACCTCATCGTTTTCGGCGGGCCCATCGTGACGATGGAAGGCGACCAGCCCACCACCGTCGAAGCCATCGTCGTGGACGAGGGCAAGATCGCGTTCGTCGGCAGCAAGGCGGACGCGCTCAAGCAGCAGGCTGAAGGCACGGTGCTGAAGGATCTCGGCGGCAAGACACTGATGCCCGGTTTCATCGACGGTCACGCGCATGCCCAGCAATTCGGAATGCAGGCCGTTGGCGCCAACCTGCTCGCCCCTCCCGATGGCAGCGTCAATACGATCGACGATGTCGTCGCCAAGTTGAAGGCTTTTGCTGCCGGCCCCGACGTCGAGAAAACCGGCTGGATCTTCGGCGTCGGCTACGACGACGCCCTGCTCGGCCGCCACCCGACGCGCGCAGACCTCGACAAGGTCTCGACGACCGTCCCGGTCATGGCGACCCACATCTCGGCGCACTTTGCGGCGGTCAACACGCTCGGGCTGAAGATGATCGGCTACGACGCCAGCACGCAGAATCCCGAGGGGGGCGTCATCCGCCGCGAGGCCGACGGCAAGACCCCGAACGGCGTGCTCGAGGAGCTTGCGGCGATGCCGCACATGGTGAAGTCCCTCGCGCCAACCACGCAGGCGGGCAAGGACGAATTCCTGAAGCGTGGCCTCGAACTGGCGAAGAGCTACGGTTACACGACCGCGAACGAAGGCCGCATGTTCGGGCCGATGCATGCAGTCATGGCTGACGCCGCAAAGCGCGGACTGCTGGACATCGATTTCATCGGCTGGATGGACTACACGGGCCGCAGCGAGCTGGACCAGGCCTTCAGCACGACCTATTCCGATCACTACCGCCTCGGCGGCCTGAAAGTCACGCTCGACGGCTCGCCGCAGGGCCGGACGGCCTGGCGCACCGTTCCCTACTTGCTCCCGCCGGACGGGCAGCAGGCCGGCTACAAGGGCTACCCCGCCATTCCCGACACGAAGCAGGTCGAAGCTTACCTGGACGAGGCATACACCAAGGGCTGGCCGGTCAAAGTGCACGCGAACGGCGATGCCGCCATCGACCAGCTGTTCGAGGCGCTGAAGCCCGTGGTCGCGAAGCATGGCGTGAAGCCGGGCCAGGTGACCCTGATCCACGGCCAGTTCATCCGCCCGGACCAGGTTCAGCAGCTGAAGCCGCTCGGCATCTTCCCGTCGATGTTCCCGATGCACACGTTCTACTGGGGCGACTGGTACAAGCAGATCGTCGGCCCGGAACAGGCTGCCCTTATCTCGCCGATGCGCTCGATCCTGAACACCGGCCTGCATGCGACGAGCCACACCGATGCGCCGGTCGCGCTGCCGAACCTGATGCAGGTGGTGTGGGCCACAGTGAACCGCACGTCGCGCTCGGGAACGGTCATCGGCCCCGACGAGCGCGTCACGCCCTATGAAGCGATGCAGATGATCACGATCTGGGGCGCGGAGCAGTTCGGCGAGCAGGCGGCCAAGGGCTCCATCAAGGAAGGCAAGCTCGCCGACCTCGTCGTGCTCTCCGCCAACCCGCTCACCGTGGACCCGGCGACGATCAACCAGATCCAGGTCCTCGAAACGATCAAGGACGGCAAGACCGTCTGGGTCCGCAAGTAAGGTAAGGATCGACTGCTAGCGGGTGAGCAGCAGCTTGCCACCCGCGACGCAGAGGACGAGCGCCAAGGCAACGAGCAGCCAGCGGCCGCGCAGGAACTGCAGGCCCAGCGTGGTGCCGAGCAATCCGCCCGCCACCACCGCCGCCGCGTAGAGCGGCAACTCGGCGGGCAGCGAGCCCTGGCTCCACTGGAAGCCGAGCAGTCCAGCGATCGAGTTGAGCAGGATGAAAGGTGCCGCGAGGCCGGCTGCGCCGCGCGGACCGGCCCAACCGGCGAGCAGCAGCAGCGGGCTCAGGAAGATGCCGCCGCCGGTGCCGGTCAGCCCCGACAGCAGGCCGATGGCCGCACCGCTGCCGAGCGCAACGTAGCGAGGAATGGCGAGAGGCCGCTCCTGTATCGATTCCCCGCCACCGCTGGCCCGCCACAGCATCACTGCAGCCGAGAAGATCAATACGCACCCCAGCATCGCGCGGTAGCCCGCGACGGGCAGGTGCGTGAGCCCGCCGAGGTACGCGAACGGCACGGAGGCCAGTACGAAGGGCAACAGGTCATTCCACCCGGTCCAGCCCGCACGACGGAATCGATACGTCGCCACGGCCGCGACGAGCACGTTGAGCGCGAGTGCCGTGGGTCGCATCGTCGCCGGGGCGACGCCCAGCAAGGCCATGATCGCGAGGTAGCCGGACGCACCCGCATGCCCGACGGTGCTGTACAGCACCGCGACGGCAAAAAACGCGATGGCCAGCAGCGCTGCGTCGTCAGTCATGGGCACGCAGCAACGCGGCGCCCCGGCTCGAGCGCACGCGACTGCAATTACGGGGTGCCCGCCGCTGCGCCCTGCCGCAGGCGGGCATGCAGCGGACTCGACCGTGGGAAGTGCGCGAGCAGGTATTCCATCTGGTCGGCCAGCACGCGCCGACCCTTCAGGTAGATGTACTCGGCATAGCTCGGCGTGAACGGCACGGCGATCAGTTGCAGCTTGGCCTGCTCGGGCGTGCGCCACGCCTTCAGGTTGTTGCAGCGACGGCACGCGGTGACCACGTTGTTCCAGGTATCGAGACCGCCGCGCGAGAGCGGCGTGACGTGGTCGCGCGACAGCTGGCTCGTGGGAAAACGCTGTGCGCAGTAAAGGCACAGGTGCGCATCGCGGCGGAACAGGGTTTCGTTGTTGAGCGGCGGGACGTAGCCCTGGTGCCGGCCGCCTGGATTGTGGCTGTGGCCGATCGTCGCGACGATCGAATTCACCCGGACGATGGTGCGCTGACCCGTGCGCGCGCTCACGCCGCCCCGCAGCGAAAACAGGGTCTGGCCGAACGCGTAAGCGACCTGCCCCATGAAGTGCAGCCGCACCGCGTCGCGGTAGTCGATCCACTCCAGGGGCATTCCCGCCACGTCCGTCCGCAGGACTTCCTGCGTAAGTGCGTACTGCGAAAGTGCGCGCATGCCGTGAAGATACGGCACTGCTGTGCAATAATCCACGGCTGTTTCGCCGCCGTGACCATTCAAAATATCCCTTTCACGACAGCGGCTTAGCCGCGCCGGTGGTTGGGGGAGGAGCGCTAGACCATGTCGCTGACGATCGGAGTGCCGCGCGAGACCTTCGCCGGCGAAAAACGCGTGGCCACCGTGCCCGACGTGGTCGCCAAGCTCGTCAAGCTCGGCTTCGCCGTGCGTGTCGAATCCGGTGCCGGTGCGGGCGCCAATTTCGACGACGAGGCGTACCGGGCTGCCGGAGCCAGCATCGCGGCCAGCGCGGCCGAACTGATGACGGACTCCGACATGGTCTTCCGCGTGCGTCCACCCACGCTCGACGAGGTCGCGCTGATGCGGCCGGGCAGCACGCTCATCGGCTTCATCTGGCCGGCCCAGAACCCGGAGCTGATGCAGGCGATGGCGGCACGCAACCTCACGGTGCTCGCGATCGACTCGCTGCCGCGCCAGCTCTCACGTGCGCAGAAGATGGATGCGCTGACGTCGATGGCGAGCATCAGCGGCTATCGCGCCGTGATCGAAGCCGCCAACGCCTTCGACCGCTTCTTCAACGGCCAGATCACTGCCGCGGGCAAGGTGCCGCCGGCCAAGGTGTTCATCGCCGGCGCCGGCGTCGCCGGCCTCGCGGCCATCGGCACCGCTGCCAACCTCGGCGCCATCGTGCGCGCCAACGACACGCGCGCCGAAGTCGCCGACCAGGTGGTGTCGCTCGGCGGCGAGTTCGTGAAGGTCGATTACGAAGAGGAAGGCTCGGGCGGCGGCGGCTACGCCAAGGTCATGAGCGAAGGCTTCCAGCAGGCCCAGCGCGAGATGTATGCGCAGCAGGCCCGTGAATCCGACATCATCATCACCACCGCGCTCATTCCGGGCAAACCAGCGCCCAAGCTCATCACCGCTGCGATGGTGCAGAGCATGAAGCCGGGCAGCGTCATCGTCGACATGGCGGCCGAACAGGGCGGCAACTGCGAGCTGACCGTGCCCGGGCAGGCCGTGGTCCGGCACGGCGTCACCATCGTGGGCTACACCGATCTCGCGAGCCGCCTGGCCAAGCAGTCGTCGACGCTGTACTCCACGAACCTGCTGCGCCTGACCGAGGAACTCTGCAAGACGAAGGACGGCGTCATCAACGTCAACATGGACGACGACGCGCTGCGCGGCCTCACCGTCATCAAGGACGGCGCGATCACCTGGCCGCCACCACCGCCCAAGCTGCCAGCGGCGGCAGCCAAGCCCGCAGCTGCGGCCGCGACCCCCGCGAAGAAGGCGGGCCACGGCCACGGCGCCGGTGAACCCGCGTCGGCCAAGAGCCTCGCGGTGCTGTTCGGCGGCGGTGCGCTGCTGTTCTGGCTGGTCGGCGCCTTCGCGCCCGCTTCGTTCCTCGCGCACTTCACCGTGTTCATCCTCGCCTGCTTCATCGGCTACATGGTGATCTGGAACGTGACGCCGGCGCTGCACACGCCGCTCATGAGCGTGACCAACGCCATCTCGAGCATCATCGCCGTCGGCGCGCTGGTGCAGGTGGCGCCGCCGCTCGGCGCCGGCGCTGAGGGCCGGCCCGATGGGCTGATCCTCGGCCTCGCGGTGGTCGCACTGACGCTCACCGCGATCAACATGTTCGGCGGCTTTGCCGTCACGCGTCGCATGCTCGCGATGTTCCGCAAGTAAGGGGTCGCGCGCATGTCAGCCAATATCGCAACGATGGCGTATATCGCCGCCATCATCCTGTTCATCCTGAGCCTGGGCGGCCTCTCGAACCCCGAGACTTCGCGCCGCGGCAACCTGTACGGCATGATCGGCATGGCCATCGCCGTGCTGGCGACGGTGTTCGGCCCGCGCGTCACGCTCGCTGGCATTCCGTACATCGTCGGCGCGCTGCTGGTGGGCGGCTCGATCGGCCTGTACGCGGCCAGAAAAGTCCAGATGACGCAGATGCCGGAGCTGGTCGCGTTGATGCACAGCCTCGTCGGCCTCGCGGCGTGCCTCGTGGGCTTCGCGAGCTACGTCGACACCTCGGTCGTGTTCATCGGCGCCGAGAAGGCCATCCACGAAGTCGAGATCTACATCGGCATCCTGATCGGCGCGGTGACGTTCTCGGGTTCGGTCATCGCGTTCGGCAAGCTCAACGGCAAGATCAGCGGCAAGCCACTGCTGCTGCCCGCGCGTCACTGGCTGAACCTCGCGGGCCTGCTCGGCGTGATCTGGTTCGGCGTGGCGTTCGTCAACGCGCACGACGTGCAGTCGGGCCTGTTCCCGCTCGCGATCATGACGATCATCGCGCTGCTCTTCGGCGTGCACATGGTCATGGCGATCGGCGGCGCGGACATGCCCGTCGTGGTTTCGATGCTGAACAGCTACTCCGGTTGGGCCGCCGCAGCCACGGGCTTCATGCTGTCGAACGACCTGCTGATCGTCGTCGGCGCACTGGTCGGTTCGTCGGGCGCGATCCTGTCGTACATCATGTGCAAGGCGATGAACCGCAACTTCATCAGCGTCATCGCGGGCGGCTTCGGCACGGGCGGCGGCACTGCGCCGGCCGCTGCGGGTGCAGGCGCGGAGCCGGCCGGTGAAGTGACGGCGATCAATGCGACCGAAACGGCCGAACTGCTGCGCGACTCGAAGAACGTGATCATCGTGCCCGGCTACGGCATGGCCGTCGCGCAGGCACAGCACACGGTGTACGAGATCACGAAGCTGCTGCGCGAGAAGGGCGTCAACGTGCGCTTCGGCATCCACCCGGTCGCGGGCCGCATGCCCGGCCACATGAACGTGCTGCTGGCCGAAGCGAAGGTGCCGTACGACATCGTCATGGAAATGGACGAACTCAACGACGACTTCCCCGACACCGACGTCTCGATGGTCATCGGCGCGAACGACATCGTGAACCCGGCGGCCGAGGACGATCCCAACAGTCCGATCGCCGGCATGCCGGTGCTGCAGGTGTGGAAGTCGAAGACCTCGATCGTGATGAAGCGCTCGATGGCCTCGGGCTACGCGGGCGTCGACAATCCGCTGTTCTACAAGGAGAACAACCGGATGCTGTTCGGCGACGCCAAGAAGATGCTCGACGAGGTGCTGACCGCACTCAAGGCGTGAGAGTTACCTCTCCCACGTCAGTGGGAGAGGTCGGCCGCAAGGCCGGGTGAGGGCTCTTCACCTCTCCCGCGTCAGTGGGAGAGGTCGGCCGCAAGGCCGGGTGAGGGCCGCGCTGGCTCGCCTGTCCGGATCTTCCCCGCGCGATTTGTCGAGCGCCGCCGCTCGGGCGCCCGGCGCGCGGCGCATTCAATCTTTGTCCTCATCCCGCACCACGCCCGTCGCGCGCCCGCACGAGCAAGAGTCGCCGGTCAGCGGGCGGTCGTCCGGCCGCTGACCGAAGCGCGCGAGACCATGAGCGCGGGAAAGATCCGGACAGGCGAGTCAGCGTAGCGCTCACCTCGACCCTCGACCCTCGACCCTCACCCCAACCCTCTCCCGCTCACGCGGGAGAGGGAGCCGGACTTAAGACTCGCCGCGCTCGCGCTTTTCCCGCGCCCGTTCTTTCATCTTCTTGCGCTGCTCGGGGGTCGCATCCTTCCAGCGCTCTTTCATTTTGGCGCGCTGCTCCGGCGTCATGTCCTGCCAGCGCTCGCGCAGTTGCTCGCGCTGCTCGGGCGGCAGCGAGTTGTACTTGCGATACGCCCCGCGCAGACGCTCCTGTTCGTCGGGAGGCAACTCGCGGAACTGCTCGTAACGTTTACGCGCCTTCTGTCGCTCGTCGGGCGGCAGTTCCTGCCATTGCCTGAATCGCTGGCGCGCCTGCTCCTGCTGCTGCGGCGTCATGTGCTGCCAGCGCTCGGCGCCGCGCACGAACGCCTGTTGGCGCTCAGGCGGCAACTGGTTCCAGCGCCCGCGATACGGCTCCAGTGCGCGTTGCTGATCGGGCGTGAGCTGGTCCCACGCCATGCCCGCACTGGTCGGTGCGCGCTCCGCTGCAGCGTCGGAATCTCGATCGCGCGCCTGCACGCCAGGCGCTGCAGAGACGCAGCCGAGCGCGAGCAGCGCAGCTGACAGGACAAGAGGATTGCGGACGTTCATGGCTTGCGCTCCGCACCCGTCGCCGGCGCTGCCGGCGCTGCATGGGGTGCTGCTGTCGTGGTCGTGGTCGTGTTCGCAGGCTGTCTGGCAGCGACGGGGGCCGCGCTCGGCGCGTTTGCCACGACGGCGGACTGCACTGCGGCGTTCGCGACGAGCCAGTCCGCATCGTCGCCGGTCCAGCTGCCGAGGTATTCGAGCAGGTCCTCCGGCGGCAGCGGCGGGGTCGCAGCCGTGACGCCATTACCCGCGGCAAGCGCTGCGAGCAAACATGCTCGCTGCAATGTTCGGTGTGCCGTGCGTTGCGTCATTACCCGGCCCCGTCCGCTGTTTCGAGGTCGACCCAGGCGTAGAAATCGAGGTCAGCCTCGGTGGCAAGTTCGAGATCGTCGCCCGCGGCCATCAGCACGAGCGGATCCAGCGCTTGATCTGCAGCGGCTTCAACGACGACGGGACCGCCGTTCACGTCGGGTTCGGCAGGTGCCCGCAGCAGCAGGACTGCAACAAGGGCAGCCGCTGCCAGCGCTCCTGCGGGTGCCCATGCCCACCACCGCGAGTTGGGCTGCGAGCGCACACCCGCGGCAGCGGCCAGTGCCCGCTGTCGCGACTGGTTCAGTTGCGACAACGTGGCCGCATCGAGGCCCGCAACGCTGGCTTCGAACGCCGCTCGCGCCCGGCTCTCTACGTCGTTCAGGTCGCCATTTTCTGTTGGCTTCGTCATGTCTGCTCCACGACCCGCTCATCCGCCAGCGCTGCGCGCAACGCCTGCACCGCGCGGAAATAATGTGTCTTCACGCTGCCCTCGCTGCAGCCCATCGCCGCTGCCGTTGCCGCGACGTCGAGCCCCTCGAGGCAGCGCAGCGAGAACGCCTCGAGTTGTCTGGCCGGCAAGCCGCGCAGCGCCTGCTCCAGTTGCTGCATCGATTCGGTTGCGGCCAGTTGCTGCAGCGGCTCGGGACCCGGATCGGGGACCTGCTCGAACGGGTCCGCAGTCGACTCGTCGTCCGGCCTGCCCGCCCCCGGCAACAACCCGAAGAACCGCCGGCGCACTCCCTGGCGTCGCTGCAGGTCGCGGATGCCGTTGTAGAGGATGCGGAAGAACAGCGGCCTCCACTCTGCAGCCGGACGGGCCGCATAGCTTTGCGCCAGGCGCAGCATCGCCCCCTGCACGACATCGTGTGCATCGTCGGGGTCGCGCAGCGCGAGCTGCGCGATCCGGAAGGCGCGCCGCTCGACTCCAGCCAGAAACCGGTCGAGCTCGCGTAGGTGCGCTGCGTCCAGGCCCGTCTCCTCGTCGTTTGTATCTGCACCGAACGCAGCGAGCGGCTCGGCCTGCAGTTCCAGACTAGCAAAGCCACGCATGCCGTAGACTCGTACCCTTCGCGACTCCATCATCTCCTGCACGAACAACGTGTTGCGCGCCGATCGGTTGACGTGGCGCATTGCGGCAGGATGTGCACCGCCGGGTCGCGCGGCAGAGGCCGCCTCACCCACCGCTGCTCCGTCGGCAGCGGAACCGTGTAAAGCGTGCGGCGAAATTCCATAACTTACTGAAAAATATATACTTTTCCGTAGCGGCTATTTCTTGATCAGCGCCCGAACTTCCCGGCAGAATCAGCACTTGGGCGATCTTCACGCACCTCATCCACAGAGTTTTCCACAGCCTTTGTGGACAACCCGGGCCGCGCACCGGCGATGAGCGGCTCCATCCTCGTCGTCGCGATCGATGCGCCGCTGCGTCGGGTTTTCGACTACCTGGCGCCTGCCGCATGCGACCCGGCCCGGCTGCGTCCCGGGCAGCGGGTCTGGGTGCCGTTCGGTCGACGCAAGGTGGTGGGCGTCATCCTCGAGCTGCGGGAGCGGTCGGACGTGCCCGCCGGCCGCCTCAAGCACGCGGTCGCCCTGATCGACGACGAGCCGGTCCTCGACCCTGCACTGCTCGACCTGCTGCGCTGGTCCGCGGAGTACTACCGGCACCCTCCCGGCGAGGTGATTGCGGCCGCCCTGCCAGTCGCACTGCGTAGCGGCACCGAAGCGACCGCCACTGCAGAAAGATGGGCCCTGAGTGCGGCGGCGCGCACCGGGTCGGCCACTCCCATCAGCGCGCGTGCAACCCGGTTGCGGGAGGTGGCCGACTTGCTGGCCGCACAAGGTGCCGCGGGTGCGGCTGAGCTTGCAGCGCTCTCGCCGCGCTGGCGCGATCATGTGCGCGAACTCGAGCAGCGCGGCTGGGTGATCCGCGTGCGCGCCGACGTGCTGGCCCCAGCCGCATCGACGGCCGTGCTCGATGCTGCACGCGCGATCGGGCCCGAACTCACGCCGGAGCAAGCGGCCGCCGTCGACGCGATCGTCGGCGCGCACGGACGCTACGCGCCCTTCGTGCTGCACGGCGTCACGGGCAGTGGCAAGACCGAGGTCTACCTGCGCGCCATCGCCGAAGTCGTGGCCCGCGGCGAACAGGCGCTGGTGCTGGTACCCGAGATCTCGCTGACGCCACAGCTGGTGGCCCGTTTCAGCGAGCGTTTTCCCGGACCGCTCGCGGTGCTGCATTCCGGACTGACCGACACCGATCGCCTGCAGGCCTGGCGCGCCGCCCGCGCCGGCACGGCGCCCGTGATCATCGGCACGCGCTCCGCCGTGTTCGCGCCACTCGCGCGTCCCGGCCTGATCGTCATCGACGAAGAGCACGACGCGTCGTACAAGCAGCAGGACGGGTTTCGTTACTCGGCGCGCGACCTTGCGCTGGCGCGAGCGCAGCGCCTTGGCGTCCCCGTCGTGCTGGGCTCGGCGACACCTTCGCTCGAAAGCCTCGAGCGCATCCGCGCCGGACGCGCGCAGCGGCTGGACCTGCCCAACCGCACCGCGGGCGCGCGGCCGCCCACGCTGCACCTGGTGGACCTGCGCGCGCATGCCGAAACGCAAGGCATGGCGACACCGACGGTGCTCGCGATGCGGCGCCACCTCGACGCCGGCGGGCAGGTGCTGGTCTACCTGAACCGGCGTGGCTACGCGCCGACGCTGTTCTGTCCGGGCTGCGGGTGGGTCGCGCCCTGCCCTCGCTGTGATGCGCGCCTGACGGTGCATCAGCGCGAACGCTCACTCGACTGCCATCATTGCGGCACGCACCGCCCGATACCGGAAATCTGCCCCGACTGCGGCGAGGCCGTGAAGCCCGTCGGCCAGGGCACGGAGCGCATCGAAGAAACGCTTACGAACCTGTTCCCGGCGTATCCACTCGAGCGCATCGATCGCGACGCGATGCGCAAGCGCGGCTCGCTCGAAGCCGCGCTCGACCGGGTTCACAGCGGCGAAGTGCGCCTTTTGGTGGGCACGCAGATGCTGACCAAGGGACATCATTTTCCGCTGGTGACGCTCGTCGTCGTGCTGAATGCGGACCAGGGCCTGTTCGGCACGGACTTTCGCGCGGCGGAGCGTCTCGCGCAGACGATCGTGCAGGTGGCGGGCCGGGCCGGGCGCGCGGAGAAAGCAGGCGAAGTGCTGATCCAGACGGAGTATCCGCAGCACCCGTTGCTGCAGCAGCTGGTGAGTGGCGGCTACGACGCTTTCGCAGCTGCTGCGCTGGTGGAACGGGAACAGGCGCACTGGCCGCCGTTTGCGCGTGTCGCAGTGCTGCGAGCAGAGGCGCCGGGGCGCGAGGCTCCGCTCGAGTTCCTCGAGCATGCGCGTGAGATCGCGCTGGGTTGCGGTGTCGCAGGGGTCGAGCTGCTGGGGCCGGCATCGGCGCCGATGGAACGGCGTGCCGGTCATTATCGTGCGCAGCTGCTGTTGCATGCGGCGTCACATTCGCCGCTGCAGCGCTTGCTGGCGCGCTGGGTTCCTCTGCTCGAAGAAGCGCCCGGCGCACGCAAGGTGCGCTGGGCGCTCGATGTCGATCCGCTGGAGCTGTTCTAGCGCCTCCAGCGGTCAACCAGTCGCCTTAACGCGACGAGTCCGCGGCGCCACGCATCGAAGCGTGGTGCGACGCCAGTTCCTGCGTCGTGACCTTGCCGTCCTTGTCGGTATCGATGGCGGCGAAATGCGATGAGATCATCGGCATGCCGCTCTGGGCCTCGGTCAGCGTCAACGAACCATCACGATCCGTGTCGGCTGCCTTGAAGTCCTTGTTCCACTGCCCCTTGTCCGAATGCCTGGCGCCATGCATCTCGTCCTGCGACAGCTGGCCATCGCCGTTGCTGTCCATCTTGCTGAAGTTCGCAGCCATGGTCGGCATGGAGACCTGCATCTCAGCCTTGGACAGCGTGCCGTTGCGGTCGGTATCGGCCGCGCTCCAGCGCTGCTGAGCCATCGCAGCGGCGTTGCTGCTGTTCGACTGGTCGGCGTCGTACGAGGCCTGGTTGGTCGGCTCGGCCGGCTGCGCCTGAGCGGAGACAGCCATCAACATTGAAGAAATGACAAAGGCCAAAGTGTTTTTGCGCATGATCGATACCCTCCATGGTATGAGCTAGTTCCGACCGGGACCCCGCGGTGCCGTTCACGACCGGACTGTCTGCGTTTGGAGACACGCGCAATGCCAGCAGCGCCCCGCAAGCGGAGCGCCCTGGCAGCGAACTCCGCTGTTGCAGCGCTAAGTGGCCGGCGCCACCGCGAAGTCGACCGTCACGGTCTGGTTGGCCGCGACATCGATGGTCGTGCCATTCGCTGGCACGAAGGTGACGCTTTCTCCTACCGCCGGCGGCGTGGGCAAGACGTCCGCGTCGATTTCGGAATCGTCGGCGTCGCAGGTGTAGGCCACGACATAGCGTCCCGGCGGCACGAAGCCGATGGTGTAGCGGAACGTGTCTGCGCTCACCTGCGCGCTGGCGATTGGATCGGCCCCATCGGCGGCGTTGCCGTCGACATCGTCGGGAACGATCGGCGCGGGGTCTGACGTCGCCACGGGGCCGAACAGGTAAACGTTGCCGGGCTTTGCAGTCGACGCCACGCAGCTGTTCGCCGTGAGCAGGCCTGCATCGATCGAGCCGGTGATCGCTCCGACCTGCAGGTTGTCGACGACGCGCAGCACGGGCTTGAGCAGGTAGACCTGTCCGTTGCAGGCGGGCGCATCGGCCCGCTGGCCCGGAGGCTGCACCACCGATTTGCGCAGGTTGAAGTCGATGGTGAAATCGGTGACCGTGCCCACGCCCACCGTGAACCCGCGGATCAGCTTGAGGCCGGATTCCGCGCCGCTCGGAATTCGCATCTCGCACTCCTGGCCGCCGATGGTGACGTACGAATCGCGGACGGCAGGATCGGCGTTCACCTTCAGTCGCATCCATTCGTACTCGCCGGCGGGCACGACTTCGCCGTCGAGCAGCAGCGCGCGCGTCGTACCCTGCAGCGCCAGCACGTCGATGGTCTTGGGACTCGCGAAATCGCGGGAGAACGCCGCGCCGCCCGCGGGCTTCAGTTCGACGCCGGTAAACTGGACCACGACGGCGTCGGCCTGATCGACAGGCGCGTCGGTAAGGCCAAGGCGCAAGGTGCCGGTGCGGTCGCCGGAGCCGTCGCTGCCGCCGCCGCAGCCGGCCACCGCCGCCAGGATCAAGGCGCAGCAGGTTGCACCGAATCTGGACTGAGTCATGTCTATTTCCTCATTGGCACGGGCTGTGACTGCGCCCACGCTAGCCAATGCCCAAAAATGACGGCGTGCGCGCATCACACTTTGACCTCGCATCAGGGCCGGGAATTCCCTAGACTCTCGTCCGCCCCCGCTTGGCCTGAACGTAATACCTTGAAATACCTGATAGAAAAGCTGGTGCGGGATGCACTGGCCGCATTGCCCGCAGAACTGCGGCCCGAGGATACGGCCACCGGCATCGTCGTCGAGCGCACGCGCGACGCGAGCCATGGCGACTTCGCGACCAACGTCGCGCTGCAGCTCGCGAAGGCGGCGAAACGCAAGCCGCGCGACCTGGCGCAGGCACTCGTCGCGGCGCTGCCTCCGAGCGACCTCGTGGCGCGCGTCGAGATCGCAGGGCCGGGGTTCATCAATTTCTTTCTCACCCCGGCCGCTTACCAGGCTGAACTGCTCCGGGTGCTCGACCTGGGCCGCGCGTACGGCCGATCGCAACTCGGTGGCGGCAAGAAGATCATGGTCGAGTTCGTGTCGGCGAATCCGACGGGCCCCTTGCACGTGGGCCACGGCCGGCACGCGGCCTTCGGCGCTTCGCTCTCCAACCTGCTCGACGCGGTCGGCTACGACGTCTACCGCGAGTACTACATCAACGACGCGGGCCGGCAGATGGAAATTCTCGCGGCCAGCGTCTGGCTGCGATATCTCGAGAGTTTCGGCGAACAGTTTCCGTTTCCGGCCAACGGCTATCGCGGCGACTACATCCGCCCGATCGCCGACAAGCTCGTCGAGCGCGCGGGGCGGTCGTTGCTGCAGCCTGCAGCGGCACTGTTCTCGGACCTGCCGCCCGACGCGCCGGTGGGCGACAAGGACACCTACATCGACGCCGTCATCGAACGCGCGCGCGCGCTGCTGGGTGACGCCGGGTTCAGGCAGGCGTTCGATCTCGCGCTGCACGACATCCTCGGCGACATCCGCGACGACCTCGAGGAATTCGGGGTGCGCTACGACAGCTGGTTCAGCGAGCGCAGCCTGGCGGACAACGGCGCGATCGACCACGCCCTCGATCTGCTGCGCCGGAACGGCGTCGTGTACGAGAAGGACGGCGCGGAGTGGTTTCGTGCCACCGACTTCGGCGACGAGAAGGACCGCGTCGTGGTGCGGGACAATGGCATCAAGACGTATTTCGCTTCCGACATCGCGTATCACCTGAACAAGCGCGAGCGCGGGTTCGAACAGCTCATCGACGTGCTGGGCTCGGACCATCACGGCTACATCGCGCGCGTGCGCGCCGGACTCGTGGCGATGGGCCAGCCCGGCGAGAGCCTCGACGTGCGCCTGATGCAGTTCGTCACGCTGTACCGCGGCGGCGAGAAAGTGCAGATGTCGACGCGCTCGGGCGAGTTCATCACGCTGCGTGAGTTGCGGCGCGAAGTCGGTAACGACGCCGCGCGGTTCTTCTACGTGCTCCGCAGCAACGAACAACATCTTGATTTCGACATGCAGCTGGCTACGTCGCGCTCGAACGAGAACCCCGTCTATTACATCCAGTACGCGCACGCGCGCGTGTGCAGCGTGCTGCGCCAGATGCGGGAGAAAGGGTTCGAGCACGACGCAGACCGCGGCCGCGCGAGCCTGGGCACGCTGACGGAACAGCACGAGCAGGCGTTGCTCGCCACCGTCAGCCGTTACCCGGAAGTCGTCGAGATGGCGGCCCTGCAACGCGCGCCGCACGCGCTGGTGCATTACCTGCGTGAACTCGCGACCGACTTTCATGCCTATTACAACGCGCACCAGTTCCTGGTGGCGGACGAGTCGCTGCGCGATGCGCGCCTCACGCTGATCCGCGGCGTGCGGCAGGTCGTCTGCAACGGGCTGTGCCTGCTGGGTGTGTCCGCGCCGGAGGCGATGTAATGACGCAGGGGCGCGGCGCGCGCACCCTGGGTCGCGATTTCAAGGACGTGCGCCGGCATGCGCCTGCCGCGCCGGGCCCTGCTTTCGGCGGCTGGACGGGGTTTGCCGCGGGCCTGGGCCTGGGATTGGCCGTGGCGCTTGCCGTGCACGTGTATCACCGCAACCAGCAGGCAGTGGTGGCCGGGCCCGTGCCTGAGCCGGCCCAGACGCCGGCTTCCGCAGCAGCCCCTGATGACGGCGCGATCGCGGATACGACCGCGCCACCCGAACTCGACTTCTACGACATGCTGCCGAAGCAGGAAGTGGAAGTCCCTGGCCAGGTCCAGCCGGAACCTTCCGCGGCGTCGAATGCGCCGTTGCCGACGGGGGACGTCGTGCTGCAGGCCGGATCGTTCAAGCAGGCCACCGAAGCCGAGAAGATGCAGGCGGAGCTCGCGCTGCTGGGCGTGTCGGCCAAGATCCAGCGCGCCTCGGTCGACGACGAGACCTGGTACCGGGTGCGGATTGGCCCGATCGCGACGGTCGAGGAGTTGCGCAACGTGCAGTCGAAGCTGCGCGAAGCCGAGATCACCGCCACGGCGGTTACGCCGGCCGAATGATCCGGCGTTCGGCGCCGCAGGAGTCCGCCGGTGTGCGCAGAGTGGCCGCCACTGGTCGAGACAGCCTTCCCCAATAAAAACGGGCCCCGACGTTGCCGTCGGAGCCCGTTGAATCGAGACCAGTTGGCCTGGTTCTTCTGGGGTTCAGTGCTCTATCTGGATCTCAGCGGGCGACGCGCCGGCGCGCGAAACCCAGCCCGATCAATCCCAGGCCGAGCAGGGCCAGGCTGCCGGGTTCCGGTACGGCGTTCGGAGCCTCCGCGACCAGGAACGTGGAAGTCTCACCGCTGGTTTCGCCGTCCGTCTTTTCGCTGCCCGCAACGAGCGGGACGAAGAGCGCAGGCGAACTCTGGATGAGTTCGACGACTTGATCAGTTGCCACCGCCGGCGTTGCTGTTGCCAGAGTTGCCACCGGCATTGCTGTTCTGCGAGTTGCCGCCAGCGTTGCTGTTGCTGGATTGCCACCGCCATTCGCTGTGCTGGAGTTGCCACCGGCATTGCTGCTGGCCGGGGGTGTCGGCTTGGTCGCCTCTTCCGTCGTGGCTGCAGTCGTCTTGCACATGGCCATCAGCTTGGCGCGCTTCTTGGCCTTGATCTTCTTGCCGCTGCTCAGCTTGGCGCACTTCTTGCGCAGCTTCTGCTGTTGCTTGAGCAGCTTCTTCTGCTGCTTGATCTGCTGCTTGGTCAGCGTCGTGGTCGACGTCGTGCCGGACGTCAGGGTGGTGGCCGAAGGCGTGCTCGACGAGACCGTGACCGCCTGCGCGACAGGGGCCGCTGCGAACGTGAGTGCCGCCAGGCAAGGCAGCAATGCGATTTTCAGAAGCTTTTGCATGTTCGGCGGTTCCTGAGCCCTGTCGGCCCTGAATTGAGACGTGTCCCTGCAAGTTGTAATGCAACCGTCATGCCAAATGAAAAATCTCTATATAAATCAGTCAACTGAAAGAATTACATAATCCCGCCCCGACGATCCTGCAAAGCGGGTCGGCATCCCTCTTCAGCATGGGTTTACATAACGGGGCTGTCCGGACTACAAGCCACGACCTGTGTCCTCCATGAGGACCGCCGAGACGGTCAATTTGATTCATCGCCCCCGAAAACTGGGACGCACGTCTCATTTGTCCAGGTGAGCGTCTCTGCGGGGCCGATGTAAGGAATCCCGACACCGGCCAGGAACTGGAACGAGAGCTGGCCGGCGCGCCGCATCCGTGCGGGCGAGTTCGTCATGGCAGCGATGTCCCTGGCCTGCCGCGGCCAGCGCCGGCGCAGCTCTCGACGTGCATGGTGGCGTGCCAGGCATCGCCGGTCGCCACGCATTTCTGCTGCGCTCACCCCGAAATCGGCGCGCCCTCGTGCAACGTCTGGGCACGCCGGTCGAGTTGCCGGAGGCTGATCGCTTCCGCGATGTGCTCGCTGCGCACGCGTTCGCTCGCCCCGAGATCGGCGATCGTCCGGGCGACACGCAGCACGCGGTGATACGCCCGGGCCGACAAACCCAGCTGACGCATGGCGCGGCCCAGCACCTCGAGCGCGGCGGGCTCGGCAGCACATGCAACCGACAGGTCGGCCGCTTCCAGCCGGGCATTGGTGCGCGCCTGGCGCTGCTTTTGGCAGGCGCGGGCCGCAGCCACGCGTGCAGCCACGCTCTGCGTCGACTCGGGGCGCGGGCCTTCCGCGATCTCTTCCAGCGCGACGCGACCGACCTCGACGTGCAGGTCGATCCGATCGAGCAACGGCCCCGAGACGCGACTGCGATAGGCGTCGATGCGCTCGGGCGGACAACGGCAGCGTCCACGCGTGTCGCCATAATGTCCGCACGGGCAGGGATTCATCGCGGCGACGAGCTGGAAGCGCGCCGGGAACTCGGCCTGCCGGGCTGCGCGCGAGATCACGATGTGCCCGCTTTCCAGCGGCTCGCGCAGCACTTCGAGCACGTTGCGGTCGAACTCAGGCAACTCGTCGAGGAACAGCACGCCGTTGTGAGCCAGCGAGATCTCGCCCGGCCGCGGACGGCCACCACCGCCCACCAATGCCACCGCAGATGCGGTGTGGTGCGGCGACCGGAAGGGCCGGCGTCGCCAGCCATCGATGCGAAACCCCTGCAGCGAAAGCGAACGGACCGCTGCCGACTCGATGGCTTCATCGTCGTTCATTTCCGGCAGCAACCCGGGCAGGCGTTGCGCCAGCATGCTCTTGCCGCTGCCGGGCGGGCCGATCAGCAGCACGCTGTGCTCGCCGGCAGCGGCAATCTCCAGCGCGCGGCGAGCTCCCGCCTGGCCGCGCACGTCGGCGAGGTCGGGCTCGCGACGGCGCGGATCGAGTTGCAGCGTGATGGACGCCGCTTCGACGGCGAGCGCCTGGCGGCCCATGGCGTGCAGGCACACGTCGCGCAGATGCGGGGCCACGAACACCCGGGCACCGCGGGCGAGAGCTGCTTCGCGCCCGTTGGCCAGCGGCACGATCAATGCGTGGCCGGCACGGACCGCCTGCAGCGAGCTCGGCAGCACCCCGCGCGTGCCGTGCAGCTCGCCGCCCAGCGAGAGCTCGCCGTAGAGTTCGACGCCGGCGAATGACTTGTCGGGCAGGTGACCGGAGGCGACCAGGATGCCCACCGCAATCGCCAGGTCGAACCGTCCGCCCTCCTTCGGGACATCCGCGGGCGCGAGGTTGACCGTGACGCGACCCGCCGGAAACTCGTAGCCGCAGTTGGCGAGCGCGGCGCGCACGCGGTCCTTGCTTTCCTTGACCGCGGTTTCGAGCAGGCCGACCACCGAGAACGCGGGCAGGCCCGCCCCACATCCACCTCGACGCGCACGAGCGGTGCTTCGAGGCCCTGGGGCGTGCGACTGAGGAGCGTGGCGAGTGTCATGCCGGCGACCGACGGTAACCATTGGTGCTGTCGATATGCCGCGCGGGTCGGCTGCACTCAAGCTGCGAAACGGGCGCTTTCGCATAGAATGCCGGCATGAAACTGCACCAATTGCGTTATCTCGCCGCCGTGGCCCAGACGGGCCTCAACATCACGGCCGCCGCGGAGAAGCTGCATACGTCGCAGCCCGGGGTCAGCAAGCAGATCAAGCTGCTCGAGGACGAGCTCGGTTTCCAGATCTTCGTGCGGGACGGCCGCAACCTGACGCGCGTGACGCCGGCGGGCCAGCAGGTCATCGATCGCGCCGTGAAGATCCTGCGCGAGGTGCAGAACATCAAGCGACTCTCCGACGACCTCAAGGACGAGGAACGCGGTTCGCTGTCCATCGCGACGACGCACACGCAGGCCCGGTACGTGCTGCCCGAGGTCATCAAGAAGTTCCGGGAGCAGTACCCGGAGGTGCGCCTGCACCTGCACCAGGGCACCTCGGAGCAGATCGCGGAAATGGCCGCGCTCGATCGCATCGACTTCGCCATCGCCACGGGATCCGAGAACCTGTTCGACGGGTATTCGCTGCTGCCGTGCTATCGCTGGCACCGGCACGTCGTGGTGCCGCGCAACCACCCGCTGGCGCGCTCGAAGAAGGGCCTCACGCTGAAGCAACTCGCGGCCTACCCGATCGTGACCTATGTCTTCAGTTTCAGCGGCCCCTCGTCACTGCACGGCATCTTTGCGAAAGAGGGCCTCGTGCCCAATGTCGTGCTGACGGCCCGCGACGCCGACGTCATCAAGACCTACGTGCGCCTGGGTCTCGGGGTGGGCATCGTCGCGAGCATGGCGGTGGAACAGAAGGACGATGAAGACCTCGTGCACATCGACGCCTCCGACTTGTTTCCGGCGCACACGACGTGGATCGGCTTCCGGCGCGGCGGGTTGCTGCGCAAGTACCAGCTCGACTTCATCCAGCTGTTTGCACCGCAATTGACGCGCCGGCTGATCGAACGCGCGGCCGCCGCGGCGACGCAGGCCGACGTCCAGCAGCTCACGGCCGACCTGGAGTTGCCGCTGCGGTAGGCGGCCGTAGCGCCTGCGCGCGCTTCTCTTATCGCGTTGCACTGCGCTAGCCGTCGCGACGACATCGCGCGCCGTTCCGTGGTGTCACCGTTTCCTAACCCAGTCGCGACTGACCGCGTAACCGCCGCGCCCGCAGCATCCCGCTCATCCGATCCATGGAGAGCGAGTGATGTCATCTGCGACCCCGAAACGCCGCGCGCTGGCGCTGGCCCTGGCAGCGGCGCTGCTGCCAGCCGCCGGACAGGCTGATCCTGCCAGCGAGGAGCTGCTGCAGAAGATCGAGGAACTGAGCCAGAAGGTGCTCGTGCTCGAGCGCAAGCTCGAAGTACAGGACGAAGCGGCGAAGACTGCCGCCACGTCGACCCCGGTCGTCAAGGCGAGCCCGCGTGGCTTCTCGCTCGCTTCAGCCGACAACAAGAACCAGCTCAAGCTGCGCGGCGTCCTGCACGTGGATGGCCGCTTTTTCGAGGACGACGATCCCGAAGGGCTCAAGGACACGTGGCAGGCCACGCGCGTGCGTCCCATCGTCGAGGGCACGCTCGGCGGCATCTACGATTTCCGCTTCACGCCCGACTTCGGCCAGGGTCGCACCGTGATCCAGGATGCATACGTCACGGCACGGTTCAAGCCCGAGGTGCAGGTGACGGTCGGCAAGTTCAAGTCGCCCGTCGGTCTCGAACGCCTCCAGTCGGCGAACGACATCCGCATGGTCGCGCGCGGCTTCCCGACGCAGCTCGCGCCGAACCGCGACCTGGGGCTGCAGGTCGGCGGCGGCTTCGGCGGCGATCGGCTCACCTACGCGGTCGCCTTCCTGAACGGCTCCAACGACGGCGGCAGCAGCGAAACGTTCGCCGACGTCGATACCAACGACGACAAGGAATGGGCGGCGCGCCTGTTCGCGCACCCGTTCGCCGAAAGCGACAGCTTTGCGCTGCGTGGACTGGGGATCGGCATTGCGGGCACGTATACCGACCAGACCGGCACGACGGCGCAGCCCTTGCTGCCCGTCTTCCGCACGCCGGCGCAATCGACGTTCTTCCGCTACCGCACGGGCACGACTCCGACGCTGGCCGACGGCGAGCGGACACGAATTGCGCCGCAGCTCTACTACTACGTGGGGCGCTTCGGTCTGCTGAGTGAGTACACGACGGTCTCGCAGGACGTTTCGCGCACCACGACCGCGGGGCGGCGCGAGGGCTCGCTCGACACGACCGCCTGGCAGCTGCAGGCCTCGTGGTTCCTGACTGGCGAAGAGGAGAGCTTCCGTGGCTTCAAGCCGAACAATGTTTTCTCGCTGGCCGACAATACCTGGGGCGCCTTCGAACTGGTCGCTCGCTATCAGGAGCTCGATACCGACGACGACGCCTTCCTGGGCGGAACGGCCTCTTTCGCGGATCCGGCCACCTCTGCACGCAAGGCCACGTCCTACGGCCTGGGTCTCAACTGGTATCTCAACGAAAACCTGAAGTGGGTGCTGAACTATGATCGCACTGAGTTCGACGGCGGTGCCGCTGGCGGCGCGGACCGTGCGGATGAAGGCGTATTCCTCACCCGCTTCGCCCTCGGCTTCTGAACGGAGTAAACGATCATGACGACCCCACGAATCATCAAGTCGCTGACGCTCGCCGCGTTCGGCGCCCTCGCGGCGCTGGCGGGGCCGGTGCTGCACGCGCAGACCACGCTGCTCAACGTGTCGTACGACCCGACGCGCGAGTTGTATGACGACTACAACAAGGCCTTCGCGCAGTACTGGAAGGGCAAGACGGGCAAGGACATCTCGATCCGCCAGTCGCATGGCGGCTCAGGCAAGCAGGCCCGCACGGTGATCGATGGCCTGCCCGCGGACGTCGTCACGTTGGCGCTCGCCTACGACATCGATGCGTTGGCCACGCAGGGCAAGCTGCTGCCTGCCAACTGGCAATCACGGCTGCCGCACAACAGCTCACCCTACACGTCGACGATCGTGTTCCTGGTCCGCAAGGGCAACCCGAAGAAGATCAAGGACTGGGGCGACCTCGCGAAGCCGGGCGTTTCGGTCATCACGCCGAACCCGAAGACGTCGGGCGGCGCGCGCTGGAATTACCTCGCGGCCTGGGCCTGGGCGCTCAAGCAACCCGGCGGCAGTGCCGCGACGGCTGAACAGTTCATCGGCAAGCTCTACAAGAACGTGCCGGTACTGGATACCGGTGCGCGGGGTGCGCTCACGACATTTGCACAGCGTGGCATCGGCGACGTGCTGATCTCATGGGAAAACGAGGCCTTCCTCGCGTCGCGACAGCTCGGCAAGGACAAGTTCGAGGTCGTCTATCCGTCGCTCAGCATCCTGGCCGAGCCGCCGGTCGCCGTGGTCGACAAGGTCGCGATCCGGCGCGGCACGACGGTCGAGGCGCGAGCGTACGTCGAGTACCTGTATTCCCGAGAAGGACAGGAAATCGCGGCCCGCCACTACTATCGGCCGCGCGATCCTGCCGTTGCAGCGAAGTACGCGGCGACTTTCCCGAGCGTAAACCTGGTCACGATCGCCGACTTCGGCGGCTGGGCCAAGGCGCAGGGGACGCATTTCGCGGATGGCGGTACGTTCGACAAGATCTACTCGCAGTGAAGCTCTGCCGGCCAGCGCTGTAGGACTGATCCGGGGCGACTCAGGGACGAGTCGCCGCCGGTGATCCGGCAAGGCGCGTTAACATGGGGTCCTCAACCAGAGTGTCCCCGCGCATGCTGAATCCCGGTACCCGGTTTCTTTCGCTGGCCGCCCGCGTCGCTTTCGTGCTGCTCGCACTGGTCGCGACGGGTGCCCGCGCCGAAGTCACGCTCCTCAACGTGTCCTACGACCCGACGCGTGAGTTCTACGACGCGTACAACCGCGAGTTCGCGCAGCACTGGAAGCAGAAGACGGGCCAGGACGTGGCGATTCGCCAGTCGCATGGCGGCTCGGGCAAGCAGGCACGCATGGTCATCGACGGTTTGCCGGCAGACGTCGTCACGCTGGCGCTGGCGTATGACATCGACGCGCTGGCCCGCAAGGGCAAGCTGCTGCCAGCCAACTGGCAGGGCCGGCTGCCGTACAACAGCTCGCCCTACACGTCGACGATCGTGTTCCTCGTGCGCAAGGGCAACCCCAAGAACATCCGCGACTGGAATGACCTGGTCAAGCCCGGCGTGCAGGTGATCACGCCCAACCCGAAGACATCGGGGGGCGCACGCTGGAACTACCTGGCGGCGTGGGCCTGGGCGATACAGCAGCCGGGCGCGACGCCGGCCACCGCTGCAGAGTTCCTCGGCAAGCTGTATCGCAACGTTCCCGTGCTGGACACCGGTGCTCGCGCATCACTGACGACGTTCGCGCAGCGCGGCATCGGCGACGTCATCATCACCTGGGAAAACGAGGCCTACATGGCCACCGCGCGCCTGCCCAAGCAGCAGCTGGAAACCGTGGTGCCGTCGGTAAGCATCCTGGCGGAACCTCCGGTCGCCGTCGTCGACAAGGTTGCCGTGCGTCGCGGCACGCTCGACGTCGCGCGCGCCTACGTCGAGCACCTGTATTCGCCACAGGCGCAGGAGATCGCGGCCAGGCATCACTATCGCCCGCGTGATCCCCAGGTCGCCGCGCGGTACGCGGCGCTCTTTCCGCAGGTTCGCATGTGGACCATCGCCGACTTCGGCGGCTGGGAGAAGGCCAACGCCACGCACTTTGCCAACGGCGCGGAGTTCGACCGCATCTACCAGCGCAAGTAACGTGGCTGCCGGTTGTGGCAAGCTGCCGGCATCATGGTGGCTGGCCGTAGATTGAATACTCCTGCAGGTCCCAGCGCGCGCCCGGGCGCGAGCGGTGCGTGGTCCAGCCTCAGGGGGCTGGGCGACGTGTTTCGCTATACGCGTCACGCGCTCGAACTCGTCTGGTCGACCAGCCGGCGCCTCACGGTCGCGCTCGCCGCGCTGACTCTGCTGGCTGGCGTGCTGCCCGCCGCCATCGCTTTCGTCGGAGCCAGGATCGTCGACGCCGTCGTTGCGGCCGTGGGCTTGCACCAGTCCGCCGGCGCGGTCGACCTTTCGACGGTGCTGAGCTACGTGGTGCTGGAAGGCGTCTTCGTCGCGGCGCTCGCAGCCGTGCAACGCGGGTTGTCCACGTGCCAGTCGCTGCTGCGCGCCCAGCTGGGGCAGCGTGTCAACGAGATGATCCTCGAGAAGGCGCTCACGCTCGACCTGCGCCACTTCGAGGACTCCGAGTTCTACGACAAGCTGACCCGGGCGCGCCGCGAGGCCAGCACGCGCCCGCTCGCGCTGGTCATGAGCAGCTTCGGGCTGGTGCAGAACGCCATCGCCTTGCTCAGCTTCGGCACGCTGCTCGCGCAGTTCTCGCCGTGGGCTGTGGCGGTGCTGCTGCTCGCGGGACTGCCGTCGTTCGTCGCGGAGGCCAAGTTCTCGGGCGACGCATTCCGCCTGTTCCGCTGGCGGTCGCCCGAAACGCGCATGCAGATGTACCTCGAGACGGTCATCGCGCGCGAGGACCACGCCAAGGAAGTGAAGCTGTTCGAGCTGGGTCCGCGCCTGCTCGAGCGCTACCGCGCGATCTTCCAGAAGGTATTCCGCGAGGACCGCGCGCTCACGATCCGCCGCGACACGTGGGGGTTCTTCCTGGGCCTGGTCAGCACCGCCGCCTTCTACGCTGCGTACGCATGGGTGGCCGTCAGCGCAGTGCGCGGCCAGATCACGCTCGGCCAGATGACGATGTACGTGCTGCTGTTCCGGCAGGGCCAGGCTGCGGTGTCCGCCATCCTCTCTTCCATCGGCGGCATGTACGAGGACAACCTGTATCTCTCCACGTTGTACGAGTACCTGGACACGCCGGTCGCGCCGGCCTCGGGCACCGTGACGACCGGCTCCACACCTGGCACCGGGTTGACCTTCGAGCAGGTCAGCTTCACGTATCCGGGCGCGACCGAGCCAGCCGTACGCGACGTGAGCTTCACGCTGCGTCCGGGCGAAAGCCTGGCGCTGGTCGGCGAGAACGGTTCCGGCAAGACGACGTTGATCAAGCTGCTGACGCGGCTGTACACGCCCGACACGGGCCGCATCCTTCTCGACGGCACCGACCTCGCGGAGTGGGAGCCGGCCAGGCTGCGCCGCCGCATCGGCGTGATCTTCCAGGACTTCGCGCGTTACCAGCTGAAGGTGGGCGAGAACATCGGCGCGGGCGACGTGACGCACTTCGAGGATGAATCACGCTGGCGTGAGGCCGCGGGGCTCGGCATGGCCGCGCCGTTCATCGAGGAATTACCGGGCGGGTATTCGACGCAGCTCGGCAAGTGGTTCAAGGACGGGCGCGAACTGTCTGGCGGCCAGTGGCAGAAGATCGCGCTGTCGCGCGCGTTCATGCGCGAAGATGCGGACATCCTGGTGCTGGACGAACCCACGGCTGCGATGGATGCGCGCGCCGAGGCGCAGGTGTTCGAGCAGTTCCAGGCGCTGGCCCGTTCGCGGATGGTGATCCTGATCTCGCACCGCTTTTCGACGGTGCGCATGGCTGACCAGATCCTCGTCATCGAGGGCGGCCGCATCCTCGAGCGTGGCAGCCACGAAGCGCTGATGCAGCTCGGCGGGCATTACGCCGGACTGTTCGCGTTGCAGGCGAAAGGTTACCGCTGACGGAAGGGAATAAGGACTAGTGACTAGTGAATGAGTCGGAGCCGGAGTTGCAGCGCGCTCTGATTCCGACTATTCCCTAGTCACTGATCCCTATTCACTTCCCTCAAGCCTTCTTCAGGAAACAGGTCTTCAGCACGACCGTATTGCGCCCCTGGCCGCATTCGATCTCTGCTTCGTCGGCGGTGAGCCGGATGTTCTTGAACGTGGTGCCGCGCTTGAGCGTATCCGAGGAGCCTTTCACCCGCAGGTCCTTGATGACCTGCACCGAGTCGCCCGTCGCCAGTTCGTTGCCATTGCTGTCTCGCACCGTCATGCCGTGTGATTCCTTGTTCGTTGATGCGACAAGGATGAGCTTCGCTCACGCCGTCCGCAACCGCGTACGCTTGCCCTCGCGCGACGAGTAACGATTCCTGGCGTCGAACTCGTCGAGTTCGATCTCCACGCTCTTGCCTGCATAGACTGCGTCTCGCAGCCACTCGAGCGCTTCCTGCACGGACTGCTGCGAGCGTGCCTCGAGCGACCAGCAGCGGCGACCCGGGTCCCACCGGAAGCCGCGTTGCCGCAGCACGTCTTTCGTTTCGAAGGGCGACTGGTTCGCCCACAGCCGGAAGGACGGACCTCGAGCCGAATCGAGCAGCACCTTCAGCGCATTGCCGTCGGTTTCCGCCAACGGCTGCGCCAGCACCTGCAGCAGCGCATGACAGTCGGCTTCGGCGCGATGCGCGTCGTAGAAGAAGCCGCAGCGGTAAGCGAGGTATTCGAGCTTGGCGCTCGCGATGCCCGCGGCCGACCACGGCACCTCCTGCCACGAACAACCCCACGGCAGGGTCGCGAAGACCGGCAGCCGTCGCTCGAGGAACTTGCGGTCGAATCCGGCGTTGTGCGCGATCACGATGCCCACCGCTTCGAGCAATCGCGTCACCTGCGCATCGTCGATGCGCTGTCCCGCGACCATCTCGTCGGTAATGCCGTGAATCGCCGTCGATTCCGGCGGAATCGGCATGCCCGGGTCTTCGAGGCCATCGTAGGTCTCGAGCACGCGCCCGATCGCGCCGGTGGCGTGGCAGTACTCGAACACGATGAGCGCCAGTTCGATGATCCGGTCGGCGGCCGGATCAGTGCCGGTGGTTTCGGTGTCGACGATCGCTGCGCGGCGCACCGTGGGGCCTGCGAGCGCAGGTCGCTGCGCGGCCGGATCGAGCCGGCGCAGCACGCGAAAATCCGGATGCGCGGCGAGCGTGGCCGCCATCGCCTCCAGGTCGTCGTGCGACTGCGTCACGATCCGGGCTCCAGCCGATAGCCCGCGCCCGCCGCGGTCTTGAGCACCTGCGGCTCGGCCGGGTCGGTTTCGATCTTGTGTCGCAGGCGATGAACGAGTTGCTTCAGCAACTGGCGATCACCGCTGCCCCGATGGCCCCACACATGGGTGAGCAGCCGCTCGGTGCCGACGACGTGCCCGGCATTCGCCAGCAGGATCTGCAGCAATCGCGTCTCGAGCTTGGTGAGCTTGACCGGCGCGGCATCGCCCACGCGCAGCACCAGTTCCTCGAGGTCGAGCTGCAGCGTTCCCGCCGTCATGGCCCCGCCGGTTTCGAGTCCGGCACGACGCAGCAAGGCACGCACGCGCGCAAGCAGGGTACGGGGACTGAAGGGCTTGGTCAGGTAATCGTCGGCGCCCAGGTCCAATGCGCGCACGAGGTCTTCTTCCTCGCCGCGCGCCGTCAGCATCATCACGGGAATGCGCGAATGCTTGCGGATGGCCTCGCAGATGTCGAAGCCGCTGCCGCCGGGCAGGTTGATGTCGAGCAGCGCAAGGTCGGGCGCTTCGGCGTGGAAAGCCTTCAATGCCGTCGGCACGTCGATCGCCTTGACGACGACGAAGCCCGACTGCGACAACGCGAAGCCGACCAGCGCCAGCAGGTCGGGATCGTCATCGACGATCAGGATTTTCATGTCGCGACTGGACCTGCGCTGGGCAGGCGCACGACGAACTGGGTCAGGCCTTCTGCAGCGTGCGGCGAGGCGACGGTGCCGCCGTGACGTTCGACGATCGACTTGACGATCCACAGGCCGAGGCCGAGCCCGCGAGGCTCTGGCTCGTCACCGGTCGCACGATGAAACCGCTCGAAGATGGTACCGCGTTCGTTCTCGGTCACGCCGGGGCCCGCGTCCTCCACGGTGATCTCGATGGTGCCGTCCACGCTGCGCGCCCGCACGGTGACCGTGCTGCCTTCCGGGCCGAATTTGTTCGCGTTCGCCAGCAGGTTGACGATGACCTGGGTCAGGCGCGGGGAGTCACCCTCGAGCGGCGGCAGGTCTTCGGGCACGTCCACGACCAGCGCCTGGCCCCGTTGCGGGAACAGGCTGCTCACCAGTTCGACCGCGTCCTGGATCACGTCGCTGACCTGCAGGTGCTGGCGTCGAATGCTGAGCTGGCCCGCTTCGATGCGGACGCTTTCGAGCAGGTTGTCGATGAGTCGCGTCAGGCGCAGCGAGCCGCGACGCAGTGACGTCACCAGCTCCTCGAGCTGTGCGCGCGGCAGGTCGTGCAGGTTCTCCTGCAGCAACTCGATGGACGCCAGTTGTGCCGCGAGCGGCGTGCGGAACTCGTGCGAAATGTTGGCGAGGATCGAGTCGCGCGCGCGGCGCGCGGCCTCGAGGTCGGTCTCGTCACGCATGACCTGCACCTGCAGGCCGTCGACCATGCCGGCGCTGGTGATGATCATCGTGCGCCGGGAACCGTCGGCGCGGGTCAGCACTTCGGTGGCCTGCGCCTGGCCGGGTTCGCGCGACGCCACGATCGGGCACGCCGTCTCGCAGGGACGGCGCCCGTCCGGCAGCGCGCACGGCTGCAGCACGTCGCCGCAGAACCTGCCCACGGCCGCGGCACTGGCGACGCCGAGCATGCGCTCCGCCTGCGGGTTCATGTATTTCACGTTGCGGTTGGCATCGACCGCGTACACGCCCTCCACCACGCCACGCAGCATGGCCTGCGCTTCGGCCTCGCTGCGCCGCAAGGTGGCCGTGAGCTCGACGAGGTGCCGGCGCATGTCCTCGAGCGTGCGGGCGAGCCCGTCGACCTCCGGCCCGCCGCCTGCCGCAGGAATGGACGTGGAGAAATCGCCGCGACCGAGGCGCATCGCCGAATCGGCCACCGACTGCAGCGGCCGCACGATGCGTCGTGCCAGGATCAACGCCGCAGCCACGGCCGCGACGCTCAGCAGGAACGCGATCCAGGCGAGACGGCGCACGAAGCCGGCCACCTCGGAATCGCTCGCCGAGGTCGGCAGGCGCGCCTCGAGCAGCGTGATGCCCTCGCCGGTGGCCGCGAAGATCGGCGTGCTGGACGCAAAGAGATCGCGTGCTTCGATGCGGCGCGCGACGCTCTCCGCGCGCGACAGCGCCGTCGAGTGCAGCTCTTTGAAGTCGGGCTCGATGTTGTCGAGCCAGTTCGACAGGCGTACCAACCGGATTGGCATGCCCGCCTGCTCGGAGAGCGTGGCAGCCAACCGCTCGTCGAAGTACTGCAGCGTGACGACGCGCGTATCCACGTAATTGGGCACCACGCCGAGCGCGCCGATCAGGCCGTCCGGCTGCCAGGCGGGCGCCAGCATGAAGCGCTCGCCCTGGTCGGCGCTGGCCTCGAGCGTCTCGGCCCACACGACGCCCTCGCCCGTGCTGGCGATGACGTTGGCGCCGACGATCACTGCGCAGGCCTCCAGGTTCAACGCCTTGCAGGTTCGCCGCAGGAACAACTCCGTCTGCGCGCGGTTGCCGGCCCGGATCAGTCGCTGCAACGGCTGCCGTGCGGCCAGCACGCGCGCCGTCGTGAGGGTGTCTTCTCCCAGGCGGCGCAGTTCCTCGCGGGCTGCGACGCCCGCGTAGCGCACCTGCGCAATGGCCTGCTGCTCGGCCTGCTTGCGCAGGAGCCCGACTGCGCTGAATGCGAGCGTGAGGATGGCGGCCAGCACGAGGCCGCCCAGCGTCAACGTCAGGGTGCGCTCGAGCGTCGCCGGTCCAGCGGCCAATCGCCGCAGGCTGGCCCATCCATTCGCGTATGTGTGCAGGAATCCTGTCCATCAACCCGTGCGCCGGTCGGCGCGCCATTCCACGAACGTCTTGATCACCAGCGTCACGATCGCCAGCAGGGCGAGCATGGACGCCACCGCGAACGCCGACACGAACAGGTACTCGTTATAGAGAATTTCGACCTGCAACGGCATCGTGGTCGTCAGGCCGCGGATGTGCCCGGACACCACCGACACCGCGCCGAATTCTCCCATGGCGCGGGCATTACAGAGTATCACCCCGTAGATCAGGCCCCAGCGGATCTTGGGCAGCGTCACCCGGAGGAACGTGGTCCAGGCGTTGGCGCCGAGCGTGATCGCCGCCTCCTCCTCCTCGCTGCCCTGCTGCTGCATCAGCGGGATGAGTTCGCGGGCGACATAGGGAAAGGTCACGAACATGGTGGCCATGACGATGCCCGGTACCGCGAAGATCACCTGGATGTCGTTGTCCTGCAGCCACTGGCCCCACCAGCCCTGGGAACCGAACAGCATCACGAACACCAGGCCGGCGATCACGGGCGAGATCGCGAACGGCAGGTCGATCAGCGTGATCAGCAGGCTCTTGCCCTTGAACTCGAACTTGGCGATGGCCCACGCCGCGGCGATGCCGAACAGCGTGTTGACGGGCACCACGATGGCGGCCGTGAGCAGCGTGAGCTTGATCGCCGAGATCGTGTCGGGATTGCTGAACGACTCGAGGAAGACGCGGAGGCCTTCCGCGAACGCCTGTCCGAGCACGGCAGCCAGCGGCGCGAGCAGCAACAGTCCGAGGAAGGCGATCGCGATGGTGATGAGCGCGACGCGCCCGGCACGCACGCCGGGAGCCACGTACTGCCGCTTTTCGTAACGGGGAGCGCCGCCAGCCATGTCAGGTCACCGTCTTCTTGCGCAGGCGCGAGCGCTTCTTCTCTGCACCGCTGTCGCCCGTACCCGTCTGTCGACGCCGGCTCCAGCCCTGCACCAGGTTGATGGCCAGCAGCATCAGGAAGCTCACGAGCAGCATCACGAAACCGAGTGCAGCCGCGCCGTTGTAATCAAATTGCTCGAGCTTGATCACGATCAGCAGCGGCGTGATCTCGGTCTTGAGCGGCAGGTTGCCCGAGATGAATACCACTGAACCGTATTCGCCGACGCCACGGGCGAAAGCCATGGTGAAGCCGGTGACGAGCGCGGGCATGACCGCCGGCAGGATGATGCGACGAAAGACGGTGAAGGGACCGGCGCCGAGCGTCTCGGCCGCTTCCTCGAGATCGCGCTGCGCCTCGACCAGCGCCGGCTGCACGGAGCGTACGACGAACGGCAGCCCGATCAGGATCAGCGCCACGACTACGCCCAACCATGTGTAAGCCACCTGGATGCCGAAGCGTTCCTGCAATTGCAGACCGAGCCAGCCCGTCGGCGAAAACACCGCGGCGAGCGCGATGCCCGAGACCGCCGTGGGCAGCGCGAAAGGCAGGTCGATCAGGGCATCGACGAGACGCCGGCCCGGGAACTCGTAGCGCACCAGCGACCAGGCCACGATGAAGCCGAACACGGCGTTGATGATTGCGGCGATGAAGGCGGCGCCGAAACTCAGGCGGTACGACGCCAGCGCACGCGGATCGAAGACCGTATCGACGAAGTCGGCCCAGGTCATCGACGTGGTCTTGAAGACCAGCGCCGCCAGCGGCAGCAGCACCAGCGCGCTCAGGAAGAACGTCGTGAAGCCGAGCGTGAGGCCGAAGCCCGGCAGGATGCTCGGCTGGCGAAACCAGTTGGCAGCCATGGCGTCAGCCGTCCGCCAGCGTCTCGGCGCGGGCCGAATTCACGATCAGGACCGGGCGCGCCGGGTTCGATTCCAGCAGTGACTTGAGCCAGTCGCGTGGAATCGCGGCCGGGTCTGACGTGCCCAGTACGAGCATGCTGAGTTCATAGGCCGCCAGTTCTTTCTGCAGCTCGTCGGTCACGGCGCCCGGACGGAGTTCGGTGCGCATGTCGAGCCCATGATCAGCTTGCGCGGCGGAGCGTGCGTCGAGCAGGTCGCGCATGTACGCCGCGCGCTCGGACTCCGCCGAGGTCGCGGGCTGGATGCCGAGGTAGATCGCCTCAGCCGCGACGTGCCGCAGCAAACTTGCGGCGACGGCGAGCGTCGCGCGCCGGGACTCCGCGTCCAACGCATGGATGACGACGTGATTGGGCAGCGGCCCACCGCCGGGCGGAACGCAGAGCAGTTGCACGGCGCCATGTGTCAGGTGCCACTCTGCGGACGCCGCGCAGTCCGGCCCCGTCGCAATGGCCGGCATGCCGGGCGGCGCGCGCTCGAAACGGCCGACGCGGGTCGCGACGCGCGTCTGCATGCGGGTAGCCAGCGTTGCCAGCAGCGTCGACTCGCACAGGTCGCGGGCCGCGCGCTCATCGGCCGCGACGGCCGTGAAGCTCGAAATCGGCGTCGGCAGGACGTGGATGCGGCGGGCGCCCACCGCAATGCGCTGCCCCACCGTCACCGGAAAGGCACGCTGCTCGGGCAGGGTGCGTGAAACCTCGAGCAGCGAACCCTGGTCGGCAGCGCCCTCCCGGCCGGGGGCGACCGGCACGGGTCCGTCACTCGCCATGCGCACGCGCAGGCGCTCGACCGCACCACCGAACAGCAGCTCCTCGACCTGCCCGTGGCTGACGAAGTTCGACTTGACGTCGGTCTCGTCGGCGCACAGCTCGACCTCTTCCGGTCGCAGCACGGCCACCACTTCCCGCGGCACGTCACCGCCCGCGACGGGCGCTGCGCTGAAGCGCACCCCGCGCGAGGTGCGGTATCCCAGCAACAGGTTGGCGGCGCCGAGAAACGTCGACACGAAGCGGGTGGCTGGACGGGTATAGAGATCGTCGGGCTTGCCGCATTCGAGCAGGCGGCCCTGGTGCATCACGCCGATGCGATCGGCGAGCGCGAATGCCTCCTCCTGATCGTGCGTAACGAGCACCGTGGTCATGTTCAGCTCGCGCTGGATCTGGCGGATGGTCCGGCGCAACTCTTCGCGGATCTTGGCGTCGAGGGCGCCGAACGGCTCGTCCATCAGGAGAACTTCCGGCCGGTTGGCAAGGGCACGCGCCACCGCGATGCGCTGTTGCTGGCCGCCGGACAACTGCGCTGGCAGCCGATCGTCCATGCCTTCGAGGGCGACGAGCTTCAGCAGTTCCTTGCGGCGCGCCCGCCTTTCCGCGGCCTTGACCTTGCGCACCCGCAGCGCGAACTCGATGTTGTCGGCAATCGTCATGTGCCGGAACAACGCGTAGTGCTGGAACACGAAACCGACCTGGCGCTGCCGCACGTTCACGTGCGTCACGTCGCGGCCATGCAGTGAAACGCGACCGTGGTCGATCTCGGTGAGGCCCGCGATGGCCCGCAACAGGGTGCTCTTGCCGCTGCCGCTCGGGCCGAGCAACACCAGGAATTCGCCCTGGCGGACGTTCAGGGAGACGTCGTTGACGACCGGTACGTCCTGGTACCGCTTGGTGACCTGGTCAAGGGTGATGGACATGCGCTGGTCGTGAGTCTGCCTGGGATTTTCGCGCCATCCTAGGCGCGACAGGTTACGCCGTCAGTCGCTTAGGGGTGACATTTCGGTAACATCCGGCAGCCCATCGCCGCGCGACGCACAAGCTCCTCCTGGGACAACGAACATGACGCTTCCCGCCTACGAAAAACTCGGCGTCTTCTACCTTGGACGCGAATTCGAACCGGCCACGCAGCAACTGGGCGCGGAGATCCTGTACGACTCACGCGACCTCACCACGCATGCGGTGTGCATCGGCATGACGGGCAGCGGCAAGACCGGCCTTTGCCTTTCGCTGCTCGAGGAGGCGGCGATCGACGGGATCCCGGCCATCGCCATCGATCCCAAGGGCGACATCGCCAACCTTGCGCTCACGTTTCCGGATCTCGACCCCGCGAGCTTCAAGCCGTGGGTGGATGCTGGCGAAGCCGCACGCAAGGGCCAGACCGTCGACGAATATGCGGCAGCGACGGCCGCGACATGGCACAAGGGCCTCGAGGAATGGGGCCAGGACGGCGCGCGCATCCAGCGCCTCCGCGATGCCGCTGCCATCGACATCTACACGCCCGGTTCGCGCGCGGGGCGGCCGCTGTCGATCCTGCGTTCGTTTGCAGCGCCCGATCCGGTCGTCGCGAACGATGCGACGGCGCTCAAGGAACGGGTCGGCTCGGCCGTGGCAGGGCTGCTCGGCTTGCTGGGCATCGACGCCGACCCGATTCGCAGCCGTGAATTCATCCTGCTGTCGGCGCTGCTCGATGCAGCGTGGCGCAAGGGCGAAAGCCTCGACCTCGCCGCGCTGATCCGCTCCGTGCAGAAGCCGCCCTTCGAACAGGTGGGCGTCTTCGACGTCGAGAGTTTTTTCCCGGCGAAGGAGCGCACCGAGCTCGCGCTGCGCATCAACGGCCTGCTGGCGTCGCCGGGCTTCGAAGCCTGGCTCGATGGCGACGCGCTCGACATCCAGTCGCTGCTTTATGACGCGCAGGGCAAGCCCCGCATCGCCATCATTTCGATCGCGCACCTGAACGACGCCGAGCGCATGTTCGTCGTCACGCTGGTCGCCAACGAACTCGTCGCATGGATGCGGCGGCAGTCGGGCACCACGAGCCTGCGCGCGCTCTTCTACATGGACGAGGTGTTCGGCTATTTCCCGCCCGGCGCGATGCCGCCGTCCAAGACCCCGCTGCTGACGCTGATGAAGCAGGCCCGCGCCTTCGGGCTGGGCGTCGTGCTGGCAACGCAGAACCCGGTCGACCTCGATTACAAAGGCCTGGGCAATGCAGGCACGTGGTTCATCGGACGGTTGCAGACCGAACGCGACAAGGCGCGGGTGATCGAAGGCCTGCTCGGCAGCGACGCAGCGGGCGGCATGGACAAGGCGCAGCTGGAGGCCGCGATTTCAGGCCTGCCGCAGCGCACGTTCCTGATGCGCAACGTGCACGACGCGGCGCCGGTCATGCTCCGCACGCGCTGGGCACTGTCTTACCTGCGGGGTCCGCTGACTTCAGCCGAGATCGCCAGGCTGCAGGCAGGGCACTCCGCAGCGGACTCACCCTCGCTCGCGGCCACAACCCTCCGCGGCAGACGTCGCGCCCCAGCGCGCGGCGCCGTCCATCGCTGCACAGCGACCCGTCGTGCCGGCCGGAGTACCCGAGAAGTTCCTCGCCGCCGCCGGCAATCAGGGTATCGAGTACGAACCCCACGTGGGCGCCCGCGTGCGCGCGCATTTCGTCGATGCGAAGGCGGGCATCGATGCCTGGGAGAACTGGTATTACCTGGCGCCGCTGACCGCACAAGGGCCCGCGTGGGATGCCGCAGAAGTCTGCAATGCCGACGTCATCGAGTTGCTCGACGCGCCTGCGGCCAACGCGTCTTTTGCGGCCGTGCCGGCGAGCCTGCTGTCTGCCAAGGCGTTCACCCAGCACGGCAAGGCGCTGGCCGACCACGTCTACCGCACGTGCTCGATGTCGGTGATGCGCTGCCCGGAGCTCAAGCTCACGTCGGTGCCGGGCGGGACCGAAAGCGAGTTCCGCGCGCAGATCGCCCAGGCCGTGCGCGAGAAAAGGGATGCCGCGATCGACGCGTTGCGCGCGAAGTACGCCGCGAAGCTCGCCACGCTCGCCGACCGCGCCCGCAGGGCCGAACAGAAACTGACTCGCGAGCAGGCACAGGCGAGCCAGCAGACGATGTCGTCCGCGCTCAGTGTCGGCGGCAGCCTGCTGGGCGCGCTCTTCGGGGGACGCCGCGGCAGCGCATTCGGCAAGGCCTCCACGGCCGCCCGCAGCGTCGGGCGCACAGCCAAGGAACGCACCGACGTCGCGCATGCCGAGGCCGACCTGGGTGCCTTGCAGCAGCAGCAGGCGGCGCTCGAGGCCGAGCTGGCCGACGAAGTGGCCGCGCTCGAAGCGAAGTTCGACCCTGCCGCCTTGCTGGTCGAAACGGCAGCGATCAAGGCACGGAAGTCCGACACCGGGGTGACCGATCTCGCGCTCGTCTGGCAACCGGCTTGACGTAGAATCGGTCCGGCTCGCCCCACCGGAGTGGCCCAGATGGACGACCTGATCCGCAAAATCACGAAAGACCTGGGGGTCTCCAAGGACCAGGCCCGCGGTGGCGTCGTGGCCCTGCTGCGAGCCGGTCAGCAAAACTTGAGCCCGAAGGACTTCAAGGCTTTCGTCAACGACGTACCGGGCGCCGACAAGCTGCTGAAGGCCGCACCGCCGCCAAGCGCGCTGAGCTCGCTCGCGGGTGGCATCGGCTCCCTGTTCGGGGGCAAATCCGCGGCGGGACGCTGGGCTGGTCTTGCGGCCTCGTTCGCCGAGCTGGGCGTCGACATCGATACGGCCAAGAAATTCGGGCCCATCATCATCGAGCATGTCCGCCAGCACGGCGGCGAAGACCTGGTTGAAAAAATCCGCGTCGCCCTGAAAGTCTGACGCCCCAGCGTCTGGATTCCATGTCATGCACCGACTGAACGCAACCGTCGCCGCGGTGGGACGGCAGTGGCCGCTTGCGGCGCGCGCGGCGACGCTCGCAGGGCTGCTCGTTCTCGCTGCCTGCACCAGGACGACCAGCAGCGAGCCGCAGCCCGGCAGCTACCGCGCGACTGTCGAGATCGCGGCTGGCAAGTTGGTGCCGTTCGGACTCGACGTGGCACAGGAAGAGCGAGGCACGGTGCTCTATGTGATCAACGGCGACGAGCGGATCCGGCTCGACGAGCTGAAGGTCGGCCCCGGCACGCTCGAGGCGCGGTTTCCCGGCTACGAAACCGTGCTGCAGGCCCGCGTCGCGGGCGAAGAATTGACGGGCGAAGTCCTGCTGCCGCGCGCCGGCGGCAAAGTGGCCCGCCTGCCGTTCAAGGCGACGCTGGGTGCCACATGGCGATTTTTTCCGGACGCACTGCCGCAGAACGCCGACGTCGCCGGTCGCTGGAGCGTCGAGTTCACGGGCGACGGCGGCCGTCGCGAGCCGGGCGTGGCGACTTTCGAGCAAAGTTTCGAGCGCGTGACCGGCACGGTGCAGTTGCCCGATGCCGACCAGCGGTTCCTGGCCGGTGAAGTCCGGGACGAGGAACTGCGGCTCTCGCGCTTCGACGGGGGCGCCGCCGTGCTGTACGAAGGCAGGCTCGACGAGCAAGGCAGGCTGGTCGGCACGAGTTGGTCCGATCGCGGCGGGGCGCGGCGCTTCGTGGCGACACGCGATGCCGACGCCGCGATCGACGCGGCGGCCCTGGCCACGCGGCTGCGCAATCCCCTGGAGCCGTTCACGTTCGCCTTTCGCGACCTGGACGGCAAGACCGTCGCCTCGAGCGACCCGCTGTTCAAGGACAAAGTCGTGCTGGTGACGCTCGCGGGCAGCTGGTGTCCCAACAGCCATGACGAGGCCGCGCTGCTCGTGCAGCTCGATCGCAAGTACCGCGCCAGGGGACTGCAGATCGTGAGCCTGATGTTCGAGCAGCACGCAGAGTTCGAGCAGGCGGTGCAGGCCGTGCAACGCTTTCGGCAAGCGCATGGCATCCAGTACCCCACGCTGATCGCCGGTGAAGCTGACAAGGCCAAGGCCTCGGCCGCCTTGCCGCAGCTCGACGCAGTCGCCGCTTTTCCCACGGCCATCTTCATCGACCGGGCCGGACTGGTGCGCTCGATCCAGACGGGGTTTGCCGGCCCGGCAACCGGTGTGCAGCATGACCTGCTCGCCCATGACTTCGAGCTGCAGATCGAGGAGCTGCTCGGATCCCCGGGCGAGCCCGAGGCAGCGCCGGCAACCGTCGCGCCCGTCAGTCCCTGAAGTTGGTGAACTGCAGCGGCAGGTCGTGCTCGCCTTTCTTCACCAGGGCGATGGCGTCCTGCAGGTCGTCGCGGCTCTTGCCGGTGATTCGCACCTGCTTGTCCTGCAACGCAGCCTGCACCTTCAGCTTCGAGTCCTTGATCTGACGCTGGATCTTCTTGCCGAGCTCCGTCTCGATGCCCTCGCGCAGCGTCACGATCTGCTTCGCCGTCTGGCCAGTGATCACCGGCTCGTCGATCTTCAGGCAGGCCACGTCGATGCCACGCTTGGCCAGCTTCAGCTTGAGGATCTCGATCATTTGCTTAAGTTGAAAGTCTGCAGGCGCAGAAAGCGTTATCACGTGTTCTTTCAACTCAAACTTGGCATTTGTCCCCTTGAAGTCGAACCGCTGGCCAACCTCGCGGGAGGCCTGGTCGACCGCGTTGGTCACTTCGTGCATGGGGATCTCGGACACGATGTCGAACGACGGCATGGGCAGGACTCGGGCGGGTGAACGATGCAATAAGACTACCTTGCGCATGGCCAGCGAGACAGGTCCGGAGGTCCTGCCCGCTTCGGTAAACACTTAATGCGAATGCGAATGATTAGCATTGACAGCGTTAACGGCTGCTAGCACAGTCGCGGGCAACCAAATCTCCCGCCACCCCTGGTTTGCCCATGTCGACACGAGCCCCCGCTTTCCCGCCGCACTCCTGCCCCCGCCCAGGCCTCCTGGCCAGCGCGGTTGCAACCGCCCTGCTGCTCGCCGCGACTGCCCACGCCGATGAGGCGTCCGTCTCCGGCGAACTCGAACCGGCCATCATCGTCATCGGCGACCGCATCCGCCTCGACACGATCCCGGGTTCGGCCACGCTGCTCGAAGCGGACGTGCTGACCGAATCACGTGTGTTCACGATCAATGAGGCGATGCGCAAGGTGCCCGGCATCGTCGCGCGCGACGAAGAGGGCTTCGGGCTGCGGCCGAACCTGGGCGTGCGCGGCCTCAACCCGACGCGCTCGAGCAAGATGCTGCTGCTCGAGGACGGCATCCCGATCGCGTACGCCCCCTACGGCGACAACGCGAGCTACTACCACCCGCCCGTGAACCGCTTCGAGCGCATCGAGGTACTGAAGGGATCCGGCCAGATTGCCTACGGCCCGCACACGGTCGGCGCGGTCGTCAACTACATCACTCCGTCGGTGCCCGACGAACTGAGCGGCCGCCTCGTCGCAGCGTTCGGCAACAAGGGCTTCGGCGAGATCCACGGACAGGTCGGCGACACCTACGGGGATACCGGCTTCATCGCGCACGGCACCTACAAGCAGACCGATGGCGCGCGCGACAACATGCATTTCGAAGTCGGCGACGTGAACCTGAAGGTCGTCCACGAAATCTCGGAGCGCCAGGCCGTCACGTTCCGGGCCAGCGTTTACGACGAGACGTCGCAGGTGACGTATTCAGGGTTGACGCTGGCCGAGTGGCAAGCCGATCCGTTCCAGAACCCGTTCAAGAACGACGAGATGAAGGCGCAGCGGTACGGCACGTCGGCGACGCATCGCCTCGACGCTGAGCCCCGCGGTGACGTTCACGACCAACGCCTACTACACGTTCTTCGACCGCGACTGGTGGCGCCAGGCGAGCAACTCGACGCAGCGCCCCAACGACGCGAGCGACCCGGCGTGCGCCGGCATGGCAAACCTGAACGGCACCTGCGGCAACGAAGGGCGCCTGCGCGAGTACTGGACCGCGGGCCTCGAGCCGCGCGTGTCGGTCCAGCACGGCCTGTTCGGCGTCGACAACGTCGCCGAGGCCGGCATGCGTTATCACGTCGAGGACCAGCAACGCATCCAGGCGAATGGCGACCTGCCGACGTCGCGCCGCGCCGGCACCGGCCGCAATGCAGGCATCAAGGAAAACAGCGACCGCTCCGTCGAGGCCTGGTCGGGCTTCGTGCAGAACCGGTTCGATTTCGGTCGCTGGACGGTCACGCCAGGCGTGCGCTTCGAACATGTCGATTACGAACGCACCGACAACCTGACCGGCGCCTCCGGCGAATCGACCATCGATGAAGTGGTGCCGGGTATAGGCGCCACCGTCGAGGTAGTGCCGCAGCTGGTTGCCTTTGCCGGCGTGCACCGCGGCTTCGGCCCCCCTGGCGTCGCGGACATCGTGACCGCAGCCGGTGGCAGCGTCGATCTCGACGCCGAACTGTCGTGGAACTACGAAATCGGGCTGCGCGCCCAGCCGAACGACGGCGTGTCGTATGAGGCCACCCTCTTCCGCATGGACTTCGAGAACCAGATCGTCCCGGCCAGCGTGGCTGGCGGCTCCGGCGCCACGCTGACGAGCGCGGGCGAGACGCTGCAGCAGGGACTGGAGCTGGCGGGCGACGTGTCGAGCTCGGCGTTCGCGGAGTGGCCGGTCGAGGTCTTCGCGCGCGGCACGTATACCTGGCTTGCGGATGCCGAGTATGTCGGCGAGCGGTACAGCAACGTTTCCGGCTTCAGTACGGTCAGGGTCACCGGCAACCGGCTGCCCTACGCGCCGGAACACCTGTTCGCGGGGACGCTGGGCGTGCGCACGGGCGTGGGACTGGAAGTGGGACTCGAGGCGGTCTACACCAGCGCGGCGTATACCGACGACCTGAACACGGTCGCGGTGGTGGCGAATGGCCAGCGCGGCGAGATCGCCGGCTACACGGTGTGGAACCTCACCGCGAACTATGCGCTGCCCGTCTGCAACTGCACGATGTTCGCGACTGCCAAGAACCTGACCGACAAGCTGTACGTGGCGGACATGAGCCGCGGCTTGATCCCGGGCATGCCGCGACTGGTGCAGGCAGGGTTCGAGGTGCGCTTCTAGCGCGCACCCCGGGCCCGGAGCGTGCGTTCGCCTATGCGAGCGACGCCTTGCTCATCGCGCGCAGCCTGCGCCGCTGCAGCCGCATGCCCTGCTCGATCTGCTTGAGCTGCAGGCGGAAGTTGGTTTCTTCCCAGCGTTGCAGCAGGCGCTGCTTGCGGTCGGCCACCCACTGCTCGCGGACCTTGGACCACTGGTCGACCGACGCGCGGAACGCCGCGTATTCCTCGGCCACGCGGGCTTTGAGTCGTTCGACCTGTTCGTCACCCGGGCGGCTGCGCCGCGTTGCCAGCGCCCGCTCGACGCGCTTGAACTGCATGGCGATCTGCGCCCGCTGGATCGAGAGGTCGGGCACGCGCTTCAGGTTCTGGGCGAGGCCCACGTACGACAAGGCGGCAATCAGCCACTTGGTCGGGTCGTAGTGCCACCACTTCACGCCGTTGCGGTAGTCGTTCTGGAAGATGTGATGAAAGTTGTGATAGCCCTCGCCGTAGGTGAGGAACGCCATCACGGGGTTGTCACGCGCCGAGTTCTCGTCCGTGTACGGCTGGGTGCCCCACATGTGGGCCAGCGAGTTGATGAACCACGTGAAGTGGTGGTTGACCACGAGCCGGAGGATGCCGGCCAGCAGGAACACGCCCCACACGTCGCCCACGGCCCAGCCCGCGAGCAGCGGCACGGCGACGTTCATGAAAATGGTGAGCGGCACGTAGAAGCGGTGCTGGAACCGCACGATCGGGTCGCGCTCGAGATCGCGCGCGTTCGAGAAGTCGTTAATTCCGCTCGGGTAGTCGCGCAGGATCCAGCCCATGTGCGAAAACCAGAAACCGCGGCTGGCGCTGTACGGGTCCTTGTCCCAATCGTCGACGAACCGATGATGGGTGCGGTGCTGCGAGCCCCAGACCAGGATGCTGTTCTGCAGCGCCATCGTGCCGAACAGCATCAGCACGGTGCGCACCGACCAGTGCGCACTGTAGGTGCGATGCGACCACAGCCGGTGGTAGCCCGCGGTAATCGCCAGGCCGCAGGCCCACAGCGAGACCAGTGCCAGCACCCAGGCCGCGAGACTGTAGCCATGCGTAAAGCCGTACCAGGGCACCACCGTGATGGCCGCCAGGGGCAGCGCCGTGAACAGGATCGTAGTGACCCAGTTGATCGGCGCGTGTTCGACGGGGCGCGCGACGGTGTCGGTATCGTTGTGCATCAGGGGGTTCCGCTCGGCCTCTGTGATATCGGCAGTGGTCTGTCAGTGTAACGGCGGCCCTTGGCCACCGCATAGGTAGTTTTGTTCAAGTATTTGATCCATATACGTTCTTTGCGTTGCGACGCAGCATGGCAACCGTCTGCGGCCGCGCCATCGGCGAGGCGGCAAGTTGCGCCGGTGCCCGCTTCCGCGGGCCACTGTTGCGGTAGCGGGCAGGTTCGGTCAACGATTCATCCGTTGGCACGTTGATCATCAGTCAAAGACTCCACGTCTGGAGACCGCCATGGAACGAGTCGCCCACCGCGTCTGCCTGCTCACCCTGCTTGGGGTGCTTGCCGCCGCGTTGCCCGCCGCAGCCGGTGCCGACCAGAAGACGCGTACTCCGGTGCAACAACCAGCCCTCAAGCAAGCGCCGGCGCCGCAATATCGCTCTGCCCAGGGCGACTGCGTACGCGAGGCGAACCGGCGGGGATTCACCGTCTTGGACACCAGCAACTTCCAGCAGTTCCGGGAGGGTTGGTCGATCGACCTGCGCGTGCGTAACCAGCGCGGCCAGGTCACGAATGGTTCGTGTTTCGTCGAGACCCGCACCGGCGACGTCAACCTGTATGGCTTCGGCTGGGGTTACGACGACGACGGCGACGACTACATGCAGTTCAATTGCGCATCGGTCGAGCGGAAGTACCGCGAATGCCAGTTGCCGGTGCGCGGCCGCGCCGTGCTGGTCAAGCGGCTCTCCGATTCGCCCTGCATCGAAGGCGACAGCTGGGGCCAGCGCAGCGACCGGGTGTGGGTCAGCCAGGGGTGTCGCGCCAAGTTCGAGGTGCGTCGCGGCGGCGGTGGCAGTGGTGGTGGCGGAGGCGGCGGCTCGAACGTCGTCGACTGCAACTCGGATGGCGGTCGCTATCGCGAATGCTCGATCGGCTCGGGCTACTTCGGCCGGCTGCTGCGCGACAACAGCAATGGCCGCTGCCGGCAGAACTCCACCTGGGGCACGCGCAATGGCGTGATCTGGGTGACCGAAGGCTGTCGCGGCCGCTTCGAGCGGGTTCGCGGCAACAGCGGGGGCAACAACGGCGGCGGCGGCTCGGGCGGCTCGTCCCCGGCCCGCGCCGAACAGGCTTGCGTGCAGGAAGTGCAGCGCCGCGGCGGACGAGTCCTGCAGCAGCAGGCGGCCGTGCCGCATGAGAAAGGCTATCGCATGGAATTGCGGGTCCGGACGACTGCGGGTGACCAGCGCTGGATCGTCTGCAAGTACAACCAGCACCAGCAGGTGCGCCTGGATTCGCTGTAAGGAAGCCGGGCACGCTCAGCCGCCGCAAAGCTCCAGCAGTCGCGGCCAGGCGGCCTTCGTGGCGGACTCGGTATCCGGCGACAGCCCGGCGCCGAGTTCGAAGCTGTGTGCTCGCACGCCGAACAGCAACGCCGGCGGCGGCTCACTGCCCGTGATGCGCCGGTAGGTTTCGAGCACCTGCGCCGGCAAGAGCGAATGGCTCGTGTGCGCGAAGCCGGCGTCGGCGACGACAGTGCGCTCGACATAGGGCGCCTCGGCGTCGACGCAGGCATCGACGAAGATCACGCGCTCCCGCGCCTGCAGGTCGAGCGCGTGTTCTACCTGCAGCTGGAACTCGACCAGCACTTCGACGCCAGGGAGGTTCGCGGCCAGCAGCAGATCGGCGAGCAACGGCCCCACGGCATCGTCACCGCAGCTCGGGTTGCCCACGGCCAGAACCAGTGTCGGTGCAACCGTCATCCGCGCCTTCTGCTGTCCGCCACGGTGCCGTCCGCCTCGAGCAGCTCCACCGCCAGCGGCATCTTGCCGACGGCATGGGTCGCGCACGACAGGCACGGGTCGAAAGCCCGCACGGCCACTTCGATGTGGTTGAGCAGTCCCTCGGTCAGCGTGCGGCCGTCGAGGTAGCGGCGCGCGACTTCGCGGATCGCCACGTTCATCGCCTGGTTGTTGTGCGTCGTCGAGACGATCAGGTTCGCGCGTACCACCTGATCCTGCTCGTCGACGCGGTAGTGGTGGATCAGCGTGCCACGCGGCGCCTCGATCACGCCCACGCCGCGCGGCTGCCGCTCGCCTTTCGCCATCAGGTCGGTACCCTGCAGGTCGGGGTCGTGCAACAGGTCGCGAATGGACTCTGCGGCATGCAGCATCTCGATCATGCGCGCCCAGTGGAAGCCGAGCGTCGACCTGGCGGCGCGACCTGCATCAAAGGCCAGGAATTCGCGGCGCTCGAGCTCCGCGAGCGGCGTCGGAATGAAATCGCACTGCGTGACGCGGGTCAGCGGCCCGACGCGATACCAGCCCTCGTCCGCGCCGAGCTCCTTGAAGTACGGAAATTTCATGTACGACCAGGCTTTCACGTCCTCGATGATCCGCTCCCAGTAGCGGCTGTAGGGCGCATGGTCGAACAGATCGTGGCCTGCGGCGTCACGGGCGCGCAGGCCGCCGTCGTACAGGTCCATGGCGCCGTCGCTGCGCACGAGCCCGAGCGTGCTCGTCGCAAACGTCGCGAACGAACGATAAAGACCCAGGTTCTGCTCGAACAGCCGGCGCACGATCTGCACCGAATCCCGGCTCCACGCGATCGTCTGCTCGACGTCGGCCAGCAGCTCGTCGCGCTCGGCGAGGCTCAGGTTCTTGTTGACGCCCCCGGGCACCGAGCCCGTGCCGTGGATGCGCTTGCCGGCGGTGTGACGGATCACTTCCTGGCCGAACCTGCGCAGCAGCACGCCCTGCCGGGCGATCTCCGGGAACGCCTCCGCCACCCCGACGATGTTGCGGCGGGCGGCGTCGGAGTCGAAACCGAACAGCAGGTCGGGCGACGACAGGTGGAAGAAATGCAGGGCATGGGACTGCAGGATCTGGCCGTAATGCATGAGCCGCCGCATCTTCTCGGCAGTCGGCGTGACCACGGCGCCCAGCACCTGGTCGAGCGCCTTGCACGCCGCCAGGTTGTGACTGACCGGGCAGATGCCGCACAGGCGTTGCACCATCACCGGCACTTCCCAGTACGGGCGGCCCTGGATGAACTTTTCGAAGGCGCGAAACTCGACGATGTGCAGCCGCGCCTGCTCGACGTGGCCTTGCTCGTCCAGCAACAGGGTCACCTTGCCGTGGCCTTCCACGCGCGACAGCGGCTCGATCACGATGCGCCGGAGTTTCTCGGGATGGGCAGCGTTTTCCAGCGAGGGTTGGTTCATGGCGCGCTCAGTCGTAACGGATGAGGGACGGGCCGAGTCGCGGCGTGCGCCCATCGATGAGATCGGTAAGGACTTTCCAGATCGCGTCCGCCGACGGCGGGCAACCCGGGATGAAATAATCCACCTTCACGACCTCGTGCAGCGGATGCACCTTGTCGAGCGGCAACGGCAGTTCGGGATCGTTCGGAATCATGCCGCGGCCGACGCCCGGGTCGGTCAGGTAGATTTCCTGCAGGCACTGCCCGAGGTCGAGATGGTTGCGTTGCGCCGGCAGGCCGCCGTTCAGCGCACACGCGCCCACCGCGATCAGGATCTTGCAGTTGGCGCGGAACTCGCGCAGCACGTGCACGTTCTCGGCGTTGCAGATGCCGCCCTCGATGAAGCCGATGTCGCAGGGCCCGCACTGCTTGATGTCGGTGAACGGCGAGCGATCGAACTCGACGCGCTCGAGCAGCGGAAACAGGCGCTCGTCGATGTCGAGCAGCGACATGTGGCAGCCGAAGCAGCCTGCAAGCGACGTGGTCGCGACTTTCAGCTTGCGGCGGGTGACGTCGTTCATGGCGTTCGTTCCGGCACGCGCGGCGCGTACTCAGCGGCGACTGTGCTGATCGGCGTGTCGTCGAAGCGGCGCTCGCCGATCGGCACGGCGAAGCCGACGCGCTTGCGCAGGATCACGCCCACCGGGCAGACGTCCATCGCCTTGTCGGACGCGCTCACTGCGCTGTCGCCCAGCAGGCCAGACACGGAGTTCACGACCAGGTGCTTGGACATGCCGCGCCCCGCGAGCGCGAACACGTCCTTGCCGTCGACTTCGGCCGAGGCGCGCACGCACAACTCGCAGAGGATGCAACGGTTGAAGTCGAGCAGGATCTCGGGATGGGACGCGTCCACGGGGCGGTCGGGGTAGAAGTGATCGAACCGCGGCGACGTCATGCCAAGGTCGTAGGCGATGGCCTGCAGCTTGCAGTTGCCGCTTTTCTCGCACGACGGGCAGAAATGGTTGCCCTCCACGAAGAGCAGTTGCACCAGCATCCGTCGCTCGTCGTTGAGTTCCCGGGTCTCGCTGGAAACCTCCATGCCGGCGCGAGCCGGCGTCGTGCACGAGGTCGCGGAATGACCGTTGAGCTTGACGGTGCAGAGCTTGCAGCTGCCGTGCGGCCGGAACTCAGGGTGATAGCACAGGTGCGGAATGTGCCTGCCGGCGGCGAGCGCCGCCTGCAGGATGGTCTGTCCCGGCTCGAACGGCGACGGCCTCGCCGTCGAGCTGGAACGTGGCAGGTGCGCTCACGCGTGGTCTCCGAGGTGTGCGCCGGGATCGTCGCGGCCGGTCATGCTGCCGCGCGCGGGCTAGCGCGCCGTCCAGGTCGAATGCCGGTTCGACGCCATGGGCAAGCAACCGTCGCTCGTAGGCCGGCCGGAACCGTTGCAGCGTGTGTGCGATCGGGCCGCCCGGCGGACTCGCCCAGTCCGCAATGGCTGGCGCTGTGCAGCAGGCGCTGCAACTCCGCCATCGCCTGCAGGTCGTGCTCCGACCCCTTGCCTTCGCTGATGCGATCCATGATGCGCGCGAGCAGCGACGTGCCCACGCGGCATGGCGTGCAGAAGCCGCAGCTCTCGCCCGCAAAAAAATGCGCAAAATGGCGCGCGACCTCGAACATGTCGCGGCCTTCGTCGAAGACGATGAAGGCGCCGCCGGTCTCGAGGTCCTCGAACGCGATGCGGCGGTGAAACTCGTCCTGGTCGAGGCAGGTGCCCGATGGACCGCCGCACTGCACGGCGATGCGTGCGCTGCGCCCCGCAATCCGTCGAGCACCTCGCCGCACAGTGACGCCGAACGGGTACTCGTACACGCCGGGTCGTTCGCAATCGCCGGAGACCGAGAGCAGCTTGGTGCCCGACGACTTCGCGGTGCCCACGCTGCGGAACCAGTCCGCGCCGTGCAGCACGATCAGCGCCGCAGCGCAGTACGTCTCGACGTTGTTCACGATCGTCGGCAGGCCCAGGTAGCCCTTCTCGGCGAGCCGTGGCGGACGGTTGCGCGGAATTCCGCGCTTGCCTTCCAGCGACTCGACCAGCGCCGAGGCTTCGCCGCAAACGTACGAGCCTGCCCCGACGTGGATCTCGATGTCGAAGTCGAAGCCCGCGCGACCACCGATCGACGTGCCCAGCAACCCTAGCTCGCGCCGGCGCGCCAACACGGCAAGCAGCGATTCGAGCAGGTAGCGATACTCGCCGCGCAGGTAGATGAACCCGAGCGAGGCGCCGATGCCCAGCGCAGCGACCGTCATGCCTTCGCAGACCAGGTCCGCCTGCGAGGTCAGCAGCTCCCTGTCCTTGAACGTGCCGGGCTCGCCTTCGTCGGCATTGCAGACGACGACTCGAGGCTGCGCCGCCATCCTGCTGCAGCTCTCCCATTTGACGCCCGTGGTGAAACCCGCGCCGCCGCGTCCCAGCAGGTTGGCGCGCTTGATCTCGTCGAGCACGGGTTGCGCCACGTTGCCGTTGGCGTCGGCACGTGCGAACGCCGCCCGCAGCGCGTCACCGGGCTGCAATGCGGTCGGACAGCAGCGGTCCGCGCTTGCGCACCGTCGTATGGACGGTGAACAGGTCGGCAGGCCACTCGTCGAGCGGACGCCGCGCGAGGATCAGGCCGCAAAGCGTGTCGATACGCTGGGCATCGAGACGCGGCACGGGCCGTCCGTTCACCAGCAGCGAGGGCCCCTGGTCCGGCAACCCCAGGAACGACGCGTGGCCGACGCTGACGAGCCCGTCCTGCGTGACCTTGCCGGGTTCGGCCCAGAGCCGGTGGCACATCCGCTGCATGAGCTCGGTGCTGCCCTGCATGCGATCGGTCACGTCGTCCGAGAACAGCACGCGGTAGGCGCCGGTCGGTTCGAGCGACAGGAAATCATAGAAGGCCGCGACACCGCGCACTTGTGACAACGGCAGGCCCAGTCGCTGCGCGATGCGTTCGAGCGCGCTCGCGGGGAGATAGTTGCAGTGTTCCTGCAGTTCGCGCAGCACCTGCAACAGGCGGGTGGGTTGGTCGCCCCAATGCGCGATCGCGGCGTCGACGACTTGGTCGAAGCCGGTGAGTTCGGTCGGCGGAGGATTCACTTTCTGCGCGATGCTCGCTGCGAAGGACGCGACAAGGCTGCCTGTCCGCGCCAGGTGCAACAATCGCGGAAAACCCGTTGCGGATCGCGTCAATGCACGATCAATGCGTGGCGTTCGCGCTCGATCGCGCGCTGCGCTTCAATGCCCGCCTTGCACGAACAATCCTGCGCGCGCAAGGCCAGCGCCAGCTCTTCCTCGATGCGCACCGCTTCGGTGCGCGATATCCCCTGCAGATGCAACGTCGGGCCAGCGAGCACTTCGAGGCCCCGTCGCAGGACGCTGCCCGCCGCGCGGATCCCCGCCTTGTGCTGCTCGAACCGCTGCTCGGGCGTAGTAGCGGGTCATGCCCACGTAGACGCCGTACGGCTCGGCGCGGCTGTCGCTGTAGTCGAGCAAGACGAGATAAATGTTGGAGCGACCGCGCTGCCGCGGAATGAAGCGTGCAGTGACTTCGTATGCAAGCGGCAGCCATTGCACATGACGCATGGGCAACCAGTCGGGCACCGTGGGTGCCGCGGCGGCCCAGAGTTGCTCCAGCGCGCGCTCGATGTTGGCGCCCATTTCACCGCGCAGCCACAGTTCGTGAATCGCCTGCGCGCCGGCCACGCCGTCGCGCGCGTCGAGCGCGGCCGCGAACGCCCCCCATAGCGGCGACGGCCTCAGCCCCGCTGCGGATGGGCGCCTGGGCGGGCGGCGGCAATTTTCCGGGAGACCTGCGCATGCCGGAATGCTACGTTCTGCAGCCGTCGATTGTCAGCGAGCCCCCGATGCGAGCCGTCTTCCTCGATTACGCGACCGTCAGTTGCAGCGGCGATCTCGATCCCTCGCGGCTGCAGCAGGTCATGCCGGGCCTCGCGCTGCTCGACAACACGCCGCAGGCCGACGTGCCGGCCGCCATCGCCGGTGCCGGCGTGGTGGCGCTCAACAAGCTGCGTATCACGGGCGAGACGATCGCAAGTTCGCCGGACCTCAGGCTGATCGTGCTCGCGGCGACGGGCACCAACAACGTGGACCTCGCCGCTGCCCGCGAGCGGGGTGTAGCCGTATGCAACCTGCGGGATTACTGCACTGCCTCCGTCGTGCAGCACGTGCTCGGCACGATGCTGCTTTTGACGCAAAGGCTCCGCGAATACGACGCGCTGGTGCGCTCCGGCGCGTGGGCGCGCGGCGACCAGTTCTGCCTGCTCGACTACCCGATCCGCGAGCTTGCGGGCCGTCGCCTGGGCATCGTGGGCCACGGCGCGCTGGGCCGCGGCGTGGCGCGTGCGGCCAACCTCGCGCTGGGGATGGAAGTGCTGATCGCCAATCGTCCGGGCGGCGAGCGTCACGCAGGTCGTCATGACCTGGATGAAATGTTGCCGCTCGTCGACGTGCTGAGCCTGCATTGCCCGCTGACGCCACAGACGCAGGGCCTGCTCGGCGCGCCTGAATTCGCACGCATGCGCCGCGACGCCCTGCTGATCAACACGGCCCGTGGCGGACTGGTCGACTCGCAGGCGCTCGCTGACGCCTTGCGGGCAGGCCGGCTCGGCGGAGCCGCGATCGACGTGCTGCCGCAGGAGCCGCCGGTGGACGGCAATCCCCTGCTGGCGGGCGACATTCCGAACCTGATCGTGACGCCGCACATCGCCTGGGCCGCCCGCGAGGCGCGCCAGCGCTGCCTCGACGAAATGGCGGCGAACGTCGAGGATTTCCTGCGCGGCGGCCATCGCGGCCGCGTCGTCTGACGCGCGGCGGAGCGGACTAGCCGCGCGCGAGCGCCTGGGCGGCCCAGCGCAGCACGGGTTTCACGCGCGGTGAGACCAGCTCGAACGCCTCGTCGAAATCGACCCAGCGGTATTCGCTGTGCTCGGGGCGGCCGATCAGCGGATTGAACGGCAGCGTCACCGCTTCGGTGCGGGTTGCGGCGAGGTAATAGCGCGCGACCTTGCCGCCGCTGTACGGACCGGTCTGAGTCGAGTCCTCGCCCCACGCGAATTCGAGGTCCTCGATCGTCGATTCCTCGCGCACCTCGCGGATGGCGGCAGCCAGCGGCTCCTCGCCCTCCTCGACCATGCCCTTGGGGAAATCCCAGTGGTTGAACGCGCGCAGCAAAAGGTAGAGCCAGTCGTCGCCTGCGCGGCGGACGACCACGACGCCGGATGAAAGCCTCGTGGACCGTGGAGTCATGGGCGCAAGTATAGGCGATTCACCGGCCTGATGGCTTTGCACCCAGCGATAGGCAACGGCTATTATTTGACCATGAACCTGCGCGACCTCCGGTACCTCGTTGCGCTGGCCGATGAGCGTCACTTCGGCAAGGCGGCCGAGCGCTGCTTCGTCAGCCAGCCGACCCTTTCGGCCCAGGTCCGCAAGCTGGAGGAATACCTGGGCGTGCCGCTGGTCGAGCGGCAGCCCAAACGGGTGGCGTTGACTGCGACGGGTGAGAAGATCGTGCAGCGTGCCCGTTTGCTGCTGCAGGAAGCGGACGCCATCGTCGAACTGGCGAAGACCGACCGCGACCCGCTCGCGGGTCCGCTCAAGCTCGCCTTGATCCCGACGGTGGGGCCCTACCTGCTGCCGCACGTGGTCGGCCGGCTGCGCCGCGAGCTCCCGCGGCTCAAGCTCATGCTCTACGAGTACCAGACGGAGCAGTTGCTCGAGCGCCTGCGCGCCGGCGAGATCGACGTCGGCATCCTCGCGCTGCCCGTCGTCATGGACGGGCTCGAAGCCGCCCCGCTCTACGACGAGCCGTTCATGCTGGCCGTGCCCGCCTCGCATCCGCTCGCGGAGCGCGAGCGCGTCAAGGTGGACGACATGCGCGGCGAAACGCTGCTGCTGCTCGAGGACGGGCATTGCCTGCGCGACCAGGCGCTCGAAGTGTGCAGCCGCATCCGTGTGAGCGAAGAACAGGACTATCGCGCGACCAGCCTCGAGACGCTGCGGCAGATGGTCGCAGCCGGGCACGGCATCACGCTGCTGCCGGAACTCGCTGCGGAAACTTCAGTGGGCACCGCGCGCGGCCTGCGCGTGAAGCCGTTCGTGCGGCCCGCCCCAGGGCGTTCGATCGGCGCAGTGTGGCGCAAGTCGACGACGCGCACTCCCGCCATCGAGGCGATCGCCGCAACGATCCGCGCAACCATGAAAGACGGAACCCGCAAATGAACCGCTGGCTGCACTTCGTGGCGGCGTCCGTCCTGCTGTGCGCCGCGTGGGAACCCCTCGTGGCCGGCGAGCCGCCGGCCGACACCATCACCGTCCATGGCGCCTGGGCCCGCGCAACTGCGCCGGGCATGACCGTCGGCGCGATGTACCTGACGCTGCAAGGCGGCGCTGCGGCCGACCGGCTCGTCGCCGCGACCACTCCCCGCGCCGCGATGACGCAGATCCACGAAGTGACCACCGTGGACGGCATGATGCGCATGCGCGAGATCGCCGGCGTCGATGTCCCGGCACGCGCGGTCGTGGTCCTGGCACCGCAGGGAACGCACCTGATGCTGATGGGCCTGACGCAACCGCTGGTCGCGGGCGAGCGAATTGCCTTGACGCTGCAGTTCGCGCAGGCAGGGAAGCGCACGATCAGCGTCGACGTGCGGCCTCCGGGCGATTCGCCCGCGACGCCGCACTGACTGACGCCGCTGGCGACAGGACGTCGTTGCGTTGACCACTCCCGCACTTGCGCTGCCCGTTCATCGCCTGCACGACGAGGACATCGAGCGGCTGCTGGCCAGCGGCGAGCGACGCGCCGAACTGAGCGCGTTGTTCGGTGAACAGGGCTATCGCGAACTGAGCTCGCTGGCGCGGCGCGCGGCGGCAACGCGCAGGCCACGCGGCCCCCGCGTCTACCTGCTGCCAGGACTCATGGGCTCGCGGCTGGGTTCGCGGGGACTGTTGCTGGACGACGTCCTCTGGATCGACCTGCTGGAGATCGCGGCCGGCCATCTCACTCGGCTCGCGCTGCCCGCGGGTGCCAGGCTGGTCGCGCTGGGCGTGATGCTGCTCAACACGCTCAAGCTGAAGTTGTCGCTGCGCATCGCCGGTTTCGACGTGCTCACCCATCCCTACGACTGGCGGCGCAGCGTCGGCGACCTGGCCCGCGAGCTGAACGAGCGCATCGACTCGGACGACGAACCCGCCAGCGTCATGCTGGTGGGTCACAGCATGGGCGGCGTCGTCGCGCGGGTTGCGCTGGGGCGCCAGCGTTCCGACCGGATCACCCGGGTCGTGCAGCTGGGTGCTCCGAATCACGGCTCGTTCGCGCCGGTGCTGGCGCTGCGCGGCGTATACCCGTCGGTGCGGAAGCTGGCCGCGATCGATCGCCGGCATTCAGCGGAGGATCTCGCACGCATCGTCTTTCGAACCTTGCCGTCGCTGCACGAGTTGCTGCCGGAGCCGTCGCTGGCCGATGGCCTCGACCTGTTCGACGCCGCGGCCTGGCCTGACGACGATTTGCGTCCTGCGCCAGCGCTGCTCGCCGCAGCCCGCAACGAGCGTGCGCAGTGGCCGGGAATCGACGAACGCTGCCTGCACATTGCCGGTGTGCGCCAGGAGACCGTGACGTCGCTGCAGTCGACGGGCAGCGCATTCGACTTCGGCATCTCGGCACAAGGCGACGGCACCGTCCCGCTGTCGCTTGCCGTCCGACCCGGCGAACGAGCCTGGTACCTCGGCGAGAAGCATGGCGGCCTGCCCAACAACGGCCGTCTGATCGGTGCAGTGGTCGACCTGCTGCGCACCGGCACGACGAAGCGCCTGGCGGCGTCGGCATCGCGCACGGGTCTGGTCGAGTCGCGCCGCGTGAGTGAAGCCGCGTTGCGGCGCGTGGCACCGCACAAGGTCCGCTGGCAGCAATTGTCGCCCGATGCACGGCGTCGCCTGCTCGAGCCGGTGGTGTCGCCGGAGTTTCACGGGGCGGTCGAACCCGCTGCGCTCGAGCGCGCGGCTGCACAGTCTGCTCCAGCCGCCAGGGGCACGGCGGCACCGTCGCGACGCACACTCGAGATCCGTCTCGTGCACGGCAGCATTGCCGAGGCGAGCGCACGGGCGCTGGTGCTGGGCGTGTTCCGTAACGTCGACCCGGCGGGTCCCGCGGCGGCCGTGGACGCGGCACTCGGCGGCACGATCCGCGAGTTCACGCTGCGACGCATGTTCGCCGCGCAGCTCGGCCAGGTGTTCGTGCTGCCGGTGGCGCGCAGCCGCCTGCTGGCGGAGTTCGTGCTGTTCGCGGGCCTCGGCGATTTCGACGACTTCGGCACGGAGGCTCCGGCCTTCGTCGCCGAGAACGTCGTTCGCTCCTTCGCCCGGGCACAGGTGGAAGACTTCGCCACGGTGCTGTTCGGCGCTGGGTCGGGCATGCCCGTCGCGATGGCGCTCGAGCAGCAGTTGCGAGGGTTCGTAGCCGGGGTCGAGCATGCCGATCCGGAGCGGGTCATTCGCCGCATATCGATCTGCGAGATCGACGCGCGCAAATACGCCGCGCTGGTGCGCTCCGCGCGCGCACTCGCGGCCAAGCTGCAGAGCGATACGCTCGCCGTACTCGTGGACGAAGTGGACACCGCAGCCACACAGGCCCCGGCCGCGCGAGACGTGCGGCGCAGGGCACGGCAGCCCGCCACCCACGATCCGGCGTACCTGCTCGTTTCGATGCAGGCCGCCGGTCGGAGCGACCTGGAATGCCGCTCCGCGTTGCTCACTGCGGGGGCCAAGGCGGCCGTGCTCAGCGGCACCGTCACGTTGCGGCGCGCAACGTTGCTGCAGCAGGTGGAACCCCTCGAGGCCGGCGCGGCCTCCAGCCGCGACCTGGCGCGCATCGGCAGTGGACTCGCCGCGTCGCTGCTGCCGGCGACGGTCCGCGATGGCCTCGCAGCGATGCAGTCGCGGCCGCTCGTCATCGTGCATGACCGCGAGGCATCACGCGTGCCGTGGGAGGTGCTGCGCATCGGCACCGTGCATCCCGCACTCGCAGGGGGACTCAGTCGCCGCTACGCGAGCGATACGCTGACCGTGGCACGCTGGCGCGACGAGCGGGAGGCCGCGACTGCACTGCGCGTGCTGCTGATCGTCGATCCCACCGGCGACCTGCCGGGTGCTGCCGCCGAAGGCGCAGCGCTGCAGCAGTTGTTTGCCCGCAGCAAGGTCACGTTCGACCTGCTCGCCGGGCGCGACGCGACGCGCGAGCGCGTGCTCGCCGCGCTCGGCACCGGCGGGTTCGACGTCCTGCATTTCGCGGGTCATGCGTTTTTCGATGCGCGCCAGCCCGAGCAGGGCGGGCTGGTGTGCGCAGGCAAGGAAGTGCTGCGCGCCGATCACCTGGCGAACATCAGCGTGCTGCCCGCGCTGGTCTTCTGCAACGCCTGCGAAGCGGCTCGCGTGCGCAAGCCTGCGCATGCACGACCCGCTGCGCGCGGATTCGGCGTCCGGCGCAGCATGACCGGCATTGCGGAAGGCCTGCTTGCAGGCGGCGTCGCCAATTTCGTCGGCACGCACTGGCCCGTGGGCGACGAGGCGGCATTTGCTTTTTCCAACCAGCTGTACGCAGCGCTGCTGCGGGGCGCCCGGCTGGGTGACGCGGTTCTTGCGGGAAGGCAACAACTGCAGCAAATGCGAAGCATCGACTGGGCCGATTACGTGCACTACGGCAGCCCGGAGTTCCGTCTCGCCGCCGAAGTGTGAGGCGGCGCACGTTTCGGTGGCTCCTGCATGCGCCGCATCAACGGCCGGCGCGCAACAAACCTGAGCGTTGGCGCACTCGAAAGCAACCGAATTGAACCGGCTTGCCTAAAACGGTAGCCGCATCACGGTTTGCGCGCTTTCAGATCGGAAGAATCGCCGCCTACACGACACCCGGTCGTGCAGAAGCAACACAAAGGACGATTCATGCGTAGGAACAATCTGATGGTCGCCGTTGCGGGCGCCCTCCTGGTTGCGTCGGGCACGGCCGGCGCGGCAACGAAGACGACGACGTTCGGCGTCAGCGCCGTCGTCAACCCGAACTGCCTGGTGAGCGCGCAGGCGCTGGCCTTCGGCGGCTACGACGGCACGGCGGCGAAGACCGGCACCTCGGACATCACCGTCCGCTGCTCGAACGGGACGACGTACGCAGTGTCGCTGAGCTCGGGCGGCGGCACGTTCGCGCAGCGCCTGCTGAGCGGCAACGGCGCCAACAAGCTGCAGTACAACCTGTTCACGACGGTGGCGGCGACCACGATCTGGGGTGACGGCACGCTCGGCACCGGCACGGTCCCGGGCACTGGGTGCGGGCATGGCGTGCAGCCAACGCGCAGACGCACACCGTGTTCGGCGAGCTGCCGGACAACGCGTTCAACCAGGGCGCGCCGTCGGGCAACTACACCGACACGATCACGGTCACGGTCACGTACTGAGCCGTATCGTGCTGGCGAGCAAGTTCCTACCCGCAGTGGCCGGCCTGGCAGCGTTGTTTGCGCTGTCGGCGCCGGCCGTGGCGGGTTCGTTCTCCATCTCGCCCCTGCGAGTGGACTTCGCCGCGACGGCGGGCACGGCTGCCCTCACCGTCCGCAACGAGGACGCCACGCCGGTCGTGATCCAGACCCAGGGATTGGGGTGGTCGCAGGAGGGCGGGCAGGATGCCTTGAGCCCTTCCCGCGACCTGCTGATTTCGCCGGCGGTGTTCACGCTGCAGCCGGGTGGCTCGCAGTTGATCCGCGTGGCGCTCCGTCGCAGCGTCGATCCGACGCGCGAGCTTTCGTATCGCCTGATCGTGCAGGAAGTGCCGCAGGCGGCCAGCCCGGATTTCACCGGGCTGCAGGTCGCGCTCAAGTTGAGCGTACCGATCTTCGTGGCGCCGACCGCGCCTGCAGAACCGCAGTTGACGTGGGCCGCCACGCGCGGCGCGGACGGCAACCTGTCCGTCACTGCACGCAACGACGGCGAAGCTCACGAACGCATCCTCCGCTTTTCCTTGAAGACCGCCGACGGCACCACGACGGTGCTCGAGCAGCCGACGCTCAGCTACGTGCTGGCCGGTGCGGTCCGCCAGTGGTCATTCGACGACAAGAACAACATCCGTCCGAATGCGCAGTCCACGGCCAGCCCCGGGATGGCTGGTCCGTATCGGTTGGAGGGAACCACCGATCGAGGCTCGTTCGCGACGGAGTTGGCGCTCACGGCGGATTGAGCCGTGCGCCTGCGCAGTTGCATCGCCGCGATCCTGCTGCTGTCAGCCGGGACGCACGCGCTGGCCGCGCAAGGCCCTGAGGCGTCAGCCGCCGAACCGTTCGCGGAAGCGATCGTCGAACTGCACATCAACCAGCAACCTGCGGCCACGACCCTGGTCGTGCGGCGCGACGTCGACGGCACGTTGCTGCTGCGCGCTGCAGACCTGCCCGACCTGCGGCTCAAGGCGCCGTCGCGCGGCGTCAGGCTCGTGAATGGCGAGCGCTACTACCGCCTCGGCCCGGAAATGGACGCCGTGGTGGCATTCGACGAATCCACGATGACCGGCCACGTCACGCTGCCCGCGAAAGCGTTCTTGCCCACGCAGCGCGCCACCACGGCAGCGGACGCGCCGCGCGCGACGCGCACGGGACCGGGCGGCTTCATCAACTATGACGTCTCGGCCGAGCAGGTGAACGGCCGCAGGCAGGGCGGCGGCTTCGTGGAACTGGGCCTGTTCGGCAACCAGGGCGTGCTGACCAACACGATGGTCGCGCGCTACGGCGAAGATCTCGGCGACGTCGCCCGCCTCGATTCGACCTGGACCCGCGATTTTCCCGACCGCATGGCGACGCTGCGCGTGGGCGACTCGATTTCCACGCCGGGGCCGTGGGGCCGCGCCGTGCGCTTCGGCGGCCTGCAGTTCGGCACGAACTTCAGCACCCAGCCGATGCTCGTCACGACACCGCTGCTCGCGGCCCAGGGCGAGGCCGTCGTGCCCTCCACGGTGGACGTCTTCGTGAACGGCCGGCCGATCGCCAGCGAACAGGTGCCGCCGGGCCCTTTCTCGATCGACCGGCTGCCGGTGCTGACCGGCGGTGGGCAACTGCAGGTCGTGATCACGGACGCACTCGGGCGCCAGCAGGTGCTGACCCAGCCTTACTACTCGGGCACCTCGCTGCTGCGCGAGGACCTGGCCGAGTACTCGGTCGAACTCGGCAGCGTGCGCGAAGACTACGGCTCGCGCAGCTTCGGCTACGGCGACCTGATCGGCGTCGCTTCGTATCGCCGCGGCCTGACCGACACGCTGACCGCGGGCACCCGCGCCGAAGCGCAGGCCAACGGCATCTATGCGCTCGGCGCCGACGCCGCCTGGCAGGCGGGCTACGTCGGCATCCTGACCGCGCAACTCGCGGCGGGCGGCGACGACGAGGGCGCCGGGTTCCTGTCCGGGGTGGGCGTCGAACACAGCGGCCAGCGCTTCAGCGTCTTCGCGCAGACCCAGTATGCGAGTCGCTCGTTCGTGCAGACCGGCATGGCCGGGCTGCCCTACACGCCCCGCCAGCGGACGTTCGGCGGCCTCGGCTTCAATTTCGGCGCCTATGGCAACGCGCAGGTCGCCTACGGCCTGCAAAGCTACTACGACAGCGAAACGGTCAAGACCGTGGGCGTCAATTACTCCGTCGCCCTCGGCATGCTCGGGTATCTCGGCCTGTACGCGTCGCACACCACGGCGACCGCAAGCGATACCAACGTGCTGCTGACGTGGACGCTCTCGCTCGGTGACCGCCGTACGGTGAGCACGTCGCTGCAGCAATCGTCCGCGCGCGAAGACTTCGGTGGCGGCTTCCAGGGCAACGTCACGTTGCAGCGGGACCTGCCGGCGGGCACCGGCCTCGGTTACCGGATGGCGCTGTCGACGGCGGACGAGCAGGACGCCTACGTCGCTTACCAGGGCAGCGCAGGAACTGCATCGGTCGACTACTCGCGTCGCAACGGCGACTCCGGCGTGCGCGTCGGCGCCACCGGTGGACTCGCGATCACCGCCGCGGGCGTGATGCCGGCGCGGCAGTTGAACGAGAGTTTCGCGGTGGTGCAGGTGGCGGACTACGCGGGACTGACCGTCTATGCAGACAACCAGCCGGTCGGCCGCACCGACAAGCATGGCCGCGTGCTGATCGAAGCACTGCGGCCGTACCAGCGCAACGAGATCAGCGTCGACCCGACCCAGGTGCCCATGGACGGCAGCCTGTCGCAATCGGTGATCGGCGTGACTCCGGCGTATCGCAGCGGCGCCCTGGTGCGCTTTCCCGTGGAACGGGCCCTGGCCGCGACCATGCGGGTCGTGCAGGCGAACGGGGAACCGGTGCCTGCCGGCGCCAGTGCCGATCTGGGCGCTGCGGCCTTCCCGGTCGCGCTCGACGGTCTGCTGTACGTGGAAGGATTGCGCGAGGCGACCCGCGTGCGGGTCTCCTGGCAGGGCGGCCAGTGCTCGTTTGAAGCGCGCCGTCCCGCCGGCAACGACCCGGTGCCCGACCTGGGGAACGTGCCGTGCAAATAGCGCGCGCCTCACCGACGGACTCGAGCGGCAGGATCCTGCGACGGCGGACGTGGCTCATGGCCGCGTTCGCCCTTTTGCTTTGCGCCGCCGCGGGCAAGTCGCATGCGGCTGCGGACTGCGCCATCGCGGCCGTCAGCCTGAACTTCGGCGCATACGACCCGGCCGCCACTCTGGCTGACGACTCCGTGGGCACGGTCACCGTCACGTGCCGCCACGTCTCGGGCGGCGCGGAACGCGTCAGTTACTCGGTGAGCCTCTCGAACGGCCTGTCTGGAACCAGTGCGGCCACACGCGCAATGGGCGCCGGGGCGGCACGCCTCGGGTACAACGTGTTCACGGATCCGGCCCGCACCCAGGTCTGGGGCAACGGCGCGGGCGGTACGGTGATTGCGTCGGGGTCGATGACCGTAGGCCCCGGCGTGGGCAACGGCACCAAGACGTTCGTGCACAGTGTTTACGGCCGCATCCCGCAATTGCAGGACGCGGCGCCGGGCACCTACAACGACACGATGGTCCTGACGCTGGTCTTCTGACTCAGCGAATCAGTGCAGCGACCTGCACCGGCAGCGCGTACTCGCCAGGGCTTGCGCCTGCACTCAGCCAGAGCCGGTAGCTCAGGGTGAAATTGCGTGCGTGCGGCTGCGCAACCTCGAGGCTCGACTCGGCCATCTGCAGCGGAGCCTGCAAACCCGCGATATCGACCCGGTCCGTGAGACCGACGCGCGGATTGAGCTGCAGGACCAGGCGCTCGGGTTCGTTCGTGACGACCGTGTAGCGCCGGGAAACGTCCCGGTAGCCACGTTGGATGTCCGCCGCGGAGATGGCTACCGGCGAGTCATCGGACTGCAGGCGAACATGGGGCAGTACCTGCGCCGAAACCTGCAGCAGGGCCGTCGCCGAGTCTGCCCGCGCGGCGTCCAGGGGGAGCGTCGCGATGAGAGCCAGGGCCAGCCATAGGGATCGCATGATCACCGCCGACTCGGACCGGGGGACCGCCCGCGCGGACCGGCCCGTTGCATGGGCACCATCAGACCGCCAGGGGCACCGCGCAGGCATCAGGTCTAATCGCTAATACACGTGAATCGGGTCACGTTTTGAAGCTAAACCCTGCCGGGCCGCTTGCGCAACAGGCTTTGGCATGGATGGAACCAGGTTGGCGCAGGATGCGCGCCTGACGGCGTGGCACCGGCCACGCGGAAATGCGGGTTGCGCGCCCTCGCAGAACGGCTAAAGTCGCGTTCCGTCTCAGGAATACAGGGTTCTACGTGACCGTCCCGCCGACCGATACGGCCAATCCGGACTACTTTCACCGGGTAGTGGATTGCCAGTGGGCCTGCCCGGCCCACACCGACGTCCCCGAGTACATCCGCCTCATCGCACTCGGGCAGTTTTCCGACGCCTACATCGTCAACCGCGAGTCCAACGTGTTCCCGGGCATCCTGGGCCGCGTCTGCGACCGTCCCTGCGAGCCGGCCTGCCGGCGCGGGCGGGTCGAGGACAAGCCGGTCGCGATCTGCCGCCTGAAGCGCGTGGCCGCGGACCACAAGGACGACATCTCGTCCCGGTTGCCGGTGATCCCTGCGCAGAAGAACGGCAAGAAGGTGGCCTGCATCGGCGCGGGCCCCGCCTCGCTCACGGTCGCCAACGACCTGCTGCCGCTCGGCTACGAAGTCGTGATCTTCGAGCAGTGGGACAAGCCGGGCGGCCTGATGCGCACGAACATCCCGGCGTTCCGCCTGCCGGAAACGGTGCTGGCCGAAGAAATCGGCTACATCGAGCAGATGGGCGCGCAGATCCGCTACAACTCGCGCATCGACAGCATGCGCAAGCTGCTCGAGACGGGCGGTTTCGACGCGGTGTTCGTCGGCAGCGGCGCGCCCAAGGGCAAGGAGCTCAAGCTCCCCGGCCGCGCCGAAGGCGGCGCCAACATCCACATCGGCATCAACTGGCTCGAGTCGGTGGCGTTCAAGCACCTCGACAAGATCGGCGAGAAGGTGCTGATCATCGGCGTCGGCAACACCGCCATGGACTGCTGCCGCTCCTCGCTGCGCCTCGGCGCGAAGCGAAGTGAAGGTCATGGCGCGCAAGCCGCGCCAGTTCTTCAAGGCCTCGGAGTGGGAGCTCGAGGACGCCGAGAGCGAGAACGTCGACATCGTCGTCAACCACTCGCCGAAGGCGTTCGTGGTCGAGAACGGCAAGCTCAAGGGCATGCTGTTCGAGCAGATGGAATACGACTTCGACGCCAGGGGCCGCATCACGGCCGAGCGCGTCACGGGCGAGACGTTCATCGCCGCGGACGACGTGATCCTGGCGATCGGCCAGGAAAACGCGTTCCCCTGGATCGAGAACGACCTCGGGATCGAGTTCGACAAGTGGCACGTGCCGGTCGTCGACGTGAAGACGCACCAGTCGACGCGTCCCGAGGTGTTCTTCGGCGGCGACGCCGCTTTCGGCCCGAAGAACATCATCTGGGCCGTCGAGCACGGCCACCAGGCCGCCATCTCGATCCACAACCACTGCCAGCGACCAGCCGGTCACGAACCGCCTGCCGCCCACGCTGAACCTCTCGTCGCGCAAGATGGGCCTGCACGAGTGGTCGTACAAGAACGACTACAACCCGGTCGAGCGGCGGCTCGTGCCGCACGTGAGCCTGGTCGAGCGCTTCAAGAAGATCAGCATCGAGGTCGAGCTCGGTTTCGACGCCGAGCAGGCGGCGAAGGAAGTCGAGCGCTGCCTCAACTGCGACATCCAGACGGTGTTCGAGGCCAAGGCGTGCATCGAATGCGACGCCTGCATCGACATCTGCCCGACCGACTGCCTGACGATCACCCAGAACGGCGAGGAAGCCGAGCTGTCGCAGCGCCTGAAGGCGCCGCGCAAGCACCCGCACGAACCGCTCTTCGTCTCCGCGCCGCTCAAGCACACGGGCCGCGTCATGGTGAAGGACGAAGACCTCTGCGTGCACTGCGGACTCTGCGCCGAGCGCTGCCCCACGGCGGCCTGGGACATGCAGAAGTCGACGATCAACCTGCCCCACGCGAACGACCACCAATGGCCCAGCCCCACGCAACGCAAGACCGCGTAAACGACTTCGTCATCAAGCTCGCCAACGTGAATGGCACCGGCTCCGCCAGTGCCAACACGATGCTGATGAAGTCCATCTTCCGGATGGGCGTGCCCGTCATGGGGAAGAACTACTTCCCGTCCAACATCCAGGGCCTGCCGACCTGGTATGAAATCCGCGTCACCAAGGACGCGTACGTCGCCCGTTCCGGGCGCGTCGACATCATGGTCGCGATGAACGCCGAGACGTACCAGAAGGACGTGCGCGAAGTCAGCCCGGGCGGCTTCCTGATTTACGACTCGACGTGGCCCCGCTCCGCAGTGCTCGCGCGCGACGACATCACGATCCTGGGCGCGCCGCTCGCGAAGATGTGCAACGAGAACTTCGTCGGCGTGCGCAACCGCATCCTGATGAAGAACGTCGTGTACCTCGGCCTGCTCGCGGCCCTGCTCGAGATCGACGTCGAGGTCATCCGCCAGCTGCTGAACGAGAGCTACGCGAAGAAGCCGGCGCTGGTCGAAGCCAACATGAAGGCCGTGCAGCTCGGCTACGACTATGCGAAGCAGCACCTGCCCTGCCCGCTGCCCCTGCGCATCCAGCGCATGGACAAGACCAAGGGCAACATCATGATCGACGGCAACACGGCCGCCGGCCTCGGCGCCGTATATGCCGGCGCGACGGTCGGGCCGTGGTATCCGATCACGCCCTCGACGTCGTTGATGGACGCGTTCAAGACGTTCTGCGCGAAAGTGCGCGTCGACCCGGACACCGGGGAAAACCGCTACGCGGTGATCCAGGCCGAGGACGAACTCGCGGCCATCGGCATGGTGCTCGGCGCCAACTGGAACGGCGCGCGGGCCTTCACCGCGACCAGCGGCCCCGGCATTTCGCTGATGAGCGAGTTCATCGGGCTCGCCTATTACGCCGAGGTTCCGGCCGTCATCGTCGACGTGCAGCGCGTCGGCCCGTCCACGGGCATGCCGACACGCACCCAGCAGTGCGACATCCTGATGTGCGCGTACGCCTCGCACGGCGACACCAAGCACGTGCTGCTGTTCCCGTCGAACCCGGAGGAATGCTTCTACATGATGGTGCAGGCGTTCGACCTCGCCGAGCGCCTGCAAACCCCGGTGTTCGTGATGTCGGATCTCGACATCGGCATGAACGACTGGATGTGCCCAGAGCTCAAGTGGGACGACGCGTATCGTCCGGACCGCGGCAAGGTCCTGACGAAGGAAGAGATCGAGGCGCTGCCGAAGTTCCATCGTTACCTGGACAAGGATGACGACGGCATCCCGGCCCGCACGCTGCCCGGCGTAACGCCCAAGGGCGCGTACTTCACCCGCGGCTCGGGCCACAACCAGTACGGCGGTTACACCGAGGATTCCGCGGAGTACCAGGTGGTCATGGAGCGCCTGCTGCGAAAGTTCAAGCAGGCGAAGACGCTGGTGCCGGCACCGGTCATCGAAGCGACGGGCACCAGCGACATCGGTCTCGTTGCCGTCGGCAGCAGCCGCGGCGCCGTAAACGAGGCACGCGACATCCTGGCCAAGCGTGGCATCCCCATCGACTACATGCGCATCAAGGCTTTCCCTTTCACGAAGGAAGTCGAGGCCTTCATGGCGTCGCACGACAAGATCTTCGTGGTCGAGCAGAACCGGGACGCGCAGCTGCGCTCGCTGCTCACGCTCGAAACCGACGTGCCCAAGTCGAAGCTGCACTCCATCCTGCATTACAGCGGGCTGCCGATGACCTCGAAGGAGATCGTCGAAGCCGTGATCGCGGAACTGGGCGACGCGAAGCGCGCGAGCCTCGCCGCCGCGAAGTAGTGAATAGTGATCACTGCACCGGACTGCGACGCCACGCCTCCGACTAACCCCTAACCCCTATCCCCTAACCCCTAAAATGTCTTTCATCAACAAACCGAAAGTCCGCCACCCGGATCTGCCGAAGAACGCACTCGGCCTGACGCGCCGCGACTACGAAGGCGCGATGTCGACGCTGTGCGCGGGCTGCGGTCACGACTCGGTCACGGCCTCGATCATCCAGGCGATCTGGGAGTTGGGCCTGCGCCCTGAACAGCTCGCGAAGCTGTCGGGCATCGGCTGCTCCTCGAAGACCACGGCCTACTTCGCCAGCGGCGCGCACGGCTTCAACGGGGTGCACGGGCGCATGCCGTCGATTGCCACCGGTGCGAACGCCGCGAACAAGGACCTGCACTACATCGGCGTCTCCGGCGACGGCGATTCGCTCTCGATCGGTTTCGGCCAGTTCGCGCACGCGATCCGTCGCAACGTGAACATGCTGTACATCTGCGAGAACAACGGCGTGTACGGCCTGACCAAGGGGCAGTTCTCGGCGTCCGCCGACATCGGCACCAAGTCGAAGAAGGGCGAGGAAAACCAGCAGGCACCGGTCGATCCCTGCCTCGCCGCCCTCAGTCTCGGCGGCACGTTCATCGCGCGCAGCTTCTCGGGCGACCGTGAACAGCTGGTGCCGCTGATCAAGGCGGGCTTGACGCACAAGGGCTTCGCGATGATCGACGTGATCTCGCCGTGCGTGACCTTCAACGATCACGTCGGCTCGACCAAGAGCTACGAGTTCGCGCGCGAGCATTACGAGGAAGCGATCCACACGGATTACATCCCGGCGCGCCAGGAAATCACGGCGTCCTACGCGCCAGGCGAGGCCCTGCCGGTGAAAATGCACGACGGCAGCCAGTTGCTGCTGCGCAAGCTCGACCAGGAGTACGACCCGACCCATCGCGGCAAGGCCTTCGAGTACCTGCGCACCAAGCTGCGCCAGGGCGAGCACGTGACGGGCCTGATCTTCCTGTCGCCGGGTCACGATCCCGACATGCATGAGATGCTCAAGACCAGCGACGTGCCACTGAACCAGCAGCCGTACGAGAAGCTGCACCCGGGCGCGGCTGGGCTCGCGGGGATCCTCAAGCGGTACGGCTGACCTACGGACGCCTCCGCCGGGACGGGGGACTAGCCAGGGGGAGTTTCCGGATCATGACGCACGTCACTTGGCCGGGTTGTCGCGGCACGTAGAATCCGCCCATGACCCGAGCCTCAAGCCGTTTCCGCCCTGCGTCCGCTGCAAGCGCGACGCTGGCAGCCCTCTGGCTGCTGGGCGCGTGCGGCATCGCATCGGCGTCTTCGGCCGTCTACAAGTGGGTCGATGCGACGGGCATCACGCACCTTTCGTCGACCAAGCCGCCAGCGGGCGTGGCCTATGAGCGGGTCACGCTCGCCACGTCCCTGAAGTCGCCGAGCAGCCGGACGGGCACGGGTGGCGGCAGTGGAGCGACGCGGGTCGCAACGACGGCGTCGCCCGAGCAGTCGGCGCGGCGGGACGAGATGGTGACGTCGCTGCGCACGCGCGAGTGCGTCGTTGCGCTCGAAGCCATCGACCGCATGGGCAAGGGCGGCGAAGCCGTCGACCCGGCCGAGTTCCGGCGCCTGCAGCAGACCGCCGACCGCAATTGCAGCAAGGATTCCGTGACGCGCGGGCAGCAGGAAGAAATGGCCGCGCGCTTGCGGGTGGCCAAGGGCGACGTCTGCATCGACGCGCGCAACAAGCTTGCCGACATGCTCGAGCCCGGCCGTCGGCCGACGCGCGAGCAGCTCAAGGTGCAGCAGGAATTCATCGAGTCCCACTGCACGGCGCCCGTGCGCTGAGCGACCCGGTGCGCGACGCAGCCGACCCCCCGGTTGCCTCCTTCCATCCCCTTGCGCAGCATCGATCGCTGCCCGCAACCCGTTCCTGGCTGGTCATCGCGAATCCCGCAGCCGGGCGTGCAGGCCATGACACGCGGGCCTGGCGCACCACCGAGCGCGCCCTGCGGCAAGCCGGGATTGAGTTCGACGTCGAATGGACGAGATGCCGTGGCGACGGCGCGCGCATCGCAGCAGCGGCCTGGCGTGAGGGGCGGGACAGGTTCCTCGTTGCGGGCGGCGACGGTTCGCTGCACGACGCGGTCAACGGACTGATGCGCGAGCGCTGCAACGACCCCACCGTTGCAGACGACTCTACGCCGCGCACGCCGACAGTCATTCCCTTGCCGCTCGGCACCGGCAACGATTGGGCCCGTTCGCTCGGAATGCCGCGCCGCCCTGCAGCACTGGCGGCGGCCATTCAGCGGGGGCACCACACCCTGCACGACGCGGGCCGCATCGATTTCCTGGACGCGACCGGCGCGACACGCGACACATGCTGGTTCATCAACGTGGCCGGAGCGGGCTTCGACGCGCACGTCATCGAGCGGATGTCGGGGCGCACGCCCTCGCGCTTCGCGTACCTGTACGGCGCGCTGCGAGAACTCGGCCGTTATCGGTCACCGGTATTTCGGCTCACGCTGCTGGATGCGCCAGGCGCTGACAACGGCAGCAGGATCGAGGGTCGCTGGCTGCTCGCCTTCGTGGCCAATGGCCAGTACTGCGGCGGCGGCATGCACGTCGCGCCCACTGCACGCCAGGATGACGGCCTGTTCGACGTGGTCACGATCGAAGCGCTGGGTCTGCTGCGCGCGCTGCCGAAGCTGGCGCGACTGTATTCCGGAGGCATCCTGCGCGACCGCGCCGTGCGCATGCGGGGCGCGTCGCGGCTGCGGATCGATGCCTCACCCGATGCAGGTCTCGAGGCCGACGGGCAATTCGTGGGGCGGACGCCGGCCGTGATCACGCTCGAGCCAGCTGCGTTGCGTACCCTGAGCCGCTAGAAGCTTTGCGGCCCCAGCGCCAGCGTGTGCAGCAGTTCGGCTTGCGACTGCACGTTGCACTTCGAGAAGATCTGCTTGAGGTGCGTGCGAACCGTATTGAGCGAGAGCTGGAGTTGAGCCGCGGTTTCCTCGACCGACAGCCCGGCGTACAGCTGGCGGGCGACATCGGCCTGAGCCCGCGTGAGCCCGTAGATCTCGAGCAGCACTTCATGCGTGATGGCGCGCTGTTCCGCCGGCGCGTAGATGACGACGATATAAGCGACTGAGTGCGCCTGGCCGTCTTCGATCATGATCGGTGACACGAGCACACGGCACGTGGCTGAACCGGGACGTTTCACGCTCGCGGCCACCACCCGCGGCGCGCTGTTCGCTTTACCGCCCACTTTCAGCAACCGTTCGAAGCGGCCTTCGATTTCGGCATCGGCGAAGCAGAAGCGCCCGTTGCGGAGCAGCACGCCGTTGCCGTTGGTGAGCACCTGGCGTGCAATCGAATTCGCGTCGATTACGGCGCCCATGGCATCGAGCAGCACGACGCCGCGATCGATTTTTTCGAGGATGGAACGCGCGAAGGGCGAGAATCCGGAGGACGTCCAGCGGGGGAGAGAGCCGCGCGGCACCTTCCCTGGCACCGCGCGACCCCCATTGCCCGCAGTCTTGCCAGGCTTGGCACGGGTCGAATCATTCGACGCGCGCGCGTCCCGCCCAATGGTCGGGCGACTTGCTTTAGCCATGGCTTATGTTCAATGTTCTTCGCAGACGGCCAGCCGTCTATGGTCGTACTAGACCACAACGCTTCTGCAAATGAATCACCCAAATAGGTGAAGACGCTCGAATCAATGGGCCGCGGTGCGCGTGTCGGCATCCATGGTTGCGCTCGGCAGCAGCTCGCCCTGCACGACCTTCTGCTGTGCGAAACCCTGCGGGTCGGTATAGACGACGATCCATTCGAGCCGGCGTGTGCCGTTCAGCACCGGGGTGACGAGTACGAATTCACCCTCGACCTGCTTTGTTTCACCGGCTGCCAGGGCGAGGCTTTCCTGCACGGGACCGGTCAGCCGGCCCACGCTGGGGTCGGCCAGGCGCACGGTGACATCGGCCAGTGGACGTGCCGAACGGTTGATCAGGGTCAGGAAAATGCGCCCGCCGGCTTTTTCCGTGCCCGCGAACTCTGCCGCCAACTGGTAACGGATCACGACATCGTCGGGCGGGGCAGCTGCAGCCCGGCCGGCAAGACCGAGTCCAACGACCAGGACCAACGCCGCGACGTCGACCAGGTGGCTGCGACGGAATGACGGTAAACGCACGTGCCACGCTCCATGTGCAGTTGGTGACCTGCTCCGGCCACGGCATCAAGTATCCACTGGGGATTGTATCGATTAGCGGGCGGACTGACCCTCAGCGGGCGCCTACAGCGGCAGAGGAGCGCCGTACGGTGTAACGTCCCCCGGATGCAAGGCTCACCTGACCCGGACCTGGTCATCCACCGCGGTGGCTGTCACTGCGGCGCCGTGCGCTTCGAGGTCGATGCCCCGGCATGCCTGGTGGTCCACGACTGCAATTGCTCGATCTGCGCCATGACCGGGTTCCAGCACCTGATCGTGCCCGGATCCCGTTTCCGGTTGTTGCAGGGAGGCGACAGTCTGTCCGAGTACACGTTCAACACGGGTGTGGCGCGGCACCTGTTCTGTCGCCGGTGCGGGGTCAAGTCGTTCTATGTGCCGCGCTCGAACCCGGACGGGATCAGCGTGAATGCGCGCTGCCTCGAACCCGCGACCATCGAGTCGCTGGCGGTGGAGCCCTTCGATGGGCGGAACTGGGAAGCCAGCGCAGGCGCACTGCGCCACCTTTCGTCGGAGTGAGGCGAGCCGGGCGGACGACGCTCAACGGTCGTCGCGGTACCCGTCGTCGTCGCGCGCCTTGACGGGCTCGATCGTCTGCGACGCCGTGACCCCTTTCAGGTTGTTCGACACCGTGGGAACGCGGGGACGCCGTGCTGCCCGCGTCCGGGCGAGGGCATCAGCTGCCGCGTCGCGCGCGGCCGCCCGCCTGCGCGAGAGAGCGAAGAAAACCAGGCCCGCGAACAGCAACAAACCGATCAGCGCAAACTTCATGTCCATATCCCTGGTCTCGCACGCGCGGTGGCGGCTGCTGGTCGCATGGCCGGACTTGGCCCGCCGCGAATTCTCCCCGATCACCACCGGGGAGCACAGGGCCATTAAGTCCGCTTTGGCCGAGTAATGGAAGGCCGCAGCGCCATTTAACGCCGTGCGTCACACGTCGTCATTACCGGTTCGAGGCGGCCCGCCGTAGGAAACGTCCGACGCGGCGCGCCGCGCGTTTCGCCTACCAGTGAATGCCCCGCATGAGCGACGCGAAGATCATCGCCTCGCGCGTCGCGGGCCGCTGCTCCTCGCCTTCGCGCTTGCCCTGCGCGGCCGCCGAATCCGGGAACATGCGATAGGCCGAGTTCATGACCACCTCGGACATCTTCGGCATGACCAGGTGCATGATCTCGGAGATCACGCCTAGGCGCGTCGCGATGCGCTGCGGCTTGCGGATGATCGCGTCCGCGATCATGTCGGCGGCCTCTTCCGGGGAGATGACCGTCGGCATTTCCTCGTAGAGCTTGGTCGGCGCGATCATCGGCGTGCGCACCAGCGGCATGTTGATGATGGTGAAGTGCACGTTCTCGTCGTGGAACTCGGACGCCGCGCAGCGCGCGAAGGACTCGAGCGCGGCCTTGGACGCCACGTAGGCCGAGAAACGCGGCGCGTTCGTCAGCACGCCGATCGAGGAGACGTTGATGACGTGGCCATCCTTGCGCGCAGTCATTGACGGCAGCAGGTTCATCGTCAGGCGGACGCAGGCGAAATAGTTCAGCTGCATCGTGCGCTCGAAGTCGTGGAAGCGATCATAGGACAGCGCCAGCGAGCGGCGGATCGACCGGCCGGCGTTGTTGATCAGGACGTCGACCTGGCCGAACTCCTTCAGCACGTCCTTCGCCAGCTTGTCGTTGGCTGCGTAGTCCGTGATGTCGCACGAGTAGGTCTTCACGAAACCGCCGGCGTCGGTGATCTTCTTGCGCACCTCCGCCAGCTTTTCCTCGTCACGCGCGACCACGACCACCTTGCCGCCGGCTTCCGCCACACGGATAGCGGCCGCCTCGCCGATGCCCGACGAGCCGCCGGTGATGACCACGACCTTGCCCTTCACAGCACCCTTCAGGCTGCGGTCGATCGACAGGTCAGGGTCGAGGTGGCGCTCCCAGTAGTCCCAGAGCCGCCAGGCGTAATCCTCGAGCGCAGGCACGCGGATCTTGGCCTTGTCGAGGATTTTCTGCGTCGCGGCGGAATCGAAACGCGTCGGATAGTTGACGAACTGCAGCACCGACCGTGGCACCTGCAGGTCGCGCAGCAGCTGGTTGAAGACGTTCTGCACCGGCTTGCTGCGCCCGACGCTCTGCGTCACGGGCTCGGGCACCAGCGCGAACACCTTGGGATCGAGGCGAAACGCCATCTCGGGCGCGTGCGCCGCGCGCGCGAACACGTTCAGCATTTCACCCACCCGGCGCGGCTTCGGATCGGTGAGATGGAAACAGCGGCCGTCGAGCTTGGGCTGGTGGGACAGGTGCACCAGCGCATCGACCACGAAATCGACGGGCACGACGTTGACGTAACCGCCCTCGATGCCGACGAGCGGAATCCACCGCGGCCACGACTCGCGCAGCTTCTGCAGCGCCTTGAAAAAGTAGTAGGGCCCGTCGATCTTGTCGATGAAACCCGTCTGCGTGTGGCCGAGCACCATGCCGGGACGGTAGACACGGAACGGGATGCGGCCATTGGCGCGCACCATCGCTTCCGAGTCGTGCTTCGTGCGGTGATAGGGGTGATCGAGCTCTTCGGCTTCCTCGAACATGTCTTCGGCGAAGGTGCCGCGATACAGGCCCGCTGCCGCAATCGAACTCACCAGGTGGAAGCAGCCGGCGTTGACCGCCTCGGCGAACTCGAGCGCGCCCTTGGTGCCGGTGATGTTGGCCTTTTCCATCGCCTCGGCGCTGGCTTCGAGGTCGTACACGGCGCCGAGGTGATAGAAGTGCTTCACCTTGCCCTTGAGCTTCGCCAGGTCTGCCTTGCCGACGCCGAGTTTTGCCTGGCCCAGGTCACCCTTGATCGGGACGACGCGCTTCAAGCTCTCCTTGCCCCAGAATGCCCGCAGCTCGTCGAGCTTGCCCATTGACCGCGGCCGGACCAGCACGTAGATCGTGCCCTTGCCCTGCTGCAGCAGCGACTGAACGAGAAAACGACCGATGAAACCGGTCGCGCCGGTCACGAAATACGTCATCCGTGGAGCCCCCTGATGTTGTCGGGCTACCTTAGGGATCGTAGGAACTCAGGTCAACGTGGCGTGCGTTCCGGCACGGGGTTGGCGGGAAATACCTAACCTGCGGATTGACACACTGCAGCAATGGCCTAGCATCCCGCACAATTCATACTTGGGGCCGTACCGTGCGACGCGCCCACTGGAGACTGAGATGGCCAAATCCCGCTCGCGTACCCGCAGCACCGCCGGTTCCACCCACGGACGTAAAGGCCCCAAAGCCAGGACGGGTCCGCAGGCGGCGCAGGAGCAGCTGAAACAGGCCGTCCACCAGGTGTGGCTGGCCGGCATGGGCGCCTTTGTCCGCGCGCAGAAAGAAGGCCCCGCTGCATTCCAGGAGGCGGTGGCCGAAGGGCTCAAGCTGTTCAGCCAGACGGGCAGCACGGCCCAGCGCCGCATGCGCGACGTCGTGGGCGCCGCGCAGGAAACCCTGCAGGGACGCGTTGGCGGTGCACGCGAGCAGGCGCAGGAAACCTGGGACAATCTCGAGGCGCTCTTCCAGTCGCGGGTGCAGCGCGCGATGCACCAGCTCGGGGTGCCCACCGCGGCGGAGATCCGCGAGCTTTCGCGCCGCGTCGCTGAACTCAACGACACGGTGATGGATTCCCGCAAGCCGCGCCGTGCAGCGCAGAAATCGGCCAAGGGCAAGATGGCGCCGCGCCGCGCCACGAAGTCGGCACCCCGGCGTGCCAAGGCCAAGCGCAGCCGCACGGCAGGCTGACTGACCCAGCGACTGCCAAGGCGCGGAGGTCCCGGCAATGCTCGACCTGCAACCCGCGACAGGACCCAGACGTGAAAGCCACGGGCGCTTCGGCCTCGCGCTCGCGGGCGGCGGCCCGCTGGGCGCGTTCTATGAAGTCGGCTGCCTGCACGCAATCGAGGAAGCGTTCGACGGCTTCCGCCTGACGGAACTCGAGATGTACGTCGGCGTGAGTTCGGGCTCGATGATCGCAGCCGCGCTTGCCAACGGCTTCGACACAGCCGACATGGGCCTCGTCTTCATTCACAACGCGTCGAACGAGATGCAGTTCTCGCCCGCGCTGTTCCTGATGCCGGCGGTGCGCGAATACGCCAAGCGCCTCGCTGGCGCGCCCGGCCTCCTCGCCGGCATCGCCCGCGAGTACCTGCGCGACCCAGGCATGAACTGGGCAGAGATGATCGATCCGCTCGGGCGGCTGCTGCCGACGGGCATCTGCGACAACAAGCCGCTCGAACGCGTCATGGCCCAGCTGCTGTCGAGCGATGGGCGCACCAACGACTTCCGCCAGCTCGTGCCGCGCCTGTACGTCGTGGCGTCGGAGCTGAACACCGGACACTCGGTGCGATTCGGCGAGCCGGGGCTCGATCACGTGCCGATCTCGCGCGCGATCCAGGCGAGCACCGCCCTGCCCGGCCTGTACCCGCCCGTCGCGATCGACGGTCACGTCTACGCTGACGGCGCGCTGTTGCGCACGATGAATGCATCGGTCCTGCTCGATGCCGGGGCGGATTTCGTCATCTGCGTGAACCCGCTGGTGGCCTTCGACGCATCCAGCGCGCCACGCCCGCCGGACGGCTTTCCGCCGGCCGCGCATGACCTGACTCACGGTGGACTGCCGGTCGTGCTCAGCCAGACGTTCCGCTCGCTGATCCAGTCGCGCATGCAGGCGGGAATGAAGGGCTACAAGCAACGCTACCCCCGCGCAGACGTCCTGCTGTTCGAGCCCGACCGCGGCGACGAACGCCTGTTCTTCCAGAACGTGTTTCGCTACGCGGACCGTCGCCGGCTGGCTGAGCATGCGTACCAGCGCACCCGCGGCGATCTGCTGCGGCAGGCCGACGGGTTGGAAGCCCTGCTGCGGCGCCACGGCATCAAGCTCCGGCGCGACGTGCTCGAGGATCCGCGACGTACGTTCCTGCAGGCAATCCAGGAACGGAAGCGGCGCGAGTATCCCGTCACCGGCGCGCTGCACCGCACGCTCGACGCGCTCGAAGCGGGCCTCGCGGGCGGGCGGGCCTGACGCCTTGAAACTGCTCGGCATCGAGATCGGCGCTGCGCCGGAGGAGCGCGGCACGCTGGGCCGCCTGCTCGAGCAGAACCAGGCGCTGCGCGACGTCTTCGCGGGCGACCCCAAGTTGGCCCGCAAGCTGCAGCGCCTGCAGCAATGGCAGTCGCGCCGGCTGCTGCGCTCGCATGCCGACCTGCACGCCAACCCGCGCTATCGACTCGCGGTCGAATTTTTCTTCAACGAGCTGTATGGCAAGGACGCGCGGCGCCGGGACTCCGACATGATCAAGGTGCAGCGGGCCATGGAACGCCTGCTGCCGCGAGAAGGACTGGAGGCGCTCTGCCTGGCGATCCAGCTCGAGACGCTGTCGCAGGAACTCGACGCGGAGGTGGCGCGTACGCTGCCGGAGGGCGGCATCACGGTCGAACGCTACGCGCAGGCATACCGTGCAGCGGGTCGTCGTGCCGATCGCGCGCGGCAGATCGCACTGACCAGCGAAATAGGCGAATATCTCGACGGCGTGGTCCGCAAGCCCATGGTGCGGACGCTGGTGCGACTCGCGCGCGGGCCGGCCCACGCGGCAGGATTCGGCTTGCTGCAGGAGTTCCTCGAACGCGGCCTCGATGCGTTCGAAGCCATGCACGGCGCGCAGGAGTTCCTGGGCACGGTGCGCGCACGTGAACAGCGCGCGATGGAGCGGCTCATGGCGGGAGACGCCGACCCCTTCGATTTTTCGACGACCGCGGCTAAGGGCAAGCAGAGGGCAACGACGGGATGAGCGCAAGTGGCCGGACGCCAACTCGAGCAGGCCGCAAGAAGGCCGCGCGCAAGCCGCCGCCCCATTGGCGCAAGTTCCTGACCCAGGCTGAACTCGAATTGCCGCCGCCGACCGCAGGCTCCACCTACGAGGCCAGCGCGGATGCCACTGGCGAGTTCGAGTACGTGCCCGGGTTCGAGGCTGCGTGGTGGCAGTCGAAAGCGTTCGTGCTCGCGCTGGCTGCAGCCTGTGCGGTGCTCGGGGTAGCGGCCGCGGTCTCGCTGTGGAGCGCGGCGCAGGATCGCGCGGCCGCACGCTCGGCAGCTCAACGTGAACAGCAGCTGACCCTGCGCGCGATCAACAGCGTGCGCGCGCTGCGCATCACCCCGAACCCCCGCAGCTGGTCCGCCGCGCCCGACGCGACGATCGCGTGGCCCGAGCCGCCGCAGTTGCTCGAGTTGCACCTGCCGGTCGGCTACGCCGAATTCCTGACATTCGCCGTGATCATGGACAAGGTGGATCACGGCCGCGTGCTGATGGTCGAACGGATCGCGCCCGATTCGAACAAGGAGCTGCTGCTGTCGGTGAACAGTTCGGCGCTCGGGCCCGGCGAGTACCGGCTGCGCCTGCAGGGCTACACGTGGCGCGGTGAGCGCATCGACGTGGGCTGGGTGCGGCTCAAGGTAGCTGCGCCCAACCCGTGACCGACCAGGGAAGCTCTGCACAGGTCCGCAAGTGACGCGTTGCGTGCGCTCGATCCGGTGCCTGTCACCGAGCACTCAAGGTCAGCCGCGCCGGTTTCCAATTCGGCACCGCGCGTCGAACACGCGAGGGCGACGCAGTCGCTGGCGCGTCCGACCCGGGACCGTTCCCCGAGCTTGGAAAGGCAGACACGCGCTCTGGGAACGGTCCCGGATCGGACGCTTGCGACCTGCCAGCCTGCGACGCTGCCAGAGCGCTCGATCCGGTGCCTGTCACAGAGCGCGTGTCTGCCTTTCCAAGCTCGGTGACAGGCACCGGATCGAGCGCACGCAACGCGTCACTTGCGGACCTGTGCAGAGCTTCCCTAGTTGTCGGCGCGCAGCGCCTGCATGGGCGGATGCGATACCACCGAGCGCGCCGCGAGAATGCCCGCCACGCCCACCAGCAGCGCGCCGCCCCCGACACCGACGAGCCACACCCAGGGGTTGGGGGCAAACTGCAGGTCGAACACGCGGGTGGCCAGCAGGTAGCCAACACCGGTCGCGCCCGCGGCAGCCAGCAAGCCGGCGAGCGCGCCGAGCACGATGAACTCCGCCGCCACGCCCTGGAACACCACGCTGCGCGTGGCGCCCAGCGTGCGCAGCATCGCGCTTTCGTAGCGTCTTTCCTCGCGGGAGGCCTGCACGGCGGCGAGCAGGACCATCACGCCGGCCGCGAGCGTAAACAGGAAGACATACTGCACCGCCAGGCTCGCCTTGTTCATCACGTCGCGCACCTGCGCGAGCAGGGCCTCGATGTCGATGATCGTGACCTCCGGGAACTGGCGCACGAGGTCGACCAGCACCGGCCGCTGTTGCGATTCGACGTGCACGCTGGTGATCAGCGTGCCGGTTGCGTTCTCGAGCGCCCCCGGCGAGAACACGACGAAGAAGTTCGGTTTGAACGTGTCCCAGCGCACCGAGCGCAGGCTGGTGATGCGGCCAGCGACAGCTTCGCCCGCGACGTCGTAGGTCAGCGTGTCGCCGAGTTTCAGGCCGAGCCGCTCGGCGTACTCGATCTCTACCGAGATCTCGGGCTCACCCGAATGCTGTGCACGCCACCACTGCCCTGCTTCGATCTTGTTGCCCTCTGCCAGCTCGGCGGCCCAGCTCAGGTTCGCCTCGCGCTCGACGAACTCGTTGGCGCGATCGCCCTCGAAGGTGATGCGCTCTACGGGTACGGCGTTGATGGCCGTCAGCCGGGCACGCAGCATCGGCACCAGCTCGGTAGCCGGCAGGCCTGCACTGGCGAAAAAGCCCTGCACGGCGGCCCCCTCGTCGGGGCGGATGTTGATCATGAAGTAGTTGGGGGCATCGACGGGCAGGCTGCGCTGCCAGTCGCGCAGCAGGTCGTCGCGCACGAGACCGAGCAGCAGCAGCACCATGAAGCCCAGGCCGAACGCGACGATCTGCACGATGCTGTCGCGGCCGCGGCGCGCGATGTTGGCGAGCCCGTACCGCCACGCCACGCCGACGCCGCTGCGAAATGGCGCCAGCGCCCGGACCAGCAGCCAGCCGGCCACGGCAAGCAGCAGGAACGTGGCGCCGAGGCCGCCGGCAACATAGCCGACCAGCGTCGGATCGCGCACGATCCAGTAGAGCAATGCGAGCACGGCGCCGATCGCGAGCCCATAGACCACGGAGTAACGCAGGGGTGGCGGCTCGAGGTCACGGCGCAGCACTCGCGCGGGCGGCACGCGCTTCAGGCGCAGCAACGGCGGCAGCGCGAAGCCGACCAGCACGACCACGGCGGTCACGATGCCCAGCACGAACGCATCGGCGGACGGTGGCGGCAGGTCGCCACGCAGCAGGTCGCGCAGCAGCCACGCGATGCCCGCTTGCGCGACGTAGCCGATGGCCGTGCCGATGACGGAGGTGACGACTGCGATCACCACCAGCTGCAGCAGCGTCTGCGCCAGCACGAAACGCTGCGGTGCCCCCATGCATTTCATGAGCGCCACGGTATCGAGATGGCGACGCGCATAGCGCTGCGCCGCCATCGCGACCGCGATCGCTGCGAGCAGCACGCTCACCAGACTGGACAGGGAGAGGAAGCGGCCGGCGCGATCGGCCGAAGCACGAATCTGCGGGCTCGCGTCGGCGATCGACTGCACCCGCTCGCCGCGCGCCTTGCGCGCATCCAGCCACTCGCGAAATTCGTCGATCGGACCGGGCTGCCCGGCAAACAGCATTGCTCGACTCACGCGGCTGCCTGGTTGCACCAGCTGGGTGGCCGGCAGGTCAGCGCGGTTGATCATCAGCGTGGCGGACAGGTCGGCGAAGCCGCCGCCCTGGTCGGGGCGATAATCGAGCACGCGCGTGACGCGGACCTCTGCGGCGCCCACGGTCAGCGACGAGCCCACCGTCGCGCCCAGTTTCGCCAGCAGGCGTGAATCAGCCCAGGCTTCGCCGGGGGCCGGGATGTCGTCGGTGACGACCCCGGTGCCGAACGGTGCATCGGTCGTTTTCAACCGGCCGCGCAGCGGATAGCCGTCGCCCACCGCGCGCAGCGCAATCAGCGACGACTCCTGCCCTGCGAACACCACGCTCGGCATCGATTCGATGCGGGCCACGCGCAACCCGCGCCGTGTCGCCTCGGTTGCGTACTCTTCGCTGATCGGGCGGGCCGACTGCAGGCGCAGGTCGGCAGCCAGCACTTCGCCGGCCTGCCGCTCGACGGCGAGACCGATGCGGCTCGTGAAGAAACCGACGGCCGTAAGCGCAGCGACTGCGACCAGCAGGGCGAGCACGAGCACGGCGAGCTCGCCGGATTTCAGGTCGCGCAGAAGATTACGCAGGGCAAACGCGAGCGACGGCATGCTGTGCGGCACTTCAGCTGGCGACGACTCGGCCCGCCTCGAGCCGAATGACGCGATCGCAACGCTCGGCGAGGAGCCGATCGTGCGTCACCAGCACGAGCGTGGTCTGCGTGGCGCGGTTCAGCCCGAACAGCAGGTCCATGATCTTCTCGCCCGTCGCGGCGTCGAGATTGCCCGTCGGCTCGTCGGCAAAGAGGACGTCGGGCTTGCCGACGAATGCGCGTGCGATGGCGACACGCTGCTGCTCGCCGCCGGACAGCTGGCGCGGGTAATGACCGACGCGCTCGGCGAGGCCCACGCCGGCAAGAGCCTCCCGCGCCGCTTCTCGCGCATCGCGGCGCCGCGCGAGCTCGAGCGGCAGCATGACGTTCTCGAGCGCCGTGAGCGACGGCACCAGGTGGAACGACTGGAAGACGAAGCCGACGTGGCCGGCCCGCACGGCCGCGCGCCCGTCTTCATCGAGCTGCGTCAGGTCGTTGCCCGCGAGCGCAGCATGGCCGGAAGTGGGCTCGTCGAGACCGGCGAGCAGGGCGAGCAGCGTGGATTTGCCCGCGCCGGAGGCGCCGATGATCGCGACGGATTCGCCGCGCCTGATGGACAGCGTAACGTCTGACAGGATGGCCAGCGTTCCTTCGGGGCTGCTAACCTGCTTGCCGAGTCCATTCGCCGCCAGCACTACCGTCGTGTCGTCCATCAAATCCCGTCCTGCGTTCATTGCCCTGAGATTCATCGCCTGCCTGCTGCTCGCCTGCGGCGCGCTTGCCGTTCGCGCGGCCGACGCACCGCCGGCCACTGCCCCCACCCTGCTGGTCCTGGGCGACAGCCTCAGCGCGGCGTACGGAATCAAGGTCGAGCAAGGCTGGGTGGCCCTGCTGCAGGCTCGGCTGCGCGCCAAAGGGTACGGTTACCGTGTCGTCAACGCCAGTTCGAGCGGCGAAACCACCGGCGGTGCACTGGCCCGGCTGCCCCGCATGCTGGCCCTGCATCGACCCGCCATCGTCATCGTCGAACTGGGCGGCAACGACGGCCTGCGCGGCCTGCCGCTCGCCGACATCCGTCGCAACTTCACCGCCATCATCCGCACTTCGCAGCAGGCCGGGGCGAGGATTCTGCTGGTCGGGATGAAAATCCCGCCCAACTACGGTCCGTCCTACACGCGCGACTTCCACGCCCTGTTTGGCGAGCTGGCGCGGGAATTCAAGCTGCCCAGCGTGCCCTTCCTGCTCGAGGACGTCGCCGCGGACGAAGAACTGTTCCAGGCCGACGGCATCCATCCCACCGCGGCGGCCCAGCCCTTGCTGCTGCGCGAAGTCTGGCCCCACCTCGAGCCCATGCTGCGGCGCCCCTGAGCCTATCGATTTGTGCGGATGGGGGGCCGGTGTTTTTAGGTCCCCGCGCTGCTATATAGAGACGATGACTTACACCGCGGTGCCGACCGCGGACCTACCAGTGGGGCAAGCGTCTTGGACAAGATCTGGCTGCAGCATTACCCGCCCGGCGTGCCGGCTGAAATCAACCCGGCTGAGTACCCGTCGCTGTTGCACTTGATAGGTCAATCGATCCACAAGTACCGCGACCGCCCGTGCTTCACCTGCATGGACCGCACCCTGACCTATGGCGATCTCGACGTGCTTGCCGGCCGGTTCGCCGCCTACCTGCAGCGCGTGGCGCGCCTGCGCAAGGGCGACCGCATCGCGATCATGCTGCCGAACGTGCTGCAGTACCCGATCGCGATCCTCGGTGCGTTCCGGGCGGGCCTCACCGTCGTCAACGTCAATCCCCTGTACACGCCGCGCGAGCTGCAGCATCAGCTGCATGATTCCGGCGCGCGGGCGATCCTGATCCTGGAGAACTTCGCCCATACGCTGGAGGCGGTGCGGGACGACGTGCAGCTCGATACGGTGATCGTGACCGGCGTGGGCGACCTGCTGGGATTTCCGCGCTCCGCCGTCGTCAACTTCGCGCTGCGCCACGTCAAGAAGCAGGTGCCGGACTACAGCCTGCCGGGCTCCGTCCGCTTCAAGGAGGCGCTGAACCAGGGCCGGTACGAGAACCTCGATCCCATCGACCTCGGACACGAGGACATCGCGTTCCTGCAGTACACAGGCGGCACCACGGGCGTGTCCAAGGGCGCCGTGCTCACGCATCGCAACCTCGTCGCGAACGTGCTGCAGTCGGAAGCGTGGATCAAGCCCAGCCTGCGCGCGGACGAGGCGCTGGTCGCGATCACGGCGCTGCCGCTGTATCACATCTTCGCGCTCACGGCGAACAGCCTCACCATGCTCAAGCTCGGCGCGCACAACGTGATGATCCCGAACCCGCGCGACTTCGGCGGCTTCGTGCGCGAACTCGCGCGCCACCGCTTCTCGTTCTTCGCCGGCGTGAACACGTTGTTCAACGCGCTGTTGCATACCCCCGGTTTCGACAGCATCGATTTCAGCGGGCTGCGCGTGAGCCTGGGTGGCGGCATGGCGGTGCAGAAGGCCGTGGCCGAGCGCTGGAAAGAAGTGACTGGCAACGTGCTGACGCAGGCGTGGGGGCTGACGGAGACCTCACCGGCCGCCTGCATCAATCGACCCGGCGACGATTTCAACGGCTCGATCGGCTTGCCGATTTCGTCCACGGTGATCACGATTCGTGACGACGACGGTAACGTGCTGCCGCTGGGCCAGTCGGGCGAGATCTGCGTCGAAGGTCCGCAGGTGATGCGCGGTTACTGGAATCGTCCCGACGAGACCGCCAAGGTCATGCTGCCCGGGCAGGTGCTGCGCACCGGCGACATCGGCTACATCGACCCGCAGGGCTTCGTGTTCATCGAGGACCGCAAGAAGGACATGATCCTGGTGTCGGGTTTCAACGTGTACCCGAACGAAGTCGAAGGCGTCGCAGTCATGCATCCCGGCGTGCTGGAAGTGGCGGCCGTCGCGCAGCCTGACGAGCGAGCGGGTGAAGTCGTGGCGCTGTTCGTCGTGCGCAAGGACGCGTCACTGACGGAAGAGCAGCTGATCGAGCACTGTCGCACGCAGTTGACCGGCTACAAGGTGCCGAAACGCGTGTATTTCCGCGACGAACTGCCGAAGACCAACGTCGGCAAGATCCTGCGGCGCGAACTCAAGGACTCGCTGAAACCACGCCGCGAGCCGCCGGCCGGCAGCTCCGGAGGCAGTCGCGGCGCATCACTGAGGCTGACACCCCGTCAGTCCGTGGCTGCCGCGGACCACGGCCACGGCATTTCTCCCGCCGTCGACGTTCGCTTCGCTCCGGCTCGCGCCGCGAGCGGGTTGCGCTGTCTCTTGTGTTCGGTTCCGAACAGAACAGCCGACCGCGGGTCGTTAGCGTATGGCGATGAAGCTGGAGGAAGAAATCTTCAATGACGAAATCGAACGTGCCCAACGGATGGGCGGCGGCGTCCAGCATGGCTACTGGAACGGGTATCTCACTGGCCTGATGCGGGCCTTTTTCGGCAGCGAGGCCGTGAGCGACCACCTGGACTCGGCTTTGTTGGCTGCCATCAAGGGCGAGGACACGGCTGCGGGATATCGCGACGGTTACCACAAGATTGCCGACTGCCGCAGTCGGCTCGGCGTCGTGCAGGAAAGTGCGGGCTCGGCCGTTCCCGCCGAGTCGACTGCCACCAATCCGTACGCGCCGATCAGCGTTTAGCGGTATGTTTGCCATGCTGATCTGTCTACGTTCAGCCAGACTAGCGACGGCACGGTGGAAACATGAACGTCCTCGAGCGGCCTGACGGCGGGTTTGACGACCTTCCCAGGACTCGCATCGTGGGACTGGGCGCATCTGCGGGCGGCCTCGAGCCGCTCGAGCAGTTCCTCGCCAACACGCCGCCCGACAGTGGACTGGCGTATGTCGTCGTGCAGCACCTCGACCCGACGCACAAGGCGATGCTGGTCGAACTGCTGCAGCGTGCGACGACGATGCCGGTGCGCGAGGCGGGCGAATCGATGCGCGTCGAGCGCGACTCGGTCTATGTGATTCCCCCCAACAACGACTTGAGCGTCCGGCACGGCACTGCTGCACCTGACCAAACCGGTGCAGCCGCGTGGCATGCGGCTGCCCATCGATACCTTGTTTTGCTCGCTCGCCCGGGAGCAGGGTGACCAGGCCATCGGCGTGGTGTTGTCGGGCATGGGAGCGGACGGGACGGTGGGCCTGCAGGCGATCAGGACCCAGGGCGGCGTGACGCTGGCGCAGCAGCCGGAGTCGGCCCAGTTCGATTCCATGCCGAAGTGCGCCATCGCCGCCGGCTCGGTGGACATCGTCGCGACCCCAGCCGAACTGCCGCAGCGCATCGCGCGCGTGTTGGCCACGCAGCGCGAGCTTTCCCGGCCCGATAGTGGTGGCGAAGCAAGCGGCGAGCAGGTGCTCGCTGCAATCCTCGAAATGCTGCGCGAACACAGCAAGCACGATCTCTCGCAGTACAAGAACAGCACTTTGAAGCGCAGGATCGAGCGTCGCATGGGCGTGCACGGCCTCGAGTCGATGGCCGGGTATCAGCAGTTCCTGCGTGACAATCCCGGGGAGTTCGACCTCCTGTTCAAGGAAGTGCTGATCGGAGTGACCGGTTTCTTTCGTGATCCGACGGTCTGGCAGGACGTCAAGGACGCATTGCTTGGCGTGCTGCAGGGCCTCGGCGACGAGACCAGACGGTTGCGTGCCTGGGTGGTCGGATGTTCGACCGGGGAAGAGGCCTATACGCTGGCCATGCTGTTCAGGGAGGCCACCGACTCGTTGCCGGTCGATGCTGCCTGCACGTTGCAGATCTTCGCCACCGACCTGAGTGGCGATGCGATCGCCCTGGCGCGAAAGGGGCATTACCCGGCCCGGATCGCCGAGGACGTGTCGCCCGAGCGGCTGGCCCGCTTCTTCACCGCCGAGAGCACCGGCTTCCGCGTCAACAAGGACATTCGTGAAATGGTCCTGTTCGCTGCCCATGACGTGATCCTCGACCCGCCCTTCACCCGGCTCGACCTTCTCTCTTGCCGCAACCTGTTGATCTATTTCAACGCAGAGCTGCAACGGCGGCTGATCCCATTGTTCCACTACAGCCTCCGTCCAGGCGGCATACTGGTGCTGGGCGGATCGGAAACGGTCGGCCAGGCGCACGCGATGTTCACGCCCATGAGTCCCAAGTCGAGGCTCTATCGGCGCAGCGACGAGGCGTCCCATCCGGGCGGAGTCGACTTCCCCGTCAATCGCCACCTGTCATCGCGCCAGGCAACCCAGGAGTCGAACGTGTCGCAGCCGGTCAATCCGCACACCAACCTGCAGTCGCTGGCCGACCAGGTCCTGCTCCAGGATTTTTCGCCGCCGGCGGTGCTGGTGAATGCACAGGGCGATGTCGTGTACATCAGTGGTCGCACCGGCAAGTACCTGGAGCCCGCGGCCGGCAAGGCCAACTGGAACATCCACGTGATGCTGCGGCCGACGATTCGCACACAGGTGACGGCCGCGCTGCGGCAGGCACTGGAGAGCCACGAGCCCGTCGAATTGCATGGCCTGCGGCTCGAGGACGACGCTGAACGCGCGCTCGACGTGAGCGTCCATGTCATGCCGCCGCCGCATGCGTTGCAGGGCATGGTCATGATCGTCTTCCGTGAGGTCGCCCGCGCTCGCAGGCGGCGGCGCAAGCAACAGGAAGGCCCGGTCGACGCTGGCGCGAATGAAGAGCTGGCCCGCCTGCAGCAGGAGATCAGCGCCCTGAGCATGGCGATGCACGCGTCCGAAGAGGAATTGCAGGCCGCCAATGAAGAACTGCAATCGACCAACGAGGAACTGCAGTCGGCCAACGAAGAGCTGACCACGTCGAAGGAAGAAGCGCAGTCGATGAACGAGGAGTTGCAGACGATCAATGGCGAACTGCAGATCAAGCTCGACGACCTCGCGCTGGCGCAGAGCGACATGCAGAACCTGCTCAACAGCACCGACATCGCCACGCTGTTCCTGGACAAGAACCTGAATGTCCGCCGCTTCACGGACCGCGTGACGCGCATCATCCACGTGCGCGAGGTGGACATCGGGCGGCCGCTCAGCGACCTGACCAGCACGCTGAATTATCCGGAGCTGCACGTCGACGCGAAGGAAACCCTGCGCACGCTGGCATTCTCCGAGAAGCAGATCTCGACGACGGACGGGCACTGGTTCACCGTCCGCATCATGCCGTATCGCACGGTCGCCAACGTGATCCAGGGGGCGGTCATCACGTTTGTCGACATCACGGCGGCGAAGGAACTCGAGTCGCGCCTGCGCGTCGTGCAGAGCCAGGCAGAGCACGATGTCGATGGCAGCAAGGAACAAGCGAGGTAACGACGTGCCGGGCAAGAACACCGACGAGACGGCCGGACAGAAGAGTTTGCGCCTGCGTGCCTTGACGCACATTACCGGACAGAGCGACCCGCCCAAGGCGCGCGTCAACTCGGCTGGTGCGCTCGCCGTGCTGCACGAACTCGCGTCGTCGCCCCTGACTGCCGCATCTTCGCTCAAGCTGCTGCACGAGCTGCAGGTGCATCAGGTCGAACTGGACCTGCAGGAGGAGGAGCTGCGCCGGGCAGTGGCCGACCTGGAGGCAGCCTTGTTTCGGCAGGACCAGCTCCATGACTTTGCGCCTGCGGGGTTTTTCTCGATCGATCGCTCGACCGTGCTCGGCGAAATCAACCGCATGGGCGCACAGCTGCTGGGGCGCGAGCGCGAGGCGCTCCTCGGGCTGCCCCTCGACAGCTTCCTCGAACCGGAGTCCAGCCATGCATTGCATGCTGCGCTGACACACGTGATCGACGGCAATGCCGTGGATGGCTGCGCCTTGCGTTTCCTGGCGGCCGCTGGGACATCCAAAGCCGCTTATGCGTCCGTGGGTCCTGATCCAGTCGCGGGCGGCTTCCTGGTCATATGCGTCGAAATTCGCGAGAAGGGCTGAGGCCGGATCGCCCTAGATGCTGGCGCGACTTCTGTTCTGTGTCACGTAGGGCAGCAGCCGATCCTCTTCCTTCTTGACCACCGCATAGCATTCGCAGCAGAGCCGCTCCAGGTGCGGCCGGTCCAGGACGGTGATCTGCCCGCGGCTGTAGCGGATGACGCCGAGTCTCTGCAGTTTGCCCGCGGCCTCGGTGACGCCTTCGCGGCGCACCCCCAGCATGTTGGCGATCAGTTCCTGGGTCATTTTCAGCTTGTTGGTCGGCAACCGGTCGAGCGAGAGCAGCAGCCAGCGGCAAAGCTGCTGGTCGACGGAATGGTGTCGATTACACACGGCGGTCTGGGCCATCTGCGTGATCATTGCCTGCGTGTAGCGCAGGAACAGGTTCTGCAGACTGCCGTCGCGATGAAACTCTTCTTTTATCCGCTGGCCGGTCAGGCGGTAGGCGTGCCCTGCGCTCTGCACCACGGCACGGTTCGGGGTGGTCTCGCCGCCCATGAAAAGCGAGATGCCGATCAATCCTTCGTTACCCGCGACCGCAATTTCAGCCGTGGCCCCGTCGCTCAGCACATAGAGCATCGACACGATGCAGTCGGTCGGAAAGTACACGTGGCTCAACGTGTCGCCGGACTCGTGCAGAACCTGCCCAAGCTTCAATGCGACGAACTGCAGGTGCGGGAAGATGCGTTCCCGCTCGGCGGGCGCCAGGGCGGCGAGCAGGTGATTTGCGGTCGGATCTTGGCTTACCGGCATGGCTTGCAGTCTGCAGCGGCTTGACGCAACCCGTACGGCAAACCGTACTCCTTTTGCACGTCTCAGGCGATAGCGACGGAGCGAAGCAAGCCGAGTCGCTGTGCTGTGCCCGTGCCTTCCCGGCTACTGCTTCTTTTTCGCGCGCCGTGACTGCGACGACGCCGCCGCCGCCATCGAGTGCTGCGCGACGTAGTGTGCAGCCACGTCGTCGCCGGCGCTGGCCGCACGATGGATCCCTTCGATGATCATCTTCTCGGCGCGGTCGGTGCCGACCCAGTTCACGATCGTGACCCACTTGCCCTTTTCCAGATCCTTGTAATGTTGAAAGAAGTGCGCGATCTGGTCGATGAGCGTCACCGGCAAATCCTTGTAGGACTTCACGCCGGAGTAGAACGGGTGCAGCTTGTCCACGGGCACGGCAATGATCTTTTCGTCGTCGCCCGCCTCGTCCTTCATCAGCAGCGCGCCGACCGGACGGACACGGACGATCGCACCGGCCACCACCGGGCTCGGCACCACGACGATCACGTCGACGGGATCGCCGTCGCCGGACAACGTGTGCGGCACGAAACCGTAGTTGCCCGGGTAGAACATCGCCGTGTTCAGGAACCGATCGACGCGCAGCGCGCCCGATTCCTTGTCGAGTTCGTACTTCACGGGCACGCCGCCCTGCGGAATCTCGATCAGGACATTGATGTCGCTGGGCGGGTCCGCGCCGATGCTGATCTTGTTGATGTCCATAGGAAGGGGTTAGGGGTTAGGGGTTAGGGGTTAGGGGTTAGGGGCTAGGGGCTAGTCGGAATTCGTAGCGTCACGTGCAACAGGTTTGCGGAGAGTGGTTCATTCGTTGCGAAATGTCAGGGCAGTGCTTTTTGGGGCTTCATCGAACGTTGGTTATTGCGTTCCGACTAGCCCCTAGCCCCTAACCCCTAGCCCCTTTCCTCATGGTATTGCGGCGACAGCTCGTGCACCGCCTCGATCATCGCGAGCGCGTGCTCGGGCTTCACTTCCGGGTGGATGCCGTGGCCCAGGTTGAACACGTGGCCCGAGCCCTTGCCGTAGCTCGCCAGCACCAGCCCGACCTGTTCGCGGATCCGCTCCGGCGGCGCATAGAGCACGCTCGGGTCGAGGTTGCCCTGCAACGCCACCTTGTCCTGCACCGCGCGGCGCGCATCGCCCAGGTCGGTCATCCAGTCGACGCCCAGCGCGTCGCAACCCGTTGCGGCCATTTCGGGCAACCAAGCCCCGCCACCCTTCGTATAGAGGATCACCGGGACGCGACGTCCCTCGGCTTCGCGGGTCACGCCGTCCACGATCCGCTGCATGTAGCGCAGCGAGAACTCCCGGTAGTCGCTGGGCGTCAGCGCACCGCCCCAGGTGTCGAACACCATCAGCGCCTGCGCGCCCGCAGCGACCTGGCCATTGAGGTAGGCGATCGTCGCACGGGTGATCACGTCGAGCAGGCGGTGCAGTTCTTGCGGCGCGCCGTACAGCATGCCCTTGATGTGCTCGAAGTTCTTGCTGCCGCCACCTTCGACCATGTACGTGCCCACGGTCCAGGGGCTGCCGGCGAATCCGATCAACGGCACGCGGCCTTTCAGTTCGCGACGGATCGTGCGCACGGCGTCCATCACGTAACGCAGCTCGCCTTCCGGATCCGGGATCGGCAGCTTGTCGATGTCGGCAGGCGTGCGCACGGGCCGCGCGATCTTCGGGCCTTCGCCGGTCTCGAACGAGAGTCCGACGTTCATCGCGTGCGGCACCGTCAGGATGTCCGAGAACAGGATCGCCGCGTCGAGCCGGTAGCGGTCGAGCGGCTGCAGCGTGACTTCGCACGCCAGTTCGGGATTCATGCAGAGCTTGAGAAAGCTGCCGGCCTTGGCGCGCGTGGCGCGGTATTCCGGCAGATAGCGACCGGCCTGCCGCATCATCCACAACGGCGTGCGCGGCGTGGGCTGGCGCAGCAGCGCGCGCAGCAACAGGTCGTTCTGCAGCGGCGCGCTCATGCTTTGGCTCCAGCGAATGACTGTGCAATGGTGGCCTGGATCGCCTCGGCAGCCGCGCGCGGATCCGCAGCATCACGGATCGGGCGGCCGACGACGATGTAGTCGGCGCCGTTGGCAAAGGCCTGCGCGACGTCGACGGTGCGCTTCTGGTCATCGACCGGCTTGTTCTCGACCGGACGAATGCCGGGCGTGACGACCAGCAGCCGGTGGTCGATGAACTCGCGCAGCATCGGCGCCTCGAGACCCGACGACACGACGCCGTCGCAGCCGGCTTCGAGCGCGCGCCGGGCGCGGGAAAGCACCAGCTTTTCGACATCCACGGTGAACCCCAGGTCGTCGAGGTCGCCCCGATCCAGGCTGGTGAGCACGGTCACCGCAAGAATCTTGACGTCGCCCTTGGCGGCGGCGGCGGCTTCCATGATGGCCTGGTTGCCGTGGATCGTTGCGAACGTAACGCCGCGGTTGCGCAACTGCTTCACGGCGGCCGCGACCGTGGCCGGCACGTCGAAGAACTTGAGGTCGACGAAGATCTTCTTGCCGCGGGCGACCATCCAGTCGAGCAGTTCGAAGTAGCCGCCGGACATGAACAGCTCGAGTCCGATCTTGTAGAAGACGACGGCATCGCCCAGCTGTTCCACCATCAGGCGTGCCGCCTGCGGGTCGGCCACGTCCATGGCGAAAATGAGGCGTTCGCGATCGGGGATGTTTTTCGGCGTCAAGGCGGCACTCCGGAAAAGGCCCGGGAATGCTACCAGACGGGCCCCGGCGCGGCCTCCGCGCAAGCCCTCACTGGCCGGGAAAAGCGTCACCGTCGGGGTAGGGGAACCACTCGGGGTCAGCTTCCGCCCGCGGCGCAAGCATGACCATCTTGGAGCGCCGGAACTGTTCGAGGCCCTCGGCACCCAGTTCGCGCCCCAGGCCGGTGAGCTTGCGCCCGCCGAAAGGCACGCAATCGTTGTCGTTCAGCGGCGTGTTGACCCAGACGATGCCGCTTTCGATCTCGTCCACGGCGCGCATGGCCTCGCCCAGGTCGCTGGTGTAGATGTTCGCGCCCAACCCCAGCTGCGAATCGTTGGCGAGCGCAATGGCCTCGTCGAGATCGCGCACCTTGCACACCGGTGCCAGGGGCCCGAAACACTCGCCGTGCATGATGTCCATGGCGTGGGTGACTTCCAGCACGGTCGGCTCGAAGAACCACCCCTTGCCCAGGCCGGGCGGTCGCCTGCCTCCGCAGCGGATACGCGCGCCCTGCTCCACGGCCCGGGCCACGATGCGTTCGACACGCGCGCGTTCGCGGGCCGAGGCCAGCGGCCCGATGTCGATCCGGTCGAGACCGCTGCCGACGCGCAGCGCGCGGGCTTCATCGACGAGCGTCTGGACGAACTGGTCGTACACGCTTTCGTGCACATAGAAACGTTCGGCCGAAGTGCACACCTGGCCGCAGTTCAGGAATGCCGCGAAGGCCGCCCCCTTGGCTGCGACTGCGACCGGCGCCGAAGGCATGACGATGAACGGATCGTTGCCCGACGCCTCGATCAGCACTGGCTTGAAGCGCCGCCCCGCCGCTTCCGCCACCGCCTGCGCCGCGGGGACACTGCCCGTGAAGGCGATGGCGTGCGTATTCGCGTGCTCGACGAGTCGACGGCCGGTCTCGGCCCCGCCGGTCAATGTCTGCACCAGGCCGCGGGGCAGTTCGTCGAACGCTTCCATCACCAGCAACAGCGTCAGCGACGTGAGTTCGGACGGCTTGACGATGACCGCGTTGCCGGCTGCCAGCGCCGCGGCCGCCTGCCAGCCGAACAACAGCACCGGGAAGTTGAACGGCACGATCGAGACCACGGTGCCCAGCGGCTCCTTGATGGTCATCTGCAGTTGTCCGGCAATGACGGGGCCGGACACGCGACCCTGGTCGTGGCGCGCGAGCTCGGCGTAATAGCGGAACGACGAGGCCGACGCGCCGATCTCCCAGTTGGATTCCCGAAACGGCTTGCCCATCTCGCGGGTGAGGCACTCGCCCGCCGTGGCGGACATCTCGACCAACCGGGCGGCGACACGATGCAGGGCATTCGCGCGATCGAGCGCGCCCATTGCCCACCACTGCCGTTGCGCACGCGCGGCGGCTGCCACGGCGGCTTCCACTTCGTCCGCGGTCGCATCGGCGAAGTGGGCGATCACGGCTTCGGTCGCCGGATCGGTAATCTCATGCCGCTGTCCCCGGCCGGGAACGGCCGCGCCGTCGATGAAATGCATCCCGGACCACTGCTGCATCTTCAGCTCGGTATTCGTGGGCATCTATCCGGGGCTCCCTGCGATCGTCGGTACTTGTCAGGTGCGCTCGGCAGGATTGAACAGCCTGCGATGCTCGAGGATGGCGAACCGGTCGGTCATCCCCGCGATGTAATCGGCCACGGCACGAGCACGCCCGGCTTCACCGCTTGCGGTCTCGAGCCGGCGCGCAACCTCCTGGTGTTCGATCGGCATGAGGTTGACCTCGCCGAACATTGCGCCGAACAGGTCCCGCACCACGCGCTGCGCCTTGGTCGTCATGCGCAGCACCCGAAAGTGCTTGTACAGGTGCTCGCGCAGGTAGCGCTTGAGCTCGAGGTGTTCGTCACGCACGGCGTCTGAGAACAGCAGCAAAGGCGCCGGCCGCGACCTGACGTCGTCCGCGCTCGCAGGCGCGGCGCGTGCGAGCGAGGCGGCGGAGGTGTCGACGAGGTCGTTGACCGTGTAGTCGATCATGCGCCGGACCACTTCGTGGACCAGGCGTCGCTCGCCGAGGTCCGGGTACTGCGCCCGCACCTGCTCGTACTGGCGCCCGAACATGCGGCAGCTGCACAGCGCTTCGATGGTGATCAGGCCGGCCCGGATGCCGTCGTCGACGTCATGGTTGTTGTAGGCCACCTCGTCTGCAAGGTTGGCCAGCTGTGCCTCGAGGCCGGGCTGCTTGCGCTCGAGGAAGCGCACGCCGAGTTCGCCCAGCGCACGGGCATTGGCGGCGGAGCAATGCTTCAGGATGCCCTCGCGCACTTCGAACGTGAGGTTCAGGCCCGGGAATTCCGCGTACCGCTCCTCGAGCTCGTCGACGACCCGCAGCGACTGCAGGTTGTGCTCGAAACCGCCGAACTCGCGCATGCAGTCGTTGAGCGCGTCCTGGCCCGCGTGGCCGAACGGCGTGTGCCCGAGGTCGTGCGCGAGACAGATGGCCTCGGCCAGCGGTTCGTTGAGGCTGAGCGCGCGCGCGACGCTGCGGGCAATCTGCGCGACCTCGAGCGAATGCGTGAGACGTGTGCGATAGAGGTCGCCCTCGTGATTGACGAAGACCTGCGTCTTGTACACGAGGCGGCGAAACGCGGTGGAATGCACGATGCGGTCGCGGTCGCGCTGGTACTCGGTGCGATGACGCGGCGGCGGTTCGGCCACGCGCCTGCCGCGCGAGTCGGCCGAGCGCTGTGCATAGGGCGCCAGGATCGTGTCGTCGCCGCTGCCGCTCGTGTGACCGCCGGGTTCGCTCATGTCGTTGCCACCTCGAAATGAGCCTGCAGCGTTTCCTGCAGCGCAGCCGCGGGATAGTCGCCCGTGACGATGCCCGAGCCGAGCCGGTCGAGCAGCACCAGCCGGATCCGGCCGGCGAGTACCTTCTTGTCCATGCCCATCAGTTCGAGCGCGCGTGCCGCGCCGATCGCAGGCGCAACGAGCGGCAGGCCGGCGCGTCGCAACAGGTCGCGAATGCGCGTGACATCGGCGGCTGTGAGATGCCCCAGGCGCTGGGACAGGTCGGCGGCGAGCAGCATGCCCATGGCTACCGCCTCGCCGTGCAGCCATTCGCCGTAACCGGACGCGTTCTCGATCGCGTGGCCGAAGGTATGACCCAGGTTCAGCAGCGCGCGGCTACCCTGCTCGCGTTCGTCGCTCGCGACGATGCGCGCCTTGATGGCGCAGGAACGCTGCACGGCGAGCGCCAGGGCAGCCATGTCGAGCGCAAGCAGGCGTTCGACGTTGGTCTCGATCCAGGCCAGGAATTCGACGTCGGCGACCAGGCCATACTTGATCACCTCCGCCAGGCCGGCGCGCAGCTCACGCGGGGGCAGCGTCCGCAGCGTGCCGAGGTCGGCCAGTACCGCGCGCGGCTGGTGGAAAGCCCCGATCAGGTTCTTGCCGCCCGGGTGATTGACGCCCGTCTTGCCGCCCACGGCGGAATCGACCTGCGCCAGCAGCGTCGTCGGGACCTGCACGAAATCGACACCGCGCTGGTAGCAGGCCGCTGCGAAGCCCGCCATGTCGCCCACGACGCCGCCACCCAGTGCGATCACGCAGGCGTCGCGGTTGAGTCGCGCCTCGACCAGCGCATCGAACACCTGGCCCAGCACCGCGAGGGTCTTGTGACGCTCGCCGTCCGGCAAGGCCAGCGACCGCACCCGTCGCGCGGCAGGGCCTGCCATGAGCGTGGCCGTCAGTTGCTGCAGGTAGAGCGGCCCGACCGTTTCGTTGGTGACGATGAAGACGTCGCGGGCGGGAACGAGCCGCGCCAGCAGGGCCGCGTCGTCGAGCAGGCCGGGGCCGATCAGGATCGGATAGCTGCGCTCGCCCAGGTCGATGCCCAACTCGAGCGGCGCGGGCCCGGTCACTGGGGAGTCCCGGACTCGCCGAGCTGGCGGCAGATGTGGTCGACGACCGTCTTCACCTTGCGGCCGTCCGTATCGACGACGATCTCGGCCACCTCGAGGTAGAGCGGCGCGCGTTGCTGGAACAACCGTTCGAGCGTGCCGCGGGGGTCTTCGTTGTTGAGGAGCGGCCGGTCATTGCTGCGGCGGGTACGTGCAAGTTGCTGGTCGACGGACGTCTGAAGATACACGACACGGCCGCGGGTGCGCAGCCGCTCGCGGGTGCGGGGATCGAGGATGGCGCCGCCGCCAGTAGACAACAGCAGCCCCTCGCGCATGGTCAGCGCATCGATGACTTCCGCTTCACGCTGCCGAAACCCTGCCTCGCCCTCGCGCTCGAAAATATAGGCGATGTCGACACCGGTGCGGGCCTCGATTTCCTCGTCGCTGTCGACGAAAGCCAGGCCCAGCCGCTGCGCCAGCTGCCGGCCGACGGCGCTCTTGCCCGAGCCCATCGGCCCGACGAGGAAGACGTTCAGCGGTGGAGCGCGCTCGACCACGTGTGGCAGGTCCCCAAAAGAAAAGCGGCCGCAGGATCACTGCGGCCGCGCATTCTCGCACCGGTGGCACGGCGCGTCAGTAGATCTCGGCGCCCTCGCGCAGGATCTTCGGCGTCACGAAGATCAGGAGCTCGTCCTTGTTGTCGGTCCGGCTCTTGCTGCGGAACAGGTAGCCGAGGCCCGGCACGTCGCCGAGGAAAGGCACCTTGTTGACGGTGTCGCGACGCTCGGTTTCGAGGATGCCGCCCAGCACGACGGTCTGGCCGTCGTTGACGAGCACCTGCGTCGTGATCTCGCGGGTGTCGATGCTCGGCACGAAGCCGCCGGTGGCGCTCGCCACGTTCTGGCCGACGCTGTCCTTGGACACGGTCAGGTCGAGGATGATGCGGTCGTCCGGCGTGATCTGCGGCGTCACCTTGAGCGCGAGCACGGCCTTCTTGAACTGCGTCGTGGTGGCGCCGCTCGATGCCGACTCCTGGTACGGGATTTCCTGGCCCTGCTCGATGATCGCTTCCTTGCCGTTGGCGGTGATCACGCGCGGCGCCGAGACCACTTCGCCACGGCCTTCGCGCTGCGCCGCCGTGATTTCGAGGTCGACCACGTAGTCGGAATTGAGCAGCGTCATGGCCAGCCGGCCGGCCGGGTTGGCGATCGGCAGGTTGACCATGTAGCGGTCGTTGACCGTCGGCGTCGCACCTGGTTGCCGTTCAGGCCGGTGGCCGTCGGAGTGATGATCGGGCCGGTGCCGTCGGTCAGTGTCGAGTCCGTTCGCGCCGACGTACATCAGGCCGTCGTTGCCGTTGTTACTGACGAACGCGCCGCCGAAGCGCACGCCCAGCTCGCGGCTGAAATCATCGTTGACGATCACGATGCGCGCTTCGATCAGCACCTGCTTGACCGGGATGTCGAGCGTCTGCACGAGGCGGCGGATGTCGGCCAGGCGATCAGCCGTGTCCTGCAACAACAGCGTGTTGGTGCGGTCGTCGATCGAGACGCTGCCGCGTTCGGACAGCAGCGAATTGCCCTTGCCCTGTGCCCTGATCAGCGACGCGAGGTCGGACGCCTTGGCGTAGTTGACCTGGAGGTACTCGGTCCGGACCGGCGCGAGTTCGGTCATCGACTTCTGCGACTCGAGCAGCTGCTTCTCGCGCGCAGCCAGTTCCTCGGCCGGCGCGACGTAGATGACGTTGCCTTCCTGGCGCTTGTCGAGGCCCTTCGTGCGCATGACGATGTCGAGCGCCTGGTCCCACGGCACGTTCTGCAGGCGCAGCGTGACGTTGCCCTGCACCGTGTCGCTGACGACGATGTTCTGGCCGCTGGTCTCGGCGAGCAACTGCAGCACCGCGCGAGTCTCGATGTCCTGGAAGTTCAGGGTCAGGCGTTCGCCCTTGTATTCCCGCTTGCCCGGGTCGGCCGCGACGGCAGATTTCGCGCGCGGGCGCAATTCGAGGACGTAGTCGCGGTCGCTCTGGTAGCCAAGCTGCTCATAGTCGCCGGTGGCGGCCACGACGATACGGGCGCCATTCGGCGTGCTCGTGACGTCGAACGAGCTCACGGGCGTCGCGAAGTCGACCACGTCGTAGCGGCGCGCGGCGTCCGGCGCCACCTTGGTGCGCGGGAAGTCGACGACGAGGCGTCCGCCTTCCTGCTTCAGGCTGGCCTGCACGCGCGGGTCGTTGGTGCGGATCATGATGCGGCCGGCGCCGTCGGTGCCCCGGCGGAAGTCGACCTTGTCGATGGTGAACGCGCCCGGTGCGGCCGCAGCCGCGCCTGTCGTGGACACTGCTGTGCCGGACGCCGCGTTGCCGGAGGCGCCTCCGATCGACACGTAGACGTTGTTGCCGTCGGTGCGGGTCGAGTAGGGCTGCAGCGAATCGAGGTTGAAGACGACACGCGTGCGACCCGAGGCTTCAGCCGCCACGATCGAGTCCACGCCACTCGAGTTCACGTCGATGCGGCGTGACTCCAGCGCAACGGACGTGCCGGGCAGGTCGATGGCGAGCCGCGCCGGGTTGTCGATGGTGAAGGCGACGGGCTGCGGCGCCGGGCCGTCCAGCACGAGCTTGACCTCGAGCTGGTTACCGGGCTGCGGTTGCAGCTCGACGTTGGTGAGCCGGGTGGCCGCCTGCGCGAGCGCTGCCTGCGCGGCGAATGCGAGTGCCCCGGCCAGCGCGACGAGCGCCACGGCGCGGAAGGGCCGATGACGACGGCCAGCCTCCGGGCGGCGAAGGTTCACGTGCGACGATGCAGCGGTCATTCTCGAATCTCCTTGCAGATCATTCGCTCAGCGCCAGTGCAGCCGGGCGCTCTATGAAGCCACCCATGCCGTCAGGAACGATCTCGGTGAGCGAGATCTTGCCTTCATCGATGCCGGTAATACGGCCATCGCTCTGTCCCATGTGGGTGCCGGGCAGCACCCGATGCACGAGCCCGTCCTTGGTCTGGACGAGGCCGAAAAGCTTGCCCTTCAGGTTGACGGTGCCGACCATGCGCAGCGTGTCGAGCGAGAACTGCTCGAGGAACTCGCGCGGTCGGTTCTGGTCGGGACGGATCGCGCCCGGCGCGTTGGCCGAGGCCGACAGGCCTGGCTCGAACGGCGCGCGCTGATCGGCCGCGGCGTAATTGAACGTTTCGTAGGGCTTCACCTCGGGCAACGGCTCGATGCCGGTGCCGGGGGCGCTCTTGATCTCGTCCACCTTGGCCTGCAGCTCGTCCATGTCGTTGCCGCAACCCGCGAGCAGCGCGATCACCGTGCCCAGCAACGCCATGCGCGCGGACGATGGCTTCGTCTTCACGGTCGTGCTCATGCTCATGCCTCACCCGCGGGCTTTTTCTTGCCCTTGCGGTCCTTCTTCTTGGCCTTGCCCTGCGGCTCGGCCGCAGACGCCTGTTCCTCGTCGTCGAGGTAGCGGTAGGTCTTGGCCGTCACGTTGAACGTGAGCTCGGTGGGATCGATCGCACCGCGACCACCCGTCGGCAGGATCTCGATGTCATGCAGCGTCACGATGCGGGGCAGCGCGGCGATGCCGCTCGCAAAGGTGCCCATCTCGTGGTAACCGCCCGTCAGGCGGATCTTGATCGGCAGCTCGGCGTAGAAGTCCTTCTTGTTCTCGCCCTGCGGCTGGAACAGCTTCTCTTCGAGGCCGGCGGCGAGGCCGGTCTGCGAAATGTCGACGAGCAGGTTCGGCACTTCCGTCTTGTTCGGCAGCTGGCGCAGCATCGCGCCGAAGGATTTCTCCATTTCGGCGAGCTGTTGCCGGTATGCCTCGAGGTTCGCCGCGCGCCGGGCCTTGGTGGAGAGCGACTCCATCAGCTGGCCCTCCTTGGCGCGTTCCTCGAGCAGCACCGGACGCTGCTTCTTCCAGACCAGGAAGTAGTAGCCGCCGGCGGTCACGACCATGAACAGCAGCGCGACGGTGGCGACGCGGATGGCGACCGGCCAGCGGCCCGGGTCGTTCGGGTCGAGGTTGCGCAGCTGGTCGAACAGGGTCTGCAGCTTGTTCATTTGGCGGCCACCTTCTTGCGGGGCTTGCCGGCCGGCGTTGCCTCAGCAGCGTCCTCGGCCGTGGCCTGGCGCCGCTGGTTGGCGAACAGCGTGAACGACGAGCCGCCGCTCGAGTCCTTCGCGCGGGTTTCGACGATCTGCAGGCTCGGGTCGGCGAGCCACTGCGAGGCATCGATGTTGCGCATGAACGAGGACACGCGGGTGCTCGACTGCGCGACGCCGCGCAGCTCGAATTTCGTGCCCGACTGGCGCAGGTACGTCAGGTAAACGCCTTCGGGCATCACGCGCACGATCTCGTCGAACACGTGCACGATCTCGGGGCGGCTGCGCTGCAGCGTCTCGATGATCTCCATGCGTGCGAGAAGCCGCTGCTTCTGCCGGTCGAGGCCGTTGATTTCCTCGATCTGCTTGTCGAGCTCGGCGATCTCGCGCGTCAGGTAGTCGTTGCGGTCGCGCTGGTTCTGGATCGACGAGCTGAACTGCCACTGGCCGAGCAGCATGATGAGTCCCGCGGTGGCGACGGCGGCGCCCAGCGACAGGAAAAACTCCTGGCGCTTGCGCTTGCGCTCGGCCTCACGCCACGGCAGCAGGTTGATTCTTGGCATGTCAGTCGAAGCTCCTGAGCGCAAGGCCGCAGGCCGTGAGCAGGGCCGTCGCGTCCTTCTTCACTCCCTGCGCCAGCGCGCGGGTCGAAATCTTCATCTGGCCGAGGGGATCGCCGCGCTCGGCCGGAATGCCGACCCGGCTGGCGATCACGTCGGCCACGCCCGGGATGTTGGCGCAGCCGCCGCAGACCAGGATCTGTTCGGGCTGCTGGCGTCCCGCGCCGGCCGCCAGGTAGAACTGCAGCGAGCGGCTCACCTGCTGGCACATGTCGTCGATGAACGGGTCGAGCACCTCGGACTGGTAGTTGGCAGGCAACCCGCCTTCCTTCTTGGCGCGCCCGGCCTCCTCCATCGAGAGGCCGTACGTGCGCATGATTTCCTCGGTCAGCTGCTGGCCGCCGAAGGAAAAGTCGCGCGTATAGGAAACCTTGGTGTCGCGCAGCACCGAGAACGTGGTGCTGCTGGCGCCGAAATCGATGACCGCGATGTTGCGCTCCATGCCGCCGTCCGGCATCTGGTGCGTGAGCAGGCGGCAGGCGTTTTCGAGCGCGAACGCCTCGACGTCGACGATGCGGGCGGTGAGCCCGGCGGCCTGCACGGCGGCCTGGCGCTGCTCGACGTTCTCGGAGCGCGTGGCCACCAGCAGCACGTCGAGCATGTCCGGGTCTTTCTCAGAAGGGCCGATCACCTCGAAATCGAAGCTCACTTCCTCCATCGGGAAGGGAATGTACTGGTCGGCCTGCATCTCGACCTGCGACTCGAGCTCGTTTTCGCGCAGGTTGCGGGGCATCTGGATCACCTTGGTGATCGCGGCATCGCCGCTGACCGCCACGGCGCATTCCTTGCTGCGGGCGCCAGCGCGCTTGACGGCGCGGCGCACAGCCTCGCCGACCGCCTGGGCGTCGACGATCGCCTTTTCGTTGATTGCGTTCGGCGGCGTCGGCTCGGCCGCATAGGACTCGACACGATACGAATCGCCGGTGCGCGTCAGCTCGATCAACTTGATCGAGGACGTCGTGATGTCGAGTCCGATAACCGGTCGAAACCTGCGCTGAAGCAGCACGGTTGATCCTTCTAGTTCAAGAGGTTGCGCCGCGATTGTGTGGCAGTTTCAAAGCCCCCGCGCCACTATATATCAGGGTTGAACCTAATAGAATTGTGCGTGGGCTAACAAAAACCGACATCCGCGTCGCTCCCTGCGGGCGTGTTGGTGAAAAACCGTCAACCGTTCGCAAGGGTGGCGCATCGCCCGGCCCGGGGGCTGGTGGCGAGCTGGGTGACGATCGGGATGAGGCATCGACGTTCGATCGTCATGGCCTGCAGCATCCGGACCGGTAGCCCCGCCGCCATAGGGTTGCCCCTTTAGGCCAGTGGCTTTGCGCCCCCGACTTTCGACGGGTTTGCCCTTGTTACGGCGGCTACTATGCACAGGGCTCAGGGGCGCAGCAAGGAACGGTTCGCAGTTTTAGCAATGGGTCGCAATGTGATGATGAGAATTCTCGGGGCCGTGCTGGCCGCAGGCTTGACCTGCATCGCGCTGGTCGCAATGGGGTTTGCCGGCGCGTACCAGTACCTTGCGCCGGAGATTCCCGAGGCGGCTTCGCTGCGCGATGTGCGTACCCAGCTGCCGCTGCGCGTGTACTCGCGCGACGGCAAGCTCATCGCGCAGATCGGCGAGCAGCGCCGCATCCCGGTCGACTTCGGCGACATCCCCGCCGTGGTCGTCGACGCGTTCCTCGCCGCGGAAGACGCCCGGTTCTTCGAACACCCCGGCGTGGACTGGCAGAGCCTGCTGCGGGCGCTCGTCGCCAACATGAGCGCGGGCAGCGCCCGGGAAGGCGGCGGCACCATCACCATGCAGCTCGCCCGCAATACGGTGCTGACTGCGGAGAAAACCCTGCGGCGCAAGCTCAAGGAGGTGTTCCTGGCGCTGCGCCTCGAGCGTGAGTTCTCCAAGCAGGAGATCCTCACGCTGTACCTCAACCGTATTTTCCTCGGGCAGCGCGCCTACGGGATCGGCGCGGCGGCCGAGGTGTATTTCGACAAGACCGTGCCGAACCTGACGCTGGCGGAAGCGGCACTGATTGCCGGGCTGCCGCGTTCTCCCTCGCGCGACAATCCCGTCGCCAGCATCGAGCGCGCCCATGACCGGCGGACGTACGTCCTGCGCCGCATGCTCGAACTCGGCAAGATCGACCAGGCCCAGCACGATGCGGCGATGCAGGAGACCCTGACCAACCGGCTGCACGGGCCCATCATCGAGCTCGATGCGCCTTACGTCGCCGAGATGGTTCGTGCCGAAATGCTGCGCCAGCACGGGCCCGAGGCGCTGACCGCCGGCTTCAGCGTAACGACCACCCTCGACAGCCGCCTGCAGCAAGCCGCCAACGCCGCCACGTGGCGCACCTTGCTCGAGTACGAGCGCAGGCACGGCTATCGCGGCCCGGTGGAAAGGATCGCCGCAGGCCAGCTGGGCGATGCCGCCACGCTGGGACTGGTGTTCAAGCGCAATCCAGGGCGCGGCAGCCTGCTGCCCGCCGTCACTACGATCGTTGGCGACCGCAGTGCCGGTTTCGTGCTGCGCACCGGCGCGACAGCCACTGTCGAGTGGGAAGCGATGTCGTGGGCGCGACCCGTGATCGACCAGTTGAAGGACGCGTTGGGGCCGTTCCCCAAGACCGCGCAAGACGTGCTGGCTGTTGGCGACGTGGTCTACCTGGAGCCCCTGCCGGAAGGCAAGTTCCGGCTGGCGCAGCTGCCCGCGGTCGCCGGCGCGCTGGTCGCGCTCGATCCCAACGACGGCGCCATCGTCGCGCTGGTCGGCGGCTTCGATTTCGGTTCGAGCAAATACAATCGCGTGATCCAGGCGCAGCGACAGCCGGGGTCGGCGTTCAAGCCCTTCCTGTATTCCGCCGCGCTCGAACGCGGCTTCACGCCGGCCACGCTCGTCAACGACGCGCCGATCGTGCTGCCGGGCGGCGGCGGCGCCGAGGGTGGCGAGGAGTGGCGGCCGCAGAACATCACCCGCAAGTTCTACGGACCCACGCCCATGCGCGAAGGCCTGGTCCGTTCACGCAACCTGGTGTCGATCCGCCTGTTGCGGGGCGCGGGGATCGGCTTCGCCACCCGCCACATGGCGCAGTTCGGGTTTGGTCCGCAGGCGCTGCCGGCCAACCTGACGCTGGCGCTCGGAACCGGACAGGTCACGCCACTGGAAATGGCGCGCGGATTCGCCGTCTTCGCCAATGGCGGCGCGCTGGTGACCCCCTATTTCATCGAGGCGGTGCAGGGATCGACTGGGGAGCCGCTGTTCAAGGCCGAGCCGGCGCGGGCTTGCAGCGAGTGTGAGTTCGACACCCCAGTTGCGACCGCCCCCGCTTCCTCCTCCTTCCTCCCCTTCCTCCCCTTCCTCCCCTTCCTCCCCCTCCTCCCGCGCACCGCAGGCGATCAGCCCGGCCAATGCTTTCGTCATGACCGACATGATGACGGACGTAGTCCAGCGCGGAACCGCGCAACGCGCGGCCGCGGCACTCAAGCGGAACGACATCGCCGGCAAGACCGGCACGACCAGCGACCGACGCGACACCTGGTTCGTGGGTTTCAATGCCGATTACGCGACGGCGGTCTGGGTGGGTTTCGACCAGGAACGCTCGCTCGGCGAGAACGAGGAAGGCGGCAAGACAGCCCTGCCCATGTGGATCTACTTCATGGAGGAAGCGTTGCGCGACAAGCCGGAGCATCGGCAACCCGAGCCCCCGGGCGTCGTGCGGATGTGGGTGTCGCGCGAGAGCGGCGCGCCGAGCCGGGCGGGTGCATCGGGCGCGCTGTTCGAAGCCTTCCTCGAGAACTTCGCCCCGCAACCCGGCATGGGCGGCTTCGGCGACGACGGGGTCGGTGCCGAGACGATGGAGTCCCCTGCCGGCGACGATTCGATCTTCTGACGCCGCAAAGCGGTGCCCGGCGTTGCCGGCCGACGACGATTCGGTATGCTCGTGGTCGATGAGCCGGCAGAGACCCAATCCACGCGCGGAGATGCTGCGGCAAGCCGTGGCCGAGGAAGCGGCGCGCGTCATGGCCGAACAGGGCATCGACGACTTCCTGTTCGCCAAGCGCAAGGCGGCGGAGCGGCTCGGCGTGGTCGATGCCTCGATCCTGCCGCGCAACACCGAGATCGAAGCCGCACTGTTCGCGCGCCGACGCCTGTTTTCCGGCGGACGACACGACGAGGCGATCGCGGACCTGCGACGGGCTGCGCTGCAGGCCATGCAGTTCCTGGCGGATTTCGAGCCGCGACTGGTCGGCCCCGTGCTGACGGGCGCGGCGTCGGCGCACTCCGACATCAACCTGCACCTGTTCTCGGAATCGGCGGAGACCGTGTCAATCCGGCTGGATGAGCGCGGAGTGCCCCACGAGACACTCGAGCGCAGGCTGCGCTTCGAGCGGGACCGCACCGTGAGCTTTCCCGCGTTCCGCTTCGTCGCGGGTCGGCAAACCATCGATGCTGTCGTGTTTCCCTTGGACGGCATTCGCCAGGCTCCTTCGAGCCCGGTGGACGGCAAGCCGATGCGCCGCGCGAGCGCGGCCGAGGTCGCAGCACTCTTGTGATGCTGCCTCCCCTGCCGCGCAAGGGAGACGAGGTCGTTGCAGGCGGCCTGTTCAGGCGGACTTCAGTTCCTGCGCCATGGTCGGCAGGTGCTCACGCAGGACCTCGACCGGGCTGTGGACGAGATCCTTCGGTATCTCGTGCACGATGCAGGCCGACGTGCCGGCCGACAGTTCGTCGCGCAGGAGGCTGCGAAACGGTGCGCCGGCGACCACGATCAGCTGCTGGTACTCCTTGTTGCGCCTGTCGACATCCAGCTTGCCAGCGATCTCTTTGGCGAAGCGCAGCGCCTCACGTTGTCGCGGACCGTTTTCTCGCTCGATGGCGTGACGCGCCCCACCGACGCTCTCGTACGACCGCCCCGGCCGGTCACTCGAATAATCCCTGTCGTGCAGATGGGCCGCAGGATCCGCCAGGCGAGCGACTTCGACGGGGTGCGCCTTGAGCGAGCTGAGGTCGTAGAAGATCGCTGCGGCCTGGTCGGCGACGACGACGCGTATGTGACTCATGTGAACCTCCCGTTGCGGGACTCGGTTCCAGAGTGCGCCAGCGACGGTGGGCCGGCTATTCGTGAATGTGCACAGGCGTTGAGGGTTGCAGGAGGGCGATCCGGGGCCTTTCCCCGAGCTTGGAAAGCCGGACACGCCTGACAGTTGCAGGCGACTGATCCGGGGCCTTTCCCCGAGCTTGGAAAGGCAGACACGCGCTCTGGGAAAGGCCCCGGATCACTCGCTTGCGACACACGGCGCCTGAGCTAGTCCGCGGGCACGCCCGCGAACGTCGCACGGCGCAGGTAGCCGGTTCGCTGCGCTTGCCCCTATCGGCCGTTAGTGTGCTGCCCGCGCGCAAATTGGGTGTCGCGTGCGAACCTGCAGGTTCCCGACGCAGCGGAATGCGCCATCACGAGGCGACGGCTGTACTGCGATCGATGGGTGGCACGTCTGGTGCGAACTCTCAGCCTGCAGGCGCCATCTCTCGGGTCGTTCGCTCCGGGGCCTTTCCCAGAGCGCGTGTCTGCCTTTCCAAGCTCGGGGAAAGGCCCCGGAGCGAACACCCGAGACTGGCGGCATTTTCTCAAGACCGAGCAGCGGTCGACTCAACCGCGGTTGTCGACCTCGACGTAATCGCGCTGCGCCGGCCCCGTGTAAAGCTGGCGCGGCCGTCCGATCTTCATCGCCGGATCGCCGATCATTTCCTGCCAGTGCGCAACCCAGCCCGCCGTGCGCGCGATCGCGAACATCACCGTGAACATCGACCGCGGGATGCCGAGCGCGCTGTAGATCACGCCCGAGTAGAAGTCGACGTTGGGGTAGAGCTTGCGGGCGATGAAGTATTCGTCCTTCAACGCGATCTCTTCGAGGCGCAGCGCCAGCTCGAACAGCGGGTTGTCGTTCTGGCCGAGGCGCGACAGCACCTTGTGGCACATCTCGCGGATGATCTTGGCGCGCGGGTCGAAGTTCTTGTACACGCGATGGCCGAAGCCCATCAGGCGCGTGTTGTCGTCCTTGTCCTTGACCCGGGCCAGGAACTTGTCGATGTTGTCGACGGTGCCGATGTCCTCGAGCATCTCGAGCACGGCCTCGTTCGCGCCGCCATGCGCCGGGCCCCACAGGGCCGACACGCCCGCAGAAATCGCTGCGTACGGGTTGGTGCCCGTGCTGCCGGCGAGGCGCACCGTCGAGGTGCTCGCGTTCTGTTCGTGGTCGGCATGCAGCATCAGCAGCAGGTCGAGCGCTTCGGCCGCCATCGGGTCGACCACGTAGTCCTCGGCCGGCACGGCGAAGAACATGTGCAGCATGTTCGCGCAGTAATCGAGGTCGTTGCGCGGATACACGAAGGGCTGGCCCAGCATGTGCTTGAACGCGGCAGCCGATACGGTCGGGATCTTGGCCAGGATGCGGTGCGCGAAGATCTCGCGGTGGCGCGGGTTATGGTTGTCCATGCTGTCGTGATAGAACGCCGCCATCGACGACACCACGGCCGACACCATCGCCATCGGGTGCGCGTTGTAGTGGAACCCGTTGAAGAAACGCAGCAGCGTTTCGTTGATCATCGTGTGGTAGCGGATCGAGCGGTCGAACTGCTCGAGCTGGCCGGTCACGGGCAGGTCGCCGTGGATCAGCAGGTAGGCGGTTTCGAGGAAATTGGACTTGGTCGCGATCTGCTCGATGGGATAGCCCCGGTACAGCAGGACGCCGTTGTCGCCGTCGATGTAGGTGATCTTGCTCTCGCACGCCGCCGTGGCCATGAAGCCCGGGTCGAACGTGAAAACGCCGTGGTCCTTGGTCAGGCTGGCGACATTGACGCAATCGGGGCCGAGCGTGCCGCTTTTCGCCTCGAGGATCGACTTTTTACCGGTCCCGGTATTGACCAGTTCGTACTTCGTGTTGCTGCTGCTCATCGTGCAAACCCCATGGCGATCCTCGAGCCCCGGCGGTCCGGGGTTGGCCAGTCAGGTTTGCATGGCAGCAAAGTTTGTTCAAGACCGGACTAATCCACGATCTTGAGTTTCTGCCCTGGCGTGGGCTCCTTGTCCGGATACAGGTCGTTCAGGAGCCGCAGGCGTTCGGCCGGATAGGTCTTGAGCGGCGATTTCTGCGCCAGCTGCTGGATTCGCGTGTTCGGCCCGGCCTGGACGACGCGGATGCGGTCGGGTTCGGCCGCGGTGAACTCGTTGTCGCGCAGGCGGCGGAAGGTCTTGACCGTCGACATGAACACGGGCTCGAAACTCGACAAGCCGGCCGCCTGGCGAGTGGCGCCCTGGAAGATATAGGCCAGGTTGTTGTGATAGACGACCGCGATCGCGGCCGGCCCCTGCGTGCCCCATGGCAGGGTCGTGCTGCGGATGACGGCCTGGTAGCCATCGAGCCCGTTCGACTTGATGGGCTGTCCCCCAGTCGTCGCCGTGCCCTGCAGCAGCCGGGCGAGGAACTCTTTCGGCGCCATGCCGGGAGGCGGCGCCTGGGCCGAGACCTTCATGAACATGTCTTTCGCCGCCGGGAACGCCAGCACCTGGGCTCGCTGGTTGTCGACGAGCCAGCCGGAGGGGAAGGCGAGCGTCACGCCAAGGTCGGCATGATAGAACCGCGAGCCGCGCACGACGCCCTGGGCGCGGCTGTCGCCGACCGGCAAACCATTGAGCCGCGCAAGATACAGGTCGCGGTTGGGCGGACGGACCTCGGCGTTCTGGACCTTGCCGGCAGCTTTCACCACTTCCTGCAGGCGGGTGTCGTTGTCGGGATGCGAAGCGAAGAGGCCGTGATACACGCGTGGCTTGCGGTTCTCCTGCCGCGCCATCTGCACCTCGAACATTTCCTGGTTCTTGAGCAGGCGCACGACGTCGATCATCGCGTCGGGCTCGTAGCCGATCCGATTGAGGTATTCCGCCCCGAGCCCGTCGGCCTCCAGTTCCATGTCGCGACCGTAGCCGCTGATCAGGGCGTTGCCGGCCATGCCTGCCACGTTCGCCAGGTCGCCGCTGCCGGTCAGGATTCCCACCACCATCGCGCCTACACCGGCCGCAGTGGCGCCCGTCTGCTGTCGCACCGAGTGCCGCGCCGTCACGTGGCCGACCTCGTGGCCCAGCACCGCGGCCAGCTCGGCCTCGGAATTGAGGTAGCTCATGATGCCGCGCGTGATGTAGACGAAGCCGCCCGGCAGCGCGAACGCATTGACCTCGTCGCTGTCCAGCACGGTGAACGTGTACTGCAGGTTCGGCCGGTGACTCTTGGCCGCGATGCGCTGGCCGACGTCGTTGACGTACTGCTGCAGGGCCTCGTCGTCGTACCGTCCGTACTGCTGCAGGATCTGCGGGTGCGACTTGCGCCCGAGCTCTATCTCCTGCGCCTCGCTCATCGTGACGATGTCGGTGCCGCCGGTCACGGGATTGGTGGCGCACCCGCCGAGCAATGCGAACGCGCCCGCCGCCGCCACGGCTAGGGCAGCGAGCTTCAGGCGCGCAACAGCAGTGACCGTCGGCATGGTTCGCTCCGGAACAAGGGTCCTGAGTCTAGAGTGCGCTATCGGGGCAAGAAAGTTCCCCGGGACAAACGCAACGGGGCGCACAAGGGCGCCCCGCTGTCGTCTTGGCCCGGCTGTTTGCCGCCGGGCGGTATGGACTCAGGCCTTGGCGGCGCCGGTCGCGTACTTCTTGCGGAAGCGGTCGACGCGACCGCCCGTGTCCACCATCTTCTGCTTGCCCGTGTAGAACGGGTGGCAGTTGGAGCAGACTTCGATCTGCAGGTCCTGGCCCAGCGTCGAACGCGTCTCGAACGTGTTGCCGCAGCTGCAGGTGACGTTGATCGCCTTGTAGTTCGGATGGATCGCGTCTTTCATGGCGCAGCTTCCAGGCAGGTGCAAAAGAGGGGCGCGAATTATAGGGACGGACGGCGTATTCGACAAGTCGACTTGCCGCTGACAGGGGTTCGGGGCCTCGCCAACCCGCTAATCGGCAGTCTGGACTCAATTTGACAGATGGTTATCCACAAAACCTGTGGATAACTTTGTGGATGAAGACAGGCACTGGTGGTCACTGGCCGCACGGAATGCAGTAATTTCTGCATTGATCAAATTTTGACCACGCCTATTTATTTATTATATTCAATGGCTTAAGAGCTTCGCCTCACGTTTCACTTTCGCTACAGCCCGTAACCCGGCGAAAGTTAGCCGTCCAGCCCGGCGTTGTGCATAAGTGATTTTTGGGTACTCCAAACAGTTTCGCCATGCAAGCCCAATTGCAGTCAGTCGCCTCGATCAGCGACCAGCGAAACCCCGCCTGTTGGGCCCTAAATGTCTGTCAGACCGGTAAAAATTGCTCTTGCAGGTCATTGAGAAAACGCCGGCCGAGCGCCGTCGCGCGCCAGCGTCCGTCGACCCGCTCCAGCAATCCGCGCGCGCGCGCTTGCTCGGCGGGCTGCTCCAGCACGGCAACCGGCAGTCCCGTGCGTTCCTCGAAGTGTTGCGGGGTGAAGCCGGCGACGAGCCGCAACGCGTTCAGGCAGAACTCGAACGGCAGGTCCGCCGGCGCTACGTCGCGGGCTTCCGCGACGCCCTGCTGCGCCGTGGTTGCGGCAAGGTAGGCCGCGGGATGGCGTACGCGAATCGTCCGCTCGATGGCGTTGCCGTCGCGGCGTGTCACCTTGCCGTGCGCACCCGCACCAATGCCCAGGTAATCGCCGAACTCCCAGTACACCAGGTTATGGCGGCAACGCCGCCCGGGGCGCGCGTAGCCAGACACCTCGTATTGCTCATAGCCCGCGCTCGCCAGCAGCGACTGGCACTCGACCTGCATCGACCAGGCCAGGTCGTCGTCGGGCAGTCCGGCGGGCGGCCGCTTCGCGAACGGCGTGTCGGGTTCGAGCGTCAGCTGGTAATGCGAGACGTGCGTCGGCGCGAGTGCGATGGCGCGATCGAGGTCGTCGAGCGCGCCCTGCAGATCCTGGCCCGGCAGTGCGTACATCAGGTCGAGATTGAAGTTGTCGATGCCGGCCGTGCGCAGCTCGCCCACTGCGCGCGCGATATCCCCGGCGCCGTGGATGCGCCCCAGTGCGACCAGCCTGGCATCGTCGAAACTCTGCGCGCCGAGCGAGACGCGATTCACGCCTGCCGCCGCATAGTCGGCGAAGCGGCCATGTTCGACCGTGCCGGGATTCGCCTCGAGCGTGATCTCGGCGTCCACCGCGAACGGCAACAGGCTGCGCGCATGCGACAACACGCGCGCGATCGCGGCGGCCGAGAACAGGCTCGGTGTGCCGCCACCGAAGAACACCGAGACGATCTCGCGGCCGGCGACGGCGGGCGCAGCGAAATCGAGGTCGCGCCGCAACGCGGCGACGTAGGCCTCTTCCGCGATGCCGCCCGCGGGCACGGCGTGCGAGTTGAAGTCGCAGTATGGGCACTTGCGCACGCACCAGGGCAGGTGCACATACAGGGCCAGTGGGATGCCGCGGGCGTCGATCATGCGGCGCCGGATGCGAGCGCTGCCACCAGCCCGCGCAGTGCCTGGCCGCGATGGCTCCGCTGGTTCTTCTCGGCAGGATCCAGCTCGGCTGCCGTCCGCGCCCCGTCGTCCACGAGGAACAGCGGGTCGTAGCCGAAACCTCCGGCACCACGCGCCACATGGCCGATACGACCTTCCCACGCGGCTTGCGCGATCACGGGCGAAGGATCCTCTGGCCAGCGCAGGAACACCATCGCACAGCGGTAACGCGCGGCGCGACCGGCGGCATCGACCGCAGTCAACTCGCGCAGCAGCAGCGCGTTGTTCGACGCATCGTCCGCGGCCGGGCCCGCATAGCGGGCCGAATAGATGCCTGGCGCGCCGTGCAGCGCATCGACTTCGAGCCCGGAGTCGTCGGCAATGGCGGGCAGGCCGGCGACCCGCGCCGCAAACCGGGCCTTGAGCAGCGCGTTCTCGACGAAAGTCAGCCCGGTTTCCTCCGCCGCATCCGCCGTGAATTCGCTGAGCGCGCGCACGTCGACCCGCCACGGCGCGAGGATTTCGCGCATCTCGCGGAGCTTGCCGGCGTTGCCCGTGGCGAGGACCAGGCGAGCGGGGATGCCCATGCGGCCGGCCTCAGCGAGCCTTGCCGCGCGGCGCTCCTTCGGGCACCGCGAGCGGTGCCTGGAGCGCCTCGAGTTGCAGCGCGAAGAGCTGCTGGCAAGCATTGGCCGCGAGGTCGAGCAGCTGGTCGAGTTCGTGCCGGCGGAAAGCATGGCCTTCGGCCGTGCCCTGCACTTCGACGAAGCCGCCGCCGTTGTTCATGACGACGTTCATGTCCGTTTCGGCCGAGGAGTCTTCTGGGTAGTCGAGATCGACGACGGGCGCGCCCCGCACGATGCCGACGGAGACCGCAGCGACCTGCCCGTGCAGCGGACTGGCAGCCAGCACGCGCCGCCGCACCAGCGTCGTCATCGCATCGGCGAGCGCCACGTATGCTCCCGTGATCGAGGCGGTGCGCGTGCCGCCGTCGGCCTGCAGCACGTCGCAGTCGAGCGTGACCGTGCGTTCACCGAGCGCGCGCATGTCCACGATCGCACGCAGCGAACGGCCGATGAGTCGCTGGATCTCGAGCGTGCGCCCGCCTTGCTTGCCCCGCGCCGCCTCGCGCGCGCTGCGCGTGTGCGTCGAACGCGGCAGCATGCCGTATTCCGCGGTGATCCAGCCCTCGCCCTTGCCGCGCATGAAGCCGGGCACGCCGTCCTCGACGGTGGCTGTGACGAGCACGCGGGTTTCTCCGAACTCGACCAGCACGGATCCTTCGGCGTGGCGGGTGAACCCGCGCGTGATGCGAACGGGACGCAGTTGATCGGGCGCGCGGCCACTCGGTCTCACGGTATGGATTCTCCAGGAGGTACGACGCGGGCCGCGGACGCGGCCAGCATCAGGGGCCGAGCCAGCGGACGGCTGCAGCCGACGTATTGTCCGCGTAGGGCGCGGAATTGGATATGGCCTGTTCGCCGAGCGAAGTGAGCGTCTCGCGCAGGTCGGCCCGCGGTTCGCGACCGAGCGCAGCGAGCTGCTCGTCGGTCAAGCCGGACCACAAGCCATCGGAGCAGAGCATGAGCACGTCGCCGGGCAGCAGCGCGCGGCGGCCGCTCAGCGTCATCTCCGGCAGGACAGGATCGCCGCCGATGCAGCATTCGACGTAGTTGCGCATGGGATGGCCCTGCGCTTGCTGTTCGGTGATGCGGCCTGCGCGCAGCAGCAGCTCGACGTGGCTGTGGTCGCGCGTGCGCTCGAAGACTTTGCCGCCACGCAACTGGTAGACGCGGCTGTCGCCCACGTGGGCCCAATAGGCGCTGGAACCCTGCACGAGGCAGATCGCGCACGTGGCACGTGGACGGATCTCGGGCGGCAATCCCTGGCCGAGCGCGACCACGGCTTCGTGGGCGCGACCGATCGTGAGGTGCAGGAATCCGTCGGGGTCGAACAGTGGCCGGCTGACTTCCCAGAACTCGTTCAGCATCGCGCGCATGGCCACTTCCGCAGCGCGTGCGCCGTCCGCATGGCCGCCCATGCCGTCGACGACCGCGAGCATCACGGAGCCATCGGCATCCGCAATCGCGACTCGATCCTGATTTTCTTCGCGGTGCCCGATGAGGCTCAGGTCAGCGTGCTCGATCTGCAAGGGTCGCTCCGGCACGCCCGTTGTCATGTAGAATTCTCAGCGATTTATAGCACTTAGCGGCGCTCACATACAGCATTGTGAGGTGTCGGTTTTCTTTGCAGCTACCGGCGAGGCGCCATGATCCGCAGCATGACGGGCTTTGCACGGCGCGAGCGACAGGGGCCCTGGGGCACCCTCGCTTGCGAAATCCGCTCGGTAAATCATCGTTATCTCGAGCTTTCGCTGCGCCTGCCCGAGGACATGCGCGGCCTCGAAGGCGATGCCCGGCAGGCCGTCGCGGCGGCGCTGCGCCGGGGCAAGGTCGACGCCGGCCTCTACCTGCGCGGCCAGCCCGCGCAGTCGGGCGTGCTCGAGCTCAACCGGCCCTTGCTCGAACAGTTGACGCGCACCGCGCGCGACGTGGCGGGCCTCGCCGATTCGACACTCGCTGCGGTGAGCCCGCTCGAACTGCTGCGCTGGCCTGGCGTCATTCGCGAACCCGAGCGCGACCTGCAGCCGGTGCAGGCGGCTGCACTCGAGCTGCTGCACGAAACCTTGCGCGAATTGAACGAATCACGGGCGCGTGAAGGCGCCCGCCTGCGCGAGCTGCTGCTCGGGCGCTGCCAGGCCGTGCAGCAGACGGTCGAGCAGCTGCGGGCGCGGCTGCCCGCGATCGCGGCCCGCATTCGCGAACGCGTGGGGGAACGCGTCGCCCAGCTGGGCGGCACGGTCGATCCCGCACGCCTGGAGCAGGAGCTCGTGCTGCTCGCCTACAAGATGGACTTCGCCGAGGAACTCGATCGGCTGGGGAGTCACGTCACCGAGATGCTCGGCAACCTCGACGCGAAGGAACCTGCGGGACGGCGGCTCGATTTCCTGATGCAGGAATTCAACCGCGAAGCCAACACCCTGTCGTCCAAATCGCAGGACGCAGACACCACGCGCGCAGCCGTCGACATGAAGGTGCTGATCGAGCAGATGCGCGAGCAGATCCAGAATATTGAGTAGTCGCCACGGACGGGATTAGCCATTCAGCCCGCTGTAATAAGCGATTGAAATCGTCGGTAATGTCAGCCTTTTTCTTTCCACGATGAGTACCCATCGTCCACCGACAGCCTAATGTCGGGACGTAGCCAGCCTTTTCGACCGAATGCACATTCCGATTTGGCTAGCGACACCTTACTTGGCTCCAGTCGACGTTGGCGGTTCCGGAAACGCTGCGCTGGCCGCTCGCATCAGCCGCAACGACGCGTGCATCGACGGCAAAATCTTTATTCGACGCGCTGCATAGCGAGCTTTCTCAGGGATTTTGCGGGCCGGAACGTGCGGACAGCAACGCGGGTTCAACGGACAGCTCCTGCAGATGCTGTTCGCCCACCTCAAGCGGATCCTGCGGCTCGACCGGTTGCGTCCGCGTGGACTGTTCGGGGCCTTCGACGAGTTCACGCTCGCCGCCACCGCGCGGAATCTGAGACGCCTGGCTAAGCTCGCCGGGCAAGGCTCGTCGCAGCGACGGAAAAGAAGCCATCCACATTCTCACGACGGGCAGCGGTCTTACGGCAAATCGGTGGGAAATGGCTGATCGCCCATCTCCAAGCCTCGGAACCCGCCGCGGCGCTTTACTCCGCGTTCGCAGCTTCCCCTCGGCGGGCCAGCCCGCTGAGCTTGGGCGTTAGCGTGGCCTCGCGCCGTCGCGCTGCCGCCAGACCCAAAAAAGTGGTTCACTGCGGCCGCCTGGAGGAGTAAAAATACGGGTGCTTCCACAAAACACTAACAAAGGGGATAGCGTCATGGGGCAGTACCGCTTGAATCGAGGAATAGTACTCGGGTGCGCACTCGTCGGATCGCTTGTCGCGATACCGTACGCGGCGTTCGCCGGACCGGGTAAGGCATACGGCAAGGGACCGAAGTTCTCAGAAGCCGTTGCGTTCGACACGTCGCGCCCGCTGCGCGAGATTGCGCCACCGGCCGTGCGCAAGCTGCCGCTGGTCGACGACGGCGAATTGGTAAAGAACTTCCGGCCGGAGAAGGGACTTGAGGCTGCCAAGGACAAAGGCCACAGCGGCGACGGCGCGCTGTTCCCGAGCGCCAAGTCACTGATGGGCGCGACCATCTTCGGTCCGCTCAGCACCTTCGAGGGACTGAGCAATCAGGACAACTTCAATTTCTACGGATTCCGGATCAACCCGCCCGATCCAGTGGGCGACGTCGGGCCCAATCACTACGTCGAGATGATCAATCTCGTCTACGCCGTGTACGACAAGCAGGGCAACCTATTGTCGGGTCCCAACGCGCTGGGCGACCTCTGGCAGGGCTACGCGATCGATGATTGCACGGATCCCTCTGGTGACCCGATCGTGGTGTACGACCAGCTCGAGGATCGCTGGATCCTGAGTCAGTTCACGACCAGGGGCCCCGTCTTTTACGACTGCGTGGCGGTGTCGGTGACGGGCGATCCGACCGGAGCCTACTACCGCTATGCCTTCATCACGCAGGCCGATCCGGAACTGCCGGGTGGCACGTTCTTCCCGGACTACCCGAAGTACGGCGTCTGGACGCATTCGTACGTCATGACGACACGCGACTTCGGTGACATTTCCGGGTATGGCATCAGCATCTACGCGCTCGAGAAGCGGAAGATGATCGCCGGCAATCCGAAAGCACGGGCCGTGCAGTTCTTCCTCGACTCGAGCGTCGTGCCGCTGGAGCTGATCGGCGACGGCCTGCTGCCACCTGATGTCGATGGCACACGGCGTCCGCAGGACCACGTGCCGATTCCGATCGTAGGCACCCAGGACGACGACTCCCCGTATGGAGCGATGTTCGACGCGCTCAACATCTGGGAATTCTCGGTGCGCTGGAATGCGACTCCAGACGCCACGCTCATTCTCGCAAATCAGGTGCCCGTGGCCTCGTTCGACTCGGTGTTCCCGTGCGCGCCGACCTCGCGCGATTGTCTGCCGCAGCCCGGAATCGACCAATCCCGCGCAGTATCTCGACATCCTGTCATACCGGCAGCGTCCGACCAACCGCCTGGCATACCGCAACTTCGGCACGTACGAGGCGCTGGTGGCCACTCAGTCCGTCGAAGCGAAGCCAGGCATCGCGGGCATGCGCTGGTACGAAATCCGCCGAACCATGGACAATCCCGTACCCAATTCGCCGTCGCAGTATTCCGTCCGCCAGCAGGGAACGTTCTCGCCCGACAACGTGCACCGCTGGATGGGCAGCGTCGCCATGGACTGGCAGGGGAACATCGCACTCGGCTACAGCGTCGTGGACGGTACCAGCGTATTCCCGGGCATCCGCTACACCGGCCGGCTCGCCGGCGATCCGCTCGGCCAGATGACGCTGGGCGAGGGTACGATTATCAATGGCACGGGCGTGCAGCGCACGACGAACTCGCGTTGGGGAGACTACACGTCGATGAACGTGGACCCGACCGACGACTGCACGTTCTGGTATGTGAACCAGTACTACACGGCCGAAGGCCAGGCTTCGAGCCTCGCTGGCTGGCAGACGCGCATCGGCAGCTTCAAGTTGCCGGGGTGCGTGAAGAAATGACCTAGAGGTCCGGTGTGCCGCCTGGCGGCGGCGCACCGGCCACCTCGACGCTCGCAGGCGTTTCCAGTTCTCCGTGGGCCCGGCGCGTTCCAGCGTGCGTTGCCCACGGGGAATTCTCTTTTCAGGTCACACAGGCCCACCCACGGCGGTGGGTATTTGCGCTTGATTCCGGCGTCATGCGCGGCCGAGACCGAACGGCCGCTGCCGGGCCATGTGCCGGAGGGAGAGCCATTGCCGAAGTACACTGATAGTTGAGCGCACATAGGCCGGCCAGCCGACACGAGTAGCTGCTCGCGGCTGCGCCTTCCAGCAGTGGGCGGGTTATGCGCGCTTGCGGCGGGCTGCGAACAGTCCGCAGAGACCCATGCCCAGCAGCGCGAGCGAGCCCGGCTCCGGGACGCTGTTCGCGGGATTCCGCTCCGCCGCAACCGCTTCGCCCTGCAGGCGAATCGAGTTATACGTCGTGCTGTTGCGCCAGTCTTTGTGCTCGTCGCGCGTCATGTACGCATCGTAGGTGACGAATTCGGCGGCAAGCGGCTTGACGCCCGGATTGAAGCCCGCCCATTCGAACTTGTCCTTGCCATCGCTCGCAAACAGCGAGAACGCATAGCTGGTGTTGGCGGCAAGCTGGAACTCATCGTCGAGCAGCGAGAACGTGTAGTACTTCGCTTTCTTGTCCAACGTCGCCTTCTCTTCGCTCGTCGCGAGGGCGGTGCCGGTCGGATTGTCGTTGCCGTCCACGGCGAACAGCGAAAGCACGAAGTCCCACTTCTGATTGTCCTTCTTGCCGGCGAGGCCGAACGTGGCGGCGGTGAGGGTGTAGCCGATCTCGCCCGTCGTGAAGAGGACGAACCTGGCATCGTCTTCTTCCATCTGCGTGCCGGAACCGAGCGCTGCGGTACCGTCGCTGGTGTTGTCGAGCACGTCGACGCTGACGGCATGGGCAGGATTGATCCCCGCGAAAGCCAGCAGGATGGTTGCGGCCAGGCCGACTGAGGTCGGTCCGCGGCGCGCAGTGTGGATGTTGTTCGTGTTCATGGTCGATTCCCGGCAGTGATTTAGCGTGGGAGGACTTTCCGGGATTGTGAGCGTCGCCACGACACCCATCTGGGTAGGAGCGCCGAACCAGTGCGAATTCCGTGACCTGCCGCACGTTCCGTCGCAGGCTACAATTCGGCATGACTTCCACGACTTCCGCCGGGCGACGCGGCCGCCTCTTCGTCATCGCCGCGCCTTCGGGCGCGGGCAAGACCTCGCTCGTCCGCGCGCTGATGGAGCGTGAGCCGGGCCTGCGCTTCTCCGTGTCGTACACCACCCGCCAGCAGCGGCCCAACGAAACCCATGGGCACGACTACTACTTCGTGGCAAAAGACGAGTTCGAGGCCATGGTGGCGCGCAACGAGTTTCTCGAGCACGCGCAGGTCTTCGACAACCACTACGGCACCGCCCTGGGCCAGGTCGAAGCCTCGCTCGCCGTCGGCCAGGACCTGATCCTCGAGATCGACTGGCAAGGGGCGCAGCAGATCCGCGCCAAGCTGCCCGAGTGCCGCACGATCTTCATCCTGCCGCCCTCGCGGGCTGAACTCGAACGGCGCCTGCGCGGCCGGGGCACCGACGCCGAGGACGTGATCCAGCGCCGCCTGCGGGACGCCGCCGCCGACATGGCGCACTGGGCGGAGTTCGACTACGTGGTCGTCAACGACGAGTTCGGGCACGCCCTGGCCGAACTGCAGGCCATCGTGCGGGGCTCGGGCGAGGGCTCGCGCCGCGAGCGCGCTGGGTTGGCGGAACTCGCCGTGGGCCTATCGGCTCCTCCGACTAGCCCCTAGCCCCTATCCCCTGTCCTGGCCCCTATCCCCCTCCCCCTCCCCCTGCTAAGCTCACGCCCTTCCACCTTCAGTTCCCCAGCACAATGGCTCGCATCACCGTCGAAGACTGTCTCCAGAACGTCCCCAACCTGTTCCAGTTGGTGCTCGTGGCGTCGCGCCGCGCCCGCAAGCTGGCCAACGGCTCCGAAGCGACGCTCGACTGGGAGAACGACAAGCCGACGGTGCTTGCCCTGCGCGAGATCGCAGCCGGCCACGTGGGCGTGGAAATCCTCGAAGAACCGGACCTGCCGCCGCCTCCGCCGCCGGAGCTGATGCCGGAACCGGAATTCATGGGTGAATTCCGCGCGCCGCAGATCGGGCTGGGGGACTAACCCCAACCCCGCCCCCCGCCTATGGACGTCACGTCTTCCCTGCGCAGCCTGCTGCCCTATGGAAGACGCTCCATCGGCATCAACCAGCTCATCTCCAAGCTGGAGACCTACCTGCCGCCCGACCAGGTCGAGCTGGTGCAGGAGGCTTACGATTTCGCGTTCCAGGCCCATGACGGCCAGCGGCGCCGCTCCGGCGAGCCCTACATCACGCATCCGGTAGCGGTCGCCGACCTGCTCGCCGACCTGCGGCTCGATGCGCAGACGATGATGGCCGCGATCCTCCACGACGTCATGGAGGACACGCCCAACACCAAGGACGAAATCACCGAGCGCTTCGGTCGCGACGTCGCGGAACTCGTCGACGGCGTCAGCAAGCTCGACCAGATCCAGTTCAGGAGCCGCGCCGAGGCGCAGGCCGAGAGCTTCCGCAAGATGCTGCTCGCGATGGTGCGGGACATCCGCGTCATCATGGTCAAGCTCGCCGACCGCACGCACAACATGCGCACCCTCGGCGCGATGCCGCCGGCCAAGCGCCGCACGATCGCGCGCGAGACGCTCGAGATCTACGCGCCGATCGCGAACCGCCTCGGCATGCATTCGATCAAGCGCGAGCTCGAGGACCTCGGCTTCCGCGCGCTGTATCCGAAGCGCTACAAGGTCATCGAGACGGCGGTCAAGGCGACGCGCGGCAATCACAAGCAGTTCGTCGGCCGCATCGCGGCTTCGCTCAAGGACGCGCTCGATGCGGCGAAGATTCCCGCGTCGATCGAAGGCCGCGAGAAGGACGTCTACAGCATCTACGAGAAGATGCGGCGCAAGAAGATCTCGCTCGCCGAGATCGTCGACGTGTACGGCTTCCGCCTGGTCGTCGACAAGGCCGACACGTGCTATCGCACGCTCGGCGTCGTGCACTCGGTGTTCAAGCCGATGCCGGGCCGCTTCAAGGACTACATCGCGATCCCGCGCGTGAACGGCTACCAGTCGCTGCACACCACGCTGTTCGGCCCGAACGGCACGCCGATCGAAGTGCAGATCCGCACGTCGGACATGCATCGCGTCGCCGAATCGGGCATCGCGGCGCACTGGCAATACAAGGAAGGCGGTGCCACCGGAGTCGGCATCCAGGGCGACCGCGCGCGCGAGTGGCTGCAGCAGCTGGTCGAGATCCAGCAGGGCGGCAACCCCGAGGAATTCCTCGAGAGCGTCAAGGTCGACCTGTTCCCGGACAAGGTGTACGTCTTCACGCCGAAGGGCGAGATCCGCCGCTTGCCGCGCAACTCGACGTGCGTCGATTTCGCCTATGCCGTGCACACCGACGTGGGCAACCGCTGCGTGGCGGCGAAAGTCGACCGGCGGCTGGTGCCGCTGCGCACTCCGCTGCGCAATGGCCAGACCGTCGAGATCATCACCGCGAAGGGCGCGACGCCGAATCCGGCCTGGGTCAATTTCGTCGTGACCGCCAAGGCCCGCGCGTCCATTCGCCAGTACCTCAAGAACCTGAAGCGCGGCGAAGCCGTCGACCTCGGCAAGCGCCTGCTGAACCAGGCGCTCGAGGAGTTCTCGCTGACGCTGCGCAAGATTCCGTCGGAGTCGATCGACGCCGTGGTTGCCGAACTTGGCCTGCGTGCGCATGAGGAACTGTTCGAGAAAATCGGGCTCGGTGAACGCGTCGCTCCGTTCATCGCGCGACGGCTGCTGCCTGCGGACGCGGAAGGCGTGGTCGAAGGGGTTGCAGGGCCGCTTGCGATCGCAGGCACGGAAGGCCTCGTCGTCTCCTATGCCCGCTGCTGCTTCCCGATCCCGAACGATCCGATCCTCGCGAGCCTCTCGACCGGCCGCGGCGTCGTGATCCACCGCGAGGCGTGCGGCAATCTCGCTTCCTTCCGCAAGCAGCCGGAAAAATGGATCCCCGTCGCGTGGCAAGCGGCCACCGACCGCCTCTTCCACGTCGAGATCCGCGTCGACGTCACCAACCGGATGGGCGTGCTCGCTTCAGTCGCCTCCGCGATCGCCGGCACCCAGACCAACATCGACCGCGTCTCGGTCGTCGAGCGCGATACGGACACGTCGACGCTGATCTTCGAGATGATGGTGCACGACCGCAAGCAGCTTGCGAGCGTGATCCGCGCGGTGCGCGGCATGCCGGAGGTGTTGAAGGTGGCGCGTTCGCTGGCGTAGGGGAAGGACAGGAAGGACAGGAAGGGCACGGATCGCTGATCCCCATCCCTTGCGCAACCACTGTCTCCCAATCGTGTTGAAGGTTGCCGCCAGTTCAGGCGTGAAGCGGACACTCGGCGGCTTCCGGGTTCGGCCAGAAGCGGACGGTTGACGACGATGATCAGCCCGCAGCGACAGGCTCGATGAAGACAGCGGTCCCTTCACGTGACGGCACTTTCGCCGAAGGAGGCAAATTTCGATGCAGAAGGTATCTGGAGCCAACCCAATGAGTCCAGATCGCGCATTCTTCATGCGCGGCATCGCTGGTAAGGCTCGTGATGCTGCAACCTGCTGCGCTTTCGACCGATCGCCGACTATGCCACCACACCGGAGCTGGCCCCTGAGGAGCCCATCAGCGGTGAGGCGGCCTACAGGCTATACATGCGCCATACCATGCCGCACCTCGAGGACTCCGGCGGCAGGCTCCTTTTTTACGGTCGTGGCGGGCCCTTCCTGATCGGGCCGCAGGATGAGCACTGGGACGCAGCGATGCTCGTCGAGCAATCCGGATCCCGCGGCGTTCATGGCGTTCGCTTCAAACGCCGACTATCTTGCCGGTCATTGGCCACCGCATCGCAGCCCTGGAAGATTCTCGACTGCTTCCGACTGGAAGAGACCAATTGGAGCGTGTAAGGACCATCGACCGCTCGAGCCGCTTGCAACTATCGCGGCACTGACTCGCTGGGACGAACAATGGGTGGCTGCTTCGGGTCGTTTCTTCGCGTACGCCGTCCGCTTTCGGGATAGGCCTCCCGCAGCGACCAGCACAGTTGGCAGCGCAGCCTTCGATAAAGCGGGCCTCAGCCCGCAAGACGCGACAGACCTCGCGCATCTAGAATCTACCTTCCTGCCCTTCCTGCCCTTCCTCCCCTTTTCTGGAGATCACCGTGCCCTTGAACGCAGTCGCGACGCCCGACGCCCCAGATGCCATTGGTACGTACAGCCAGGCCATCAAGGCCGGCAACACGGTCTACCTGTCGGGTCAGATCCCGCTCGACCCGAAGACCATGGAGATCGTGACGGGCGAAGTCGAAGTGCACGTGCGGCGCGTGTTCGACAACCTGCGTGCAGTGGCCAAGGCCGCAGGTGGCGACTTGTCGAACGCGGTCAAGCTCAACGTCTACCTGACCGATCTCGGTAATTTCCAGACGGTCAACAAGGTCATGGCCGAGTACTTCACGCAACCGTATCCGGCGCGCGCCGCAATTGGCGTCTCTGCGCTGCCGCGCGGCGCAGTCGTCGAAGTGGACGCAGTCCTCGTCCTCTGAACGCACCGCACGCCGGACGAGGCATGAGCGCCGGCGCAGCACTGCTCGCCGAACGGCCGGTCACGGCGCTGCGCGGCGTGGGGCCCGCGCTGGCCGAGCTCCTCGCCAAGCTCGGCCTGCACACCGTGCAGGACGTGCTGTTCCACCTGCCGCTGCGCTATGAAGATCGCACTCGCGTCGTCCCCATCGGCTCGCTGCGCAACGGCGACCGCGCCGTCGTCGAAGGTGAAATCCAGCTTGCAGAGGTAGTGTTTCGCCGGCGCCGCACGCTGCTCGTGCGCATCGCCGACGGCACCGGCTTCGTCACGCTGCGGTTCTTTCACTTTTCAGGCGCGCAGCAGGCCCAGCTCGTCCGCGGCCAACGCCTGCGCTGTTTCGGCGAGGCGCGACTCGGCCCCGGCGGTCTCGAGATCGTGCACCCCGAGTATCGCCGTATCCTCGCTGAGCCAGGCGGCGCGCCACCCGACACACTGACGCCGATCTATCCGACGACCGACGGCGTGCAGCAAGGCCGGTTGCGCATGCTCACCGACCTGGCGCTTGCCATGCTGTCGCAGGGCGCGATCCAGGATTTCGTGCCGCACGGCGTCCTCGACGCTTTCGAACTGCCGCCGCTCGAAGCCGCGCTGCGTTACGTCCACCGGCCGCCGCCGGATGCGGACGTGGCCGCGCTGGCGGAAGGCCGGCACCCTGCCCAGCGCCGTCTCGCGTTCGAAGAGTTGCTGGCGCACCAACTGAGCCTGCGCCTGCTGCGCCAGGAAACGGACAAGGACGCGGCCTGGCCGCTGCCGCGCGCCACCGATCTCGTCGACCGCTGCCGCAAGAGCCTGCCGTTTCGCCTGACGAATGCGCAAGCGCGCGTCTGGACCGAGATCGAAGCCGACCTCGCTCGACCGCACCCGATGATGCGGCTGGTGCAGGGCGACGTGGGTTCCGGCAAGACCGTGGTAGCTGCGCTCGCCGCGGTACGCGCGGTCGAACACGGCGCGCAGGCCGCCGTCATGGCGCCGACGGAACTGCTCGCGGAGCAGCATGCACGCAACTTTCACGCGTGGCTCGAACCGCTCGGCGTGCGTGTCGCGCTGCTCACGGGCCGCCAGACTGGCAAGGTCCGCGCTGCGCTCGAATCCGACCTGGCCTCCGGTGCCATCCAGGTGGCGGTGGGCACGCACGCACTGTTCCAGGAAAACGTCGGGTTCCAGCGGCTCGTGCTGGCCATCGTCGACGAACAGCATCGCTTCGGCGTGCACCAGCGCCTGCAGCTGCGCGAAAAAGGCCGCACCGACGATCGCTTCCCGCATCAGCTGGTGATGACCGCGACACCCATCCCGCGCACGCTGGCGATGACGGCCTACGCCGATCTCGACGTCTCGATCATCGACGAGCTGCCGCCGGGGCGCACGCCGATCAAGACGGTGGTGCTGCCCGACACGCGGCGCAGTGAAATCGTGCAGCGCATCGACACGGCGTGCCGCTCGGGCCGCCAGGCGTACTGGGTCTGCCCGCTGATCGACGAGTCGGACCTCGTCCGCTACGAGGCGGCAGAGAAAACGGCGGCGCAACTGGCCGCGGCGCTGCCGGGCGTGCGCATCGGCCTCGTGCACGGGCGCATGGCGGGCAAGCAGAAGGACGCCGTCATGACTTCGTTCAAGCAGGCCAAGCTCGACCTGCTCGTCGCGACGACCGTGATCGAGGTGGGCGTCGACGTGCCGAACGCGAGCCTGATGGTCATCGAAAACGCCGAGCGCATGGGGCTCGCGCAATTGCACCAGTTGCGCGGGCGGGTGGGGCGCGGTTCCGTCGAGAGCACGTGCGTCCTGCTCTTCCAGGGCCCGCTGTCTCCCGTCGCGCGCGAGCGGCTCGCCGTGCTCCGCGAGACCAACGACGGCTTCGAGGTGGCGCGGCGCGACCTGGAACTGCGCGGTCCGGGCGAGCTGCTGGGCACGCGTCAGACCGGGCTGATGCAGCTGCGCGTGGCCGACCTGCTCCGCGACGCGGACCTGCTGCCCGACGTCCAGCGCGCGTCCGCATTGATGCTGGACGGCCCGCAGGCCAACATAGCGGGCCTCGTCGGCCGCTGGGTCGGCGCGGGCGAGCGGTTCCGCAACGTCTGAGTAGCACCGATGAGCGACCTCACCGATCTGGACAAACAAGCCGCCGTGGCATCGTCGGGGCTGGCGCGGGCACGCGGCCGTCTCGTCGAATACGCGCGGCTCATGCGGCTCGACCGGCCCATCGGCATCTGGCTGCTGCTGTGGCCCGCCCTGTGGGCGCTCTGGATCTCGGCCGACGGCCATCCGGACGAGCGCATCTTCGTCATCTTCCTGCTGGGCACGTTCGTGATGCGTGCGGCCGGTTGCGTCATCAACGATTTCGCCGACCGCGAGTTCGATCCGCACGTCCGCCGCACGGCCAATCGTCCGCTGGCGCGCGGCGTGGTTTCTCCGGCCGAGGCACTGGCGGTGTTCGCCGTGCTCGGCCTGATCGCGCTCGCGCTGCTGATACCGCTCAATCGCCCCACACAGGTGCTGGCCCTGGTCGGCGGCGTGCTCGCCGTGACCTATCCGTTCCTGAAGCGATTTTTCGCGCTGCCGCAGGCGTACCTGGGACTCGCATTCTCGTGGTCGATCCCGATGGCGTTCGCCGCGCAGACCGGGGAGTTGCCGCCGGTCGCATGGGTGCTGTTCGTCGCGGGCGTGCTATGGACCACGGCCTACGACACGATCTACGCCATGGTGGATCGCGAGGACGACCTCGTCATCGGCATTCGCTCCTCGGCAATCCTGTTCGGACGGGCCGATCGCGGCATCGTCGCGGGCCTGCAGGCGGGCGCGCTGCTGCTGCTGGCGCTGGCCGGACTGCTCGCGGAACTGGGCCGGTGGTATTGGCTCGGGCTCGCCATCGCCGTGTTGACGGCCCTGCACCAGCAGTACCTGATCCGCCGCCGCGACACCGACGATTGCTTCCGCGCGTTCCTGAACAGCAACCTGTTCGGGCTGGCGGTTTTCGGCGGCATCCTGCTCGACTATCTGTTCCGGCCCTGATCGGGTGCGTCCCATCCCTCGGCGCCCGGCAGCCGCCGGTGCCGCGCCGCCTTGGCGAGCAGATGCGAGCCCACCGGCGACGTGATCCCGATGAACAGGGAAATCATGAACTCGTGCAATGAAAGCCCGCCCCCCGGAAGCTCATGAACAACGCCGAAGCGACGAGCAGGCTGCCGATGCCGACGGTCGTCGCCTTCGACGGACCGTGCAGGCGCGTGAAGAAATCCGGCATGCGCAGCAGGCCGAGCGAGCCGATGAGCGTGAACAATGCGCCGATGATGACCAGCGCCGCCACGACCGCTTCAAGCCAGGGAATCGTCGACACGCAACCTCCTATTCAATGACGTCGCCGCGCGTGATGTATTTCGACAGCACGACGGTCGTGACGAAGCCGAGCATCGCGATCAACAGCGCCGCCTCGTAGTAGCGACCGGTTCCCAGCTCGAGCCCATAGAGCACCAGCATCGCCGCGCTGTTGACGTAGAGCGTGTCGAGGGCGAGCACGCGGTCGAGCATGTCTGGCCCGACTGCCAGCCGGACCAGCGTGAACACGACCGAAAGGCCCAGCAGGCCGAAGGCGATGTCGATCGCGTGGTTCAGCACTCGAAAATCTCCTGCAGGCGACGTTCGTACCGGTCCTTGATCGACTGCACCAGTTCCTGCTCGTCGACGCAGCGCAGCACGTGCACCACGAGCCGGCGGCCGTCGGCGACATTCCCCTCGACGTCGACGGATACCGTGCCAGGCGTGAGCGTGACCGTCGAGGCCAGCATGGTGATCGCGAAATCGGTACGCAGATCCACCGGTACCCGCACGAATGCAGGGCGCAAGCGCGAAACGGGGCCGAGAATCAGCGCGGCCAGCTGCAGGTTCGCGAGGATGATGTCGTAGGAGACGATGGCAACGTACTGGATGACCCGCAGCGGCCGGTCGACCACGATGGGCTCGGGCCAGAAGCGCCGCGTCAAGTACGGAATCGCGACTGCCAGCAGCGAGCCGAGCACGACGTGCCCGGGGTGCACGGTATTGTTGAGCCAGAGCCAGGCGACGAGCAGGAGCCCTGTCAACAGCGGGTGCGGCAGCCAGCGTCGCGCTGCGTTCATCGAAGCCTCCTGCGATCGTCAGGTTGCGGGTGATCGCCTCCGAGCACTGCGTCGATATAAACGGAAGGGTTCGCGATGTCGCGCCCCACCGCCTGCGCAAACGCGGTCGCGCTTCCACCCCAGGCGACCAGGGCAGCGACGCACCCCAGGATCGCCACCGGTGCGGCCAATGCGGCCAGGCTCGGCCGCGGCGGCTGCGCACCCTCGCTCCGTGCCAAGGTGCGCCAGAAGACCGCGCTTCCGGCTCGTGATAGCGCGACGATGACGACGAGCGCGGCACCGAGCAGCGAGCTCCAGATCAGCGCGGCGGCCGGGTGTCCGCCCGAGGCTTCGAGGACGAGAATCTTGCCGACGAAGCCGGACAGCGGGGGCAGGCCCGACACGGTCACGGCCGTGACGAAGAAAAGCGATCCGAGCAGCGCGCCGTGCGGCATCGCATCGGCGGTGTCGAGGCGATCCCCGGCGGTCGTGCGGTCGCCAGCGATCAGGTCGACGACCAGGAACAGCGCCGCGCTCGCGAGCGTCGAATGCACCGTGTAGTAGATCGCCGCGGCATAGCCGGCTTCGGAGAACAGCGCGACGGCCACCAGCAGCGAGCCGACGGAGTACAGCACGACCCAGCCCGCGACCATCCGCAGCGATCGTGCTGCAATGACGCCCAGCGCACCGAAGACCAGCGACGCCAGCGCGAGCGGCAATATCCACGCCTCGGCGACGTTGGCCAGCTCGCCTGCCTGCGGACCGAACGCCAGTGGGTAGACCCTGAGCACCGCATACACGCCAACCTTGGTGAGTACGGCGAAGAGGGCAGCGACGGCGGCCGCGGCCGCGCCGTAAGCACGCGGCAACCAGAAGCCCAGCGGCAACAGTGCGGATTTCAGCGCGAACACGACGAGCAACAGCAGTGCGCCAGTCCGCGCGAGCGGCGCGTCGGCGCTCGTCAGCGCGGGGATGACTCGGGCGAGATCCGCGAAGTTGAGCGTGCCGGTCACGCCATAAATGAGCGCGACGCCCAGCAGGAAGAGCCCGGAACCGATCAGGTTGAGCACCACCACGTGCAGCGCCGCCTTGACCCGATCCGGCGTCAGGCCGTGCAGCAGCAGGGCGTACGAGGCGATCAGCAGCACCTCGAAGAACACGAAGAGATTGAACAGGTCGCCCGTCAGGAACGCGCCCTGGATGCCGAGCAACTGGAACTGGAACAACGCGTGGAACCGCGGGGCCGATGCGCCCGTATCGCGCGCGACGGCGTACAGCAGGCTCGCACAAGCTACGACTCCCGTCAGGACGAGCAGCGTCGCGGCCAGCCGGTCCGCGACCAGCACGATGCCGAAGGGCGGCGCCCAGCCACCGAGTGCGTACACCAGTACCGTTCCGTCCCTGACCGTAGCGAACAGCATGAGCGCGGTCGCCAGCTGCCCCGCGGCGGCAGCGAGGCTGAATGCATGGCGCGCAGTCGCGGACCACCGCGCCGACAGCAGCAGCACGCTTCCCGCGATCAGCGGCAGCAGGATGGGTGCGATGGGCAGGTGATTCAACGCTCGCCCCCATCGACGTGATCGCCGCCCGTGGCGCGGATGGCGCGCAATGCCAGGACGACCATCAGCGCGGTCATGCCGAAGCCGATCACGATGGCCGTCAGCACCAGCGCTTGCGGAATCGGGTCTGGAAAGTGCTCGATACCCTGGTCCGTGAGCGGCGCGCTGGCCATGACGAGGCGGCCCGACGCGAACAGGAAGAGGTTCACGGCATAGGAGAGCAGCGTGAGCCCCAGCAGCACGGGATAGGTGCGCGCGCGCAGCAGCAGGTATACCGCGCAGGACGTCAGCGTGCCGATGGCGATGGCGAAAAGTGCCTCCATGTCAGGCGTCCCTCCCCACTGAGCCGGACATCGCCCCGAGGCGGCCGACGATCACCATCACGACGCCAACCACGACGATGTAGATGCCCAGGTCGAACATCATTGCGCTCGCGAGTTCGAACTCGCCGATCACGGGCCAGTGAACGTACCCGAAGGTCGACGTCAGGAACGGCGCGCCGAACGCCCAGCTCGCGAGACCGGTCGCCGTGGCGAGCAGCAAGCCGAGCGCAATCGCAGTCGAGTAATTCCACGGCAAGCGCTCGCGGGCCCAGTCACTGCCGTAGGCCACGTACTGCAGCAGAATCGCGGTGCCAGTCACGAGCCCGGCGATGAAACCGCCACCCGGGGCGTTGTGGCCACGCAGGAAGAGGTACACCGACACCAGCAAGGCCAGCGGCAGCAGCGGGCGCGCCAGCACCCGCAACATCAGCGGGTGGCGTTCGGTCGCCCACGGACGGCCGTCCCAATCCCGCTCGGGCACGGCGAGCTTGAGTTCCTGCAGCAGCGCGACGATTGCCACGGCGGCGATCCCGAGCACGGTAATTTCACCGAGCGTGTCGAAGCCGCGGAAGTCGACGAGGATCACGTTGACCACGTTGTAGCCGCCGCCTTGCGATTTCGCATTCTCGAGGTAATACCAGGCGATCGTGCTGAAGGGTCGCGTGAGCACGGCCCACGCGAGCAGTCCTGTGCCAAGGCCGACCGCGACGGCAACCACGGTGTCGCGCACGCGCCTGAACTGCGAGGACTCGCGCGGGCTCTCCGCCGGCATGAAGTACAGCGCGAGCAACAGCAGCAGGACCGTCACGATCTCCACCAGCAACTGCGTCAGGGCGAGGTCCGGGGCGGAAAAACGCACGAAGGCCAGCGAGACGACGAGTCCGACGACGCCGATCAGCACCAGCGCGAGCAGCCTCTGCTTATGCAGGACCGTCGCCGCTATGGCTGCCAGTGCGAGGGCCGCCGTGAGCGCAATGGCGAGCGCGTCCGGCGGCGTCAAGGCGCCGATGGGCGCCAGCGACAAGCCGCGCGCGCCAACGAGCCCGACGCCAAGCGTGGCAAGCAGGAGCAACAGCACGTAGCGTTGCAGCGACGCGTTGGCGACACGGTCGACCAGTTGCCGCGAACCCGCGACGGCAAACGCAACCAGCCCCTCCGCCAGCGTCCGTCCGTCCAGGCGCTGCTGAGCGATACCCGTGCAGGCCGAAGTAGTAGCGTTGCGCGAAATAGATGATTGCCCCGCCCGTGAGCGCGATCACGCTCATGAGCACCGGCAGGTTGAAGCCGTGCCACAGCGCCAGGGAATATTCCGGCAGCGGCGCCTGCAACACGGCGCCACTCGCGGCGCGCAACAGCGGGTCCACGATCAGGCCTGGCAGCAGACCGACCAGCAGGCAGAGCCCCACGAGGATCTCGACCGGCACCTTCATCCAGCGCGGCGGCTCGTGCGGCACGCGCGACAATCCCTGGGGCGGCGCGCCGAAGAAGACGTCGTGGACGAAGCGCGTGGAGTACGCCACCGTGAAGATGCCGGCGAGCGTCGCCGCGACAGGCAGCATCCAGTACTGGGCGCCGAGCCACTGCACCTGCAGCGTTTCCGCGAAGAACATTTCCTTGCTGAGGAACCCGTTCAGCAAGGGCACGCCCGCCATCGCGCCCGCCGCGATCGTAGCGAGCGCGGCGGTCCAGGGCATGAAGCGTGCGAGCCCGCTCAGCCGCCGCATGTCGCGTGTGCCCGTCTCGTGGTCGACGATCCCGGCGGCCATGAACAGCGAGGCCTTGAATACCGCGTGATTGATGATGTGGAACACCGCTGCGACCGCGCCGGCCGGCGTGCCGAACCCGAACAGCAGCGTGATCAGGCCGAGGTGGCTGACCGTCGAGTAGGCCAGCAGGCCCTTCAGGTCGTGGCGGAAAAGCGCGACGTAGGCCGCGAACAGCTGCGTCGTGAGACCCACGCCGCTGACGATGTAGAACCAGGTCTCGGTCCCTGCGAACGCGGGAAACAGCCGCCCGAGCAGGAAGATACCGGCCTTCACCATGGTGGCCGAATGCAGGTAGGCGCTGACCGGGGTGGGTGCAGCCATTGCGTGCGGCAGCCAGAAATGGAACGGGAACTGCGCCGACTTGGTGAAGGCCCCGAGCAGCACCAGCACGAGCATGGTTTCGTACAGGGGGTGCGCCTTGATGACAGGCCCCGCCGCGAGCACGTCCGACAGCTCGAAGCTGCCGACGACGTGACCGATCAGCAGCACGCCCGCGAGCAACGCCAGGCCACCCGCCCCGGTCACCATGAGGGCGAGGCGGGCGCCGCGTCGTGCGTCCGCTTCGTGCCGCCAGAACCCGATCAGCAGGAACGAACTGAGACTGGTGAGCTCCCAGAACGTGACGAGGAGCAGGAGGTTCTCGGCGAGCACCACGCCGAGCATCGCGCCCATGAAGAGCAGCATCAGCCCGTAGAAGCGCTCCTTCGACTCCTCGGGCGCCAGGTAGTAGCGGGCATACAGGATGACCAGCAGGCCGATGCCGAGGATCAGCAGCGCAAACAGGAGCCCGAATCCGTCCAGCCGGAACGTGGCGTTGAGTCCGGCCTCGGGTATCCACGTCCAGCCGCTCACCAGCGTGGCGCCGGCGAGCACGCTGGGAGCCTGGCTCAGGACGAGCGCGAGCGATGCGGCCGCCAGGGCGGCGGCCGTGCGCGCCGGGTCGACCCCCAGCGCCCGCGACAGCGCCGCCGGCAGCAACGCGCCGAGCAGCGGTAACAGGATGACTAACAGCAGCAACATCGGTCCGTTTCGGTGTGCAAGCGCGGCTGGCTGACCAGAGGGCGCCAGTGTAGCCGGTCGGCTCGCTGGCCTTTCGCCGGC
>CAWJXS010000021.1:0-73652 GCA_963846885.1 uncultured Gammaproteobacteria bacterium
AGGTGATGATGTCGCCGGGCCGCACGATATCCAGCGCGCGGCGGATTTCCGGGCGCTGGCGCAGCTCGGCGAGCGCGGCCATGTCGACGCCGACGGAACGGAAGATCTGGTCGAGCGTGTCATTGCGCTTGACCGTGTATTCGACGTTCTCGGGGAAATCTTCGTCGACGGCGTCAGGTGCGGCGGTCTCGGCCGACTGCGCGGCGACGAGCGCCGTCAGGTCGAGCGACGTCGGGGCATCCTGGCGGGGCCAGGCGGCGACGCAAGCATGCCGGCGACTGCGGCGACGAGCGGCAGGCTGGTGCTGGCCAGCCAGCGTCGGCGGCGCGGACCAGAGCGCTCGGGTCGGCCGCCTGCTGCGCACGGCGACGTAGGAAAATCGGACGATTGCAAGGGACACCCCCATTGCAACGATGGCGGGTAAAGTAGTTGCGCGGACGCCACGAGTCAACTGTTAAGTCGCGCAATTTTCTTGTTTGTTCATAGTCTTGCGGGAAAGATGTACGGACTGTGACGGCGCCTCACCTGTCGGTGACGTTGCCTGTACCGGCTGCAACCCCTACAGTCCCGCGCCTTGCGCTGCAACACTGCCTGGAGCGCGCCGACCGATGCTGCCTGCCGACCAACAACTGGCCGAATTGCGCCGCGGCGCCGCCGAGGTGCTGCTGGAAGCCGACCTGCTGAAAAAGCTGGCTCGCGGCAAGCCGCTGCGCGATCAAGGCGGGATTCGACCCGACCGCGCCGGACCTGCACCTTGGCCACACCGTCCTGATCAACCGCATGGCGATGTTCCAGCGGCTCGGCCACGAGGTCATCTTCCTGATCGGCGATTTCACGGGCCTGATCGGCGATCCGACGGGCCGCAACGCGACCCGCCCGCCCCTGACGCCCGACGAGATCAAGGCGAACGCGGAGACGTACCAGGCCCAGATCTTCAAGATCCTCGACCCGGCGCTCACCCGCGTGGAATTCAATTCGACCTGGATGAACGCCATGGGTTCGGCGGGCATGATCCAGCTCGCTGCGCAGCACACCGTGGCCCGCATGCTCGAGCGCGACGATTTCTCCAAGCGCTACAAGTCCGGCCAGCCGATCGCGATCCACGAATTCCTGTACCCGCTCGTGCAGGGCTACGATTCCGTGGCCCTCAAGGCCGACGTCGAACTCGGGGGCACGGACCAGAAATTCAACCTGCTGGTGGGCCGCCAGCTGCAGGAGGCCTATGGCCAGGAGCCGCAGGTGGTGCTGACGATGCCGCTGCTCGAGGGGCTCGACGGCGTCAACAAGATGTCGAAGTCGCTCGGCAACTACATCGGCATCACCGACCCGCCGACCAGATGTTCGGCAAGCTGATGTCGGTGTCGGACGACCTGATGTGGCGCTGTTTCGACCTGCTGTCGTTCCGGACGAATGCCGAGATCGAGCGGTTGAACAGGCGTGCGCTGGCGGCGCCAATCCCCGGGACGTCAAGTTCGAGCTGGGCGTCGAAATCGTCGATCGTTTCCACGGGCCAGGGGCCGGCAGCCGGGCCCGGGACGAATTCATCGCCCGCTTCCAGCAGGGTGCGCTGCCGGAGGAAGTGGTCGAGGTCACGGTGCACGTCGGTGCCGAGGGCATGGGCCTTGCGCACGTGCTGAAAGGCGCGCAGCTGGTGCCGAGCACGAGCGAGGCATGCGGCAGGTCAAGCAGGGCGCGGTGCGCGTGGACGGCGAGCGCGTGGAAGACGCAGCGCGCAGTGTTTACCGCGGGAAATACCCATGTTTTCCAGGTCGGAAAGCGCCGCGCTCGCGCGCGTGACGCTGGCTGCTTCGGCGGGTTCCTGAGCGTCGGCGCTGGCTGCCGGTGGCAGGGGCCGCTGCACGGCCAGAAAAATATTTCTCCGCAAGTGTTGACGACCCTTCGTTCAGAGCTATACTGCGCGCCCTTCCGCAGTCACCCAGCCTTCGGGCTTCGGTGGCCAGCTGAAAAAACCCTGCGAAATAAAATTTCGAAGGTGTTGACAGCAACGGAAACTGCCGCATAATAGGCGGCTCACCTCGGCTGGTTCTGAGGGCGCTCTTTAAAAATCGAAACAGGTAATTTGTGTGGGGACTCGCGTCGATCGTTTGTGAGTGCAAACATTCGGACGAGTACCAATTGATAGCCAGTTAATTACTGAAAGTTAGTTGGGATTCTTCTCCGAACTAAAGTCGCAAGACTTCAAGTGAAGAGTTTGATCCTGGCTCAGATTGAACGCTGGCGGCGTGCTTAACACATGCAAGTCGATCGGTAACAGGTGTAGCAATACATGCTGACGAGAGGCGGACGGGTGAGGAATATTTGGGAATCTGCCCATCAGCGGGGGACAACCCGGGGAAACTCGGGCTAATACCGCATACGCTCTACGGAGGAAAGCCGGGGACCGCAAGGCCTGGCACTGATGGATGAGCCCAAATCGGATTAGCTAGTTGGCGGGGTAACGGCCCACCAAGGCGACGATCCGTAGCTGGTCTGAGAGGACGATCAGCCACACCGGAACTGAGACACGGTCCGGACTCCTACGGGAGGCAGCAGTGGGGAATATTGGACAATGGGGGAAACCCTGATCCAGCGACGCCGCGTGGGTGAAGAAGGCCTGCGGGTTGTAAAGCCCTTTCGGTAGGGAAGAAAGCTCTTGTTCTAACAAAGCAGGGGTTGACTTAACCTACATAAGAAGCACCGGCTAACTCTGTGCCAGCAGCCGCGGTAATACAGAGGGTGCGAGCGTTAATCGGAATTACTGGGCGTAAAGCGCACGTAGTCGGCTTGCCAAGTCGGGTGTGAAATCCCCGGGCTCAACCTGGGAACTGCATCCGAAACTGGCTTGCTAGAGTATGGGAGAGGGAGGCGGAATTTCTGGTGTAGCAGTGAAATGCGTAGATATCAGAAGGAACATCAGTGGCGAAGGCGGCCTCCTGGACCAATACTGACGATCAGGTGCGAAAGCGTGGGGAGCAAACAGGATTAGATACCCTGGTAGTCCACGCCCTAAACGATGACAACTGGATGTCGGGAGGGTTTGCCTTCCGGTGTCGTAGCTAACGCGTTAAGTTGTCCGCCTGGGAAGTACGGCCGCAAGGTTGAAACTCAAAGGAATTGACGGGGACCCGCACAAGCGGTGGAGCATGTGGTTTAATTCGATGCAACGCGAAGAACCTTACCTGGTCTTGACATCCTAGGAATCCTGCAGAGATGCGGGAGTGCCTTCGGGAACCTGGAGACAGGTGCTGCATGGCTGTCGTCAGCTCGTGTCGTGAGATGTTGGGTTAAGTCCCGCAACGAGCGCAACCCTTGCCCTTAGTTGCCATCATTAAGTTGGGAACTCTAAGGGGACCGCCGGTGACAAACCGGAGGAAGGTGGGGATGACGTCAAGTCATCATGGCCCTTATGACCAGGGCTACACACGTGCTACAATGGTCGGTACAGAGGGTCGCCAACCCGCGAGGGGGAGCCAATCCCTTAAAGCCGATCGTAGTCCGGATCGCAGTCTGCAACTCGACTGCGTGAAGTCGGAATCGCTAGTAATCGCGAATCAGCCATGTCGCGGTGAATACGTTCCCGGGTCTTGTACACACCGCCCGTCACACCATGGGAGTTGACTGCACCAGAAGTAGGTAGCCTAACCGCAAGGAGGGCGCTTACCACGGTGTGCTCAATGACTGGGGTGAAGTCGTAACAAGGTAGCCGTACGGGAACGTGCGGCTGGATCACCTCCTTTAAATAGACAGCACGAGCAACCGGCTCGGTGCGAGTCCCCATTCAAGTTACCTGCATTCGATTAAGTGAAGCTGGACTGATCGCCGGCGTCCGGGCTTTCCGTGAATGTCTCGAAGCCGGGTCTGTAGCTCAGTTGGTCAGAGCGCACCCCTGATAAGGGTGAGGCCGGAAGTTCGAATCTTCCCAGACCCACCATTCTGGGGATCTGACCTAGGGGCCATAGCTCAGCTGGGAGAGCACCTGCTTTGCAAGCAGGGGGTCGTCGGTTCGATCCCGACTGGCTCCACCAGATCCACGCGAGCTTCACAGTCCGCGTGATACCACGCCTGCACCGCGTCGAACGTCTCGATGCATGCGTGGTCTCATGTATCGCAGCTCTGCTGCGAGCGCTCTTTAAAAATTTGAAATTGGGTATGACGCCGAGGAACGAGTTGATTTCAACTTGTGATTCGATAGCGTGTCGCATTCGTAAGAGATACCAGCTGATTGATTTTATTTGGTCCACATGACTCCAGAACGATTGGGGTTATATGGTCAAGCGAATAAGCGTACGTGGTGGATGCCTTGGCGGTAGGAGGCGATGAAGGACGCGGTAGCCCGCGAAATCTTCGGGGAGCTGGCAAACAAGCTCTGATCCGGAGGTGTCCGAATGGGGAAACCCACGGCTTAGGCCGTACTGCATGCTGAATACATAGGCATGCAGGGCGAACCCGGGGAATTGAAACATCTCAGTACCCGGAGGAATAGAAATCAACCGAGATTCCGCAAGTAGTGGCGAGCGAACGCGGAACAGCCCAGTCGACATCAATCAAGCAAACTTAGCTGAACTGTCTGGAAAGTCAGGCCATAGTGGGTGATAGCCCCGTAGGCGAAAAGTGCGTTTGAGGATCGACGGAGAGTAGGGCGGGACACGTGTAATCCTGCTTGAAGATAGGGGGACCATCCTCTAAGGCTAAATACTACCTACCGACCGATAGTGAACCAGTACCGTGAGGGAAAGGCGAAAAGAACCCCGGAGAGGGGAGTGAAATAGAACCTGAAACCGCGTACGTACAAGCAGTCGGAGCCCCGCAAGGGGTGACGGCGTACCTTTTGTATAATGGGTCAGCGAGTTATTTTCAGTGGCGAGCCTAACCGAATAGGGGAGGCGTAGGGAAACCGAGTCCGAATAGGGCGTTTTAGTCGCTGGGAATAGACCCGAAGCCGGTCGATCTATCCATGTCCAGGGTGAAGGTGAGGTAATACTTACTGGAGGCCCGAACGCTCTACTGTTGCAAAAGTAGGCGATGAGGTGTGGATAGGAGTGAAAGGCTAATCAAGGCCGGCGATAGCTGGTTCTCCCCGAAAGCTATTTAGGTAGTGCCTCGTGTAGGACTCCTGGGGGTAGAGCACTGTTTAGGCTAGCGGGCCATCCCGGCTTAGCAAACCTATGCAAACTCCGAATACCAGGAAGTCAACGCACGGGAGACACACAGCGGGTGCTAACGTCCGTTGTGAAGAGGGAAATAACCCAGACCGCCAGCTAAGGCCCCCAATTCATGGCTAAGTGGTGAACGATGTGGGAAGGCATAGACAGCCAGGAGGTTGGCTTAGAAGCAGCCATCCTTTAAAGAAAGCGTAATAGCTCACTGGTCTAGTCGGCCTGCGCGGAAGATATAACGGGGCTCAAGCCATGAGCCGAAGCTGCGGATCCATCCGTAAGGGTGGGTGGTAGGGGAGCGTTCTGTAAGCCTGCGAAGGTGCACTGCGAGGTGTGCTGGAGGTATCAGAAGTGCGAATGCTGACATGAGTAACGTTAATGCGAGTGAAAAACTCGCACGCCGTAAACCCAAGGTTTCCTGCTCAACGTTAATCGGAGCAGGGTGAGTCGGTACCTAAGGCGAGGCCGAAAGGCGTAGTCGATGGAAAACGGGTCAATATTCCCGTACCTGGTGTAACTGCGATGGGGTGACGGAGAAGGCTACAGCAGCCGGAGAAGTCCGGTTTAAGCAAGTAGGAAGGACTGCCAGGCAAATCCGGTGGTTCAATTCCGAGATGTGATGACGAGGTCCCATGTGGACTGAAGTGCTCGATGCCACGCTTCCAGGAAAAGCCTCTAAGCTTCAGGTTACAACAGACCGTACCGCAAACCGACACTGGTGGGTGGGCAGACAATCTGCTAAGGCGCTTGAGAGAACTCGGGTTAAGGAACTCTGCAAATTGATACCGTAACTTCGGAAGAAGGTATGCCTTTTTTGGTGATAGGACTTGCTCCTGGAGCTGAAGAAGGTCGCAGGTAATCGGTGGCTGCAACTGTTTATCAAAAACACAGCACTCTGCTAACACGAAAGTGGATGTATAGGGTGTGACTCCTGCCCGGTGCCGGAAGGTTAAGTGATGGGGTCAGCCGCAAGGCGAAGCTCTTGATCGAAGCCCCGGTAAACGGCGGCCGTAACTATAACGGTCCTAAGGTAGCGAAATTCCTTGTCGGGTAAGTTCCGACCTGCACGAATGGAGTAATGATAGCCACACTGTCTCGACCCGAGACTCAGTGAAGTTGAAATCGCTGTGAAGATGCGGCGTACCCGCGGCAAGACGGAAAGACCCCGTGAACCTTTACTATAGCTTTACACTGAATTTTGAACCTTTCTGTGTAGGATAGGTGGGAGCCTGTGAAATGTGGTCGCTAGATCGCATGGAGGCAACCTTGAAATACCACCCTGAAATGTTCGGACTTCTAACCTAGGCCCGTAATCCGGGTCGGGGACCGTGTATGGTGGGTAGTTTGACTGGGGCGGTCTCCTCCCAAAGAGTAACGGAGGAGTGCAAAGGTACGCTCAGCGCGGTCGGTCATCGCGCTCTAGAGTGCAAAGGCATAAGCGTGCTTAACTGCGAGACGGACAGGTCGAGCAGATACGAAAGTAGGTCTTAGTGATCCGGTGGTTCTGTATGGAAGGGCCATCGCTTAACGGATAAAAGGTACTCCGGGGATAACAGGCTTATTCCTCCCAAGAGTCCACATCGACGGAGGAGTTTGGCACCTCGATGTCGGCTCATCACATCCTGGGGCTGTAGCAGGTCCCAAGGGTATGGCTGTTCGCCATTTAAAGTGGTACGCGAGCTGGGTTCAGAACGTCGTGAGACAGTTCGGTCCCTATCTGCCGTGGGCGTTGGAGAATTGAGGGTGAGCTGCTCCTAGTACGAGAGGACCGGAGTGGACGTATCTCTGGTGTTCCGGTTGTCACGCCAGTGGCACTGCCGGGTAGCTATATACGGACGGGATAACCGCTGAAAGCATCTAAGCGGGAAGCCCCCCCCAAGATTAGTTCTCCCTGGGAACTCGATTCCCCTGAAGGGCCGTCGAAGACTACGACGTTGATAGGCTGGGTGTGTAAGTGCAGTAATGCATTGAGCTAACCAGTACTAATTGCCCGTGCGGCTTGACCATATAACACCCAATCGGTCTGGAACCTGGTTCTAGGTCGGTGGCGTGTGACTGGTAAATTCACAGCTGTGTATCGCTTACAACGCGACACGCTTGTCATACCCATTTTCGAATTCCGTGCCCGCGCGCAAGCGCGGTGCATGAACCGGTTTGCCTGGCGGCCATAGCGAGCGGGAACCACCCGATCCCATTCCGAACTCGGAAGTGAAAACGCTCTGCGCCGATGGTAGTTTGGACTTCGTCCATGCAAGAGTAGGTCACTGCCAGGCTCTCAAACAAAACCCCCGACAGGGCAACCTGTCGGGGGTTTTTCTTTTGGGCCTTCCCCCCTTGCCGTGCGGGCAATGCGCAAGGTGCGTGCAGTTTCGAAATCTCGCAGGCAAACTCGGGCTGCCCGGATAGCGGATTACATAAGAAAGGGGCCAGGGGTGCATCCAGAGACCAGCGCGTCGGTCGGGCTGCGAGCCGAGGCTTTGCTGCAGATCCTCGAGGTCACACGCAAGCTGGCCGCGCCGTTCGAGCTGGCCGAAGTCCTGGCCGAAATCGGCGAGGCCGCGCGCAGCGTACTGCGTGCCGAGCGCGCCACCGTCTGGTTGTTCGAGCCGGACCAGGGCGTGCTGGTCCTCACTGGCGGTCCCGCGGGTCAAAAGCCACTGCGCGCCAGCCTCTCGCAAGGCGTGCTCGGCCTCACGGCGCGTTCGCGGCAGGTCATCAACGTTCCGGACTGCAAGCTCGAGCCGTTGTTCGATCCCGCGGTCGACCTGGACGTCGACAACGACGTCCGCTGCATGCTCTCCGTGCCACTGGTCGAGCGCGCGACGCTGGTCGGCGTCCTGCAGGTGGTCGACTGTGAAAGCGGCTTGTTCACGGCAGAGGATGAGCGTGTCGCCGAGACGCTCGCGGCGCAGTGCGTGGTGTTCATCCAGCGCGAGCGCATGTCGCGGTCCCTGGCGCAGGCCGAAAAACTCGACCGCGAAATCAAGCTGGCCCGCGAAATACAGATGAGCACGTTGCCGTCGGAGATGCCGCGACTCGCGGAGTACGACATGGCCGGCCAGTTCTGTCCCGCCGACCAGACCGGCGGCGATACGTTCGACATCGTGCCGCTGGATGACCAGCGGCTGTTTCTCCTGCTCGGCGACGCGAGCGGCCATGGCATCGGCCCGGCGCTGAGCGCGACGCAGATGACCGGCATGTTGCGCGTCGCCTTGCGGTTGGGCGCGGATCTGGACGCCATCTTCGCCCAGGTCAACAACCAGCTGGTCGAGGACCTGCCGGAGGAACATTTCGTCACGGCATTTTTCGGCGTGCTCGACCTGGCCAAGCACAAGGTCGAGTACCACGCCGCGGGCCAGGGCCCGCTGCTGCATTTCCATGCGGCCACCGGCGTTTGCGAGTGGCTGCCGCCGACGACCTTCCCGCTCGGCTTCATGAAGTATCCCGAAATCGCCCCGCCGCTGCAGGTCGCGCTGGCGCCGGGGGACATCCTCGGGCTCATCACCGACGGCGTGTTCGAGACCGAGAACCCGGCCGGCCAGATGTTCGGCACGGAAGGCGTCGAGCAGGTTCTGCGCGTGCGGCACGAGGGCTCGATGTCCGACCTGCTCGCCCGGTTGCTGCAGGCCGTGCACCTGTTCGCGGACGGGCACAGCCAGGCGGACGACATCACCATCGTGCTGCTGGCGCGCCGGGGCGAATTGGCCGGCAGGACCACGATCCAGCGCTATTTTCCGCGCTCGCTCGATGCGCTCGATCCCATGTTCCGCTTCGTCGGCGATTTCATCGCCGCGCGCTCGCTCGATGCCGAGCTGCACATGCCGGTCTGCTTCATCATCGAGGAACTGTTCACGAACTTCCTCAAGTACAACACGGAAAGCGTGCACGACATTTCGCTGAGCCTCGGGCACACGCCCGAGCAGCTCACCGTGCGGATCACCGCATTCGACGTCGATTCGTTCGACGTCACGAGCGCGCCGTCGGTCGATACGACCAAGCCGCTCGCCGAGCGCCAGGCGGGCGGGCTTGGACTGCACCTGGTGCAGCAGATGGCCGACACGCTCCAGTACGACTACACGGAGCGACGCAGCACGATCACGTTTACCAAGGCGCTCGAGGCAGGGTGAGACTCGATGTTTGAGATTCGATTGGGCGAACAGGGCGAAGTCATCATGACCGGGCGGCTGGACGCAGCCCAGTGCGAGAAGGCGCTCCAGTTCATGGACGGCCTGCCCGCGCCACGCGTGGTCGACCTCGCGGGCCTCGATTACGTTTCCAGCGCGGGCCTGGGCGTCCTGCTGAAGACGCAGAAGCGCGTCATGGCGGGCGGACAGGGGCTGCGCCTGGTCAACGTCAACAAGCACATCCGCGACATCTTCAAGTACGCGGGATTCGACCGGATCTTCGAAATCGTGCCTGCCGGCGGCTAGCCGGCATGGACCTGCCTCCCCCCGACCAACTTTCTGGGCGTTCACCGGTATTTATGAACGACGAAAGCGATGGAGTACTGGTCAGGCGCACGTGCAACGGGGAGCCCAGGGCGTTCGAGGGCCTGGTACGTCGGCACGAGAAGACGGTCTTCAACGCGGCGTTGCGCATGCTGCACGACCGCGAAGAAGCCAGGGACGTCACCCAGACGGTGTTCCTGAAGGTCTACGAGCACCTCGGCGAGTACGACCCGACGCACAAGTTCTACAGCTGGATCTACCGGATTGCGCTGAATGAATCGATCAAGGCACTGCAGCGTCGCAAACCCACCGCGGCACTCGACTTCGAGGCGCCCGATGGCACGCCCGGACCGGAGCGCGTCTTCGACCAGGCTGAACTCAGCGACGGCATGGCAGCCGCCATCATGAGCCTGCGCGTCGAGCACCGCGCCGTGATCGTGCTGCGACACTTCATGGACTGCAGCTACGAGGACATGGCCGCGATCCTCGAACTGCCGGAAAAGACCGTCAAATCACGCCTTTTCAGCGCGCGCCAGGTGCTGAAGACCGCGCTGGAAACGAGAGGATGGACGTCGGAATGACCGGCCACAACGACAACGCACTCGAGCTGATCAACGCCGAGATCGACGGCGTGATCACCGGCGCCCAGCGTGCCGAACTCAACCGGCTGCTGCTGGCAGACCCGGCCATTCGTGCCTTGCGCGACGAGACCATGCAGGTCTGTCGCGCGCTCGATTCGATGCCCCGTGAAGATCTGCCCGCCGGCCTGCACGACGCCATCGTGACGGGGCTGCCCGTCGCGCCCGCGGCGAGCCGCACGAACCGCCCGCGTCGCGCCTTTGCCAACCTGCCGTTGCTGCGGTACGCGGCGGCCTTCGCCGGTGGCCTGCTGGTCAGTACTTTGGCTTTCCAGCTCGGCAAGTTCGATTCAGCGCAGCTTGGGGGGCACGAACTCGCTGGCACCATTGCCGCGCAGGCCGAGGCGAGGATGATCGTGAACCTGCCGCAGGCGCAGGGTTCGATCACGCTCACGGGTTCGGCCGCCAATCCGCAAGTGGTGACCTCGCTGACGACCACTCAACCCGTCTCGATCGTGACGCAGCTGCACGGGAACGGGATGGTGGAGGTGCAGGTGGTCGACGACGCCACGTCGAACGTGCTGCAGCGCGGCAAGTTGCGCGTCGGCTCCGCACACTGAATTTTTGCGGTCACTGCCAACTTTAGCGGGCATGACCGGTAATTGAAGGTGTAGCTCAACAAACCACGCCCGGTCACCGGGCTCTCTGCAGGGGAAGAACGAATCATGGCCAAGCAAGGTAATGCAAGAAAGTTCTGGGTTGCAGGCGGTGCGATCGCCGTCGTCGGCGTGGTGGGCATGATCGCCCTCGACTATCCGCCTGCGAGCGAAGAAGCCTCGGGCACGATCGTCCCGGCCAAGCGTTTCCGCGCGGACGGCGGCGGCGCCACCATCATCGGCGACTCGACTGCTACGCAGGCGGGCGTGAACATTGCGAATGGCGTTAACGGTGCGGCCGGCGCAGCGGGTGCAGCTGGTGCTGCCGGCGCGGCGGGTGCCGCGGGCGCAGCAGGTGCCTCAGGTGCCTCCGCCATGGCTATGGGTGCCGCCGGTGCGGCGGGCGCGGCCGGTGCCTCGGGCGCCGCTGCCTCGGCCATGGGTGCTGCCGGCGCGGCCGGTGCTGCGGGTGCCTCAGGTGCTGCTGCCATGGCGAGCCATGGGTGCTGCTGGCGCGGCCGGTGCTGCAGGCGTGCCTCAGGTGCTCGCCAAGGGAGCATGCTGGTGCTGCTGCCGCAGCCATGGGTGCAGCCGGCGCAGCCGGTGCAGCTGGTGCCGCCGGCGCTATGGGCGCTGCCGGTGCTAAGGGCGCAGCCGGTGCGGCTGGTGCTGCGGGCGCTATGGGCGCGGCCGGTGCTGGCGCAGCGGTGCGCGGTGCTGCGGGTGCAGCCGGTGCCGCAGGCGCGGCCGGTGCTTCGGGTGCTGCTGCTGCGGCCATGGGTGCGGCCGGTGCGGCTGGCGCGGCAGGTGCCGCTGCCGGCGCCGCGGGTGCAGCGGGTGCTGCCAGCGCGGCCGACGCTTCCAGCCGTCGCTGAGTCGACGCTTGCCCTGCGCAACGCAGGGGTGATGTGATCAGAGCGGACCCTTCCAGGCGGAGGGTCCGCTTTTTTCGTTTCTGGGGTGTGCGAGCAAGCGGTTCCTCGCGCAGGTGGGGCGATCATGCATAGAAGAACAACAATGCGGCGGACGCGGCACGGCCTGATCGGTGCATGCGCTCTCGTCGGCATGGCGATGCAAGGGGGCGGTGCGATTGCACAGGACCTCAAGATCGTCGAGACCGACCAGCTGCAGGTCGTCTACTTCGACCCGTCGGGCAGCTACCTTGCGCCCTACGTCACGCAAAGTTTCGTCAACAGCCTCAATGCGCAGCAGAAACGCTTCGGCTTCGAGCCCGACGGCAAGGTCTCGGTGCTGCTGCAGGATTTCGGTGATCGCGGCAATGCAACCGCCATCCTCGGCGCGCCACGCAACCGCATCTACATCGACGTCGCGCCGCCCGTGCTCTCGTTCGAGACGTTCAGCCCCGGCGAGCGCGTCTACACGCTGTCCAACCACGAACTCGTGCACACCGTGGTTGGCGACCAGGCGAGCCAGGAAGACCGGACAGCAAGGCGCTGGCTCGGCGGCAAGGTCGCACCGGCGGCCGAGCATCCCGAGACGATCTTCTACAACTACCTGACCAATCCGCGCGCGTCGTCGCCACGCTGGTACCAGGAGGGCAGCGCGGTCTTCATGGAGACCTGGTACGGCGGCGGCCTGGGCCGCGCGCAGGGCGGTTACGACGAGATGGTGTTCCGCGCGATGGTGCGCGACGAGGCGACGTTCTACGACCCGCTCGGCCTGGTCTCGAAAGGCACCGAGGTCGATTTCCAGTCGGGCGCCAACGCCTACCTCTACGGCACGCGCTTCATGAGCTACCTGGCCATGGAGTACACGCCCGCCAAGCTGATCGACTGGCTGCGCCGTGCAGACGGCACGGAAAGCTACTACGCGCGCGATTTCGAACGCGTTTACGGCAAGCCGCTCACGGTCGCATGGCAGGACTGGATCCGCTGGGAGCACGGTTTCCAGCAGGCGAACCTCAAGGCAGTGCGCGAGCATCCCATCACGCCGTACAAGGAAATCGCGCGGCGCGGACTCGGCGCCATCTCAAGGTCGTACCTGAGCGAGGACAAGTCCACGCTGTACGCGGCAGTGCGGTACGCCGGGCGCGTGCCCCACCTGGTAAGCATCGACGTCGCAACTGGCGCCGTGACCGAACTCGTCGAGATCGAGGGCGCCGTTTCGTACCGGGTCTCGTCGCTCGCTTACGATCCAGCCGGCCAGAAGCTCTTCTACACCACCGACAACCTCACCTACCGCAACCTCAACGAGTACGACCTCAAGACCGGCGAGTCGCGCGAACTGCTCGCCGGCGCCCGCATCGGCGACCTCGCGTACAACGCGGCAGACCGTTCGCTCTGGGGCTTGCGCACCAACAACGGCTTCGTGATGGTCGTGCGCATTCCATATCCCTACCGGGAATGGCAGACGCTGCACGTCTATCCGTTCGGCGAAGTGCCCTTCGACCTGGACGTGTCGCCGGACGGCAAGCTGGTGTCGCTGTCGATGGCCGGACCCGACGGCGAGCGCTCGGGCGTGCAGGTGATGCAACTGCGTGTGATGAGCGCAGAGAAATTGCTCGCGGGCGACCCGACGCCGCTGCACCAGTTCGAGCTCGGCACGGCGCTGCCCGAAGGCTTCACGTTTTCGCCCGATGGCCGCTACCTGTACGGCAGTTCTTATTACACGGGCGTTTCCAACATCTACCGGTACGAACTCGCGACGGCCAGGCTCGAGGCGCTGAGCAACGCGGAAGTGGGCTTTTTCCGGCCGCTGCCGCTCGACGACAAACGCCTGCTGATCTTCCATTACGCCGCGGAGGGCTTCGTGCCTGCGACGCATCGAGGCGCAGCCGACCGAGGACCTGAGCGCGATCCGGTTCCTGGGCGAAGCCATCGCCACCACTCACCCCGAGGTGCAGCAATGGGGTGCCGGGCCGCCCAGCCAGGTGGATTACGAGTCCAGCGTCCGGCGCGAGGGCGCGTACCGCCCGCTGCGCGAGATGTCGCTCGAGTCGGTGGTGCCGATCATCGAGGGCTACAAGGATTCGGTCGCCTTCGGCGGCTTTGCCCGCTTCAGTGATCCGATCGGCTTCAGCAACCTGAACCTTTCGCTCAGTTACAGCCCGGACAACGCGCTCGAGTCGAACGAGCGCGTGCACGCGTCCGCCATCCTCAAGCATTACCTGTGGACCGTTGGCCTGCGCTGGAACCCCGCCGACTTCTACGACCTGTTCGGCCCGACCAAGCGCAGCCGCCGCGGGTACAGCGGCTTCGTCGAGTACGAAAAGCCGCTGCTCTACGAACCGCCCGAGACCCTGAGCCTCATCACGCGTTTTGCGTACTTTGCCGACCTCGAGACGCTGCCCGGGTTCCAGAACGTCGATGCGCCGACCGACAAGCTCGGCGAGGCTGACATCGGGCTGGTCTACCGGTTTCCGCGTGCGTCGGTCGGCGCCGTCGATGACGAAGCGGGCATGCTGTGGTCGGTCTACGCCCACGCGTATCACGCGCAGAGCGACATCACGCCCAGCCTGCGCGGCACGTTCGACGTCGGCTGGCCACTCCCGTTCGACCATACGTCGGTGTGGGTCAGGACGGGTGCCGGCGTTTCGTCAGGCAACGTGGAGGATCCGTTGTCGAACGCCTTTTTCGGCGGCTTCCGCAACAACTATGTCGACAATCGCGAGGTCAAGCGCTACCGCGAGCTGCTCAGCATGCCGGGCTTCGAGATCGACGCGCTCGGGGGTCGCTCGTTCGTCAAGGGCATGCTCGAACTGAACCTGCCGCCGATCCGGTTCGAGGCGCTCGGAAGCCCCGGCTTCTACGGCAGCTGGATCCGGTCGGCGCTGTTCACCACGGCGCTGGTGACCAATCCCGACTCGTCCCGGGACAAGGTCGAGGCATTCAACGTCGGCCTGCAGTTCGACCTGCAGTTGCACGTGCTCAACCGACTGCCGATGATGCTGTCCCTGGGTTATGCGCGAGGCTTCGAAGGTGACGGCAAGGGTGAGAACGAGGTCATGCTTTCGCTCAAGGTGCTCTGAGCTGGCACTGCGGCCCGGAGGCTGGCGCGAATGACGCTGCATTGGCTGTTGCGCGGCGCCGTGGCGCTGCTGCCGGTGCTGGTCTTCCTCGGCGCCCTGATCTATTTCGACAGCTTCAAGGTGGTGCGGGCCAAGGCGATCGTGATCGCCGCGGCCGCCGGCATGCTGGCCGCATTCGCCGGCTACTGGATCAACGGCTTCATGCTGGACCGCATCGAGATCGGCTACGTGCCGTACTCGCGGTGGATTTCGCCGTGGCTCGAGGAATCGCTCAAGGCGGCACTGATCGTCTACCTGATCCGCACGCGCCGCATCGGCATGCTGGTCGATGCCGCGATCTACGGCTTCGCGGTTGGCACCGGCTTCGCCCTGTTCGAGAACCTGTATTTCCTGATGATGCGGCCCGAGACCCATCCGGCCGTCCAGGTGATCCGCGGCTTCGGCACGGCCATCATGCATGGGGGTGCCACCGCGTTGTTCGCGATCGTCGCCGTCTCGCAGGCTGAGCGCTTCCCGGACAAATGGCTGCGCGTGTTCCTGCCCGGGCTGGTTGCCGCGGTGATCCTGCACGGCGTCTACAACGCGCTGCTGGTGCGGCCGGTGTTCGCGACGATCGGCGTGCTGATGCTGCTGCCGCCGCTCATCTACTTTGCGTTCGAGAACAGCGAGTCGACGCTGCGCGAATGGCTGGAATCCGATCTCGACTCGGATGTGCAGCTGATCGAGACGATCAACTCGGGCGAGTTCGAGGATTCACATGCCGGGCGCTACCTGCAGTCGCTGCAGGACAAGTTCGACGGCCCCGTCGTCGCCGACATGCTCTGCTACCTGCGCGTTCACTGCGAACTGGCGTTGCGCGCCAAGGGCGTGCTGATGCTGCGCGAAAGCGGCTTCGAGGAGCCGCCGCTCGACGACGACCTCAAGGCGCAGATCGAGGAACTGCATTACCTCGAGCGCAGCCTGGGCAAATCCGGCCAGCTCGCGCTGCGCCCGATCGTCATGGCCACCGGCAAGGACCTGTGGCAACTGCAGTGGCTCGAGCACTAGCCTGACGCGATCAGCTCAGGTCGAATTCGCGCAGCTTGCGATACAGCGTCCGTTCGCTCAGTCCAAGCCGGGCGGCAAGCTCGCGTCGGCTGCCCGCGTGTCGCTGCAATGCGCCCCGTAGCGCGTCGCGCTCGGCGTCCGCCAATACCGAGCCAGCGTTGGCTGGCGTTCCTGCCTCCGGCGTCGGTGACGACGCGGTTCCCGCGACGACGCACTCGGGCAGGTGCTGCGTGTCTATCCAGTCGCCGTCGGCCAGCAAGGCAGCGCGCTCGACGATGTTGCGCAGCTCGCGCACGTTGCCAGGAAACGTGTAACGGACGAGCGCATCGAGCGCAGCCTTGGTGAAGTCGGCCTGGCTTTCCCGCCCGACGCGCGTGAGCATCGCTTGCGCGAGCGCGGGAATGTCGGACGGACGTGAGCGCAGTGGCGGCACTGTCACGGGGAATGCGCTGATGCGGTAATAGAGGTCCCGCCGGAACTGTCCCGTTTCGACCAGTTGCAGCAAATCCCGGTGCGTGGCCGCGACCAGTCGAAAGTCGGCTCGCAGGACGTCGGTCCCGCCGACGCGGCGGAACAGCCCGGTCTCGAGCAGGCGCAGCAACTTCACCTGCAGCGGCATGGGAATGTCGCCGAGCTCGTCGATGAACAGGGTGCCACCCGCAGCCGCTTCGACGAGGCCGGGCTTGCGTGCTATCGCGCCGGTGAACGCGCCGCGCTCGTGTCCGAACAGCTCGCTTTCGAACAGCGTCTCCGTCAGGCCCGAGCAGTCCACGACCACGAATGGCTTTGCCGCACGACTACTCAGGTCGTGGAGGGCGCGCGCCATCACTTCCTTGCCCGTGCCGGTCTCGCCCAGCAGCAACACGGAGGTGTCGGCGGGCGCGACTCGCTTGATCAGGCCCAGCGTGGCGAGAAATGACGGATCGCGACCGACGCAGTGTTCGCCTCTTTGCGAATGCTCGAGTGGCTCCATGTGTTCCATGTACAGCTCGACGTCGCCGGATGCGCCGGTCAGGGGCAGGATCTCGACGCTCACGTGTTCCGGGCCGCACGGCGTGTGATGGATGTGCAGGCAGTGCTCCGTCTTCCCCGAACGCGTCGCCGCCGCCAGGGGACAAACCTCGCCATTCTGGTCGCACGGCGAGTCGTAGCCATGGGAGACCTCGTAGCAGCGGCGGCCGGTGACCCGCTGGCCAGGGACCTGATGACAGTGTTCCCGGAATGTCGAGTTGGTCGCGACGATCCGGTAGTGCCGATCGATCAGGAGCCGGCATCCGGGCAATTGCTCGAGCAGCGAGACGAGTTCCGGCGGGGGCAAGGCGAGGGCAGGGGCATCCATCGGCTGACATCCATGGCAGGGATGGCAGCCAGTATGTCGCCGGTGGCAGCGCATGGGATGTCGTGGACTACCGCATTGCAATACAACTTGTTGATTGTCGGCGTGGCAAATCCCTACGACGGGTGGCACGGAAGCTGCACTTCTCCACAGCAACAAGAGCAATGACGCCAGGAGAGGCGACCATGCGCAATTCAAGTCGACTTGGGGTTCTGTTGGTGGCTGCAGCCGCGCTCGCGCTTGGCGGGTGCAGCGGTGATGACGGCAAGGACGGCACGGCTGGCACGCCGGGTACGCCGGGCACCAGCGGCCTCAACTGCTGGGACCTGAACCAGAACGGCATCGCCGATATCGGCACCGAGGACATCGACAAGAACGGGGTCGTGGACGTAAACGACTGCCGCGCGCCGAACGGCGCTTACGATCCGGCCGGGCTGCACAAGGGCTACTTCACCGAGAACACGTACACCGGCACGAGCCAGTGCCTCGACTGTCACGGCAAGATCGGTGACGACGTGATGACCACCGGCCACTGGAAGTGGGAAGGCGTCTCGTCGAACATCGCCGGCTACGAGGGCGAGATCCATGGCAAGAAGGACCTGATCAACAACTTCTGCCAGGCGGTGCCGTCCAACGAAGGGCGCTGCACGCAGTGCCACATCGGCATCGGCTGGAAGGACAAGAATTTCGACTTCGGCAACCCGAAGAACCTGGATTGCCTGGCGTGCCACGACCAGACCGGCACGTACAAGAAGGCTCCCACGACGGCGGGGGCGCCCGATCCGAGCGTCAACCTGCCGGCAGTCGCACAGAGCGTCGGCCTGAACGGCGGCGTGCCGCCGCGGGCGACCTGTGTGTTCTGTCACGCGAGTGCCGGCGGCGACGACAACGTCAAGCACGGCGACATCTCCACCGACATGAAGGCGACGACGCGCGAATACGACGTCCACATGGGCACCGACGGCGGCAACATGACCTGCGTGGCCTGCCACCAGGTGAAGAAGGATTCCGCTGGCAACACGCTGTCGCACGGAATCGGCGGGATGGCGTATCACTCGGTCGACGAAGGCGTCATGAAGCAGTGCACCGACTGCCACGGCGCGGCTACCGGCATACACGCTGGTACGTCAGTGCAGAACATCGTGACCACGCACGCGACCCTCGCCTGCCAGGTCTGCCACATCCCGGCGATCGCGCGGAAGGTTTCCACGATGGTCGACTGGCGTTGGTCGCAGGCGGGCGCGAGCGCACCCCCGGCCCAGTGCGCGCCGGCCGATCCAGCGGTGCTGCCCAGCCGCTCCACCTACAGCAAGCAGAAGGGCTGCTTCGTCTGGCAGAACAACGTCCGCCCCGTGCTGCGGTACGCGGACGGCAAGTGGAATCGCAAGATGCTGAACGTCAACGAGGGGTATACGACGCCTGCCGGTCGACCTGGCGTCGCCGACGGCCAGTACCGGACCCCAGGCGCCATGATCTATCCGTTCAAGAAGATGACCGGCAACCAGCCGGGCGACAAGGTCAACAAGAATCGTGCTCGTGCCCAATCTCTTCGGCAACGCCACGACCGATGCGGATGCGTTCTGGGTCAGCTTCGACTGGAGCAAGGCCCTCGCAAGCGGCGCTGCCTACACCGGCCAGCAATACAGCGGGCAGTACGAATTCATCGACACGGTCATGCTGCTCAAGGTCGACCACGAAATCGCGCCGAAGGAAAAGGCCGTTTACGGCAAGGACAACCGTCTGCACTGACTGCCACGTCAGCGGTCAGATCGACTGGCCAGCGCTCGGCTGGCCCAGTGATCCGGTCTCGGGCAATGTCGAGGCGGCCCGCAGTAGATTGACTCCCCCTGGCGTCTCGCGGACGCCCTGCACCCGCGCTGCCACGGCGCGGGCGCATTTTATGCCGTAACGTCGTGCAGCGCATGCCGGCCATAGAATCCGCATTCAGCTGCGACTCAGCGCCCGCGTTCTTGCGCGCGTCGAGTTCGGCCCAGCGCTCGAACGCAGTCTCGAGCGCCTGCTCGATCGCCGTCGCGCGCTCCGCATCCTTGCGCATCTGTTCGCCGCCCCGCTTGTGGTACTCCGCGCCGCTCATCGCCTCGGCCAGCGCGCGTTGCTCGGCCTCGAGCGCTTCGATCTGGACGGGCAACTGTTCGAGTTCGCGCGTCTCCTTGAAGCTGAGCTTCGCTGCGGCCTTTTTTGCCGCGCCACTCGGTTTGCTGGTCTCGCTGCGGCCCTCACCCCGGCCCTCTCCCGCCAAGGCGGGAGAGGGGAGCAGAAGCAGCACGGCCGCTGTCGCAGCCAATCGCTGTAACCACCGACGTATTCGCGCCAGCGGCCGTCGCCAAGTGGTGCCAGCACCTGTGTCACGACATTGTCCATGAACGTGCGGTCATGGCTCACCAGCAGCAGCGTGCCTGCGTAGTCCTGCAGCGTCTGCTCGAGCAGTTCGAGCGATTCGATGTCGAGATCGTTGGTGGGTTCGTCCATCACCAGCACGTTCGCGGGACGCGCGAACAGACGTGCGAGCAGCAAGCGGTTGCGCTCGCCCCCAGAGAGCATGCGCACCGGCGATTCCGCGCGCTGCGCCGGAAACAGGAAGTCAGCCAGATAGCTGATCACGTGACGACGTGCTTCGCCTTCGCCCACCCAATCCGAGTTCGGGCTGACGGTGCTGGCCACGGTTGCGTCCAGGTCGAGCTGCGCGCGCAACTGGTCGAAATAGGCCACGCTGACCTGCGAGCCGGCGCGCACTTCACCGGCGTCCGGTTGGAGTGTGCCGAGTATCAGCTTGAGCAGCGTGGACTTGCCAGCGCCGTTCGGGCCGATCAGGCCGAGGCGGTCGCCTCGCATCACGCGGAGATCGAGATCGCGCACGATGTCGCGACCGTCGTACGCCTTGGTGACGTTGCGCAATTCCGCGACGAGCTTGCCCGAACGCTCGCCCGCGTCCGCATTGAGTTTCACGTTTCCCATGCGTTCACGGCGCGCATCGCGGTCGACGCGCAGGCGCTCGAGGCGCTTCACACGACCTTCATTGCGCGTGCGCCGTGCCTCGACGCCCTTGCGGATCCACACTTCTTCCTGCGCCCAGAACTTGTCGAACTTGCGGTTGAGCACCGCTTCCTCCGCCAGCTGCTCGGCCTTGCGCCGCTCGTACGCAGCGTAATTGCCGGGGTAGGAACGCAGCAGGCCGCGATCGAGTTCGACGATGCGAGTCGCAACGCGGTCCAGGAACGAGCGGTCGTGCGTCACGACGATGGCTGCACCGTTCGAATCGATCAGCAGATCCTCGAGACGCTCGATGCCCTCGATGTCGAGATGGTTGGTCGGCTCGTCGAGCAGCATCACGTCGGGCTGGAGCGCAAAGGCGCCAGCCAGCGCGGCACGTTTGCGTTCGCCTCCGGAGAGCCCCGCAGTGCTTGCGGAGCCCTCCAGGCCGAAGCGATGCAGGAATTCCACGATGCGCGCGTCGATGCGCCACCGCATGCGCTCGTCGTCGATGGCGTCCAGTTCGGCCCACAGCGCCAATGATTCGCGCAGTGTCGTCGCGGCCGGCAGGTCGGGTTCCTGGCGGATGGAAACTACCCGCAAGCCCGATGACTTCTGTATTTCGCCGTCGTCCAACGCGACGCGGCCGACGATGACCTCGAGCAGCGACGACTTGCCCGTGCCGTTACGCCCGATGAGGCCGATGCGCTCAGCCGGCTCGACGGTGAAGTCGGCCCGGTCGAGCAGGGGATGGGTGCCGAAGGCGAGTTCGGCGTTCAGCAGGTTCAGCAGGGGCATGAGGGTCGCGAGCATCGCACGATGCCCGCGCCCTCCGCCATCCGCAGGTCCGCGTCAGGCGCCTGCGGCAGGAGTTTCAGCACCTGCAGCCGACGCAGTCGCATCCGCGGCCGGCTCCTCGGGCGTCGGCGCAGCCGGCGCTTCCTGCAGGCCGAGTTCCTGCAACACCGGGGAGTTGGCCTCTTCTTCGGCCACGATGCTGTGGCAAGTGCTGCATTTCTTGCCGATCTTGTCGCCGTCGTCCGTCTTGTGCTTGTTGTCGTGGCAGCGGAAGCAGCCCGGCGACTCCTGGTGCCCGATGTGGTTCTTGTAGGTGTTCCACTTCACCTTCATGTGCGGGAAATTGTTCCACGCGTAGGCGTCGCCGAGCGCCTTGCCGGCCTGCTCGACGGCTGGCGTGCCGGCGAGGTCGGCGTAATTCTGCGCGTAGAACGCCTTCACGGCCGCCGCGATCCCCTCGCGCGCCTCCGCGTGCGACGCATATTCCTTTTCCGTGATGATTCGCAGGCCTTCCCGCCGTATGTACGGCAGCGACCGGTCGATGCGGCCTTCTTCCAGCGCGAGGTCGACCTCGAACTCCGGGCTGCGATAGATGTGCGACGCGCGATTGTGGCAGTCGACGCAGTCCATGGTGCGCCATTCCGTGCCCTCGGGGGCCGGCTCCGCGCCTTTGAACAGCTTCTTCTTGCCCCCATCGGCCAGGTCGGTCAGCTCGACTTCATACATGATTTCGCGCGAAGGGTCAGCGCGGTAGCGGACCTGGTGGTTCGGATCGACGTGCCAGTGGATTCCCTGTGACTGGCCCGCCTGCTTGCCACCGACCTTGATCATCAGCGCCGTCTTTACTTCCGTGTTGGCTTCGTCCTCCGTGTAATGCGTGCGGACCTTGAGCCTGTCGCCGAGGAACTTGGTCGGCCAGTGGCACTGTTCGCAGGTGCCGTTGGCCGGACGCAGCGAGTGAACCGGCGTCGGGATCGGGCGCGGATACAGGTCGAAGGCGACCGCGATCAGCTGCCAGGAGCCCGAGATCTTCGCTTTGACGAACCATTCGGCACCCGGGCCGATGTGACAGCCAGCACATCCGACCCGCGCATGCGGCGAGCGCTGGAAGGCCGTGTACTCCGGTTCCATGACCTTGTGGCAGGCCATGCCGCAGAACTCGTCGGAGTCCATGTAATGGATGGCTTTGAAGGTCAGGCCGGCGGCTAACGCGAACAAGGGGACTGCAAGCGCCACGAGCCCGAGCAGCACGCCACGGGTGCGCTCCTGGTTGAGGTCGAAGATGGGCAGGTGCCCGGTCTCCTTGCCCTGCGCGGCGAGCTTCGCATCATTGCGCTTGCGCCACCACAAGCCGATCGGGACCAGCGCGAGGCCGAGCAGGAACGCCATCGGCAGCATTACGAAGGTGATGATGCCGAGATAGGCTCCGCCCTCGAAGCCCATGCCTTGCATGATCAGCAGCGCGCCGATGAGCAGGAGGCTCACCATGATCAGCAGGGTGCCGACCAGGCTGATCACGTTGCTGGTAATGCCCGAAATGAAATGCTTGATCATGAAATCACCCTATGGCTGTGCCTGCGTCTTTAGATTTGCAGCCGGATGATCCACAGCCCGGACCTCCAGCACTGCCGGCGTCGGGCCGGCACGGTTCGAAACGGTAGCAGAAATGGCTGCGGCCGGCCCGGAGCATAAGCTCCAGACCGGCCGCAGCCGACACCCCGCGCGTATCAGAACAGGTGCATCGCACCGCTCAACAGCGCCTTGAAGATGAAGATCGCCAGCGCCACGCCGATCGCCACCATGGCGAAGCCGAATATGTACGCGACGCGGACGTGTGCTGCGGTCGGGGGCGGCACGAAGTACTGCTCGAGAGTTCCAGCCGCCACCAGCCGGTCGTACTCGAGCGGCCGCTCATGCTTGAAGCGCTCGAGCGTCATGCTGCCCGTGAAGATCACCGGATCCATCGGGAAGCTTTCCGGCCGGATGTGGGTGTGGAAGAAGTGGAACAGGAAGATGAAGCCCGTCGCCAGCAGCGCTTCATCGCTGTGGATGACGTAGGCGGCGTTCAGCGCCCAGCCCGGCAGGAACCCGGTGAAGAAGTCCGGGAACCACAGGATGAGACCCGAGACGCCGATCATCGCGACGCCCCAGAACACCGCCAGGTAGTCGAACTTCTCCCAGTACGCCCAGCGGTCGAAAGCCGGCCGCGGACCCATATAGAGGAAGTACTTGAAGTTGCCCCAGAGGTCCTGGGCGTCCTTCAGGTTCGGCGTCATCGAGCGCCAGCCCCAGAAGTAGCCTTTCTGCTTCTTGATCACGATGTCGCGGAACAGCATGCCGATGTGCACCGCGAAGTAGCCGAACGTGATGATCGCCGCCAGTCGGTGCAGCCACGATGCGACCTCGGGCCCGCCCATCGCTGCCATCAGGCCGGGCGCCCACGGTGCCGCCGCGAACTTGAGCGGCAGGCCGGTGATCGCCAGCAGCAGGAAGCTCAGGATGATCGACACGTGCAGCCACATCTGCGTCGTCGTGAAGCGGCGGATGTACGGGCCGGGCAGCGAAATGCTGGACCTTGAACTCGCCGCGCAGGCGACCGACCAGCGTGCGTTGCAGCCACAGCAGCATGTGCAGGCCGAAGAACCCGAACACGCCGAGCAGCAACAGCGACATGAACAGATAGATGTAATGGACCCACGGATTCTGGTCCCTGTTCATCGGGTCGCTGTGCGGAATGAACGTCAGGAAAGAAGCGTTGATCTCGCCGGCATGGCAGTTGCTCGAGCCGCAGGTCGCGGCGAGGTTGTCGGGGTGAGTGCTCGACCGCGGGTCCGAGGCGCTCAGGTTGTGGTGCGGCGTGTGGCAGTCCGAGCACATGGCCGCCGAGCGGTGGCCGACCGACGTGGCCTTGCCGTGGAAGCTGTCGTGGAAGGTCTTGGACACGTCCTCGTGACAGCTGCCGCACTGGTCCGGCATCTGCTGCAGGTTCGCGCGGCTGTCCGCCGACTTGATCGCGTGCGCCTCATGGCAGGTGGAGCACACCGGGCCATCCTTGCCGTCGCGCCACAGCGCGCCGTGCGAGCTTTCGCTCCATTCCTTGAGCACGCCCACATGGCACTCGCCGCACATGTTCGGGCTCTGCTGGTGCGACGTTCGCGCCGTGGCATCCGTGTGGCGCTGGATGTCGTGGCTGCCGTGGCAGTCGCTGCACGACGGTGCCGACTCGGTCAGGCCAGCCTTGAGCAGCGCGCGCGCATGGATGCTGCTCAGGTAGCCGTCCATCATCTTGTCGTGGCACGAGCCGCAGTTCTGCATCTGGTTCAGCGGCGACATCAGCGCTGCCGGGTTGTTGCTGCGCACGACCGTGTGGATGTTGCCGTGGCAGCCTTCGCAGGTGACGGGCTTGTCGCCCTTGACCCGGGCGTGGACGCTGTTCTGGAACGGCGTGATCTCGTCTTCGTGGCATTCCATGCACACGTCGAACCCGACCGGTCCGAGCGGCTGGCGCTTGCCTTTGTGCTTCACGGTCAATGCAGCCGTGTGGCACTCCACGCAATCCACCCGCTTGTGCGCCGACGCGGCGAATTGCTCTTCGTGCACGGCGACCGACTCGCCGGCCTCGTTCTTCATCTCGGCGTCGTCGTGGCATGCGAGGCACTTGGAATTCGGGATCGCGGGCTCGGCAGTGGCAGCGTCGGCCGTTGGCGCGGCGCGGCGGCCTCCTGGGCTGACGCTGTCGGCGAGCCGGCGAGCGCGAACAGCAAGGTGGAGGTGGACAGGGCGCAGGCGAGGGCGAGGCGGCGAATCCGGAACATGTTTTGGCTCCCTCTGGGGGGCGGCGCATGGGGACGCTTTGCGTGCTGCCCCATGAGTCGTGCACCGCAAAAAGCGGCACCTGCGAATTTCACCTCAAGAGGGCGCGAAGGGGCTGCACGCATTTACCGCAGTTGCGATCGGCGCCGCGTTGGCGCCCCTTTCCGCTGACCGTGCGTCAGCGCGGAGGCTGCGGCTCGCGCTTCGGGTTCGGGCCGGAGCGTTCGGCCGGTGTCAGGGTATTGGCGGGACAATCGCCGCAGCCGCCGGCTTTAGCCTGGGCGAGCGCCAGCAGACGCACGGCCAGCCTGCCCTTGAGACCACCCGCCTCGGCACCGCCAAGCGCCGCGGCTGACCGCAGCGCCAGGCGCTGGCGAGTGGGCGCGGGTATCAGCGCCCAGGCCGCATAGGCTGCGGCCACGAACACGATGAGACCGACGAGCAATGATTCGAGCATGGCCGTGCTCCGTCGTGCTCAGCCCAGCAGCGCGCTCGCCACGCGGTAGGTGACGAACGAGGCCAGGTAGGCCAGGGCGAAAAGATAGCCCGCCATCGCCAGCGGGTAACGCCAGGAATTCGTCTCACGCTTCACGATCACGAGCGTCGAGAGGCACTGCGGCGCGAAGACGAACCATGCCAGCAACGACAGCGCCGTGGCCAGGCTCCAGGTCTGCGCGAGCATCGGCGCCAGCGCGCTCGCCACGTCGCCTTCGTTGCTGAGCGCGTAGACGGTTCCCAGCGCGCCGACTGCAACCTCGCGCGCTGCAAGCCCCGGCACCAGCGCCAGCGAGATCTGCCAGTTGAAGCCGATCGGCGCGAAGATCACTTCGAGCGCGCGGCCGATCATGCCGGCGAAGCTGTAGGTGATGGCGGGCGCATCGGCTCCCGGCGGCGGCGCAGGGTACGTGCTGAGGAACCAGAGCACGATCATCAGCGCCAGGATGATGGTGCCGACACGCTGCAGGAACACCTTGGCGCGTTCCCACAGGCCGATCGCAAGGTTGTTCAGGTGCGGCCAGTGGTATTCGGGCAGTTCGAGCAGGAGCGGGTGATAGGCCGTCTTGAGCGCGGTCCGCTTGAGCACGTAGGCCACCGCCATCGCAGCGAGGATGCCGGCGAAATACAGCGTGAACAGCACCAGGCCCTGCAGGTTGAACGGCCCGACCGGTCGCGCCGGAATGAACGCGGCGATCACCAGCGCATAGACCGGCAGCCGCGCCGAGCAGGTCATCAGCGGCGCGATCATGATCGTCGCCATGCGGTCGCGCAGGTTCGGGATGGTGCGCGTCGCCATGATGCCCGGCACCGCGCAGGCGAAACTCGAAAGCAGGGGAATGAAAGCGCGGCCCGAGAGGCCGACGGAACCCATCAGCCGGTCGAGCAGGTACGCCGCGCGCGGCAGGTAGCCGCTGTCTTCCAGCGCCAGGATGAACAGGAACAGGATCAGGATCTGCGGCAGGAACACCAGCACGCTGCCGACGCCCGCGACGACGCCGTCGACGAGCAGGCTGCGCAGCGCCCCGTCCGGCAGCACGTTCTGCAGCCAGGTGCCCAGTGCCCCGATGCCGCCGTCGATCAGTTCCATGGGCACGACCGCCCAGCTGAAGACGGCCTGGAACACGAAGAACAGGATGGCCGCGAGAATCAGCGGCCCGGCGAACGGATGCATCACCAGCGCATCGAGGCGCGCGAGCGCCTGCTTGCGCAGGGGCTCGACGTAGCCGCTGGCGCGCAGGATGCGGCGCACTTCGCGCTGCGTTTCCTGGATCTGCGCAAACGTGGGTTCCTGCCAGTGCAGCGGCAGCCGCTGGCCGGGGTGCGGCAAGGCTTCCAGTTGCTCCACCAGGAGGCGTTCGCCGTTGTGGTCGACCGCGACGGTCTCGACGACGGGGACGCGCAACTCCTGCTCGAGCCGCGCGCGATCGAGCTTGTAGCCGCGGCCGGCCGCGAGGTCGCTCATGTTGAGCGCGACGACCATGGGCACGCCGAGGTCGCGCAGCTCCACCACCAAGCGCAGATTCAGGCGCAGGTTGGTCGCGTCGACGACGCAGACGATGAAGTCGGGCGCGGGTTCCGCAGCGAGGCGGCCGAGCAGGAAGTCGCGCGTGATCGCTTCATCGAGTGTCGTCGGCGTCAGGCTGTAGGCGCCGGGCAGGTCGAGCACCTTGTACGCACGCCGCCGCGCCGGGCCGACGAACGAGCCTTCCTTGCGCTCCACCGTGACGCCCGCGTAGTTCGCGACGTGCTGGCGGCTGCCGGTCAAACGATTGAAGAGCGCGGTCTTGCCGCTGTTCGGCACGCCGACCAGCGCGAGTCGCATCGAGTCCATCGCGACGGACTGGCTATTCAAGGAGCGCTCCGCTCGGGTTCGACGAGCACGGCCGCTGCCTCGCGCCGCCGCAGGGCAAACGTCGTATTGCCCAGCCGCACCGCCATCGGGTCGCCCCCGGGCCAGACCGCGTCGATGATCTCGAACGGCTCGCCCGCGACGAATCCCAGTTCCAGCAGGCGCCGGCTCACGGTCGACTGGGCTTCATCGCCAAGACTCTGCGCGTCGTCGCGCACATCCAGGATCACTCCACGGGCGCCTTTGTTCAGGGTGGCGAGACTGACGGGGGACATGAACCGGAGCGTATCTGACTGGGGCGCGCAGTCTCGCCTTAATGAGATTCGTTCGCAACAAGGGAAACCCGTAATGGTGTGTGGGGCGCAGCGCGGAAAGTCCGGGACCGCCAACATCCCGGGCGCCAGGCCGGTGCTGCAAACCATGTACAAAAGGCTAGACAAAACATGTACAGGTCCGGCTATACTCAGTCCGCAAAGATCAAAGACCTGCACTTGAAACCGGAAATCCACCGGACCGAATTGAGGTGACAAGCGATGTCGGAGTCCATCCTTGAGCGCGTAGCCCGGGGCGACCAACAGGCCGTCCGCGAGTGCATCGACGAATTCGGCGGCCTGGTCTGGGCGATTGCGCGGCGCATGACGCGCTCACGGGCCGACGCAGAAGACGCGGTGCAGGAAATCTTCGTCGACGTCTGGCGCAGCGCGGCACGTTTCGATTCGGCGCAGGGCACGGAGAAGGTGTTCGTCACCACCATCGCCCGGCGCCGCCTCATCGACCGCATTCGCCGCGGTAAGATGAATTCGATGATGGACGGCGAAGAGGCGCTGGAAGACCTGCGCTTCGCCGAGCACGGCAACCACGGCGAGATCCGTGCGGAGGCCGAGCGTGCGGCCGCCGTCGTTGCGCGGCTGCGGCCCGAGCAGCGTAAGGTGCTGCGTATGGGCTTGCTGGAGGGCATGACGCATTCCGAGATCGCCTCGGCGACCGGCATGCCGCTTGGCACCGTGAAGACACAGATGCGTCGTGGACTGATCCAGGTACGGCAGTGGATGAAGATCGAAAACCCGGTGCAGATGGAACAGGCGACTCGCTGAGCGAAGCGCCCGGGTCGTCGTCCTTGCCGTCACCCGCGCCACAGCAGCCCTCGGCTGCTGTGGACACTGAGCCGGAAGCAGGGCACGACCCGCGATTGCCCCGCCGGGTGAAACGCCGACTGGACGAAAGCGCAGAAGCCTGGCTCCGTGCCTGCGCCGAAAGCACGGACGACCTGCCCCCCGTCATCGAAAAGATCGTCGTCGACCGCAAGGCGCAACGGCGCGGCTGGTATGCGGCCGCAGCGTGCCTGGCCCTGGCCATCGCAGGATGGTGGCCCCGTCTTGCCGAACTCGGCGCCGATGCCGCGAACGGCATCTCGCCGTTGCAGGCTGACGTCGAGCGCGGCCGCGAATACCTGCTGAAAACGGGCGGCGCGCACCTCGGGCGCTGGGACTGGTCGCACGAGTCGGGCGTCGCAGCCAACGTCCACGGCGAAGTCATCTGGGACGGCGCACGACAGCAGGGCTATCTCACCCTTGCGGGGCTCCAGTCCAATGCCGAGACGGGCCGGCAGTACCAGCTCTGGATCTTCGATGGCACGCGCGACGACCGGTACCCGGTCGATGGGGGCGTCTTCGACGTGCCTGCAGGTGTCCCGTCCGTCACCGTTCCGATCCGCCCGGCACTGAAGGTGTCGCAGCCCGTCGCATTTGCCGTCACGCTCGAGCCGGCGGGCGGCGTCGTGGTTTCGGACCGACAACACCTGATGGCGCTCGCACGCGCGGGCACTCGCTGAGGCATGCGTTGGCGATGACCGGCAGCGGCAGCGTGGGTGCGGGCAAGCTGGGCGGCGGCGCTGCGGCACAGGCTGCGGGGCTCGTCCTCATGGTGCGGCCAGCCAGCTTCGGCTGGAATCCTGAGACCCACGCGAGCAATCGCTTCCAGCGCGACGAGCCGCTGCTCGCAAGCGCAGCCAACACACGCGCCTGCGAGGAGTTCGACGCGCTCGTCGCGCAACTGCGCGCTGCGGGCGTCGATGTGCACGTCGCGCAGGACAGGCCGGCCCCCGTGTGCCCCGACGCCGTCTTCCCGAACAACTGGGTCAGCCTGCACGCGGATGGCACCGTGGTGCTGTACCCGATGCTCGCGCGCAATCGCCGGCTCGAGCGCAGGCTGGAGGTCATCGCCACGCTCGCTGCCGCGCACGGCTTGACGGTGAAGCGCCTGCTCGACCTGTCGCACCACGAGGCGCACGGCAGGTTCCTGGAAGGCACCGGCAGCGTCGTGTTCGATCACGTGCAGCGCATCGCCTATGCCTGCCTGTCGCCGCGCACGCACGCTGAACCGCTCGCAGAACTGTGCGACGAGCTCGGCTATGCGCCGTGCACGTTCGACGCGTGCGATGCCACGGGAGTGCCGATCTACCATACCAACGTGATGCTGGCCGTGGGCTCGCGCGCCACCGTGGTGGCGGCGAGCGCCATCGCGGCGCCTGATCGCGACCGTGTCCTCGCCAGCCTCGGGCGCGACGGACGCCTGGTCGAAGTCATCGACGGGGCGCAGATGGCGGGCTTCGCCGGCAATGTGCTCGAGCTGCGCGCGACGGACGGGCGCAGCGTGCTCGCTCTATCGCGCAGCGCGCGCGATGCGTTTGGCGACGCTGCGTTCGCGCGCGTGGCGGGCACCGTCGATACGGTCGTCACCGCCGCCATCCCGACGATCGAAACGCTCGGCGGCGGGTCCGTGCGCTGCATGCTCGCCGAGGTCCGGCTGCCGCGCTAAGCCGCGGATCGAAGTCGCGGGGCGGAATGCTAGAATTCTGCGACTCGCGCGCAGGGGAAACGGCTTGCTCGAACTCGGCTTCAAGGCCCTCATCGCATACCTGCTGGGTTCCGTGATCGGCAGCCTGCTGCTCGGCCGCCTGCGCGGTGTCGACATCCGCACCCAGGGCAGCGGCAACGCAGGCGGCACCAACGCTTTGCGCACGCAGGGCTGGGCCTTTGCGCTCGGCGTGATCGTCATCGACGTGGGCAAGGCGTGGCTGGCGGTCGGCCTGTTGCCAGCGCTCGTGCTGCCGGGAATCGGCATCGATCCGCAAGTCGACCGTGACTGGCTGGCCGTCGCCTGCGCCGCCGCGGTCGTTTACGGCCACGTCTATCCCGTCTGGTACGAGTTTCGTGGCGGGAAAGGCGCTGCCACGCTGATCGGAGCCGTGGCTGTGCTGGCGCCCATGGCGCTGGTGCCGGTGCTGCTGGTCTGGCTCGCTACAGTGATGCTTACGGGTTACGTCGGGTTGGGCACCATGCTGGGCACGGCCACGCTGCCGGTGTACTTCGCGCTGGCAGAGCCGCAGCGCGAAGCCTTCGTCGTGTTCGGCCTCTGTGCCGCGGCCTTCATCGTCTTCACCCACCGCTCGAACGTGCAACGCATGCGCGAGGGTGTCGAAAACCGCGCTCGGCGACTCTGGCTGCTGCGACCCCGATGAGCGAAAGCGCCGTGCGGCTGGTGGGCCTGCTCGCGGACGGCGAGTTGCACTCCGGCGCGCGACTCGCGTCGCAGCTGGGCATGACGCGCGCGGCCATCTGGAAACTCGTAGCCGAGTTGCGCGACCGTGGCATCGCGGTCGAAGCCCAGGATCGCCGCGGCTACCGGCTTGCACAACCTGTCGAACTGCTCGATGTGCAGGCCCTGCGGCAAGCTGCTGCGGCCGTGGGTCAGGTGCTGCCCGACGCGACGGAAGTCCTGTTCGAGATCGGCTCGACCAACGAGTTCCTGCATGCGGCGACGGCACCGCCCGCGGACGCGCCGCGGCTCGTGTTCGCAGAACTGCAGACTGCGGGACGCGGTCGGCGCGGGCGCGATTGGCTGGCGCCCTTCGGTTCGGGGCTCACCTTTTCCATCGGTTGGACGTTCGCCGGGACGCCGGCCGACCTGTCGGCCCTGAGCCTCGCGCTGGGGGTGTGCGTAGTGCGCGCGCTGCGCGATTGCGGCGCGCCTGGCGTGCAATTGAAATGGCCCAACGACATCGTCCATGAGCACGCGAAGCTCGGCGGGCTGCTGCTGCAGATGCGCTCCGAAGCCGGCGGCCCGGCCTACGTGGTCGCTGGGCTCGGCCTGAACCTCAAGATGCCCGCGACTGCACGCGCCGCGATTCGCGGCCCGTTGGCGACACCCGTGACCGACCTCGCTGCTGCGTCTGCAGGCACGCTGCCCGCGCGCGCGACGGTCGCGGCGCGTGTCGCTGCGCGCATGCTGACCGGCCTGCAGGAATTCTCGTGCACGGGCTTCGAGTCGTTCGCTGCCGACTGGGCCGCTTTCGACTCGCTGCGCGACACCCAGGTGACCGTGCTGCGGCACGACGGCAGCTTCGACGGCATCGCGCGCGGCGCGGACCGCGCAGGCGCGCTCTGCGTCGAACGCCCCTCGGGCGCCATCGAGCGGGTGCATGCGGGCGACGTCAGCCTGCGCCGGACGATGCAGCGCGAGGTCGCATCGGCATGATGCTGCTCGTCGACGTAGGCAACACTCGCGTCAAATGGGCGACGCTGGCCGCAGGCCGCCTCACGCCGCAGCTGGCTGCGACGCATGCGGCATGGTCGACAGATGACTGGCACCGGGAACTGTTCGCCGGGTCGTGCATCGAGCGCGTGCTCGCCGTCACGGTGGCCGGTCCGGACACGCGGAACGCGCTGGTGGCGGCGGCGGCGCTCGCAGGTATCACGCAGGTTGATTTCGTAGCCGCGTCGGCCGCCCAGTCCGGCGTACGCAATGCGTACCCGCAACCACACCTGCTTGGGGCCGACCGCTGGGTGGCGGCCATCGGCGCCTACCATCTCGCACGCGGCGCCTGCTGCGTGGTCGATATCGGGACTGCGGCCACGATCGACGCCGTCACCGCGGATGGACAGCACCTGGGCGGCTTCATCGTGCCTGGCCCGGAGCTGATGGTGAGTTCTCTGCACGCCGGCACCAGCAACCTGGCCGCGCACACCGCGGCCAGCCTCGCGGGAAGCCCCGAGCTGTTCGCTGACAACACGCGTGACGCCATCGAGCGCGGCTGCCGGGTCGCGCTGGCAGCGCTGGTCGACCGTGCCTGCGCCGAGATGACGCGCCAGAGTGGGGTCGTTCCCCGGGTGATCTGCACCGGCGGCGGTGCGGACTGGATTCTGCCGTACGTACTTACCGCAAGTGAGTGCGTTCCCGACCTCGTCCTGCGCGGGCTGGCGCGGATCGCGCATCCCACGCTTGAACCCTGACGGTCTGCTGGTGTCCAATCCAATGCGTCAGGGTGTCCTGTCGTCAGCAGCTACGGACCCAGGCGGTTTTACGCCAGTCCACCAGGAGAGAACTCGATGAAATTCAGCCGTTTGGTCGTCATTGTCAGCGCCGCCGCCGGTTTTGCCGGTTTCGGTTCCGTCGCGCACGCAGATGCCGCAGCGGGCAAGGCGACGTTCACGCAGGTTTGTGCCGAGTGCCATGAAGTTGCCGACTTCGAAGGCGAGGACGCCGCCGAAGTGCAGGCCACGATCAAGAAGATCGTCGGCGGCACGATGAAGCACAAGAAGGCCCTCAAGTTGACCGACGCGCAGATCGCCGACGTCGCGGCGTACATGACCGGCGGCAAGTAAACCGCGAGTCACGATTCTGGCCAGATGCAGGCCCGGATTCGCGAGAATCCGGGCCTTTTTGTTTTGCGTTGCGGTATTCACGGTCTGAATTTCGCGCTTCCCTCGCTATCATCGTCGCGTCTTTCAGGTCCCGTTTCCGGCAGGTCCAGAGGAGGATCCAATGAAACTCATGCGTACGCTCGCCGTCTCGATTGCCACGCTCGCCCTGGCTGGCTTCAGTTCGATTGCCAGCGCCGATGCGGCTGCGGGCAAGGCCAAGTTCACGGCCGCCTGCGCCGAATGTCACGAGGCCGGTGATTTTGCGGGTGAGGACGCCAAGGCGTTGGCCGATACGATGAAGAAGATCGTTGCGGGCCAGGCCAAGCACAAGAATGCCCTGAAGTTGACCGACGCCGAGATCACTGATCTCGCTGCGTTCATGGCCGCGGGCAAGTAAACCCGCATCGACCTTCATTGCGTCGGCTTCGCTTCGACTGCTGCGCGTTCAGCCGTCGATTCGACTCGGCGCAGCGACAGCGAGAGCGCAGGCCCGGCTGGCGACAGTCCGGGCCTGGCGCGTGATTTGTTAACATCGACCGCACTCGAACTCTCCTGGCGGTCCCTTGCGCGTCCTGTTCCTGCTGCTGCTGCTGGCCAACGTCCTCTTTCTCGCGTGGACCCGCTGGGTAGTGCCGCTGCCGCCGGTGACGGCTGACGTTGCCCCATCTGCCCATACGCTGCAGCCCATCCGCCTGCGCCAGGAGTTGCCCGCCGCGACGAATGCAGCCGCGGCCACCGTTGGTGATGACCTGCTCGCAGCCGCCTGCGTGAGCGTCGGTCCGTTCGGCGACCCGGCACATGCGGAGGCCGCTCGCGTCCAACTCGAGCGCCTCGGCTTCACCAGCCGACGCCGGGTCGCGCAGGACGAGGTCCGGGTGGGCTACTGGGTCCGCGTGCCGAACCTCGCGACGCCGGCGGACGCCACCAGCGCGCTCGGGACGCTGCAGGCCGCGGGGCTCGGTGACGCCTACATCGTGGAAGGCGACGAAGCTGGCACGACCCTCTCGATCGGCGTGTATGCCGACGCGGACAAGGCCGCTGCGGTCGCGCAAGCGGTGCAGGCAGCAGGCTTTACCCCGGAGACGAGCGACCGGCTGCGCACCCTGGAGGTGCTCTGGCTCGACGTCGACCGCCAGGCGAACGGCGGTTTGCCGGCGCTGGAGGACCTCGGCGAGCCCGCCGCGGGGGCGTTGCCCTACGATCTGCGGGCGTGCCCGGTGCCCGGCGCTGCCGACGACGTGACGCCGCCCGCAGTCCCGGGATCGCCACCCGCCGCAGCAGGCGCCGCAGGTTAAGGTAGAATCCCGATCCCTTCGCGGACCGGGCCGGCTTAGCACAGCTGGTAGTGCACCTGATTTGTAATCAGGGGGTCGGGGGTTCGAATCCCTCAGCCGGCACCACATCGAGCAGACACACACGAGGAAAGGCCATGGCGCTTTGGAAAGACCCGACTAAAGATCCGTCGATGCCCGGTACCGATGGCGCGGCCACAGTGGCGCCCGAGCCTGCCGTGCGTCCCGTCCCCACGCCGGTGCCGTCTGCCGCGGGCACCGCGGAACCCGCGCGCCGCGTCGAGCGCGCGGCGCCTGCGACAGGCACTGCCAAGGAATCCCTGATCGCTGCGGACGTCACCATCGAGGGCAAGATCGAGGGCGCCGGCCACGTGCGCATCGCGGGCCGCTTCAAGGGCGACGTCAACGTGCAGGGCAACGTCACGATCGAGCAGGGCGCTCACGTCACGGGCCAGATTGCCGCGGCGACGGTCATCGTCAGTGGCGAAGTGCATGGCAACGTGCAGGCCAGTTCGCGTGTCGAACTGCTCGAGTCGGGCAGCATCAACGGCGACGTGAAGGCGGCCGTGCTGACGGTTGCCGCAGGCTCGCGCATGCGCGGCAACGCCGACTTCGGCTGGCCGGACTCCGCCAAGTAATCGCACACCAGGCTACGGCCAGCGGATGCTGACGGGACGCTCAGGATCGTCGGGCAGCGTGGGCAGGACTCGATCCTGCCCGCACTGCAAGGCGACGATCCTGGAAAGCGCCCTGATCTGTCCGCAGTGTCGTCATCACCTGCAGCATGGCGCCGCGTCGAAAGCGGCGTCCGACGCGACGCCGAAGTTCTCGGCACTGAACGTCGAGGGCACGCTCCGGCACTCGGAACGCGGCGGGGACTGGGAATACTCGGTGGTCCTGTCGATCCGCAACGAGCGCGGCGAGGAGCTTTCCCGCCAGGTCGTGGGCGTCGGCGCTTTGCGCAGCACGGAAGCCAGGACGTTCACCTTGTCGGTGGACGTCGCCACGCCAGGAGGGCGTAACAAATGATCCGGTCCCTCGTGACCCGCTTTGCGTCGGGCCTGCGCTACCCCACGCTGTTCAAGCTGGTGGGCCTCCTGTTCGTCGTCGATTTCTTTATGCCCGACCTGGTGCCGTTCGTGGATGAAATCCTGCTGGGCCTCGGCACCCTGCTGCTCGGTTCGTTGCGCACCAGGAAGCGCGGTGCGCCCGTCATCGACGGCGAAGTGGGCAAGTCCCCTGACTTGATCGTTTGATCGTGTGGGGCCTTGCGGAGTCCATCTGAGGGCTTTCCGCTATCGGTCGTCGCCGACCCTGTGGCACCATCCTGCGCTCGCGCACATTGGAGAGCATGCGGCTTATGAAAATCACGTCCCTGGTTCTGCTGAGTGGAGTCGCGGCTCTGGCACTGCTGACCGGCTGCTCGAAGCCTGCCGCACCCCGCCCGCGGCTACGACGAGCGAAGTCGGCACGGACCGAGCTGCCCCGCCGGCGCCCGTCACGCCGCCGGCCCAGCCGCAGAAGTCCGCGGCCGAGCAAGCGGCTACGCTGCTGCAGTTCATCGACACCCGCCCGGAATGCCAGCAGTTCCGTGCACCGCTGGAACAGGCCAGTGCCGCGCCGGCAGGCGCGACGGTCGACTTGAATATGGGCGAGATCATGGACCAGGCCTACAAGGCCGGGTGCCAGAAAGATCGCGGCTGAGCTGCGGCCGCCATCGGAGCGGACCCGGCGGGTCCCGTAGCGCAAGCCCGCCGTGCCGCGAACACCACGTTCGCGGTAAGCCCTTATTCTGCTAGGTGTCCGCCGTTTGAGACCCTGTCTCACTCAGGGCCGACCTGAACCGCAGGCTGAACCGTAGGAGACCCTCGACATGTGCCTGGCCGTTCCCATGCAGATCAAAAGCATCGACGGATTCAATGCGACTTGCGAAGCCAAGGGCATCGAGCGCGAAGTAAGCCTGTTCATGCTCCAGGGCGAGCCCATCGAGGTGGGCGATCACGTGCTCATCCACGTCGGTTACGCCATCCAGAAAATCAGCGCCGAAGAGGCGCAAATCACCTGGGACCTGTTCGACGAGGTCCTCGAGCATGCATGAACTCGCGGTCTGCCAGGCGCTGATCGACCAGGTCACGCGCGTGGCCCGCGACAACGGCGCAGGCCGCGTGCTGTCGATCACGATCTCGGTCGGACCGCTGGCCGGCGTCGAGCCCAAGCTGCTCGAACACGCGTATCCGCTCGCTGCGGCCGGCACCGTGGCAGAGGACGCGCGGCTCGTGATCGAAACGGTCGCCGTGCAGGTGCGCTGCCGCAAGTGCCGGGCCGAAACGGCCGTGGCGCCCAACCGGCTGCTCTGCGGCACCTGCAACGACTGGCAGGTCGACGTGATCGCGGGCGACGAAATGCTGCTGCAACGGGTCGAGATCGAACCCGTCGCCGAGCCCGTGCACTGAGGCGGTGGTCATGAAGTCCGAGAGGGTGTCCTGATGTGTCGCGATTGCGGTTGTTCCTTAGGCCCCGCGGCCACTCGCGCGCCGTTCGCGGCGCAACCGGCGGGCAAGGGCCACGTCGAGTCGATCGAGGTGATCACGGCCATCCTCGATGAAAACGATCGTGTCGCCGCGCACAACCGCAGCCACTTCGACGCGCAGGGCGTGCTCGCGGTCAACCTGATGTCGTCTCCCGGCTCGGGCAAGACGTCGCTGCTCGAGGCCACCATCAAGGCCTTGCAGGGCGAACTGCGCGTCGCCGTGATCGAGGGCGACCTGGCGACCGAGAACGATGCCGCGCGCATTCGCGCCTGTGGCGTGCCCGCCGTGCAGATCACGACCGGCAATGCCTGCCACCTCGACGCGCAGATGGTGCACGACGCGCTGCACGAGCTGCCGCTCGCGGGACTCGACGTGCTCTTCGTCGAGAACGTCGGCAACCTGGTGTGCCCGGCGAGCTTCGATCTCGGCGTGCACCGCAACCTCACGCTGCTGTCGGTGCCGGAAGGCGACGACAAGCCCGCGAAGTATCCCGTGATGTTCCGCGGCGCCGACCTCGCGCTGATCACCAAGGTCGACCTGCTGCCGCACATCGAGGAATTCAGCGTGGCGCGCGCCCGCGATTCGCTGCGGCAAGTGGGCTTCAAGGGCGACATCATCGAACTCACCCGTCGCGGCGGTCCCGGCTTCACGGCGTGGCTCGACTGGCTGCGCGGCGAAGTGGCTGCGCGGCGCGCAGCAGCGGCCTGAGCCGCGCCGGGGGAAACATGACGACAGCTGCCGAGTGGCTCGAACGCATCCGCGCGCTGCCGCTGCCGCCGTCCATCAAGGTGATGAACGTCTGCGGCGGGCACGAGCGGTCGATCACCACCGCGGGATTGCGCAAGGCGATTCCGTCCAACATCGAGCTGGTGCCCGGCCCTGGCTGTCCGGTCTGCATCTGCCCGGAAGAAGACATCTACGAAGCCATCCAGCTCGCGCTGCACGAAGGCGTGATCCTGGTGGCGTACGGCGACATGCTGCGCGTGCCGGTCAATGCGCCGAAGAGCGAGCCGCGTTCGCTCGAACAGGCCAAGGCCGCCGGCGGCGACGTGCGCGCGATCGCGAGCCCGCTCGAGGCGGCCAAGATCGCCAAAGAGAACCCCTCGCGCAAGGTCGTGTTCCTGGCCGCGGGCTTCGAAACCACCACGGCGCCGGCAGCCGCGCTGCTGGCCCAGGGGGCCCCGGAGAACCTGTTGTTCCTGATGTCGGGCCGGCTGACGTGGCCCGCGGTCGCCATGCTGCTCAATTCCGGCCAGCCGGGCTTCGAGGCGCTGATCGCACCCGGACACGTTGCGACGGTGATGGGTCCGGAAGAGTGGGAGTTCGTCCCACGCGACCACGGTATCCCCACGGCGGTCGCGGGCTTTGCACCCGATTCGCTGCTGGCTGCCCTGTATTCGGTGCTGCGCCAGAAACTCGAAGGCAAGTGCTTCCTCGACAACTGCTATCCGCAGGTCGTGCGTCCCGGTGGCAACGCCACCGCGAAGCGTTACATCGACGAGACGATGGACGTCGTCGCCGGCAACTGGCGTGGCATCGGCGCGATTCCCGCGTCGGGTTATGTGCTCAAGCCCAGTCACGCGCGGAACGATTCACGCGTGCAGTTGCCTTCGTACACCGAGATGTCGCGCAAGCGCGCGGGCGAGATGCCGCCGGGTTGCGATTGCGCCCGGGTGGTGCTGGGTCGCATCTATCCGAACGAATGCCGGCTCTTCGGCGCCGCGTGCACGCCGCGCCATCCCATCGGGCCGTGCATGGTCTCGGACGAAGGCGCGTGCCGCATCTGGTGGGCAGACGGCATCCGCGAGAGCACCTGGGCCGGCCGCAAGGCCCAAGAAGCCTGACGCAAGACGGCGCCAAGGGAAGGATGGCCACACCGGCGCCTGCCGTCGTCGCTTCGCGTCGCCTGCTGCTCACGGGTCGCGTGCAGGGCGTGGGTTTCAGGCCGTTCGTGTATCGGCTGGCCCACGAACTGCAGCTCGCCGGATTCGTGCGCAACCTGCGTGGCGACGTCGAAGTCGTGCTGCACGGCCCCGCTGCCGTGATCGAAAGGTTTGCCCGCGAGGTGGTGACGCGCGCGCCTCCGCTCGCGCGCCCCGTGCTGGCGGGGCAGTCGGACGTCGACACCGCACCTGTTTCCGGCTTCACGATCGCAGCCAGCAGCGCCGCGCTGCAGCCGCAGATTTCCGTGCCGCCCGACTTTTTCTGCTGCCCGGATTGCCTGGCGGAAATGGGGCGTGCCGAGGATCGCAGGTACCGCTACGCCTTCATCAACTGCACCCAGTGCGGCCCGCGCTACACGCTGATCGAAGCGCTGCCGTACGACCGGCCCAACACCTCGATGCGCGCGTTTCCGCTGTGCCCCGCGTGCAGCGCGGAATACCAGGATCCGCTCGACCGGCGCTTCCATGCCGAGCCGGTCGCGTGTCCCGTGTGCGGTCCGCATCTGTCGTTCGTCACCGCCACGGGCGTGCCTGCTGGGTCTGGCGACGACGCTGCGCTGGCTGCGGCCGTGGCCACGCTGCGCGCGGGCGAAGTCCTGGCGATCAAGGGCGTCGGCGGCTACCACCTGCTGTGCGATGCGCGGAGCGAGCCTGCCGTCGCACGTCTGCGCGAGCGCAAGCGCAGGCCCGACAAACCGCTGGCCGTCATGTATCCGTGGCGCGGCGCCGATGGCCTCGCCGACGTGCGCATTGAATTCGAACTCGAGCCTGCCGCGCTCGCGGCGCTGCTCGATCCCGCGCGTCCGATCGTGCTGCTGCCCGGTTCGGCGTCGCTGCGGCTGGCGGCGAACGTGGCGCCAGGGCTGGGCGAGGTGGGAGTGTTCCTGCCGTACAGTCCTCTGCATCAGTTGCTGCTCGATGATTTCGGCGGCCCGCTGGTCGCGACTTCGGGCAACCTCAGTGGCGAACCCGTGCTCACTGCTGCAGGCGAGGCGACGCTGCGTCTGGCACCGGTGGCCGACGCGTTCCTGCATCACGACCGTCCCATCGTCCGGCCGGCCGACGACTCCGTCGTGCGCGTGATCGCCGGACGCGCGCGACCGATCCGGCTCGGCCGCGGCATCGCGCCGCTCGAACTCGTGCTGCCGCTGCCGGTGTCGCGTCCGGTCCTGGCCGTCGGTGGTCATTTAAAGGCAACGGTCGCGCTGGCCTGGGGCGAGCGCGTGGTGGTGTCGCCGCATATCGGCGACATGGGCACGTTGCGCAGCGAGCAGGTGTTCGCGCAGGTCGCCGCCGATCTCCAGCGGCTCTATGACGTCCGCGCGGAAATCGTCCTGAGCGACGCGCACCCGGATTACGCGACGACCCGCTGGGCGCGTGCCAGCGGTCTCGAACACGTGACCGTGCAGCACCACCGAGCGCACGCGTCCGCCCTCGTCACCGAGCATTCCCGGCACGGCGCGCCCGCGATCGTGTTCGCGTGGGACGGCGTGGGGCAGGGCGACGACGGCACGCTCTGGGGCGGCGAGACGTTCATCGGCCGGCCGGGCCGATGGGAGCGCGCCGCAACGCTGCGGCCCTTCCATCTGCCGGGCGGCGACCGAGCCGGCCGCGGCCCATGGCGCAGCGCGGCGGCCGTGTGCTGGGAACTCGGGCACGAGTTTCCGGGCCACTTGCCGGATCCGATCGTGCGCGGCGCCTGGGAGCGACGGCTCAATTCGCCGCAATCGAGTGCCGCGGGTCGCTTGTTCGACGCGGCCGCGGCGCTGGTGCTCGGCCTCGGCGAGACCAGCTTCGAAGGGCAGGGGCCGATGTGGCTCGAGGCGATCGCCGGCGACGCCAGCGTAGTCCCCCGGCTGCCGCTGCGGGTCGGGGCGGCGGGCTTGATCACGGTCGACTGGGCGCCGCTGATCGAGTGGCTGCTGCAGGAACGCGCGCGGCCTGCCGCGGAGCGGGCAGGAGCCGTACACGGTTCGCTGGCAACCGCCATCGTCGACGTGGCCACGACATTGCGCGAGCGGACGGGCAGCCGGACCGTGGGCCTGACCGGCGGCGTCTTCCAGAACCGCCGCCTCAGCGAGCTCGCGCATGCCCGCCTGCAGGATGCGGGGTTCGACGTGCTGCTGCCGGAGCGCATTCCCTGCAACGACGGTGGCCTGAGCTATGGCCAGGTCGCCGACTTCGCCGGTCGAAGCGACTAGACTAAGACCATGCTCTGGTTCGAACGCCCCTTTCTCGGCATCCTCCGTCACGAGTACTCGCGGGCGATGCGTTTTGCCGAGGACGATGCGGGCGAGGTGACGCCGGTCGCCCCTGCTGCGCCGTGCCAGCTGTACGTGCACGTGCCGTTCTGCGAAGTGCTGTGCCCGTTCTGTTCGTTTCATCGCGTCCGGTTCGACGCGGCAAAAACGGGGCGGTATTTCGCAGCGTTGCGCCGCGAGATCCAGCTCTACCATGACCGTGGCTTTCGTTTCGCGGATGTCTACATCGGCGGCGGCACGCCCACGGTCGACGCCGATGAGCTCATTGCGACGCTCGAGTTGTTGCGCTCGCTGTCGCCATTGCGCGCGGTCTCGATCGAGACCAACCCCAACCACCTCGACCCCGTCGACCTGCAGCGCTATCGCGATGCCGGCGTCACGCGGCTCTCGGTCGGCGTGCAGAGCTTCGACGACGGGCTGCTCGCGGGCATGGACCGGCTCGACAAGTACGGCAGCGGCGCCCTGATTCGCGAACGGCTGGCAGCCGTGCAGGGTGTGTTCCCGACACTCAACGTCGACATGATCTTCAACCTGCCGGGGCAGACCCTGGCGATGCTCGAGACCGACCTCGACATCCTGCAGTCGCTGCAGTCCGACCAGGTTTCGTTCTATCCGCTCATGACTGCGCCCACCGCGCGGCACAAGATGGAAAAGACGATGGGCCTCAGCGACACGTCGCTGCGTCACCCGATGTACGAACGCATCGCCGAGCGGCTGCTCGGTGAATACCACGCTTCGTCCGCGTGGTGCTTCTCGCGCAACAAGGGCATGTTCGACGAGTACATCATCGACCAGAACGATTACGTCGGGGTCGGCAGCGGCGCGTTCAGCTACGTGGGCGGCGCGTACTACTCCACGACGTTCTCCCTGAACCACTACTGCCGGCGCGTCGAAGGCGGGCAGAACGGCATCACCCAGCGGCGCCTCGTCGGCCGCAAGGAAAGCATGCGGTACGACTACCTGGTGCGCCTGTTCGGCGGCGAGCTGCGCCGCGACTACATCGAGCGGCGCTATGGCAAGGCGTTCTGGGTCTACATGGCGCCCGAACTGCTCGCCATGCGCGCGCTCGGCGCCACCCGCCACGACGCCGACGCAATCCGGCTTACGCGCCGCGGCATGTACTGCTGGGTGCTGATGATGGCGGAGTTCTTCAACTCCGTGAACGCGGTGCGCGAGCAGATGCGCGAGCACATCCGCGCCGAGCTCGACGCCTGGAACGAAGAAGCGAAGGTGCCCGTCGCGGCCATCGGCCGCGCACCTGCGCGCGAGGTTTGACGAACGATGACGATGCAGGACACCCACGTTTCCCTGGCGCACGGCAACGGCGGCCGCTACATGCGGGAGCTCATCCATGAGATCTTCGCCCGCCACCTCGGCAACCCACTGCTCAACACCGAAGCCGATGCGGCCGTGCTGCCCTGGAATGCGGCGGACGGCGAGCTGGCGTTCACCACCGACAGCTTCACCGTGCAGCCGCTCGAGTTTCCCGGCGGCAACATCGGTTCGCTTGCAGTACATGGCACGACCAACGACCTCGCAGTGGCCGGCGCCATCCCGAAGTACCTGAGCCTGGGCGTGCTGCTCGAGGAAGGTCTCGAGTTCGCAGTGCTGGAGCGAGTCGTCGCGGGCATCGCTCGTGCGGCGAACGAGATCGGCGTCGTCGTGGCGGCAGGTGACACCAAGGTGGTCCGTCGCGGCGAGGGCGGCGGCATTTACCTGAACACCAGCGGCATCGGCGTGCGCAACCCGAACCTGCGTCTCGGCATGCGCGAGATACGCGCCGGCGACGCGATCCTCGTGAGCGGGCCCGTGGGCGACCATGGCATCGCAGTGATGCTGGCGCGTGAACAGTTCGGCTTGCGCGGCGACCTGCAGTCCGATGCGGCGAGCGTGCTGCCCATCACGCTCGAGCTCGCGCGGCTCAAGGGCCTGCGTTTCATGCGCGATCCCACGCGCGGCGGCCTCGCCACGGTCATGCACGAGATCGTGCATGCAGCGGGGCTCGGCGTGCAGTTGCTGGAGACGAGCGTGCCGGTGCGCGATTCCGTGCGCTCCGTGTGCGAGATGCTGGGCTACGACCCGTACTTCCTGGCCTGTGAAGGGCGCGTCGTCGCGGTGGTCGCGGCCGACGAGGCCGCGGCGGCCTTGACGCTGATGCGCGCGTTGCCAGCCGCGCGCGATGCCGCGATCGTGGGCTATGTGCGCGAGCAGCCCCAACGCCTGGTGCTGCGCACCGTGCTCGGCGGTGAGCGTGTCATCGAAGAACTCGAGGACGACCCGCTGCCGCGGATCTGCTGATGCCCGCCGGCGGCGATGCTGCCGGCCGCCGATTCAGCCCGGCGCGAACAACGGCCCGTTGTCGATGAAGATCAGGTAGCGCGCGACCTGGTCGCCGCGCATGTAGAAGACATTTGCAAACGGCACGGTCACCGTCGTTGCCGTCGAGCCGCGTGTACGTCACGCGTCCCTCGCAAACCCGGGTGTCGCCGTCGCTCCAGGTGCTCTCTATATCGTGGTGGCTGCCGCCGATCATCCCGAAGAACGCATCGACGTACGCGGCCACGCTGTCGCGACCATGCACCGAGGGTTGGTTGCCGAAACGAAACTCGCCGTCCGGAGTCAGGAACTGCGCGAACTCCTGCGCGTGCTTGCCGTCGATCGTGGCGATCAGGGAGTTCCACCAGGCTTCATCGTGCATTTTGCGATCCATCGGCGACGGGAGCGTCGAGCACGCAATCTTGCCACGCGTCGCCCGTGCGCGTCAGCGACAGCGCAGCGAGCATTAGCGCGCCGGCATCGATTCCTACGTACACCTGCCGATGGTGAAGCCGGCCGCGTCAGTGATCCGGGCGATTCCAATTGCGAATGGCTCTCACTGGGTCAGCGGCGCAGCCGGGAGTGCCGAAAAAGTTCCCTAACTCGCAGCAAAACTTCGGTAATCCGAAGTTATTGCGACGCACACTGAGTCCTACCATGCACCTCGTCAGATTCTAGGTCTGGGACCGAGTACCCAGTTTGTTGTGCCCGGCAAGACGTCGGGTGAGGGAGTCAATCATGAGACTTGCGAAGCTCCGAGGCGCACGTTACGGACGTGCCACTCATCGCCCTGCTCGCATTGGGCGCCGGTATGACCGGCTGCTCAGGCGACGATGGTAAGAACGGCGCGGCGGGACCGACGGGGCCATCAGGCCCAACCGGACCCACGGGACCGGCGGGCCCCACCGGCCCAGGCGTGGTCGTCGAAGGCGAGACCGGCGGCCTGTCTGCGCGGTGGCGTGTCCAAGGTCACTGTCGACACAGCTGGCGGCGCTGCCAAGGTGTCGGTCGAGTTTGCGATGGCGGATGCCGCAGGCACTCCCGATCATCCTGCCGACGGCCAAGGATTCGAGTTCTACGTGTCGAAGCTGGTGCCGGCGACGGCGACCAAGCCGCGACGTGGCAGAGCTTCATCAACCGCTCCGACCGGTGGCACGACCACGACGCCCACCAAGACCCTCGTCCCCACGTCCGAGCGTGGCAACACCGACGCGGCCGTGGCGACGCTGGTGACGTGACGGCGACGGCCGTGGCGGGAACGTACAAGTACACGTTCGCCACCGACTGGCCGCGGTCAACACGTTCAAGTATTACGGTGCGACCGGTGCGCCGGATGGCGCGGTCGTGGGAATCTCGAACGTGGGTCCGCTGACTTCAGCGGCCGCTACCGCGACGATCCCTGGGCTGAGCCTGGCCTACGACGCGAACGCGACCTACCGGGTCGTGATCATCTCGCGTGACGGCACGAACTTCCTGTACAACGCCGCAGTCGACTTCAAACCGGCAAGCCTGCCGGCCGTGCTGTCGAACACGGCGAACCAGGTGGTGACGAACGAGTCCTGCGGCGCCTGCCACGGCGACTCCGAGAATCGCACGGCGATCCTCAAGTTCCACGGCGGTCGTCGCTTCGCGCGACCGAAACCTGCGTGATGTGCCACAACGACGGTTACTTCGTCGGCACGGCGTCCACCGACACCGCGTGGGTCGCCAACATCACGCTTCAAGGAACTGATCCACAAGTCGCACTCGCGGCAATACGACCTACTTTGCCGGTCGTTACGAGGCGGTTTCCCGTATCCGCAGGAAATGTCGAACTGCCGCACCTGCCATGACAACCAGCGCATCACGCAGCCGGCCAGCCGCCTGGCAGCCGACGAGGAAGCCTGGAAGACCCGCCTGAGCGCGCAGACCTGCAACACCTGCCATGCGGTCAACTTCGCGACGCACTTCGGTGGCCAGACCGACAACACCAATTGCGACGTCTGCCACAATCCGAGCACGGGCTTCGTGACGGTGGAAGAAGGCCATGCGAGCCAGTACAACACGCCGAACAACCCGAACCTCAAGCCGGGTGCGATCGAGTTCAAGTACGAAATCGCCAGCCTGGCGGTCGACGCGACGACGCGCCAGCCGACGATCAAGTTCCGCGTACTGTCACGCGCCACGCCCACCGGCACGTTTGCCCCGATGAGCCTGAATCCGCTGCCGACGGGCATCACGCCCGCAGGCGTCAACTTCAAGCTCGCATGGAGCACGGCGCACCCGGCGGCCACTGACCCGGTCAACGGCCCGGCGGTTGCGACACCGATCGACTTCAACAACGGTGGCCAGACTTCCGGTGGCCGCACCTACTACGGCAACGGCTCGACGGCCCCTGACCAGGCAGCAGCGCTGATCGGTAGTTGGGCCAAGGTAGGACGTGACCAGCCGACCACAGTGAATCTCAGCACCCTCACGGCGGGCCTCCCGACGCCGATGCCGACGGATGGCTGGTACACGGTGACGCTGGCGACGGCCTATCCGGTCGGTTCGACCAACCAGTCCATCGGCATGGAGAGCTACTTCACGGTGGCCGGCACGACGACCGACATCGACGGCACGACGTCCATTCCCTACAGCTTCAACATCTCGCCGCCTTCGCTGACGGCCGGTATTGGCGCCAACAAGGGCCTGGTGCGCGCGTCGGTGGTCGACATCAACAAGTGCCTGACCTGCCACGAGCGTCTCGGATTCCACAGCAACGCCGGCCGGAACAACAACCCCGACCTCTGCGTGCTGTGCCATAACCCCGAAATGTCGAGCAGCAATACGTTCGCTGGCTACGTCAAGGGCGCCCCCGCTGCCTGGCTGATCGCCAACTCGACCGATACCGGCGCGTTCTTCGTGTCCGAGAAGCCGATGAACCTCAAGGACATGGTGCACGGGATCCATGCGGGCGAAGAGCGGTCTGATCCGTTCAACTTCATCCGTGGCGCCCCGAACCCGATTCCTCCGGCGCTTACCCCCGGCGGTGGCAACGGCATCTACGAGTTCGGCGAAGTCGTGTACCCGGGCAAGCTGGCGGACTGCCAGGGCTGCCACAAGGCCGGCTCGACCAACTTCGATGTCGTGACCAACGCGAACTCGATGTGGAGCGTGCAGAAGTCGAATGCCCAAACGGGTGGCTCAGACCGCGGTGCTCGATCCGAAGCTCTACAGTCGCCTCGGTCCGAACACGGCCGCTTGCGGTTCGTGCCACGACTCTGACGAAGCCAAGGCCCACTTCAACCTGAACACCTCGTTCGGGCTGGGCTCGGAAAGCTGCAGCGTCTGCCACGGCCCAGGCCGCTCGGAAGACGTCGCGGTCGTCCACGACGAGCGTCAGAACTAAACTACGAAGCTTTAGGCTTCGGCCCTCAAGGGAGGGGTGGTCATCCACCCCTCCCTTTTTCTTTGGCGGTGGGCATCCTGAGGAGCCCCATTGTTGCAACGAAGCTACAACCGGCCGGGCCGGTATCTCGGATATCCGAGATAACGTCTAAGGTCGCCGCCCCTCTAACATCCCGTCAAAGAACCGCACTTGGTGCGGGCGCATCGCGAATAGACCGCGCCGGAGTCGTACGATGACCACAACGTTCGCAAATCAGCTGCCTTGGATGCGCAAGATCGCCTGGGCGGGTGTCGCGTTGACCGCCATCGGCCTGGGTGCCTGCACCGGCGGTAGCGGTAACGACGGCTCTGAAGGTCCATCCGGGCCCGTGGGTCCGCCGGGAGGCGGCACGCCCGCGGCCCCGGTTGCATCGGCGCAGGAAATCACCGCGCGCATCAACCGCGTGACCATCCTCGAGGATGGCCGGCCGTTCGTCGAGGTGTACCTGCTGGACGAACGCGACCGCCCGCTGACGGGCTTGCCGGCGGGCAATATCCGCTTCGTCCTGGCCCGGCTCGAGCCGGCCGTGAATGGCAAGTCGAGCACGTGGCATGCGCTGACGCGTCGGACTCGAGGCGTTCCCCGGTTCGCCGGCACCGACGCCGGCCGACAGGGTCACGGGCACCGGCCCGACCAACCAGGGCTACACCGAGACCGCACGTCCGGCACCTGGGTCGACAACGGCGAGCGGCATTTATGAGTACACGTTTCGCCACGAACGTGAAGACCGATGCCGAGATCCCCTACGACCCGAGCCTGCCGCACCGCGTGGGCCTCGAGATCCGCACGGCCCCGAATGTCGCGCCCGACGAATATCCCGGCGAACAATGCCACTTACACGTTCCTCCGGCGACCGACGCCAAGCTCGAGCAGTCGGGCCGCGAAATCGTCGACAACGACACCTGCAACGCCTGTCACGACAATCTGCTTTCCACGGCGACGCGCGCTTCGACCTCAGTACTGCGCGATGTGCCACGAGTCGTATTCGTTCGATGCGCAGTCGGGCAATTCGCTCGACCTCAAGGTCATGATCCACAAGATCCATGCGGGCGAGACGCTGCCGAGCGTCGAAGCCGGCGGCTTCTACGGCATCTTCGGTTTCGGCAACACGTTCACCGACCTCGGCGAGGTCGTCTATCCGCAGGACAAGCGCAACTGCTCCACCTGCCACCAGGAGAGCGACACCGACACGCCGCAGGCGAGCAACTGGCGCCTGACCGTCAATCGCCGAGTCCTGCTCGTTCGTGCCACGACAACGTCAACTTCGCGACGGGTGAGAATCACGGCGGCGTGGCGGCGACGGCCGACACCTGCAGCGCCTGCCACGGCCCGACGTCGCAGGTGCGCCGGCGAACTGCGCGCCGGGAACGCGCACCGGATCCCCGAAAGCTGCGGCCGCGAAGCGTTCATGTTCGAGGTGCGGCAAGGTCCGAAGCCTCGAGCTCGATGGTTCCCACGGCGCACCCTCGCGCGGCGATCCGACCAAGGCGGCAAGGTGCTGCCTGGCGAGATCCGCGGTCACCGTCAAGGTCAGCGACCCGGTGACGGCACGGCCTACAGGCTCACCGACGCGCGGTTGACGAACGTATCGCGTGCACGCCGCGGCCACCGCAACGACTTGCAACGCGACACGGCACGCCTGCGCAGCCGCGTGGCGTACACGACGATCGACTCGCGAACCCGCCAGCGGCAGCACGCCGGCGCAGCCGATCCGATCGATTCTCAAGGCCACACGGCTGTCGCGGCGACCCGGCGTTCGCTGGCGGCTCGTTCAGGCCAGGCTAGGCGCGAAGGCATTGCCGGCGGGGCCATCGGTGGCCGGGTCGGCCTTGCTCGAAGGCCGCACGGCACTGGACGTGAGCAGTGCCGCGATGGCGGAGTACGCGAGACTTGCCGGTGACGTCGGCGGGGCGCACGTCTTCCCGATCACCGACGCCACGCCAGTGCCGTGTCGCAGATCGTCGACATCAGCAGTGCAACGATTGCCACCAGAAGCTGACGTTCCATGGCAACAGCCGCGACAGACAACACGGAGATTTGCGCGACCTGCCACAACCCGAATGCCACGGACATCAACCGGCGGGTTGCGGGTTCGAGTTGCGAGTCCGTCACCGGCACGCTGGATGACCGGCCGATCGACTTCAAGGTCATGGTCCACGCGATCCATGCGGGATCCACTGGTCGGGTACAAGGTCTGTGGCTTCGGCAACCGGGCTACGACTTCAGCACGTCCGTTATCCGGGCCGCATCAACAACTGCGAAGGCTGCCACCTGCCCGACACCTACTACCCGCCGAATCCGGCGACGGCGCTGGCGACGACGATCGATGCCGGCGACAACGCTCGACGCCAGCTCGGCGACATTGCGATCTCGCCCGGGACGCAGCCATCTGCTCGTCGTGCCATACCGGCGGCGAAGCCCGGCTGCACATGGAGATGAACGGCGGTTCGTTCAACGCCGTCAAGGATGCGGACAGCCGCACGCCGGGCGCCCCGGTTGAGACCTGCAGCGTCTGCCACGGCAACGGGCAGGGCCCGGCTCGACGTGAAGGCGGAGCACAGCGTCGGCCAGTTCCTCTTCAACGATTGACGCCCAGCCACACAGAATCGGACGCACAGCAATGAACTTACCGCAATGTTCCTGCGAAAAAGCCTGCTGCTGCTGGGCTTGCTATCGGTCCGCTCGGTCGCGCTGGCAGCAGTGCCCGCGAAGGCGCCGAACGCCGGTGCGCCCTACAGCGCGAAGGGCGCCGACACGTGCTTGAGCTGCCACGAGGGGCCCGAAGTCAACGACGTGTTCCACACGGCGCATGCGCAGCCCAATGACGCGCGCACCCCGTTCGGCAAGGGCGGCCTGCAGTGCGAGGCCTGCCACGGCCCCGGCGGCAACCACGCCAAGCGTGTGAAGAAGGGCGAGACGCGGCCGCCGATGATCCAGTTCGGCCGCACGGCCACGACGCCGGTCAGCGTGCAGAACGCGATGTGCCTGGGTTGCCACGAGAAGGGCAAAGCCGCCGAGTGGCACATCGGTCCGCACGACGTGAACGATGTCTCGTGCGCCGCCTGCCATGACAGTCACAAGGCGAAAGACGCCGTCCTGTCGAAGGCGACGCAGTCCGACGTCTGCTACACCTGCCACGTCGCCGAGCGCAGCCAGTTCCTGAAGCCGTACGCGCATCCGGTGCGCCAGGCCAAGCTCGCCTGCAGCGACTGCCACGCGCCGCACGGCACGACGGCGCCCAAGCAACTGGTGCGCGCGACGCTGAACGACACCTGCTACGAGTGTCATGCCGAGAAGCGCGGCCCGCTGCTGTGGGAGCACCAGCCCGTCACCGAAGACTGCTCCACCTGCCATGCGGCGCACGGCTCGAGCAACCCGGGCATGGTCAAGCTCCGCGGTCCGCTGCTGTGCCAGTCGTGCCATTCGCAGCAGGGCCACCCGAGCTTCGCGTACGGGCCATCGGGCCTGCCCGGCGGCACTGCGCCGACCACGGCGCTCGGACTCGGCAACTGCATGAACTGCCATTCGCAAGTGCACGGATCGAACCATCCTTCTGGTTCGTCGCTGACACGGTGATCGCCATGGAACAACGCAGCCAGAAACTCATCCTCGCGATCTCCGCCCTGCTGCTCGGGACCGCGTCAGGCGTCCGCGCCGAAGAAACGCCGGCGCCCGACACGTCCGCCTGGGCCTGCAGCAAGTGCACGTTCGCCAAGGGCTACACGGCCGAAGCAGAACTCGGCGCGGGCTATCTCGACGAATCGAGCGCCAAGTTCGGCGACGCCACCGGCCTCGACGAGGACGGCGTGTATGTCGTAGCCAACGCCACCGGCGGGGTCGCGCTCGAGTCCGGTTACCGCATCGATTACGAATTGCTCGACCTCGGCCTCGACTCGCGTTCGATCGGCCTGAGCGGCGGCAAGCAGGGCAGCTATGACTTCGGCCTGTCTTACGACCGCATTCCGCATCGGTTGTCCGACACGGGCGAGACCATCTTCGGTGGCGTCGGCAGCGACCAGCTGTCTCTGCCCGGGGGCTGGGTCCGCGCGGGCAACACGGCCGGCTTCACTGCGCTGAATTCTTCCCTGCGCGATGTCGAAGTCGGCTTCGATCGCGACCGTTACCGTGCGAATGCGCGGTACCTGCTCGGCGACAAGTGGACGTTCGGCCTCGATTACCGGCGTGACGAGCGCAGCGGCAACCGGCCGCGTTTCGGATCGTTCGGCAGCGTGTCGACCGAGATGCTGCGTCCGATCGACGATTCGACCGACCGCATCACTGCCGACGTGCGCTACCAGGGCAAGAACTGGTTCGCGCAGGTCGGCTACTTCGCCTCGATCTACGACACCAAGGTGCCGGGCTTCCAGTTCGACAACCCGTTCAACGCGTTCGTGACCGGCGGCAACCAGGGCCAGATGACGCTCGAACCCGACAATTTCTACAGCGAAGTGGCTGCCTCGGCCGGCTGGTACGGACTGCCGGGCAACACCACCGTGACCCTGTCGGCTGCGATGGGGCAGAGCACGCAGGATGAATCGTTCGTCGGCTACACGCTGAACCCCAACATCGGCGTCGATGCGCTGCCGCTCAACAACCTCGATGGCGACATCAGCGTCACGCGCGCCGACCTGACCGTCAGCGCGAAGCCGCTCGATCGTCTGCGCCTGCGCGGTGCTGCGTCCTACGACGAGCGTGACAACGACAGCCGGCAGGCTGCGTTCACGTCCATCGTGCACACCGACCTGTTCCCGGTCGGCGAGGACCGCGTCAACGCCATCTACGGCTACGAGCGCACGCGACTGAACGGCACGGCCGATTTCGACGTGTACGACGATCTCACGGTCGGCGTGGGCGGCGAGTGGCGCACCCTCGATCGCACGGGTTCGGCGGTGGAAGTGTCCAGCGAGGAAGTGCTCGACGGCTATGGCCGGGTGCAGTTCCGGCCCAGCGGCTACCTCGGCTTCGTGGTCAAGGGCGGCGTCGAAGAGCGCGAGCCCGACAACTACGACCTCGGCGTGGCGGTGGCAACCGGCCAGAACCCGCTCATGCGCAAGTTCAACCAGGCCTATCGCTACCGCTCGTACGGCGAGTTGCTCGCGAACGTCGCCATGGGATCGCTGCCGCTGTCGTTCGGCGCCAACGTGCATTACGGCGACGACAGCTACATGCAGTCCGATCTCGGACTCGTGTCGGGCCTCGATCGCCGCTACGGCGTCGACGTGAACTGGACCGTCAACGAGAAGATCGCGGCGTACGCCACGCGGGTCGCGAGAAGATCGACTCGAAGTCGAAGGGCAGCAGCATCGTTTGCGGCGCCTGACTGGACCGGCGACGTGCAGGACGACTTCGAGACGTACGGCGCGGGCATGAACGCGCAGTTCACGGACAAGATCGGCGTGACGTTCGACTACACGTATGGCTCGGGACACTCGCGCACCGTCATCTCCGGCAGCGCCGGGGGAACCTTCCCCGTGGTCAAGAGCGAGCTCAGTTCGTTCAAGGCCGGGGTCACCTACGGCTTCAACGACCGCACGGACGTGATGCTGAACTGGTGGTACGAGACGCTCAGCACCAGCGACTGGGCGTACACGCCGCAGCCGGCGGCATTGCCGACGGTGCTCGGGCTCGGCGTCGATCCCTACAACTACGACGTCAACTACGTGACGTTGTCGCTGCGTTACCGGTTCGGCGTGAAGCCTGCGGCGGAAGCCGCGGCCGAGTAGGTAGCCCACGACCGCCGTGCGGGCGCCTGTGGCGTCCGGCGGCGGGGCTCGGCCAGGGAAGCTCTGCACAGGTCCGCAGTCGCTGGCGCGTCCGATCCGGGACCGTTCCCGAGCTTGGAAAGGCAGACACGCGCTCTGGGAACGGTCCCGGGTCGGACGCTTGCGACATGCCAGCCTGCGACGCTGCCAGAGCGCTCGATCCGGTGCCTGTCACAGAGCGCGTGTCTGCCTTTCCAAGCTCGGTGACAGGCACCGGATCGAGCGCACGCAACGCGTCACTTGCGGACCTGTGCAGAGCTTCCCTACGGAGCGTCGATCTGCCGCATGGCGCCCGCGGCCCGGCGCAGGATCGCGCGCGTGAGCCCCTTGAAGATGAACGCGTGCGCGGGAATCAGCACGTACCAGTAGGCCAGTCCCCACACGCCGGCGGGATGCCAGTACGCCGTGGCCGAGACGCTCGCACCCGAGCCCTGCGGCTGCACCACGAATTCGAGCACCCCGGCGCCCGGCGCCTTCATTTCCATCAGCAGCGTGAGCCGCCGGCCGGGCTCGAGCGCGATGACGCGCCACGATTCGACGACGTCGCCCACGCGCAACTGCGTGGGGTGGCGCCGTGAGCGGCGGAAACTCGGCCCGCCCACCAGCCAGTCGATTGCACCGCGGATCCACCACAGCACGTTGGCGAAGAACCAGCCGTCCTCGCCACCGATGGTGCAGACCGTGGCGAACACCTGCTCCGGCGTGACGTCGCCCGTCGCGGTCGCGCCCTCGCGCATGGCGTAGAACGCGTATTCGGGGCGGAAGTTGCGGCAGGCGATCGAGCCCTCGACCCAGCGCGCGATCACCGCGTGCTGGCGGTCGGCGTCGATCGCCGCGCGTATCGACGCGTCGAGCCCCAGGCGCTGGCGCGGCACGAGGCGCTGCAGTTCGTCGTCATGCGCGACGAAATCGTGCTCGAGACCCTCGACCAGCGCCTGCGCGATGCCAACGGGCACTGACGTGACGAGCCGCAGCCAGTACGACGAGAGCCGCGGGGTCAGCACCGGCACCGGGATGATCAGCGGATGCTGGCCCACCTGGCGGCCGTAGCTGCGCATGATCGCCTCGTAGGTCACGGTGTCCGGACCGCCGGCGTCGAGCGTCTTGCCGGCGGCTGCGTCGATGTCGCCAACGGCAGCCAGGTAGGCGAGCAGGTCGTCGAGCGCGATCGGTGTCGAAACTGATTTCACCCAGCGCGGAGTCACCATCACCGGCAGGTGATTCACGAGGTCGCGAATGACTTCGTAGGCGGCCGAGCCTGGCCCCACGATCATGCCCGCGCGCAATTCCGTGACCGGCACGCCGCTCGCGCGCAGCACGTCGCCGGTCTCCGCGCGTGAGCGGAGGTGTTCGGACCGTGCATGCTGCGGGATCAGGCCGCCGAGGTAGACGATACGGCGCACGCCGGCGGCGGCCGCCGCCTGGCCGAAATTGCGGGCTGCCTCGCGGTCGAGCGCGCCGAAGCCGCGTCCGGCCGCCATCGAGTGCACCAGGTAATACGCGACGTCGACGCCCTGCAACACGGCGGGCAGCGTCGCCGGGTCGAGTGCATCAGCCGTGACGCATTCGACCCCGTCCCAGCCACGCGCAGCGAGCACCTCCGGGTTGCGCGCCGACGCGCGGACGCGCTTGCCTGCGGCCTGCAGGCGCGGCACCAGGTGCGTGCCGATGTACCCGCTGGCGCCGAAGACGAGTTGCAGGGGCGCGGTGCCGGCCGCGGGCATTCCCGGTCAGTGCGCGAAGAGCGCGGCGACGAACAGCAGGATCGAACCCACGGCCTGCAGGCCGATGGTCATCTCGATGCTCTTCGTCAGCACGGCCCGGGGCGCATCGTCGCGAATGCCTGCGGCCGCCTTGAGCCCGCCCAGGAACAGCACGATGCCGCCCACGGCCGCCCACCAGGGCAGCGAGCCGCGCGTCACGAGCAGCACGATGGACGCCAACGCGATCATGTGCGAAACGCGATAGAGGTGCCGCGCGCCGTCGACGCCGAGCCGGACGACCAGCGTGCGCTTGCCGTTCGCGCCGTCGGCCTTGCGGTCCGGCACTTCGTTGATCAGCAGGATCAGCGTCACCCAGATGCCCACCGGCAGCGCGATCAGCACGCTGTCCAGGTCGATGATGGAGCTTTGCAGCCAGGCCGCGCCGCACACCGGCAGCACGCCGAAGGCGACCATCAGGAAAGCCTCGCCCACGCCCTTGCCGCTCAGCTGCACCGATGGCGTCGAATACAGCACGGCGATCGCGATGCCGCCGATGCCCAGCGCGATGACCCACGGTCCCTTGAGCACGGCGAGCACGAGACCGAGCACCGCGGCGATGCCGAACAGCATCCAGGCCCAGCGGTGCATTTCGCCGGGCGACATGATCCGGTTCTGGATGAAGCGCGAGCCGCCGGTGTACGGGTAGATCCGGTCGACGTTGTCCCGGTCGGTGCCGGTGATCTCGTCGCCCACGTCGTTGATCACGTTGCTGGCGCAATGCACCAGGGCCGTCGCCAGCAGCGCCAGCAGGGCAACGCCTACCTCCAGCCCGCCCGCAACCGTAGCGCCCCACGCCGTGCCGACGAGCACGGGCAGGATCGAGGCCGTCAGGAACTTGGGCCGGGTCGCGAGGAAGAGTCGTCGCGCCTTGCGGCTGAGCCCATCGCCGGCCAGGTCTTCGTACTGCGGCTCGAGCGGAGAAACGGCTTCCTTGATCATGCATACCCTCCGAAAGTCTGGCCGCAAGCTAGCGACCCCCCGGCCCCGAGGTCAAGTTCGGATCGTACAGGCTTCAACGGGCGCGGGCCGCATTGCGCACCCGCACGGCTTCCTCCTGGTCGACGGCGTCGAGTTGTTCCTCGATGAAGGCGACGGACCGGTCGATCTCGGGCAGCAGCACGTTTTCGAGCGCGCGGGCGCGCCGTTCAGTCCGGCGGTATTCCGCGACCAGCTGGCGCAGGTTGGCTGCCCGGGCTGCCTGGGCCACCAGTTCGACCGCCACCGCACGGAACGCCAGGGCGCAGTGGCGCAGCTCGGGCGTGTCACGGACCGGTTCGGCGGACCGCACGACCCTCGGCACGGCGAGGGGCGCCTCGAGCACGGCGTCGCGCAACGGCAGGCCGAGGAAGTCGTGGCGGCTCGTGCGCAGCAGCGCCTGGTCCAGCGGGAAAGGGGGCTCCACCGTGAGATCGTCGAAACCGTGTATTTCGACCGCCGCGGCGAGGGCTGCCCGGGCTGCCCGCCAGAGCGTGGCGAGCTGCTGGTCTGCTGCCACGTAGGCGCGCAACTCGCGCAGGATCGCCGTCGCGAGCAGGACGCGCTTTTCGTCGAGCAGTTCATAGCCTTCCTGCACCAGGCGGCGTTCGTCGCGCAGCTCGAGCAATGCGACCCGGGTGGCGGCCACCTCGCCCAGTTCAGGCATGCGCCGTCTCGTCGGCCGCCGCGCCGAGATGGCGGGCGATCTGCGCGTCGGACAACCGGGTGAGCTCGACGTGGGGCAGGCCCTGCAACACCGACCAACCGGCGGCGAAGCTCTCCTCGAGCGTCTGCGCCGTGGCCTGGTGCACGAACTGCCGTTCGAACCGCTCGCCAAAGGCGAGGAAACGCCGGTCCGCATCCGGCAGGCCCTGGTCACCCATCACGCTGGCCAGCACGCGCATGCGCAGCGCGCGGGCATAGGCTGCAAACAGCTGATGGGCCAGCGCGGGGTGATCCGGGTCGGTGAAGCCGGCGCCGATGCCGGCGTCCATCAGGCGCGACAGGCTCGGCAGCACGCGCACCGGCGGATAGATGCCGCGACGGTCCAGTTCGCGATCGAGCACGATCTGCCCTTCGGTGATGTAGCCGGTCAGGTCCGGGATCGGGTGCCCGATGTCGTCGCCCGGCATCGTGAGGATCGGCACCTGCGTCAGGCTGCCGGGCCGGCCGCGAATGCAGCCCGCGCGCTCATACAGCGCCGCCAGGTCCGAATACATGTAGCCCGGATAGCCCTTCCGCCCGGGAATTTCCCCGTGACTGGCCGACACCTCGCGCAGTGCCTCGCAGTAGTTGGTCATGTCGGTGAGGATGACCAGCACGTGGCGGCCCTCGTCGAAGGCCAGGTACTCGGCCGCGGTCAACGCATAACGCGGCGTGAGCAGGCGCTGCATGCCCGGCTCGTCGGCGAGGTTCAGGAACAGGGCCGTGTGGCCGAGCGCGCCGCTCGACTCCATGGCGAGCCGGAACTGCTCCGCCGTGTCGTGCGGCACGCCGATTCCGGCGAAGACGACGGCGAAGCTTTCGTTGCCCTGGTCGCCGCGCAGTCGCGCACGCTGGGCGATTTCCGCTGCGAGCCGGTCGTGCGGCAAGCCGCCGGCGGAGAACAGCGGCAGCTTCTGCCCGCGCACCAGGCTGTTCATCACGTCGATGGTCGCGATGCCGGTCTCGATGAAGTCGCGCGGCAGGGCGCGCCAGGCAGGGTTGATGGCGAGTCCCTCGATACGCCTCCGCGCGAGCGCAGGCACGGGTGGACCGCCGTCGAGCGGGCGGCCGACGCTGTCGAAAACACGGCCGAGCAGGTGTGGCCCGACGCCGAACAGCAAAGGTTCAGGCTGCAACCGGATGCGCGTGCCGTGCAGGCTGAGGCCCGCGGTCGACTCGAGCACCTCGATCACCATCGAGTCATCGTCGAGTGCCGCGACCCGGCCCAGGCGTGGGGGCCCGTTGGCGGCGAGCACCTCGACCGCGGAGTTCAGGCCGACTCGCGCCTCGCGGCGCGCGAAGAGCAGCGGGCCCTCGATGCGCGTGACGACGTCGTTCAGCAGCAGGTCAGCTCGCATGGCTGGCCACCGGTTGCAGCTGGTCGAACTCGTAGTCGATCTGCCGCGGTAACTGGCGCAGGCGCAACAGGTCGTCCTCGCCGAACTCCTCGCCGAGTCGCTGCAGTTGCCGCAGCAGCGGCAGGGCAGCGAGGCGCGCGGGCGGCACGCCGGCAGCGACTGCGGCGTCGGCGCGGTCGGCGAAGTGCAGCAGCACCGACAGCATCGCCACCTGCCGCGCCGGCGAACAGAAGCGGTCCACGGGCGAGAACGACGACTGGCGCAGGAAACCCTCGTTGATCAGGTCCGCGCACAGCAGGCGCGCCTGCTGCGTGGCAGGCAAAGCGTCGCGTCCGACGATGCGCGCCATCCGCTCGAGGTGCGCCTGTGCTTCGAGCAACTCGAGCACGCGCTGCCGCTGCAGCAGCCAGTCCGGATTGCCCGAGCGCTTCCACCAGTCCGCGAGCGCGGCGACGTCCGCGCCGTACGACAGCAGTGGATGAATGGCGGGATAGAAGCGGGCCTGCGCGCGCTGGCGGTCGAGCGCCCAGAAGCAGCGCACGTAGCGCTTGGTGTGCAGCGTGACCGGTTCGGAGAAGTCGCCAGCCGGCGGACTGATGGCGCCGATGATCGTCACCGAACCCTCGGCGCCGGCCAGCGAAGTGACGCGCGCGGCACGTTCGTAGAACTCCGCGAGCCGTGAACTCAGGTAGGCCGGGTAGCCTGCTTCGCCCGGCAATTCGCCGAGGCGGCCCGAGACTTCACGCAGGGCTTCGGCCCAGCGGCTGGTCGAGTCCGCCATCAGCGCGACATTGAGGCCCTGGTCGCGGAAATACTCGGCGACCGTGATGGCCGTGTAGATGCTGGCTTCGCGCGCGGCCACCGGCATGTTGGAGGTGTTGGCGATGATCACGGTGCGTTCGGCGAGCGGCCGGCCGGTGCGCGGATCTTCGAGGCGTGGAAACTCGTCGAGCACTTCTGCCATTTCGTTGCCGCGCTCGCCGCAGCCCACGTACACGATCACGTCGGCGTCGCACCACTTCGCGAGCGCTTCCTGCAACACCGTCTTGCCTGTGCCGAAGCCGCCGGGCAGGGCAGCGCGGCCACCGCGCGCGACCGGGAACAGCGTGTCGAGGATGCGCTGGCCGGTGATCATCGGCGCCTGCGCGGCGAGTCGCGCACGAACTGGCCGCGGCCGACGGACGGGCCAGTCGTGCTGCATGGTCAGTTCGTGCCGCGAGCCAGTGGCGTCTTCGAGTATCAGCAGCACCTCGTCATCCCGGTACTCGCCGGGTTCCGCCATCCACGCGACGCGTCCGCTCGCCCACGGCGGCACGAGCAATCCTTGCGGGTTCGGGGCGACCGTCATGGCGAAGACGTGGCCCGCGGCAAGCGTGGCGCCGGCCTGGGTCGTGAAGCTGATGCGATGGCGCGCCGCGACGCGGGCTGCCACGCCGGGCTGGATCTGGTAATCGGCTGCGCCTGCCAGTGGCCGCAACAGGCCATCGAAAATCCCACCGAGCAGGTTGGGCCCCAGCGTCACGGCAAGCGGGCGCCCGAGCCCCGCGACAGGCATGCCGGGTTCGAGACCCGTGGTGTCCTCGTACACCTGCGCGACCAGTTCGTCGCCGCGCAGCTGGATCACTTCCCCGAGCAGCCGGCGCTCGCCCACCGCCAGCGCCTCGAAGATGCCGAACGGTCCCGTCGCCTGCGCGCGCAGTACCGGGCCACCGACCCACGTGATGCGTGCTTCGCTCATGCGGCCACCTCCGTGCGCTGCGGCGCAGTGCGGCTGCCGAACTCGGCGAGCAGTTCTGCCGCGATGCGTTCGCGCGCCGCCAGCAGCCCGGCGGTCGTCGCATCGAGGCAGGCGCAGCCAGCGCGGATGCGCAATCCCTCGCTGATCCCGTCGTCCGGCACGACGGTGCCGGTGCTGCGATTCGCCGCCAGGCACCGCTGCACGAGCGGTTCGACGTCTGCCAGCCAGCGCGGGCTCACCTGTACCTGCAGGGCGTCGGCGTGCAACAGCGTGCGTGCCGCGGCCTGCAGGGCCGCCGCACACCATCGCTCGCGCGCTTGCGGGTCGAGCCAGCGCGCCTGCAATGCCGCGGGCAGGGCCGTCCACGCGTTCTCCAGCCAGTCGCGCAAGATGGCCTGCCGGCGCTGGCGCGACCCGGTCTCGAGCGCCGCGCGTCGTCGCGTCAGTGTCAGCTCGTCGTCGCGGCGCGTGTCGAGCACGGCCTGGTGCACCCGCGCACGCGCCTCGGCGCGCGCCTTGCGCACGATGTCGGCAGCCTGCAGCCCGGCTTCGTCGCGGATCCGCCGGATCCGCGAATCCTGCTCGCGCGCCAGCCGGCGCAGCAGTGCCGTGGTCTGGGCTTCCAGCACGCTCTCGACGGCGCTCATGCGTCGATCCCCAGGGCGCTGCGCACGAGTTGCACGACGTCCGGCGGCGCCCCGCGCCCACGAATGTCGGGTACGACGGCGAACAGCGTCGGGCCCGGGGCGAGCGCGCGTTCGAGCAAGGGTGGCGGGACGAAGTCGATCAGGGTGCCGTCGAGGAATACGCACTCGGGACGCTCGGCCAGCGTATTGCGCAGCAGTTCGGCGGTGTCGCCCGCGGCAGCAGTGCGCACGTCGAGACCAGCGAGCCGGAAGCCGGCCGCCGTTGCCTCGCCGCCGATGTAGACGACGCGAGCCACGTCAGCCCAGCCGGTTGAGGATCAGGATCGACACGATCAACCCGTAGATCGCGATGCCTTCGGCCAGGCCCACCATCACCAGCACGCGGCCGAAGAGATCGGGCTTCTCTGCCAGCGCGCCGAGGGCGGCGGTGCCAACCTGCGCCACGGCATAGCCGGCGCCGAGTGCTGCGAGGCCTGCGGCGAGCGCGGCTGAGGCAAACCCCCAGCGCAGCACGCCCGGGTCGACCGCGACGAGACCCGCGGGTTCGGCCGCGACCGCGGGCCAGGCGGCGATGAGGCTCAACGTGGCGACTGCTGCGGTCACCGTCGTCAAGGTGGCAAAGGCGAGGATCCAGCGCGCGGACAGTTTCATGGCAGGCCTCCGGAGAGTGTGGCCGGTGGCGGCGTGAGCGGTTCGAACGGTCGGCCGCGCGCCGTGAGGAAGCGGATGAAGAATTCGAAGAGCACCAGGCGGGTCGTCTGGATGCTCACGACGAGACCTTCGAGCGCGATGATCGCGGCGTTGCCCACGATCAGCACCGGCCAATAGCCGGCGCCCGCCGCCTCGGCCATGCTCACGATGGCGGAGCACAGGCCCGCGTGCGCCAGCGCGAATGCGCCCACGCGCACGAACGAAACCGTGTTGACGCCCAGCTGCAGCAGTCGCTCGACGAATTCACCGGCCGCGACGCCCACGGCAGCGATGCGTCCCGCTGGTTGCGCGACAGCCGCGCCCACGAGCGAGGCGGCGATGCCTGCGGGCAGCAGCCAGAGCGCGCGCACGTCGAACACCATGCCGACGATTCCGGCATAGGCGAGCAGCAGGCCTGAGTCGCAGAGCAGCCAATGGCGGATTTGTCCGCGCCAGAAACATTGCAGCGCGTCGAGCGCGAGGCCGAGCGTCAGCGTGACGATGCCGATGCCGAGCGCCACGGCGAGCACGGGCAGCGGTTGCGCGAGTGGATGCAGCCACAGCGCCGGGACGATGTCCTCGCGCGCGAATACGCTGCCGAACGCGAAGCCAAACGCCACGGCCGCCAGCCCACCGGGCAGCAACAGGCGCAACGCCGGAATGCGGCGACCAAGCACGAGGCCCGCGACGGCGACGATGGCGCCTTGTGCGACGTCGCCGAACATGAAGCCGAACAGCAGCGGCGCCAGGATCGCGACCAGCAAGCTGGGATCCGCATCGCCGGCGGCCGGTACGCCCATCATGCCGGTCACCGCCTCGAAGGGCCGCGCCCAGCGCGGATTGCGCAGCACCGACGGCGCGACCGCGCCGGCCGGCGCGGCGGCGAGCCGCAGCAGGTAGTGCAGTCCCTGCGCGTCCAGCGCCGCGCGCAATCCCGCATCGTCCCGTGCCGAGCACCAGCCCGTGATCCAGGCGAAGTGTTCCGTGACCGGCAGTTCCGGCACGTGTGCCACCACCCACGCGGCCAGCGCCATTTCGCCCAGCGCTGCCGGGACGCCGTGCTCTGCGTCGAGAGTTGCAAGAGCTGCGCGCGCAACGTTCGTGCGCGCTTCGATGGCAGCCCGTCTCCGCTGCAGGTCGGCTCGCAGCTCGTCGCCGGTCGGTGGCAGGTCCGCCGGCAACGCAACACGGTGCACCTTGCGTGCGGCGAGCGTGGCGTCGAGCTCGTCCATGTCCTCGCGCGGCCCCACTGCCAGCAGGTAACTTTCGCGCTCCGGATCGGGGATCCAGAGCTGGTGTATCAGTGCGGCCGGCAGCGACAGCGCGGGCGTTGCGGGCGGCAGCACGTAGATGCGGCTGGCCAGCACGGGACCCGCCGAGGCCAGCCGATCGAGCCGCGGCAACGTCGCAGCGGCCACTGCGCAGAGCCGCTCGAGCGCGTCGAGTTCGGCGCGCTCGAGCGCGAGAGCTTCGAGTTCGGCGACGACAGGCTCGCCGACGGCAGCCCAGGCACGCAGCCGGTCGAGCGCGGCGAGCGGCGCGTCGAGCAGCGCGTGCTCTGCATCGACCGTGCAGGTCGCGGCCGCCGGCCACCAGGGTCGATAGCGCCGTGCCAGTGCCTCATAGTCATCGAGCACGCGCTGCAGGTCGCCGAGCGGCAACCGCGACTCGACGCGGCTGTAGGCCTGCAACTGGATCGAGCGCGTGCGTGCCAGGCAGTCGAGCGCCGCGCCGAGCTCATCGCGCGACGTGAGCAGTTCAAACCAGCACGCAGTGGCGGAGCGCAGGCTCATGCCGGCCCCGGCTCGACGACGGCACGCCGCAGCACGCCGCCGCGCAACGCCAGCAGACCCAGGCCCTCGAGGCCGAGGAAGGCGACGGCTGCCGCGGGCGACGACGGGTTGCGACGGAAACTGCGCAGCAGCCGCTGCGCCAGCACTCGCTGCTGCTCGTAGCTGTCGCGGGTGGCCGGCTCGCGCAGCGCGGCGTCACAGGCCGCGACGTCGCGTGCGATACGCTCGAGGGCAAGCGCAGCGCGGCGATCGTGCGGCCACGAAGCGCGCCATTGCGCCACCCATGTGGCGCGCACGTCGCCGCCCTCGGCTGCCAGCGCCGTGCGCAGGGCACGCCACGGCGCCGCTCTGGTCGCGGTATCGCGTTGCGCCGACTCCAGCGCAATGACGCGGCCGAGCACGGGATCGGCGCGCGCCCAGGCGGGCGGACGTCCACCGCGCGCGATCTTCTGCAGCAATGGCAGGCTGGGCAGCCAGCGCAGCCAGCTCACGGCGGCGAACCAGGCAGCGGGCTGCCAACGCGCAACTTCGTCGACGAGCGCCATCCACTCCCAGCGCAGGTGCCGTTCGAGTTCGTGCGCGTCCATGCCGGGCGCGAGGCGCGCGACGTACCTGCGTTGTGCCGTGGAGCGGACGGACGCGAGCAGGCTCGCAAGATCCCGGGCGGCCATGTTTTGCTGGACCTGGGCCGCGTCGGGTATCTCGGCCAGGCGCGCCTGCAGGCGCGTCTGGGCATAGGCGAAGTGACCGCTCATGCTCATCACGGCTCTTCCGTCGTCAATCGCTCCGCGACGGCCGCAAGTGCGCCAGTGGCGGCGTGGGCCGACGCGGCGGCACTGCAGTCATCCCCGGCGATCTCGACGTCGAGACGGGCGAGTCGCTCCGCCAGTCGGGTCCCCGCGCGTTCATGCAGACGCATCACGCGTTGGCGCGCGCGCTCCAGGACCTGGCGACGTGTTTCACGCGCGGCTTCGATGGTTGCCCGAGCCGATGCTTCGGCTGTGAGAATGGCCGCCGCGGCCGCCTGCTCAGCTTCGAGCACGCGATCGATTGCGTCGGCCACCGTGCGGTCTGGTTCGGGTACTGGCATCGCCGCGGGAAGTGCATCGCGACGGCAGCGCGGTGGTGCCTCACGCTCGGCCGCGCGATGCAGATCCTGAGCCCGACATTAGGCCGGCGGCATGCCACCCGAATCGGGAGTAGTGCCTAGCGCAATGCGCGTTGCGTTAGGCGGGTTTGATGCGGTCGAAACCGGGGGTGGGGCAGGTGTCAGGAGCCGTGGTTCTGCATCATCAATCCCGTCCCGCCACGCGAGACGTGCGCGACGATGGCGGTGCGGCGATGCAGCTTGGTGACGGTGCCGAGACTGATGGCGAATGCGAGGTCGACGGTCTGGCCCTTGCGCAGTCCCATGTCGCCGGTTTCGACGAACACGCCCGTGGCGCTCAGGTTGCGCGCGCGGCAGAGACGGTGGTGACGGCCCGGCAGGAGCACGTACACGGTAGTGCGCGCACGATGGCGCGTTGTCAGTCTTCTCTCCACGACTCAGCTCTTCTCTTTTTATTCGATGCGATGGGCTGTTGCAGTCGCCATTATGCACACCGTGCGGCGCGTGTGAAGCGCCGCGTGTGGGCGCAGCGCGTTATGTCCGCCGCGGCGTCAGGTATGCTGCCAACCGTCGGAAAATTAAACACTCATGCGCAGCAAAATGGACAGCGTCCGAGCCCCTGCCAGCTCGGCACCGATCGGCGTTTTCGATTCGGGCGTAGGCGGCCTCACCGTGCTGCGTGCGCTGCGCGAGCGCTTGCCGCTCGAACGTTTCGTCTACCTCGGCGACACCGCGCGGCTGCCTTACGGCACCAAGAGCGCAGGTTCGATTCGCCAGTATTCGCTGCAAGCGGCGCGACTGCTGCGCGAGCGCCACGTGAAGTGCCTCGTGATCGCCTGCAACACCGCGTCGGCCGTCGCACTCGATGCGCTCGCGCATGAGTTTGCGCCAGTGCCTGTGCTCGGCGTACTCGAACCCGGCGCCGCTGCTGCTTGTCGCGCGACGCGCACAGGTCGCATCGCTGTGCTTGCCACCGAGAGTACGGTGCGGGGCGGGGCCTACCAGCTGGCGATCGCCCGGCAGCTGCCGGGCGCAGTCGTCACGGCGCGCGCCTGTCCGCTGTTCGTCGCGCTGGCCGAGGAAGGCTGGACCGATGGGCCCATCGTCGAGGGGGTGATTCACCGTTACCTCGACGACGTGTTCGTGACTGGCGCAGACGACGCGCATCCCGACACGCTCGTGCTCGGCTGCACGCATTTCCCGGTGCTGGCGCCGGCGCTGCGCAAGGTTCTCGGCGACCGCATCGCCATCGTCGATTCCGCGGCGACGACCGCGGACGCTCTCGCTGGCGTGCTCGCCGAGCGCGGACTGCTGCGCGCCGAAGGCCCTGGCGCGGTGACGCTGCTCGCCACCGACGGCCCCGAACGCTTCGCGCGCGTCGGGACCGTTTTCCTGGGCCAGCCGCTCTCGCCGGCCGACGTCGAGGTGGTCGACCTGGCTTTCCCGCCGGCTGCAGCGGGCGCTTAGTGGCCGGAGGGCGGCGCCCGCCTGCGCACGGCCACCGACACCAGCATCGACAGCGCAAGAATCGAACCGATGATCGCCAGCGACCAGGTGATCGGGAACTTGCCGCCGAACGCCTGCGTTGAGCCAGACCATCTTCAGGCCGACGAACACCAGGATCACGCCGAGCCCGTACTTCAGGTAGCTGAAGTACCGCACTGCGCTCGCCAGCAGGAAGTACATCGCGCGCAGGCCGAGGATCGCGAAGATGTTCGACGTGAACACGATCAGCGGCTCGTTGGTCAGCGCGAAGATCGCGGGCACCGAGTCGATCGCGAAGATGATGTCCGAGAACTCGATGAAGACCAGCGCGACGAACAGCGGCGTTGCGTACAGCACGCCTTCGCGCCGCACCCAGAAGCTGTCGCCTTCGATCTTCGGCCAGACCGGCACGAAGCGCTTCACCAGCTTGATCACCGGGTTGCGTTCCGGATCGATCGGCTTCTCCGGCAGGAACAGGATCTTGATGCCGGTCAGGAGCAGGAATGCGCCGAACAGGACGACGATCCAGTGGTACTGCATCAGCACCGAGCCGAGCGAGATGAACAGGGCGCGGAACACCAGCGCGCCGAGGATGCCGTAGAACAGCACGCGGTGCTGGTACTTGGGGGGCACCGCGAAATAGGAAAACACGGCGACGAACACGAAGACGTTGTCGACCGCGAGCGCCTTCTCGACGACGTAGCCGGCCAGGAACTCGAGCGCGGAGTCGGTTGCGAGTTTCGCGTGGTCGAGGCCTGCGAGCGCCGGCACCTGCGGAAAGTGCCAGAGCATGTAACGGTAGAAGAGGTAGTTGAAGACGAGGGCCAGCACGACCCACACGACGCTCCAGGTCGCTGCCTCGCGCGCGCTGACCTCGTGCGCCTGGCGGTGGAACACGCCGAGGTCGAGCGCGAGCACCAGCAGCACGAATACGACGAAGCCGGCGTAGAACCACCAGTAGTCGGCAAAGGGAAACAGCAACAGGTCGGACATGACGGCGCGCGCCTCGGGGGACAGGAGGGGTATGCACGACCCATCGACCCGGTCGGCCGATCAATGATACACGAACTATGATTCGTATATAATGATTCGTGAGAAGTGGTCCGCGAGCCCGGCGGCGCCGGCCTGAGGTGGGGTCGCGCTCAGGGGTCGCGATCGAGCGTCGCCATGCTCGCAGGCTGGTACCGATCGCCGGCCACCGCACCGGGTGCAAAAACCTGGTCGAGCAGGAATTGGTCGCAGGAGGCCAGCCGGACCTGCAGCGCCCCCAGGTTCTCCTGCAGCCGTGTGCGGCGGGTGGTCCCGAAGATCGGGACGATGTCCGCGCCTTGCGCCAGCAGCCAGGCGAGCGCTGCCTGGCCCGGGGTGGCCCCCGCCCGGTGGGCTACGGTGGCGAGCTTGTCGACCAGCGCCAGGTTGGCGTCGAAGTTGCCCGCCTGGAACCGGGGCTGTTCGCGCCGGTAGTCTCCTGCAGGGTAATCCTCGGCCCGGGTCCGCTGCCCGGCCAGGAACCCGCGGCCCAGGGGCGAGAACGGCACCAGGCCTACGCCCAACTCGCGGCAGGCGGGCAGGACGGTGCGCTCAACTCCGCGTTCCCACAGGGAATATTCCGATTGCAGCGCGCTGATGGGGTGCACCGCGTGAGCCCGTCGCAGGGTGGCTGCACTGGCTTCCGACAGCCCCAGGTAGCGCACCTTGCCTGCCTGCACCAGTTCCGCCATGGCGCCGACGACGTCCTCGATCGGTACCTGTGGATCGACCCGATGCTGGTACAGCAGGTCGATCCGGTCGGTCCGCAGCCGCTGCAGGGATTGCTCGACGACGGTGCGGATTTGCTCCGGGCGGCTGTCCAGGGCCCAGCCGCTGCTCGACTGGCGCAGGTCGAACCCGAACTTGGTCGCGACGATGACGCGGTCACGGCGCGCGCCGCCGAGAACCCGGCCCAGGAGCTCCTCGTTCGTGTACGGACCGTAGATTTCGGCCGTGTCGAACAGGGTCACCCCGGCGTCGACGGCGGCAATGAGGGTGGCCTCGCACTCGGCCGCGTCGGCGCCCGTCGCGTAAATCCCGGTCATCCCCATGCAGCCGAGCCCCAGGGCGGAGACTTCCAGGCCTTGCCGGCCTAGCTTGCGGGTCTGCATCGAACGCTCCACGGGCTCCGGCCACTCAGTTTGGATTGACACGGCCGCCCCGGCCCCCGAGAATACGCGGCTCTCTGTTCGCGGAGGGGTACCCAAGCGGCCAACGGGAGCAGACTGTAAATCTGCCGGCTTATGCCTTCGAAGGTTCGAATCCTTCCCCCTCCACCAGTACCAGAGAGTAGCGGAGAGGCGTGGGTCTTTTCGACCTGATGGGTACCGGACGGTGAGCGCTGCGGGTGTAGTTCAATGGTAGAACCTCAGCCTTCCAAGCTGAGTACGTGGGTTCGATTCCCATCACCCGCTCCAACCGGCGGCCTGGTTCGGGGTGGTTTGTTTGACGAGGCGGCCCACGTAGCTCAGTCGGTAGAGCACGTCCTTGGTAAGGACGAGGTCACCGGTTCGATTCCGGTCGTGGGCTCCAGATTTCAGAGAAGGGGACAGGGGTTAGGGGATAGGTGCTAGCAAGTGGGTTCAGCGTCGCGCGCAGCGCTTCGGACTAACCCCCAGCCCCTAACCCCTAGCTCCTGTCGAAACAAGATCAAAAGTTTTTTAGAGGTGATTGGTCGTGGCTAAGGAAAAATTCGCACGTACGAAGCCGCACGTGAACGTGGGCACGATTGGGCACGTTGACCATGGCAAGACGACGCTGACGGCGGCGTTGACGAAGGTGATGGCGGAGACGCACGGCGGCACCTTCATGGCGTACGACCAGATCGACAAGGCGCCGGAAGAGAAGGCTCGCGGCATCACGATTTCGACGGCGCACGTCGAGTATCAGTCGCCGAACCGTCACTACGCGCACGTCGACTGCCCTGGGCACGCCGACTACGTGAAGAACATGATCACGGGCGCGGCGCAGATGGACGGCGCGATCCTGGTGTGCTCGGCCGCTGACGGCCCGATGCCGCAGACGCGCGAGCACATCCTGCTGGCGCGCCAGGTGGGCGTTCCCTACATCGTGGTCTACCTGAACAAGGCGGACATGGTCGATGACGCGGAGCTGCTCGAGCTGGTTGAGATGGAAGTGCGCGAGCTGCTGTCGAAGTACGACTTCCCGGGCGACGAGACGCCGATCATCAAGGGTTCGGCGCTGAAGGCGCTCGAGGGTGATACGAGCGAGATCGGCGTGCCGTCGGTGATCAAGCTGGTCGAGGAGATGGACCGTTACATCCCGGTGCCGGAGCGCGCGGTCGATGGCGCGTTCCTGATGCCGGTGGAAGACGTGTTCTCGATCTCGGGCCGCGGCACGGTGGTGACGGGTCGTATCGAGCGCGGCATCGTGAAGATCAACGACGAAGTCGAGATCGTGGGCCTGAAGGACACGGTGAAGACGATCTGCACGGGTGTCGAGATGTTCCGCAAGCTGCTCGACCAGGGGCAGGCGGGCGACAACGTGGGCGTGCTGCTGCGCGGCACGAAGCGTGAGGACGTTGAGCGCGGCCAGGTGCTGTGCAAGCCGGGTTCGATCAAGCCGCACACGAAGTTCGAAGGCGAAGTGTACGTGCTGACGAAGGAAGAGGGCGGTCGTCACACGCCGTTCTTCAAGGGCTATCGTCCGCAGTTTTACTTCCGCACGACGGACGTGACGGGATCGGTGGAGTTGCCTGAGGGCGTCGAGATGGTGATGCCGGGCGACAACATCAAGATGACGATCGAGCTGATCGTGCCGATCGCGATGGAAGAAGGCCTGCGCTTCGCCATCCGCGAGGGCGGCCGTACCGTCGGCGCCGGCGTCGTCGCGAAGATCCTGAAGTAAGCGGAGGAAAGGGGCTAGGGGTTAGGGGCTAGGGGTTAGTGCGGAACGTCGCTTTGCGACGAAGAACTGCACCAACCTCGGCACTGAACTCTCTTCACTAGCCCCTATCCCCTAGTCCCTAACCCCTTCCTTAGAGGTTCCGTTCAGTCCTTCTGCGAACAGTTTGCGAAGCACAGGCCAGTAGCTCAATTGGCAGAGCGGCGGTCTCCAAAACCGCAGGTTGGGGGTTCGATTCCCTCCTGGCCTGCCAGTCGAGCCGACCGATGAAAGAACGGCGGCAGCGCGTGCAGGCAAACAGCAGCGAAGGACGGGTCGGACCCGGCGTGAGCGAATGACCGAACAGGCACAATCCAGCGGCGCAAGCGCGCTGGACACAGCAAAGCTCGTCGCGGCAGTCGCGATCCTCGTGGGAGGCATCGCGGCCTTCTACGTGTTCGACCAGTACCCGGCAGCCGCGCGCTGGCTCGTCGTGCTGCTCGCGGTGGCTGCGGGCATCTTCGTCGCGCTGCAGTCGGCGCAGGGTCGCGAGCTGTGGCAGTTCGTGCAGGGCTCGCGCGTCGAACTGCGCAAGGTCGTCTGGCCGACCCGGGACGAGACGACGAAGATGACGATCGTCGTCTTCACGGCGATCGTGGTCATGGCCCTGTTTTTCTGGGCGCTGGACTGGGCACTGGGCGCCATCACGCGCGCCCTCACCGGGCAAGGGGGCTGAAGACCGTGGCACTGCGCTGGTATGTCGTTCACGCCTACTCGAATTTCGAGCACAAGGTCTCGGAGAGCCTGAAGGACCGCATCAAGCTTCACAGCCTTGAGGACAAGTTCGGCGAGATTCTCGTCCCGACGGAAGAAGTCGTCGAAATGCGCGACGGCCAGCGCCGCAAGAGCGAGCGCAAGTTCTTCCCGGGCTACGTGCTCGTGCAGATGGAGATGAACGAAGACACCTGGCACCTCGTGCGCGAGACGCCGAAGGTCCTGGGATTCATCGGCGGCTCGCCCGAGCGACCGGCCCCGATCACCGAGCGCGAGGCGAATGCCATCCTGCGCCGGGTCGAGGAAGGCGCCGAGAAGCCGCGGCCGAAGGTGCTGTTCGAGCCGGGCGAAGTCGTCCGCGTCACGGACGGCCCGTTCAACGACTTCAACGGGGTCGTCGAATCGGTCAACTACGAAAAGAGCCGCATGCAGGTTGCGGTGCAGATCCTCGGGCGTTCGACGCCCGTCGAATTGGAATTCAGCCAGGTCGAAAAGGCCTGACGTCACGGGGAGCCCGCAGGGGCGTTCGCACCCACCAGAGGTAGAGAGAGATGGCAAAGAAAGTAAACGGCTACGTCAAGCTGCAGGTACCTGCAGGCTCGGCGAACCCGAGTCCGCCGATCGGTCCCGCGCTCGGCCAGCAGGGCGTCAACATCATGGAGTTCTGCAAGCAGTTCAATGCGCAGACCCAGGCGTTGGAAAAGGGCCTGCCGATCCCGGTCGTGATCACCGTGTACAGCGACCGCAGCTTCACGTTCATCATGAAGACGCCGCCCGCGTCCGTGCTGATCCGCAAGGCGATCGGCATCGAGAAGGGCAGCAGCACGCCGAACACCGCCAAGGTCGGCACGATCACGCGCAAGCAGCTCGAAGACATCGCGAAGACGAAGACCCCGGACCTCACCGCTGCCGATCTCGAAGCAGCCGTGCGGACGATCGCGGGCAGTGCCCGCAGCATGGGTGTTTCCGTCGAAGGCGTGGAGGTCTGATCATGGTTGCCATCGCAAAGCGCATGAAGCCGTGGGCCGAGAAAATCGTCCCGGGCAAGCAGTATTCGATTGAAGATGCCCTCGGCATCGTCAAGCAGTTCGCCACCGCCAAGTTCGACGAAGCCGTCGACGTGTCGGTCAACCTGGGCGTGGACGCCGCCAAGTCGGACCAGCAGGTCCGCGGCTCGACCGTGCTGCCGCACGGCACGGGCAAGAGCGTCCGCGTCGCGGTGTTCACGCAGGGCAAGAACGCCGACCTCGCGCGTGAAGCCGGCGCCGACATCGTCGGCATGGAAGACCTCGCCGAGAAGGTGAAGGCCGGTGAGCTCAATTTCGACGTCGTCGTCGCGAGCCCGGACGCCATGCGCGTCGTGGGCCAGCTCGGCCAGATCCTCGGCCCCCGCGGCCTGATGCCGAACCCCAAGGTCGGCACCGTGACCCCGGACGTCGCAGGCGCGGTCCGCAACGCCAAGGCCGGCCAGGTGCGTTTCCGCACCGACAAGGGCGGTGTCATCCACTGCACGATCGGCAAGGCGAGCTTCGAGCCGGCCAAGCTCAAGGAAAACCTGCAGGCCCTGCTGGGCGACCTGCAGAAAGCCAAGCCGGCGTCGTCGAAGGGCGTCTACCTGCGCAAGGTCACCGTGTCGTCGACGATGGGTCCCGGCGTGCCGGTCGACCAGTCGACGCTCGCGTCGAGCGCGGGCTGAGCCGCGGCCGCAGGAGGAGTTTTTATTTATAAGGTTTTGATGCAGGGCCGGCTGTCGCCCGGCGCCACGCGAAGTGGTGCCAAGGCGGGGGACGGTCATCATCGAAGACCGCAGGCGGGAGAGCTCCCCGGAGCCGCTCCCTTAATCGCGGAGCCTGCGCAGATGGTGGTACCCGAGTCAGTGTCGCACTGCCGAAGGTCCGCCTTCTTTGAGAAGGGCGAGCGCCTAGGGATGGGTGTTCGATTTTTGATCTTCAGGCCAGGAGGAAGACATGGCGCTTAGATTTGACGACAAGAAGGCACTGGTCGCCGAAGTGGCAACGGTTGCGCAATCAGCGCATTCCGTGGTCGCTGCGGAATACCGGGGGCTGCCGGTCGCGAAGCTCACCGAGCTCCGCGCCAAGGCCCGCGCCAACCGCGTCTATGTGCGCGTGGTGAAGAACACGCTGGCCCGTCGAGCCATCGCCGGCACTCAGTTCGAGTGCGTCGGTGACAAGCTCAAGGGTCCGCTGATCCTCGCCTTCTCGCAGGACGATCCGGGCGCGGCAGCGCGGCTGATCAAGGCATTCGCGAAGGACAACGACAAGCTCGTCCCTACGCTGGTGTCCCTGGGCGGCACGGTTCTGCCGGGCAGTGACCTCGAGCGCGTCGCAAGCCTTCCTACCAAGGATCAGGCTTTGGCGCAGCTGCTCGGTGTCATCAAGGCCCCGATCGGCAAGTTCGTTCGCACGCTGGCAGAGCCTACGGCAAAGCTGGTGCGCACGATCGCAGCGGTCAAGGACCAGAAGAGCGCGGCCGCCTGAGGCGGTCGCGAACGTTGATTTACGGGTATTCAAGCAACAGCTTTTCAAGGAGCTACGCAAATGGCTGCTACTAAGGAAGACATCCTCACCGCGATCTCGAACATGACCGTCATGGAGATCGTTGACCTCGTCAAGATGATGGAAGACAAGTTCGGCGTCACCGCCGCTGCCCCGATGGCCATGATGGCCGGCGGCGGCGCTGCTGCGGCCCCGGCCGCCGCTGTGGAAGAGCAGACCGAGTTCACCGTGACCATGACGAGCTTCGGCGCGAACAAGGTCGGCGTGATCAAGGTCATCCGCGAGATCACCGGTCTCGGCCTCAAGGAAGCGAAGGACCTCGTCGAGGGCGTGCCCTCGATGGTCAAGGACAGCATCCCGAAGGCCGACGCCGATTCGATCAAGAAGAAGCTCGAAGAGGCCGGCGCTGCCGCGGAGATCAAGTAACCGCGATGCGCGGGCCCGCGCCCGTTGCAGCAAGGGGAGCCGGGTGGCGTGCAAACGCCGCCCGGTGGCCCCTGTTTTTCGTTTTTTCGTTCCGTAGTTTCCGACGCGCTCAGGCGCCGGCATCGGCAGCCTCGAGAGGGTGATCGCAATGGCTTATTCCTTCACCGAAAAGAAGCGCATCCGCAAGGATTTCGGCAAGCGTTCGAGCATCCTCGAGGTGCCGTACCTGCTGGCCATCCAGCTCGATTCGTATCGCAAGTTCCTGCAGGCCGACACGGCCGAGGCCGGGCGCAACGAAATCGGCCTGCATGCCGCGTTCAAGAGCGTGTTCCCGATCGTCAGCTATTCGGGCAACGCACTGCTCGAATACGTGAGCTACCGGCTCGGCGAGCCGGTGTTCGACGTCAAGGAGTGCCAGCTCCGCGGTTTGACCTACGCTGCGCCGCTGCGCGTGAAGGTCCGCCTCGTCGTGCTCGACAAGGAAGCCCCCGGCGCCAAGAAGCCGGTCAAGGACATCCGCGAGCAGGAAGTCTACCTGGGTGAATTGCCCCTGATGACCGACAACGGCACGTTCGTCGTGAACGGCACCGAGCGCGTCATCGTCTCGCAGCTGCATCGCAGCCCGGGCGTGTTCTTCGACCACGACCGTGGCAAGACGCACAGCTCCGGCAAATTGCTTTTCAACGCGCGCGTCATTCCTTACCGCGGCTCGTGGCTCGATTTCGAGTTCGATGCCAAGGACTGCGTCTACGCGCGCATCGACCGCCGCCGCAAGCTGGCGGTCACCATCCTGCTGCGCGCGCTGGGCTACAGCGACGAGCAGATGCTGGACCTGTTCTTCGAGAAGAACACGTTCCACCTCTCCGCCAGCACCATCGAGATGGAGCTCGTGCCGAGCCGCCTGCGCGGCGAGACGGCCGCGTTCGAGATCAAGGGCAGCGGCAACAAGGTCATCGTCGAGGAAGGCCGCCGCATCACTGCGCGCCACGTGCGCCAGATGGAAGAGGCCGGCATCAAGCGCCTGACCGTGCCGACCGACTACCTGGTCGGCAAGGTGCTCGCGCACGACGTGGTCAACACCGAGACCGGCGAGATCCTGGCCAAGGCCAATGAGGTCCTCGCGGCCCCGACGGTGCTCAAGCTGGTGCAGGCCGGGATCCCCGAGATCCGCGTGCTGTACGTCAACGACCTCGACCGCGGCCCGTTCATCTCGGACACGCTGCGCATCGACCCGACCAAGAACCGCATGGAAGCGCTGGTCGAGATCTACCGCATGATGCGTCCGGGCGAGCCGCCCACGCGCGATGCGGCCGAGAACCTGTTCCAGAACCTGTTCTTCAATCCCGAGCGCTACGACCTGTCGGCCGTGGGCCGCATGAAGTTCAACCGCCGCGTCGGCCGCCAGGAAGTGAAGGGCGCCGGCATCC
>CAWJXS010000022.1:0-214630 GCA_963846885.1 uncultured Gammaproteobacteria bacterium
TGGTCACGCAGGCGCTGGGCCTGTGTGCCCTTGCCGGAGCCGGGTGCGCCTAGGAGTACGAGTCTCATGTTGCGGGGCCGTTCGGGGTCGGTTTCAGGAGGCGCGCACGTTACCGAAAATGCCCCGCCGGGGCCAGAAGCAGCTTCCGCAGGGGATCGCGGCCTCGCGTGCAAAATGTTAGAACCCGGCGCTCGGCCGAGGGTATCCTTGGCGGCTGACAAAAGCACGTAAGTCCACGATTGTGGACATCTTTTCGGGAGCATCGATGAAGCAGCCGAGCACGGTCCGCGCAACGCCTTCTACGCCCAGTCCGGCGGCGTCACCGCCGTCATCAACGCCTCTGCCTGCGGCGTCATCGAGGCGGCCCGCAAGCACCCGCGGCAAGATCGGCAAGGTGTACGCGGGCCGCAACGGCATCCTCGGCGCGCTGACCGAGGACCTCATCGACACCGGCAAGGAAAGCGCCGCCGACATCCGCGCCCTGCGCCACACGCCGGCCGGCGCGTTCGGCTCGGCGCGCTACAAGCTGAAGAAGTACGAGGACAACCCGGCGCAGTACGAGCGGCTGATCGAAGTCTTCAGGGCCCACGACATCGGCTACTTCTTCTACAACGGCGGCGGCGACTCGGCCGACACGTGCTTCAAGGTCTCGCATGCTGGCCGAGAAGATGGGCTACCCGCTGCAGGCCATCCACGTGCCGAAGACCGTCGACAACGACCTGCCGATCACCGACTGCTGCCCGGGTTTCGGCTCCGTCGCCAAGTACGTCGCGGTGTCGATCCGCGAGGCCGGCTTCGACGTCGCCTCGATGGCCCGCACGTCGACCAAGGTGTTCGTGCTGGAGGTGATGGGACGTCACGCGGGCTGGATCGCCGCAGCCGGCGGCCTCGCCGCGCAGAAAGCCGGCGACGCGCCGCACATCATCCTGTTCCCCGAGATCGCGTTCGACGAAGCCGCCTTCCTCGCCCGCACCGAGGAATGCGTGAAGAAGTACGGCTACTGCGCGGTCGTCGTCTCCGAAGGCGTGCGCAACAAGGACGGCAAGTTCCTGGCCGATGCGGGTACGCGCGACGCCTTCGGCCACGCGCAGCTGGGCGGCGTAGGGCCGGTCGTGGCGCAGTTGGTCAAGGACAAGCTCGGCTACAAGTATCACTGGGCCGTGGCGGACTACCTGCAGCGCGCCGCGCGGCACATCGCTTCCAAGGTGGACGTCGAGCAGGCCTACGCGGTCGGCAAGGCCGCGGTCGAGTTCGCCCTGCAAGGGCCACAACTCGGTGATGCCGACGATCGTCCGCACCTCGAACCGGCCGTACCGCTGGAAGATCGGCATGGCGAGCCTGGACAAGGTGGCCAACGTCGAGAAGATGCTGCCCCGCGACTACATCACGCCGGACGGCTTCCACATCACCGCCAAGGGCCGCAAGTACCTCGCGCCGCTGATCCAGGGCGAGGACTACCCGCCGTACGAAGGCGGCCTGCCGAAATACGTGGTGCTGAAGAACAAACCCGTGAAAAAGAAGCTTAAAAAAGCCTTTGTGGTATAGTCCCGCGCCTTTTTTCCGGGGCTGATCGGGACTTGGATCGAGTCGCAGAACTCGGCGCCCGCACCACCCCGCCAGGTTCAAGTGAAGACCCGTTTGGGAGGTTGAGCATGACTACTGACTTCGCGCTGCTGCTCGCGATTGCCGCCGGCGTGGCCGCAATTCTTTACGGCATCCTGTCCGTGCGCTGGATCGTCGCCCAGCCTGCAGGCAATGCCCGCATGCAGGAAATCGCTGCCGCCATTCAGCAAGGCGCAACCGCCTACCTGAACCGCCAGTACTCGACGATCGGCGTCGTGGGTGTCGTGCTGTTCCTGGTGCTCGGCTTCACGCTCGGCTGGGGCACGGCGGGCGGCTTTGCCGTCGGCGCGATCCTTTCCGGACTCGCCGGGTACATCGGCATGAACGTGTCGGTCCGCGCCAACGTGCGCACGGCCCATGCGGCCAGCGTCGGCCTCAACCCGGCCTTGCAGGTCGCGTTCCGCGGCGGCGCCATCACCGGCATGCTCGTCGTCGGCCTCGGCCTGATCGGCGTGGCGGCCTATTACTGGGTGATGCTCAGCGTCACCGGCGGCGACGTGGACAAGTCGCTGCACGCGCTGGTCGGCCTCGCGTTCGGCGGCTCGCTGATCTCGATCTTCGCGCGGCTCGGCGGCGGCATCTTCACCAAGGGCGCCGACGTCGGCGCCGACCTCGTGGGCAAGGTCGAAGCCGGCATCCCGGAAGACGACCCGCGCAACCCGGCGGTGATCGCCGACAACGTCGGTGACAACGTCGGCGACTGCGCCGGCATGGCCGCCGACCTGTTCGAGACCTACGCCGTGACCGTGGTCGCGACCATGCTGCTCGCCGGCCTGACGATGCAGGCCACGCTCGGCATCAACTCCGTGCTGTATCCGCTCGTGCTCGGCGCCGTGTCGATCGTCGCCTCGATCGCCGGCACCTTCTTCGTCAAGGCGCGCGATGGCGGCAAGATCATGAACGCGCTCTATCGCGGCCTGATCGTGTCGGGCGTGATCGCGGCCGTCGCGTTCTACTTCGTCACGACCAGCATGATGGGCGACGCGGCCATGCCGCTGTTCGGCTGCGCGCTGATCGGCCTCGTGCTGACCGGCGCGATGATCGTGATCACCGAGTACTACACGGCGACGGAATACGCGCCGGTGCGTTACGTGGCGGCAGCGTCGCAGACGGGCCACGGCACCAACGTGATCGCGGGCCTCGCGGTCTCGATGCGTTCCACCGCCTGGCCGGTGCTCGCGATCTGCGCCGCCATCTGGGGCGCGTACTCGCTGGCTGGCCTGTACGGCATCGCGATCGCAGCGACGGCCATGCTGTCGATGACGGGCGTGATCGTCGCGCTCGACGCGTACGGCCCGATCACCGACAACGGCGGCGGCATCGCCGAGATGGCGGGCCTGCCGAAGGAAGTGCGCAAGGTCACCGACGCGCTCGACGCGGTCGGCAACACGACGAAGGCCGTCACCAAGGGCTACGCGATCGGCTCCGCCGGTCTCGCCGCGCTGGTGCTCTTCGCCGACTACACCAACAACCTGCAGATCGCCGGCAAGCTGGAAGTCTTCTCGCTGTCCGATCCGGCCGTGATCATCGGCCTGTTCATCGGCGGCCTGGTGCCTTACCTGTTCGGCGCCATGGCGATGGAAGCCGTGGGCCGTGCCGCGGGCTCGGTGGTCGTGGAAGTGCGCCGCCAGTTCAAGGAAATCCCGGGCATCATGGCCGGCACCGCGAAGCCCGATTATTCGCGCGCGGTGGACATGCTGACCAAGGCGGCGATCAAGGAAATGATCGTGCCGTCGCTGCTGCCGATCCTGGTCCCGGTGATCGTCGGCTTCGGCATGAACTTGCTGCTCGGCCCGGGCGCCGGCATCCGTGCGCTGGGCGGCGTGCTGATCGGCACGATCGTCACGGGCCTCTTCGTCGCCATCTCGATGTGCACGGGCGGCGGCGCCTGGGACAACGCGAAGAAGTACGTCGAGGAAGGCAACTTCGGCGGCAAGGGTTCGGAGACGCACAAGGCGGCCGTCACCGGCGACACCGTCGGCGATCCGTACAAGGACACCGCGGGCCCGGCCATCAACCCGCTGATCAAGATCATCAACATCGTGGCGCTGCTGCTGGTGCCGCTGCTGTGAGGAAGTGATTAGTGATTAGTGATCGTGACGGTGGGGGACGCACCCCACCAGTCACGGAAGTCTGAGACTGAAAGGCCCCGGGAAACCGGGGCCTTTTCTTTGCGGAGCGAGCCGCCGCCCGGCGTGGCCGGGCACGAGCCAGTCAGCCGTCCGGTCCGGGCCGCGACTCCTGCTGGCGCACCACCATTGCCACCAGGGTGACGACGGTGATGGGCAGCACGAAGCTCACCATCACGGCCGAGAATTCGTCGAGCGCGTCGTGCTGTTGCGCACCGAGGATCAGGTAGACGACGTAGGCAGCGTAATAGGCGAGGAACAGCAGGCCGCGCTTGCGGCCGATCTGCCGGCCGAGGAGCAGCACCGGCAGGCAGGCGATCGCCACCGCAATCATGACCCAGATGTCGAAGTTGAGCACCGCAGGGGCGATCCCGAGACCGGTCGGGCTCACGACTCCCGACACCCCGAGGCAGCCCAGTATGTTGAAGGTGTTGCTGCCGATCACGTTGCCAACCGCAATGTCGCGCTCGCCGCGGATCGCCGCCATGATCGAGGTGGCGACCTCCGGCATGGACGTGCCCGCGGCGATGATCGTGAGGCCGATGACGAGGTCGCTGACTCCGAGGGCCCGCGCGAAGGCCACCGCCGAATCGACCAGCCAGTTGGACCCGAGCACCAGCAGGCCGAGGCCGACCGCGATCAGCAGCACCTGGACAGCCCAGTGGCTGTCCCACTCACCCGAGCGGCGGATGCCGCCGGCGTACTCGTCGCGGATCTCTGCGGTCTCGGCGCGCGACTGGCGCAACAGGAAGAGGACATAGACGACCAGCAGCAGGAGCAGCAGGGCCGCCTCCGGGCGTCCGAGCGTGCCGTCGACGATCATGATCCCGAGCACCACCGAGGCGCCGATCATGATCGGCACCTCCTGGCGGATGATCTGCGAGTGCACGACCAGCGGCGTGATCACCGCGCTGATGCCGAGGATGAACAGCACGTTGAAGACGTTGCTGCCCACCACGTTGCCGACAGCAATGTCCGTGTTGCCGCTCAGGGCGGCGCCCACCGACACGGCGACCTCGGGCGAACTCGTGCCCAACGCGACGATGGTGAGGCCGACGACGAGGGGCGAGATGCCGAGCGACAGCGCGATCCTGGAGGCTCCGCGTACCAGCGACTCTGCGCCGGCGATCAAGGCTGCAAGGCCAAGAAGGAAGAACAGGGCGTGGGTCAGCATGACGGCGGCCGGTTCGGTCGGGTAACGGACTTCGTAGTCTACTGCACGATCGGACCCGCCGGACTCTGGCGCTTGAACCCTGTAATCTTTCTGCAATGAACCAGGACCACCGAGCATGGCTGCGATGGACGGCCGTGGGCCTGCTGGTCACGTGCTCAGTAGCGGCATCCGTGGCGTGGCCAGTCGAGTCCGCAGCCTGGGTGTTACTCGGCTTTGTGTCCGCCGGTTGTGTATTGCTGCCCGCGCCCTTCGGCATGGTGACTATTGCAGGAGTGATGGCACTGCAGCTGCTGCTGAGCTGGATCAATAGCGTCAAATTGAGCCTGACCAGCCTGCCGCTGACTGTCCTCGACATCAAGATCGCATTGGCCAATCCGGCTGGGCTCTGGGACGCGCTGGCCCTGCCCCACTGGACCCGGCACGCCATCGCCTTTGCCATTGCGGTCGCAGTGCTGAGCTGGTGCATCGCCGGCCTGATCGCTGCAGCTCGTTTAATGGCGAGCTACCGCACGCGCATCTCGTTCCGCGACCCAGTGCAGCGCCTCGCGGCCGTCTGCATCGTGGCCATTCTTGGCCTTTCGCGACTCGAGGCTCTCTACGCCGATGCGGCGCTGGACAACTCGACGTGGCAGCTCGATGGCGTCGCCGCCCTGGCAGAAAAGATGGGCGCACTGCCCTTTCTTGGCTACTCCTACAGTCTCGAATCGCAGTCGACCGGCGACATCTACCGGGACGAAAGTGGCGTCGTGCCGCCGAGCAGGGAGGAAGTCCGGTCGGCGGTCCTGCAATACATGGACTTCACCGCCGGGACGACTGGCTCGCGAATGCAACCGAACATCATGGTCGTCCTGGCCGAGTCGACCTTCGATCCGGGAGCGACGTTCCGCCTCCAGGGCAAATATGACGATGCGCTGTTCCGAGCCGGCGATAACACGGCGGCAAGCGGCATGCTGCGCGTGAATGCGGTGGGCGGAGGCACCTGGATCACCGAGTTCGAAACGATTGTCGGCCTGGACTCGAGGCTCTTCGGTTATTCCGGGATGTATACCCATGCATCGCTCTCGCCGTTCGTGGATCAAAGCATCGCCCTCTACATGCGCCAGCACGGCTATCGCACTTCGGCATTTTTTCCGCATGGAGGCGATTTCTATAACGCTCGCAATGCGTACTCGAACTACGGGTTCGAAACAATTCTCGACAGCGGAGACCTGGGTCGTGGCGCCTGGATGGAAACCGATCGCGAAGTGGCAGAGAGCGTTCGCACGGCCATGGGTCCCGCGCCGGATGCGCCATTTTTCAGTTATGTGCTCTTCATCGAGAACCATTCACCGCACGACTGCGTCGCCGGCCATGCCGCCGGCTTCGCAGTCCGATTCGTCGACACGCAGGAATTCACTCCCAACTGCGCGCTGCATGAGTACCTGCGTCGGCTCGAATCGACGACGACTGCCGTGCAGTCGCTGCAGAGTTACCTCGCCGACATCGAGGCTCGGACCGGTCGTCCGTACGTGTTGCTGGTCTTCGGCGATCATCAACCGCACACGTTCTCCAGCACCGGAGGAGTTCAGCACGATTACGGCGCTTTGCGCAAAGTCGCCGACACGCGCACTGACGTTCTTCCAGATCATCTCGTCCGTGCCGGATGTAAAGCTGCGTTGCTGCGCGATCACTCCGTCCGCCACGATGCTGCCCACGCTTCTGAGCGGGTACGTCGCCAGATCACCGGACGACGTTTATCTCGGCATCAACCTCTGGTTGCATGCCCGCTGCGGCACTGATGCAGTGCACCGCGACTTCGGCAACTTCATGAGCAAGCTCGCACCGAGGGACATTGCGGAACGCACGGACGCTTGCAGTGCCGCGTACGAACGGGCACTGAGCTGGTACCGGGCATCTGGCGTCGTCCGCCTCGATCGGAACTCATAGAACCTCAATCGCGTCGCGATCGCTGAAGACGCTTCAACCCGGCGTCTTTCACGGGCTGCTGGCAATCGTCGGCTTGCCGATGATCGTGAAGCTCGCCCACATTTTCGGATCGTTCGGGTAATCCTTGATCGTCTCGAGCTGTGCGGCCTGCATGGCCAGCTCAGGCGCCTTGCCTTGCTTCAGTCCCGTGACAAAACGCGTCATCAGCCGGTACGTGGCGAGATCGCTCACGTTCCAGAGGCTGGCGACGACCTGGCCGGCACCGGCCGTGGTCCAGGTGCGCGCGACGCCGAATGTCCCGCCATCGAAGACGCGGCCAAGCGCGGACTGGCAGGCGCTCATCACGACCAGGGGCGGGTTCTTGCTCCACCCCTTGAACTTCGCCGTTCGAATCTCGCCAGCGAACCAGTTCGTCTGGTCGAGGACCACGAAGCCGCGTGTCAGTGGATTCTGGGGGTTGGCAACGGCATGTGTCGCCATGTAGATGACGCCCTCGCCGGCGCTGCGGTTGATGGCCGCCTCGACACTCTTCCGCTTGGCGTCGGCGCCGATGAAGACATTGCGCTGATCGACGCCGAGCTCCCTGGCGATTGCCAGGGCCTCTTTTCTCGCGCCGGGTAACGCCGGAAAACTGTATTGCACATCGCGCATGTCGGCAGGATCGCCGACGATCACCGACTTCGAGAGATCGACTTTGCCCATGTCGAAGCCGACGTCGCGTTTGACGTCAGCCAATACGCTCAGGTCCTGCATCACGACGAAGGACCATCTCCTCGCGGCGAAGTCATCCGCATTGCGGATCGGCAGCGCCGCGTAAGGCGCCGTTCCGGTATCCCTGACCGGCACGACCAGCAAGCGCCCCTCGCCCGCCGCGAGAACCTGGCGAATATCGCCGGGCAGCAACATTGCCGCAGCGTCGGCCAGCACTTCCTGGCGCTTCCTGATGGACTCAGGTGAGTTGTCGCGTTTGCCCGCGCCGCGTTCAACATCGGGATCACCGGCGGTGTCGGTGTCAGCGTCGACGTCTGCGTCGGCATCCGCATCGAGTCGCTGCCTTTCCTGGCCTTTCAGCTGCGGCCCACGAGTCCCGGCGATCCGCTCGACGCCGAGGCCGCCCTGCAAGGTGCCGAGGCCGGCATAGGGGCCTGCCGTCGCGCCAGCGACGACCCCGCCGTCCGGAAAGACGAGCCAGGCCCTGAGGATGCCGTCCTTGGCGACATTGTGGATCAGTGCATAGGTCGGCAACCCGGCCTTGGAAAGCAGCGCGAGGTTGCGTTTGATTCCGGCGAGGTCTCCCTCCGCCCGAACCAGGTTGGCACGGGTTCTTGCCAGTTCGAGGGGGCTGACCCGGCCGGTTTCCGCCTTGAATTCGAGCTGCCTTTCCACGGCATACCGGCTGGCGATCGCTTCCAGTAACGGCTGCTCCCCATCCTTCGGCAACACCGCTGGCATGGGTGTAGTTCGGGTACGGGCTGCAAGTTGCGTGGGCGCGGTGCGGCTTGGCTGGCGTGTCGGAACGGAGCCTTGATGCCCGCCGCCGGTTCCGACAGCAGTTGTTTCACGTTGCCGGTGTTTGCAGCGCTCCCGTCATTGCCGGTGTCGCCGCAGGCCGCAAGAACCAGCAAGGCCACTGCCACCAACGCGTTCTTCCGCAGCGGAAAACGCGCCGGCGTCGCGAGGAGCGCCATCGAGTGCTTCATAGGATCGGACCCCCTTCAGGACGATTTTCGGCTATTGACAGCTTAGTGTTGCACGAATGCCGGCACTTGCATCCGCCGGGACCGCCACCCATGCTCCGGGACTCGAAAGTCACTCGGTAGCAGGAGGGAACCATGCGTCTGACCATCATTGCCGCAACGCTTGCCAGCGTCGGCCTGTTCGGCGGAGCAACGCTGCAGGCAAAGGATCATGGTGGACTGGGTGAAGCCGCGCAGAAAGGCGCTCGAGCAGGCCGTGGCGGGACCCCAGCGCTCCGAGGCAAACCGTGCGCGCGACCAGTATCGCCATCCCGTCGAAACGCTGAGTTTCATCGGCGTGAAGCCGAAGGACACCGTCGTCGAATTGTGGCCGGGCGGTGGCTGGTACACCGAAATCCTCGCGCCCTATCTCGCCGGGAAGGGCAAGTTGATCGCTGCCGCACCGGCAGGCAAGGGCGCCGAGTCGATGGCCAAGCGGTTCGATGCCAACCCGGCGCTTTACGGCAAGGTCGAGCGCGCGAACTTCCCGACCGTACTGGGCGGCACCGGCGTCGAGCCGGGCACAGCCGACGTCGTGCTCACCTTCCGCAACGTGCACAACTGGAAGATGGGTTACATGCAGGCGGAAAAGACGGATTACAGCGAAGCGGCTTTCCGCGAGATCTTCGCCATGCTCAAGCCAGGTGGCGTGCTGGGCATCGAAGACCACCGACTGCCCGAATCCGCGAGCGCCGAGCGCGAGCGATCGAGCGGCTACATCAAGGTCTCGACCGTGCGCGCACTCGCGGAGAAGGCCGGCTTCCGGTTTGACGGGGCGTCGGAGGTCAATGCCAACCCGAAGGACACGACGGAATGGCCGAAGGGCGTGTGGACCCTGCCCCCGACGCTCGCCCTGGGCGACGAGGACAAGGCGAAGTACGCGGCCATCGGTGAAAGCGACCGCATGACGCTAAGGTTCGTGAAGCCGAAGCGCTGAGCGGCGGCCGGGGTTCGCGATGAACAGCGTGGCGCCGCGAATCACGATTCTCGATGGCGCCATGGGTACGGAACTCAGGGCTCGCGGCGCCACCGTGCCTGACTACAGGAGTTCCGCCTGGTCGGCCATGGCGCTGGTGCACGATCCGGGGACAGTGAGGCAGGTCCATAGCGACTATATCGCCGCAGGCGCCGACGTCATCACGGCGAACAATTACGCCGTCGTGCCGAACCTGCTCGCACGGGTCGGGATGGCCGATCGACTCGAGGAACTTACGCGACTGGCGTGCCAGCTTGCACTCGAGGCGCGCGCAGCGAATCGCCGCCCGGAAGTTCGTGTCGCCGGTTCGCTGCCGCCGCTTGACACCACCTACCAGTCCGACCTCGTCGCGCCAGAACACGATCTGTACGAAGCGTACCTGCGCATCGCACGCGTGCTCGCGGCGGACGTCGACCTCGTCATCGCGGAAACGTTGACGACCGTCCGTGAGGCGGTAGCCGCGGCGCGCGCCGCCGCAGAGTGTGGCCTGCCGCTGTGGGTATCGTGGAACCTGCGTCTCGACGCACCGCTCATCCGCGGCGGTGAGTCGCTGGAGCAGGGCATCGCGGCGCTGCAGTCGCTGCCCGTCGAGGGTTACATGGTGAATTGCGTGCCGACAGCGCTCGTGCAACCGGCACTTGAACTCATGCGACGCTGCACCGACCGGCCGCTTGGTGCCTATGCGAACAGCTGCGAAAAAGCGGCGGACCAGGCGACGCTCGACGCCAACGCCGTGCAGACACTGTCGCCGCAGCAATACCTGGTAGCCAGCGAGCGCTGGGTGGAGGCGGGTGCGACATGGATCGGCGGCTGCTGCGATACCCGTCCGGAATACATTGCGGCGCTTGCAGGGCGCTGGCATTGATACTGCCGCCCCTCAAGTCCATTCTCCGTCCTCCTGCACATCCATGTACTCGCCCCGGAGCCCCGATGATCACCCTGACCGTCAACGGCACCCGTCGAACCTTCGACGGCGACCCCACCATGCCGCTCCTCTGGTATCTGCGCGACGAACTCGCGCTGACCGGCGCGAAGTACGGCTGCGGCGTCGCGCAGTGCGGCTCCTGTACGGTGCATGTTGGAGGGAAACCCGCCCGCGCCTGCCAGGTGCCGATGTCGGACCTCCAGGACGCGGCGGTTACCACGATCGAAGGACTCCACCCCACCGGCGAGCACCCGTTGCAGGTGGCCTGGCGCGAAATCGACGTGCCGCAGTGTGGCTTCTGCCAGCCCGGCCAGATCATGCAGGCCGCCGGATTGCTGCAGCGCACGCCGAAGCCGACCGACCAGCAGATCGACACGGCGATGAATGGTCACCTCTGCCGCTGCGGCACGTATCCACGCATTCGCGCGGCGATCAAGGCCGCGGCGGAGAAGAGCTCATGAGCGCGAACGAATTCCTGCCGTGGGTGCGTCGCGCGGTCGCGCCCCAGGCACCGGCTGAGCAGCCCGCTTCACTCGATGCGACCCTGGAAAGCGTCGACCGGCCGCACGAACTGCAACGCCGCACCTTCCTCCAGCTCCTCGGGATGGGCGGTCTCGTCATCGCATTCGGACCGGGCGGCGTGCGCCGTCTCGATGCGGCCGAGCCCCTCCGCCGCTGACCCATGGTCGCCACACGTGTACGTGCGCATCGCCGACGACGGCATCGTCACGATCGTCTGCCACCGCTCGGAGATGGGCCAGGGCATCCGCACCACCATGCCGATGATCATCGCCGACGAAATGGAAGCCGATTGGGCGAAGTGTCGCGTCGAGCAGGCGGTGGGCGACCCGAAGTATGGCTCGCAGAACACCGACGGCTCCACGAGCATCCGCGACTTCCTGCACAAGTACCGGGAGGCCGGTGCAACGACACGCGCGCTCCTGGAGGCCGCGGCAGCCAGTCAATGGAACGTGGACGTTGCCGAAGTCTTCGCCCGGCAGCACGAGGTCGTGCACCGCCCGACCGGCCGCACGAAACCGTACGGCGAGCTCGTCACGACTGCGCGCACGATTGCGATGCCGGCACCGGCGAGCGTGCGCATCAAGCGCCCCGACGAGCGGCGGTGGCAGGGCAAGAAGATGCCGTCGATCGACCTGGTGCCGATGACCACCGGCACGGCGGTCTACGGCGCCGATGTCACGCTGCCAGGCATGAAAGTGGCCGTCATCGCGCGGCCGCCAGTCTGGGGCGGCAAGGCCGTGAGTGTCGACGACGGCGAGGCACGCAAGGTGCCCGGCGTCGAACGCATCGTGCGCATACCGGAGACGCCGATCCCCGGCGCCTTCTTCCCGCTCGGCGGCGTCGCCGTGATCGCGAAGAACACCTGGGCGGCGCTGCGCGGGCGCGACGCACTCAAAATCACCTGGGACGCCGGGCCGAACGGCTCGCACGACTCGAAGTCGTACCAGGCGACGCTCGAGGCAAGCGTCCGCGCGCCTGGCAAGCCGGGGCGCACGAACGGCGACGTCACAGCGACACTGGCTGCGGCGAAGCGCAAGGTCAGCGCCGAATACCACGTCCCGTACCTCTCGCACGCGCAGATGGAGCCGCTGGCGGCGGTCGCTCGCGTGAAGGACGGCAAGGTCGAAGCCTGGGCTCCGACGCAGTCGCCGAATGACGCGCGCAACACGATCGCCGAGTACCTCAAGGTCGACGCAGCGAACGTCACCGTGCACGTCACGCTCCTTGGCGGTGGCTTCGGCCGCAAGTCCAAGCCGGATTTCATCTGCGAGGCCGCCTTCCTCGCGCGCGAGACCGGTGCCCCGGTGCGAGTGCAATGGAGCCGCGAAGACGACTTCCGTCACTCGTACTACCACTCCGTTGCCGCGCACCGACTGGAGGCCGCGCTCGATGATTCGGGCAAGGTGACCGCCTGGCTGCATCGCTCGGCGTACCCGTCGATCAGCGCGACCTTTGCGCCGAACCTCACCGGGCCCACGCCGGACGAACTGACCAACGGCGCCAGCGACATCCCGTGGGACGTGCCGAACATGAGCGTCGAAGTCTGCCCCGCCGTCGCGCACGCACGCATTGGCTGGTACCGCAGCGTCAACGCGATCCATCACGGCTTTGCGATCGGTTCGTTCGTCGACGAACTCGCGCACGCTGCCGGCAAGGATCCGGCGGCCTTCCTGCTCGAACTCATCGGCCCGGATCGCAAGGTCGACCTGTCCAAGGCCGGCCTCGTCGGGGCGGGCGACACCTATTACGGCGCGCCGTGGGCGGACCATCCGCTCGACACCGCTCGTGCGCGTCGCGTGGTCGAGTCCGTGAAGCTGCGCAGCGGCTGGGGCACGCCCCTGACGCGCGGTCGCGGTCGCGGCATCGCCGTGCATCGCAGCTTCCTTGCGTATGTTGCGATGGTCGTCGAGGTCGAGGTGCGTCCAGACGGGACGGTGCTCGTGCCGCGCGCGACCGTTGCAGTCGATGCCGGCTTCGTCGCCAATCCCGACCGTGCGCGAGCACAGATGGAGGGCGCGCTCGTCATGGCCATGAGCAACACGCTCTACAGCGGCATCACCTTCGCCGAGGGCAGGGTCGAACAGTCGAACTACAACGACTACCGGGTCGCTCGCATGCGGGCGTCGCCCCACGTCGTGGACGTGCACGTCATCGAGAGCGAGGGACTGCCAGGTGGCATCGGCGAGCCAGGTGTCCCACCCGCCGGTGCGGCGATCGTCAATGCGATCTTCGCCGCGACGGGCGTGCGCGTGCGTGAATTGCCGGTCAAAGGTCAACTCGAAGGTTGGGAGACAGGAGCTGGCGCCAAGGGGCGCGCCGTCGCGGGGTGAGCTGCGGTTGCCCGCACTCCCTTGCAGCCCTATCTATCCCAGCATTCGGCAAACCTGACATCATCCGGCCAAGGGGGAATCGTCGATGGCCGGTCGGTTCACGGACCGCTTGCTCGCCTGGCTCGACGCGAGCCTGGCTGCGCTGGGCCACGGTTTCATTCGCGGGTGGACGAAGGTCGAACGCGGCTACCGCAGGCCGCTTTCCCGATGGGCATTGCGGCTCCAGTTTGTGTTCTATCCCTTGCTCGCCATCGGCGCGATCACCTGGCTCGGCTGGGACTGGAGCCACGCTCGCTCACTCAATGCAGCCGAAGACGCGATCTTCGATCGCGTGGTGCAGTGGCGCCCGTTTGAACCGAGGCCTTCAGGCCGCGTGGTCGTGGTCGAGATCGACGAATGCTCGATCGAGTACTTTCGCTCTCGCAACGAAGGCGGCTGGCCATGGAGCCGACAGCGGCACGCAGACCTGCTCGACCAACTGGACCGCGCCGGGGTGCGCGCGGTCGGTTACGACGTGCTGTTTGCGGACCGCTCGCTGAACGATCCGATCGGCGACGAGACCCTGGAAGCAATGGCCAAGGGCGGTGCCGGCCGCTTTCTGTTTAATTCCACGCGACTGCATCCAGACTATGACCAGGGCTCGCCAATACGTGCTTCGCAGGCCCCGGCGGCGTTTGCGCTGACACGCCACCCGCGGAATGACCCGCGAGTCGCTCTGCTGCTGCCTTACGGCGAGGCGATGACCACGTTCAGCGCACTAGCCAACGTCACCCGCAATGAAGACGGCGTGCTGCGTGACATTCCACTGCGCGAGACCGTCGGCGACTGGGCCCTGCCCTCGCTGCCATTGCGCCTGGCGACGACTGTCGCGCCGCGATCACCCCTGCACGTTGCCGCTGCGGTGCGGCCAAACTGGCGACGGGAAGCCCGGTTGCCAAGCGTCAGCGCTGCCGATCTCTTGACTGGCGGCGAGGCCGTCTGCCGCGATGCGACGAGCGCGTTACCTGCGCTGAAAGATCGAGTAGCCCTCGTTGGCTATACGGCCTCCGGACTCAACGACGCGAAACCCACTCCTGTCGATCCGGTGATGCCGGGCGTGGAAGTCCTGGCAGAGGCCACCGAAGCGGTGATCGCGGGAAGCGCGATTCGTGCGCCGCCCGCCTGGCTCAAGTATGCGATTGCCATGTGGCTGGTCGCGCTGACTGCCTTCGCCTTCTACCGTGGCGAACCAGCCACAGATATCGACTCGATCTTCGTCGCCGCGAACCTGGCAATGCTGAGTGCCGCTTTCATCGGCCTCACGTGGTTCGGGTTCTTCTTCGACATCTTCGCCAGCGTCGGCTTCGTGAGCCTGATCTTCGGCCTGTGCCGCCTCTATGCCGGGGTGCAGCGCGGGCGCGCCGTCGGCAATGGCGATTTCCTGCCGGAGTATGTCCCCGGCAGGGATCGCTGGCTGGCGATCGCGCGACTGCGCTTCGTGCCTGACGCTCATCTCGACGGCAGGTCCGAAGCGCGGCGGCGGCGCGAGTACAATCGTCGGCTGCGACGCTTCCTGTATGCCGGCAGCGATGCGGTGATGCTGGAGGGCGTGGTTGAACGCAAGAGCTGGCTGCACGACGCCATGAGCGACCTCATGGTGCTGATCTGGCACGGCGAGAGCGAAGCTGCGGCGCGCTCTGCCGCGATGCACGATCTAGCGAGGCTCGAACGGCAACTGGCCGAACACGACGCACGATTGCCTGATGATGGCAGCGTGCGCGTCGCGTTCGCGTGTGCCGAAATCGACGACGACGTGGAGGACTGCGATCGCGGCGAGCGCCGGCGCCTGCGCGAGCTCGTTGGCCAGGCGGTGGCTGCGTCGACCGATTGGCCGCTGGCGCAGCGGGCGGCGTTCTTCAATCCCATGGATGCTCGGTCGGGAGGGTCGTGATGCGCGCCATTCAACGCATTCTGGTCGCGGTCGCACTGATGGTATTGAGCCTGGGTGCGGCAGAGGTGCCCGCCGTGGTGCAGAAGTCCGCCGTCGACGTGTATGCCGAACCCAGGTTCGACGCACCCAGGGTCACGACCTTGCAACGCGATACCCAGGTGAAGATTTCCGCACAGCAAGGCCTCTGGTATCGAGCTGCACATGCCTGCCGGTACGCCGGGCTTCGTCCGGGTCAATGACGTACGCATGGCTTATGCGAGCGCCGAGGACAGCGAGGCCAATCTGCGGGTGCTGGTGGGTGGCAAGGCCGGCCAGGGTCGAGTCACGGAGACTGCCGGCGTTCGTGGAATCGATGAAAGCGACCTGAAATCCGCGGCACTCGACCGCGCGCAGCTCGACGCGATGATCGGCAATCGAGTCGGACGCCCCGGCTGCGGCGCAGTACGCGCGCGACCACGGGCTGGCAAGCGACCAGCGTGGCGTATACGGCCGAGGCGAAGCGCGCCAGGAAGGCGGCGACGTCGACTGCGGAACCGGCCCCCTCGAAGGCGGCGTTGACGAAATCCGTGAGCGGCCTGCTCGGGTCGCTGGGCGTCAATGTCGACCCGAAGTTCGACGCGGCAGCCAGGGCACTGCCCAAGGCCGACGACGAGCTTGCAGCGGAGGAACTCGCGCTCGGCCCGGAGATCGCCGGTCGCATACTCGGTGCGCGCCCATTATGGAACGATGCCGGCGCGCAACGCCGTGTCAACCTGGTCGGACGCTGGCTGGCGTCGCAATCCAGTCGTCCTGAAATGCCCTGGACCTTCGGCGTGATCGACACGCCCGAGGTCAACGCCTTCGCTGCGCCTGGCGGCTTCATCCTGATCACGCACGGCCTGTACGAGCTGCTGTCATCCGACAGCGAGCTTGCGGCCGTACTCGGCCACGAGATCAGTCACTGCGTGCAGCGCGATCACTACAACGTGATCCACAAGCAGGAAATGGCGACCACCGGCAAGGACCTGGCATTACGCGAAGTCGACGCCGGCAATGACAGCGTCGCCGGCAGCTACGCCAGGCGGTACGCGGAACAGAACGGCGCGGCCATCATGCTGACCTCGCTGGATCGTGCAGCCGAGTTCCGCTCGGACGAAGCGGCGGAGGTCTATCTTGCCCGGGCCGGGATGAACCCGCTGGCACTGTATGCGGTGCTGCAGAAGCTCACTGCGCTCGGCAGCGAATCGGCGCGCCTGGCCCAGCTGTACAAATCACATCCGCCGCTGGACGCGCGGATCGATCGGATCGACCAGCGCGGCTATGGCGCCTTGGAGGTCTATACGGCGCGGGACTGAATGATCCCGCACACCTCCCGGGAGCGGGCCAGCAACTCGCGGACCTCGTCGTCTTCGGTCTGGTCGAAGCGCTCGTACCACTGGCCGACCGCGCTGAAGAACGGCGGGGCCTGCAGGCAGACGACCTCGTCAGCCACGGCAGCGATGCGTTCGCGGGCTTCGATCGACGCGACGGGGACTGCCACCACGATGCGTTGCGCATGCAGGCTGCGCAGGGCGCGCGCGGCAGCTTCCATCGTCGCGCCTGTGGCGAGCCCGTCATCCACGAGGATTCCCGTGCGACCGCGCATCTGCAGCGCGGGCCGATCGCCGCGGTAGGTCTTTTCGCGCCGCACCAGTTCCTGCAATTCCCGCGCCTTGACCTGCTCGACCGCGTCACTGCCCCTGGGCAGGTAGCGCACCACGTCCTCGTTCAGGACGAAAGCGCCGCCGCTCGCCACGGCACCCATTGCGAGTTCCGGCTGTGACGGCATGCCGAGCTTGCGCACGACCAGCACGTCGAGCGGCAAGCCGAGTGCTGACGCCACTTCATAGCCCACCGGCACTCCGCCGCGAGGCAAGGCAAGCACGACCGCGTTCGTGTCGGCCCGGTAGCGGGTAAGCATGCCGGCCAACGCCCTGCCGGCGTCCGTTCGATCGAGGAACCTGTGCGTCATGGCAAGTCACCGTTCGCTGCACGCTCATGTTCCACTACGGCCGCCAGACGACCATTCGCAGTTTTGCCTAGTGCTATGCTCGACCCTGATGCCGGCTGATTCTCCGACACTGGATGCAAAAGTCGCATTCCTGCGCGGCTTTTGCGGGCGCGACGACGAAGCGATCGAGACTCACTTCGCCTGGGTATTCCTGATCGGCGACCGCGCCTGGAAGCTGCGCAAGCCAGTCCGCCGCGACACGATGGATTATGGCTCGCTCGAGGCGCGTCGCCTCGATTCCCTCGCCGAAGTCCGCCTCAACCGACGGCTCGCGCCCGGCGTGTACCTGGAGGCCGCGCCCCTGACGCAAGACGCGGACGGACGGTTCGCGATCGATGGTCCAGGCGCAATCGTGGACTGGCTGGTCTGCATGCGCCGTCTCGACCGCGCCCGGCTGCTCGATGCGCAGCTTGCGCGCCGCGAGGTCGATCCGGAAGCGCTGCGACCGGTCGTCCGCTTGCTCGCTGATTTCTATCGCACGGCCGCGCCGGCGATCAGCGATGGACCCGCGTTCGTGGCCCGCGTCGGGCGGCAGGTCGAGGCCAACCATCGGGTTCTGGCGCCTGCGGGGATCGCCGGAAACGAAACGCTGCTTGCGCTGCAACGGGAATTCATCGCGCGGCATTCGTCGCTGCTCGCGCAGCGCGCCGCCAGCGGCTGCGTGGTGGAGGCGCACGGCGACCTGCGGCCGGAACACGTTTACCTCGACGATTCGCCGGCCATCATCGACTGCCTGGAGTTCGACCGCGATCTCCGGGTGCTCGATCGCGCGGAGGAGCTGAGCTTCCTGCACCTGGAGTGCGCACGCAGCGGCCATGAGGCGACCGGGCGCGCGTTGCTGCGCGGTTGCCTGGCACAGCTCGCCGATCAAGCGCCGGACGCCCTGCTCCACTTCTACCGCAGCCACCGCGCCGCAACCCGCGCCAAGCTCTATGTCTGGCGCGCCTCCGAGCCGGATGGCGGCACGCCGGGTGAATGGCTCGATCGCGCCAGCAGCTACGTGCGCAGCGCACTGGAAGACTCCGCACGCAGTCTCAATGACGTGGAGGAGGCGATGAAATTCATGCTTATTGCTGGCGGGCGTGATGTGCGCCATGTGCGCCCAGCCGTCGATGGCGTCGCCGACCCTCGCCGACTGCGATGCCGCCGCACATGCGACGGTGCTGCAGGCCGCAGCTGCGACGCCCCTGCCCGATGCGCGGGCCATCTGGCTCGATCCCCAGCTCCTGCGCTGGCCCGGCGTCGAATCCGGCGGACGCTTCCGGCTGCACCATTCGACCGACAGCCGCATGACCGCGGAGCCCGGCACCCCGGTCGCGGGTGCAACCGGTGCCTTCGACCTCGAGTTGCACGCTGACGCACTCCCACCCGCAGTTGCCGCGCGCTTTCGTCATGTCGCGGGCGGTGTCACGCTGCGGTTGCCGGTTGCCGCCGACACCCTGCGCGAACTCCATCGCCAGCAGCTGCTGCTCGTGCAGGAGGATGCAGACGGCCGCGTGCTGCGAGCGACGCGCCTGCAGTCGCCCGGGGCACTGGACGCGTTGTACGCGAGTGCCGCGGACGCGGAACTCGGTGCGACGGTCGCGCCGGATCGCACACGGTTCGCGCTGTGGGCTCCGACCGCGCGCAACGTGGCGCTGTGCCTGCACCGAGACGGCACTGGACCCGCGCAATCGCTCGAGCCGCTGCGGCGCGACTCGAGTACGGGAGTCTGGTCGACGGACGTCGATCGCGATCTGTCCGGCCACTACTACACTTACCTCGTCGACGTGCACGTCGACGGCGTCGGACTGGTGCGCAACCGCGTGACGGATCCGTATGCCATCAGCCTGACCACCGACTCGCGTCGCAGTTACATCGCGGATCTTCATTCACCGGGACTTAAACCACCGGGCTGGGACCAGGCCTCAACCCCGGTTCGCGTGCACGCGCCCACCGACGCCGTGATCTACGAATTGCACGTGCGCGACTTCTCGATCGGCGACTCCACCGTGCGGCCGGACTACCGTGGCAAGTACCTCGCCTTCACGCTCGACGACACCGACGGCATGCGTCACCTGAAGTCGCTCGCGGCGGCCGGGATCACCGACGTGCATCTGCTGCCCGTGTTCGACTTCGGTTCGGTGCCGGAGACGGGCTGCGTCACGCCGACTCCGGTCGGCACACCCGACGGCGAGTCGCAACAGCAGTCGGTGTCCGCCGTCAGCGCGCGCGACTGCTTCAACTGGGGCTACGACCCGGTGCACTTCACCGCACCGGAAGGCAGCTACGCGACCGATTCCGCCGATGGCGCAGTGCGCGTCGTCGAATTCCGGCGCATGGTGCAGGCCCTGCACCGCGCCGGATTACGCGTGGGCATGGACGTCGTCTACAACCACACCTACGCGTCGGGGCAGGACTCGTGGTCCGTGCTCGACCGCATCGTGCCCGGTTACTACCATCGCCTGGACGAAGCCGGCCGCGTCACCACCTCCACCTGTTGCGCGAACACGGCGACCGAGCACCGCATGATGGCGAAGCTCATGGCCGACTCGGCCGTGACCTGGGCGCGCGAGTATCGGATCGACTCGTTCCGCTTCGACCTGATGGGGCACCAGCCACGCGCAGCGATGGAGGAACTGCAGGCAGCGCGTCAATGCCGCAACCGGGCGCGACGTGCTGCTGATCGGCGAGGGCTGGAACTTCGGCGAAGTCGCCGATGGCGCACGTTTCGTGCAGGCCTCGCAGCTCTCGTTGAACGGCAGCGGCATCGCGACGTTCAGCGACCGTGCGCGCGACGCGATCCGCGGCGGCGGGGCCGGAGACAACGATGCGCGCCAGGTCAGTGTGCAGGGCTACGTCAACGGACTGCACTACGACCCCAACGCAGATGCTCCCGCCACGGTGACAGCCACGGACCTGATGCGCACGGCCGACATGGTTCGAGTGGGATTGGCCGGATCACTGCGCAGTTATCGCCTGCCCACGTTCGACGGTCGCGACACGCTGCTCGAGCAGGTTCCGTACGCGGGCAACCAGCCTGCCGGCTACGTGACTGCACCGGGAGAGGTCGTCAACTACGTCGAGAACCATGACAACCAGACGCTCTACGACCTGCACGCCTTCAAGTTGCCGCTCGGCACCTCGAGCGCCGAGCGCGCACGCGCGCAGATTCTCGCTGCGGCGTTGAACGCTTTCAGCCAGGGCATCGCCTACTATCACGCGGGCATCGAGCTGCTGCGCAGCAAATCGATGGACCGCAACAGCTTCGACTCGGGCGACTGGTTCAACCGCATCGACTGGACCGGGCAGGACAACTTCTTCGGCACCGGCCTGCCACCAGCGCGGGACAACGCCGCCAGCTGGCCGCTGATGCGGCCGCGCCTTGCGGATCGGCGGCTCAAGCCGACCCCACCGATATCGCGTGGACTCGGGCCACGTTCAACGACCTGCTGCGGATCCGCTCGAGCTCGACCTTGTTCCGGCTGCGCAGCGCGGCCGACGTCACGGAACGCCTGCGCTTCCTGAACACAGGGCCGGGCCAGGTACCGGAAGTGATCGCCGGGCATTTGCAGGGCCGCGGCTATCCGGGAGCAGGTTTCAGCGAGGTGCTGTATCTCGTCAACGTCGACACCGAGGCACACACCCTGCAGTTCGACAGCGAGCGCGGCAAGCACTACGTCCTGCACCCGGTGCACCGGGCGCCCGGCGCGGCCGATCGCCGGGCCGCCGAGCAATCGCACTACGACGCCGGGACCGGTCGGTTCACCGTGCCTGCACGGACCGCAGTGGTGTTCGTGGTGGAATGACCGGAGCCTGCCGGGCATGGCCTCGGTCATGCGCGGCGCAGCGGGCCGCCGGTTTACTGGGCGTCGCCGATCAGCTGCCTTGCGAAATAGGTGTACTCGAGCGCGATCCGGTACGCGAGCTGGTCCTGGTTAGCCGTGCCGCCGTGGCCGCCCTCCATGTTTTCGTAATAGTAGTAATCACGCCCGAACGACTTGAGCTTCGCTGCGGCCTTGCGCGCGTGACCCGGGTGCACCCGGTCGTCCCTGGTCGAGGTGTAGTAGAAGACCGGCGGATACGCGACGTCGGCGCGGAGATTCTGGTACGGCGACCACTGCGACATGTACGACCAGTCGGTCGTGTCCGGATCGCCATACTCCGCGACCCACGATGCGCCCGCGCCGAGCTTGGTGTAGCGCTGCATGTCGAGCAGCGGCACGCCGCAGACGATGGCTGCATACAGGTCCGGCCGCTGGTTCATGACCACGCCCATCAGCAAGCCGCCGTTCGAGCGGCCGATGGCACCGAGCCTGCCCTTCGCTGTGACGCCCGTGCGGATCAGGTCTTCCGAGACGGCGATGAAATCATCGAACACCTTCTGCCGGTCCGCCCTGAGTCCCGCATCGTGCCAGCGCGGGCCGAACTCCGACCCGCCGCGGATGTTGGACAGCACGAGCACGCCGCCGCGTGACACCCAGAGCTTGCCCGCGAGCGCGCCGTGCTGCGGCCGCGACGGATCTTCGTAATAGACCGGCAGGGTCGCCGCCAGGAAGCCGCCATAGGCGTACTGCACCGTCGGCGCGTTGCCTTGCGCCAGCACTGCCTTCCTGCCCATCACGAAGTACGGAATCTTCGTGCCGTCGGTCGACGTTGCAAAGCGCTGCTCGACGACGACATCGGATGCGTCGTAGGCCGCCGGTGTCGCGAAGATCTTCCTGATCGCGTTGCCCTTGCCGACGTAGTAGAGCGTGAGGGGCGAAGTCAGGCTCTCGAACGAGAGCATCGCATCGTCCGTGCCGCCGCCCGCGGACGCGATCTTCAGCACGCCGTTCGCGGGAAGCTCGATCGGAGTGGCCCGCCACTCGCCCTGCTTCGTGCGCGCGACGCGTGCCGCCTTGCCGGAAACGTTCTCGAGGTACTGCACGACCAGGCCCGTCTTGCCGATGGCGACGTTCTCGATCGACTGCGTTTCGTTGGCAGCGAACACCGGCTCCGCCGCACCGCTTTTCAGGTCGTACGCGACGACCGATCCCTGGCCGTACACCTTGCCCTGGTAATTCCAGGCTTCCCGCAAGGTGAAGATCGCGCGCCCGTCGAGCACGCCCTCGATATCCGAGTTCAGCGGCAGCGGGAGCTTCGAGGTCGCTTCGAGGCCGGGCGCGTAGTGATATTCCGCCTCGAAGAACGACACGGCGCGAACGACGAATGGCTGCGCACCGCCGTCCTGGTCGACGAAGGAGCGAACCGCGACGTCCTCTTTCGTGCCTTCGAAGAGCGTCGGGCGCCGCGGCCAGCGGCTTGCCGCGCCGCCACACTTTCACGATGCGCGGATAGCCCGAGTCCGTCAGCGTCCCGGCGCCCCAGTTCGTGCCCACGATGAGCGTGTCGGCGTCGACCCACGACACGTCGGACTTCGCCTCGGGGATCGCGAACCCGTCCTTCACGAAGGACTTGGTGGCCGTATCGAATTCGCGCCACGTCGAAGTGTCGCCACCGCCACGCGACAGCTCGACCATGCACCGGCGATACTCGGGCGAAAGGCACTCGAACTGCCCGCTGACCCAGTTTTCGCCCTCGCTCCTTCGCCAGTCGATCGACGTCGAGCAGCGTCTCCCACGCGGGCTTGCCCTTGCGATAGCTCTCGACACTGGCCCTGCGCCACACCCCGCGCACGTGCACGTCGTCCTGCCAGAAGTTGTACACGGCGCCGTTGTGGATCGAGCCGGTCGGAATGCGGGCGGGTGAGGTCAGGATCGCACGCGCCTCCGCGCGCATCGCGGCAAAGCGCGGGTCGCTCTCGAGGACGGGCAGCGACCGCGCATTCTCGGCGCGCGCCCAGTCGAGCGCCTGCGGCGCCTTCGATTTCTTCGAGCCAGCTGAACGGGATCCCCGACCTGCTCCGCCAGCACCGGGGACGCAACCAGGACGGCTGCCGAGACAGCCAGTGCAAATTTCATGAACAAAGACGGATTCCTCGATGGCGCAGTCGGTTCGACCGACGATGCGCCGGTCGTTCAGCCGCGAAGTTCAATCCCAGAGCGAAACGATGTGCCCGATGTCGGCTGCGACGCGGCCAGCATGGACCTCGAGTCCATGTCGCCTGCGCGGCCGCCGCGCCGTGCGAATGCTGCACACGCAGCCACGCGCGACTCCAGTCGACGAAACCCGCTGAGCGCGGCAACGACCCGTTCCTGGTAGCCGCGCGGACCCCAGTCCTGCACGCGCTTCTTGACCTGCGTCGGCGCGAAGAAGAACGCGGGCTTCGGCCCCGGCATGCGCGGACACGCGCGACGGCGCTTCGTGATGGCTGCGGCCGATCGCCATCGAGTGCTGCAACTGGTCGCCGAAATGCGCAGTGCACCGACGCCAGCACGGGCCCGCTGCCGGCCATGTCGATCGCAACGATCGGCGCCGCCGGGATGGCCGCCACGTCGTCATAGGTGACCACTTCGTCGTAGCAACCGAGCGCGTGCGTGAACGCATGGTTGCGCGCCGACGTCACACCGATGACTTCGATGCCCGCGCGGGCGTCTGCACAGTGCGCAAATCCGATCGCGGTCTTGCTCGATGCGGACAACACCAGCACGCGTCGCGCACCGAACCAGTCGTTGTCGGCGAAGTAATCTTCGGCGAGCCAGCCGGTGAGGAACAGTCCGCGCAGCAGCGCATGGCGATCCTCCGCGTCGGTCCCCGCCTGGTAGAGCGTATCGCGAGTCGTCGCCGTGTAGGCCCGGTACACGGGAGCATGGGCGGCTCGATGCGGCCCGTCGTCACGCAATCCATCCGTGTTCGGCGTAGACGGTCATGTCGACGTAGCGGGCCATCGGGTACCAGCCGTAGTAGCGGCCGCCGGCGACGTCGGCGTGCATGCGACTCGACCACCTCCGCCCAGCCCATGGCGGGCACGCAACCCCAGCCCGGCTCGCCAGTCGGGAAAAAGTCCCAGTAACCGAGCGTATCGCCGGTCGTGGCGTAGGTCACCGTGTTGGCGGTCAGGGCGAAACGCTCGATCCTGAAGCGCACCTGGCCAGGGGCGAGAGGCGCCATCCGGGTCGTCGATGACTCGTGTTGCGCCGTGCGAGCTGCGATTGACCTGCAGCGTGACGTTTCGTGTTGTCATCATGAGTCCCCCTGGTTGAGCGCAGACTATAGCCCACGATAACGGGCGCAGGCGGACGCGCGGAGTAGCTTAAGGCGCGCCGCCCTTGGATAATCCCGGGTTCGCCAATCGAGCGAGACAAGGCGCCCCCAAGCCGGGCCCCGCGGGAGAAGCAGGATGAGACCGACGCTGAACGTGATCAGCCCCGAGTTGTGCGCCAAGGTGGTCACGGAGGCCAAGCGCATCCTCGCCGAAACGGGCATCGACATCCGCGGCGCCAGCATGCGCAAGCGGCTGCTCGACCACGGGCTGAAGACCACGCCGGATGGCGCGCGCGTCCTGTTCCCGCCGGAGGTGGTCGATCGCGCCATCGCCACGGCGCCCAAGTCGTTCACGCTCTTCAACCGCGAAGGCGAGCCCCACGCGGAACTGGGCGGCAACAACGTCCACTACGTGCCCGGCTCGAGCGGCCTCAAGATCCTCGACCACCGGACGGGCGAAACACGGCTGTCGAACTCGATCGACTTCATCGAGTACGCGCGGCTCTGCGATGGCCTCGAGCACATCGCCTACCTGGCCACGGCGTTCTCGACCAACAAGGACATCGAGTCGCAGGTGTCGGACGCGTGGCGCCTGTACATGCTGCTCACGACGTCGAAGAAGCCGATGGTCTCCGGAGCGTTCACCGAACACGGCGTGCCGCGCATGCGCGACATGATGCAGCTGTTCCGCCGCGACCGGGCCGAGCTGATCGCGAAGCCGATGTCGATCTTCACGATCACCGCGACGGGTAACTTCCGCTACGGCGAGGACTCGTGCCAGAACATGCTCGACTGCGTCGAGGCCGGCATTCCCGTCGAGATCGTGCCCGTCACGCTGATGGGGCTGATCGCGCCGGTGACGCTCGTGGGCGCGCTGGTGTTCCACGTGGCCGACGTGCTGACCGGCATCACGATGGCGCAGATCGTCCGCCCCGGCGCGCCCGTGCTGTTCGGCGGCGCCCCGGCGACGTTCCACATGAAGTCCGCGAGTTCGCCGATGGCGGCCATCGAGGCACAGCACCTCAACGTCGCTTACGTCGCGGTGGCCAAGTCGCTCGGCCTGCCGACACAGGCCTACATGGCGCTCAGCGACGGCAAGTCGCTCGACGCGCAGGCCGGCGGCGAGACGTTCAGCAGCGCGCTGCTGGCGGCGATCGCCGGCGTCAATTCGGTCTCGGGCCCGGGCATGCTCGACTTCGTGCTCACGTTCAGCCTGCCGAAGCTCGTGTTCGACAACGAGGTGTGCGGCCAGTGCCTGCACTTCGTGCGCGACATGACCATCATCGAAGACCTGCCGGCGAAGCAGCTGGTGGAAGACCTGCTGGCCAACGACCACCTGATCACGTCGCCGCACACGCTGAGCCATTGGCCGCAGGAGCTCTACCTCACGAACCCGGTGATCGACCGCGAGAATCGCGAGACCTGGGAAAAAGCCGGCGCCAGGGACCTGTACCAGCGCACCTGCGCCGAGGTCGAGAATCGCCTGCAGTCCTACACGCCGATCGAGACCGACGCAGCCGCCGATGCGGAAATGCGCCGCATGATCGTGGCCGGCATGACAGCCGAGGCGCCGTTGCCGGAGCTGCCGCCACCGCCGGAAGGCGGACCGCGCGAGACGTTGCGGGCGCGGCGGCCGAACCGGCGGCGCGCAAGCTGATGCCGCTCGCGCCGGGTTGATGAAGCCGATCGTCTATCACATCCCTGTCTGCCCGTTCTCACAGCGGGTGGAGATCCAGCTCGAGCTGAAAGGCCGTCGCCAGGACGTCGACTTCGTCGTCGTCGACATCACGCAGCCACGCCCCGACTGGCTGCTGCAGAAGTCGCGCGGCACGACGGCACTGCCGATTCTCGAACTGGCCGACGGGCGCATCCTCAAGGAAAGCCTCGTCCTGCTGCAGTACTTCGAGGATGTCTTCCCTGAGCAACCCGTGGCACAGCACGATCCGTACCGGCGCGCGGTCGAGAACATGCTCACGCGCCTGGAAGGCGACTTCTGCAACCAGGGCTACGGCTGGGTGATTGAACCAGGATCCCGACAGGCGTGATGCATGGCGCTCCGGCATGCTGAAGCAGTACGAAAAGCTCGACGACTTCCTGCTGCAGCATTCACCTGCAGGCCCCTTCCTCTTCGAGGACTTTGGCTGGGCCGAGACGGTCTTCACGCCGTTCTTCATGCGCTTCTGGTTCCTCGAATATTACGAGGACTTCCAGTTGCCGCTGGACGGACGCTACGCGCGGGTGCAGCGCTGGATCGACGCCTGCCTCGCGCACCCGGCTGCGCAGCAAGTCTGCAAGGAAGAGATCGTCAAGCTCTACTACGACTACGCGATGGGCGCGGGTAACGGCGCCTTCCTGCCGGGGCGTCAAGCAGTCTTCGTTCACGTTCACGCCCGACTGGCGGTCACGACCCTGGCCACCACGGAACAAGTACGAACACGCCGCGAACGATGGCGAGCTGGGCTTGTAGCAGACATCAAGACGGGGAGGCTGCGATGAACACAGCGCCGAAGTGGTACCTGCCGGTGACGATTGCCGCGCTGCTCTGGAACCTGATGGGGTGCGGGGCGTATCTGAGCGACGTGATGCTCACGCCCGATGACATCGCGAAGATGAGCGCAGCGCAGCAGGCGCTGTACGAATCGAGACCGGCCTGGGCCGTCGCTGCCACGGCCATCGCGGTCTGGGGCGGTGCGCTGGGTTGCGTCGGCCTCATCTGGCGCAAGCGCTGGGCGCTGCCGCTGCTGGTCGCGTCTCTGGTCGCCCTGGTCGTGCAGGACTTCGGCCTGTTCGTGCTGAGCGACGTCGTGCAGACGAACGGTTCGACCGTAGTGGTGCTGCAGGGGCTGGTGCTGCTGGTCGCGATCGGCCTGGTGCTGCTCGCCCGCAAGGCGATCGCACGGGGCTGGATCGCCTAGCCGGCGCAAGGCGCGACGTGGGGGAGGGCGCGATACCGTGACCCACGGCACGCCGCCATGTTACCCGACAGGTCTAACGTCCCTGCCGTCATGCATCCTGCATATTCGTGGATTCTGCCTGTGTCGCGCCCTGCCCGCTCCCGGAAGTCAACGACGCTCGCGCTTGCCTGCAGCACGCTGCTGCTCGGGGCCTGCGCCGCGAAAATGAGCAAGGACGAATGCCGCACCGTCGACTGGCGCACCGTGGGTTACGAAGACGGCGTGGCCGGACAGCCGGGTGACCGCATCGGGGAGCATCGGCGCGCGTGTGCGGAGTACGGAGTCACTCCGGACCTCAACGCCTACCTCGCAGGACGCGAAGCGGGGCTGCGCGAATACTGCCAGCCGCACAACGGCTATCGGGCGGGCGCGAACGGCTACACCTATTACGACACCTGCCCCGCCGAGCTCGCGCCGGCGTTTGAGCAAGCCTACGACGACGGGCGTGCGCTGTACGTGCGCGAACGCCGAGTCACGGCGGCAGACGAGCAGATCGAGGACAAGCGCCGGGAGATCCGGCGCCTCGAAGACCGCGTGGCGGAAAGCGCGTTCGACGTGATCGATACCAAGGCCACGCCCGAGCAACGCACCCAGGGCGTGCTGGACACCAAGCAGGCAGCTGAACGCATCGGCCGGCTCAAGGCGGAGATCGAGGAGCTCGAAAAAGAGCGGGCGCGTTATCAGGCCGAGCTCGACGCCTACCGCAGGACCGTCGTTCCGAGGTAGTGCGAGCCAGGCGGCGCTTCCTGCGCCACCGTCCGAACCGCAGACCGTGTCACGAACCGCGCCGAGCGTGGTAGCGTCGCTCGTCGCCCGAGGAGACGTTCATGCCCACCGAATCGCCTGTCAGCCGTGCCGACGAAGCCGCCCTCCCTCCGCCGCGCCTGACACGCCGCAGCGCGCTCCTCGGGGCGGCCGCCCTGTTCGCGCCACTGGCCCCGCAACTCAGCTTCGCGAGGGCAAGACCGGCGGCGCCACCGCCGGGCACGATCCTGCTGAACGGCAACGAGAACCCCTACGGCCCATCACCGGCGGCCCGCCAGGCGATCCTTGCGAGCATCGGTGAAGCGCCGCGCTATGCGTACTCGTCGATCGACACGCTGGCGGCACAGGTAGCGGCACGCGAGGGAGTTCCGGTCGCGCAGGTCGTCGGTCGGTTCGGGGTCGGGCGAACTCTTGCGCATGGCGGCCCTGCTCGCTTCGACGACCATGCCGGGCAGCGAACTCGTCGCCTCGAAACCCACATACGAAGAATTGCCAGAGTTCGCAGGACGCCTGGGCCTGAAGGTGCGGTGGGTCGCGCCGGACTCCGCTCATCGTCATGACCTGGACGCGATGCGCGCCGCCGTTACCGAGCGGACCAGCCTGGTCTACGTCTGCAATCCCAACAACCCGACCGGAACCGCCGTCTCGCGCGACGCGCTCGAGACATTCGTGCGGTCGGTGCCTGCCACGACCACGGTGGTCGTGGACGAGGCCTACATCGATTTCGTCGACGGCGGGGGCGTCGGCACCGCTACGTCCCTCGTGCAGAAAGTGCCCAACCTGATCGTGCTGCGGACGTTCTCGAAGATTCACGGGCTCGCGGGACTGCGCATCGGCTATGCGATCTCGTCCGCGGCCATCGCGAAGCGCTTCGCCGACCTGTCGCTCGTGTGGCCCAACTCGACGGGCGTCGACGCTGCGCTGGCAAGCTACGGTGATGCCGGTGTTCCTCGAGAGCACGCGCAAAGCCATCCTGGCCGACCGCACCCGCGTGCATGCAGCGCTCGATCGCATCGGGCGTCCGCACACCGACGCGCAGGGCAACTTCGTGTTCTTCGACACAGGGATGCCGGTGCAGCAATTCCGGGACCGCATGCTCGCCAAGGGCATCAAGGTCGGCCGGCCGTTCGAGGGCTACGACACGTGGTCGCGCGTAACGATCGGGCGTCGCGAAGAGGTCGACCTGTTCCTGGCCGCCTTGCCCGGCGCGCTCGGCGCCTGAGTCGATAAGGACCTGCAACCCGTGACGACACTTGACCTGACCTTCGTCCGTTCGCAGTTTCCTGCATTCGCCGAGCGCAGCCTCGCCGGATTCGCGCACTTCGAGAACGCCGGCGGTTCGTTCGCCTGCGGGCAGGTGATCGCTGCACTGGATCACTTCTATCGCGCGACGAAAGTGCAGCCGTATTACGCGTTCGAACCTTCGGCCAGTGCCGGCGCGGAGATGGACCGCGCCAGGGAGCGCATGGCCGCATGGCTCAACGTAGCCACGGACGAATTGCATTTCGGCCCGTCGACGTCGCAGAACACGTACGTGCTCGCGCAGGCGTTTCGACGGCACCTGCAGCGCGGCGACGAAGTGATCGTCACGAACCAGGATCACGAAGCGAACGTCGGCGCCTGGAGCCGGCTGCAGGACGATGGCATCGTCGTGCGCACCTGGTCGGTCGATGCGGACGGCGCGCTGCACATCCGGGACCTGGAAGCGCTGCTGGGTGCGCGAACCCGCCTGGTCGCGTTCACGCACTGCTCGAACGTGGTCGGCACGATCCACTCCGGTGCGGGAAATCACGGACCTCGTGCATCGCGCCGGCGCGCTGGCCGTCGTGGATGGCGTCTGCTTCTGCCCGCATGGTCTGCCCGACGTCGCGGCACTCGGCGCCGACATCTACCTGTTCTCGCTCTACAAGGTCTACGGCCCGCACGTGGGCGCCATGTACGTGCGCAAGGCACTTGCGGAGCAGTTGCCCTCCCAGGCCCATTTTTTCAAAGGCAACGCGCTTGCGGGCCGCTTCACCCCTGCCGGGCCCGATCACCCGCAGGTGGCTGCGATCAATGGCGTGATCGACTACATGGAAGCCGTCGCGTCCCGCCATGGCTACGCGGCCCTGCGCAGCCGGGGCGCGCCGCAGCCGTCCGGCAGTTGTTCCGCGACTACGAGTGCGAACGATTGCAGCCATTGCTCGATTTTCTCGCCAGCTGCCGCAAGGTGCGCCTGATCGGCTCGACCGCCGCAGCGGCACGCACGCCCACGGTCGCTTTCACTGTAATCGGCCAGTCATCCGCCTCCATCGCCACGGAACTCGCGCGGCTCGGCATCGGCGCGGGCGTTGGCAACTTCTATGCGTGGCGGCTGCTGCAGGCGCTCGGGATCGACACGGCCGATGGCGTGGTCCGCGTTTCGCTGGTGCACTACACGTCGGCGGACGACGTCGACCGCCTGATCGCAGCCCTGCGGCCGTTGCTGCGGTGAGCCAACGGCCACGCCATGATGGGGCGAGCATGACGAACGTGACTGGCAGCGCTTCCGGGCGACCCCTCCTGCTCGCACTGCTCATCGCAGCCGCGCACCCGAGTCCCGCGCACGCCGCCGCACAGGTGATCATCGGGCCCACGCCGATCCCCGACGGCGAGGCAACGGCAGCGCGCGACATCACGGTGATGAACGAGAAGCTCGCGTTCGCACTCGCCGTCGAGAGCCCGGTTCCGTACGGCGTGCCTCGCGGCGCAATCGTCGACATCGGGCCCGTGGTGGACGGGCAAGCCAGCACGCGACCGTGTCGTCTTCGCCGACTTCATTCCGAACAACTGGTCGGCGTGGCCCAACACCTACCAGAAGGTGGACATCGTCGAGCGCGGGCCGCAGCAAGTCGTCGTCAAGGCAACGCGCGACTGGGGCACGGTCACGATCGCGACCACGTACACGCTCCGCTCCAATGCCGACCGGATCGAGATGCAGACCGTCATGACCAACGGCGGCGACGCGCCACTCGCCGACCTGCTGTCGGGCCAGACGTTGTGGCCCAGTGCCGGCTATTTCTTCGGCATCCCCGGTCTCGGCGACCTGCAGGAAGGAAAGTCGACCGGCGCGCTGGCCGATCGCGCCGTCGCTTACGACGAGGACTGGAGCATCACGCTCCATGCGCCGTACATGAACTTCGTCGGCTCGCGCTCCAAGGACCTGTTGCTGCAGCACACGCTGCAACCGGGCGAGTCACGCACCTTCGATGCGTGGCTGCAGGTCGGTGCGCGTGGCGACCTGGGCCCGGCCGTCGCAGCCGAGATCGAGCGCGGCCACTTGCCAGCGGGCACGCTGCGCGGCTCGGTCACGGCTCGCGACGGCAAGCCGGTGCATGAGCCGGTCGTAGTCATCGCGAAGCAGGGCACGCCCTATGCCTGGAGCTTCGGCCACGACGGTCATTACGACGTGCGATTGCCCGCTGGCGACTACGAGATCTACGCGACGGGCAAAGGGCTATTCGCAGGGCAAGCCAGTGCCCGTCAAGGTCACCGCGGGTGCCGTGACGACGTGCGGATTTCAGCGACGTCGAGCCGCCGGGCCGAGTCGACTTCACCGTCGTCGACGCACGCACCGCGCAGCCGCTCGACGCCCGCATCGGCATCACCGCGGGCCAGCGGCAACTGGTCGAGTTCCTCGGCCGCAACACGTTCTTCACCGAACTCGACCGCAAGGGCCGGCTGCAGGCCGCGATGGCGCCGGGCAGTTACGGTTTCACCGTTTCGTCGGGTGGCGGATTCCTCGGTCCGAACCAGGCGGTGACACTCGACGTGCGACCGGGCCAGACCGCAGCGGCGAAGGTGGCGCTCACGCGGTTGTTCGATCCGCCCGCGAGCGGATGGTATTCAGCCGACCTGCACCACCACGCCGACCAGGCGGAAGGCGTCACGCCGCCCGAGTACCTCGCCCGTTCGCAGCTGGCCGCCGGGCTCGACCTGCTGTTCGTCAGCGATCACGATTCCACGGCGAACCACGCGCCGCTGCAGAAGATCGCCGACGCGCGCGGCGTGCCCGTTCATTCCCTCGCTCGAATTGTCGCCGTCGTGGGGCCACTTCAATGCGTGGCCGCTCAAGCCGGGCCAGAAGCTGGCGATCGACACGGCAACGGCCACCATCGACGAAGTGCTCGGCGAAGCGCGTCGCCAGGGTGCAATCGTCGTGCAGTCGAATCATCCGTTCATTCCGTACGGCTACTTCGCAAGCCTCGGCGCCGGGCTCGTGCCGGGCGGCTTCAACCCCGCTTTCGACCTTGCCGAAATCAACTCGGACGTGCCGTACGACACCGACGTGATGCGGGCGATGGGACTCCTCTGGAACGCCGGCCATCGCTACTACCTGTCGGGCGGCACGGACGTGCACGACGTCTGGAACCACGAGTCGGGACGCATCCGGACGTTCGGTCACGTCGACGGTCCACTCACGCCGGCCTCCTACGCCGAGGCCGTGAAGAACGGCCACGCCTATGTGACCTACGGCCCGCTGATCGAACCGGCCGTGATGTTCGGCAGCGAACTGAAGGTGAAGCCGGGCACACCCTTCCCGCTGGCGTTCGGGCTGCGGTCAGCGACCGGGCTGAAGCAGGTCAGGCTGATCGGCGCGGGCACCGTGGCATTCACGCAGGTCTTCAGCGACGGGCCGCGCGAAGCGCGCGTCGAGTTCAAGCCGACGGCGACGGGACGCACCTGGTATTCGCTCGAGGTCGAGGACATCGCCGGCCTGAAGGCGTACTCGAACCCGATCTGGATCGACGCCGTCGAACTGCCGCAATTTCCGGCGCGACCCTGAAGCGCGGTGTACGGCGCGCTCGATGAAGCGTTCGTTCCGGGTCTTCTCCGGGCGAGCGGAAAGGCAGACACGCTCGCCCGGAGAAGACCCGGAACGAACGCCCTCACCGACAGTCCATCGAGCCGATCTGGTGACCGAGCAATGAAACTTGCCGGTTTGCGAATCTCTCCGCAGACGGCTCATGCGATGTGACCGCGTCGCATGTCGCAAGCGGTCGATCCGGGGCCTTGCCCAGAGCGCGTGTCTGCCTTTCCAAGCTCTGGGCAAGGCCCCGGATCGACCGCCTGCAGCCAGAGCGCGTGTCTGCCTTTCCGCTCGACCGGAGAGATCCCGATCGCCTCACTGACCGCCGGCGTCGCGCTCGCTGCTTCAGCGTGAGCGAAACGAACCCCATCGCCATCACGCAACAGAAGATCATCGTCGCGAACACGCCGCCCCAGCCCCAGTGGTCGGCAATCCAGCCGACGCCCGTGCCGGCGATGGCAGAACCGAACGCATAGCCGAAGAAGCCGGTGAAGCCCGCCGCCGTGCCCGCCGCCTTCTTCGGCACGAGCTCGAGCGCGTGCAGGCCGATCATCATGATCGGGCCGTACACGAAGAAGCCGATGACGATCAGCGAGGCCATGTCGATCCACAGCGGCCCGGTGCGATTCAATCCGTAGACGACCAGGCCCATCAGCGTGAGCCCCATGAACAGGATGGTCGCCGGGCCTCGGCGACCTCCGAAGATGCGGTCCGACGCCCAGCCGCACAGGATCGTGCCCGGGAATCGCGGCGTACTCGAACATGAACCACGCCGCACTCGACTCGTGGAACGAGAAACCCTTCGCCGTCTGGAGGTAGGTCGGGATCCAGTTCTGCACGCCGTAGCGCACGAAGTACACGAACGCGTTCGCCGCGGCGATGGCCCAGAGCAGCCGGTTATTGAGCACGTGCGAGAAGAAGATTTCACGGAAGCCGAGCGTGCGCTCGGAGTGCTCGGAATAATTCGCCGGCATGTCGTTGCGGTGCACCTCGATCGACGGCAGGCCGCAGGTCTGCGGTGAATCGCGCAGCAACACGTACACCAGCACGGCAATCGAAGCCGCCACCAGGGCGTTGAAGTAGAACTTGGCGCCCCAGTCACCGAACAGGGCGACGCCTGCGACTGCCAGCGCCGCGACCAGGCCACCGCCGATGTTGTGCGCCGTGTTCCACAGCGACACCACGCGTCCCCGTTCATTCGCGCTGAACCAGTGCACCATGGTCTTGCCGCAGGGCGGCCAGCCCATGCCGTTGAACCAGCCGTTCAGGGCCTGCAGCAGGATGATCAGCGTCAACGAGGCGTAGATGCCCTTGAACAGGCCGAACGAAGCGGTCACGGCGGCCGAGAGCAGCAAGCCAAGCGGCATGAACCAGCGGGGATTGCTGCGGTCGGACACCGAGCCCATCAGGAACTTCGAGACGCCGTAAGCGATCGACAGCGCGGTCATCGCCGTGCCCAGCTGCGCCTTGGTGTAGCCGGGGTATTCGCGCAGGATGTCGGGGATCGCGAGCGACAGGTTCATGCGCACCAGGTAGTACGCGGCGTAACCCACGAAGATCGCGAAGAAGACCTGCCTGCGCAGGCGCTTGTATTCGGCGTCCGTCCGGTCAATCGGAAGAGCGTTCAAGCGGGCCCCCTGCAGTCGCAACGTCCGGGGCCTGCGCGGCCGCCTTGGTGTTCTACGTTCGTCCGCTATAGTACCGGTCGGCGGACCCACCGGGCCCGTTCTCGCATCGCCGGTCCCGCGTCCCGATCAAGAGGCCAGAATCCACGATGAAAATAACGAAGCGACTGCTCGCGAGCGGCCTGTTGGCGCTGAACTTTGCTGCGGCTGCAATCGCCACGGCCGCCGACGCACCGAGCCGGACCGGCATCGATGCGCCCGAACTCGCCGCGCTCGGCAAGTACGCCGTGGGCGTGCGTTCGATCACGCTGGTCGACCGCGACCAGCTCGACCTCGGCGCGATCGATCCCAAGACCGGTGTCCCGGCGCAAGCACGACCGCAGCCTCAAGGTCGAGATCTGGTATCCCGCCAGGGCCGTGGCCGGCGCGACGCCGGTCACTTACGAAGACGCGATGGAATCCGAACCGCCCGCGCCCCCTGCGAAATTCAGGATCCCGGGCCTGGCGGTGCGTGATGCGAAGCCCGACGGCAGCCGCTTTCCGCTCGTGATCGTGGCGCACGGCTACGGCAACGTCCCGGTTGGCATGAGCTGGCTCACCGAGAACCTCGCGTCGAAGGGCTACGTCGTCGCTGCGATCCGGCACGAAGACATGTACCTGAACCCGGCCGGCTTTCCGCAGGCGGCCCTGCGCCGCCCGCTCGACATCGCGTTCGTCGCGCGGGAATTGCAGGATTCGCTGGGCAAGTCCGGCGAAGTCGACCCGACACGCACCGCGCTGATCGGCTATTCGATGGGCGGCTACGGCGTGCTGGCCGCCGCTGGCGCCTCGCTCGACCCTGCAGGCGGTCTCGTCTCGAACGTTCCCGGTGGACTCCTGCAGCCGTACGCACGCGGCGGCGCACTCAGCGCCGCACTCCTCGCACCGTCCGTGAAGGCGGTCGTCGCGTTTGCGCCAGCGGGCGGTGCGTTCGGCGCGTTCGGTGCCGAAGGCGTCGCGGGCATCAAGTCGCCGCTGCTGTTGATCGCTGGCGATCATGACCTCACCGTCGATTACACGACCGGTGCGCGCGCGTACTTCGACCAGGCAATCAACTCGAATCGTTACCTGCTCACGTTCCTGGGCGGCGGTCACGCGCTAGGCCTCGGCCCGGCGCCGCCCGAGATGCGGACAGACCTGTGGAACCAGGACTGGTTCGAGGATGCGGTGTGGCGCAAGGACCGCCTGATCGGCATCAGCCTGCACTTCGTCACGGCGTTCCTCGACCGTTACGTGAAGGACGATGCCAGTCGCAGCGCGTACATCGATGGCCTGGTCGTGGAGTCGAGCAAGGGCAAGTGGGACGCACCCCAGGGGACCCCATGGAGCGCCCGCAGTCCGGGCGGCGACGTCACGCTGTGGAAAGGCTTCCAGCGCAGGCACGCCACAGGACTCAGCTTGATGCATCAGGGCAAGCCGCACCCGCGCAGTGAACCTGCGCCTGCGCATTCCGCCACTCCTCTGGCTCGCTGTTGTGCGGGGGCCTGATGTGGGCGCTGCACCGACTGGCGCCGCTCGCGACCACTGCTGCAACCGCCGCGTGAATCGCGTCGGGTGGCTGCTGGTCGGGCCGGCGCGGCGATGATTGCCTCGGCCACGCTGCAGTTCCGGCGCGCCCACACGACGGTCAATCCGATTGGCGCCCGCCGAAGGCGAGTGCGCTGGTGAGTTCCGGCATCTTCGGCTACTGCCGCAACCCGATGTACCTCGGCTTCGCGCTCGCGCTGTGCGGATGGGCCGTGCTGCTCGGCAGCCTGAGCCCATGGGTCGCGCTGCCGCTGTCCGTACTGCGTCATCACGCGACTGCAGATCGAGCCGGAAGAAGCTGCGCTTGACGACGCTGTTCGGCGCGACGTACACGGACTATTGCGCGCGCGTTGGTCGCTGGTTCGGCCGCAAGGACTGAACCCGCTGCTCGGCCTGCCGACCGAAGCGGTCTCACCCCCGCAATCGCCGGCCTTCAGGGTCGTAGAGCGGCTGCAAGCGCACTGTCGCCGCACAAAGATTGCCGAGGATGTCGATCTCGAAACGCTCGCCGTCCCGCGCGAGCGCTGTCGGCACGTAACCCGCCGCGAGACTGCGCTCGACGCAGTGCCCGTACGCACCCGACGTGACGTAGCCGACGGCCTTGCCGTCCTGCATGATCGACTCGTAGCCGACGACGTCGGCATCGTGCGCCTCGACCTCCATCACGACAAAGCGACGTTTCGGTCCCGTGCTGCGTTCGGCCAATGCCGCTTCACGCCCGATGAACTCCGACTTGCCGAAGTCCACGAAGCGATCGAGCCCCGTCTCGCCCGGCGTGTAGTCGGGCCGGAAGTCCTTGTTGAACGAACCGTAGTTCTTTTCGAGACGCAGCGACGACAGCGCGCGGCCGCCGAACAGCGTCAGAGCCCGATGCCTGCCCGGCCTCGCGCAGGTCGTCATACAGCGACGCGAAGTAATCCGGCGTGGTCCAGATCTCGTAGCCGAGTTCGCCCGTGAAGCCGGCCCGCGTGACGATCGCGGGCGCGTAGCCGACGGCCGTCTCGGTGACGTCGAAGAACCTGAAGGCGGCAGCGGAGAGATCCTTGCGCACGAGGCGCTGCAGGATCTCGCGTGAGTTCGGGCCGGCGAGCGAGAACCCGCACAGGGTCGAGGCCGCCGAGCGCACGAAGACGTCGGCCGGCGGCTCGCAGGTCCAGAACCAGCGCAGGTGGAACTCCTCGGCGAAGCCCGAGCCGACGATGAAGTACCGATCCTCGGCCAGGCACGCGATCGACAGGTCACCCACGATGCGGCCGGCGGGATTCAGCATCGGCGCAAGGCCGAGGCGTCCGGGCTGCGGGATGCGGCAGGCAAAGACCTTGTCGAGCCACGCGCGGGCACCGCGACCCGTGATCTCGTACTTGCCATAGTTGCTCGTCTCATAGAGTCCGGCAGTGCGGCGTACCGCGCGACATTCCTCGCGCACGATCGGGAAGGCCTCGGAGCGCCGGTACGTCGGCGTCTCGGTCGGTGCGACGCCCGGCGGCGCAAACCACAACGCGTGCTCGAGCCCGAAGTTGGCGCCCATGACCGCGCCCGCCTCGAGCAGCCGGTCGTAGATCGGCGAACGACGCACGGGTCGGGCTGCCGGCAATTCCTCGTTCGGATAGGCCAGGCGGAAACGGCGACCGTAATTCTCGGGCACCTTGATCGACGTGTATTTCGGCGTCGCGAAGCGCCCGAAACGCGCGACGTCCATCGAGAGGATGTCCTGGCCCGGATCGCCCTCCGCCATCCAGCGCGACAGCACGAGGCCGATGCCGCCGCCCTGGCTGAATCCCGCCATCACGGCGCAGGCCACCCAGTAATTGCGCAGCCCGCGCACCGGCCCGACCAGCGGATTGCCATCGGGCGCGAACGTGAAGGGACCGTTGATCGCCTTGCGGATGCCGGCGCGGCCGAGCGCCGGAAAGTGCTCGAAGCCGACCTCGAAGTACGGCGCCAGCCGCTCGAACTCGTCCGGCAGCAACTGCATCGAGAAATCGTCCGGCGTTTTCACGGGCGACCAGACCTTGCCGTGCGGCTCATAGGTGCCGATCAGCGCGCCGCCGCGCTCCTGGCGCATGTAGATCTCGCCGGCATAGTCGGTCGTGTTCACGATTTCCTGCGACCGGCCCTGCAGCTCCGGGATGTCTTCGGTCAGCAGGTAGTGGTGCTCCATCGCGAGCACCGGCAGTTCGATGCCGACCATCTGCCCCACTTCGCGGGCCCAGAGCCCCGCGCAATTGACCACGTGCTCGGCGTGCACCGTGCCCTTGTCGGTGACGACGTCCCAGGTGCCATCGGCACGAGGGTTCAGTTCGAGCACGCGCGTGAAGCGCTCGACCGACGCGCCCAGCTTGCGCGCCGCCTTGACGTACGCGTGCGTCGTGCCCGACGGATCGCAATGGCCGCCGTCCGCGCGCCACAACGCGCCGATGAAGTGCTGCTTGTCGATCAGCGGATTCAGCTCGACGGCCTCGTCGAGCGTGATCATCTCGGTTTCCATCCCGAGGTAACGCGCGCGCGAACAGATGAGCTTGCAGGCTGTCGAGTTCGCCCTGGGTCGCGGCGAGCATCAGGCCGCCGTTCGGGTGCAGGCCGCAGGACTGGCCGGAGAGTTCCTCGATCTCGCGGTAGAGGTCGATGGTGTACTTCTGCAGCCTCGAGATGTTCGCTTCACCGTTGAAGGTGTGCATGCCGCCAGCCGCGTGCCAGGTGGAACCCGAGGTCAGCTCGCTCTTCTCGAGCAGCAGCACGTCGGTCCAGCCGATCCGCGCCAGGTGATACAGGGTGCTGGCACCGACGACGCCGCCGCCGATGATCACGGCCCTGGCAGAAGACTTCATGCAATCGCTCCCCGGATGGACGGGCGATGTGACCATGCCGACCGGTGATTGACAAGCACGGACGCGGCCGCGCTGCGTGTTGGACTTGACGACCTCCGCGAGTCCGGACACCGTGGCACGACCGTGGCCGCGGGCCATGCGTGGAGGCTGCCGTTGGCGCGTGTCCTGAAGGCGATCACTCTCGCGGTGCTGCTGCTCATCGGCGCAGTCGCGCACGCGGCCGTGCCGCCCGTGGTGGTGTCGTCCAAGCTGTCGAGCGAGTCGGCGATGCTCGGCCAGATGATCCGCCTGCTGCTCGAGGATCGCGGCATTCCGACGCTCGACCGGATGACGCTCGGCGCCACGCCCGTGGTGCGCAAGGCGCTGCTGGCCGGAGAGATCGATCTTTACGTCGAATACACGGGCAACGCCGGCTTCTTCTTCAACCGGCCGAACGATCCCGCGTGGAAGGACCTGCAACTCGGTTACGAACTGGGCTCGAAGCTCGACCTCGAGGCGAACCGCATCGTCTGGCTGGCTCCGGCGCGAGCCAGCAACGCCTGGGCGCTTGCCGTGCGACGTGACCTGGCCACCCGGCACCGGCTCGTGACCATGAGCGACTTCGCGCGCTGGGTGCGCGAAGGCGGCGCCGTGAAGCTCGCGTGCTCGGCCGAGTTCGCCAATGGCGGCACGCTGCGATCGCTGGAGAAGACGTATTCGTTTCACCTCGAGCCTCGGCAGAAGATCGTGCTCGCGGGCGGTGAAACGGCCGCGACGATCGGCGCAGCAGCCGCGCGCACCAATGGGATCAACACGGCGATGGTATACGGCACGGACGGCGGCATCGTCGCGGCCGACCTCGTCCTGCTCGAGGACGACCGGAAGGACCAGCCCGTCTATGCTCCGGTGCCGATCGTGCGCGAGGCCGTGCTGCGGGCACGCCCGGAGATCGCCGGCATCGTGCGGCCACTGATGGAGAGCTTTACGCGCGAATCGCTGCAGGCCCTGAACGCGCGCGTGCAGATCGACGGCGAGTCCGCGCGAGGAAGTCGCCGGGGATTACCTGCGCGCCAAGGGCTTCATCGGCCCGCTCAGCAACCGATGACCAGAGAGGCCACACCGCGTGCAGCGCATCGATCAGCTGGGCGTGCTGCTGAGCCTGGTGGGAGCGCTCGCCCTCGCACTGCTGCCGCTGATCGTCTTCAAGGCGAACCGCATCGTGCCGGGCGAGCCGCGCGCATTGCTGGATCTGCTGCCCACCGCCGCGTTCGCGCTGTATTTCACGCTGGCCGCCGCGGCTGCCGTCGCCGTGTTCATCCAGAGCCCGCGCGTTCGGTTGCTGGCCGCCCTGATCGGCATGGCAGCGCTGGTCATCACGGTCGCATCGGCGGCGGACATCCTGACGCCAGCCGGCAATCGCGTCGTGCGCGTCGCACCCGGAGCAGGATTCTGGATCGTGCTGATCGCGCTCGGCCTGCTCGCCACCGATGCCTTGACGCGCATGCGGCCCGGCCCCGCGCTGCGCGTAGCGACGCTGGTCGGTTTCCTCGCCGTGACCCTCGCTGCCCTCGGTTCGGGCTTTTTCGACGACCTCTCGATCATGCGCGAGTACGCCGTGAACGCCACGCGGTTTGCCCACGAGGCGCAGCGACACCTGCTGCTGGCCCTGGGCTCCCTCGGAGCCGCAGTCATCGTCGCGCTGCCGCTCGGCGTGCTTTGCCATCGCCAGCCGCGACTGCGCAACGCCGTGCTCGGCGTACTGAACATGGTGCAGACCATCCCGTCGATTGCGCTCTTCGGCATCCTGATGGCGCCGCTCGCCGCCCTGGCGATCGCATTTCCGGCGCTGGCCGCGCTGGGCGTGAGCGGCATCGGCGCGGCCCCCGCCGCCATTGCCCTGTTCCTGTATTCGTTGCTGCCGATCGTCGGCAACACGGTGGTCGGTCTCGGTCGGGTGTCTCCCGCGGCGGTCGACGCAGCGCGTGGCATGGGCCTGACCGACGGCCAGGTCCTGCGCCAGATCGAGCTGCCGCTCGCCTTGCCGACGATCCTGACGGGCATCCGCATCGTGCTGGTGCAGAACATCGGCATGGTCACCATCGCCGCGCTGATCGGCGGTGGCGGCTTCGGCGCTTTCGTTTTCCAGGGCATCGGCCAGACGGCCATCGACCTGGTGCTGCTCGGCGCGATCCCGACGGTCGTGCTCGCCTTCTCCGCCTCGGTCGTCCTCGACGCGCTACCGATCTCACACGCCGGGTGCCGCGATGATCCAGATCGAGAATCTCTGCAAGCGCTACGGCGAGACCACGGTCGTGGACGACGTGTCGATGGTCATCGAGCCGCGCACGATCACGACGATCGTCGGCACCTCGGGCTCGGGCAAGTCCACGCTGCTGCGGATGATCAACCGGCTGGTCGAGCCGACTTCCGGTCGCGTGCTCATCGACGGCAACGACACGACGGCCGAGCCTGCGCACCTGCTGCGCCGTCGCATCGGCTACGCGATCCAGGGCCTCGGCCTGTTTCCCCATCGCACCGTCGCCGACAACATCGCGACCGTGCCGCGGCTGCTCGGCTGGGACGAGGATCGCGTCAGCGAACGCATCACCGAACTGCTCGAACTGTTCCAGCTCGATCCGGCCGCGTACGGCACGAAGTTCCCGCACGAACTTTCGGGCGGCCAGCAGCAGCGCGTCGGGGTCGCCCGCGCCCTGGCGGCGAAGCCGAACGTGCTGCTGATGGACGAGCCGTTCGGCGCGCTCGACCCGATCATCCGCAGCAAGGCGCAGGACGACCTGCTCGGCATCCAGCGACGCTTCGGCACGACGATCATCCTCGTGACGCACGACATCGACGAGGCGTTCCGTCTCGGCGACCGCGTCGCCGTCATGAGCCAGGGGCGACTGCTGCAGCATGACCGGCCCGCCATGTTGATCACGCAGCCCGCGGACCCGTTCGTCTCGCAACTGATCGGCTCGGGCGACAAGTCGCTCAAGCTGCTGTCGCTGACGACGGCAGGCGAAGTCGCCGCAGCCGGGGAAGGTGGACGGCCCCGCGCTGCCCTGGTCAGTGACGCTCCGTGAAGTCCTGGCCGAACTCGTCTGGAGCGGAGCGGCGGCAGCGACGGTCATCGGACCCGACGGCGACCCCATCGGCCACGTGACCCTGGCCAGCATCCTCGCGCGGGGACGGCAGGCCGCATGAGCCGCTTTGCACTGGGGGCGCGTCTCGCCGTCCTCGGCCTGTTGCTCGCGTTCCTGGTCGCGCCCTAGCGCATTCGCGCCGGTGTTCGCGCCTTTGAACGACTACGGCGCCCCAGCCATCTACGACCAGGGCAACCTGCTGGAATTGGCGCTCTCGCACCTGTGGACGGTGCTGGTCGCCGCGGCGGCGAGCACCGCGGTGGCGGTTGCGCTCGGCATTTTCGTGACGCGACCCGGCTGGCGCCCAGTTCCTGCCGCTGTCCCGCACGCTGGTGAACGTCGGGCAGACGTTCCCACCGGTCGCCGTGCTCGCCGTGGCCGTGCCGCTCGTGGGATTCGGCCAGGCACCCACGCTGATCGCCTTGTTCGCCTACGGCCTGCTGCCGATTTTCGAGAACACGATCGCGGGCCTCGAGAGTTGCCCGCAGCCGGTGCTCGACGCGGCGGACGGCATGGGCATGAGCGGCTGGCAACGGTTGCGCCAGGTGGAACTGCCGCTGGCCCTGCCGCTGATCCTGGAAGGCGTGCGGCTCTCGCTGGTCATCAACGTCGGCACCGCGACCCTGGGCTCGACCGTCGCGGCCAAGGGACTCGGCGAGGTCATCATCGCGGGCCTGCTCTCGAACAACACGGCCTTCGTCCTGCAGGGCGGCCTCGTGACCGGGCTCATGGCCATCCTGCTCTACGACGGCATGCGGCTGGCGGAGCAGCGGTTCGTGCCGACCGCACGGAACCGGATGCACTGATCTCACCGTCACAGTCCGCTTTGCTAAGATCGGGTGGACACCGCCCTCCCCGGGCGACAAGAACCGATGAGCGCACCACAGACTGCACTGGATAGGCCGCGCAGCGAAGCCGCGGCCCTGCCCGCGATCGAGTGGCCGACGGTCGCCCTGATCGTCTTTGCCTACGGCGGCTGGTTCACGCTCACCCGGGCCTATGGTGAATGGCCCACCTGGATCGTCGCACCCTGCGTTGCGGTGCTGCTCACGTTCCACAGTTCGCTGCAGCACGAAATCCTGCACGGGCACCCGACGCGCTCGGCCGCGGTGAACCGGCTGTTCGGCATCCTGCCGCTGTCGCTGTGGATTCCGTACGACCGCTTTCGCGCGTTGCACCTGGCCCATCACGTCAACGACCGCCTGACCGACCCGATCGACGACCCGGAATCGAACTACGTCACGCCGGACGCGTGGCAACGTCGCTCCCGGTTCTCGCGCTGGATCTTCCAGCTCCAACTGACTCTCGCAGGCCGCATGCTGATCGGCTCGTGGTGGCGGATGGGCTGGTTCCTGGCGCAGCGAGGCGAAGGCATTTGCGCGCAACGAGCCCGGCGTACGCGCGGCGTGGATCACGCATGTGATCCTGTGCGTGCCGGTCGTGTACTGGGTCACGGTCGTCTGCAGCATTCCGCTGTGGTTGTACGTCGTGGCGATGGTGATCCCGGGCAACGGCATCCTGCTGATCCGCTCGTTCGCGGAGCACCGCGCGCGCGCCAACACGCACGAGCGCACGGCGACGTCGAGAGCTCGTGGTTGCTCGGGCCGCTGTTCCTGTTCAACAACCTGCACTCGCTGCACCACGAGGAGCCGGCGCTGCCCTGGTACCGCTACAACGCCCGCTACAAGGTGGCGCGCGACCGCCTGCTCGCCGAGAACGGCGGCCTCGTGTACTCGACCTACTTCGACGTCGCGCAGCGTTTCCTGTTCCGGATGCACGACCAGCCGCAGCATCCGCTGGGACGCGCGCCGTCGCGACAGCGCTGCCTGAAGCCCGACGCCAGGCTCGCTAGGCCGGGTAGGTGGACGTACCCGGCAGCCTTCGCCTCGCGGTCCCACTCGAGCGTCCGCGCGTAGTCCGTTGCATCGACCGGCGCGAAGCCGTCGATCAGCAGTGCATCCGCGTATTCGCTGAACCACGGCTGCCGCGAGGCGTGCGCAAACGCACTGCGCAGCGCGTCGATCGTGGCGGTGGGAGTCGACGCTGCAGTCACGAATGCAGGCAGCGTCGCGACATCGGTGGAGTCGAGCACGCGGATGCCTGCCGTCAGCGCCGGGTTGTGCTTGCGCGATCAGCATGTGCCAGTACGCATCCAGCGGCCCCACGTCGATGCGGCCTTCGCGCACCGCATCGAGGATCGCGCGCGCGGTCACGAGGTTGGGAACCATCTCGCCGTAAAGTGCCGGCCGCGACGCCGTGCGGTACTGCAACAGGTGATGGCGAAATGCATTGAAGCCCGAATGCGAGTGCTCGACCGTCCAGCCGGCACGGCCACCGAAGGTGTCCTCGAGTGTGCGGAAGGGCGCGTCGTCGCGCACGATGAGATCCGACCGGTAGACGGGGCGCCCTGCCGCCCACGCGGCACGCGGTATCGGCGCCGCCAGCGGCACGACGTTGGCCATTTGCAGTGCGACCGGATAGCCGCACATGAAGACACAGCCGAGGTCGGGACGCGCCCACAGCGTCTTCGAGCGGTTGCGGCGCCGGGTACGGCACGTATTCGAAGGAAACACCGGCTTCCGCCGTGATCCGCTCCAGCAGCGAACGCCACACCGCCTCGACCGCCGGGGTCACGGCATACATGCGGGCGTTCATGATCGCGCTGGTCATGCGGGCTTCGCGGCGCAGGCGGGATTACGGCGCGTCACTGCCGAGTTCGGCAGAGCGCTTGCTGACGTATTCATCGATCGCCTCGCGCACCGCGGCATCGAGCGGCGGTGGCGAATACTCGGCGAGCAACCGCTTCCAGACCTCGGTCGCGCGTCGCGTCGCATCCTTCGCTCCGGCTTCACTCCAGCTCTCGAAGTTCGACCAGTCGGAGAGCAGCGGGCGGTAGAACGCTTTCTCGAATCGCTCGAGCGTGTGCGCCGTCCCGAAGAAATGGCCGCCGGGTTCCACGCCCTTGATCGCATCGACGGCCAGGTCGTCGTCGGTGAACGAGATCGGCTGCAGGATTTCCGCCCAGCTGCGCAGCAGCTCCGCATCGACCACGATCTTCTCGAGCGACGCCACCAGTCCGCCTTCGAGCCAGCCCGCGGCATGGTTGATCAGGTGACTGTGGCTCAGTATCGCGGCCTGCAGGGAGAACGCTGTCTCGTAGGTGGATTGCGCATCGACCGCCGGCGACGCATTCACGGCGCTGGTGCGAACGGGAATGCGCAGCCGCCGGCCGATCTGGGCCGTGGCAAGCGCCGCGTGCACGTATTCCGGCGTGCCGAACGCCGGCGAACCCGTGCGCATGTCGACGTTCGAGGTGAAGCCGCCCATGACGCACGGCGCACCGGGACGAACCAGCTGGCACAACGCGATGATGCCGAGCGCTTCTGCCGTCTGCTGCACCAGTGCGCCGGCGAGCGTGATCGGGGCCATCGCCCCCATCAGCGTGAACGGCGTGATCACGACGCACTGCCCATGCCGCGCCATGATCATGATGTTGTCGAGGATTTCCTCGTCGACGCGCCGCGGCGAGTTGACGTTGGTCACCGTCATCAACGTCGGCCGTGCGGCGAGATCGTCGATCGAGCAGCCGTGCTCGATCGCCGACATCGCAATGGCGTCTTCGGCCTGGATGCCGCCGACTCCCCGCGCCGCCCAGACGATGTCGGCGCATTCGATGTGCGCGCGATACGCCGCCAGGTGGCGGACCGGCACCGGTACGTCCACGGGCTCGACGACGATGCCGCCCTGCCAGTGCAGCACGCCGAGCGTGTGGGTCAGCTTGAGAATGTCACGAAACGAGGCGATGTCGCCGAAGCGGCGGCCGCGCTCGGCATCGCTGACATTCGGCGCGCCGTTGACCGGGCCGAAATTCACCACCCGCCCGCCGACGTGCAGGTGGCGCTCGGGATTGCGCGCATGCAGCACGAAGGTCTCGGGCGCGTACGCAAGCTGCGCTTCGACGAGGTCGCGGCCGATGCGCACCATGTTGCGTTTCGTCGTCGACGAGGGCGCCGGCCCTGCGGAAGATTTCGCGAGCCGCGGGACTGCGAATCTCGAGCCCGGCTTCTTCGAGGACGCGGAAGGCTGCGACCGAGGATCCGCTCCACCTGCTCGGCCGTCAGCACCTCGAGCGGCGACCACGGCACTTCGAGCCGACGCAGTGGAGCGAGCACGGGTCCCGCTGCGCGCGGGCTGCGCCCGGTGCCGCGGCGACGCGCGGGTGGGACGACTTCGCTCATGGCTCGGGGCGGCCTCCGGGTGGCCGTATCAGGGCCGGGAGCCCGCATCATGGACGGGAACGGGGCCTACGGACAATGGCGGCCGCGCCGCCTGCCTCAGTACCCAGCAAAGCGGAACTGGCCCTCCAGCAGGAACGAGTCGAGCGTCGTGTCATTGCGGGTGTTCAGCACGTCCTCGTCGATGCCGACGGACTCGAACCCGAGCCGGACGTGGAACACCTTCGCAAAGGTCACCCCGACGCCGAGACCCCACACGACGTCCGTGCCGTTGTCGCTCACGCTGCGCATGATGACCTGATCGCCAAACGACTCGTCGAGGCGCTGCACGCTCTCTCCCTCGCTGAACGCAGCGCCCAGCTTCGCGTAGACCTCGAACATCTCACCGAACGGCAGGATGCCGAGCAGCGTCACTTCCGTGACCTTGGCCGAATACTCGATGCGGTTGTTGTAGTAGCCGTTGAATTCCGGCATGTAGACCAGGTCCTGGTCCCAGCCGATCGGGCCCGCGTCGAGATAGCTCACTTCGAACGCGCCGTACCTGTGGAAGCGCCAGCCGGCGTGCAGCGTATAGCCGACCTCGGCGTCGCCCTCGTCGTAGTCGTAGTAGTCGCCCCAATAGCAGTCGTCGTAACAGTAGCCCTCGTCGACCAGCACGCTGACGTTGGAATAGGCGCCTCCGCCCCCGACGTAGATGCCCCGCCAGCCTTCAGGCGCACCGACAGGAGTCGATACCGGCGCCGCCGCAGGTGCCGGTGCAGTTGCAGCTGGATCCTGTGCGCGAGCGCTCGTTGCAACGAAGCAGGCTGCAATGCCGAACGCCAGCAGGCTGCGAATCATGCTTGCGGAAAGCGTCATGACGGGCCTCGTCGGTCACGATCGGCACTCCAGCCGACCTGGACCTTTGTAGGCGCGACTCGTCCGCGCGCTCAATGCGGGTTTCCGGCATCTGCAACTGGACTCAGGAGCGAGGATGATATAAAGGAGTCGGCCCGATCGGGTCGCGCGCGCACTGCACGACGACGCCCGCCGATTGCTTCGGCTCCGATCAGCTCCCACTGAAGTCGACTCGCCTGTTAGCCCGGGAACACCGCCGCTCTTGCAACCGGCGGGTCAGCTCGGCAACCTGCTCCGTGAGTTCGAGGATCGTCCGGTCCTTGGCCGCGATCACGGCTTCCATCTGCGTCAGGTCCACGCGCTTCGGGATGTGCTGCGGGCAGTTCGCATCCCACGCCGACAGGCTGAACATGAACACCTGCTCCGGCTGCGCCCGGTAGCCGTCCGGCATCAGCGACTGCACCAATTCGGCATCGCCTTCGACGAACCACGCCGTGCCCCACAGCTTGATGCGCCGCCGGCGCGCGTAGTCCATCAGGAAGATGAAGGCCTTCGGGTTCTCGGTCAGGTTGCCCTGCGTGATGTATTGCCGGTTGCCCTTGAAATCGACGAAGGCGAGCGTCGATTCGTCGACCACGCGCAGGAAGCCCGGTGGGCCGCCGCGATGCTGGATGTACGGCTGGCCGTCGGCGCTGGCCGTGCCGAGGTAAATGCTGTTCTGCTCGGCGATGAAGGCCGCGAGCGCCGGGGTGATCGTCGTCGACCAGCCCTCGCCCTCTTCCATCCGCGCGTAATTGTCGCGCGAGCCCTTGCGGTCCTGGATCGCCTTGACCGCAGGCGTGAACGCGACGTCGCTCGGGTACGGCAGCTCGTCCGGCATGACACGGATCTCCCTTGCAGGTTCGCTGCGCGCAGTCCGCGAGCGAACCGGACCTAGAGCGCCGCTCCCTCAACCGCAATCCTGCCGTCGCTGACGACGAGACGCGGCTCGAAGAACGTCTTGCTGTCGGCGAGCGGGTCGCCGTCGTACGCCACGAGATCGGCTTCGATACCCACGCGGATGCTGCCGGTGCGGCCTTCGACGCCGATGCACGCGCGCGCCGTTGAGCGTCGCCGCCGTGATCGACTCCAGCGGCGTCAAGCCGATGTGCTCGCGCAGCATCGCGATTTCGTGCGCGATCCGGATCCGGCCGGTGTCGTCCTTGTCGGCATAGCTGCCGTCGGTCGCGGCAGCGATCGTGATGCCCAGCGCGTGCGCCTTGCGCACGGCCGCGCGCAGCGGGCCCATCATCGATTGCGTGCGCAACTGCAACGCCACGTCCTCGGCCGAGTTGCCCTGCGGATCGCCGAGCGGGCTCATCACGGCCAGCGTCGGCACGAAGAACGTGCCGCGGCGCTTCATCTCGTCGAGCGTCGCATCGTCGACCCAGGTGCCGTGCTCGATGCTGCGGACGCCGGCGCGCACCGCGGCAGCGGCCCCTTCGCGGGCGTGCGCATGCGCCGCAACGTAGAGGCCCTTCTTCGCGGCCTCGGTGACGGCCGCGCGGATTTCGTCCTCGGTGAGTTCCTGCTTGCGCGGGTCGGTGCTGGCGAGGCCGGCCCGCTCGCTGGCGCCGACCTTGATCACGTCGGCGCCCTTCGCGATCAGCGCGCGAGTCGCCTCCGCAATGCGGTCCGGGCCGCGCAACTCGCCGTCGATCGCGTCGCCGAACTGCGGGTAGACCTCGTAGAACGCGATGCCGGGCTTCGGGCGGATGTGCCCCGGCGAGACGAGGAGATCGGGTCCAGGCACGTGCCCGGCGCGAATGAGGTCGCGCGTCCCCATCGCCTGCAGGTTCGTGTCGCCAAGCACCCGCGACGTCGTCACGCCCGACTGCAGCGCACGCAGCGCCGCGGCAGGGGACTCGATGTGGGAATGCGCGTCGATCAGTCCGGGCAGCAGGTAACGTCCGCCGAGGTCGATCTGTCGCACGCCGGTCGTGGCGGCGGGTGCCCGCTCGACGATCGAGGCGATCTTGCCGCCGCGCACGGTGACCGTGACGCCCTTGCGTGGCGCGGCGCCCGTGCCATCGACCAGCGTGACGTTCACGCAGGTCGAGATCCTGCGCCGACGCCGTCCGAGCGCGCTGCCAGCAGCCCGAACACAGGCAACCGGCGACGGCTGCGACCAGAACCCTGCGACCCGCAATGAACATGCTTCGACTCCCCGCGTGAAACCGGCGCCTACCTTATACCGGAACGCAGGAATCGGTCGCGGGGCTACCGCGACGGTGTCAGGGCTGCAGGTAGCGTGTCGAGCGTCTGGTGGAAATGCCGGATCCGGCTTTCCTGATAGGCGCCGAGCTGCACGCGACCCGTTGCCGGAGGCCACGCAGGCCTTCCTGCACGTAGGGCATGTTGCTCATGTCCTGGTCGATGACCGGACCCGAGGATCGGCAACTCCTTGGCGTCCGACCAGGCCTCGTCGTCGCGCAGCCAGTGCACGGGCACGGGCCTCGGCCGCGGCTGGCCGCGCTCGGGCCGCTTCAGGATCATGACTTCCATGACGCACGAGCCGACGTCGCGGCCATGCGGGCGCCAGCGGTAGACGATGTTCGGCGCGAAGCCGCCCCACGGCGAGAAGTTCGGAAACACGTTGTAGACGATCGCGTCGAGCGTTTCGGCGTCGGTCACGTCGCTGAAGTCGCCTTCGAAGGCCCGGCCGAACGCACGACGGTTCAGGTCGCCCAGCATTGCGCGCGGCCCGCGTGCCTCTTGCGCAGTCACGGCGCCCAACGCGCCTGGCTTGCGGCCCATCAGCTGCAGCATGCCGTCCAGCGTCTGTTGCGGATCCACTTTCCCGCTGCCGAGGTGCGGGCTCGGCGCGCCGAACGCAGCGAGGTTGCGGCTCACGTGCTCGCCGTAGACGTCGTACTGCGAGTTCGCGTCCGCGATGATCGACAGGATCTGCGGGTGCGTCGCAATGACGTGGTACGACTCCATGAACGCTTCCTGGGCCACTTTCCAGTTGCAGCGGATGACCTTCGCGACGTGCACCGCCTTCCAGCAGTCCTCGAGGCGCCAGCGCTCGAAGTGGTCGCGGCACGACCTCGAGGTACTGCTCGAGGGAAATCGCGCCGGCATCCAAGTTGACGAAGACGAAGCCGCCCCACGTGCCGACTCGCGCCTCGGGCAGGCGGAAGTCGCCATCGCCGACGTGCTCGAAATCCCATCGGCACGGGATCGAACGCACGCTGCCGTCGAGCTGCCAGCTGAAGCCGTGAAACGGGCAGCGGAAGTGCTCGACGTGCTCGTCCGCCAGCAGCAGCTTGCGCCCGCGATGCGTGCAGGAATTGTGGAACGCGCGGATCGATCCGTCGGCCTGGCGCGTGACCAGCAGCGACCGACCGACGATGTCGTAGACGACCGTGTCGCCCGGCTCGGGCAACTCCTCTTCGCGGCACGCCATCTGCCAGACGCGCGTCCACATCCGCTCGACTTCGAGGTCGAAGAACGCCTGCGAGGTGTAGCGCGACGCATCGAGCGGATCGTTGCCGAGGTCACGCCACGAGCGCTCGAGCAGCGATCGCGGCACCTCGCGGCTGTCCTGCGCGAGGTAGTCCTGGTAACTGGGTACCGCGCCCGCGACCCTGCTTCGGTTCAGTCACGACTGTTGCCTGCCGTCAGTCCGTGGCGAGCCACGGATCGAGCATCGGCCGCACGCGCAGCTCCGGCGGCACGTGCTCCGGCCCGATGCGACGATCGAGCTCTTCGTGCCAGTGGTAGATGCGCCGCTCCTGGTACGACAGGTAGATGCCCCTGAAGCCGCCGGTCTCGACGGACTCCTGGATACGCGGCGCGAACTGCGTGTCTTCCTCGAGGATGCGCTCGAAGTTCGACATGCGCGTGGGCCAGAGCTCGTGGCCCTCGGCGCCGTCGGGCGCGAACCAGTGCACGTCCACCGTCATGCTGCGGGCGGTCTTGGGCCAGAACGTGATGAACGGCGTGCCGGTGGCGGCGGGCGGCGTGATGAGGTTCGGGTAGAAGTTGTACGACGGGTTCTGGTTCAGGAAGATCTGCTCGGCCGTGGGCACTTCGGGCATGCCGACCGCGCCGGGATCACGCCATTCCGCGCGACGGTGCGGCGTGCACATCATCGAATTGCCGTGCGGCCACAGCACGATGTGCGTGCCGCGCGAATCGAGGAAGCGGTCCACGGTCTGCGGGTGGATCGACTTCAGGTGATAGGTCTCGAGGAACGCGTCGAGCAGGATCTTGACGTTGCAGGCGATCTCGAAGCTCGAGCTCGCGATGTGCCGGATGCTGTCGAAGCCCAGGTTTTCGAGGTGCTGCGGGATCGGGCCCAGCGATTCGAGCAGCGGCGCCGCCTGCGGGTCTTCGTTGATGAACACGAAGTTGCCGAACTGCTCGCAGCGCACCTCGTTGAGGCCGAAGCAGGACGTGTCCATGCCCGGGAAATCACGTTTCTCGCGCACCGCAGTGAGCCGGCCGCGAGGTCGTAGGTCCAGCCGTGGTAGCGGCAGAAGAAGCCCTTGGTCTCGCCCTGCTCCTTCTCGACCAGCGGCGCACCACGATGCCGGCAGGTGTTGTAGTAGGCGCGGATGCGATTCTCTTTGTCGCGCACGATGATGATCGGCGCGCCGGTCTTGCGCCATAGCCGGTAGCTGCCGGGACGCGGCAGCTCGTCGACGTGCAGCGCATAGAGCCAGGAGCGCTTCCAGAGGTACTGCTGCTCCAGTTCGAGGAACGCGGGGTCGGTATAGCGCCCGCCAGGGATCAGCGGAAGTTCCGGGAAGCCCGGCGGCGGAGCTTCGCGGCCCTGCTCGTGCTTCATCCCGTCGTACAGGCTGTGTTCGATTTCGGCTCGCATGGTGACCGATTTCTAGGGCATGCGAATTCCCGCGGACCATGCGTAAACACCGCAAGGCGGTCCCAGGGTGCCGCCCGCCCTCAGCCGGCTGCTGCCGCCTCGATCGGTGGCAGCAACCGCATCAGCAATGCCTATTTCTCGCAGACCAGCTGGCCGTTGCTGTTGCCGGCGCGGTAGCTGCTGCACTGGCGCGCTCCGAGGCTGGTCCGCTGCCAGGTGCCGCTGATGGTCTGGCACGTGGCTGTGAGCGTGCCCGACGCGTCCATGGAGATGTCGCGGCAGGATCTCTGGAACGAGCCCTCCCAGCGATTGTTGCTGGCACCCTGCGATTCGCAGACGAGCTGGCCGTCGTCGTTGTTGGCGCGACGGTCGTTGCAATTGGCGCGCGTGCGAGGCTGGTGCGCTGCCAGGTGCCGTTCTTCGTCTGGCAGGTGGCCGTGAGTGTCCCGGACTCGTTCACCGTAATTTCGCGGCAGGACTGCTGGAACGAACCATCCCAGCGGTTGTTGCCCGCATTCGCCCTGCGACTCACAGACCAGCTGGCCGTTATTGTTGGCGGCCCTGATAGCTTGCTGCAGTTGCGCTGGCGCGAGAGCTTGGTTCGGCACGCCAGGCGCCGCTCGAGTTCTGGCAGCGTCGCCGTGAGCGTCCCGGACGAGTTCATGGAAATGTCGCGGCAGGACTTCTCGAACGAGCCGTCCCAGCGGTTGCTGACGATGCCCTGCGATTCGCAGACGAGCTGGCCGTCGTTGTTGCCGGCGCGATAGCGGTCGGTGCATTGCCGCCGCGTGATAGCGCTGCGAATGGACTTGCCGTTCGCCTTGCGGACAGGTGGCGCTGAGCGTGCCGCGCTCGTTCACGGTGATTTCACGGCACGATGCGCCGTACGACCCGCTCCAGCGGTTGGTGCCGGCATACTCGCCATTCTGTGTCGCAGAACAGCTGCCCGTTGCGATTGCTGCAGCCCTGGCACGTCGCAGGAGCATGCGGACGTCGAGCGGTATTGGCCGTTATCCTGCCGACACCGGCATACAGCATGCCGCCGCGAATGGAGCGTTCTGGCAGGTCTGGCGTCAAGGGTCACCCGGCATCGCGGAACTATCGGCGGCGGCCGGTTGCGAATCAGGGCGAAAGCCGCCACGACAAACAACGGCGCGAAGCGCCGAGCGATTCACTGGCAAACTTCATAGCGGTCTCCTTGTGTGCGCGCCACGACCCGAGGGAGACAGACGACAGGTTGCTCCGGGTATGGCGGCACTGACGCACACGTTACGTAGCGGGCGTCTGCCGGTCTGTACGTTGGCATACAGATGGGGCGGAACGACTCGATCGCGACTACGCCTGAAGCCTGCCCAGGACCGCCGGTTGTGCACGACGGTTGGCATCGACGTCGAGACTCACAGGTGAACACCATGAGCATCGGCACGATCCTTCTCGTCCTTCTCGGCATGGCGCTGGTTGGTGTCATCCCGGTATGACCGCATGCGCGCGGCTGGGGCTACGGCCCGAGCGGAATCGTCAGCACGCTGTTCGTGATCGTGCTGGTATTGTTCCTGCTGGGCCGCTTGTAACGTCAGGCACGCGATAGCACTCGCAACTGTGCGACTCGAGGCCAGCGCTGTCATCGACCGCGCCGGCCGACGACTACAGCGCCAACCGCGCCCGACGAGCGCTACGCGCGCCGGCCTTGAATGACGTTGAGCAGCACGACCACGATCGCGATGACCAGCAGGATGTGGATAAAGCCGCCCATCGTGTAGGACGTGACCAGGCCCAGGAGCCAGAGGATGATCAGGATGACTGCAACGGTCCACAACATTTGTGCATCTCCGTTCACTCGACCCGGTGAGATTCGCGCAGCATCCGACTGCAACATGTCAGGAGGGGTGACGCAAGTCAGCGCATGCGCGGTCGCGGTGTCGGATTCCTTCCCTTCCGCTTTATATTCTGCTCTCCGAGCGACCACCAAGGGCTAGGTAGAAATTGGATGTGCTCGCGCCGGCGCACCACCCGCCGCCGCCCATGCGGCTCGGGCATACCAGGCGTGGCTTCGTTCTCGCATGGGTCAGACGCAGCCGTCTGGAACGCTAGCGTAGACGCTTCGCGACCGCGCGGAGGTCAGTGCCGATATCCTAGGACTGGCCCACCGATGGGTCTGTTCACTGGCGTACAGATGGCCCGCAAATGAATCGTCAGGATTAACAGTGGCCCGCCATCAACACGAGGAAGCGCAATGAAAGGCTTCGGTACAGGACATCGAAAAGCTGGCATCGGCAACGATGCCTTTCGCAGGGTTCTATACACGGCGACGCACTCCCAGCTCGTGCTGATGGCGCTGGCGCCAGGTGAAGAGATCGGCGCGGAAGTCCACCAGCTCGACCAGTTCTTCCGCGTCGAGGAAGGGACTGGGGTTGTGGTGATGGACGGCACGCGAACGCCGGTGAAGCCTGGCTTCGCGATCGTCGTGCCCATGGGCGCGAATCACAACATCATCAATACCGGTACCACGCCGTTGAAGCTGTACACGGTGTACTCACCGCCGAATCACCGCGACCGCGTCGTGCACCACACCCGCGCCGACGCAGAGGCCGACAACGAGCACTTCGACGGCAAGACCTCGGAGTAGCCGCACCGAATCAGGGGGCTGCGCTGCCCCCGGCAGAGCCGAACAGGACGTAGCCGCACGCGCCATTCTTGGCGCGGTACATCGCCGTGTCGGCGTTCCTGACGAGCTGGTCGGCCGTCGTGCCGTCGCCTGGATACAGGGCGATGCCGATGCTCCCGCGAATGACGAGGCCACGCCCTCCCACCTCGATCGTCCTGGGCAATGTCGCCCAGCACGGCGACGGCCTTGCGTTCGACATCAGCCGTGCACTTCGGATTGACCAGCAGGTACAGGAACTCGTCACCGCCAGTGCGGCAGACCGTGTCTTCGTCGCGCGCATGTTGCGAGAGACGGTCTGCGATCTGCCGCAGGACGAGGTCGCCCGCGGCGTGGCCATGGCCGTCGTTGACGCTCTTGAAGCCATCGAGGTCGAGGAACATCACCGCCAGCGTCCAGCCGTGCCGCTCTGCCAGCGAGATGCCCTGCGTCAGGCGATCATCGAACAGGACGCGGTTGGGCAGTCCCGTTGCCGCGTCATGCAGCGCACGCAACGTCGCGTGCCTCTCGTCCTCCTGTGCGGTCAACAGCGCTGTCTCGGCTTCCGCCAGGGCTGCGCGCGACCGGGTCAGCGCGACCTCGACCTGCTTGATGTCGGCGATGCCCCGGGCCAGGGTGGCGGTGACCTCGTCCAGGTCGTCGGCACACTCCTGCACCGTCGCTTCGACGACCTGGCTGTCCTGCAACGCCTTGTCGGCGGGCAGCGTCGTCGCGCCATCGGCGATCTCCTGCTGTACCGCGTCGTTCTTCAAGGCCAGGTCGTCCGCGCACGCCTCCACCTTGGCCTTCACGTCATGGCTCTGCTCCAGCGCCTGCTCCAATGCCGCGGGCGGATCAGAAGTCATGCAGCGGCCTCGACCGGGCGGCCGAACCGGCGGGCGGCCTCCTGCCAGTTGGCGACCTGCCACCAGCAGTCCACGTAATCCGCGCGCTTCTGCTGGTGCTTCAGGTAGTACGCGTGCTCCCAGACGTCGCAGACGAGAAGCACTGTCTGGTGCGTGCCAAGCACGCAATGGTGATCGGGCAGCGACAACACCTCGAGTGCGTTCTTCCTGGCGTCGGCAACCAGGAACGCCCAGCCTGAGGCGAAGTGCCCGATCGCGACTTCGCGGAACTTCAAGCGCAAGGCTTCCAGCGAACCGAAGTTCTCCGTCACTGCGTCGAGCAGCGGACCCGTGGGCGCATGCTGGCCGGGCGCGCGCGATGAGGCTCCAGAACAATGAGTGATTGAGATGCCCACCGCCGTTGTTGCGCACCGCAGGCCGGATGTCCGGCGGAATACGGTTCAGGTTTCGCAGCAGGTTCTCGATGGTCCTGCCGTGCAGGCCCGGATGGTCCTTCAGTGCAGCGTTCAGCCGCTCGACGTACACGCGATGGTGCTCGTCGTGGTGGATGCTCATCGTCCGCGCATCGAAATGCGGCTCGAGCGCGTCCGGCGCAAAGGGCAGCGGAGGAAGCGAAAAAGGATAAGTCTGTGTTGTCATACGGGGATTCTCCTGTGAGTGCCGGCGACCGCGGTCGCGCAGCGTGGTGTTGCCCTCATCCAAGGACGGCGCGGACCCGGTGAGTCACGCCGTCGTCGACCAGCGGCACCACCCCTGGCCGCGGAGCAGTTCGACGCCGTCGAGCTGCAGCGTGACGAGCCCCCGGCTGATGCCGCCTGGATTCTCGAACTCGATCTCATAGCGCGTTGCGTGATAGCGCAGGCTGACGTGGAACTCCCTCCAGGTCCGTGGGACGCAGGGATCGAGCAGCAACGTCGCTCCGCTGCATGCGGCAACCGAGGATCCATTCCAGTCCTGCGCGGTACATCCAGGCAGCAGAGCCCGTGTACCAGGTCCAGCCGCCGCGCCCGACGTGCGGCGTCTCCGAATAGACGTCGGCCGCCACGACATAAGGCTCAACCCTGTAGCGCAATGCGTCGTCGTGCGTGAGCGCGTGATTGATCGGGTTCAGCATTGCAAACAGCTCGCCAGCCTTGTCGCCGTCACCGAGCTGCGCGAACGCGATCACCGCCCATGCGGCAGCGTGCGTGTACTGGCCGCCGTTCTCGCGGATACCCGGCGGGTAGGCCTGGATGTAGCCGGGATCGGGCGCTGAGCGGTCGAAGGGCGGTGTCAGCAGCAGCGCCAATCCGTCGTCATGCCGGATCAGGTGCTGGTCCAGCGAAGCCATCGCCCGGCCCGCCCTGGCTCGATCCGCGGCGCCGGACAGCACTGCCCACGACTGCGCGATCGAGTCGATGCGACATTCTGCGTTCGCTGCGGATCCCATCGGGGTGCCGTCGTCGAAGTACGCGCGTCGATACCAGTCGCCGTCCCAGCCGTGCTGTTCGAGCGACGATCGCAGGGCAGCCGCGTGTGCGCGCCAGATCGTGGCTCGCTCATGCTCGCCCCTTGCCTCGGCAAGCGGCGCGAATGCCGACAACACGAAGTGCAGGAACCATCCCAGCCAGACGCTTTCGCCCCGTCCCGCGGCGCCGACGTCATTCATCCCGTCGTTCCAGTCGCCGGTTCCGATGAGCGGCAGGCCGTGTGATCCAAGCGCCGAGGCTGCCGTCGAGTCCGCGCGCGCAATGCTCGAAGAGCGTCGCCGCTCGTATCGGCTGCGGTTGGCAGGAAGAAGTTGTCCGCTTCGCCCGGCTGCAGGGCCGGCCCGTCCAGGAACGGCACGATCTCGTCGAGCACGCGCTCGTCAGCCGTCGTCTCGACGTAGTGCGCGACGCAATAGCCGAGCCAGACGCGATCGTCGGAGACACGGGTGCGCACGCCACGTCCCGTTTGCGGCAACCACCAATGCTGCACGTCGCCTTCGGGGAACTGCCGGCCGGCGGCACGCAACAGGTGCTCGCGTGCGAGTGCGGGCTTCGCCAGGATCAGTGCCATCGTGTCCTGCAGTTGATCGCGGAAGCCGTAGGCGCCGCTCGCCTGGTAGAACGCGCTGCGGGCCCAGAGGCGGCACGCGAGCGTCTGGTACAGCAGCCAGCCGTTCAGCATGAGATCGAACGCGCGGTCCGGCGTACGCACAGTGACGGTGTCGAGCACGGCGCTCCAGTCCGCGCGAACGGATTGCAGGGCGGCGTCCACGTCCTCGCTGCGCCAGCGCGCGATCATGGCCTGGGCGGCCTGCGTGCTGTCGGCCTCACCCAGGAGCCAGACCAGTTCGACGGCAGAATTCGCGGCAAGCGCGACGGAGGTCTGCAGCGCGCTGCAGGGGTCGAGACCGGCGCCGGTTCGACCCGAGAGCCGCGCTCCTGGCGCGAGTGCCGCGGGCCGCTCGAGCGTGCCATTGCGTCCGATGAATTCCATGCGGTTGCCGGTCCACGCGGTCTGCAGGCCGCCAAGATCCGTGAACGCGACACGAGTGTCGGCGCCGCCCCAGAGGTTGCGCGCGAGCATGCCGCGCGTGACCGGATCAATCTCCGTCGCGACGAAGGGCGCGGTGCTGCTGCGCGACGTGCCGAGCACCCACTCCACGTAGGCCGTCAGCGTCAGGTGACGCGTGCGACCCGAAAGGTTGCGAATGCGCAGCCGCGACACCTTGACCGACTCGCCGGCAGGAACGAACTGCAGCAGGTCGAGCGCGATGCCGGCCCGCGTATGCTCGAACCGGCTGTAGCCGCGCCCGTGCCGTGCCAGGTACTCGCCATTTGCGTTGCGGACCGGCAATGCCGTCGGCCCGAACAGCAGGCCGCTATCGTCGTCACGAACGTAGAGGACCTCGCCCGGATCGATCCCCGACCGGATCGTTCGACCACGGCGTGAGTCGATGCTCACGGCTGTTGCCGGCCCAGGTGCAGCCACTGCCATCGGCCGAGACCTGGAAGCCGAAACCGGCGTTGGCGATCACGTTGATCCAGGGCGCGGGCGTTCGCTGCACCGTCACGCAGCACCGTCACGTATTCCTCGCCATCGGGCGTGAAGCCGCCGAGGCCGTTGAAGAACTCGAGCGACGGCACGTCGGGCGACGCATCGGTCGAGTCGCGACGCGAGCGCACGGCGGCGACCGGCGGCGGCGCAAGCGGCGGATCCTGCTCCAGCCGGTCGAGTTGCTCCGCGAGGCTGCCGTGACGGCTGAGCAGCACGGCGCCCGCCGCAGCCAGCAGGGCCAGGCGCGTTTCGCCCGGAATGATGTCGGAGCGCAGGACGAAGACGCCGCCGCGCACCGACTCGCCGTGGATCTTCACCCGTGACAAGCCGGCGCGTGTCAGCGACTCCAGCGCCGACTGCAGGTCCTGCACGTAGGACGACGAACGCTCGTTCAGGATCACGACATCGACGTTCAGCTGCTTCAGGCGCCAGTACTCGAACGCGCGCAGCAGCTGCCGCACGATGCCGAGATCGTCCGTGTCGTCGATCCGGATGAGCACGATCGGCAGGTCGCCCGAGATGCCGTGGGCCCAGAGTGCCTGCTGCCCGCCATTGCGGCGCCGCAGCACCTCGGACGACGGGCGCAATGCCGGATCGTTGTAAAGCAGGTGGCCGGCCAGGCGCTGGAAGAGCACCGCCTCGTCCGGCGCGATTCCCAGGTGATGCAGTTCCACCTGGCCCTGCGTCCAGGCGAGTGTCGCGGCGCGATCGAAGGCCGGCACGTCCCGGTGCTGGTCCACGAGATCCAGCACCTCCTCCCGGGACGGTGCAACCAGCGTCCAGAACGCGATGCGTGCCGTGGTGCCCGGGGCGAGACGCACGCAGCGCGTGAGGCTGAAGATCGGATCGAGCACGGTTCCCACTTTGCCTGCTGCGAGGGGATCGCCAGCCAGCGCGGCTGGGGCGCGCGCTTGCCGGCCGCGCCCGATGAAGCTGGCGCGATCCGTTTCGAACCGGCCGGGCCCGACGGCATCACCCTCGATGACGGCGAGATGAGCAGCCCAGGCGCCCGGCTCCTCAGGTGAGCGCCGGCGACGCGTCGCCAGCAGCACGCCGATCGCCGGCAAGTGTTCGGTCTGCACGAAGAGCTTGGAGAACGCCGGATGCGCTTCGTCGGCAGCGCGCGGCGCCAGCACGACTTCCGCATACGAAGTGACTTCGATCGTCCGGACGCGATCGCCCATGTTCGAAAGACAGACGCGGCGAACCTCGGCATCGCACTCGGCCGACACGACCACGTCGAGCGTCGTCGTCAGGTCGCCGTCGCGGCGGACGAACTCGGCCCGGTGCTCGCTGAACGTAACCTCGTAGGCGTCGGGTTCGACGCCCGTCGGTTGATACCCTGCCGACCAGACCTTGCCGGTGTCGACGTCGCGCAGGAAGTGGTACGAGCCCGACGCGTCGCAGGTGACGTCGGCTGCCCAGCGCGTGACCGCCAGATCGTGCCACTGGCTGTAGCCGGATCCGGCGGCCGTGAGCATCACGGCGTAGTGACCGTTCGACAGCACTCGCGTGCGCGGCGTCGCATGGTGCGGCGTGCCGATCGTGCGCGGCAGCACCGGCATGACGTCGTCGGCCCATTCCGGGATGCCGCTTTCCGGGATGCTCGCAGCGGGGGCCGAAACTTCGCGCGGCGTCCGCTCCTGCAACAGCAGCTCGGTCGCCTTGATGCGCGGCTCCGCGTGGAATCGCTTGCGCATCAGGCCGTCGAGCAACGTATTGGCCAGCGCGACGATCGTCATGCCCTGGTGGTGGGCCATGTAGGCACGCACGATGGCGAACGGCTCACCGTCCTGCAGGCGGCGCGCGGTGTAGTCCAGCGCCTCGTAGAAGCCATAGCGGCCCCGCGCATCGATCTTCTCGAGCCGCGCGAAGTTGAGCGACGGCGGCGTGTGGCTTGACCATCGCGGCCAGCGCCGTCGCATACGGCGCGACGACGGTGTTCTCGCCGAGCCCGCGTTTCAGGCCCAGTCCGGGCACGCCGAAACTCGAGTACTGGTACGTGCGCTCGAGGTCACGCGCGTTGTAGGCCGACTCCGAGATCCCCCAGGGCACGCCGAGTCACCTGCCATACGCCTGCTGACTGCCGACCACGAGATGACTGGTCTGTTCGAGCAGGCTGCCGGCGGGCGCGCGCATGACGAGCGACGGCATCAGGTACTCGAACATCGAGCCGGACCACGAAACCAGCGCCGCGCCATGACGAACGCGGACCACGGCGCGCCCGAGACGGAACCAGTGCCGTGCCGGGACGTCGCCGTTCGCGATCGCGACGAAACTCGCCAGTCGCGCCTCGGACGCGAGCAGGTCGTAGCAGTTGGGATCGAGGCTGCCCTCGAGCACGCGATAGCCGATCGAGAGCAGCTTGCGCTCCTGGTCGAAGAGAAAATCGAAGCGCATCGCCGCCGCCATGCGCCGTGACGTGGCGGCCAGCGTCGCCAGTCGCTGCGAAGTGCAGCGGCACTCGCAGCGGGCAGCGGCGCCTGGTCGCGCCGATGGCTCTCGACGGTATGCAGCGTGGCTTCGGCCCACACTGCGGTCTCCGCACTGCCTTCGTCGCCGCCTTCGCTGGCCAGCCGCGCGATCAGCGCCACCACGGCAGCGGCGCGGCCGCCAGCGCATCGAGGCTTGCCGCGAGCGGCTCCGGCCGTCGCTGCCCGGTCGGACAGCTCGTTGCCGAACGCAGCGATCGCGGCGGCAAGCCGGGCATCCACGTGCCGTGCCCAGCGATTCGCGGCGCCAGCGCCAGGCCGTCGCCGATGCCGGCGAAGATCTGCGCGGCGTCCGTGGAGCCCGGCCAGTCATTCCTTCACAGGCATTGGCGAGCGTGAGCAGGTGCGCCGCCAGGTTGCCGCTGTCCACGGACGAGACGTAACGCGGTTCGAGCGGCCGCAGGTCCTGCGTGTCGTACCAGTTGTAGAAGTGCCCATGGCATTGCTCGAGGCGGCTCATGGTCGCGAGCGTCGACTCGAGCCGCTCGACGGCGTCGAGCGGTGCCGACCCAGCCCAAGTCGCGTGCCGTGACGATCGACAGCAGGTACAGGCCGAGGTTGGTCGGTGACGTGCGGTGGGCCAGCACCGGCCACGGCTCTTCCTGGAAGTTGTCGGGCGGCAGCATGTTGTCCGCGGCCGTGACGAACGAATCGAAGTAATGCCAGGCGCGGCGGGCCACCAGGCGCAGCGCCTGGGCGTCGACGTCGGAAACCGGCTGCGATTCCGCGACCCGCGACGGCTGGCTCACCCAGCACGCGATGCAGCGGCGACAACTGCCACGCCAGGATGAACGGCAGCGCGAGCAGTGCGCTCGCGTGCCCCAGCGCGACGAGCCCGAGCACGAGCAGGCTGATGACGAGTGCGCCCGCCATCAGGCGGTAGTGGCCGGCCACGTCGAGACGCTTGCTGTTCTGCTCCTGCGCCGTGACCCACTCGAGCAGGTTGCGCCGACTGACGAACAGCCGGTAGAGCGTTCGCCCGATGGCGTCGCACATCAGCCACGACTGGTGCGCCAGCAACGCCAGGGTCAGCGCCGTCCGGGTCGCGGCCAGCTGCGCGTCGGCGGCGACGGCACGGAAGTGGCTTCGCAGCACGATGCCGCTGTGGCGCGGAACGAGGCCGGCCAGCAACGACGGCAGCGTGGGAATCGCCAGCATCGCGACGACGAAGGCCGTCCAGACCGCTGCGAACGGCAGCGGCAGTGTCCATGCGATCACGAGGCTCAGCACGCTCGCCGGCGCCATCAGGGACCGGCGCAGGTTATCGAACATCTTCCAGCGACCGAGCAGCGGGATGGCGCGCCGGCGGCGTCGATGTCGACGGGACCGCAACCGAACACCCACGGCAGCAACTGCCAGTCGCCGCGTACCCATCGATGCGAGCGAGCGGTCGCCGCCGCGTAGCGGGCGGGATACTCGTCGACGAGTTCGATGTCGGATGCGAGTCCGGCACGCGCGAAGATGCCTTCGAACAGGTCGTGGCTGAGCATCGTGTTTTCGGGCAACGCGGCCCGCCAGCGCCGCCTCGAACGCGTCGACGTCGTAGATGCCCTTGCCGACGTACGATCCCTCGCCGCAAAGGTCCTGGTACACGTCGGACACGGCGGACGCATAAGGATCGATGCCGCCGGCGCCGGAAACGAGGCGCTGGTAGCGCGAGCCTTCGTAGCCGAGCGGCAACGACGATGCGATTCGTGGCTGCAGGATCGCGTAACCGTCGACGACCCGCCCGCTGGCGCTCGTCGAAGAGCGGTGCATTCAGCGGATGCGCCATCTTGCCGACCAGCCGGCGCACGGTGTCGCGCGGCAGGCGCGTATCCGCATCGAGCGTGACCACGTAGCGCACGGCGGCCGGGACGGCGGGCGGCTGGCCGTCGAGCGGGATGAAACTCGTGTCGAGCGCGCCGCGCAGCAGGCGGTTCAGCTCATGCAGCTTGCCGCGCTTGCGCTCCCACCCCATCCAGACTCCCTGCGCCGCGTTCCACACGCGGCGCCGATGCAGGAGCAGGAAGCGATCCCCCGCCGGGCCGGGACCGTACTTGTGGTTCAGTCGGCTGATTTCCTCGACCGCGCCGCTTCGAGCAGCACCTCGTCGCCGTCGACCTGTTCGACGCGGCATCGGCCCAGTCCGAGAGCAGGGCGAACGTGACGTCGCCGTCCAGGCTCGCGAGGTGATGAATCTCGAGGTGTTCGATGTGTTCGGCGAGCGCTTCGGGAGTCGTGAAGAGGATCGGGAACGACTACGAGCGTGCGCAGTTCGGCGGGGATGCCGTCCGCGAAGCTCCATCTCGGGCAGTGGCCGGGCGCCGAAGCGACTCGTGATGCTGTTGTTCGCAACGGCCATCGCCGCATCCACCGCGAGCACGAGGCCGAGCATCGCAAGCACGGCGAGCGTCGAGCGTCCCGATGCCGCCGCCCAGCAGCACCGACAGCGGCCACGCCAGCATGACGAGCGCGAGCAGCGCGACGCCGGCAATGTAGCCGCGGATCCCCATGCGGGCGATGAGACGCGTGAGCCTGCGCCCGCAGCGACGGCCGGTAGTCGAGCCGCTGCCTCGAACGCGCGACGTCCCCGCGCGATGAGGTGATAGCCGGGATTGCGCTCGCGCCGGCTGCCGCCCGCGCCCGCGACCTGCATGGCGCGCTCGGCGATGTCCAGCTCCGAGTGACGCGACCCTCGCGCCAGTTCCTCGATCGCGTGGCGGCAGCGGTTGCGCGTCGAGAAGTTCGACTGCGCGTAATCCGCGTCGGCGCGCAGCGCGGAGTCGACGAGACTCATGGATTCGAACAGGTCGGCCCAGTCGACCGCGGAGATCGAGCGCATGCTCATGATCACGTTGCGGACGGTCACGCTCGAGCGCCCTGGCGTTGGTGCTCGTCGCGGACGACTTCGTCCGCCGTGGTGCCGGCGGCCGCGAGACGAGCTTCGAGCCACGTCAGTGCCGGCGTTGCCTCCGGATCCTGGTCGCGCAGCCGCTGCAGCAACTGCACGGCGAAGGTCGTCGACAACTGGACGCTCTCGAGCTCGGGCAGCACCGACGCCAGCGGTTGCGCTTCGCGCCCGCCGGCGCCGAGCAGCCGGTCCGCCACGTGGTCCGCCTGCTGCCGGACGGCGCGCCGGCTCGCGATCAACTCGGCGGCGCGGCGCAGGTTTTCGATCAGCACGACCCGCAACGTGATCGCGATCGCCCACAGCTCGCCGATCGTCAGCGGCTGCACGCGCTGATAGGCGGCCACGAACTGCGCAACAGGTTGGCGTCGAAGCGACTGTCGGTGTGCGCGACGAAGGCCCAGGCCAGCCCGAGCACGCGCGGATAGCCCGCCAGCGGGCCGTCGGCCAGCTTCGGCAGTTGCCGGTAGTAGCCGGGCGGCATGTCGTCACGGACCTGGCGGATCTGGGCCTCGACGACGTGGTAGTTGTCGACGAGCCACTCCGCCGCCGGCGTGATGGCCCCGCCCGCGGCGATGGATCTGGCGATGGCGCGGTGCGCGTCGAGCAGCGCCCTGTGGTTGTCGCGCAGCCGCGCGGTCAGCGGCCGGACGGCGACCGGTCGCGTCGTGACGCCCTGGGCCGCAGCGAGGCTGGCGGCGTGCTGCTCCAGTCGCTCGGCACTGAATATCTCTGCCCGGATGACCTCGGCGAACGCAAAGGCGGATTCACCGTCGGACCCAGCGACGTGGCTGAGGATGGACCGCATCAACTCGTCGCGCGCGGAGCGGGTGCGCGCGGTGCCGCCAGGCGGGCCGTTCGTGCGGAAGACGACGTCCCAGAACGCGCTGGTCACACCGTAGCGGCCAGGAGCCGCGACTCGGACTGTGGTGCAATGCATGATGCCGCTTGACCTGCCGCAGCCAGGCGATGTCGCCACGCCAGTGATGCGTCGCATGGTGCACGATCGCATACACCAGGTACCCGGTGAGCAGGCCGAACGTGAGCGCGGCAGCGCGCCAGAGGTCGCTCAGCACCAGGCGGGAATGAATACCAGCGCGGCGATCAGCGCAGCACTCAGGATCGTCGGCGTGCCGATCAGTGCCCGCGGACGGCGGTGATGCTCGGCATGCCACGCCCTGAAGCGGCTGCATGCCATGCAGCACGAACCGATGCAGCACGTACTCGACGAGCGTCCAGGTCACGAGGCCCGCAACGCAAATGCCAGGATTTCCGCCCGCCGCTCGTGCGGGGCGACGACGGCGAGCAGCACGGCCAACGTCGCGGAAGCGACGGCATAGAGAACAAAATCAGCGAGATACCCCGCCTTGCCGTGCTCGGTCGTCAACAGTCCCATGCCCTACCTCGGTGCAGCCAGCCAGGGGTCGATGTTTCTCATCCGACCAGACGGCAGACAGTAGGAGTCACGGGACATTCAGTCTGTGCGTCAGCGTACCGACGTCCGTCAGCGCAGACGCCAGCGTGCACCCGACAGACCACTGACAAGTCGAGTGCGCGCAGTCACCATGCGAACGTACGAACACGCATCGCAATCCAGTCGTCGCTGTCGCGCTGGCGCTCGTCGCCTGTTCGACGGCGTGCAGCACCGAGCCGCTGTCCGGCGTCGACGGGCTCGGCCCGCATCCCGTGCTGCCCGCCCCGACCAGCACACTCATACCGACGGTGCACGTGGCTCCCGCTGTCGGCTGGCCGCAGGGTACGCAACCCCAGGCTGCGACCCGGCATGACCGTCAATGCGTTCGCCAGCGGCCTGGATCATCCGCGCTGGCTGTACGTCCTGCCCAACGGCGACGTGCTGGTCGCGGAAACCAATGCGCCGCCGCGGCCCGACGACTCGACGGGCATCAAGAACCGCGTGATGCGGCTGTTCATGAAGAAGGCCGGCGCGGCCACGCCGAGCGCCAACCGGATCACGCTGCTGCGGGACACCGATGGCGACGGCGTGGCGGACCTGCGCAGCGCCTTTCTCGAGGGCCTCCATTCGCCGTTCGGCATGGCGCTGGTCGGCAGCGACTTCTACGTCGCCGACACGGACGCCGTCCTGCGCTTCCCGTATCGCGCCGGACAGCAGCACATCGAAGCGCCGGCGTGACGCAGGTCGCCGACCTGCCGGCCGGGCCGCGCAATCATCACTGGACGAAAGGCCTGATCGCGAGCGTGGACGGCAGCAAGCTGTATGCGACCGTGGGCTCGAACAGCAACGTCGCCGAGCACGGCATGGCCGAAGAAGCAGGCCGCGCCGCGATCTGGGAGATCGACGCGCGCAGCGGGGAGCACCGCGTGTTCGCGACGGGCCTGCGCAACGCGAATGGTCTCGCGTGGGAACCCGTGATCGGGAGCGCTGTGGACGACGGTCAACGAGCGCGACGAACTCGGCAACGACCTCGTCCCCGACTACATGACGGCGGTGCATGACGGCGCCTTCTACGGCTGGCCCTACAGCTACTACGGGCAGCACGTGGATACGCGCGTCACGCCGCAGCGGCCGGACCTGGTGGCCACCGCGATCGCGCCCGACTATGCCCTGGGCGCGCATACGGCGTCGCTCGGGCTGGCGCAATCCACTCACAACGCCCTGCCCGCCAGTTTCAGCAGGGCATGTTCATCGGGCAGCACGGCTCGTGGAACCGCCGGCCCCGCAGCGGCTACAAGGTGATCTTCGTGCCGTTCGTCGACGGCCGGCCTGCCGGCCTGCCGCTCGACGTACTCGCCGGCTTCGTCGATGCAGCCGGCAACGCCCGCGGTCGGCCCGTCGGCGTCGCGATCGATACCAAGGGCGCGTTGCTGGTCGCGGACGACGTCGGGAACACCGTGTGGCGAGTTATTCAGCCGTCCGGCGCGTTGAGCCGCACGGTACCGCGCACCGCTACAGCCAGTACTGCCAGAGCCGGGCGAACTGCTCCTTCAGGCGCAGTGACGATGGAGCGCTTGCGCCATTGCTCGAGCGTGATCTGCTCGGACTGCGCGACGTCGCGCGCGAACGCCTTGCGCATCCGGTCGCCGAACTCGGTCCCCAGCACCACGGCGTTGACCTCGTAGTTGTGCAGGAAGCTGCGCCAGTCGAGGTTGGTCGAGCCGACCGTGGACCAGACGCCGTCGATTACGGCCGTCTTCGCGTGCAGGAGCGCGTCGCGCCGCTCGAAGATGATCGACGCCGTCCTGCAGCAACTGGTCGTAGTAGCGACCGTCCGGCGTGAAAGACCAGCGCGGAGTCGGTGCGGCCGGGGAGCACCACCCGCACGTCGACACCACGCGCGGCCGCGGCTTTCAGCGCAGCCAGCAACTGCGGGTCCGGGACGAAATAGGCGTTGGTCAGCCAGACCTCGGTCTCGGCACTGGCGATTGCAGACAGCAGCGTCACGTAAATCAGGCTGAATTCATCGTCGGGCGAACTGCCGATCGCGCGCACGACTTCCTTGCCCTGCGCCTGCAGCGCCGGATAGAAATTCCGCGGCGCCAGCGGCTCGCCTTTCTGCGCCACCCAGGTGGCGAGAAAGAGCTTCTGGAATTCCGCGACCACCGGCCCTTCGATCTGCAGGTCCGTATCCCGCCACGGTTGCTTGCCGTCGGGCCGCGGCTTCGACGGCCGGCGGGACGAGCCACCCGAGTACACGCTGCTGATGTTGATGCCGCCGAGGAACACGGTGCGGCCATCGACGATCAGGAGCTTGCGGTGGTCGCGCTGGTTCACCTCCCAGCCCGCCTTCGCCGTCGCCGGATTGACCGGATTGAACTGCAGCGTGCGGATGCCGTTGTCGCGCAGGCGCTGGAAGAATTCCTCCGGCGTGCTGAGCGTGCCCACGCTGTCGTAGATCAGGTTCACCTGCACGCCCTGCCGCTGCTTCTCGATCAGCGCATCTGCAAAGCGCCGGCCGACTTCGTCGTCCTCGAGGATGTACGTCTCCATGTTGATGTGGTCGCTCGCGGCAGCGATGGCCGCGAACATGGCGCGATAGGTGTCGGTCCGTCCTCGAGCAGGCGGACGCGGTTGCCGCTGACGAGTGGCGTTCCCGTCACGGCCTGCTCGACCGCGAGGTGGCGATCGAAGATTGCCGTGTCGTCGGCGCCGCGCTCGAGTCCGGCGAGGATCTCGCGGCTGCGCGCCGGCGGGCAGCGGTCCGCGCGCGCCCTCGACCTGCGGTCGGTGCGGTTGCAGGGGCACTTTCCGGTGCGACGTGGGGCAACGTGCTGCAGGCCGCAAGTGGCAACAAGCGACGACATGACGTGAACCAGGCGTGCATATCGATGATCATCCGCGGCAGTCGCCGATGCGTTCGGTACGCTCCCGCACATACCGATCAGTTACGGACGCAGGCGCCGCATGGCGATCAGTGCGGTAGCGAACAGACCCCTCCGCCAGTCGGAGTAGCCTGCAGGACATCGACCACGCAGATCCGTTTCGGGAATTTTCCGTGCGACGGGTGCCGTCGAATGGAGAAACCAGATGAACAAATCATTGATGACCGGCCTGGTCGTTGGCGGCATCGCAGTCACGGCAGCCGGCGCCTACGCCGGCTACCAGAATATCGACCAGGGAAGGTCGGCAAGGTGCTCGACGTCGAGCCGATGACCCGCACGGTCAAGACGCCGCGGCAGGTCTGCGGCAGCGAAGTCGTCACTCACCAGGCGGCCGTGAAGGATCCCAAGCGCGTGACGGGCGCCCTCATCGGCGCGGTTGCGGGCGGCGTGCTCGGCAACCAGATCGGTCACGGCGATGGCCAGACGGTGGCGACCGTGGCCGGCGCAGCGGCTGGCGGCTACGCCGGCAGCAAGGTCCAGAAGCACATGCAGGACGACAATACGACCCAGTCGGTCGAGCAGCGCTGCCGCACGGTCTACGACTCGGTCGCAGAAGCCCGACGGCTACCAGGTGCGCTATCGCCTCGGCGACCACGAAGGCACGGTGCGCATGGACCATGACCCGGGCAGCAGCATCCCGGTCGAGAACGGCGAACTGGTCCTGAACGACAGCGACCGATCGGCGCTGAACACGCCTGAACACCACGTGACGAGATGAGGAGATAACAAATGTTGTGGACCATCGCAGTCGTACTGGCCGTGCTGTGGCTGCTGGGGCTGGTCAGCTCCTACACCCTGGGCGGCTTCATTCACATCCTGCTGGTGCTGGCCATCATCGTCGTGCTGATCAACGTGATCCAGGGCGTCGCGGCAGCCGTCGCAGGAAGGTGCGTGGCGTCGAATCGCGTGGACTGTGCACCGCGTGCGATGCACCCCCACGCACGCGGCGCGGCCCGGGTTCGGCAACGTTCCCGGGCTGTTTTTCGATCGCAAGTCGCATCGTTCCAGGTGAGCCACGACAGACCAGGCGTGGATGACGCCAGGCTTTTCCAGCCATGCAGACGCAGAAGACTCTTCGCCAGCCGACGGGCTGTGGCGACCAACCGGTTGCTTGCCGGCCTGCCTGACCTGGACCGCCGCCGCCTGCTCGGCAAGTCCAGTTCCATCGAACTGGAAACGGCGGACGTGCTGTATGAACCCGGCGAGCGCATTCGTCGACGTCTACTTTCCCACCGGCGGTTCCGTTTCGCTGATCGCGACGCTCGCACGGACACGACCAGCTGCAGGTGGGACTCGTCGGTGACGAAGGGATGCTGGGCACGTCGCTGGTGCTTGGCGTGGCCATCGCACCATCGCTTGCCCTGGTGCAGGACGCCGGCACGGCCTGGCAGATCGACGCCGCCACCTTTCGCGACGAGCTCGAACGCAGCACTGCCCTGCGCGGTCGCCTGCAGCGCTACGTTTACGTCGTCATGTGCCAGTCGGCGCAGACGGTCGCCTGCACACGGTTCCACGTCGTCGAGGCACGGTTGGCTCGCTGGTTGCTGATGACTCGCGATCGCGCGCACTCGGACCACTTCCATTCGACGCACGAGTCGCTGGCCTCCATCCTGGGCGTGCGTCGCGCAGGTGTGACGCATGCAGCAGGCTCCCTGCAGCAGCAGAAGCTGATCCGCTACAGCCGCGGCGACATCACGGTGCTGGATCGCCGCGGACTCGAGGCCTCCGCCTGTGCGTGCTACGTCGCGAACCAGAACACCTACGCGCGCGCAATGAATTGATCGCGCAGTAGGCGTATTCCTGCACGAAGTCGCAGCCGCAGAGTTCTGTGCGCGTGCCGTACAGACGGGCCGCACTGCGATGTATCCTGAGGCACCGCCAAGCCGTGGATGGCCGACAGTGACGGACACCACCGCCTCGCCAGAGCAAGCACCTCCCGAGCAGAACTACCTGCTGGCTGCGCTCTCTCCCGAAGAGCGTGAACGTGTGCTTTCCGCACTTGCGTCTCGTCGCGATGCCGCTCGGCAAGGTGCTGTACGAATCGGGCGACGCGCTGGAATACGTCTACTTCCCAACCGACTCGATCGTCTCCCTGCTGTACGTGCTGGAAAGCGGCGCGTCGGCGGAAATTTCGGTCGTCGGCAACGAAGGCCTCATCGGTATCGCGCTGTTCATGGGAGGCGGCACGACACCGAGCCGCGCCATCGTGCAGAGCGCGGGCCACGCGTACCGGCTGGCCGGCCAGCGATTGAAGGACGAGTTTCATCGCAATGGCGGACTGCAGCTGCTGCTGCTGCGCTACACGCAGGCGCTGATCACCCAGATGGCGCAGACCGCGGTGTGCAACCGGCACCATTCCGTCGACCAGCAGCTGTGCCGCTGGCTGCTGCTGTCGCTGGATCGGCTGAAGTCCAACAAGCTGGTCATGACGCAGGAACTCATCGCGAACATGCTGGGCGTGCGCCGCGAGGGCGTCACCGATGCGGCGGGCAAGCTGCAGAAGCTCGGCGCCATCAGCTACAGCCGCGGGCAGATCACCGTGCTCGATCGGCCGCAGCTCGAGCAGCTGTGCTGCGAGTGCTATGCGGTCGTCAAGCGCGAAACGGATCGCATCGAAGGGCTGGCCACACCACCCGGCGCCTGACGGCGCGGTCTCCCTACGCGGCGCCCGCCCAAGCGGACGTCCGGATTCCCACACGGACTTCTGTTCGATGCCGTACAGACGCGCATCGGGCGGCAGTCGACACTGCCTGCCTTGAATGGCCTTGCGCGCCTGGAGAGCTGGAATGGGTTCCGAATGCTCGGATTGTGGCTCGCGGCCATCGTCGCGCTGTTCCTCGCGCTGCCCGTGGCGGCCAGGATTCCTCGGCGCCGCCAGCCTCGATCGCGCTGCAGGGCGAACTGCCGTCGACCCGGCGTACGACACCGACTGGAAGGCCAGGAGCGACGCGAATGCGCGGAAGATGCGAGCGGAGCGCGATGTCGAAATGTGGTCGCTCGCGCTGATCGGCCCGGCGGCGATGATCTTCATCGTGACTGCCCTGGGCCTCACGATCACCGTTCGTTCGTTGCGGGACGACTTCCGTCGCCAGCGCTCGCTGGATCGTTACTGGCGACACGGCGCCATGTCGCGCGCGGGCCACGCGAGCAGGACGATCGCGACTGACGCAGCGTCAGTCGCGTCGACCGGCGATGACCGCAAGCAAGGAGGAAGTGATACATGAATTGGGCGAACACAATGGCAAGCAATGCGGACAATGCGGCGAACAATCGGATTCCGAGCGATGACAGCGCCCAGCGACGATGTCGAGTCCGGGTCGTGGGACCCGCACCAGGTCTGGCTGACGCGCGTAAAGCAACCGCGGGACAGCCGACAGCGGCTGCCCGGACGGTCAGCAATGAAACAGACGATGCAGTCGCCTGGCTCGCACTTCTGGCTGCGAGCCACGCGTTGACCGCAGCCGCTTCAGAGGTCTCGACGAACACGCGCATCGCGACGCCGCGGTCGCTCCACACCTTGGCCGCATCCGCCAGGATCGAGCGGGCCGTATCGAACGCCTCGGGCGAGGTCACCCGCAGTTCGCCGGCGTGGCGCAGCACGATCACGCAGCCGCGTGCCCGGCGGGCGCTTGCAAGGTCGACGAGGCAATCGAAGAACGCGTCCCAGTTCTGGCCGAACCAGCTTGGGAACCGCAGCACGTCGGCGCACCGCTCGAGCAGCTGCGTCTTGTCCATGCAACCCCTGAGCTCGACGACGTAGCACGGCCAGTCGAGTGACGATGCCAGCAGCTCGAGGCCGCGCACGGTGTCGTCGGTCAGTGCGACATCGCGCACGAGCTCGGTCATGGGTGCGGCACCTCGATCCGGCGGAAGCTGCGGTAGTGGTCGTCCGTGTAATAGAACTCGACCGGCGGGTTCCCACCGCTCACGATGCGGCGCGCTCCGCGATCGGACGATCCCGGCGTCGTCACCGTGTATTCACGATAGTAGCCGGGGGACTGCGCGGGCAATCGTCCCTCCCGGTTCTGGAACGTCGCGCCGTCACGGTCGTAGGGAAACGGTCCGCCCGCTTCGATCAGCCGCAGCGTCTGCCGTGCCTCGGCCGGCAATCCAGTGACGTCCGGCTGCGACGCAGCGGAACCCCACTCCGACGCAACCTCGGGTCCGGTGCCCGTTCCGCGCGGTGTCTCGCGCGACAACCAGCCACTGGCCGCCGCGACGGCGAGGCCAACCAACAGGGCAATGCGGATCCAGCGCATGGTGAGAACTTGCGGCTCGCTGCTTGCGGAGCGCGCAGATTACCGCGCCCGCCGTGTCGCCGGCTGCACCTTACTTGCGCATCAGGGTGCTCTTGCCGAACAGCGAACCAATCAGGTCCACGGCGACTTCGGCCGTGCGATTGCGGATGTCGAACGCGGGATTGAGCTCGACGATGTCGAGCGAGGCAAGCTGGCCCGTGTCGGCCACCATTTCCATGCAGAGCTGCGCCTCGCGATAGGTCGGCCCACCGGACACCGTCGTGCCCACGCCGGGCGCGATGTCGGGATCGAGAAAGTCCACGTCGAGGCTCACGTGGACATGGGTGTCGTCATCGACGCCGAGCAGGGCCTGCTCCAGCGTGTGCCGCATGCCCATCTCGTCGATGTAGCGCATGTCGAAGACTTCGATGCCCACCTCGTGCACGAAGCGCTTCTCGCCGGCGTCGACGCTGCGGATGCCGATCTGCCGCAGCTGCGCGGGATCGATGGCAGGCACCTGGCCGCCGATCGACACGAGTTCCGGCGGGCCGTGACCGCACAGGCAGGCGACTGGCATGCCGTGCACGTTGCCGCTCGGCGTGAGGACGTTGGTGTTGAAGTCGGCGTGCGCGTCGAACCAGAGCACCCGCAGCTTGCGTCCCGTGTCGCGGCAGTGCTTCGCGGCGGCACTGATCGATCCGATCGCCAGGCTGTGATCGCCGCCCAGCAGCATCGGCAGCCGTGCGGCAGCGAGTTCTTCGAGCACGGCGTCGTGCACCAGCCGATTCCACTCCGTCACTTCACGCAGGTGACGGTAGCCACCGTCCGGCGGCTGCCAGGGATTCGGCGGACCGTTGAGGTTGCCGCGATCGATCACCTCGAGGCCCTGCGCTTCGAGCACGGCCTGCAGCTGCGCGACACGCAGCGCTTCCGGGCCCATGGAAGCGCCGCGCGCGCCCGCGCCGACGTCGGTGGGAGCGCCGATCAACGCGATGGTTGCGGTCATGGCGTCAACTCAAGCCGTCTTGCGCTTGCGGGGCCGCGCGACGCCCGCGGGCCGGCCAGCGTGCCGCCGAACAGGTCCTTCGGGTCGTCGAGCACCGGCACGAGGTCGAGGTCGCGGCGGCCGAGCCGCTGCTGCGAGATCAGTGCGTGCAGGACTAGGGCCTGAGCCTTGGGCATTAAATCGATCAAATCTCACCGCTGGGCCAGTCTCTGCGCGCGGCGTCGGCAGCAGGCGAGCGCCGCCAACATCAATAGCAGGGCTGAACCTGCAGCGCCGCCTCCACCTCGGTTCGAGTCGCCACGCGTCGATGGCTCTGGTGCAGCTGCTGGCGGCGGTACAGGTGCCGGCGCTTGGGCGTCGACGATATAGAGGCGCGCCTTGTCCATGCCGAGTCCCGCCCCTACCGCATTGGTGAGCTCGATCCAGAGTGATTCGATCGGTTCCGACCGATCGTCGACCTTGACCGTGACCGGAATCGCCTTGCATCCGGTCTCGCCGTCGCTCCAGCTGATGATGCCGGAGAAGGCAACATAGTCATCCGGGCTCTGTGCGGTGTCGTCGCGAGTCCCGGCATTCACGGAGACCACGCCCTCGGCGCTGCCGCTGCGACAAACCAGTCAAGCTCCCGCTTGCAGACTCGGACTGCTGCGTGAAATCTCCCAGCAGGCCGATGACACTCGCACCCGGACCAGCCGACCCTTTCAGCCGAATGACGGTCGTGCTCGCCGAACCCGCCACCACGGCGTGTTGGTCGCCCTCCTCCGTCGACAATAGCGTCGACGGCGCCGGCCGACGGTGGCAGTTCCCGCCAGCCCATGTCGTAGAAGCGGTCGGTCAACGAAGCCGTCGAACCGGCTGCCGCCCTGCCGTCGGGCGCGAAGCTCAGCACGGCAAGGTGCCCCCACTCATAGCCATACAAGCCCACGGACAGTCGGCCGTCCGCCAGGACTGCGATGTCTGTTGGGACCGGGGTGTAACCGAGCCGATCCCAGAGTGGCACAGCTGTTGCAGGCAACAGGTGTACGTCCCGGCTGTTCGCCGAACGCTGGATCAAGCTGGCCGTCGACATTCACCCGTGCGAGCCAGGTGCCGGCAGGGCCGTAGTCCGCCGACCACGACGCGACCGTCCTCTTGCGGCGCGCAAGCGGTCAGATATTCGATGCCGGCTGACGCCAGGTTCGTCTCGCGGATGAGGTCTCCGGCTGAATCGAACCAGACCATCCTGCCTTCGGGCGCGGGGCCGGCAAACCGAGTGCCGCACGCGACGAACTGACCGCTGGCTGACCTGTGGAATCCGGCGAGGCTCGTGATTGAGCTGGTCCACGCGAAGCCATCGCGCTCGCCAAAGGCTGGATCGAGGTTCCCCTGCAGTCGTCATGCGCACCATGAAGAATCGTGTCCCGCTTGCGCTTTCCGCAGTTCCGGCCACGATGATGCGTCCGTCCTCGAGCGCTACGGTTGCGACGGCGTAATCGGGATGACCTGCCTTCGGAAAGGTCCAACGCCATGCGGCCGCCGTTGCCGAATCCGTCGGGATCCAGCGAACCATCTGTTCGAACGAGCGCGAGTCCGGTGTCGAGGTCGGGATACTGTCCCATACCGCCTTCAATCCACGCCTTGATCGAGTACCCGACGACGACCAGGCGTCCGTCGGGAAGCAGCGCCAGGCCGCTCACCCCTGCGGCTTCGTCTGCGCGGAATCGCAGACGAACGACGCCTCCGATTCCATATTCCGGATCCAGGGTGCCGTCGGTGCGCAGGCGAGCTACGGCGACCTCCGAGTCCTGCCCGTCGCTGCCTGCCCGGTCGGTACGTGCGACCAGCACTCGCCCGTCGGACTGCCGGACGATTGCTGGCCCTGCGCCGGCCACATACCAGTCGTCACCGCCGTCAAATGGCAGCTGGACGCGGCCGTGGTCGCCGAAGGCCGGGTCGAGGTCTCCCGGCGCTGCAACCAATACCTCCCGCGTGCATGCCGATTCCCGCCAGCACCAGATGGCAAAGCCATCGCGTGCAGAGGGCGGATCTGTCGGCGATCCATCGATCGCTGCGTGCGAATTCCATTGTCGTCCTCCTGATGTGGCCCTGCTCTTGCTCCGATGCTGTCTTGCCCGCGCAGGACCGGCGCTCAGGCGCCGGTCCCGGGGACGATTGCGTTACTGCATGCGCTCGGCCGTTGTCGTGGCGCACCCCGAAGGCGGTACCGTAGTGCCCGCGATGTCGAAGAACGTGACCGCCGTATCGCTCGACCAGTGATCGACATCCTACGATTTCGATGCCGTAGTCGAACCGCTGCATGCCGCGAACGTAGCGTGGCGTAGCCGGCGGCGTGACGACGCTCGTGAACAGGATGAACGCCTCAAGAGCCGCATTGAACGAATGCCGCCCCGTCCTTACCCAGTAACCGTGCCCGGGGCTGCGCTGGCCCGGCTGGAAGTCCGGACTGCCCGAACCCTCGACCACCGTCCCTCCCTCGCCGAAGGTGACCAGCTGCGGCCTGGCGAACTGGGGGAACACCTGCCCGGTGCTGCAGCTGTAAGGGGTGTTGGTCACGAGCCACGTCCCCACCAGCACGGACGGTGGCCGCGTCTCGGCGGGGTTCACTCCGTCGGCCGCGACCGGGCTCGCGGCCGTCGTGAGCGCGAGTGCAAGGGCCAGGCCGATGGCCCGCTTGATGGTTGCTGTCTGAAACATTGTCGTCCTCCAGTGGGTTGCGTTTGCCGGACTCACCCGGCCCTGCCTCAAGGCCGCGATTGCTTCCGAACCATCGCTTTTCGATGCTAGAGTCCGTGCAGGTCGCGTTCCCGGCGGACTGACACTGCAGGCCGCGCCCACTGGCGTGAATGATGGAGAGTTGATCCTTGTCCGATGTATCTCCGATGCGTCTGGTCAGGAGCGAGCCGACGGCTGCCGTCGACGGGTCGCAGCTCCCGCTTGCCAAGCGCCCCGACTTCGATCTCGGCGGCACCCGGGTCTTCCCGTCGCGTCTCTTGCTGGCCGGCCCCGCCGCGACGGTGCCGCTCGAACGTCGCGTAATGGAGGTCCTGCTTGCCTTCGTCGACGCCGACGGAGCCGTCCTCAGCCGCGACGAACTCCTGGAACGCTGCTGGCCCGGCGTGGTGGTGGGCGACGATGCCGTGCATCGGGTGATCGGCGGGCTGCGCAAGGCAGCGGCCGCAGCGGGCGGTACATTCGTCATCGAGACCATCCCGCGCATCGGCTATCGGCTCAAGCCACTGAGCCAGGAAGCCGACGTTGCGCTTGAGGTGCCGGAGGCTGCGGAACCGCTTGACGTGCCGCCGCCGGTAATTGAGCCGGCGGCAGCGGAACCTGCTCGGGTGTCGCGGCGGTGGCTGCTGGCGGGCGGCGCGGCCGCGCTGGCGGCAGGTGGGTTGGCCTGGTGGAGGTTCTCCGGGCCGACGACCAACCCGGAAGCGACGCGGCTCGTCGAGGAAGCCCGGATCGCAATGCGGGCCGGAACGCCAGTCAAGGACCGCGAAGCCATTGCGCTGATCGAGCGCGCGGTGGCCATTGCACCGGACGATGCCGCGGCCTGGGGACTCCTGGCGCTCGTCCGCGCACGGACTGACCAGCATGCCGCGCCCGATGCGGCTGTCTCAGCGACGGCCCTGATCGACGAGGCCGCCGAGCGCGCACTGGCGCTTGATCCGGCCAATGCGGACGCAAGGGCGGCCCTTGCGCTCGCCATCCCCTATTACGGCGACTGGCTGGCAGCCGAACGGCGTTTCGATGCCGTTCTTGCCGACCATCCCGATCATGTCATCACGCATGACTCGCGCACGTTCCTGCTGGGTGCTGTCGGGCGGATGCGCGAGAGCGGATTGGCACGGGTCGCCGTCGCGCCCAGCGCCCCCTTCGATGCCAGCATGCAATACGGCCTGATCTACGGACTCTGGTTTCTGGGTCGCATCGAGGAGGCGGACCGCATTGCCAGCCGGGCCATGGAGATGTGGCCGGGGCATTACGGCGTATGGTTCGCGCGGCTCTGGGTGCTGGCCGGAACGGATCGTATCGACCGGGCGCTGGTTCAGGTCGATGATGCAGCGGCTCGCCCGAAGCTGCCGCCGCCGATGATCGAGACCCTGCGCACCGCGATTTCCGCGGCGTACACGAAGCAGCCGGCAGCGATCGGCGCCGCGGTGGACCAGGTGATGGCAGGCGTGGCGACGCAGCGTTGCGGCGGTCGTCAACGGCATGATGCTGCTCAACCACCTGGGAGCGACCGACCGGGCATTCGATCTGGCGCGCGCTTATTACCTGGAGCAGGGGCCGATCCTCGCCGCCGTGAGCTGGCGACCGGGACAGCCGGTGATTCGGGACCAGCGCAGGCGCAAGTCCAACATGCTGTTTACCCCCACTGCCGCCGCCATGCGGAGCGACCCGCGATTCATGCCGCTGATGCAGCAGATGGGGCTGGTCGACTATTGGGACAAGCGCGGCGTCCGCCCCGACTTCCTGCAGTAGACGGCACGCCTGAGGATCAATCGGTTGCGTCAATAGTTGGCGTTCAACTGCAGGCCCAGTTGGCGGGTACGCGCCGTGGTCGCGAAGTAGCCGGTGTTCGGGCCGGCGCCCACCAGAGGTTCATACCAGACGCCGTACAGCTCGTCGGTCAGGTTGCGCCCGACCAACGCCACTTCCCAACGCCCGTCAGCGCTGCCCAGGGCCAGTCTTGCGTCGAGCTTGGTATAGGACGGCTGCTGCGATCCCGGGGCGCCGTTGACGGACGTGTAGAACTCGTCGGTAAACATCAAGTCGACACGCGCCCGCAGCGTAAGTGGCAGGCCCAGCCATTCGCCCGCGAGTGCGCGTCGATACTCGAGCGAAGTCGTGCCCGACCACTCGGGTGCGAACGAGGTCGCGAAGCCGCTCAGGTCCTGCGCACAGATCACCCCGGGATTGCCCGGGCAGAGTGTTGCGCTGGGCGGCAACGGCGCGCCGCCGATGCGCACGCATCCCTGCGCAATCGTCTGCAACGGCGTCGGGTAGCAGGCCTGGTTATCGAACGACCCGTAGGTCGCGTCGAGCCAGGCGAGCGTCAAGCCGTACTGCCAGCCTTGCAAGGAAGGCCCAATCGAACGCGAAGTCGACGCCACGCGACTCGGCCGATGCTGCATTGCGAACTATCGACTGGCCTGACACAGGGTCGACCACCGCAACCTGCAGGTCGCTGTAGTCGCCATCGAAGACCGCGATGTCCAGCCGGACTGCGCCGTCTGCCAGCGTGAGCTTGAGCCCGGCTTCGAGATAGTCGACCGTCTCGGGATCGAATTCGATCTGGTCGATCGGACCGGACAGGAACGAGTTGAACCCGCCGGCCTTGAACCCGTCCCGCCAACTGACGTAGTACAGCTGGCCGTCCGCCGGTCGCCACTCGAGCGTCGCGGCCGGCGTCAGCTTGTCGTCGCTGCTGGACTGCCGGGTCTCCAGGAACGAGGTGCGCGTGCGGGTGACCGGCACCGCAAAGCTCCACGGGTCCACGCCCGGTGCAGTCGAGTTCGGCGACAGTTGATACACGGTGCGATCCCCTTCGAAATCGCGGTTGGCGGCCGTGTAGCGGGCTGCGAGGCGCAAGGTCAACTCGTCGGAGGCCTGCACTGCTGCCTCACCGAATACCGACCACGAATCGCTGTCCTGCAGCGTATTCGTCACGATGGCCTGGTTCGCGGGTGCTTGCAGGGCTACCTGCGCGAAGGGTGCGTTATCGCGCGCGCCCTGCTCGTGATACGCACCGAGCATCCAGGACCAGCGCCCGTCCTGCAGCGAGCGAATGCGCGCTTGCTGGCTGAACAGGCGGCTCGAGTCTTCGTAAGCGGCGAGCGAGCGCTGATTCCACGAATGGTCCTGCTTCACCTCCGCGTAGAAGTGCTGGTCGTAGTAGGCAACGTCAAACGAGAGCTCCACTTGCATCAGGCAGGGTCCAGGTGCCCGCTACGAGGCCTGACAGCAGATCGTGGTCCTGCAACTCGCCCGGTCGGTCGGGATTCTCGAAGATGCCGAGCGCCGCGCCGAACGCCGTCCGGTCGTAGCGGAATGCACGCACGTCGTCCATGCGGCAGTCTTCGTAGGCGGGATTCAGCAGCCGCGGCGTCGTGAAGGCCTGTGGCGCGCAACGCACGTATTGTGTCTGGAGGCCGCGCGTCGTGTTCTTCGAATACTCGACCTTGCCATCGAGGGTCAGTTCGTCGGAAGGCTGCCAGCGCAGCGCCAGGCGCCCGAGCTCGTCGCGCTGCTGCGGTGTGCTCCGTCCACTGGCCGGATTCGTCATGTAGCCGTCGAAGTCGCGCCATTTTGCGGCGACGCGCGCCGCCAGCTTTTCGCTCACCGGCACGTTGACGACACCGGTGATGGCAGTTTCGTCGTGCTCGAATTCGTAATAGGCGTCGACGGATGCCGCGAACTCCGGCTGCGGCTTGCGCGTGACGATGCCGAATGCGCCGGCAATCGCGTTCTTGCCGAAGTGCGTCGGCTGCGGGCCTTTCAGTATTTCTATGCGTTCGACGTCGACGAATCCCGACCTCGACGAACGCGAACTGCCGAACCACACGCCGTCGACAAATACGGGCGCTGACTGTTCGAACCCGAAGTTCAGGCCGGACGCGATGCCGCGAATCGACAACACGTCGAGCAGCCCGCCGGGGCCGATCTTGATGCCAGGTAACGTGAGGTCTTCCCAGCGTGTGACCGCGAAATCGTCGAGCTGCAGGCCATCGATGACCGTGACGCTGAGCGGCACGTCGGCCAGTCGTTCCTCGATCCTGCGCGCCGTAACGACGACTTCCTCGAGCGTGCCCGGATTGGTTTCGGCGTGCACCGTCCCGGCAAAGGCGATCCCCGCCAGATAAAGGGCCCTGATTGCCTCCATGCCATCCTCCCGCCGCTTCCTTCGTCTTATCAATCTTGCAGCAGTCAACCGTCTTGCGGCGACGGCAATCGAGATTAGCACGAGGCGACAGTGCTAGCCTCATGCGGTCCCAGGGCGGCCAGTGCCCGACCCCTCGGCGCACCTGCCGGGAAACGCGGCGGGCTTGAGAGAACAGGGGCGGATAAAAGTGACTCCGAAAATCACCATTCTCGATGGCGCAATGGGCACCGAACTGCGTGCCCGCGGTGCCACTGTGCCCGACTACAAGAGCTCGGCCTGGTCGGCCATGGCGCTGGTTCACGACCCCGATACCGTGCGGCAAGTCCATGGCGACTACATTGCCGCGGGAGCGGACGTCATCACGGCCAACAATTACGCCGTCGTGCCGAATCTGCTCGCCCGGGTAGGCATGGCTGATCGACTCGACGAGCTCACGCGGTTGGCGTGCCGGCTGGCGCGCGAGGCGCGCACGGCGAGCGCACGACCCGAGGTTCTCGTCGCGGGATCGTTGCCACCGCTCGATACGACCTATGAGTTTGAGCGGGTCATGCCTGAGCGGGACCTGTTCGAGGCGTACCTGCGCATTGCCCGCGTGCTCGCGACCGAAGTGGACATGGTCATCGCCGAGACATTGACGACCGTGCGCGAGGCCGTGGCAGCCGCGCGAGCTGCAGCCGAGTTCAACCTGCCGGTGTGGGTGTCCTGGAACCTGCGTGTCGACGCGCCGGTCATCCGTGGCGGCGAATCGCTGCAGCAGGGGATCGACGCACTCGAGCGGCTGCCCGTCGATGGGTACATGGTGAACTGCGTGCCCACCGGTCTCGTGCAACCCGCGCTGGAACTCATGCGAGGCCGCACCGACCGGCCGCTGGGGGCCTATGCCAACAGCTGCGAAAGCGCAGTGGACCAGTCGTCGCTGGACGCCCTCGCCGCTCCTGCCCTGACGCCGCAGCAATACGTGGCCGCCAGCGAGCGCTGGGTCGAAGCGGGTGCAACGTCGATCGGCGGCTGTTGCGATACCCGCCCCGAATACATTGCAGCGCTCGCAGCGCGCTGGAAGCAGCGAGACGCTGGCGCCTGATTCAGGCGCTGAATCCGCGCCAGGCAGCCTCGCTCAACCGCGCAGGACGCGATTGAACAACTCCAGCGTCCGACCCCAGGCCAGCTGGGCTGCCTCCGCGTCGTAACGCGGCGTCGTGTCGTTGTGAAAGCCGTGCTGCGTATTCGGGTACACATGCGCGGTGTGCTTGACGCCAGCCGCCTTCAGCGCGGCCTCGAACGGCGGCCAGCTGGCATTGACCCGCTCGTCGTTCGCCGCGAAATGCAGCATGAGTTCGGCCTTGATCGCGCCCACGTTGTCGAGTGGCGGCGCGCTGCCGTAGAACGGCACGGCCGCCGACAGGTCAGGCATGGCCACTGCCAGCCGGTTCGCAATCGCGCCGCCGTAACAGAAGCCGACGACACCGAGACGATCCCGCGTACCGGGCTGGGCGCGCAGGAACTGCGTCGCGGCGATGAAGTCCTCGAACGCCTTGGGTTGATCGAGCGTCTGGAACAGGGCCCGCGCCTTGTCCTCGTCGCCGGGGTAGCCACCGAGAGGAAACAGTGCATCGGGCGCAAGCGCCACGAATTGCTCCAGCGCCACTCGTCGGGCGACGTCTTCGATGTGCGGGTTCAGGCCACGATTCTCATGCACCACCAGCACCAGCGGCAGCGGGCCCTTGGCCTTGGCCGGCCGCACCAGGTATCCGCGCGCCCTGCCATGCCCTTTCGGCGAATCGTATTCGACGTACCGCGCCTCCAGCCGGGCATCCGTGGGCGCGATCTGCTGCGCCTCCGCGAACCGTGGACTCAGTGCGCCCAGCAAGCCCGCTGCGGTCACGGTGCCGACGGCAAACTTCCCCACCCGCGCCAGGAACGTCCGTCGATCGATGTCGCCGTGGACGTACTGGTCGAAGATCAGCAGGACTTCGGGATCAAAGTCACTCGCTTGCTGCATCGATGGATCCCTTCTCGGTTGGGTGGTGATTGCGCGAGGGTATCGTAGCTGCAACGTTGCCTGCCGTGCGAGACGGCGGTGCATGTGCCCCATTCGGGACCAAAGCACGCAGTGCGTCACTGTTTGGTTACGGGACGCAGAATCAGGTCGCTTCGCTTCCTATAGTCGGCGCATGCCCAACTCGAATCCATGCCCGACCGATTGATGTTGCCGCCGTCAACCGTCTATTACGGGTATTGCCCGTTCGAAGCCCAGAGAAATCTGGGCTTCGGCGTTTCAGGGCTGCGGAAATGATAAGCGAACTCATTCAGCGTTCCTCAGCTCAACCCGGTGTCGCACTGCTCGAGTCAGCGCGCTGCTCCACGACCTTCGTCTCCGAGGGGGACTACTCATGAATCGAACGCACGCCATCGACGACAGCAAGCGAACTCACTGGTTCATCCTGTTGCTGATAACGGCCGTCTCAGTACTCGTGTCCGGTCAGGTATGGGCATTAACGTTGTCCCCTACCCAGGTAACGGTGCCCGTCGGGGGACGCGTCACGGTCAAGATCAGCAATGCGGGCGGCCAGATCCAGGCCGAGTCGAAGAACACGGCGGTCGTGAAGGTATCGCTCTCGAACGTAACGGCAGCCAGCGCGACGCTGACGGTGTTCGGTGTCAAGGCAGGAGCGGCGACGGTTTACGTCCGCGACGCGCGCACGCCGAACATCAGCCTGCCGGTTACCGTGGGCAGCACGACGGTCAGCTCTGCCTGGGTCTATAAGGTTCTCGCGACGAACGACCTTGGCATGCACTGCGTGGATGCCGATTTCTCCGTGTTCTCGATCCTGCCGCCTTACAACGTGGTCAATGCCCAGGTGGTGCGGCGCAGTTCGACAGGCAAGCCGGCGACCGTCAACGACTCGGTCGTCAGTTTGCGCTACCAGGCTGTGCGCGATCCCGCAGGCTCGATCAACAGCACCAGCGTGAATTCTGCGCTGGGGCCAAAGACCAATTTCTGGACGTACGCAGCGCCGCTTTACGGGGCCGACCTGTTGCCCGGCCAGGGACTGAAAGGCCTGTACATGCCAGCCGACACCACCGTGACCGCAAACAAGTCCCTGGCGTGGAACGCAGCCGGCGGCCTGTTCAAGGCTGAGGGCATCCCGATCATTCCAATCGACGACGCGGGTACTGCCAACCGCTACCCCCTGGTACGTCTCGTGGCCACCGAGAAGGCGACCGGCAAGGACGTCGCGTTCCTCGACGTCGTGCTGCCCGTGTCGGAAGAGACGACTTGCTCGGATTGCCACGATCGTGGTGGGGCCGCTACCCAGCGTGCAGGAATCAACTGGTCGCAGGCGGACAGCAAGGAAATTCGGTCGCGGGAAAACGTCCTGCTGTTGCACGACAACATGAATCACACGACGCTCATGGCGTCGAAGCCTGTGCTGTGCGCAGGCTGCCACTACTCCCCTGCCCTGGACCTTGCCGGGACGGGTCCTGCCGGCGCGCAGTTGGGCAAGCCCACGATGTCCGCTGCGATGCATGCGTATCACAGCAACAAGATGCAGGGTTATCAGGATGAATGGGTGCGACTCGGCGGCGTCCCCGATCCGCAGGCGCAGGCTTGCTACACGTGTCACCCGGGACGAAACACCAAGTGCCTGCGCGGTGCCATGACCGAAACCGTGAATTGCCAGAATTGTCACGGCGACATGCAGGCGGTTGGTGGATCGGTCGCGCTGCTCAAGGGCGGCAGTATCGACGGTGCCAATGACCTGAAGCCGCGCCGTCCATGGACAGACCTGCCGCGCTGCCAGTCGTGCCACACCGGCGACGCAGTCAGGTTTTCCAGGCTGGATGCATCGCTCATGGCCTCGGACGGGCTCCGCACCATCGTTGCATTTGACCCGAACGATGCGTCTGCCTCGCCGCGTCTCGCGGTCAATACGCGCTTCGCAGAAAACACCGGCAAGCTGTTCCGCTTCAGCAAGGGACATGGCGGTATCGCGTGCGAAGGCTGCCACAACAGCACGCATGCGATCTGGGCCAACCCGGTTGAAACGCACAATGACAACGTCGCGGCCAAAGAACTGCAGGGTCACACTGGCACTGTCGCTGAATGCGCGACTTGTCATGCGGCCGGGTCGCTCGCCCTGACCTTGAACGGTCCGCATGGAATGCACAACGTTGGGGATTCGCGCTGGTCGCAGGGGCACGAAAACCTGGCGGAAGCGAACGTGCAGGCTTGCGCTGCGTGCCATGGAACGAACTATCGCGGCACGGCGCTTTCCCGGACGGCGGCCACCCGAACCTGGAGCACCGAGTACGGCACCCGTACCGTGGCGAAAGGCACGCAGGTCGGTTGTTACGATTGCCATAGCGGTCCAAACCCGTAAGCGATGGCGGACTGCCCGGCGACGTCCGTCGTCGGGCAGCCCGGCACGCGAAAGACGAACAAGGCAACCGAGCCGATCCCGCAGTAAGCAGTTTCGCTGCTGCCTGGAATCGGTAGACTTCGTCCTCGTCTTGGGCGGGGGGAAGTCATGCGAATCGTAGGTTCAGTGGCCATGCTCGGCGCGCTCCTTGGCGCTTTGGGCGCACATGCCGATGTGCTGATTCGCAATGCGATGGTGTACGACGGCACGGGCGGTGCCCCTTTCGCGGCCGACGTCCGCGTGCAGGGCGACCGGATTGCAGCGGTCGCTCCGCGCCTCGAGCCCCTCCCCGGCGAGACGGTCAGCGATCTGCGCGGGCTCGCCCTGGCTCCAGGCTTCATCGACATGCACAGCCATGGCAGCGGCGGCCTGCTCCAGGACCTGGACGCTGCGACGGTCACTCGCCAGGGCGTGACGACGATCTTCGTCGGCCAGGACGGCGACTCCTACTTTCCGCTGCGTGACTGGTTTGCGCAGCTCGATGCCACGCCGCCGGCGTTGAACGTGGCCAGCATGGTGGGACACGCCACGGTGCGTGCGCAGGTCATGGGCAAAGACCTGTACCGCCCGTCGACCGAGGCCGAGCTCGCCGAGATGCGGGCACTGCTGGCGCGTGAACTCACCGCGGGTGCATTCGGCTTGTCTACCGGCCTCGAGTACGAATCCGCCTATTTCTCCACGACCGCGGAAGTCGTCGAGCTGTCGAAGGTAGCCGCAGCCGCGGGCGGCTTCTACATCAGCCACGTCCGTGACGAGGCCAACAAGACGTTCGACGCCTTCGACGAGGTCATGCGCATCGGCCGCGAGGCCCGCATCCCGGTCCAGATCACGCACGTAAAGCTCGGCTCGACCGCTGTCTGGCACCAGGCGGCCACGCGCATGCCTGCGTATTTCGACCAGGCGCGGCGCGAGGGAGTGAACCTCAAGGCCGACGTGTACCCTTACACGTTCTGGAACTCGACGATTCGCGTGCTCGTGCCGGACCGCGATTTCTTCAACGCCGAGAAGGTGGCGCGGGCAATTGCGGACAACGGCGGCGCGGCAGCCATTCGCCTGGGCAAGTACACCCCTGAGCCCGAGCTGGCTGGGCGCACGCTCGACACGGTCGCAGCAGGATGGCGGATGACGCCCGAAGAAGCGTTCATGAAGATCGTGCGCGCCACCGAGGCTGCTGTCGGCACGGACGAAGACATGGAGAACGTGCTGGTCTCGTCGATGAGCGAGGACGACCTGCGCTGGTTCATCGCGCATCCGGACATCATGTTCTGCAGCGACGGCGAATTGCACGGCTCGCACCCACGCGGTGCGGGTGCATTCCCGCGCGTGCTCGGTCATTACGTGCGCGAGGCCAGGGTGCTGCCGCTGACCGAAGCGATTCGCAAGATGACGAGTCTTCCCGCCTCGCAGTTGGGACTCGCGGACCGCGGCCGGATCGCGCCAGGACACGTAGCGGATCTCGTGGTGTTCGATCCCGCCACGGTGATCGATCGCGCCACGGTCGAGCACCCCCAGGCGCCGCCGCTCGGCATTCCGCATGTCATGGTGGCGGGCGACTGGGTGGTGCGTGACGGCAAGGTCACCGGCGCGCATCCAGGGCGTGTGCTGCGCAGCCCTGCGTTCAAGCCTTGACCGGTCACCTGTCGGCGTCCCCGCTCATGCTGGAGTTGCGCAAACCCTACCTGCTCTACCTGGGCGGTGCCACGCTCAAGTCCGACTGCAAGACGGCATTCGGCTTGCGTGACTGGTGTGGAGGCGATGTCATCGGTGAATGGTCGCTGCCCGCGGCGACGGTCAGCGTCGACGTGCCGCGAATGTCGCCTGGACAAGCAGCCGCGCAAGGCGCGGGCTCGCTCGTGATCGGTGTGGCCCCCACGGGCGGTACGCTGCCCGAAGCCTGGCTGCACGACCTCGAGGCTGCGCTGGACGCGGGTCTCGACGTCGTGAGCGGCATGCATACCCGACTCACTTCCTTCCCTCGCCTCGTGAGCGCAGCGAAGGCCAAGGGAGTGCGCCTGGTCGACGTGCGACATGGCAGCGGCGTGTATCCAGTCGCGAGCGGGCGCAAGCGCAGCGGCAAGCGGGTGTTGACGGTGGGCACCGATTGCGCCCTGGGCAAGAAGTACACGGCGCTGGCGCTGACACGCGCGTTGCACGAACGAGGGACGCCTGCCACGTTTCGCGCCACGGGCCAGACGGGCCTGATGATTGCGGGCAGCGGCATCGCAATGGATGCGCTGGTGGCCGACTTCCTGGCGGGCGCGGCGGAAGCCTTGTCGCCCGACAACGCCGACAACCACTGGGACGTCATCGAAGGCCAGGGCTCGCTGCTTCATCCGGCGTATGCCGCGGTCACCCTCGGGCTGTTGCATGGCTCGCAACCGGACGCGATCGTGCTGTGTCACGCCCCGGAGCGCCTCACGATCGAGGAGTACCCGGACTTCCCCATCCCGGCGCTGGACGTCGTCATCGACGCCTACCTGCAGGCCGGTCGCCTGACCAATCGCAACATCCGTTGCGTGGGACTGAGCATCAACTCCTCGACGCTTGCGGATGCCGGCTGGCGTCAATACCGCGACCGGCTCGAGCACGAGTTGGGACTGCCCGTCTGCGATCCGCTGCGCGGCGGCGTCGAGCGCCTGGCGGCGGCTCTCGTACGCGAATGATCGCGGTCGAGACCCTGCTCGAGCGCTGGGAACTCAACGAACCCTTCGCGACCGCGCGCGATTCGATCACCCACATTCCTGTGCTGGTGGTGACGCTCACGGGGCGTGACGGCAAGCACGGCTGGGCCGAAGCAGCCGGTGTCGATTACGACGGCGAAACTCCGGCATCGATGGCCGCGCAGATCGATGCAGTGCGCGGCAGCTTGCGCGATGAAATCACGGGTGACGAGTTGCTGCGTCTGCTGCCGGCTGGAGGCGCTCGCAACGCGCTGGATTGCGCGTTGTGGGACCTGCGTGCCAAGGAATCCGGCGTGCCCGTTTGGCGCATGGCCGGGTTGTCACCGCCCTGCCCCGTCACCACGGCCTTCACGATCGGCCTGGGCAGCGCAGCCGATATCCGTCGCAAGGCCCGTGACGCCAGGGAGTACGGCCTGATCAAGCTCAAGGTCGATCACGAACGCCACGTGGACCTGGTGCGGATCGTGCGTGAGGAACATCCCACGGCCCGCCTCATCGTCGACGCCAATCAATCCTGGTCGCGATCGCTGCTCGAGCGACTGGCGCCGCAGATGCAGGCGCACGGCGTGGAACTCATCGAGCAGCCTTTGCCGCGCGGCGCCGAGCATGAACTGGATGGCTTGCACCTGGGGCTGCCGCTCGCTGCCGACGAGTCCTGCACGGATCGCGCGTCGCTGCCGGCACTGGCCGGTCGCTATCGCTACGTGAACATCAAGCTGGACAAGTGCGGTGGCCTGACGGAAGCGTTGCACCTGTGCAGGGAGGCCGCGCGCCTCGGCTTCGAACTCATGGTGGGCAACATGTGCGGCACGTCCCTGGCGATGGCGCCGGCGTTCCTGGTCGCGCAGTCGTGCCGCTACGTCGACCTCGACGGCCCGCTGCTGCAGCGACTCGACCGGCAGTTTCCGATCCGCTTTGCCTGCAGCGTGATGCATCCGCCAGAACAGGCGCTGTGGGGCTGAACCCCCTGTTAAGCGCACAGCCAGTCGCGGGCTGGTGCGACCGGAGCGCGCTGCACTGTATGTAAGCGATCAGGCCGTGGCTATGCCCTGCTTTCCCACTGCCCCCGGTAGTCGCGATCCACTCCACAAAACCGCGTATTGCCGCTTGTGCATGCGCCGCCATTTGACGGAATCTCCGGACCTTACGGGGAGGATTCCGATGGACCGGATGGAACCGTCTGTATTGCGTCGTGCCGCCGACAGCCTGCGCCTGGTCATGGATGACCACGCGGCCTGGCACGAGAACCTGCTGCGTTCGATGTTCTGCGAGCACCCGGTGGCGCCGCAAGACCTCTCGCCGACTGCGCATCGGGAATGCCCGCTTGGCCAGTGGTTCTACGACGAAGCGCCCAATGCCATGCGCGCTGAGCCGGCATTCGTTGCCATGGGCAAGGAACACCAGCAGTTGCACCAGGCAGCCGCCCGCCTGCTGCGCTCTGTGCGCGCCAACGGAGCCATCGACCGTCTCGATTTCGAGGAACTGGTCGCGAACAATGCACACCTGCGGGTGCACGTCGATGAATTGCGACTGGCCATTCATGGCGCACTCGGCAATCGCGATGCATTGACGACGGCTTACGGCCGTGTGGACATGGTGCCGGTCCTGGAAGAGCTGCAGTGCGCGACCCGCGATCGCGGCGCGTCGTGCGCGCTGGTGTTCGTGGACGTCGACGGCCTGAAGGAGATCAACGACGTGCATGGGCACGCCGTGGGCGATGAGGTGTTGATCGGTCTCGTGCGGCACCTGGACTCGCACCTGCGCCCGCATGACAAGGTGTTCCGCTACGGCGGCGACGAGTTCCTCGTGGCACTGCCGGGTGCGGACATCGCAACGGCGCAGTCCGTCGTGAGCAGGGTGCGGGACGCCCTCGCGGCGATGAAAGTCGCGAACATGCAGGGCGCGGCAGTGAAAGTGTCTGCTTCGTTCGGGCTCGCCCTGCTCGACCCGGTTGCCGACGTTTCGGTCTCGATCGGTCGCGCCGACCAGGCCTTGCTGCTGGCGAAGGCGGCCGGCCGCAATCGCTCGATCGCGTGGGACGAATCAGTGGAGACCAGTACCCGCTGGCGCATGGTGGATGTAGGCCAGGCGAGCGATTGATTGTGCGGCGCTCGGCTGGCGCGACCAGGAAGGTCCGCGCCAGCACGATTGCGGCGACGCATCAGCCAGCCAAATCGACGAGCTGCAGCGCCATATAGAGCGTGATTGCGCTCACCATTACCAGGCCAACGATTGTCATGATCCTTCTCCTCCATGAGCAGCGCCGGGATGGCGCGACTTCATGGGGATCATGCTAGTGAGCGAATGTTGCGTCCGCTACCGATTAGCGACGAGTCGTGGGCCCATCGCGACGAAAGGTGGCCACAGCCACGATCGTGACGCTGGAGTCGAGTGGATCGAACAGGATGCGTGCTTCGTTGCGCTCGAGCTGGAGCAGCACCTGCGCGACCTTGTCGTCGTGCGACACGACCTTGTCGCCGTAGTCGGTGCCTTCACGCAGGATGAAATTGTCGATCACCCCGCGCAGTGCGTCCGCAGACAGTTCACCGTGCGGAATCGTGACCGGCTCGGGCCGGTCACGCGGGTCGTCGTCACCATCGTTCATCACGGAGTCATGAGCGTGGGGCCGCCCTTCGCCTCGGCGCGCTGATAGGCGGGCCGCGCCCGCATGCGCTTGTGATACGCAACAATGTGCGGGTACTGCCCGGTGACCGTCGAGCGAGCCAGCAGGGCCTCGATCGCAAAGCTCATCTGGAAGTCGGCCATGCTGATTTCGGCGCCGGCGAACCAGTCGTTCTTTGCCAGGTGCGCCTCGATGAAGTTCATCGAATTCTGCACATTGGGGTCGATCAGCGTCGCCTGCACTTTCTCGCACAGCCCGCGCGCGATCGGCTTCGCGAAGAACGGCATCGGGCGCGTCGGAATCGTCATGAACACCAGCTTCATCACCAGCCAGTTCATCAGCGAGCCTTCGGCGTAATGCATCCAGTACTTGGCCTGCCAGTACGCGGGCGTGCCCGCTGCCGGGGCCAGGTGCGCGGTGTCGCCCCGGCCCAGGTGACCATATTTCTCGACGATGTATTCGATGATGACGGCCGACTCCGCGATCACGTCGCCACCGTCCGTCACGACCGGCGACTTGCCGAGCGGATGGATCGCTTTCAGCTCTGGCGGCGCAAGCCGGGTGACCTTGTCGCGCTGGTATACCTTCAGCTCGTACGGCACCCCGAGTTCTTCCAGCAGCCACAGGATGCGCTGCGAACGCGAGGTCTCCAGGTGGTGTACGACCAGCATGGGCGGCGTCGCTGCGCTCACTTGGCGGGCCTCAGGATGCCGCAGGCCTCGCGCGCGCCGCCGGCGCAGCCTTTCTTGAGCTCAGATTCCTCGTCGCAGTAGGTGTCTGGCTGTGCATGCACGATGATGGAGCTGCCGTCGGCGTCGAACACGCTGAGCTTGCCCGGCGCGAGCGTGACGCGATTGGTGGTGTGCTGCAGCTTGCCCACGCCGTTCTTGACCTCGAGATTGATCAGGTCGCCCATGTGGAACGGATGGTTGATGTCCGTCGCCGGAATCGCATCCGATGCCGTATCCGGGCGCGGCTCGCCGAAGGGACCCGGATCGTGGTGACCGCCGGCTGCCGCGCACGGCTCGCACGACCCCACCTCGTGGATGTGCACGGCGTGCTTGCCGTCGGGCAGGCCTTTGACGGTCAGCTCGACCTTCACTTCCTTTACGCCCTCGGGCGTCACCTGCTCGCGCAAGGTGGCCTGCCCGGTGATCGCCGCATTCGTGCAGCCCTTGATCTCGGCCACCGCAGTGGCGCCATCAGCCAGGATCACTGCGGGCATGGCCAGCAGACCAACAAGCACCAACGGTATCGATTTGCGCACAGGCAGGCTCCTCCAGTTCGTGGGATCGTCGCTCAACGATAGACCACCGCGATGTGCGGCACAGTCGTCACATTCGGTTGTTGCAGCAGGAAAGCGCGCAGGAAAGTCGTCAGCTGCCTCTCGCAGAGCGCCATGATCGCGGGCTCGGTCGCGAGTTGCGCGCCACGGGCCTGTGCGCGCTTCGAGGCCTCAGCGTACAGCTTCAGGGCGGCCGCCTTCTCGTCGGTCAGCATCCCGCCCGTGAGCACCTTGTGCCGCAGGTTGGTCACGGCGGGCGTCGCCACCAGTCGCGGCTTGCCCACCGTGACCGTGATGCCCGCCTGGTCCGAGGTGATCTCGAAGCTTCCGGGCGCGAGATCGAAGCCAAAGGAGTATTCGACCGAATACCAGATTGCGACGGTGCCGGTCGAATGAAACCCGAGCACGGATTGGTCGATGACCTGCGTGACCGCATGGGGCTGGCGCACGGTGGCCGCCAGGAATTTCTGCTGTGCCGTGAGCTGGCGCTTGCCTTCCTGCAGGTAGCGCACGTAGGTGGTCTGGCCGAGCAACGAGCGCTCTTTCGTCGTGACGGTCTGCTGCAGCAGCTCGGCCCGCTCGTTGGCGGAGCGCACCTGCCCCTGCATGAGGAAGTAGGTCACCGCGGCCGCGACGACCGCTGCACCCACCAGCCACGGCGTGCCTGGGAATCGCGACACTTTATCCACGGTGGACCGCCTTCAGAACCAGTTGAAATTGAAGCTGATGCTCACGCGCTCGGCGTTCACGGGATTGGGCGGTACTTCGTGGCGCAGCCAGCTCTCGAACAGCAGCAGCGTGCCTGCCGCCACGGGCATCGTCACCCACGGGCGATTCTCGCTGCTTGCGTCCGCGGCGCGGGGTGGCGCCGCCATGTAGCGGTCCAGTCGCGGGTCTTCGAGCTTGAGGCCGGGCACGCCCTTGGGCGTGCGCACGTAGTAGGTGCCGCTGATCGTCGACAACGGGTGCAGGTGCAGCCCATGCGTGACGCCGCGCGGCATCATGTTGATCCAGCAATCGGTCAGCGCGAGTTCGCGGCCCTCCAGGTCGAACTCGAGCGCTTGCGCGAAAGAAGCGACGTGGCGCTGCAGCTTCTTGCCGAGCCGCGCAAAGGTGGGCGACAGCGTGTGCATGCGATTGAGCGAACCGTACGACGTGTAGCCGCCCGGGTAACGCTCGCGCGACCAGGCCTGCCCTGCGCGGTCGTCCGCGCGATACTGCTCGCATTCGCGCAGCAGCTGCGCGTTGAACGGCTCCCAGCCCGAAGCCTGCAGCTTCGCAGCGTAGATGCGCGTGGGAAACAACGCGTGCACGGTCATGGGTGTGTTCAGTCCTCGACGGCCTGGCGCCGGCGGCCTGGCAAGGGGTCGTCGTCTTCGGGCGCCGTCTGCTGCAGGGCCGCCAGCACGCCCGCCGCGGCCCGATACCGATACTCGTAACGGTGATCGAGCGGGGCCGGACGGGCCCGCAGGTAGAGCTCCAGCGCCTCACCGACGACTTCGGCTTCGAGGGCTGGCAACAGCAGCTTGATGCGTTCGTTGCCCATGGCGTGCCCGCGCCGGGCTCAGGGTGCCGTCAACGCGGTGGGCGTGGCCTGCGGCAGGTCGAACTCGCCCGTGGTGTTGAAGCGCTGGGTGCCGAACATGCCCGAGCTGCTCAGTTTGCCGCTCATCGCATAGGTGACTCGCGTGACCGGCTTGCCGTCGAGCATGCCCAGCACCTGCCGTGCCATCCGCAGCACCGAGACAGTCACGGGCACTGCAACGATCGTCTCGCCAAAGCGCGGAACCGTGCCCGCCTGGTCGCTGACGCCGCTGGCAAAGCGCCGGCCCATCACGTCCAGGTTCAGTGAGGCGCCGTTGAACTCGACCGGCGAGTCGTTCGGGTTCTGCACGCGCAGCTTGACCAGCAGCCGTACCTCCATGCCCTCCCCCTGCAGCGGCTCGATGCCCGCGACGGTGACCTGCAGCGGATCCTGGCTCGGCATCGAGGCGCAGCCTGCCAGCATGAACGCGGCCAGCAGCAGCCAGGCAAGGTGTAAGCGGTTGCGACGAATCAAAGCTGCACCAGCGTCTTGAAGCCGCCCCAGAACATGCGCCTGCCATCGAACGGCATTTTCTTCAAATTCTTGGGATCCATCATCGCCTGGAGTCGCGGGTCGGCCATGACCGCCTTGTTGACGCGGTCGCGCTCGCGCCGTGACTTGTAGACGATGTACGAAAAGACCACGACCTCGTCGGGCTTCAGCTTGACGCTGCGCGGGAACGACGTGCGTTTGCCCACGGTGACGTCGTCGGCGACGCATTCGTGATAGTCGAGCGCACCGTGCTCTTTCCAGACCTTGCCGGCCTTGCGGGCCATGGCCCGATACGCGGACAGCTGCGCCTGGGGCACCGGTACGACGAATCCATCGACATAAGCCATGATCGAATCCTCCGTGCGCTGGGTCGTGAGCGGCGAGTGTAGCTTGCGTCCCGCCCCGGCAGGAACCGGGGTGCGAGTCGCTCGCCTGGATCCGCCCTCAATTCTTCATCAGTGTCGGCCGCAGGCGCGGCTCGAAAATGGCGGTCAGCAGGTCCTGGGCCTTCTCGATGCGCTCGAGATGCGGATGACGCGGGCCGCCGTGGTAGTCGAGCCGCACGGTCTGGAAGGTGTCGGCATTGCGTACCAGCAGCTCGATGGGCCGCGTGGCATCGGCCCGGGCGGCCAACAGGGCCGCCTTGAGGCGCGCATGCGTATAGGCCTTGCCGTCAACGGCGACGATCGTCATGCCCGGGGCCAGGCCCGCCTTGAAGCCGACGCCGTTCCAGAAAACCTCACCGATCTTGCCGTCGCCCGCCGCGCTCAGGCCGAGCGAATACAGGTAGTCCTGGGTGCCGTCCGTGCCGTCGCTCTCCTTCGTCGTGCCTGACGGCTCGTCCTTGTAGACCACGCGCCAGCCGCCCCGCTCCAGGCCATCGAGCGGCGCACCGGGACCGTGGCCGTCGAGGCGTGCCCGCAGCAGCGCGGCCCAGTCGTGTGGTGCGACGGCATTGAGCGTGGTCACCACGTCGTCGAACGTGTACGTGAGCGGCTCCAGGCGGCCGTCGTGCGCGCCGAAGAAGGCCTTGGCGAAATCATCCAGCGAGCGCTTGCCCCGCGACAGTTCGCGGATCCTGGTATCGACGTCGAGCCAGAGCAGCAGCCCTTCGGTGTAGTAATCCTTGGCGCGCTGCCAGCTCACGTAGCTCACCCGGCCGCGGTAATTGATGATCGGCGCCTGCGTGGTGTCCTGCAGGTTGCGCCACTGTCGCCCGGCGCGTCCCACGTCGTAGTTGGCTGCGAAACGCGCGAGCACTTCCCGCGTGAACTCGGGCGACCAAAGGCCCGACCGGCCCGCGAGCACCACGCCGAGGTAGTCGGTCATGCCCTCGTACACCCACAGCAGGCTGGGTTGCATCGGTACGTTGTAGGTCGGCGTCCAGAGATCCGCGGGCCGCCGGAACTTGCCGTTCCAGGAGTGCACCATCTCGTGCGGCAACAGGTCGCGGACGTTGCGATTGCCGGTCCAGTCGGTGAAGTAGCCGAGCCCGACGCCGTTCTCGCTCGATTCTTGGTGCTCGAGGCCGATGCCGCCCAGGTGCCCGCTGATCGCGAGCAGGAAATCGTATTCGCGGTATTGCCGCGAACCGAACAGCGCGACTGCCTCGCGCACGGCACGGCGATGATGCTCGATCTGCTCGTCGGTCGCCTGCAGTTCGCCGGGGTTGTCGGCAAAGATGTTGAGGCGCACGGGCCTGGCAGGCGCGCCTTCGAGCTCCACGCGCCGGTAGTGGGCACCGGCAAAGAGCGGCGAATCGACGACCGTCTCGAGCGAGGCACGTGCGAACTGCACCGTGTCGCCAGTGCGCTGCGCGCCACGCAGCGCGGTCGCGAACTCCCAGCCGGCAGGAAGCTCGATCGACGCCTCCACCGGAATCCGGCGCACGTAATACCCGGCCGGATACAGCAGGGCCTTCTCCCACTGCAGGTTCAGCAGGTCCGGCGTCATCACGATGCGCCACTGGCTGGCGTCCGTGGGTGTGACGTATTCGAACTGCAGGTCGAGCTGGCTGACGCCGGCGGGCACGTCCACATGGAACGCATGCATGCTCGTCGCGTCGCGCCGCCACTCGATGCGGTCGCCGCCGTTGCCGCGAACGATCAGGCCCGCCAGCTTGTCGATCGGACCTGTCGGAGCGTGGTTGCCGGGCAGCCATTCCGGATACAACAGCGTCACGCGGCCCGGCCCGGTGACCGGCACGGTCTCCGTGACGCGGAACACGCGGTGTGCCAGGTCGGTAGCGTCCACGTGCAACCGGATCACTCCGGGATACGGAATGTCCTGCGGTTCGGGCAGCGCGGCCCGTGCTGCCCCTGTGACGTAGAACAGTCCGCACAGGAGCCCGCACAGCAGGCCGTAAAACCGGCGAGCCTGTCGCGACGCAGGCTGCAATGGACTGCGATCATTCGCTACGTTCGCCATTCGCAGGTGCCCGTTGTCTGTTTTCATTCGGTCAGTGATGCGCGCAATTGCTGCAGTGTCTGTTCCGCGACGGCGAGTTCGTCACGGAGATAGCCGGCAATCGAGCCGCAGCGGGCCTCGATGGACTGCAAGCTCGCCGACAGGTACTCGGGCCGGGCCGCCAGCACTGCCTCGAGTGCCGTAGGTGACAGCGCGAGCAGCGAGTCGCCTGACGTTGCGAGCCCCGCCCCGGTCGCCTGGCGTCCGATGAGCTGCGCGCGAAGATCGACAGCGCTGTTGGTGAGGACGTAATCCTCGATGATCGCCTCGCGCCGCACCCCGAGCGCCGCGAGCACGAGCGCGATCGCAACTCCCGTCCGGTCCTTGCCCGCCATGCAGTGGACGATGGTCGCGCCGTCGCGCGCATGCTCCAGGGCGGCGAACACGCCCGCGAGACGCGACTGCAGCTTGAAGGGCAACTGTTCGTACATCTCGATCATCGCCGCATGCGCCACATGCGGCGGCGTCCGTGCCGGCGAAGGCGCGGTCACGGATCGGCGACGATTCGGTCATCGTGTCCCATTCGAAGCGACGCACGCTGTCGCCAAAATCGGGATTGGGATGCGAGGCGCGTTCGGCATTGCGGCGCAGATCACATACCGCCCGCACCCCGAGTGCCGTGACTTGCGCGGTGGCCTGCGGCGCCAACCCGCTCATGAGGCCAGATCGGTACAGCCGGCCCCAGCGCACGCGCGTGCCATGCGTCGTCTCGTAGCCGCCGCAGTCGCGAAAATTGCAGCTGCCTGGCAGCGGCAGGACGCGTGTAGGAATCATCCGGCCATGATCACACGCAGCGTGCGACGTTTCCACCGCGGGGGTCGATTACACTGGGGGCCTGGCGCTCACCGCCCTCGCCCGGAGTTTTCGCTCATGTTGCCTGCTTGCCGCCTGCGTCTCGCCCTGCCGCTGCTGGCGGCGTTTGCATTCGTTTCCGGTCTCGCCGGCACCGCGCATGCCGAAGGCACAAACGACGGCTACATCGCTGCCACCATCAAGGCCGCCCTGCTCGACAACCGCAACACCAGCGGCACGCGTATCAACGTGGACAGTCATCAGGGCGTCGTGCAACTGAGTGGCTTCGCGGGTTCCGAGGCCGAGAAGGCTGCGGCAACGAAGGTGGCCCAGGGAGTCGAAGGCGTGACCAAGGTCGTCAATAACGTGGCCGTCGCGCCCCCGACTTCGATGGGCACGAAGCTCGACGACAGCCTGATCACCGGCAAGGTGAAAGCGGCGCTGATGGACGCTGCGGACGTCAAGAGCATGCAGATCAACGTCGAGACCCGCGCCGGCGTGACGCAGCTCGCGGGCTATGTGGCGTCGGAGACGATGAAAGCAAAGGCCGGGCAGATCGCAGCGGGCATCGACGGCGTGAAGAGCGTCGACAACGTGCTGGTGGTCAAGCCCCGCTGACGTTTTCCGTCTGGGCGCCCGGGGCGCTGGTCCAGTACGCGTACATGTGCACGCGACCGGTGCGCACGTCGCACATCGCGCGCTTCTGCTGGCCGTCCTCGAGCCATTGCTTGATGTTGACGCGCGCCGGCATCTGCACCGGCGTCAGGAACTGCGTCTCGAGCCGCGCGTCGGAGGGCGCCGCATCGAGGGGCCGTTCGGCGAGGCTGCGGGCCAGCGACCACATGCCGTGCGAAATCGCCCCGCGCAGGCCGAAAAACCGCGCGGCGCGATCGTTGAGATGAATCGGGTTGAAATCGCCTGACACTCGCGCGTATTTCCACGCCCGTTCCTGGTCGACCTCGAGCTCCGTCAGTACTTGCGCGTCTTTGGGCGCCTTGGGCGGCCGCGGCGGTCGCCCGCCTGTTCGCTGCACCGAGTCGGGCCAGCGCGACAGGAAGACGCACGTCTCGCGCCAGATCGTCTGGCCCGCCCGCATCACGTCGGTGACCATGTCGAACATCAGGCCCGCATCGGTCTTGCGGTAATTGCGCGCCGCCACGACCAGGTTGACCGTCATGCCCGCTTCCAGGGCGCGCGGCTGGGTGATCGAGTTGGAGACGTGGATGAGTCCCATGGGCCGCAGCGGAAACGCCCTGTGCCCCATGATGCGCAGGTGCAGCGGCATCGCCAGGACGTGCGGATAGGTGATCGGCACGTAGCCGTTGCGCACGTCGGACGCGTCGAACGCGCAGACGGAGGCATAGCGCGTGACGTGCCGGGGTTCGATGACCACGCCGTCGAGCCGCACCTCGAACTCCGGCGGCTCGGACAGCGTCAGGATGTCCGGGCGGCGCGTGAGCAGGACCCGCGGGTAGCTCGCAAGTCCCGACGGCAGCTTCGTCAGTCGCAGCTGGACCGTGCGGGACGGCACCTCAGGGTTGGACCTGGTTGATCACGACATCCAGTTCCTCGGCGGCACCCTTCTTCTGCACGGAACGGCCGATGAGGTCGCCGCTGGCAGTGACGGCCGTGCCGCCGAAAGCTACGCGCGCAACGATCTCGACGTCGTTCACCGACGAAAGGTCGCGTCCCTCGATCATGGTGTTGGCGTCACTCAGCACGACCGTGGCCGGCAGATCGTCGCTCGAGATGCGCGTCGCGGCGATCGGCGGACCAGGAATGCCCGGCTCGCGCGCAGCGATGAACAGCGGCACGCCGGGCTTGAGCTTGGCGGCGATGCTGGGGTCGATCTTGACGCTGATGCGAACGGTGCGGCCTTTTGGCGCGACATCGCCGCCCATGCCACCACCCATGGCTCCGGCGCCGCCCATGCCTGCAGGGGGCGCGGCGCTGTTCTCTGCCATGGCGGATCCGGCAGGGCCCGCGGCGGTGCCGGCAGGCACGTCCACGCCCAGTTCCCGCAACTGGCTGGCGATCACTTCGCGAATCTCCGGCGGCGGATTGTCTTCGAGAAGCTTGGTCCAGTTGCGCTTGGCAGTCTCGTTGTCGCCTGCCCGCACGGCCATGACGCCCTGGTACCAGAGCGCCTTCTGGTTGTTGGCGTCGGCGGCAAGGGCCTCGTCGATGATGGCCTTGGCGCGCGGCTGCGCCGCCGGATCGTCCGTCAGCACGAGGGCTTCCGCCAGGTCGAGCATCAGGCCCATGTCCTTCTGCGGCGAAATCGAATTCGCTTTCTCGTAAGCAGACGCTGCCTTGGCGGCGTTGCCAGACACCAGGTACGTGCGACCGAGCATGCGCCAGCCTTCGAAATCGTTCGGCTCTTTCTGCAGGCGCGCTTCGAGCGTCGCCGCGACCTCGTCCATCGAACCGCCCGCGCCCAGCGCGCCATGTCCGGGCGGCAAAGACTCGGCGGACACAGGGTTATCCCAGGGAAAGTTGTTGATTTGCGAGTACAACGCCACGGCCCCGAGACCCACGGCCACGGCCAGGGCGAACGCCAGCGGTGCCGCCTTGGGCGAGACGGGCTCGCCCTTGGCAGTGGCAGGTGCCGGACCAACGAGCGGATAAACCAGCAGTGCGATGGCGGCAAGCACCATCAGCGCCACTACGGCGACAAATGCAGTCATCACGATTGACCAGCCTCCGGGCCTTCGTCCTTCATCTGCGCGGTCTGCTTGCGGATGACTCGAATGCCCACGAATGTTCCAAGGAGCAACAGCAGCACCGGGGCTGCCCAGAGCAGGAAATTACCCATCGTCATGCGCGGACGGTACAGCACGAAATCGCCGTAGCGCTCGATCATGAACGTACGGATCTCGTCGTCCGACTTGCCGGCAACCATCATTTCCCGCACCTCGCGCCGCAGGTCCTGTGCCAGCGTGGCATTGGAGTCGGCGATGGTCTGGTTCTGGCAGACGAGGCAACGCAGTTCGCGGTTGATGTGCTCGTAGCGCGCCTGCATCGCAGGGTCGTCGAACGCCTTTTCGTAGGCGACGGCGAAGGCCGGCACGGCCGCGCCGAGCAGCAGCGCAAGGCAAACAAGAACGCATGCAGGCGTGGAAATGTGCAGCAGCATGTCTTTAACCCTTGGTCTGTGCGGAGCCGGTGCTGGCCGCCTGGATGCGCGGCAGGAATTCCTTCGTCCACACTTCCATCGTCATCGGTGCGATGTGCTTGAACAGCACCTTGCCGTCGGCCCCGATCAGGAAGGTCTCAGGCGCCCCGTACACGCCCCAGTCGATCGCCACTCGCCCCTCCGGATCCGATGCGACCACCGAATACGGGTTGCCGAGCGTCCGCAGCCATTGCTGCGCCGCCGCGCTGTCGTCCTTCCAGTTGAGGCCGATCATGGGCACCACGTTGGTCCGGGCGATGGCGAGCAGCGTGTCGTGCTCCTCGCGGCAGCCGGCGCACCACGTGCCCCACACGTTCAACACCCACGGCCGGCCGAGCAGTTCTTTCGATGCGACCGGATAGTTGGCGTCCTGCAGGCTGGGCAGCGTGAACTCGGGTGCCTGTTTGCCGATCAACGGCGAAGGCACGTACGACGGATCGCGGAACAGCCCCACGAAGAGGAACGCGCCGAGCAGCGTGAACAATGCCAGGGGTAGACCAAACTTGAGCATGGCGGATTCCCTGAGACTCAGGAGGCTTTCGCCGCTTCGCCGGCGCCGAGCTTGACGTCGGCCTCGGCCTTCTTCGTGCGGTACCGCCGATCCGTGATCGCGATGAACCCGCCGATGGCCATGACCAGCGCGCCGAACCAGATGAAGCGAACCATGGGCTTGTACTGCATGCGCAGGCTCCATGCGCCCTCGCCCAGGTCGTCGCCCATGGCGACGAACAGGTCGCGATTCCAGTCGACCTCGATGCCGGCCTCCGACATCGGCATCGTCCGCACGCGGTAGATGCGCTTCTGCGGGTGCAGCTTGGCGATTTCCTTGTCGCCATCGAACACGGTGAAGTGCGCCTGCACCGCGTCGTAGTTGGGCCCGGCAACCTGTGAAAGGCTGTCGAAGGCGAACTTGTAGCCGTGCAGCTCGTACGACTCCCCCGGCTTCAGCGCGACGTCCTTCTCGATGCGGTAGCTCTGCACGACGGTGACGCCGATGCAGAACATGGCCACGCCCAGGTGCGCCACGGTCATGCCGAGCATGCCGCGCGGAATTGACTGACCCTTGCGCAAGCGCTGGATCGGGTCATAGAGGGCGGACAGGATCACCCAGAACGCCGCGGTGAGGCCCACGGACGCCATCAGGTTGAAGCCGCCGTACGCAAAGATCGGCACAGCGACACCCGCGACGACGGAGACCGCCAGCATCGTGAGCAGTGCCTTGCGCTTCTCCTCGAGCTTCGAATGCTTCCAGGTGGTGTGCATGCCGATCGCGAGCAGCGCCATCAGCGGCAACGTCGGGATCAGGAACACGAGGTTGAAGTACGGCGGGCCCACCGAGATCTTGCCCATGTTGAGCGCGTCGAGGAACAGCGGGTACAGCGTGCCGATCAGGATCAGCGCAGTCGCGACCATCAGCAGCATGTTGTTGAAGAGCAGGAACGACTCGCGCGACGGGCCATCGAAGCCGCCTTTCGCTCGCAGCTCGGGTGCACGCCACATGTACAGTGCGAGCGAACCGCCGACGCACAGCCCGAGGAACGCCAGGATGAACAGGCCCCGGCCCGGGTCGCTGGCGAACGCGTGCACCGAGACGAGGACGCCCGAGCGCACCAGGAACGTGCCCAGCAGGCTCAGCGAGAACGCGATGATCGAGAGCAGCAGCGTCCAGCTCTTGAACAGGCCCCGCTTCTCGGTGACCGCGAGCGAATGGATCAGCGCGGTGCCGACGAGCCACGGCATGAACGAGGCGTTCTCGACCGGGTCCCAGAACCACCAGCCGCCCCAGCCGAGCTCGTAGTACGCCCACCAGCTGCCGAGCGCGATGCCGCACGTCAGCATGATCCAGGCGAGCGTCGTCCACGGCCGCGTCCAGCGGGCCCACTTTTCGTCGAGCTTGCCTTCGAGCAGGGCCGCCACCGCGAATGCGAAGGCCACGGAGAAACCGACGTAGCCGAGGTACAGCATCGGCGGATGCACGGCGAGCGCGAAATCCTGCAGCAGCGGATTCAAGTCCTGGCCGTCGGCAGCCGCTGGAATCAAACGCTCGAACGGATTGGACGTGAACAGCACGAAGGCCTGGAAGCCGACGCTGATGAATCCGAGCACGCCGATCACCCGTGCGGCGAACGACTCCGGCAGGTTCTTGCTGAAAAACGCGACCGCGATCGACCACGCGGAGAGCGACAGCGCCCAGAGCAGCAACGAGCCTTCGTGCGCGCCCCACACGGCCGAGAAGCGGTAGAGCGTGGGCAGTGCCGAGTTCGAGTTGTTGGCGACGTACAGGACCGAGAAATCGTGCACGTAGAACGCGTACGCCAGCACTGCAAAAGACAGGGCGACGAAGACGAACTGTCCGGCGACCGCGGGACGCGCGGCCGACATCCAGCGGCGATTGCCGTAATGGGCCCCGGCCAGGCCAAAGAAGGCCTGCGCGCACGACAACATCAGCGCAAGGATCAGCGCGAACAAACCAAGTTCAACGACCATGAGTAAATTGCTCCAGGACGTGCTGCGTGCTTACGGGTGCGATCAGGTGCTGCCGGGGGGCGGCGGGGCGGAGGCGGCGTTCGCCGCGTCCATGTGCGGCTTCAGGCTGTCGGCCACTTCGGGCGGCATGTAGTTTTCGTCGTGCTTGGCCAGCACTTCTTCGGCGACGAAGCGATCACCGTCGAATTTGCCGCGGGCGATGATGCCCTGTCCTTCGCGGAACAGGTCCGGGAGAACTCCCGTGTAGCTCACCGGCACCGTCTGCTGGTAATCGGTGAGCGTGAAGGTCACCTCGAGGCTGCCCGGCGCGCGCTTGACGCTGCCGTTCTCGACCAGGCCGCCGACGCGGATGGCGCGGGCCTCAGGGGCCTCGCCAGCGTGCACCTGGGTCGGGCTGTAGTAATAGAGCAGGTTCTGGTTGAACGACTTGAGGGCGAAGGTCGTGGCGATACCCACGCCGGCAAGAATGGCGACGACGGTAACCATGCGCTTCTGACGCGGTGTCATGTAGATCTCTCCCGGGCAAGTTCGTTACGCCGCTGCGCGGCGATCTGGGCTTCGGTTTCCGAGCGGCGTGCTGCCCACCAGTTCCAGACCAGGACCAGGGCAGTCAGGCCATAGGCGGGCCACACGTATTCCGCGTAACCCCCCATGTGAAAAAAGCTTTGCAAGTCCATGAATTAGCTCGCTTCTTTGAGCCAGTTGGCGTTGCGTTCGCGGCGCAGGATCTCGCCGCGCAGGCGCCGCGACACGGCCCAGCCGAAATACAGCTGGAACCCGGCGATCATGATGAACAGCGGAATCAGCATCGCAATCTGGATCGATGGCTTGTCGAGCTTGGTCACGCTGGCAGGCTGGTGCAGGGTTGTCCACCACTCGACCGAGTAGTGAATGATCGGCACGTTGATCACGCCGACCAGGGCCAGCACCGCGCTGGCGCGGTCCGCGCGCTGCGGGTCGTCGAACGAGGCGCGCAGCGCCATGTAGCCGAGATAAAGGAACAGCAGCAGCAGCTCGGACGTGAGCCGGGCGTCCCAGACCCACCAGGTGCCCCACATCGGCTTGCCCCAGATCGAGCCCGTGGCGAGCGCCAGGAAGGTGAAGGACGCGCCGATCGGGGCGCAGGCTGCCGCTGCGGCATGGGCCAGCTTGATGCGCCAGACCAGGCCGACACCCGCTGCGACCGCCATGACGACGTAGACGAACATGGACATCCAGGCGCTCGGCGCGTGGACGTAGAGGATGCGGAAGCCGTCGCCCTGCTGGTAGTCGGCCGGCGCCTTGGCCAGTCCCCACCACGCGGCGACCAGGATCAGGGCAAGCGAGGCCCAGCCGAACCACGGGGCGAGGTTGCCCAGGATGCGGTAGGCGTGGGGTGGCGATGCTAGTTTATGGAACCAGGTCCACATGGTGATCCTCTTGACCGGTCAACGTTCGTTGCGTTCAGTCGGTTGCGTCAAATACTTGTCAATTCTCTACGCTGATGCGGATTGCCGCAGACATTGCCAGCGGCCCAAGGCTCAGCGCCAGGAAAAAGATCGCGGCCAGGAGCTGCAGCGGGCCGAGCGGGGAATCCCCGTCCATCTGCATCGCCACGGCGCGGGCACCAAAAATGAGCAGGGGCATCGCCAGCGGCAGCACCAGCAGCGAGAGCAGCACGCTGCCCCGGCGCACGCCCACGGTCAGGGCTGCGCCAATTCCGCCGAGGATACTCAGCGTGCCCGTGCCGAGCAGCAGCGAGAGCATGAGCACGCCCCAGACGCTGGTCGGCAGCCCGAGCCCCGTGCCGACGATGGGCGACATGATGACCAGGGGCAACCCGGTCAGCACCCAATGGGCCGCGACCTTGGCCAGCAACAGGTAGCCGAGCGGCTGGCCTGAGAGCACCCATTGTTCCGTGGTGCCGTCTTCCACGTCGGCCCGGAACAGCGCTTCGAGCGCCAGCAGGGACGCGAGCAGGGCCGCCACCCACACCACCCCACCGCCGATCTCGCGCAGCGCAGACAGGTCGGGCGTGGTGGCCAGCGGGAACATGGTGGTGACCACCACATAGAAAATGAGTGGCTGCGTGACTTCGTCCCAGCGTCGCCAGGCCAGCGTCATGTCGCGGCGGAAGACGAGCTGGACGGCGGCAAACGTCGGTGTGCGCACGGCCCTCATGGCTCGAGCTCCAGTCGCCGCAGGCACGGCGCATCGTCGAGCAGCCGCTGGTGGGCCGCGGCGATCGCCATGCCGCCCTGCTCCACGTGCTGCACGATCAGGTCCTCGACCAGCTGGATGCCGGCGGTGTCGAGGTTGGTCACGGGCTCGTCCAGGATCCAGAGCGCGGCATCGGCGAGCAACAGGCGCGCCAGGGCCAGGCGGCGCTTCTGGCCAGCCGACAACGAGCGCGCCGGCAGGTCACCGCGCGAAAGAATGCCGACGCGGTCGAGCATCGCGTCGATCGAAGCCGGCGTGAGCGAAGTTCGCAGGCCGGCCAGGTACTTGAGATTCTCGCGCGCAGTGAGATCGCCCTTCAGTGAGTTCAGGTGCCCGAGGTGGCCCAGTTCAAAATTGAACTCGTCGCGACGTCCGCGGATCGAGCGGCCGCGCCACAGCAGATCGCCCGACTCAGCCGGCAGCAGGCCGCAGATCACTCGCAGCAGCGTGGTCTTGCCGACGCCGTTGGGCCCAGTGACCTTGAGGAACTCGCCGGGGCGGACAGTGAAAGACACGTCCCGCAGGATGTGCCGGTCGCCCCGCCATGCATTGATTTCGCGGGCCTCGAATATGGCCCCGTCGAATTCCATCCCGCCTCCGCGTAAATCGCCTGTTTTCACTGCCAGTAGTTATGTTGCAGGGCAGCGAGTCGGCGCGAAGTCTAGCAAAAGAGACTCATTCCAAGGTTGGTGTTTGCCGCAGTCATTCTGCGGGTTCTAGCCGGATCAGGTCCGTGCCTTCTTCGACCCGCTGACCCTTCCGTGCCTTGACTTCCACGACGCGCGCTGGCCACGGCGCAGTGATCGAATGCTCCATCTTCATCGCCTCCAGCACGAGCAGCACCTCGCCCTTCGCGACGATCGCGCCCGGCTCGACGCGGACGTCGAGCACATGCCCCGGCATGGGGGCGCGGAAGTGGCCTTCGTGCTCCGCGGAAACACGGTGCTCCGCACCCGTGTCTTCGGCGAAATCGAAGCGCAGGCAATGGCGGCGCACGATCACGCGGTCGTGATCGATCTCGACGTGAGCTGCGATGGCGCGGCCATCGAGGGTTCCGGTCAGTGCACCGTCGACGGTGTGCCGCAGCGCCAGCCGGTGCGCCTGCCCGTCCAGCACTACGGTGACGCCGCCCTGCTCGCGCACGAACGAAAGCCAGTGCTGGTGCGGCACGGATTCGGCTACCGCTGCCGGTGCGCCGTGCGTCTGCAAGCGCAGCGCGACGCGCACGCTGGCCGGGCCGTTGATGCGGAAGCCGCTCGCGGACTCCCAGGGACTGGCCGCGCGATGCGCCTGGCCGGAGGCGTCACCGGGCAGGTCGTGCAGGCGCGCAGCGGCCGCCAGGAGCCAGGCGTCCCTGATCTCGGCGGCCGGTACCGCGGGCGCGAGCGTCGGATCGGTTTCCAGCAGGCGCGTGCTGACGTCGCCCGCGCGCACGGCTGGTGCGCCCAGGATCTGCCACAGGAACCGCGCGTTCGTGCGTACGCCCTCGACCGTGGTGGCCTCCAGCGCCTGCTGCAACTTCTCGATGGCCGTGCCGCGGTCGGGCGCCCAGACGATCAGCTTGGCGATCATCGGGTCGTAGTGGACAGTGACCTCGTCACCCTCTTCCACGCCCGCATCGATGCGCACGTCGGCTGCGGGGGGCGGAAAGCGCAACCGCGAGAGCCGGCCGGTGGACGGCAGGAACCCGCGCTCGGGATCCTCGGCATACAGGCGCGCCTCGACTGCATGGCCGCGGCATGGGATCGCCGCCTGCGCGAGTGGCAGAGGCTCACCAGAGGCGACACGCAGTTGCCATTCGACCAGGTCGAGACCCGTGATCATCTCGGTGACCGGATGCTCCACCTGCAGGCGCGTGTTCATCTCGAGGAAATAGAACTCGTTGCCGTCGTAGAGGAACTCGACCGTGCCGGCGCCGCGATAACCGACAGCCTGTGCAGCCGCGACAGCGGCCGCACCCATCGCGGCGCGCGTGGCGTCGCTCAGGCCCGGTGCGGGCGCTTCCTCGATGACTTTCTGATGCCGTCGCTGCAGCGAGCAATCGCGCTCGTGCAGGTGGACGGCCTGGCCGTGCGCGTCGGCGAACACCTGGATCTCGACGTGGCGGCCCTTCTCGACGAAACGTTCGAGCAGCACGCGATCGTCGCCGAAGGACTTGGCCGCTTCGCGGCGCGCGCCCGCGAGCGCCTCCGCGAACTCGTCGGCCTTGCGCACGATGCGCATGCCCTTGCCGCCGCCGCCCGCGGTCGGCTTGATCAGCAGCGGGAACTTCAGCTGCCCGGCGGCTGCAACCAGCTTCGCGTCCGACTGGTCGTCATCGTCGTAGCCCGGCAAGACCGGCACGCCTGCTGCCGCCATCAGTCGCCGCGCTTCGCTTTTCGAGCCCATGCGGTCGATCGCCGTGGCGGGCGGTCCGATGAAGACGACGCCGGCCGCTGCGCATGCGCGCGCGAAATCCGCGTTCTCGGACAGGAACCCGTAACCTGGATGAATCGACTCGCAGGCATGCTGCCGCGCGACCGCGAGAATCTTTGCTCCGTCGAGGTAGCTCTCGCGTGCCGCCGCGGGACCGATGCAGACCGCCTCGTCGGCCATGCGGACATGCAGCGCATTGCGATCCGCTTCCGAATACACCGCGACGGTGCGCAGGCCGAGCCGGCGCGCGGTGCGAATGACGCGGCAGGCGATCTCGCCGCGGTTGGCAATCAGGACGCTCTTGAGCATGGCTGGCCTCACATCCTGAAGATGCCGAACGGGGTCTCGCCTTCGTCGGGCCGGCAAGTGGCGGCCGCGAGTGCGAGTGCAAGCACGTTGCGGGTGTCCGCCGGGTCGATCACGCCGTCGTCCCAGAGTCGCGCGCTGGCGTACAGCGGATGACCCTGCGTTTCGTACTGGCTGCGGATTTCGTCGCGGAACGTCCGTTCGTCCGCTTCGGCCCACTGCTCGCCGCGGCGGGTGAGCCCTTCGCGCTTGACGATGGCGAGCACGGTGGCGGCCTGTTCGCCGCCCATCACGGAGATGCGCGAGTTGGGCCACGTCCACAGGAAGCGGCCGCCGTACGCGCGGCCGCACATCGCGTAATTGCCGGCGCCGAACGAGCCGCCGATGATCACGGTGAATTTCGGCACCGAGGCGCACGCCACCGCCGTCACCATCTTGGCGCCGTCGCGGGCGATGCCGCCGGCCTCGTACTTCCTGCCGACCATGAAGCCGGTGATGTTCTGCAGGAACACGAGCGGTATACGCCGGCGATTGCAGAGCTCGATGAAGTGCGCGCCCTTGAGCGCGGCCTCGGAGAACAGGACGCCGTTGTTGGCAACGATGCCGACCGGATAGCCGGCGATGCGGGCGAAGCCGCAGACCAGCGTGGTGCCGTAGAGCTCCTTGAATTCGTCGAACTCGGAGGCGTCGACCAGTCGCGCGATGACTTCGCGCACGTCATAGGGATGGCGCGTGTCGCGGGGGATCACCCCGTACAGTTCGTCGGCAGCGTATTGCGGCGCGCGGGCAGGTTCGGATGGCGGCTGCGAGCCGGTGCGATTCAGGTTGCCGACCAGGCGTCGCGCCATCCATAGCGCATGCGCGTCGTTGTCGGCCAGGTAATCGACCACGCCGGATTGCCGTGCGTGCACGTCGCCGCCGCCGAGCGTCTCGGCGTCAACGACTTCGCCGGTCGCGGCCTGCACCAGCGGCGGACCGCCGAGGAAGATCGTGCCCTGCTCGCGCACGATGATGGCTTCGTCGCACATGGCGGGGACGTAGGCGCCGCCTGCCGTGCACGAACCCATGACGACCGCGAGTTGCGGAATGCCCCGGGCCGACATCTGCGCCTGGTTGTAGAAGATGCGGCCGAAATGCTCGCGGTCGGGGAACACGTCGTCCTGCCGGGGCAGGAACGCCCCGCCCGAATCGACGAGGTAGATGCAGGGCAACCGATTCTCGAGCGCCACGTCCTGCGCCCGCAGGTGCTTGCGCACCGTGATCGGGTAATAGGTGCCGCCCTTCACCGTCGCGTCGTTGCCGACGATGACGCACTCGAGTCCGGCGACGCGGCCGATGCCCGCCACGACGCCGCCGCTCGGCAGCCAGTCGTCGTACAGGTCGTGCCCTGCCAGCTGGCCGATCTCGAGGAACGGCGTGCCCGGGTCGAGCAGGCGATCGATGCGATCGCGAACCAGCAGCTTGTCACGGCTCTCGTGCTGCGCACGGGCTGCGGCCGAGCCACCGCCACGCACCTTCAGCGCCAGCTCACGCAAGTCTTGCGCGAGCGCGCGGTTGACCGCGTCGTTGGCGCGTGAACTCCGCGCCGTGACGGTCGATGCGGGATTGCAGGACGCTCATGCTTGTCGTTCTCCCTGGGCGAGCGAAGTCAGCGGCGTTCGAGCGCGGCCAGGATGCGCTCGGCCTGCTGCACGTGCGGCCGGTCGATCATGCGGCCATCGAGCGCGACGGCGCCCGACGCACCGGACATCAGTTCCAGCACCTTGCGAGCCCATGCGATTTCAGCGGCTGTGGGCGCGAACGCGGCATGGATAGGCTCGAGTTGCGCGGGATGGATCGCGAGCTTGCCCACGAAGCCGTCCCGGCGGGCTGCCTGCGCGCGCCGTTCGACGGCTGCGGTGTCCCTGAACTCGGTGTCCGTCGTGTCGTACGCGCCGATTCCGGCCGCCGCGGCAGCCAGCAGGCACTGCGCGCGCGCCAGGCGGAACGTGTCTTCGAACTCGCCATCGGCCTGGCGATTGGCCGAGGCGCCCACGTCGGCGGCCAGGTCTTCGGCGCCCCACGTGTAGCCGACGACGCGCGCCGGTGGCTGCATGAATGTCGACGCGCTCAACATGGCCTGCGCCGTCTCGGTGATCAAGGCGATCACCTTGATCGAGCCCCGCGCAAGACCATGCTGGACTTCCAGCGCTTCGAGCCAGTGATCGAGCTGGTGCAGATCCGCGCCTGTGCGTGCCTTGGGCAGCACGATGCCGTCGGGCCGCGCCGCGGTGATCGCGGCCAGGTCCGGTAAGGCGTCGGCGGTCTGGACTGGATTGATCCGCACCCACAGCGGCAGGCTGCGAGCAGCATCGCGCAGGAAGGCCGCTGCATTGAGACGTGCCTGCGGGCGCGTCGCCGGCGTCACGGAATCCTCGAGGTCGATGATGATGGCGTCGGCCCCGGCGGCCAGTGCTTTCGGGAATCGCTCGGGGCGATCGCCTGGCACGAACAGCAACGAGCGCATCATGCGGTCGCCTGCGGCAGCTTCTTCATCAGCGCCATGCGCTTGCAGACCGCCACCTCGACACCGTGCTGGTTGTAGCAGCGGTGGACGAACGTGACGATGCCCGCGTCCGGCCGCGACTTGCTCTCACGCATCTCGTGGACGATCGACTCGGTGCGCAACGTGTCGCCGATGAAGACCGGCTTGGGAAAGCGCACTTCGTCCCAGCCCAGGTTGGCCACGGTGGTGCCCAGCGTGGTGTCCGCGACCGAGACGCCGACCATCAGGCTCAGCGTGAAGCAGCTGTTGACGATGCGCGTGCCGAACTCAGAAGCCTTCATGGCTTCTTCGTCGAGGTGCAGCGCCGCAGGGTTGTGCGTGAGCGCACTGAAGATGAGGTTGTCGGCCTCGGTCACCGTGCGTCGCAGCACGTGCTCGAACCGCTGGCCCACGCTGAATTGCTCGTAATAGAGCCCGCCCATCGGCATCGTCTGTTCTCCCGTTGTCCTGTTCGGCTGGCTCAGGCGGTGGCGGCGAAGAGTTCCCGCCCGATCAGCATGCGGCGGATCTCGCTGGTGCCTGCGCCGATCTCGTACAGCTTGGCGTCCCGCAGGATACGCCCGGTCGGGTAGTCGTTGATGTAGCCGTTGCCGCCGAGGGCCTGGATGCCTTCGAGCGCCACCTGCGTCGCCTTCTCGGCCGCGAGCAGGATGCAGCCCGCAGAGTCCATGCGGGTGGTCTTGCCGGCATCGCAGGCACGCGCGACCGCATAGACGTAGGCGCAGCAGGAGCTGAGCGTGGTGTACATGTCGGCGAGCTTGCCCTGCATCAGCTGGAACGAGCCGATGGGCGCGCCGAACTGCTTGCGTTCGTGGACATACGGCACGACGGCGTCGAGGCAGGCACGCATCAGGCCGAGGGGACCCCCAGCGAGCACGACCCGCTCGTAGTCGAGGCCGCTCATGAGCACCCGCGCTCCCTGGCCGACCTGGCCCAGGACGTTCTCGGCGGGGACTTCACAATCCGTGAACACGAGTTCGCAGGTGTCCGAGCCGCGCATGCCGAGCTTGTCCAGCTTCTGCGCGGTCGTGAATCCCTTGAATCCCTTCTCGACCAGGAACGCAGTGACGCCCTTGGTGCCCGCTGCCGGGTCGACCGTGGCGTAGACGACCAGCGTGTCGGCGATCGGGCCGTTGGTGATCCAGAACTTGTTGCCGTTCAGCACGTAGCGGTCGCCCTGCGGCCGCGCGTGCAGCCGCATGCTCATCACGTCGGAACCCGAGCCCGGCTCGCTCATGGCGAGCGCGCCGACGTGTTCACCGGAGAGCAGCTTGGGCAGGTACTTCTCCTTCTGCGCCTGCGTGCCCCAGCGATGGATCTGGTTCACGCACAGGTTGGAGTGGGCGCCGTACGAGAGCGCGACGCTGCCTGAGGCACGGCTGATCTCTTCCATCGCGATGACGTGCGCGAGGTAGCCCATGCCGCTGCCGCCGAACTCAGGGGCGACCGTGATGCCGAGCAGCCCGAGATCGCCGAACTTGCGCCAGAGATCCATCGGGAAAGCGTTGCTGCGATCGATCTCGGCCGCTCGGGGCGCGATCTCGGTGGCAGCGAACGAGCGCACGGTGGAGCGCAGCAGGTCGATGTCCTCACCGAGGCCGAAGTCGAAATCGAACATGGGCGTGTCCCCGGGGAGTTGCGTAGGTTTAAACGGACGCCTATATTGTCCGACAATCGGACTATCCGTCAATCGGAACGCTCCATGACCGAAGCAACCCCGGCCTACAAGACGCCCCTGTTCGAGCCCCTCGCCCGCCAGTCGGCATCACACCGTATCTCGACGGTCATCGAGCAGAAGATCCTCCGGCGCAGCCTGCGACCGGGCGATGCCTTGCCCACCGAGACCGAGCTGGCCGAGCAGTTCGCCGTCAATCGCTCCACGGTGCGCGAAGCGCTGCGCCGGCTGGAATCCAGCGGCCTGGTCGGGCGCGTGGGCGGCGCCAAGCGTCTGAAGGTCACCCGGCCCGATCAAGCCGAAACGGCGTCGCGGGTCGGCCGCGCCCTGGCATTGGACGACGTGACGTTCATCGAACTCTGGGAGGCGATGCTGGCCGTTGCGCCCCGCGTTTCCGCGCTGACCGCAGAACGCGGCAAGGCCGCCGACGTGGCCGCGCTCGAAGCGATCGTGCTGGCCGTGGAGACGGCACGCTCGGCCGACGGCGCGGTGGCGCACGTCGTCGAGTTTTTCGGCAAGCTCGCGGAGCTCAGTGGCAATCGCGTGTTGCAGCTTGCGATGCAGCCCGTCACGCGGCTGCTCGCCCCTTCCCTGCGTCGCATGATCGATCGCGTACCGCAGGGACGCACCCGCATCCTCGTCGCGCAGCGCTGCATCGTGGAGGCCATCCGCGAGCGCAAGCCCGACGAGGCCGAGTCGTGGATGACCCGTCACGTGCAGGACTTCCGTCGCGGCTACGAACTCGCCGGCATCGCATTGGATACGCGGGTGGGCACGATCCCGATGGCCGACTGACCGACCGCGCGTTCCCCTGCGGATATAAGTCCGGAGCCAGCGGGCGTGGCGGCCGGGATACTGCTAGTGTTCCGGGATGAACCTGGCTTCGTATTCAAATCAGCTCGGGCAGCAGTCACGGCAAACCAGGCGATCGATGCCGGCGGGAAATCGTCGTCCGTGACCGACGCGGCACCAGCCCCCGTCCGGCCCCGGCCGACGCGCGGTGAGGCAATCTACGGCGGCCTCCTGTTCACCGCGCGCCCTGTTGGCGATTGCGTTCGTCCTGCCGGGCAGCACCGCAACGGCGCAGGACTGGCCTGTCCTGTTTTTCTTCCTGCTGTTCGGCCTGTTCACGATCGCGATCGGCTACGCGCATCCCGTCTTCGGCCACGTGTCGTTCGACCGCGTGGCGCAGGTCTCGAGCATCCTCGTGCTCGGCCCGGTCGATGCCGCCTGGATCAATGGACTGGCGTCCCTGCTATACCCCTGGCATCGGCTGCGTAACGGAGTCCCGTTGCCCAACGTTGCGCTTGCGGCGATCACGAACGCCGGACTGATGACCCTGATGGTGCTGGGATCAGGGCTCCTGTACGTGGCGATCGGCGGTGCGGTTCCCCTCATGCAACTCGGCCTCGAGACGCTCACCGCCGTGGTGCTGCTGTTGCTCGCGATGCAGGTCGTCAATGAAGGCGGCATGCTGATCCTGGTGCGGATGCGTGCGCCGCGGACGCCCTACTCGCTGAGCTGGTCCGATATTGCGACGGAACTGATGGCGGGGCTCGCGGCCGTCCTGGTCGCCATCGTCTGGAATCGCATGGAAGTCGAGGTGTTCCTGCTGCTGCTCACGGTGCTCATCGCGGGCATGCTGGCGCTGAAGAGTTTCGCCGAGATGCGCCTGCGGCTCGAGCGCCTGGTCGAAAAGCGCACCGAGGCGCTGCACGAAAAGACCCAGCAACTGGAGCGACTGGTGGCGAGGGACCCGTTGACGGGTCTTTACAGCCGCCGTCATGCCGATGAGTTCCTGCTGCGCGAGATCGCCCTGGCGCGGGCCGAGCGGCGTGCAATCGCGGTGGCGCTGGCCGACATCGATCACTTCAAGAACATCAACGACGAGCACTCCCACGGCATTGGCGATCGCGTGCTGGAACAGGTGGGCCGCATCTTCGGCTGTGCAGACACGCGACTGCGACCTCGTGGCCCGCTACGGCGGTGAAGAGTTCGTCTTCTGCTTCATCGGCGTCGGCGAGACCGACGCGGCGCGCATGTGCGAGGAATTGCGATTGGTCGTGGAGCGTGAGGATTGGAGCAGGGTCTCACCGGGACTGCGCGTCACGATGAGCATCGGCCTTGCCTTCTGTGGCACGGAACCCGAAGCGTCGACGCTGCTCGATCACGCCGACGCCTGCCTGTACCGGGCCAAGCGATCAGGGCGCAACCGGGTCGAGGCCGGGACGGTCCGGCCAGCCCTCCAGGCGTAATCGAACCAGCATCCGCATTCACACTAGGCTCCGCTAAACTGTGGGCATGCCCCGGTGGCGGAACCGGTAGACGCTACGGACTTAAAATCCGTTTCCCGCAAGGGAGTGCCGGTTCGAGTCCGGCCCGGGGCACCAGTGGCGGCCTTTGAAGCCATTGAACAGGGCTGCAAACCGGTCCCCGGGACGTACGTCGCGACCTGAAGCCATCGGTTGGCTGCGCGATATCTCGGAGATTGCACAATACAACGGTGTTGTTTGCGTCTAGCTCCGTCGCTGCACTCTGTCTCGTCATTTCGGACTGCCAGCAGTTCTCCCAGAGATAGAGCTGGATATCCAGCGGGATGAGACCGCGCACATGCTTGCGGTACTCGGGGCTCTCCGACAGCGTCGGATTCTTGGAATTCGTATAGTAGGACGCAAGCCGGTCACGCAGGCGCGGGTCGCCGAGCAAACCCAGTTCGCCCGCACTCCTGAGCTCGTCGTAAGTCGCTTCGGTCAGGTTGAACGCCCCCACCTGGCTTGCCCAGAAGTAGGCGCGCAGGAGCTGCCATTGAGTGGCCCCGCCGGCATCGCCGGTTTCGGCGTAGGCGAGCCCCTTGGCGCCGGAAGCGGAGACATCGCTCCAGAAATCAAGGCGGTCGCGATAGCCGGCGATGTCGGCGTCGAGATCGTCGCGGATGCGCTCGAGGTAGCCATGGGCACGCTTGCGGTCGGCTCGCTCCGCATTCCAGTTCGAGACCTGGATACCGATGACGACACCGAGCACGACGATGACCAGGTCGAGCACGATCGCGGTCCATTCCTGCTTGCGGACATGGGCGATCATGCGGCGGAGGATCATGGCGTCATGTCCTTGCCGTCCGGATGCGCGATGCCCATCTCGGCGTCAACCACGGCGTGCAGCGCCGCCAGCTGGTGGCTCACTGGCAGTACGGCGCGCGTCGTGTACACGTTGTACATGTAGGCGTTTTCACTGAGTTCATTTCTGAATGACGGGTCGGCGCGCATCGCATCCGTCCGGCATTCCGGGTTCAACCATATTTCCTCGCTATGGATACGCGACGCGCCGACATGATGCGTGATGAGGCGGGGGTACGCCTTGCCGAGATCACGCCCTGAATCGGTGATGACGCCGATGAGGTCGCGGGCGCGCACCGCGTCCTGCATGTAGGTCAGGATTGCGGTGCGCACCGTTGCAGACGACAGGTGATCGAGCCGGCCCGCTGATAACAGCTCTGCAACTGTCGGCAGTTCCGCCGGCGGCACGGTCGTATGCGCCGATCCCGCAATGGCGTCGCATTCTGCGGGAGACAGCGGGGTGGTCCCCTCCTCCTCGTTCAACAGCTTGACGGCGCGGAGCAGATCGGCCGAGAACTCCGTGCGCGTGCGATCGTATCGTGCTCTCGTCTCGAGGAGCTGTTCAATTTCGCCATGCAGGCGCGTGAGGTAGTCGCGTTCGCTCTTTTGACGTTCGCGCTCCACGGCAAATGCCTGCACCTGCAGACCGATGAAGACACCCAGGACGACGATGACGAAGTCGATGGCGATCGCGGTCCATTCCTGATGGCGAACATGCGCGATGACGCGGCGGAGGATCATTGCGGCGTGACGCCGGTATTCAGGTTCATGCCGCAGCATCGCCACGATTGGCTACTGCCGCTCCAACTCGACAGCCCCATGGTCCGTGAACTTGACGTGGAAGCATGGATCCAGCCGACGGATCCTCGCACCGGCATCGGCGGCCGGACCTGCAACTGCCCTGGCGCGCCGCAATCACGGCATCGCACACGCAATGGCAGACGCACGTCTCCCCTACCCTGACGCACCATCTGGGCGAGATCCAGCACGCGCCACCGATCACAACGGCAGCAGTACGCGTGCAGCTCGTGTTCACGCGCCAGCAGGCCGGCAATGGACCCCAGGTCGATCATCCGGCGAGGATAGGCCGGCGCCGGGCTCACCCGGCGAGCCGGGCCCGCCAGCCGCGTTCAGGCGTGCCCCGGGCCGCCGCCCAGTACCCGGGCCGGCAACAACACCACCGAACGCAGGAACGCGAAGACGCCTTCAACCACGATGCCGAGCAACCGGAACGGCAGCGTAATCAGCCAGGCCAGCGGCCACAGCAGCACGGCCAGGATGGCGAGCGGCCAGCAGAACACGAACAGCAGCAGCCACAGCAGGAACTTAAGCATCGCATTCCCTCCACGGACGTCTGCCAATGTACTCGCTGTCGCCCCGCGCACTGTGTCGTTCACCGCTCCACGCGCACGGTTCAGCGCATTGCTGCCCATGAACCCTGCTGGTCGACAGTTGCCACTGCTTGCAAGTACGCTCCGTCGAACCGCGGCGCTTTGCCGGCGCTGAATCTTGAATGGGGGAACGTCCGGGCCATGATCCTACGCCGCGTCATCGGGCATTTCCGCAAGCAGGAATGGACCGCAATCGCGATCGACTTCGTGATCGTCGTCGTCGGCGTCTTCGTTGGTATCCAGGTGGCAAACTGGAATGAGCGCGAAGCCGACAAGCGCCTGGGACGTGTCTATGCCGAGCGACTGACCTCGGACCTCGGCAAGGACCTGGTCGCACGTCGTGCGCTCGCCGACTATTTCGGTGCCGTGCTGGCAAGTGTCGAGCGCACGAATGCACTGTTGGCCGATCCTCGGTCCGATGCCAAGGACCTGGTTGTCAGCGCCTACCGGGCCAGCGAGATCAACTACTCCCCACCGACGCGCGCGACCTGGGACGAGATCGTCTCCTCCGGTGACACCGGCTTGCTGCCGCGCGCGGCGCTCGAGGGCGGCGTCACGGATTACTACGCCAGCGACACTGCGCGTTTCGTCTTCGATTCATTATCCGATTCCGCCTACCGGCATCGCGTGCGCACCATCATCCCGCTCGACCTGCAGAAGGCTCTGCGCGAAGGGTGCAGCGATGTCCGCAATGAAACGCAGGAGATCGTCGGCTTCATGGCGGAGTGCAGTCTTGCAATCGCTCCCGGTGTAATTGAGGCAACCGCGGCCGCCCTGCGTACCGACGCAGCGATTCAGGCCGAGTTGCGCTACCAGTATTCAGAGGTCTTTTCTGCGCGTGCGAACATCAGCGGCGATGTCGTCTTTCTCGAGCGTGCCCTGGCAGCGCTCCAGGACGCCCAGGCGCCTGACGCAACGCGCAACCCCTGACCGGTCGAGCGAGAATCGGAGCTATCACGCAGCCGTCACCCGGCCACCGCTGGAGTCCATCATGATCGAACTGTTTACGGCTGCCACACCCAACGGGCACAAGGTTTCCATCGCGCTCGAAGAACTCGCGCTGCCCTACGACATGCGCGTGCTGGACTTCACCAAGGCGGAGCAGAAAGAGCCCTGGTTTTTGGCGCATCAATCCCAACGGCCGTATCCCCGCGATCATCGATCACGATGCCGGCGATTTCGCCGTGTTCGAATCGGGCGCGATCCTGATCTACCTCGCCGAGAAGACGGGCCGTTTGCTGCCCGCGGATGCCAAGGGCCGCTCCCTCGTCATGCAGTGGCTGATGTTCCAGATGGGCGGCGTCGGCCCGATGATGGGCCAGGCGAACGTCTTCTTCCGCTACTTTCCGGAGAAAATCCAGCCTGCGATCGACCGCTACCAGGCCGAGGTGAAGCGGCTGTTCACGGTGCTCGACGGTCACCTGGCCGATCACGAATACCTCGCCGGGGACTACTCGATCGCCGACATCGCGAACTGGGCCTGGGTACGGACATCGAAATGGTCGGGCGTGCCGTTCGCCGACCTCCCTCACCTCACCCGCTGGGTGGAACAGATTCGTCAACGTCCCGCGGTGCAGAAAGGCATCCTGATGCCGCCGTCGAAGCTGAGTGGCAATGAGGACGACACCGATAAGTCGCGCAAGTTCGTCGAGGAGGCCCGCAAGATGGTCGTCACTGGCGCCGACACAGCGACACCCGGCGCCAAGTAGCAGGCAAGCAAGGAGAACGCGTCAATGAAGCTCCACACCTCGATCGGCGCGCCGAATCCGCGTCGCGTCAACATGTTCCTGCTCGAGAAAGGCATCACGCACATCGAGCGGCAGAACTACGACCTGAACGCGGGCGAGCATCGCAGCGCGGCGTTCACGGCCATGAACCCGATCGCGCGCGTGCCGGTGCTGGAGCTCGACGACGGCCGGTTCCTCGCCGAATCCCGCGCCATCTGCAGCTACCTCGAAAGCCTGTACCCCGAACCGAACCTGATGGGCGTGGACGCCGAGGAGCGCGCGTTCATCGAAATGGCCGATCGGCAGGTCGAGATGACGCTGCTGGCTGCGGTGGCGAACCACGTGCGGCACACGCACCCGGGCTTGCTGCCGCTCGAGAACCCGCAGTTCAAGGACTATGCAGCGGAACAGGGCAAGCGCATGGTTGCGGCGGCTGGACTGTTCGACGCCCTCCTCGCACGGCAGCCGTGGATGGCCGGCGACCGCTTCACCGTGGCGGATATCACCGCGTTCTGCGGCCTCGAGTTCGCGCGACTGGTCAAATTCAAGCCAGCCGAGGCGGGTTTTGCGCATCTCGCCGCCTGGCGGGAACGCATGGCGGAGCGCCCCAGCGCCAAGCCGTGACCGGTCCGTGGCCCATGCCAAAATGCGATGGACCGCGCGTCCGTCGCGGGCAGGCAAGAACAGGGCGCGATTAGGGCGAGTCGCCTGTAGCCCTCTGATTCTGCAGGCCTTACCATCGCCCAACCCTCGCCCCCCGGCGAGCGCAGGTGCCTCAGCGATGGCCGCGACCGAGCTCGAAAGCAACTCCACCCTGGAGCGCATCCTGGCGCAACACGCAGGGCTGCCCGGCCCGCTGCTGCCCATCCTGCACGCCGTGCAGGACGAACTGGGCTGCATCGCTCCCGCCTACGTCGCTCGCATTGCGGATGCACTCAACCTGTCGCGGGCCGAGGTCCACGGCGTGATCAGTTTCTACCACTACTTCCGCCAGCACGAGCCGGGGCGCCACGTCGTGCACGTGTGCCGCGCCGAGGCGTGCCAGGCCATGCGCAGCGAGGCGACCGAGCAGCATGCGAAACGCGAGCTCGGCGTCGAGTACGGCGGGACGAGCGCCGACGGGTTGTTCACGCTCGAGCCGGCGTATTGCCTTGGCAACTGCGCTGCCGCACCCACCGTCATGATCGATGAAAAGCTTTATGGGCGGGTCACGCCCGAGCGCCTCGATGCGATTCTTGCCGACTGGCGGAATCGCTGATGGCCGTCCGCATCTACATATCGCGCGACGCCGCGGCGCAGGCACTGGGCGCCGACGAAACTGCCGCTGCACTGCAGGTCGCTGCGGCCGCGAAAGGCCAGCCAATCACGCTGACTCGCGTGGGCTCGCGCGGCATGGTCTGGCTCGAGCCGCTGGTCGAAGTCGAAGACGCGCAAGGCCAGCGGATCGCCTACGGTCCGGTGACCCCTGAACTCGTGCCAGGTCTCGTGCAGGCGGGCTTGTTCGAGGCGGCCCCGCACGAGTTGCGGATCGGTCGCGTCGAAGACGTACCCTATTTCGCGCGCCAGGAACGCCTGACGTTCGCACGCGTAGGCGTGACCGACCCCGTGAGTGTCGACGATTACGTGGCCCACGGTGGTTTCGCCGGGCTCAAGCGCGCGCTGGGCCTGACCGGCGCCGAGATCGTCCACGAAGTCCTCGAATCCGGCTTGCGGGGTCGCGGTGGCGCCGCGTTCCCGACCGGTATCAAGTGGCGCACGGTGCTCGAGCAGCACTCGCCACAGAAATACGTCGTCTGTAATGCCGACGAAGGCGATTCGGGCACGTTTTCGGACCGCATGCTGATGGAAGGCGATCCGCTCTGCCTCGTCGAAGGCATGACCATCGCGGGCATCGCGGTGGGTGCCACGATGGGCTACATCTACCTGCGCTGCGAGTACCCGCATGCGGGCCATGCGCTGCGCGAGGCCATCGCCGCCGCGCGTGAACGCGGCTTCCTGGGGCCGGACGTATGCGGCAGCGGCAAGGCATTCGAGATCGAAGTGCGCATGGGCGCGGGCGCCTACATCTGCGGCGAGGAAACGGCGCTGCTCGAAAGCCTCGAGGGCAAGCGCGCCGAAGTGCGCTACCGCCCGCCCCTGCCCGCCATCAAGGGCCTGTTCGGCCAGCCGACGATCATCAACAACGTGATCTCGCTGGCGTCGGTGCCGATCATCCTCGAGCGTGGCGCCGCCTTCTATCGTGACTTTGGCATGGGCCGTTCCCGCGGCACGCTGCCGATCCAGCTGGCCGGCAACATCCGCCACGGCGGCCTGGTCGAGAAGGCGTTCGGCATCACGCTGCGTGAGTTGCTGTACGACTATGGCGGCGGCTCGGCCTCGGGACGGCCGCTGCGCGCCGTGCAGGTGGGCGGCCCGCTCGGCGCGTACATTCCCGAGTCACAGTTCGACACGCCGCTCGATTACGAAGCGTTCACGGCCATCGGCGCGCTGGTGGGTCACGGTGGCATCGTCGCGTTCGACGACACCGTCGACATGGCGCGCATGGCGCGCTACGCGATGGAGTTCTGTGCCATCGAGTCCTGCGGCAAGTGCACGCCCTGCCGCATCGGCTCGACTCGCGGCGTCGAGGTCATCGACCGCATCATCGCGGGAGTCGACGCGCCAGCGAACCTGGCCCAGCTCGAGAACCTGTGCGACACGATGCAGCACGGATCGCTGTGCGGACTGGGCGGCATGACGCCGTTCCCGGTCATGAGCGCGGTGAAGCATTTCCCGGCCGACTTTTCTCGCGACCGCTGAGGCACGAGGAGCAACTGGATGTTTGCGATCAATCGAACGGATGCCGGTACTCCGGCCGCCCAGGGCGAGCCGGTCAAGCTGACGATCGACGGCGCCGAAGTCACCGTACCGGCCGGCACGTCGATCATGCGGGCTGCTGCCGCTGCCGGCGGCGCGATCCCGAAGCTGTGCGCGACCGACACGCTCAAGGCCTTCGGTTCGTGTCGCGTCTGCCTGGTCGAAGTGGAAGGCCAGCGGGGGTATCCCGCCTCGTGCACCACGCTCGTTGCTCCCGGCATGAAGGTGAAGACGGACAGCGACAAGCTGCGGCAGTTGCGCAAGGGCGTGGTCGAGCTGTACGTCTCCGACCACCCGCTCAACTGCAAGGGCTGCCCGGCCGACACGCACTGCGAGCTGCAGAGCGTTGCCGCTGACCTTGGCGTGACGACCAGCCCGTACGGGCTCGACGGCGCCAACCACCAGTCCGCGCCGTGCGACACCAGCAACCCCTACTTCCAGTTCGACCCGTCGCTGTGCATCGCCTGCTCGCGCTGCGTGCGCGCCTGCGACGAAGTCCAGGGCACCTTCGCGCTCACGATCGAGGGCCGCGGCTTCGAGTCGCGCGTCGTTGCGAGCCAGGACCAGCCGTTCCTCGAATCCGAGTGCGTCTCCTGCGGCGCGTGCGTCGAATCGTGCCCCACCGCGGCGCTCAGCGAGAAGCCGCTCGCGATCATCGGGCGCCCGGACAGGGCCGTGACGACCACCTGCGCCTACTGCGGCGTCGGCTGCTCGTTCGAAGCCGAGGTCAAGGGCGAGGAAGTCGTGCGCATGGTGCCGAGCCGCGACGGCAAGGCCAACCGCGGGCATGCCTGCGTCAAGGGCCGCTTTGCGTACGGCTATGCCACGCATGCCGACCGCATCACGACGCCGATGATCCGCAAGCAGATCACCGACCCCTGGCAGCCGGTCAGCTGGGACGAAGCGTTTGCGTACGCAGCGTCCGAGTTCCGCCGCATCCAGGCGCAGTACGGGCGCGAGTCCGTGGGCGGCATCACGTCCTCGCGCTGCACCAACGAGGAAACGTTCCTGGTGCAGAAACTGGTGCGTGCCGCACTGGGCACCAACAACGTCGACACGTGCGCGCGCGTCTGTCATTCGCCCACCGGCTATGGCTTGAAGCACACGCTGGGTGAGTCGGCGGGCACTCAAGCCTTCGATTCGGTGATGCAGGCCGACGTGATTTTCGTGATCGGCGCCAATCCGACCGACGGTCATCCCGTATTTGCGTCGCGCATGAAGCGCCGGCTGCGCGAAGGTGCGAAGCTGATCGTGGCCGATCCGCGCGCCATCGACCTGGTGCGCTCGCCACACATCCAGGCCGACTATCACCTGCCGCTGAAGCCTGGCACCAACGTCGCGCTGATCAACTCGATCGCGCACGTCGTGGTCACCGAGGGTCTCGTCGACGAGGCCTATGTGGCCGAGCGCTGCGAGCCTGGCCCGTTCCAGAAGTGGCGCGACTTCGTGTCGCAGCCGAAGAACTCGCCGGAGGCCATGGCCGCAGTCACCGGCGTCCCGGCCGAACTCGTGCGCGGCGCGGCTCGCCTGTATGCCACCAGCGGCAACGGCGCGATCTACTACGGTCTGGGCGTGACGGAGCACAGCCAGGGCAGCACGATGGTGCTGGGCATCGCCAACCTCGCGATGGCGACCGGCAACCTCGGCCGCGAGGGCGTGGGCGTGAACCCGCTGCGTGGCCAGAACAACGTGCAGGGTTCGTGCGACATGGGCTCGTTCCCGCACGAGCTCGCGGGCTATCGCCATGTGTCCGACGCCGGCACGCGCGCGCTGTTCGGCGCGGAATGGGGCGTGCAGATCGAGCCGGAGCCCGGCTTGCGCATCCCCAACATGTTCGAAGCGGCGCTCGATGGCAGCTTCAAGGCGCTCTATTGCCAGGGCGAGGACATCGCCCAGTCCGACCCGAACACGCAGCATGTGACCGCCGCCCTTTCGTCGCTGGAATGCCTGGTCGTGCACGACCTGTTCCTGAACGAGACGGCGAAGTACGCGCATGTGTTCTTCCCGGGCTCGTCGTTCCTGGAAAAGGACGGCACGTTCACCAATGCGGAACGGCGCATTTCGCGCGTGCGCAGGGTGATGACGCCGCTGGCCGGCCTCGCCGACTGGGAGGCGACGATCGGCTTCGCGCGTGCGCTCGGCTACGAGATGAACTACTCACACCCGTCCGAGATCATGGACGAGATCGCGCGGCTGACGCCGACGTTCACCGGAGTCTCGTACGAGAAACTGGACCGTCTGGGCAGCATCCAGTGGCCGTGCAACGAGGCCGCGCCCGAAGGCACGCCGACGATGCACATCGACCACTTCGTGCGCGGCAAAGGTCGCTTCTATGTCACGGAGTACGTACCGACCAGCGAACGCGTGAATGCCCGTTTCCCCCTGATCCTGACCACGGGGCGAGTGCTCACGCAGTACAACGTCGGTGCGCAGACGCGCCGCACGGCCAACAGCCAGTGGTACGAAGAGGACGTGCTCGAGATCCATCCGCAGGACGCAGAAGATCGCGGTATCGACAGCGGCGACTGGGTCGGCATCACCAGCCGAGCGGGTGAGACGGTGCTGCGGGCGGTCGTCACCGACCGGGTGCAACCGGGCGTGGTCTACACCACGTTCCACTTCCCCGATTCGGGCGCCAACGTGATCACCACCGAGAACTCGGACTGGGCGACCAACTGCCCCGAGTACAAGGTCACGGCCGTGCAGGCGGTGAAGGTGCAGCGGCCCTCGGACTGGCAACGGCGGTTCCGCGAGCAGCACGAACAGCAACTGGGCTTGCTGCGCGGCGCGGCGGCCCACACGCGTTCACGTCGCTGAGCCGGCAGGAGCGCGGGTCATGAACGTCGAAACCCTGGTCACGATGGCCAACCAGATCGCGGACTTCTTCGATTCGGAAGCCGGCCCCGCGGCCGCTCCGCAGGAAATCGCCGCGCACATCACCAAGTTCTGGGCGCCGCGCATGCGGGCCCAGTACATCGAGTATGCAACTGCGGGTGGCGCAGGACTGCAGCCATCGGCGTTGGCTGCGGCTTCGCTGTTGAGTCCGGTGAAGGCTGCGGCGACTTCCGTGTGAACCTGGACCGAAGCCACGCCGCTTTGCGCGGACCCAGTGGTAATGGCAATCGCGTTCGCGCCGATGGCGGGATGGCCGGCCCTGCGAGCGGACGTTCTCCGGTTAGTGCAGTGATAGGCGCTGCACCGTGCGGACTGCGGAAGTTCCTGATGAGTATTTCGTCGTTCTGCGAAATACTTATCGCATGCCATCCAAATCCCCCGCCCCGACTCCCGACGCCGTCTTCAAGGCCCTGGGAAACCCTGCCCGACTGACGTTGGTCAGAAAGCTCACAGTGGGCGAGCACTGCGTCTGCGACCTGGTCGAGGCCTGCGGTCTTGGCTGGTCCACCACCTCGAAGCACCTCGACGTGCTGCGTGAAGCGGGCGTCGTCTCGAGCGACAAGCGCGGGCAGAAGATCTTCTACCGTCTCGAACTCGCCTGCGTGCCCGATTTCATCGCCTGCCTTGACGGTATCAAGGACCGTCGCCGAGTCGCACGCCCGGCCTGCGATTGCGCCTGAGGAGTCGGTATGACCACCCTTACGCTGAATCCCGAAACCCGGCACGAACTCAAGATCTTCGGACTGCTCGCCGCCATCTTCGGCGCCGTCTACTTCCTCCCCGTCGGCACACCCCGCTTCGACGGCGCTGTGACCGAAGCGCTCGAACTCACTAAGTGGTACGCACGCGAGCACGTGGTGCTGTGCCTGCTGCCCGCGTTTTGGATCGCCGGCGCGATCGCGGCGTTCGTCTCACAAGCGTCGGTAATGCGCTTCCTTGGTCCCAAGGCGTCGAAGCCGCTCGCCTACGGCGTCGGCTCGGTCTCCGGCACGATCCTCGCCGTCTGTTCGTGCACGGTACTGCCGCTGTTCTCGGGTATCTACCGGATGGGCGCAGGCCTGGGTCCGGCGACTGCATTCCTCTACTCCGGTCCGGCCATCAACGTGCTCGCAATCGTGATGACCGCCAAGGTATTGGGCGTCCAGCTCGGCCTTGCGCGAGCGGCAGGCGCCGTGGTGTTCAGCGTCATCATCGGCCTGGCCATGGCGTTCATCTTCCGTCACGAGGAACGGCAGAAAGTCGCCGCCGCGGTTGCATTGCCTGAGCCTGAGGGCGGTCGTCCCCTTTCACACACGGCCGCATTCTTCGCAGTTCTGGTCGGCATCCTGGTTTTTGCGAACTGGGGCGCTGCGTCGCAGACCACGGGCTTCTTCGCCGCCGTCTATTCAACCAAGTGGCTGGTCACCTCGCTGCTGGGCGCGGTGCTCGCGATCATGCTGTGGCGCTGGTTCAGCCTCGAGCCGATGCGCATTGCGGCGGTCGCCGTGGCAACTGCCGTCACTGCGATCATGCTGCCCGGGCACCCGACCTGGCCGTTTCTCGTTGCCGTGCTCGGTCTCGCATGGCTCACGGCGGGTCGCGAGGGTGAGGCCGGCGAGTGGTTCAACCAGGCCTGGGATTACACCAAGCAGATCGTGCCGTTGCTGCTGGGCGGCGTGCTCGTGGCGGGTTTCCTGCTCGGGCGCCCGGGGCACGAGGGCATGATTCCGTCGGACTGGATCACCGGCCTCGTCGGCGGCAACTCGATGGCGTCCAACCTGTTCGCCGCGGTTTCCGGCGCGTTCATGTACTTCGCCACGCTGACCGAGGTCCCGATCGTGCAAGGCCTCGTTGGCAGTGGCATGGGCGCAGGCCCTTCACTTGCACTGTTGCTCGCGGGCCCGGCCCTGAGTCTGCCGGCGATGCTGGTGCTCAACTCGATTATCGGCCCGAAGAAGACCGGCACTTACATCTTGCTGGTCATCGTCATGGCGACGATCACGGGCTGGGGTTACGGCCTGCTGGTGAACTGATGCGGGGTCGCCCCGCGGGAGATGACGCATGAAGATCCAGATTCTCGGTTCCGGCTGTGCCAAGTGCCGCGCGCTGACGACAGTCGCCGAACAGGCGGCCAACGACTTGGGGCTGAAGTACGAGGTCGAGAAGGTAACCGACGTGACCCGTTACGCGGATTTCGGCGTGATGTTCACGCCCGCACTCGTGGTCGACGGCGTGGTGAAGGCCAGCGGCAAGGTGCCGTCGCTCGATGAGACAAAGAGGCTGCTGAGCTGAGCATGAAAAAGCGCATCCTCAAGTTCGCGCTGATCGCCCTTGCGGGCGTCGGTTGCTGGGCTGCGATCCAACAGGCACGACAGGCAGCCGATCTGCCCGCGGTTCGGCAAACGGTCGTCACCACCCAGCCGGGCGTGGCGCCTGACGTGATCCAGGTGACCTACTTCAGCAGCGACGTGCGCTGCGCCACCTGCGTTCGGATCGAGCGCCTGACGCGCGAGACCGTCGAGAAGAATTTTGCACGGGAGATCGCAAGCGGACGCGTCGTGCTGCAGACGATCAACCTCGATGGCCCCGGCAACGAGCACTTCGTGCAGGACTACCAACTCATCAGCAAAACGGTCATCGTCTCGGACCGGGCGAAGGGACAGGAAGTGCAGTGGGAGAACCTGCAAGAGGTCTGGTCCAAGCAGAAGGATGAGACTGCGTTCGAGGCGTACGTGGTCGACGCCGTCCGTCGTCATCTGGGCAGCGTTTCTTGAGTCTGCTCGCTGCGGCGCTCGCGGCGGCCTGGCTCGGGTTGATGACCTCCGTCAGCCCGTGTCCGCTCGCAACGAACATCGCGGCGGTATCATTCCTCGCGCGTCGTCTCGACACGAAACAACGCGCCATCGCCGGAGTATTGGCCTACGCAACCGGGCGTGCCGTTGCTTACGTGGCCGTGGGGATTCTTGTTGCATGGGGCATTGCGGCCGCTCCACAGACCTCGCGCCTCCTGCAGACCGTCCTCGAACCGTTCGTTGGCCCGCTGCTGATCGTCGTAGGGCTCGTGTTACTCGGTTGGATTCCGCTGCGGCTCAGTTTCGGGCCGGCAAAGCCCGGCGCCACTGAAGGCCTGGCCGATCGCGGATTACCCGGCGCATTCCTGCTGGGCGTCCTGTTTGCGCTGACCTTCTGCCCGACCTCGGCCGCGCTGTTCTTTGGCAGCCTCCTGCCGCTGACGATGAGCGCGCCGACCCAACTCCCGCTATTCGTGATCTATGGTCTCGCCACCGCGGTACCGGTTGCCGTGGTCGCGTTGGCGGTGCTGTTCGGTGCGCAAGCAGGTGCGAAGGTTATGGGTGGTGTGCAGCGCTGGCAGGGTCCGCTGCAAGCCGTGAACGCGTGGTTGATCGTTGCGATCGGCGCGTACCTGACGCTCTCCGGCTCGCTCGGCTTGATCTAGCAGCTCGCCCTGCAAGGGTCGGTATGAGCGCGGCGAACGAGTGCATTGAGGAGTCACATGTGGACAACGAATCGGTCGTCATCGTCAACCGACCGATCGTATGCGCGGCCAAGGGCGTGCGGCTGTGCCGACCGAGTGAGGTAGTGCTCGATCTTCTCGATCGAATGCCACCGGGCCCGTATCGCAAGGAGGACGGAGAGCTGTTGATCGATGACCAGGGGCGGCGCGTGTAGCGTGCGACCGTAGCTTACGAGCGGCGCCATCTACGCCCGCTCATGGCCGGTTGTTCCTGTACGGGAGTGTCCGCAATCCCGTGGTCAGTCTCAACGCCCCAAAATCTAGTTCCCGAAAGCGGACCTTGTAGGCCAAAGAACGACCCACAGCAGAAGTTTGTCGCGCTACAAAGCAGACGCTCAACGTCTGAGTTGAGCCGAGCCGCGAAGCGGCTTCAGCTTGAGTGATCTGTTAGGCCGCACCGGCAGGCGAGTGACGGACGCGACCAAAGGACCAGCCTGAAGGTGCGCTTAGCGGCCAACGGCTTCGTCAACATCGCGCCGCATACCGAAGCCGCGCGCCTGCCGGTCTAGGTCGCCGGCACGAGGAAGACCCCACGCCGCCGTGCCGCGCGCAGCAGCAGCGCAACCGCGACCGTGGTCGACACGATCACCAGCAGCGAACTTTCCGGACCGAACATGCCCCCGGTCAGCCAGTCGGGCCCGGCATAGCGACTTTCCAACGGCGCCAGCGCGCGCCAGTCCTCGATGCCGGAAAGCGGCACGCCACTGAGCAGTATCGTGAAGTTCCATGCCGCGTGATTGGCGGCCACCACCCACAGGTTGCGCGCTAGGACGAACAGTCCGCCCCACAGCAGGCCCAGTAAGGTGACCGACACCAGCATCGTGACCACGTCACCAGTCCTGCCCTGGGGGACGTTTTCCAAGTGCCCCACGGCGAATATCAACGCCTGTGCCGCCAGCGCAATGCTCGTTCCCAAGGCCCGCTCCAGCAGCCGGAACAGCAGGCAGCGGTAGACCAGTTCTTCGAGGACGGCCGCGATGCCGATGAGGACCGCCACGCTCCACAGCGCCGGCGAGACGCCACGGAACAGCACCTTTTCGTAGGCGCCGAGCGCGAACAGCACGGCGATCGGCAACGCAACCAGGACGGTGCCGCTTGCGCCGCCAAGCATCAGGGGAACCGGCCGCAGCCGCAGCTCGGTCGCTTCGCGTCTTTCATGCCAATGCACGTAAGCCCAGTAGCCCGCCATTGCCGACAGGAGGATGCCGGCGCGCCTGAACGCACTGAGCAATTCGGGCCCCGGTTGGAACATCGCGTCGATCAGCGGCAGTAGGCCCTGCCGAAAGACCAGCACCGAGCCTAGGACCGCCGCGCCACCCAGCAGCAGCGAGCCCAGCGTCCGGCCGGCGACGCGCATGCGCTGCCGTGCGATGCCTCCCGGTGCCACCGAAAGAGTGCGACTCGGGTCGAGTCGCTCAGAAGACACGGCATCTTCGCTGGATCGGGGCGCTTCGGAGTGGCGAGAACCTACAACTGGATCATGATCATTCATGTCGGCCTAACCCGATCTGAAAGAGCGGCGCCTCGACTGTGCATTGCGGCGAAACACCATTGCGTCACTCGCGTGCGGCCGTGGAAATCGGACGGGATGAGCTTGCCCGCCTTCTGAGCGATGTGGAGCCCAACGGCCGCGGATTCGGCGACGACGATCCTTGGCTGCGCAAGCTCCACGCGGACCGCCAAACAATATCAGCGCGGTGGACCGCCTGTCTCACACGCGTCCGCGTTCCGGTCGTCTGCTTCTGGCCGATCTTACCGCGCCACGACAGGCCGGACGCGACCCTGAGCGGCCTGTCACTTTGATCCGGTGGGTGCCTGAAACAGCCTTCCGTCTGCTGCCTTCACAACGCCGCCGGGAAATGACCGAACGATCCAATCTGCGGTCACTTGGCGCATGGAAAACGCAGTCAGCTCGTCGAGACTATGACCTGTGGTTAGCACCTGGGCTTGGAGTTGCGGGTGTTTGGCGCCCTGCAAAGTGCGATAGAGCGGGAAGAAGTGGTCTTCCAGCGGGCAGGTCTCGTCATCCAGAGCTCCAAAGATGAGCAACGCCTTGTTTTGCAGTGCCCGGGCGTTTTGCGGGAGGCCAACCTTCGCTTGGTTAGCAACAAGGTCAGCGGAGAACACTGGCCAACCACCAGGCACTGCCCCCTTTGGCCCGAAAATGCTATCCGCTACGGCCGCTAAGAAAGGCTTGAGGTGTGTCTGTGGATTCGCGATTTCCCGCCCGAAGTAGCCGTGATCGCATGGTGCAAGCGCGACGACGCCAGCCACGCGATCGTCTCCACCAGCCCCAACGAAGGCGACAGCGCTTCCCATGCTGTAGCCGAACAACACGATCGGCGCCTCCCCAAGGCCGAACCGAGACTTGGCCTCTGGACTTCTGAGGTAGTCAACCGCAGCTCTGAGGTCTGCAACGCTGTTAGAGAAAGTGTAGGTGCCTGAATTTCCCCAAATGCCGCTGTAGTTGAACCAGAAGCTTGCGACGCCGTGCTTCGCCAAGAGAGTTGCCAAGGGAGACTCTGGTCGAATGCGTCCGCCAGGGTTGCCGTGCAGGTTGATTACTACCGCACGCAGTTCACCTTCACTGTGTCGCTGCAGAAGAGCGGGAAGATCGACTCCACTGCTTCGAAACGAAGTGGTGACCGGCTGCGCGGCGATAGCCAAGGAGCAGAGGGCAAAGACCACAGCAGGAATGAGTCGAGTGAAGAACATAGTTGTATTGGATCCGCGGCCGTTTTCGGATGCTAGAGAAAAAGGGCGGTCGCGTATGCGGCCTAACAACAACGAGCTCACGCTGTTATGCGGCGATTAGTCGAAGTAAGAGAACATGCGCTTCGATAACCCGTCACCGTCTGCTTCTGGCCGGAAGTGACCCTACGCGAACGTCTGCTGTTGCATCAACAGACCACAACACCAAATCCCTATTGCTTGCCGGCAGCGGACAACTGGATCGCGGCCTGCAGCGTGTTGGCCAACAGCATCGCGATGGTCATCGGCCCCACCCCGCCGGGCACGGGCGTGATGGCGGACGCCACCTGCGCAGCCGGCAAGTAATCGACGTCACCGACGAGCTTGTCGCCGACGCGGTTGATGCCGACGTCGATCACGACGGCGCCCGGCTTGATCATGTCGCCCTTCACGAACTGCGGGATGCCGATCGCCGCGACGAGGATGTCGGCAGAGCGGCAGAAGGCCGCGATGTCCTGCGTGCGGCTGTGGCAGATCGTCACCGTGGCGTCGGCGCCCTTCTGCGACAGCAGTGCGGCCATCGGCTTGCCGACGATGTCGCTGCGGCCGAGGACGACAGCGTGCTTGCCTTTCGTCTCGATTCCCGCGACAGCGAGCATCCGCATCACGCCCGCCGGTGTGCAAGGCAGGAAACGCGGGCGACCCTGCTGCATCAGTCCAACGTTCTCGGGATGGAAACCGTCGACGTCTTTGGCCGGCACGATGGCATCCAGGATCGAGGTGCTGTCGAGCGCCTTCGGCAACGGCAGTTGCACCAGGATGCCGTGCACGTCGGGGTCCGCGTTGAGTGAGTGCACGAGGGCCAGTAGCTCGGCTTGGCCGGTGGTGGCGGGCAGGCGATGCAGCGTGCTCTTGAAGCCGGCTTTCTCGCAGGCGATCTGCTTGTTGCGCACGTACACGGCGCTGGCGGGGTCGTCGCCGACCAGCACGGCCGCCAGATGGGGCACCACGCCGGTGCGCGTCTTGAGCTCGAGCGCGCCTGCCGCGGCTTCGGCGCGGGTCTGCTCCGCGATCTGCTTGCCGTCGATCACCTTGGCCGTCATGCACCTGCTCCGCTCGAATTGCGTGGATCCCCGGGGGGATGGAGTGGGCTGCCGTCGCGCAGCCGGAAAAAGGGTGTCGTTGCCGCGGGCAGCGGCGTGTTGCCCAGGATGAGGTCGGCGCTCTTCTCGGCCACCATCATCGTGGGCGCGTACGTGTTGCCATTGGTCACGTACGGAAACGCGCTGGCATCGACGACCCGCAGGCCCTGCAGGCCGTGCACGCGCATCGTCGCCGGATCGAGCACGGCGTCGGCGCCGGTGCCCATCTTCGCAGTGCAGGTGGGATGCAGCGCCGTCTCGGCATCGTGCTTGACCCACTCGAGGATCTGCTCGTCGCTCTCCACCTGCGGTCCCGGCGAAATCTCGCCGCCGTTGTACTCGGCCAGCGCCGGCTGGTTGAGGATGCGTCGTGCGACGCGGATCGCCTCGACCCACTCGCGTCGATCCTGGTCCGTGGACAGGTAATTGAACTGCAGGGCCGGAGCCTGGCGCGGATCCGTCGAGCGGATCTGCACCGTGCCGCGAGCGTCTGAATACATCGGCCCCACGTGCACCTGGTAACCCGGTCCGTCGATCGGCGCGGTGCCGTCGTAACGGATGGCCATCGGCAGGAAGTGGAACATCAGGTTGGGATAGTCGACGTCGTCGTTGCTGCGGCAGAAGCCGCCGCCTTCGAAGTGATTCGTGGCGCCGATGCCGGAACGCCCGAACAGCCACTGCGCCCCGACGCCCAGCTTGCGCAGCCACGAGATGTGCGGGTTGACCGCGACCGGCTGCTTGCAGGCGAACTGCACGTAGACCTCGAGATGATCCTGCAGGTTGGCCCCGACGCCAGGCAGGTCGGCCACCAGCGGCACGCCGAGCGGCTGCAGGAGGCTTGCGGGACCGACGCCGGACAGCTGCAGCAGCTGCGGCGTATTGATGGCACCGCCGCAGAGGATGATTTCGCCCGCGCGAATCGTCGCCGGCACGCCCTTGTACTGCGTGCATTCGATGCCGACCGCTCGCGTGCCCGCGAACAGGATGCGCCGGGCGAACGCGAGCGTGCGCACCGTGAGGTTCGGGCGGTGCATGACCGGGTGCAGGTAAGCGCGCGCGGCGCTGTAACGCCGGCCGCGGTAGACGTTGCGATCGAACTTGGCAAAGCCTTCCTGGCGGTAGCCGTTCACGTCGTCGGTGCGCCAGTACCCGGCTTGCGCGGCCGCGGCAAAGAACGCCTCGAACAGCGGATTGGTCGCGGGACCGCGCTCGAGCTTGAGCGGCCCCTCCCCGCCCCGCCAGGCATCGGCTCCGGCGATGCAGGTTTCCATGCGCTTGAAATACGGCAGGCAGTGCGCGTAGCTCCAGCTTTCCATGCCCGGATCGGCGGCCCAGCGCTCGTAGTCGAGCGGATTGCCGCGCTGGAAAATCATGCCGTTGATGCTGCTCGAGCCTCCCAGCACCTTGCCGCGCGCATGCGCAATGCGGCGGCCGTGCATGTGCGGCTCGGGCTCGCTGGCGTAGCGCCAGTCGTAGCGCGGGTTGCCGATCGGCATCGAGAGCGCCGCGGGCATGTGGATCAGCGGATCCCAGATGAAATCAGTGCGCCCCGCCTCGAGCACCAGCACCGACGTGCCCGGGTCGGCGCTCAGCCGGTTGGCCAGCGCAGAACCGGCTGATCCGCCGCCGATGATGATGAAATCGTAATGTCTTGCGCTCATGGGGCAACCATGGTGGCGGCGCCGCCAGTGTCACGCAAGACGCGCACCCTGCCGCCGCAGTTCGCCCTGCACCTGGCCCAGGTTGATGCGGTCGAACGACTGGCCATGCTTGACGGCAATCGCGGCCGCCACGCCGGCGCCCTGCCCGCCCACGGCGCAACACATCATGTTGCGGACGGCGGCGTGCGAGACCTTGTCGCCGCCGATACATCGACCGGCGACCAGCAGTCCCTGCACGCCCTGCGGGACGAGCGAACGGTAGGGCACGTGGAAGTAACGCCCCGTCGTCGGCAGGATCAACAGGCCGTAGCCGTCGATGAATTCCGGAAAGATGCCGATCGAATCCTCGAAGCGACCTTGCTCGCGCACGTCCGTGGCGGTCAGGTTGTAGAGCGCGTCGATCTTGCGCGTATCGCGGATGCCGAGCGTCATGCCGAAGTTGCGCAGCTTGGCGCCCTCGCAACCGGGCATGAAGGCTTTGAGCGCCTCGACCGCGTGGACGGCCTGCCGGCGCCCTTCCATCTCGCCGCGCGTGAGTTCGGCCGGATCGGTGCCGTCGGCCGCCATGTGAATGAGATTCAGGTACGTGAGATCGCCCTGGTCGCTGACCGCGCCCCAGGTGCCGGCGATGGTCGCGAGCGACGCGGGAATCACGCCGGCCTTCACCGCCTGCTTGAACGGCTTGCGCAGGAACGGCGAGAACATCTCGTCTTCCTTGCCGGTGGTCTCGATCTGCCACTCGCCGCCGCCCTTCCAGTCGTTGTACGTCTGCGGATCGGCCTTGACCGCATCGATGAAGCGCTGCTTGTTGACGCCCGTCATCGAGAACATGACGGACACCGACATCATTTCCTCGCGCGGCGTCTTGTGGACGCGTGCGCCGGCGCGGGCCGCGACGTCGGCGTCGCCCGTGCCGTCGATCACGCACTTGGCCAGGATGGCCTCACGCCCCGCCTTGCTCTCCGTGACGATGCCGCGAATCGCGCCATTCTCGACGATCGGCGCGACGAAGCTCCGGTGCAGCATCGGCTCGATGCCTGCCTCCTGCACCAGCACGTCGGCGACGTACTTGAACATCTCGGCATCGAGCGCGTGGCTCAGGGACTGCGGCTCGGGCATGGCCGCGCCCATGGCCTTGGCCCGTTGCTCGAATTCAGGGCCGATGCCCTCGCTGTCGACGGTGGCCTCGTGCCGATACCACGCGAAGCCTTCCACACCCACCTGCGTGATGTTGCCGCCGAAGCAACCGTAGCGCTCGACCAGCGTGGTCTTGACGCCGGCCCGGGCGGACGCGAGAGCCGCAGCCAGGCCGCCTGGGCCACTGCCGACCACGAGCACGTCGGTTTCGTGGACGACGTCGATTTCACGGGCAGGTTCGGTGATCTTGCGCATGCTGTTGCTACGAACGGTTCAGTGGGTCTGCAGGCGCGGGCTCAACCGCTGTTGCTCGGCCTGCCAGTCGATGGGTTTCACTTCAGGCACGACCACGAGCCACGCCACGAGGCCGCACAGCGCGACCACGCCGGAAACCAGCGACGCCGCAGTGTAATTGCCGGTGGTGGCCACCAGGTATCCGGTGACGACAGGGGCTGTCATTCCTGCGACATTGCCGACGGCATTCTGGATCCCCATCCAGCGGCCCGTGGCCGTGGGGCCGGCGAAAGTCTGCGTCACGGAGGGGTTCGACGGGCTGTTGAACCCGTCCATCACGCCCGTGAGCAAGAGCAGTACCGTGGCCGCGACGAGCCCGGTCACGACCGTGCTGGCGATCAGGCACAGACCCACGCCGGCGCAGCTGAGCGCAAGCGCGGTCTTGTAGGCGCGGTTGAAGCTCGCGCCACGCCGTACCCAGCGATCGAGGAAGTAGCCGACCAGCAGGATGCTCGCGCCGTCGGCAACGTAAAACGCCGTCGTGGCATACGTCATCATCTCGAGTGTCAGGCCGCGTTCCTTGACGAGATAGAGCGGCAGCCACGAGAACACGAAGTAGAACGCATAGTTCGAGCAGAACGTGCCGAGCATGCCGCCCCAGAGCGCACGCTGGCGCAGGATGACGCCGTAACTGGGGTTATCGTCGGCCGGCGCGCTGGACGGAGCATGCGCCACCGGTGCCATCTGCTCGCGTTCTGCGCGCAGGCGGCGGCGCCAGAAGAACAGCCACACCAGCGATCCGGCGCCCATCACCACGAACATGGCCCGCCAGCCGTAATTCAGCATGATCATGCCGCCGATCAAGGTCCCGATGGCGGGGCCCAGCACGGCGCCGAACTGCATGGTCGCGGTCGCGAGCGCGCGCTGCGTGGGCGGCACGTTGCGCACCAGCAGGCTCAGGGCGCTGGGGTAGAACGTCGCTTCGCCGGCACCCATCAGCAGACGCAGGACGATGAGCGACGCGAGGCCGAGCACCAGGCCGGTTGCCGCCGTCGAAACGCTCCACAGGGCGAAGCCCGCCGCCAGCACGATGGCGGGCCCGATGCGATCGGCCAGCCAGCCCATCACCGGTTGCAGCGGCGCATAAGCCCAGTAGAAGGCCGCCAGCACCCAGCCGATCTCGACCGGCGACAACTTGAGCTCGTCCTGCAGCAGGGGCGCGGCGGTGGCAATGGCTCCGCGGTCGATGTAATTGATCATCAACGCGAGCGACAGCATGACCACGAGCCCGGCGGGCGCGCGCGTCAGTAAGGCCGAGTTCTGTGTCATGGCGACCGTTCCCCTGCGGTGCGGTCGAGTTTAACTGCATCGGGTGCCTGCACCAGTGAATGAATTTGTCCGCTCAGCGAAGAACCGGCTTGCGGCAAAATCACGCGGCAACCGTGGCATCGCGCGGGTCCAGGTGGAGTTCAGCAAGCATGACGACGAGAGTGGCAGTGGTTACCGGTGCGGCCCAGGGCGTGGGTTTCGAGACCTCGCAGTTGCTCGCCAAGCTTGGCTACCGGGTCGTGATGACCGACGTGCAGTCGCTCGACGGTCCCCTCGCCTGCATCCGGGCCGGCGGCGGCCAGGTCGAAGCCCTGGTCGGTGACGTCTCGTCCGAAGCGTTCGTCGCGACACTGGCCGCCCACGTGGCCGCGACGCATGGCGCGGCCGACGTGCTGGTGAACAACGCCGGCATCAGCATGATCCAGCCGGCGGAAGACACGACGGCCGCACAGTGGCAACGGGTCATGGACGTGAACCTGCTCGGGCCTTTCCTGCTGTGCCGCGAACTCGGCCGGCAGATGCTGGCACGTCGCTGCGGCAGCATCGTCAACGTCGCTTCGGTGGCGGGCCTCGGCGGCGTCATTCATCGCGCGGCCTACAACACGTCCAAGCACGGGTTGATCGGGCTCACCCGCACGCTGGCCGCCGAATGGGGTGGCCGCGGCGTGCGTGTCAACGCCGTCTGCCCCGGCTGGATCAAGACGGAGATGGACATCAAGGACATGGGTTCTGGCGCGTACACGGACGACGACATCGTCGATCGCGTGCCGCTCGCGCGCTTTGCGAAGCCCGGCGACATCGCCGCGGCCATCGCTTTTCTCGCTGACAACGAGCAAAGCGCATTCATCAACGGCGTCAGCCTGCCGGTCGACGGCGGCTGGACCGGCGACAACAGCTGGGATTCGCTGCGTCGCAAGACTCGCGGCTGAGCGCATGCAGCACTACAGGCAACCGCTGACCCAGGTGAACCGATGACTTCCAGCAACCAGGCCTGCTCTTTGACATTCGCGGCGGTGATGCTGTCGCTGTGCGCGGCGTTGACCGCCGTCGATGCGGGCGCAACGGCTGCGCCCGCCGATGGCGCACTGACTGTTCAAACCGCTGACGGCACGGTGCGCGGTCGGGCCGGCAAGGGCGTGCGCGAGTTCAACGGCATCCCGTTTGCGGCACCGCCCGTGGGTGATCTGCGGTTTGCCCCGCCCGCCCCGGCATTGCCGTGGCAAGGCGTGCTCGATGCCACGCAGCTGCGCGACGCCTGTCCGCAGGCGCGTCGTTTCAACCTGACGGAGGCCAGCGACGTCGAGGACTGCCTGCACCTGAACGTCGCCGTGCCCACGGCGCCTCGCGCCGGCACGCGCCCGGTGCTGGTCTGGTTTTACGGCGGCGCGTTCGTCGGCGGTTCGACCAAGCTGTACCCCAACGACTTCCTGGCGCGCGAAGGCGACATGGTCGTGGTGTCGGTCAATTACCGCCTCGGCCCGCTGGGCTGGATGGCGCATCCGGCTTTTGGCGCGCAGGCGAATGGCGGGTACGCGTTGGAGGACCAGCGCGCCGCCCTGCGCTGGGTGCAACGGAACATCGCCCAGTTCGGGGGCGACCCCGCCAGGGTGACCATCGGCGGCGTTTCGGCGGGAGCGGCCAGCGTCTGCATGCACCTGATCTCGCCCGAGGCCACGACGGGCCTGTTCCACCAGGCCATTATCCAGAGCTCGGGTTGCACGTTCACGCTGCGCAGCCTGGAAGAAGGCAAGAACGCGGGCCTCGCGGTCGCCAAGCTCGTGGGTTGCGACGATCCTGCGACTGCATTGCGGTGCCTGCGCGGCAAACCGGTGAAGGAACTCGTGGATGCCGGCACGGTGACTGCCAGCTCCGACTACCGCGTTTTCGCACCCATTTACGGCAATGGCACGGTGCCGCGACAAGGGGCGGAAGCCTTCGCGACCGGCAACTTCGTCCGGGTGCCGATCCTGAATGGCGGCGCCAGCTACGAGATGCGGCTGTACGTGGGCTACGAGGTCGAAGCCGGCGGCAAGATCGATGCGGGCAATTACGCCGCTCGCCTGCGGGCTCTGTACGGCGAGCACGCCGACAAGGTGCTGGCTGCGTACCCGGCGAGTCGCTACTCCTCACCCGCCACTGCGCTAGGTACCGCGATGTCCGACTTACATGCCGGGCGGTGGCCTGAATGCCTGCCTCTTCCTGCGCACGGCATGGATGGCCTCGCGTTTCGTACCCGTTTACCAGTACGAGTTTGCGGACGACGCGGCGCCGCCCGTCATGGACGACCCGGGCATCGAGCTCGGCGCGGTCCACACCTCCGAAATGCCCTACCAGTTCCCAGGCTTCTCGAACACGAGCCGCCTCGATGGTCCGCCTCTCGCCGCTCCGCAACAGGAACTGGCCGGGCAGATGGTGCGTTACTGGAGCAGCTTCGTGCACAGCGGCAAACCGGCCGGGGTGGGGCTGCCGGAATGGAAAACGTTCGCGGCCCCACGGGCAGGCACTGCGATTGCGTCCCGGCGCCGTGGGCATGTTCGATGCAGCCAGCGCGCACCAGTGCGAATTGTGGGCACAGCTGTATCCCGACGCGCTCTCACATTGAGCAGCGTCGGTTGCGGCGTGCAGGAAATCAGGCTGCGGCTGCGGTGCCTCCGAGCCAGTCCATGAACGCCTTCACGCGCTCGTTGGCGTACGCGTCCTGACGGCAGATCAGTCCCCAGGCCCCGGGGCACGTCACCTGGTGTTGCACGGGCTGCACCAGGCGGCCCGCGGCCAGGTCGTCGTCGGCGTACGGGCCGTTCACGAGCGCCACGCCCTTGCCCTGCAGCGCGATCTCGAGCGCGACGGCGAGTGTGTCCACGACGATGGCCGGCCGCGTCGAATACTGCAGCTGCGCGGCCTCGAACCAGATGTCCCAGTTGTGCTGCTCCGAGTAGATCTCGACCAGCGGCATCTCCAGCAAACTGAGCGGTGAGGGAGCGGCCCCCAGCGTGGCGGCCAATGCCGGGCTGCACACGGGCCGCAAGGTGTATTCGAACAGCGGCACCCACCGATACTCCGGGCCGGGCGCCTCGGCGCAGTACACCAGCCCGACATCGGCGCTCGACTCGTCGAAATCCCAGTCGAACGCGCAGGTGCTCAGTTGCAGGCGCACGTCGGGATGGCTCGCCACGAAGTCCGGCAGCTTGCGCGCGAGCCAGCGGATCGATGCGGTGACGTAGGTCTGCACCCGCAGTGGCGTGCCCGCGCGCGTGCGGCGGACGCTTTCGGCGCCCTCGATCAGCGTCTCGAGCGCGATGCGCACGTGCTTGTACAGCAGCCTGCCCTCCTCGGTGGGCACCAGCGAGCGGCCGGTGCGCGAGAACAAGGGCACCCCGAGGTCCTGCTCCAGCACCTGGATCTGGTAGCTCACCGCAGGGTGGGTCAGGCACAGCTCCTCGGCGGCCTCGCGCACGCTCTCGCGCCGGGTGGTGGCCTCGAAGCCCTTGAGGGCATTCAGCGGCGGCAGCTTTCGCAGGTCGATCTTGTTGCGCAAACGGTTCTCCGGCTCAGGGCACGAGCACGATCTTGCCTGTATGCGCCTTGCCGAGGAAGTCGGATTGCGCGATCGCGATGTCCGCCAACGGGTAGACCTTGCGCACCAGCGGCGGCAGCGCCCCGGACTGGATCAGGTCCACGAGCCGTGCGAACACGGCGGGGGGTGTGACCGTGCAGCCGAACAGGCTCAGGTCCTTGAGGTAGAGCGTGCGCAGGTCGAGCGGCACCGTGGGTCCGGCGATCGCGCCGGCGACGGCGTAACGCGCGCCGCGTCTGCAGACGTCGAGCAGCGAACCGAACGCGGGCCCGCCCACGACATCCACGACCACGTCCACGGTCTCACGTCCCAGGACCTCGACCAGGTCGGCCTCGCGCTCGACGACGCTCGCCGCACCGAGTACCGCCACCTCGCGCATCTTGTTGCGGCTGGCGACGGCGATGACGCGGGCGCCGCGCACGGTGGCCAGCTGCACCGCCGCTGAGCCCACCCCGCCAGAGGCGCCCGTCACCAGCACGGTTTCACCGCGGGCGACATTGGCGCGCGTCAGGAGGTTCTCGGCCGTGCCATAAGCGCACGGGTAGGTCGCGAGTTCGATGTCGGTGAGCGCGCTTTCGATGCGATGCGCGTTGCCGGCAGGCGCCGTGGCGTACTGCGCAAACGCGCCGTCACGTTCGGCGCCGAAATAGCCGACGCCGGCCAGGCTGCCATCGGCTGGACGCAGGACGGGGTCGATCAAGACGCGCTCGCCGATCCGTGTCGCCGGTACGCCCGGCCCCACGGCCACGATGTGGCCGCACGCGTCGATGCCCTGGATGCGCGGAAAATGAAACGCGTTGCCGGACCAGCCGCCGTCCCGCGCATCCGGCGCCACGGCGGTCTCGTCGGTCGCAGTCGCGACGGACTTCGAGTACCAGCCGATGCGCGTGTTGATGTCGGTGTTGTTGACGGCAGCCGCGCCCACGCGCACCAGCACCTCGCCTGCCCCGGGCTGCGGCGTGGCGACGTCGGTGCGGAACTCGAGCTGCTCGAGGCCGCCGTGGCCTCGCAGCAGCACCGCCTGCATCGTGGACGGGATGTCGCCGGCGCCTGCCATCGTGCTCACTCCCATCCCGCGCGTTGATAACCCTCGTTGGGGATATCGTAATAGTCGCCTTTGTCGGCGCAGAAGATGTGACCTTCGGTCACCAGTCCCGTGGGGCCGTCGAACAGCCCGGTCGCGATCGAAATGCGCTCCGGTGAGTCATCCGCCTGCCAGAACAACGTGGAGCCGCACTGGCCGCAAAAGCCGCGCCGGGCCGTGCCGGACGCGCGAAACCAGCGGACGTGGTCGCCGCGCAGCAGCTTGAAGTCCGCGGCGGCGGCACTGGTGGCAGACAGATAATGGCCCGTTTGCTTGCGACACTGCGTGCAGTGGCAGGCAATGGAATTGCGCAGCGGCCCGTGCACTTCGAACACGGTCTCGCCGCACAGGCACGATCCACGATGAGTCTGCGTCATGCTCGCTGCCTCGATGGGGACGTCGCCCGCTTCGAACGCTGTCCCGGCGCGACGAACAACTCGGCCAGTTGCTCGATCATGGCGTTGCCGAGTTGCTCGACATCCGGGATCGCGACCGCGCGCTGATAGAAATCCGTGACGTCGTGGCCGATGCCGATCGCGACCAGTTCGACCGGCGAGCGCGTCTCGATCCACTTCACGACGTTGCGCAGGTGCTGCTCGAGGTAGCCACCGGGATTCGCCGACAGCGTGGCCTCGCACAATGGCACGCCGTCGGAGATCGCCATCAGGATGCGCCGTTGCTCGTTGCGCCGGAGCAGGCGCTCGTGCGCCCACAACAGCGCCTCGCCATCGACGTTGTCCTTGAGCAGGTCTTCCTTGAGCATCACGCCGAGCTGCCGGCGCGTGCGCCGGTAAGGCACGTCGGCCGGCTTGTAGACGATGTAGCGCAGGTCGGTCAGGCGTCCGGGGCCCGCGGGCCGGCCCGCCTTGAGCCAGTCCTCGCGTGCATGCCCCCCGCTCCATTCGCGCGTCGTGAAACCCAGGATCTCGACCTTGACGCCGCAGCGCTCGAGCGTGCGGGCCAGCACGTCTGCGCACAGGGCGGCCACCATGATCGGCCGCCCGCGCATCGAGCCCGAGTTGTCGAGCAGGATGCTGACGACGGTATCCTTGAAATCGGTCTCCGATTCCTCGCGAAATGCGAGCGGCGCCAGCGGATCGGTGAGCACGCGCGCCAGGCGCGCCGCGTCGAGCACGCCCTCCTCCAGGTCGAACTGCCAGCGTCGCGTCTGCTTTGCCATGAGCAACCGCTCGAGCCGGATCGCGAGCCGCGAGACCGCGGGCTGCAAAGCGCGGGATTCGCGATCAAGCGTGTTGCGCAGCTGGGTGATTTCGTCGTCGCTGCAGAGCTCGGTCGCGCCCACGATGGCATCGTGCGCCGTGGTGAAGACGCGGTAGTGCCGGTTGGGATGATCTGAGTCGTCGTGCATCGGCTCGCGCTGCAGGCGTTCGCCGGACGGTTCCTGCTCTGGCTTGCGCTCGGCTTCGTCGCTGGCACCGAGGCGCGAACCGACGACGTCTCCCGCCTTCAATTCCGGCGCATCCTGCTCGAGGGTTCCGGCCTGCTTCTTGACGCTGCCCTGCGGGTCTGCGCCGGGCGCCTCACCCGGTCGCGTGGCCTCGAGCGACTTCTCGGCCGCGCGACGTCGCTCGGCTGCCACGCCCAGCTCGTGCCCGAGGTCGAGGTCCTTCACCAGTTCGTGCACGGCGAAGGCGTACTGCTGCTGGTCATCCACGTTCGCGGACAGCGTCGCCAGCGCTTCCTGGGCTCGCTGCTGCAGGTCGTCGCGCCAGCGAGCCATGAGCTCAGCCGCCGCCGGAGGGGGCGCCAGGCCGGTGAGCCTTTCGCGCACGAGCAAAGCCAGCGCTTGCGCCATCGGCGACGGACGCGCGCCGAAGGGCGTCGAGCCGGTCTTGCGCGTGAGCTGGTCGACCAGCGCAGCCGTCAGGTTTTGCGCGACGCCAGCGAGCACGTTGCCGCCCAGCGACTGGCAGCGCATGTCTTCGACCGCATCGAAGATCTCGCGGGCCCGGCTGCCTGCGGGGCGGAATTGGGCGTGCAGCGCCGGATCGTGGTAAGCGCTGCGCAGCGCCAGGTGATCGGCGTGGCCGCGCACGCGGGCGGCGTCGGCCTCCGTGAGCGGCCACTTGACCACCGGCAGGCGCACGGCATTGGGCGTCTGTCCGGGCAATGACGGCCCGAAGCTCACGTCGAGGTCCTGCGAGCCCGCCAGCGCCCGGGTCGTCTGCAGCAGCGCGCGTTCGCCGCGCTCCGCCGGAGCAGGCGGCGCCTGGCGTGGCCGGTTGCTCACACGACCTTCACGCGGGTGATCGCCTCCGGCAACTCGGCGGCGAACGCTCGCTGGTAGAACTCGGCCACGGTGGTGCGCTCGAGTTCGTCGCACTTGTTGAGGAACGTGACGCGGAACGCGAGCCCGACGTCGCCGAAGATCTCGGCGTTCTCGGCCCAGGCGATGACGGTGCGCGGGCTCATGACAGTGGAGATGTCGCCGTTCATGAAGCCATTGCGGGTCATGTCGGCCACGCGAACCATCGCCATGATCGTGCGGCGACCTGCATCGGTGTCGTACGCGGGCGACTTGGCCAGCACGATCGCGGCCTCGGCGTCGTGGTCGAGGTAGTTGAGCGTGGTGACGATCGACCAGCGGTCCATCTGGCCCTGGTTGATCTGCTGCGTGCCGTGATACAGGCCGCTGGTGTCGCCCAGGCCGATCGTATTGCTGGTCGCGTACAGCCGGAAGAACGGATGCGGGCTGATGATGCGGTTCTGGTCGAGCAGCGTCAGCTTGCCGCTCGCCTCCAGCACGCGCTGGATCACGAACATCACGTCGGGCCGGCCCGCGTCGTATTCATCGAATACCAGCGCGATCGGCCGCTGCAGTGCCCACGGCAGCAACCCCTCGCGGAATTCCGTGACCTGGCTGCCGTCCTTCACGACGATCGCATCGCGACCGACCAGGTCGATGCGGCTCACATGACCGTCGAGGTTGATGCGGATCAGCGGCCAGTTGAGCCGCGCAGCCACCTGCTCGACGTGCGTCGATTTGCCCGTGCCGTGGTACCCCTGCACCATGACCCGGCGGTTGTGCCGGAAACCCGCCAGGATCGCGAGCGTGGTGTCGGGATCGAACCGGTAGCTGTCGTCGCGGTCGGGCACGTATTCGCTGTGCCGCGAAAACGCGGGCACCAGCATGTCGCTGTTCACGCCGAACTCGCGCGCCGGCACCTCGATGTCGGGTCGCAGGTTGATCAGGTCGTCGCCGGTCGTCATGGCGTCAGGTTCCCAGGTGAATCCACGCAGCCTTGGTCTGCGTGTAACTCAGCAGGCCCTCGAGACACTTGTCGCCGCCCTGCCCCGACTGCTTGTAGCCCAGGAACGGCATCGTGGCGTCGCCGTGCTCCCAGCAGTTGACGTAGAGCGTGCCGGCCTCGAGGCGGCGCACGGCCTCGTGCGCCGAGCGCAGGTTGCTGGTCCACACCGAGGCCTGCAGGCCGTAGACCGTGTCGTTGGCGACGCGCAGCGCGTCGTCGAGCCCGTCAACTTCGATGAGCGTCGCGACCGGCCCGAAGATTTCTTCCTGCGCGATCGTCATGCGGTTGTCGACGTTGGTGAACAGCGCGGGATTCACGTAGTAGCCCGGGCCGTCGGGGACGTCGCCGCCGAACGCGAGCGTCGCACCTTCGTCGCGGCCCTTGCGGATGTAGCCGAGCACGCGCTCGTGCTGCTTCTGCGTCACCAGCGGGCCCATGTTGGTGGCCGGGTCGAGTGGATCGCCCGCGACGTAGGCCGTGCGGCCGCGCTCGATGAAGCGCTGCGTGAAGTCCGCGGCGATCCGGCGGTCGACCAGCAGGCGCGACCCGGCGCTGCACACCTCGCCCATCACCGCGAAGATGCCGTTGATTGCGTAGGTGACTGCGCGATCGAGGTCCTCGAGATCGTGCAGGAAGATCTGCGGCGACTTGCCGCCGCATTCGAGGCTGACACGCTTCATGTTCGACTGGCCCGCATAGACCAGCATCTTCTTGCCGGTCACGGTCGAGCCCGTAAAGGAAATCTTCGCGACGTCCGCGTGCAGCGCGAGCGGCGCGCCGGCGTCCAGCCCCGACCCACTGACGACGTTGAGCACACCGGCCGGTGCGCCGGCCCGGACGAAGAGCTCGGCCAGCAGCAGCGCGGAAAGCGGCGCCTGCTCGGCGGCCTTGAGCACGACGCAGTTGCCCGCCGCGAGCGCCGGGGCGATCTTCCAGGCGATCTGCATCAACGGGTAGTTCCAGGGCGTGATGCAGCCAACGACGCCCAGCGGCTCGCGCAGCGTGTAGTGGAACGCATCTGCAGGCGTGGCGGTGACCTTGCTCTCGACCTTGTCGGACAGCTCGGCGAAGTAGCGGAACGTGAGCGACGACTGCGGCACGTCGACTGCGACCATGTCACGGACGGGCTTGCCCATGCACAGGGAGTCGAGCAGCGTGAACTCGGCCGTGTGCTCGTCGATGAGCGCCGCGAGACGATAGATGATTTCGAGCCGTTCACGGGGAGCCAGCCGGCGCCACACGCCGGCACGATGGGCAGCGAGGCTGCTCGCGACCGCGGCGTCGACGTCGGCCGCACCACCCGCCGCGACTTCGCACAGGGGTTCGGCCGTCGCCGGATTCACGACCGTGAAGCGCGCTGCGCGTCCCGGCACGTGCTCGCCGTGGATGAAATGTCCGGTGGCGTACCGTAATCCGGCGGCCAGGCGGTGCCACTCGGCGCGGCTTTGTGGAACGGACATCTGCACCTCGAAATCAGTGGGCCGCATGGGTGCGGCGGCGGGCCCGCAAGTTTAACGGCTTCACGCCCCCTGCGACCGTTCACGTTGCCCGCGCACGGCACAAAGTTTTCCCGACTGGTAGATAAATCTTTAGGCGGCCCGCCGACGATTCATGCGAGTCTTGCGCACGCCCGGGCGGCTCGACCGCCCGCCGCTGTAACCCTTTTCGGAGTGGCCCGTGACAGATTCCCCGACCCCGGCCCGCCGGCCGTCCGGGCGCGACGCCCGCCGGGCGCAGCGCGCCGCACCCCTGCCCGACCACCTCCGCCCCGTCCAGCCCGGCATGACTTCCGGCCGCTACCTGCCGCTGGCCCCCGCCGACGTCGAGAAAATCCATCGGACTGCGTTGCGCCTGCTGGCAGAAGTGGGGCTCGCCGACGCGCCCCCCAGTGGCGTCGAGTACCTCACGCAGGCGGGTTGCACGCTGAACGAGAACGGGCGGCTGCTCTTTCCGGCCTCCGTCGTCGAGGACACGCTGGCCAAGGCGGCGCGCAACTTCGTGCTGCACGCGCAGGACCCGCGCTATGACCTCGAGCCCTGGGGCAAGCGTTCGTACTTCGGCACCGCCGGGGCCGCCGTGAGCATGGTCGACCCGCGCACCGGCTATCGCGAATCGACGATCAAGGACTTGTTCGACATCGGCCGCATCGTCGACCTGATGGAGCACATCCACTTCTTCCAGCGTGCCGTGGTCCCGCGCGACATCCCCGACCCGTTCGAGATGGACTTCAACACCTGCTACGCCGCCGTCTCGTCGACGACCAAGCATGTCGGCAGCAGCTGGGTGCAGCCGGAGCACGTCGAGGCCTCGCTCGAGATGCTGCACCTGATCGCGGGTGGCGAGCAGCAATGGCGCGAGCGTCCGTTCGTGAGCCAGTCGAACTGCTTCGTGGTGCCGCCCATGAAGTTCGCGACCGACGCGTGCAAGTGCCTCGAGGTGGCGGTGCGTGGCGGCATGCCCGTGCTGTTGCTCTCGGCCGGCCAGGCGGGCGCGACCGCACCGGCCGCGCTGGCAGGCGCCCTGGCGCAGGAAGTGGCCGAGTGCCTGGCGGGCCTCGTGTACGTCAACGCGATCAAGCCCGGGCACCCCGCGATTTTCGGCACCTGGTGCTTCGTCTCCGACCTGCGCACGGGCGCCATGTCGGGCGGCAGCCCCGAGCAGGCGCTGCTTTCGGCAGCGGCCGCGCAGATGTCGCACTTCTACAACCTGACCGGCGGCACGGCGTCGGGCATGACCGATTCGAAGCTGCCGGACGGCCAGGCCGGCGCCGAGAAGGCGCTGAACCACGCGCTCGTCGGCAACGCCGGCGCGAACATGATCTACGAGTCGGCGGGCATGCACGCCAGCCTGCTGGGTTACTCGCTCGAAAGCCTCATCATCGACAACGACATCATCGGCGCGGCGCAGCGCACGATCAAAGGCATCGTCGTGGACGACGAGCGGCTTTCGTTCGAGACGATCAGGGACGTCTGCCTCAACGGTCCGGGGCACTTCCTGGGCAGCGAGCAGACGCTGCAACTCATGCAGACCGAGTACCTCTACCCCGGCATCGGCGATCGCAAGAGCCCGAACGAGTGGAACGAGCAAGGGGCGCTCGACATCTCGCAGCGTGCGATGGCCAAGGTCGAGGAAATCCTCGGTCACCACTTCCCGTCCCACGTGGCCGAAGCCGTCGACGCCGAGATCCGCCGACGCTTCCCGGTGAAGCTCGACCGGTCGCACATGCGGCCGACCGCCGAGTCCGCGGCGACCCGGCGAGTCGGCGCCCGCTGATCGCGGGGCGGCACGGATGGCACTTCCGGCACACGCGAACGTCGTCATCGTCGGGGGCGGCATCGCCGGCTGTTCGATTGCGTACCACCTGACCCGCATCGGCATCACCGACGTGGTCCTGCTCGAGCGCAAACAGCTCACCTGCGGCACCACGTGGCATGCCGCGGGCCTCGTCGGCCAGTTGCGCGCCACCAGCAACCTGACCGAGCTGGCCAAGTACACGGCCGATCTGTACCACTCGCTCGAAGCCGAGACCGGCCAGGCCACCGGCTTCAAGCAGAATGGTTCGATCAGCGTCGCCAAGACGGCGGCACGGCTGGAAGAGCTGAAGCGCGGCGCATCGATGGGCAAGACGTTCGGCTTGGCGGTCGACGAACTCACGACCGGCGAGATCAAGGAACGCTGGCCGCTGCTCGAAGTCGGCGACGTCGTCGGCGGCATCTTCCTGCCCAAGGACGGCCAGACCAACCCGATCGACACCACGCAGGCGCTGGCCAAGGGCGCCAAGCAGCGTGGCGCAAAGATCTTCGAGAACACCAGGGTCGAACGTGTGCGCGTGGAGAAAGGACGCGCCGTCGGTGTCGAAACCGAGTCCGGCTACATTGCAGCAGACACCGTGGTGCTCTGCGCGGGCATGTGGTCGCAACGCATGGCGGCCGACATCGGCGTGGCCGTGCCCCTGCACGCCGCCGAGCATTTCTACATCGTCACCGAGCCCATGCAGGGGCTGCCCGGCAACCTGCCCGTGCTGCGCGTGCAGGACGAATGCGCGTACTACAAGGAAGACGCCGGCAAGCTGCTGATGGGCTGCTTCGAGCCCGTGGCCAAGCCCTGGGGCATGCAGGGCATCCCGGACGATTTCTGCTTCGATTCGTTGCCCGAAGACTACGACCATTTCGAGCCCATCCTCGAGGCAGCCGTCCGCCGCGTGCCGGCACTCGGCTCCGCCGGCATCGCGCTCTTTTTCAACGGTCCCGAGAGCTTCACGCCCGACGATCGCTATTACATCGGCGAGACGCCGGAGGTGCGCGACCTCTTCGTCGCCACGGGCTTCAACTCGGTGGGTATCGCGGCGAGCGGCGGCGCCGGCAAAGTCGTGGCCGACTGGATCCGCGACCGTCGTCCACCCATGGACCTGGCCGACGTCGACGTGCGTCGCGTGATGCCGTTCCAGGCCAACAAGCGGTACCTGCGCGATCGCACGGTGGAAACGCTCGGCCTGCTCTATGCGATGCACTGGCCGTACTACCAGTACCAGACTGCGCGCAATGCGCGGCGCACGCCGCTGCACGATCGGCTCGTCGCGGCCGGGGCCTGCATGGGCGAGACCGCCGGCTGGGAGCGGCCCAACTGGTACGCGGCCCCGGGCTCCGCGCCGCGCTACGAATACTCGTATGGCCGGCAGAACTGGTTCGACGCGTGCCGCGCCGAATGCGAAGCCGTGCGCGACCGCGTGGCGCTGTTCGACCAGACCTGCTTCGCGAAATTCCTGGTGCAGGGCCGTGATGCCTGCGCCGTGCTGAACGAGCTGTCGACGTCGAACGTCGACGTTCCTGCCGGCCGCATCGTCTACACGCAGTGGCTCAACGAGCGCGGCGGCATCGAGGCCGACCTCACGATCACCCGCCTGGCCGAGCGCGAGTTCATGGTCGTCACGTCGGCCATCTGCCAGACGCGCGACCTGGCTTGGCTGCGACGGGCCATCGAATCGCGACCGGACGCCCACTGCACGGTCACCGACGTGACCTCAGGTGTAGCGATGCTCGGCGTCATGGGTCCGCGCAGCCGCGAGCTGCTGCAGCAGGTGTCGGGCGCAGACCTCTCCAATGCGACGCACCCCTTCGGTCATTCGCGCGAGATCGAGATCGGCTACGCCAAGGTGCGCGCGAGTCGCATCACCTACGTGGGCGAACTGGGCTGGGAGCTCTACCTGCCGACCGAGCACTGCCTCGACGTGTACGAGCAACTGCTGCAGGCAGGCGCTCCGCTGGGATTGACGCACGCGGGCTATCACGCGATGGGCGCCTGCCGCGTCGAGAAGGGCTACAAGCACTGGAGCCACGACATCGGGGACGAGGACACGCCGCTCGACGCGGGCCTCGGGTTCACGGTGGCCTGGGACAAACCCGGCGGATTCGTCGGCCGCGAGGCACTGCTGGCGCAGAAGGCCGCGGGACCGCTCAAGCGGCGACTGGTGCAGGTCATGCTCGAGGATGCGTCCGACGCGGCCCCGCTGCTCTATCACGAGGAGCCGATCGTGCGCGACGGCGTCATCGTCGGCTCCATCCGCTCGGGCGCCTGGGGCCACCGGCTCGGCCGCTCCATCGGCATGGGTTACGTGACGTGCGCCGCCGGCGTCACGCCGGAATGGCTCGCGTCCGGCCAGTGGGAAGTCGAAGTCGCGTGCCGGCGCCATGCCTGCCGCGTGCAACTGCAGCCTTGGTATGACCCGCGCAACGAGCGCATCAGGAGTTGAGCACAGCATGAAGACGCATGCCCGGGTGATCGTGATCGGCGGCGGGTCCGTCGGCTGCAGTGCCCTCTATCACCTGACGCAGCTCGGGCTCACCGACGTCGTGCTGCTCGAACGCGACGAACTCACGGCCGGCTCCACCTGGCACGCCGCGGGCAATTGCCCCAATTTCTCGACCTCGTGGAACGTGATCAAGCTGCAGCGGCACAGCACGAAGCTGTATTCGACGCTGGCAGAGAAGGTTGGCTACGACATCAATTACCACGTCACGGGCAGCGTGCGTCTCGCGCACACGCGGGACCGCGTCGACGAATTCAGGCACGTCGTCTCGCAGGCCCATGCGCAGGGCATCGAATTCGAGATGCTGAGCCCGGCCGAGATCGTCGAACGCCATCCGTTCGTAGACACGACCGACATCCTCGCCGGCCTCTATGACCCGTACGACGGCGACATCGACCCGGCACAGCTCACGCAGGCGCTCGCCAAGGGTGCGCGCGATGCAGGCGCGACCATCTACCGCGGCACCAAGGTCACGGCGATCGAACGCCTGCCTTCGGGCGAATGGAAGGTGCACACCAACAAGGGTGCGATCCAGGCCGAGTCCGTCATCAACGCCGCGGGTTATCGCGGCGGCGAGATCGCGGCGATGGTGGGCGAGTACCTGCCGATCGTCACGCTATCGCATCAGTACCTGATTACCGAGGACATCCCTGCCCTGCTCGACCGCGGCGCAGCGCGACTGCCCCTGCTGCGCGACCCGGACGTCAGCTATTACATGCGCCAGGAACGCCACGGCCTGATCCTCGGCCCGTACGAGTGGAAAGCCACCGCGCACTGGCTGGACAAGATTCCAGACGAGTTCGCGAACCAGCTGTTCGACGACGACCTGGGCCGGCTCGAGAAATACATCGAAGCCGCTTGCGAGCGCGTGCCGATCCTGGGCACGGCTGGCGTCAAGAAAGTCATCAACGGCCCGATTCCGTACGCCCCCGACGGCAATCCGCTGATCGGGCCCGCGCCGGGACTGCCAGGCTTCTACCACTGCTGCGCGTTCACGTTCGGCATCGCGCAGGCCGGCGGCGCCGGCAAGATCATTGCCGAGTGGGTCGCGCACGGCCAGCCCGAGTGGGATGTGTGGCCGCTCGATTCGCGGCGGTACCTCGACTACGCGAACGACAAGTTCGTGCTGGCCAAGGCGATCGAGACCTACCAGCACGAGTACGGCATCGGTTACCCCGCCGAGGAACGTCCGGCAGGCCGCCTGGCCAAGACCTCGCCCGCCTATCTGCGACTGGCGGCGAAGGGCGCAAAGTTCGGTGCACGCGGCGGCTGGGAACGCGCGGTGTACTTTCCGCAAGCAGGCGATCCGGTCGAACCCGAGGTCTCGTTCCGCCGCCCCGCCTGGCACAAGGCCATCGCGCGCGAATGCGAGGCCGCGGCACAACGCGTCGCCGTGCTCGACCTGCCCGGCTTCACCAAGTTCGAGGTGACGGGTGCCGGTGCGGCAGCGTGGCTCGATCACATGGTGGCCGGCGTCGTGCCGCAGCCTGGACGCACTGCCCTCAACTACTTCCTGAATGACAAGGGCGGCATCATCACCGAGATGACGCTGACCAACCTCGGCGGCGGCCGCTACTGGCTGATCAGCGCCGCGGCCGGCGAGAAGCACGACGAGCACTGGCTCCGCGAGCACCTGCCCGCGGACGGCTCGGTGCGCATCGACAACGTCTCGGCGCGCTATGGCTCGCTGATCGTGGTCGGCCCGCGCTCGCGTGAACTGCTTGCACAGTTGACGCGGGCGGACCTTTCCAACGCCGCGTTCCCGTGGCTCGCCGTGCGCACGATCGACATCGGCTATACCAAAGCCATCGCGTTGCGCGTCAACTACGTGGGCGAACTGGGCTGGGAACTGCACGTTCCCGCCGAACACGTGCTCTCGGTCTACGACCTGATCTGGGCCGCGGGCGAGCCGCTCGGCATCGCCGACTACGGCCTGTACGCGATGGACAGCCTGCGGCTCGAGAAGTGCTACCGCGGCTGGAAGGGCGACCTCACCAGCGAATACACGCCGTTCATGGCGTCGCTCGACCGCTTCGTGAAGCTCGACAAGCCGGGCGGCTTCATCGGGCAGGATGCGCTGCGGCGGGAGGCACAGACAGGGCCCGTCGAGCGTTTCGTGCCGTTGCTGGTCGACGCGACGGATGCGGATGCAGCGGCCGTGTCGATCGTCTACGACGGCGACAAGGTCGTGGGGCTGGTGACGTCGGGCGGCTATGGCTACCGGCTGCGAGCCGAGCATTGCACTCGCCTACGTGCGCACGGACCTGGCCGTGCCGGGCACCGTGCTCGAGGTGGAAATCCTCGGCGAGCGGCGCCGCGCGGTGGTTGGGAAAGAGCCGCTCTACGATCCGGAGAACCAGCGGTTGCGCAGCTGACGGCCCTGCAGTCAGGCCCTGTGATCCTGCACCAGGGCTTTGAGCAGTCCGGCGATCAACACGACCATCAGTGCAAGGTACGGCAGCGCCATGACGATCGTGGCTGACTGCAGTCCCTTGAGACCCGCGTCGCCGCCGAGCACCAGCAGCGTCGTCGCCACCAGCCCGATCAGGAACACCCACAGCACGCGTTGCGGACGCGGCGTGTCGGTACGGCCGTTGGACGACAGGTTGTCTGCCACCAGCGCGCCCGAGTCGACGGACGTCACGGTGAAAATCACCAGCAGCACGACCACGAGCAGCGAAGTGATGGAGGCCAGCGGCAGCTGGCCGAGGAACTGGAAGATCGCGCTGTTGACGTCCTGCACGCCGCCTGCGAGCGCGCTGGTGCCCTCGATCACCTGGGTGATGGCGCCGCCACCAAAGGCCGTGAACCAGAGCACAGCGAATGCAGCTGGCGCGACCATCACGACACCCACCATCTGGCGGATCGTGCGTCCGCGCGAGACGCGTGCGATGAACACGCCCACCAACGGCCCCCAGCTGCACCACCAGGCCCAGTAGAACACCGTCCAGGCGTGATACCAGTCGGCGTCGGGTCGCTGCCGCCAGTCGGACAGCGGCAGGATCAGCCGCGCGTAATCCCCGAGGGCCGTCACGAGTCCCGCGAGGTAGGTGCCGAGCCCGACGCCCACGGCACAGAACGCCAGCAACAGCGTCGCGAGCGCCATGTTGAGGTTCGACAGGCGCAGGATGCCGACTTCGATGCCGGTCCAGACCGAATAGCCGGCGATCAGGCAGACCACGGCAATGAACAGTCCCTGCATGCCTAAGCCGTCGGGCGTGCCGAGGACGACGTGCATGCCTGCCGCTGACTGCATCGCACCCAGGCCCAGGGACGCCGCCAGCCCGAACGTCGCGAGCACGACGGCGAAGATGTCCACAGCCTGCCCGATGGGCCCCGAGTGATGCCGTCCGATGAGCGGCGAGAGCGCCGAGCTCATCGCGAAGGGCAAGCCCCTGTTGTACGCGAAGTACCCGACGACCAGCGCGGTGACGAGGTAGACGGCCCAGGGGTGCAGGCCCCAGTGGAACAGCGCCGAACCCATCGCGGCATGTGCGGCGGCGGGCGTGCGCGGCGCGACGTTCAGGGGCGTATCGGGCCAGCCGGTATAGGCGGCAACGGGCTCGGCCACGCCCCAGTACAGGAGCCCCACGCCCATGCCGGCCGCGAACATCATCGAGAACCACGACACGAACCCGAACTGCGGCCGCGCCTGCGGCCCGCCGAGACGAACCCTGCCGAGCGGCGATACCGCGAGGACCACGCACAGCAGCACGAACAGGTTGCCCATGATCATGATGAAGCTGTCGAAGTGCTGCAGGATGCCGCCCCGCAACCGGGCGATGGCCGCGTTGAACCCGGCCGGATCGAGCAGTGCGGCGATCACGGCCAGCACGATCAACGTCACGGCAAACGGAAAGACCGTGCGGTGCACGCGCAGGCCCATGAATTCGAGCCCGCGATCAGGGGTGCCGATGTGCTGGTCCAGGCTCCGCTCCTACGCTTCGCGCTCGATTTCGCGCAGCAGTTCGACCACGTAGGTCGCGAACGAGCGCCAGACTTCGATGCGGAACGCCTGCTCGGCGGTGCGCCACAGCACGACCTCGGCCTTGCCGAACAGCGTGCGCGTGCACATGCCCACCGGGAACCCGCGCAGGTCGAGCGGCAACGGGCACTGCGCCTCGAGCAGCCACTGCGCGTGCTGGCCGTGGATGTCGAGGCCCACCTGGCGGTGGCTGACGTCCACCAGCGCACAAGCCTGGCCACGCATTGCCTGTGCGATCGACGCCTGGATCGTGTCGGCATCACCGTCGGGCGCCAGCAGCAACTGCTCGTCCGGGCCAAGCCAGAGCGCGGCGCGGGTGCCGTCGGTCACGGCGCGGCAGGCGGTTTCGGAGAACGTCAGACCGAAGGCCTGCCCCGCACTCGCGCGGGCGTCGGCGTTGCCGCGGAAGATGAAGCGCGACGCGGGTGACGGTGTCTTCAGCCACGCCGCTGACGGCAAGGCGACCGTGCGGCGAACTGCGGGGCCGACCATGGCTGGATCAGGCATGGAGTCGGGCTCCCTCGGGGTCGTAGAACACGGCACTGGCAACTTTCACTGCGATCTCGCCGCCGGGCATCGGCACATACAGCGTTGCGCCGATCCGCGCCCGCCCGCCCCGCACCACCGCCAGGGCGATCGAGCGGCCCAGCACCGCGCTGTGATAGGACGAGGTCACGTGGCCGATCATCTTGAGCGGCGTGCTTTGTCCGGGCGTCGCGACGATCTGCGCGCCCTCCTCCAGCACCACCTGCGGATCGACCGTCAGCAAGCCTACGAGTTGCTTGCGGTCGGGTGCGTGCATGGTTTCGCGCGCGAGCGAGCGCTTGCCGACGAAATCCGGCTTGGATTTCGCGATCGCCCAGCCGAGCCCCGCATCGTCCGGCGTCACGGTGCCGTCCGTTTCCTGGCCGACGATGATGTAGCCCTTCTCGGCGCGCAGCACGTGCATCGTCTCCGTGCCGTACGGCGTGATGCCGTGCGCCTGCCCTGCGGCGTAGATCGCTTCCCAGACCGCGAGTCCGTAATCGGACGGTACGTTGACCTCGTAGCCGAGTTCGCCGGTGAAGCTCATGCGGAACAGCCGCATCGGCACGCCGCAGATGCGCCCGCCCGCCACACCCAGATGCGGCAGCGCCGCGGCAGAGATATCCACGTCGCTCACCAATGGCGCGAGCACGTCGCGCGCCCGCGGCCCCTGCACGGCGATCACTGACCACTGCTCGGTGGTCGACGTGAGCCAGCACTGCAGGTCGGGCCATTCCGTCTGCAGGTAGTCTTCCATCATGTTGAACACACGGGCGGCGCCGCCCGTGGTGGTCGTGACGTGGAAGCGGTCCTCTGCGACGCGCGCGATCACGCCGTCGTCATAGATGAAGCCGTCGTCGCGCAGCAGGATGCCGTAGCGCGACTTGCCCACGGCCAGCGTGGCGAATCCATTCACGTACATGCGCGACAGGAAGGTCGCCGCATCGGGCCCGACCACCTCGATCTTGCCGAGGGTCGACGCATCGAAGATACCGACGCCTGCGCGCACAGCGAGGCATTCGCGGTCGACCGCCGCGTGCATGTCCTCGCCGGGACGCGGAAAATATCGCGCGCGCTTCCACTGGCCGACGTCCTCGAACACGGCGCCTTGCGCCACCGCCCACGCGTGAGTCGGCGTCGTGCGCACGGGATCGAACAGGTCGCGGCGCTCGTAGCCCGCGAAGATGCCGAACGTGACGGGCGTGTACGGCATGCGGAAGGTCGTGAGCCCCACCTTCGGGATCGGCCGGCCGAGTTCGCCTGACACGAACGCGAGCGCGTTCATGTTCGACGTCTTGCCCTGGTCGGTGGCCATGCCGGTCGTCGTGTAGCGCTTGATGTGCTCGACCGACTCGAAGCCCTCGCGCATGGCAAGCGCGAGGTCCTTGGTCGTGACGTCGTTCTGGAAATCGACGAATGCCCGTGACGGCGACGGGTGATGGCCCTGGGACAGGACGCCCGGCAATCCGTGCATGCTGAACTCGCGGGCCTGCACTCGGTGTTCGGCAACCGCAGCGTCGATGCCGGCAGCCTGGCTCGCCTCGGCGCCGGCTCGGGCGCCGTCATTCAGGACCGCTGCGTACCCCTCCACGCCCGCACAGGAACCCGCCGAGCGCTCAGGCTCGGCCGACACCGATGGGAGGAAAGCCTGGCGGGACTCGTCGAACTGCAGCTTGCCGCGGGACTGCGAAAACAGGTGGACGCTGGGCGTGTAGCCACCCGACATCAGCAGGGCGTCGCATTGGACGCGCCGCGTCGAGGTGGTAGCGCCGTTGGCGAGCAGCCCGAGTGTCAACTCGCTGATGCCGAGGCGGCCGCGCGTGCCGAGCACCGTGGCACCGGTGACGACCTCGATGCCGGCCTGGCGCGCGATGTCGAGTGGAGCACCCGCGGCGTCCGGCCGGATATCGGCAATCAAGGCAACTCGCACGCCGGCAACGCGCAGGTCGAGCGCCGTCGCATACGCGGCGTCGCACCCGGTGACCAGGACCACGTTGTTACCCACCGCCACACCGTGGCGGTGCAGGTAGGTACGTGCCGCCGATGCCAGCATGACGCCGGGCCGGTCGTTCCCCGGGAACACGAGCGGACGTTCGATCGAGCCGGCAGCGATCACGACACGCTTGGCGCGTACCTGCCACAGCCGCTCGCGGGGCTGGGCCGCCGCTGCCGCCGCCGGCAAGTGCTCCGTGATGCGCTCGTTGAGGCCGAGCATGTTGTGCGGGAAATAGCCGAACGCCGTCGTGCGAGCAAGCAGCGTCACGTTGGGCCGCGCGCGCAATGTGGCGACGGACTGCTGGATCCAGTCGCTGGCCAGGGCGCCATCGACGCGGGCCGCTGGTTCGTCGAGCAATGAGCCGCCGAACTCCGGCTGTTCGTCGCACAGCATGACGCGCGCGCCACCCGCCGATGCGCTCAGCGCCGCCGCCAGCCCCGCCGGACCCGCACCCACCACGAGCACGTCGCAATGCGCGTAGCGCTGCGCGTACCGGTCCGGGTCGGGTTGCGTAGGGGGTTCACCGAGCCCCGCCGCGCGACGGATGAACGGCTCGTACAACTTGTGCCATGCGGCCTTCGGCCACATGAACGTCTTGTAATAGAACGCCGCGGGCAGCAGCGGCGACGCCAGGTCGTTGACGGCCTGCACGTCGAAGCCGAGGCTCGGCCAGCGGTTCTGGCTCGTCGCCACCAGGCCGTCGTACAACTCGACCTGCGTGGCGCGCAGGTTGGGCGTTCGGCGTGCCTCGTCGCGGACCACGGTGACCAGTGCGTTGGGTTCCTCGGAGCCCGCTGCGATCACGCCGCGCGGCCGGTGATACTTGAACGAACGGCCAAAGACACGCACTCCGTGCGCGAGCAGCGCGGAAGCCAGCGTGTCACCCGCAAACCCTGAGTAACCCTTGCCATCAAACGTGAAGCGGATGGAGGTTGCGCGGTCGATGCGTCCGCCGTTCTCGAGGCGACGACCGCTCACGGCTGGTCTCCCGCCGGCAGTGCGGGCAGCGGCTCGCCTGCACGGTACGTCACGACGAAATGGTCGGTCGTGGTGTCACGCAGCGCATTGAAGAACCGCGCGCAGCCACGCACATGGCGCCAGCGTTCGGCATGGATGCCACGGGTGTTGTTGCGCAGGTAGAGGAATTCGGCCCATTGGTCGAGCGTGGTGGTCGCCGGATCCGACGGACGCGCCACGTGCGCCTGGCCCGCGTAGGCGAACTCGAGTTCGGGGCGCGGACCGCAATACGGGCAATGGATCAGCAGCATGGCGATCTCAGTGCGCGACGGCCGCGGCGGCCGCCTCGTCGATCAGGTGACCGTCGCGGAACCGCTCGATCGTGAACGGCGCGTTGATCGGGTGCGGCTCGTCTTTTGCCATGGTCCAGGCCAGCAGGTGACCCGAACCCGGCGTCGCCTTGAATCCGCCCGTGCCCCAGCCGCAATTGACGTAAAGCCCCGGTACCGGAGTCTTCGCGATGATGGGCGAGCGATCCGGCGTGACGTCGACGATGCCGCCCCAGTTGCGCAGCATGCGCATGCGGCGGAACGCCGGGAACAGTTCGCAGATCGCAGAGAGCGTATGCGAATTGACGTGCAGCGCGCCGCGCTGCGTGTAACTGGTGTATGCGTCGGTGCCGGCGCCGATCACGAGCTCGCCCTTGTCCGACTGGCTGATGTAGGCGTGGATGGAATTCGACATCACCACGCACGGCACCGCGGGCTTCACCGGCTCTGAGACCAGTGCCTGCAGCGGAAAACTCTCCAGCGGCAGGCGCACGCCGGCGAGTCCAAGCACGACGCTGGTGTTGCCGGCCGCAGATACCCCGACGCGGCGGCAGCGGATCGTGCCGCGTGTGGTCTGGACGGCCTCCATCGCACCCGACGCATCGCGCAACAGGCCCGTGACTTCGCAGTTCTCGATGATGTCGACGCCCAGGGCATCGGCGGCCCGCGCATAGCCCCAGGCGACGGCGTCGTGCCGTGCGGTACCACCACGGCGCTGCAATGCGGCGCCCATCACCGGGTAGCGGATGTTCTGTTCGATGTTGAGCGGCGGACAGTAGGCTTTCGCCTCCTCCGGCGTCAGCCACTCGTTGTCCACGCCGTTGCCGCGGTTGGCATGAATGTGACGCTTGGCCACCTGCACGTCGTGCACGGTGTGTGCCAGCATCATCACGCCACGCGGCGAGAACATGACGTTGTAGTTCAGGACCTGCGACAGGTCTTCCCACAGCTTGAGCGCATGGTCGTACAGCGCGGCGCTTTCGTCGAACAGGTAATTGGAGCGGATGATCGTCGTGTTGCGGCCCGTGTTGCCGCCACCGATCCAGCCCTTCTCGAGAATCGCAGTGCGAGTGATGCCGTGCTCGGCTGCCAGGTAGTAGGCCGCGGCGAGTCCGTGGCCGCCACCGCCGATCACGATCGCATCGTATTCGGCCTGCGGGGCCGCACGCCGCCATTGCGGCGTCCAGCCTTGCTGGCCACCGAAGGCTTCCTTGAGCAGTCTCCACCCCGAAAACTTCGGCATCAGGCCCTCAGGTCGGCGTTCTGCGGGTCGTACGGCGAATCGACGAGCACGGTCGCGCGCTTGCGCTCGCCCAGCACCTCGACGACGAGTTCCGTGCCAACCGCGGCAAACTCCGGCTTCACGTAACCGATCGCGAGGCTCTTGCGCAGGCAATGGCCGTAATAGCCCGACGTGGCGCGACCGACGAGCGTGCCGTCCGCCGTGAAAATCGGCTCGTTGCCGAGCGGGTCGGCATCGGTGACGCCGTGCACTTCCAGCGTGATGAAGCTGAGCGGCACGCCGCGCTCGAGTTGCCGCGCCAGCGCCTCGCGGCCTGCGAACGGACCTTTTTCCATGCGCACGAACCGGGCGAGACCGCCCTCGAGCGGCGTGTTGTCGCGCGTCAGGTCGCTGCCCCACATGCGGTACGACTTCTCCATGCGCAGCGACTCCATCGCCCGCATGCCGGCCATGCCGATGCCGTACTCGGCGCCTGCCGCGAAGATCGCGTCGAACAGGCCGTGCGCGTACTCGATCGGGAAATGCAGTTCCCAGCCCAGCGCGCCGACGAAATTCACGCGCAGCGCGTAGACGTCGGTGGCGAGGCCGGCTTCGATCACTTGCCCCGTCAGCCAGGGGAACGATGCGTTGTCGAGCGGCACGTCGGTGAGTTTCGCCATGACGTCGCGGGCGCGCGGGCCTGCGAGCACGAACACGCCGCGCGAGCCGGTGATGTTGCGCAGGGTGACCGAGCCATCGGCCGGCAGCCGCTTCTGCAGGAAATCGGAGTCGTAGCGCTCGGCTGCGCCTGCGCTCACCACGTAGAAATGGTGCTCGGCGAGCTTGGTGATCGTGAACTCGGAACGGATGCCGCCCCGCTTCGTGAGCGCATGACACAGCGCGATGCGTCCCACCTTGGTCGGCACCTTGTTGGCGACCAGGCTGTCGAGCCAGGCTTCAGCGCCGGTGCCCGTAACCTCGAACTTGGTGAACGGCGACAGGTCGATCACGCCCACTTTTTCGCGCAACCGGCGGCACTCGTTGCCGACGTGCTCGAAGTAGTTGGAGCGGCGGAAACTCCAGACGTCCTTCGGCTCGACACCTTCCGGCGCAAACCAGTTGGCGCGTTCCCAGCCGTAGCGCTGGCCGAACACGGCGCCCATTCGCTTCAGTTTTTCGTACACCGGGCTCGTCTTGGCCGGCCGCGCGTCGTGACGCTCTTCGTCGGGGTAATGAATCGTGAAGACGTCGCGATACGCTTCTTCGTTCTTCGCCACGAGGTAACGCTTGCTCGTGTAACCACCGAAGCGGCGCGGATCCACCGCCAGCATGTCGATGCCCGGCTCGCCTTCGACGATCCATTCGGCCAGTTGCCAGCCGGAACCGCCCGCGGCCGTGATGCCGAAGCTGTGGCCTTCGTTGATCCAGACGTTCTTGACGCCCCACGCGGGTCCGACGAGCGGGCTGCCGTCGGGCGTGTACGCGATGGGACCGTTGACGATGTCCTTGATGCCGCAACGCTCCAACCCCGGCACGCGACGCTGCGCCGCTTCGACGTGGGGCAGCAGCCGCTCCAGTTCGCCTGGAAAGAGGTCCTTGCCGAACCAGCTCGGCACCCCGTCGGCGAAGCGCGCGGGCGCGCCGGCCTCGTAGGGCCCGAGGATCCAGCCCATGCGTTCTTCGCGGAAGTAGTACGACTGATCGGGCTCGCGCAGGACTGCGAGCTCGCGGCCGCCCGCATTGCGATAGGCCTTCAGCTCGGGGGATTCGTCGTAGACGATGTACTGGTGCTCGACCGGAATCGCCGGCACCTTGAGGCCGAACATGCGGCCCGTCTGGCGTGCGTAGTTGCCGGTGCAGAGCACGACATGCTCGGCGATGATCTCGCCCTTGTTCGTCGTGAGCTTCCACTCGCCGCCTGGCAGCTGCACCGCGCCAGTCACTTCAGTCTGTTCGTTGATCTCGGCACCCGCCGAGCGCGCGGCCTTGCGCAGCGCCATCGTCAGGTCGGCCGGCGCAATGTGGCCGTCGTCCGGGTGATAGAGCGCACCGATGACGGCAGGCGTGTCGGCGTCGCCACCCAGGTTCACGAGCGGCCACAGTTCCTTGACCTCGGCGGGCGAGATCAACTGGAACGGGACGCCGATGGTGTTGGCCGTGCCGCAGTATTTCTTGTACTCGTCCATGCGATCGCGGCACGTGGCGAGACGCAGGTTGCCGGTGACGTGGAAGCTGACGTCCTGGCCCGTTTCCGCCGGCAGCCGCTTGTAGAGGTCGACCGAGTACTTGTGCAGCTGGCCGACCGTGTAGCTCATATTGAAGAGCGGCAGCAGGCCCGCGGCGTGCCACGTCGAGCCGGCGGTCAGTTCGGTGCGCTCGAGCAGCACCACGTCCGACCAGCCTTTCTTGGTGAGGTGATAGAGCGTGCTGACGCCCACCACGCCCCCACCGATCACCACGACGCGCGCATGCGATTTCATCAGCTGACTCCCCGGTCGTCGGCGCCAGTCCACGCGGGAGGGCCCCGGCGGTAGCACGAACTTTCGCCGCAGTTTAGCAACGAGGCCAAACGCTGGCACTCTGTTTGCGACAAGGGCTTATATAAAAGCGTCAGCTCACCGTATACTCGATCCGGTCCGGATCGGCCCGAGCCGGACGGCCCGCAGGTAGTAGCCCGAGTGCGTACGACAACTCCGACCGCCTCACCCAGCACGACGCCAGCCAAGCCCGAAGCCGCCCGGCAGCCGGCCCGGTCGCGTTACGCGTTCCTGACGCTGCCCGACTACTCGATGATCGCGCTGACCAATGCGATCGAACCGCTGCGGATGGCCAATCGGGTGTCCGGGCAGGTGGCGTATGACTGGCTCGTGGTGACGCTGGACGGCGAACCCGCGCTCGCGAGCAACGGACTGATGATGACCCCGACGACCCGGCTGGCCGACGCGCTCAACGTCGATCTGGTCTTCGTGTGCGGCGGCGTGAACGTGCGCGACGCCGTCTCACCGGCCCTGCTGACAGCGCTGCGACGGCTTGCGGCCAAGCGCCTGCCACTGGGCGCGCTCTGCACCGGCGGCTACGCGTTGGCACAGGCGGGCCTGCTCGACGGGTATCACGCCACGATCCACTGGGAGAATCTCTCGGCGTTACGCGAAGAGTTTCCGCGCGTGCTGCTCTCGGATCACTTGTTCACCATCGACCGCAACCGCTACACCTGCTCGGGCGGCGTGGCGCCGCTCGAACTGATGCTGAACCTGATCGAGGAGAAACTCGGCCCGCAGGTTTCCGCGCGCGTGTCCGAGCAGTTCATCGTCGAACGCATCCGCGACGCCAACGACCGGCAGTACGTGCCATTGCGCGCGCAGGTTGGCAACGTCCATCGCAGCGTGATCGCGGTGGCCTCGCTGATGGAAGCCAACATCGAGAACCCGTTGCCACTCGAGCAGATCGCGCGCAAATCGGGCCTGTCGCGGCGGCAGATCGAGCGGCTGTTCCAGCGGCACGTCAACTGCGTGCCGAAGCGGTACTACCTGGAGCTGCGCCTGAAGCGGGCGCGGGAACTGCTGGTGCAGACGTCGATGCCTGTCATGGCCATCAGCACTGCGTGCGGATTCAAGTCGCCGCCGCACTTCTCGAAGTGCTATCGCAATCATTTCGGCCGGGCGCCGACTGCCGAACGGCAACCGCGGCGCGTCGCAGGCACGTCGGCATAGGGCGATCGGTCGTTGCTCGCCGCAAGCGCTCAACTGACAGCCAAACGTTCGCTGCGGCAGTTGGTCGCCGACAGCCTTGAAGAAGCGGTAGCCGTCGCCCGCCGGCCATTGCGGCTATCGTATTAGGTGGCACGGGGATGCCCGGTTAGACTGAACCAGTCCGCTTGCGCTTTCACGAGGCCAATCATGAGCAACTTCGAACAGCAACGAGTCAAGTTCCGCACCCAGGCAGGCTTCATTGCCGCGCTGGACCAGAGCGGTGGCAGCACCCCGAAGGCGCTGAAGTTGTATGGCATCCCTGAGAGCGCCTGGTCCGGCGACGCGGCGATGATGGACCTGATCCACGCCATGCGCGCGCGCATCATTACGAGTCCCAGCTTCAATGGCGACCGGATCCTGGGAGCCATCCTGTTCGAGGACACGATGGACCGCGAAATCCTGGGTCGGCCGACGGCCGAGTACCTGTGGGAGGTGAAGAAAGTCGTTCCGATTCTCAAAGTGGACAAGGGCCTCGAAGCGGAATCGGACGGCGTGCAGTTGATGAAGCCCATGCCGGGCCTCGACCAGCTTCTGGCACGCGCCAAGGCCAAGGGCGTCTTCGGCACCAAGATGCGCTCGGTGATCAAGCAGGCGAACCCGGCGGGCATCCGCACGGTGGTGGACCAGCAGTTCGCGATCGCCCGTCAGATCATCGCTGCCGGTCTCGTGCCGATCATCGAGCCCGAGGTCGACATCAAGTGCCCCAACAAGGCGGCCGCCGAAGACCTGCTCAAGGCCGCCATCCTGGTCCGGCTCGAAGAGTTGCAGGAAGGCCAGCAGGTGATGCTGAAGCTCACACTGCCAGACCACGACAATCTCTATGCCGAGTGCATCAAGCACCCGCGCGTGCTCAGGGTCGTGGCGCTGTCGGGCGGCTACTCGCGCGACGAAGCCAACGCGCGGCTGGCTCGCCAGCACCTGATGGTGGCCAGCTTCTCCCGGGCGCTGACCGAGGGGCTGACCGCCCAGCAGTCGGACGCGGAGTTCAACGCCGCCCTGGACCGATCCATCGAGAGCATCTTCCAGGCATCGAAGACCTGAGCGCGCCGCAAGCATCTCGCGCCGCGGCACTTGAACGGTCGCTGGACGGCGACGGCAGGCTCAGGAGCGCATCCGCAAGCCCTGGGGATCGACGAGCGCACCCGCGCTGCGCACCGCAGCCCGACGTTCGCCCATCAATTCCACGGCGAAGCCCGTCGTCTCCCCCGCCACCGCATTGTCGACGTAACCCAGCGCGATCGACTTGCCCACCGTGTGGCCGTAACCGCCCGACGTGACCCAGCCGACGACCTTGTCGCCATGCCAGATCGGCTCGTCGCCGATCGCATCCGCGTCCTTCGCATCGACGGCCAGCGTGATCAGCTTGCGCACCCCGCCGCTCGCCTTCTCGGCGGCCGCGGCGGTCTTGCCGATGAATTCCGGCTTATCGAGATGCACGAAGCGGCCGAGGCCCGCCTCGTACGGCCCGTAGATCGGACGGAACTCTCGCGCCCAGTTGCCGAAGCTCTTTTCGAGCCGCAGCGAGTTGAGTGCCCGGCCGCCGAAGTTACTTGCAGGCCGTGCGCCTTGCCCGCTTCGTGCAGCAAGTCGTACAGCGTGCGCAGGTACTCGGACGTCACCCACAACTCGTAGCCCATCTCGCCCGTGAACGAGACGCGACCCACCAGCGCGGGGACCATGCCGACGTCCATCTGGGCGAACGACATGAACGGAAACGCAGCGGTCGACAGGTCGTGGTCGACCAGTTGCTGCAGCAGCGCGCGCGACTGGGGGCCTGCGACGGAGAGCCCCAGGTATTCCATCGCGCACGGACGCACGGTCACGCCCGTCGGCGGCAGGTGCTTTTCGAACCAGCGCAGGTAGAACACTTCGGCGGCGTACGTGCCGACGACGAAGAAACGGTCGGCCGACACGCGGCACATCGTAAAGTCGCCGATCAATCGACCGGCATCATTGAGCATCGGCGACAGCGCGATGCGGCCGACGGCGGGTACCTTGCACGTCATGATCCTGGCGAGCCAGTCGGCGGCGCCCGGACCCGTGATTTCGAACTTGCCGTAGTTCGAGATTTCGATCAGGCCGCACGACTTCGCGCACGGCACGACATTCCTCCGGCCACGTGCGGATGCGCATTCGAGCGGCGGAACGTCGCGTCTTCCTTCGCCGGCGTGCCCTTCGGCGCGAACCACAGCGGGTGCTCGAGCGTGCAGTAGTCGCCGAACACGGCGTTCTCGGCCTGCAGCTTTTCGTAGATCGGCGTGGTGCGCAGCGGGCGCGCAGCCTCGAGTTCTTCATTCGGGAAGCGGATGCGGAAGCGCCGCGAGTAGTTCTCGCGCACCTTCGCATTGGTGTACGGCCGGTTGGCCCAGTCGCCGTAACGCGCGACGTCCATCGCCCAGATGTCGGCGCCCGGATCGCCTTCGACCATCCAGTTCGCGAGCGACAGGCCCACGCCGCCGCCCTGGCTGAACCCAGCCATGACGCCGCAGGCCACCCAGTAGTTCTTGAGCCCCTTGATCGGGCCGACCAGCGGGTTGCCGTCTGGCGCGAACGTGAACGGGCCGTTGACGACCTTCTTGATGCCAGCGCTTTCGAGCCGCGGGAAATGCTCGAACGCCACGGTGACGCTCGGCGCGATGCGCTCGAGGTCGTTCGGCAGCAGGTCCTGGCCGAAGTCCCATGGAGTCGTCTTCGGCGACCAGGGCACGCCCGCACGCTCGTACGTACCGAGCAGCATGCCCTGCCGCTCCTGCCGCATGTAGATCTCGGCCTCGAAGTCGATGACGTGCAGCAGTTCCTTCTGCCCTTTCAGTTCGGGCAGGTCCTCGGTGATGAAGTACTGGTGCTCCATCGCGAGAATCGGCAACTCCAGGCCGACGAAGCGGCCGACTTCGCGCGCCCACAGGCCGCCGGCGTTGACGACGTGCTCGGCGTGGACCGTGCCTTTCTCCGTCACGACGTCCCAGGTTCCGTCCGCGCGCTGCTTCGTGTCGATGACACGGTTCTGGCGCACGATTTCGGCGCCGGCCAGCTGCGCTGACTTCGCGTAGGCATGCGTGACGCCGTACGGGTCGACGTGGCCTTCGATCGGGTCGTAGATCGCACCGAGGAAGTGCTTCTCGTCGAGCAGCGGGTACATCGCCTTGGCTTCAGCGGGCGTGATCAGCTGCAGGTCCATGCCGAGGTAGCGGCCGCGAGCCACGGCCATCCGCAGCCAGTCGACGCGCTCAGGCGTGCCGGCGAGCATGAGTCCACCGGTGATGTGCACACCGCACGAGACGCCGGAGATCTGTTCGATCTCCTTGTAAAGCTCGATCGTGTACTGCTGCAGCTTGGCGACGTTCGGGTCGCCGTTGACGGTGTGCATGCCGCCCGCGGCGTGCCAGGTCGAGCCCGACGTGAGCTCCGCGCGTTCGATGAGCAGGACGTCCTTCCAGCCCGCCTTGGTGAGGTGATACAGGACGCTTGCGCCCACGACACCGCCACCGATCACCGCCACCTGCACCTGATTCCGCATGCGTATCAACCTCAGACTGCAATTGAATAAACCGACAAGGGGCTAGGGGCTAGGGGTTAGGGGTTAGTGAAGAGTGGCGTCGGCAGCAGTATGGTGCCGACGCTACTCTCCGACTAACCCCTAACCCCTAGCCCCTACCCCTTCATCAAGTCACCGGCGGCGCACCGCCCTCCGCCGTGCGCCGCACGACGAAGGCATTCATTTCCTCGACGATGGCCGGATCGCGCTCCGGCTCCACGTAGCGCGCGAGCGTCTCGTGGTAGACCGTATTGGCGCGCTCCGTGGCCGTCTTCGCGCCATCGTTCTCCCAGCTGCCGTAGTTGCGCCAGTCCGAAATCAGCGGGGTGTAGAAGGCGGTGCGATAGCGCTCCATGGTGTGTGCGCACGCGAAGAAGTGTCCGCCGTAGCCGACCTCGGCGATCGCATCGAGCGCCATGTCGACCGGCTCGGCACCCACGGGCTGGAACAGCTCCGCGAACATCTGCAGCATTTCGATATCCATGATGAATTTTTCATAGGACGTCGAAAGGCCGCCTTCAACCCAGCCTGCCGCGTGCAGCATGAAGTTCGCGCCGCCCATCAGCGCACCCCACAGGCTCATCTGTGCCTCGTAAGCGGCTTGGGCGTCTGGCGCATTGGAGGCCGTTGCGCTGGACGAACGCCACGGCACCTTGATGTAGCGCGCCAGCTGGCCGGCGCCGAACGCCGCCTTGGCGTACTCGGGCGTGCCGAATGCAGGCGAACCAGACTTCATGTCGACGTTCGAGGTAAAGCTGCCGTACAGGATCGGCGTGCCCGGACGCACGCTCTGGGCCAGCGTGATGCCGGCCAGGGCTTCCGCATGTGCCAGGGTCAGCGCGCCCGTGATCGTGACGGGCGCCATCGCGCCGGCGAGCGTGAACGGCGTGATGATCAGCACCTGCCCTGCCTCGGCAAAATCGATGATGCCCTCGGCCATCGGGATGTCGAGCTGCAGCGGCGAGTTCGTGTTGATCACGGTCCAGACGTACGGCTTCAGCTTGAACTCTTCCGCCGACAGCTTGTGCGCGATGCGGATCAGCTCGAAGCAGTCCGCGATCTGCTGCGAGCCGCGCGAGAAGATGAACGGGGTCTTGTCCGACAGCAGCAGCATCGACCGCGTGGTCTCGAAATGACGCACGTGGACGGGAATGTCCTGCGGCTCGACGGCGCCGCCCAGCGTGTGGATGACGTCGAAGCTTTGCGAGAGTTTCATCAGGTTGCAGAAGTCGACGAACGTGCCCGCGCGGCGGCCATTCTGCGTGTCCATGATGTTCGGCGGGCCGGACGTCGGCGCCAGGCAGACGTGCTTGCCCCCGACCGGCGTGTTGAACTCCGGGTCGAGCGCCTGGAAGGTGAACGTGCTGGGCGTCGTGGCCAGCGCCTTCGCCACCAGCCCGCGATCGATGCGGACCACCTGCGTCGCTTCGTCCACCGTCGCGCCCGCCTGCGCGTAGCGCTTGCGCGCGATCGGCGACAGCACCTTCATGCCCTGGTTTTCGAGCAGCGTCAGCGCCGCGACGTGGATCGCCGCCACCTGGTCATCCGAATAGATGCGCGGGTTCTCGAACGGATTGACCATCTTGCGGTACGCGCGTGACCGCTCTGGCGTCGGCGCAGCGGTAGCGGCGGCGGCCGGACGCCGCCGGCCGGTGCCACGGCGCGGGCTGTTCGATTCGATTTCGCTCATGCTCGATGGACTCCGGGAGGGATCGCAGCGGCGCTGTCCGCGGCGGCGGCACGGGACGCGTTGGCGCCCGGACCGAACTGTTCGATGAGCCACGAGCGAAAGAGAGCCGTGGCGGTGTCGCTCAGCGCTTCCGGATCCGTGACGAGGTAGTAGCCAAAACCGTCGTTGAAGGTGGTGTCGTAGGGTTGCACCAGTCGTCCTGCCTTCAGGTGATCGCGGAACAGGTCGAGGTCGATCAGCGCGATGCCCGCACCGCTCAGCACGTACTGGACCGTGAGGATTTCAGTGTCGAACACCAGACCGCGCTCGATGTCGAGCCCGTGCAGGCCCGCTGCGCGCACGTACTGCGACCAGAAATGACGTCGCGGCAGGCCTTCGACGCGCATGTGGACCAGTTCGTTGTCGCGCACGAACGCCTCGAGGTCCTTGCCCGCATGCCGCGCCACGACATCCGGGTGACAGACGAGACCCAGCCGCACGGGCCACAGCAGGTCGCTCACCCGGTCCGTGACGGACGGGCGCGAATACAGCACGGCGATGTCGACGTCGGCCGCCGGGGGGCCGATGCCGTAAGGACTGACGAGGTCGATCTCGACCTCCGGGTGGTCCGCACGGAAGTCCTGCAGCAGCGGAACCATCATGTGCGCGGCAAAACTCGGCGGCATCTGCACGCGCAACGTGCGCAACCGCGGCGTGCGGGCGTCGCGGATCTCGTCGATCGCATGCTCCAGCCGGTCGAACGAGCGCGAAACGACCGGCAACAGGTGTTCACCGGCTGCGGTGAGCACGAGCGAATGCGGCCGTCGCTCGAACAGCTTCACGCCGATCAGGTTCTCGAGTGAAATCACGTGCCGGGACAGCGCGCTTTGCGCGATGCTGAGGGCACTGGCAGCGCCGGTGAAACTGCCGTACCGGGCCACGCCCTCGAACGCCCGCAGGGCATTCAGGGGCAGCCAGCGACGGTCGATGCGAACCTTATCCATCGTGCAGCCCCCAGGGCCTCGGTTGGGCCTCTAAAACGGTACCCGGGCGCGAGGCTCGCGGCCAAGTCACCGGGCGGCAAGCGTGGCGCATTCGCCACACCAGCGGCAATGCTTTTTTTGCTGTCCGGTTAATGCTTTTTTCAGATGATCATTTTGTGGACGGGACAGCATTCGACTTGTTATGGTCGGCCGCGCCTCGCGCGTTCGGCTCGCCGGACACGCGGGATTCAAAAAAGGGCGGCGGTCGCTGCATCCGGGGCCGTTGCGTAGACAACACGAACTCTGGGGGTTCGAAATCGCATGAATTACAGACTCGCATCTGCGGTGGCTGCCGTACTCGCCGCCAGCCCGGCCCAAGTCGTCTGGGCGCAGGCAGCGTCCGGTGGTCTCGAGGAAGTGGTCGTCACGGCCCAGCGCCGCGCTGAAAGCCTGCAGGACGTTCCACTGTCGATCCAGGCACTGACCGGGGAGACCCTCCGGGAGCTGAACGTCTCGACGATCGACGAGTTCGTCAAGTTCCTGCCTAGCGTATCGACCGCCAACCTCGGCCCTGGCCAGAGCAACATCTACATGCGCGGCCTCAGCGTCGGCACATTCGGCACGCAGGGCACCGGTCGGACGGCCCCTGGCCGAACGTCGCGGTGTACTTCGACGAACAGTCCACCCAGATCCCGGGCCGCAACCTGGACGTCTACGCGGCCGACTTCGAGCGCATCGAAGTGCTCGACAGGCCCGCAGGGCACCCTGTTCGGTGCAGGCGCCCAGGCGGGCGTGCTGCGTTACATCACGAACAAGCCCGAGTTCAATGCGATGCACGTCCAACGTCAAGGCCGGCTTACGCCACCACGGCGCACGGTTCCGAAAGCTCAACGTCGATGCCATGGTCAACGTGCCATCATCGACGGCAAGCTGGCAGCTGCGCGTCGTGGTCTACCACGACAACCGCGGCGGCTACATCGACAACGTCGTACAGCACCTTCACGCGTCGTGGCACCGACCTGGGCTTCGCCCGCCGCACGGGCGGCGTCGTTCCGGCCGACTCGCTGGTCATCAACAACGGCGACATCGCGACAGGACGACATCAACACGGTCGAACTACAGCGGCGTCCGCGCCAGCCTCAAGTGGCAGATCAATGACGACTGGGACGCGCTGCTCGCCGATCGCCTTCCAGAAGATCGAAGGCGAAGGCGTGTTCTACCAGCAGCCGAACGGCTCGGAGTCGGTGCGGCGCCACGGCCAACTGCACGAATCGGCCAGAAGCTGAAGGAACTCCAGGTCACGGTGTTCAACAAAGCTACACCGAGGACGAGTTCTCAACACGGCGCTGACCATCAACGGCAAGATCGGCACGCTCGACATCGTCTATGCCGGCGCCTACCTCACGCGTGAGGCGCGAGTCGATGTGCGACTACACGAACTACGCGCGCGGCGTCTGGGGCTCGTATTACCAGTGCACCGGCTTCTCCGGCGCCAGTCGGTGGACAAGTGCTACTCGCCGTCGAGCTTCTGGGACGACAAGTCCGACAGCACGAACATGAGCCACGAAATCCGCCTGAGCAGCCCGGCCGACTGGCGCATGCGCTTCATCGGCGGCCTGTTCTACGAAGATCGCACGGTCGAGGCCAGACCGACTGGCAGTACAAGTCGGTGCCGGAATGCGCGGACACCGGCGTCTCGACCGGCAGCTGCTTCCTGTACCTCGATCCGCGCGCGGCCCCGAAGTTCCAGTCGGCCGTGCCGGACATGAACAATCCGAACCGCCGCGCCTCGCGACATCGGCTTCTTCAACGACTTCCACGCGTGACTACACGCAGTTCGCGGCGTTCGCGTCGGTCGACTTCGACATCCTCGAGAACCTGACCCTGACCCTCGGCACGCGCTACTTCGACATCGAGAACTCGATGGTCGGCGCGAACATGGGCAGCTTCTACTGCAAGGTCTACGGCACGGGCGAGATCCGGCCCCTGCAACGGCGACCTGTACGGCTACGGCGACGTCCTCGCGCCCTACGGCACCAACGTCACGCGAGCAGGAAGACAACGACAACCAGGCCGACGGTTTCCGCAGCCGTGCCAACCTGACCTGGCGCGTCAACGGCGACGTGCTGCTGTACACCACCTGGTCCGAAGGCTATCGCCCGGGCGGCTTCAACCGCGGTTCGGCTTGCGGCGTGCGGGATCCGCAGCAAACAACTACCAGCAGTGGTGCTTCCCGACTTCGTACGAGTCGGATGACCTGACCAACTATGAGTTGGGCTGGAAGACGACGTTCTGGGACGGCACGCGCGCAGTTCAACGGCGCGATCTACCAGGTCGAAGTGGGAGAAGCGCGCAGACCGAGCATGTTCGCGCCGCAGCTCGGCTTCCCGAACCTGCGGTCTTCCTGACCGGCCCGGACTATACGAAGTCGATGGCATCGAGATGAACTTCGTGGTTGCGCCGATGGACGGCCTGGTGATCACAGCGGCGGGCTCGTACAACAAGGCCGAACTGGAGAATTCGCCGCACGTTCATCAGCAACAACCCGGGCAGCCCGACTTTCGGCGAGCCGATCACCGAGTCGTGCCTTGCCTACTCGCGCCGGCGTCTGCACGCAGGTTGTCGCGGTGGACAACATCTTCGGCACGCCGGGCACGGAGATGGCGAACTCGCCGGAGATGCAGTTCAACATCCGTGCGCGGTACGAGTGGGACTAGGGCGAATACAACCCGTACGTGGGCGCCGCGATCCAGTATCAGGACGAATCGTATTCGTCGGCTGATCGAGGTGAACCGGTACGTGCAGCCGTCGTGGACGACGATGGATGCATCCGTCGGCGTGGGCAAGGACGCTGGAACGCCGAACTGTACGTCACCAACCTGACGGACGAGAACAAGAGCGTGTACACGATCGCCTCGCAGTTCATCCTAGTCGAAGTGCCGATGCGGCCGCGGACGATCGGCCTGCGCTTCGGCTACAGCTTCGGCGGCAATTGACCGTCAGCCTCGACACGGGCCGGTGGGGCAACCCGCCGGCCCGTTTTCTATTGGGCCACGAATTCCTTCATCATTCCCCGATGGAACTCCAGCAGTCACCGCCTCGACCGAACAGCGCGCCGCCGCCGCAACACTCGACCTGGCAGCCGAACTGCCGCGCACTGCAGCAGCTGATCGAAGCAGGACCGCTGCGCAGAGGTGGAAACGGCTACGCCGTACCCTGCTCGCCGCGGTGCCGGGCCAGCGCGACCTGATGTACATCCATGCCGTTGCGCTGCGCCAGCTGCAGCAGAAGGTTCCGGAGGCGCTAGCCGCGCTGGAGGCCCTGGAGGAGGCACACCCGACGTTATCCGCGGCTCTTCAGGAACGGGGGCATTGCCACGTGTTCTGCGGCAGGCGCCAGACGCGATCCGTGCCTTCGAGCGTGCCGTCGAATTGAACCCCGCCCTGCCCGCCAGCTGGCGCTGCTGCAGTCGCTCTACAGGCATGGTCGGCCGCCACGGCGATCGGCGAATGCGGCCAGCATGTCGCGAAGATGAGCGAGCCTCGCCGCCGAAGTGGTCACGGCGCGCAGCATGCTGGCGGATGGCAACCTGCGCGAGGCCGAGGAACTTGATTCGCGGCTATCTGCAGTGAAAACCCTAAAGATATCGAAGGCGTTACGTGTGTTGGCGCTGATTGCTCACAAGAACGAGTTTTCCAAGGACGCGGCCACCTGCTGGAGGCCGTGCTGGCCGCCGCCCCCGAGCTATCGCGCGGCCCGGCACGACTACGTCCTGGCCCTGATCGCGCTGCACCGGCACAAGGAGGCCCGCGAGCAGATCGACATCCTGATCACGGCCGAGCCCGAGCGGATCAGCACACCACATGACGCTCGGCCAGCATCCTGGTGGGCGCAGGGCGACACCGAGGCTGCCATCGCCCTGTATCGCAGAGCTTGCTGGCGCAGCGCCCGGACGATCCGGAGCTGCACCTGTCGCATCGGGCACGCGCTCAAGACCCAGGGCCACCGCGACGAGTCGGAGCGGGCCTATCGCGAGGCCGCGCGACTGCGGCCCGACTTTGGCGACGCATACTGGAGCCTGGCCAACCTCAAGACCTATCGCTTCGACGGATGAGCAACTGGCCACGATGCGCGAGCAGGTCGACGCCCGCCGCACTGGCACTGAGTCGACCGCTATCCACCTGTGCTTCGCGCTCGGCAAGGCGCTCGAGGATCGCGGCGAATACGCCGAGTCGTTCCAGCTACTACGAGCAGGGCAACGCGCTGCAAGCCGGGCAGACGGCACGTACCGGCCCGAGCAGATCGACCGGGTCGCGCGGCAGGCAGATCGAACTGTGCACCCGCGAGTTCTTTGAATCCCGCGCACGGCTGCGGCTGCAAGGACCCGGCGCCGATCTTCATCGTCGGCCTGCCGCGCGCGGGCTCGACCCTGCTCGAACAGATCCTGGCGTCACACATCCAGGTCGAAGGCACGATGGAGCTGGCGGACATTCCCCGCCTCGTCAGTGCGCTCGACCTTCATGCCCGGCGGGGCCCGCTATCCCGGCGTCCTGGCCCTGCTGACGGCGGACAATTGTCGCAGCTTCGGCGAGAGCCTACCTCCGCGACACGCAGCATTACCGCGTGGCAGGCAGGCCGTTCTTCATCGACAAGATGCCGAACAACTTCCGCCACGTCGGCCTGATCCACCTGATGCTGCCGAACGCGAAGATCATCGACGCGCGGCGCGAGCCGATGGCCTGCTGCTTCACCAACTTCAAGCAGCTGTTCGCCTCGGGTCAGCAGTTCACGTACAGCCTGCGAGGACATCGGCCGCTATTACCGAACTGTATGTGCGCCTGATGGAGCACTGGGACGCCGTGCTGCCTGCCGGCCGGATCCTGCGCGTGCAGCACGAGGACGTGCTCGACGACCTCGAGGGCAGCGTGCGCCGCATGCTCGACGTATTGCGGCCTCGACTTCGAGCCCGCCTGTGTCGAGTTCCACAAGAACGAGCGTCGCGTGCACACGGCGAGCTCCGAGCAGGTGCGCCGCCCGATCAATCGCGAAGGCGTCGACCAGTGGAGGAACTACGAGCCGTGGCTCGGCGAGCTGCGCGCCGCGCTGGATGACGCGGCGACTGCGCTGAGTGCTGGCTCGCTGACGGGTCAAGCGGCCGCTACGCCGGCCGGATGCCCGTCGCGCGCTCCTGGTCGTCGACGATCTTCTTCGTCGCCGCGAAGTAATGCCAGACGGCCCACAGGCCGAACGGCACCAGGCACAGCATGGCCAGCCGCAAAGACTCGCCGTTTGAAACGTTGTCGGGCGCGAAAGCATCGCTGAGGAAACCCACCAGCTGAGGCGCGATGATCAGGTTGCCCACGTTGGCGATGAACAACGTCGCCGCGCAAAACTGTGCACGCATGCGCGGCTCGCACAGGTTGGTGAGCAGGCCGAAGCACGGGCCGATGTAGAAGTAGATCGCCGGGATGAAGATCCAGAACAGGATCGTGGCAAGCTGCAGGTCGCGCGTCCAGTAGATGAAGAACGACACGATCGTCGCGAGCAGGACGCCCCAGCCCATGAGGCGCACGATGCGCCGCGGGTCGCGCATCGAAGGCCTCGACATCCACCATCCGGTGAGCAGGGTGGCCAGGCCGCCGCCGATCAGGTGGATGGGCCCGAGGATGGCGCCAGCCGAGCCCGGCGTCATGCCGTAGTTGCGGATCAGGAACGTGGGCGTCCACCACATGAGGCCCCAGCCCCAAAGCGCCGTGAGCGCGCTCGCGACCATCACGTGCACCGCGGATTTCTGGATCCACAGGAAGCGCATGCTCTCACCAAAGGATGCGCCCTTGCTGTCGCCGCCTTTGTGGTCGAGCTGGCCGCGACGCGGCTCCTTGATCGTGATCAGAATGATCAGACCGACGACGATGCCTGGGATGCCCAGGACGAGGAACACGGTGCGCCAGTTGTAGGCGTCGTTGATGATGCCGGCAATGTCGGCGCCGATCCACGCACCGATGGGCGCGCCCAGCGAAAAGATCGTGAGCGCCATCGGGCGTTTGGCGGCCGGAAAATAATCCGAGATGATCGAATTGGCCCCGGGTGTGCCGCCCGCCTCGCCAACGCCGACGCCGATGCGGCTCAACAGCAGTTGGATGTAGTTCTTCGACAGGCCGGTGAACGCCGTCATCGCCGACCACAGGATCAGGCAGATCGCGATGATGTTGCGCCGGTTGCCGCGGTCGATCAGGTAAGAGATCGGGAAGCCGAGCACGACGTAGAACAGGGCCAGCGCGACGCCCGTGAGAAACGCGATGCCCGAGTCGGTGAGCTGCAGTTCGAGCCGGATCGGTTCGAGCACGGTAGAGATGACGTACCGGTCGGCGATGCTGAGCGTGTAAACCAGCACCATCATCAGCAACACGTACCAGCGTGTTACCGGGCTGCCCACTCCGCCGTCTGCCGCTTCCGGCCGTGCTGCTGCCACCATCTGGACCTCTCCCCCGAGCGTGCTGCCGCGGATGACCCACCGGTCTGTCGCCGGTTGGGCTGGACCCGGAGGGGTCCGTGCGTTGTACCTGTGTTGTACTGAAAATCAGCGCCCGTTGCCAGCGACTTCGCACGCATCGGGCGGTGTGTGCGATGTCCTGCTGCTGCCCAAGAATCCTTTCGTGTCTGCTGATTTTTTTTGCTTGTTCGCTCTGCGGCGGTACCAGTAGCCTGCCCTTTCCAGCCAGGGGATCAGTCGTGAGCAGCAGCAACCAGAAAATCGGGTTCATCGGCCTCGGCAACGTGGGCGCATCCCTCGCCGGCAACCTGCTGCGCCATGGCGTCGATCTCACGGTGCGCGATCTCAACGAGGAGGCCGTGGCGGAGTTCGTCGCCAAGGGGGCCAAGCAGGCCGCCTCGCCGCGCGCGATGGCGGAGGCCTGCGACATCGTCATCACGTGCCTGCCCTCGCCCGCGATTTCTGCCGCTGTCGTCGAGGGTCCGGATGGCCTGCTCGAAGGCCTCAGCTGCCGGCAAGGTCTGGCTCGAGATGAGCACGACCGACTCGACCGAGATCAGGCGGCTCGCGCCGAAGGTGGAAGCCAAGGGCGCCACGGCCATGGATTGTCCGGTCTCCGGCGGCTGTCACCGCGCAGCCACGGGCAACATCTCGATCTTCGCCGGCGGTGAGCGCGCCGCCTTCGAGCGCGTCCTGCCGATCCTCTCGATTCTCGGTCACCAGATCCTGCACACGGGGCCCATCGGTTCGGCCTCGATGCTGAAGGTGATGACCAATTACCTCTGCACCGTGCACCTGGTCGCGCTCGCCGAGGCGCTCACCACCTGCAAGGCCATGGGCATGGACATGAACACGACCTACGAGGCCATCCGCATCTCGTCGGGCAATTCGTTCGTGCACGAGACGGAATCGCAGGTGATCCTCAACGGCAGCCGCGACATCGGCTTCACGATGGATCTCGTCATCAAGGACGTCGGCCTGTTCGACCAGCTCGCGATCGATCACAAGGTGCCGCTCGCGCTGTCGCCGCTGATCGTGCAGATCTTCAAGGACGCCGCGGCAGAGTACGGGCCGCGCGAGAACTCGCCGAACATCATCCGGCGCTACGAGGAACCCTGCGGCCTGAAGGTGCTCGGCACCGGTTTCCCGGCGACGATGGTGGACGACCTGCCCAAGGTGCCGGGCTTCGAGGTCGTGCCGAGCAATAGGGGCTGAGAGAAAGGGGTTAGGGGTTAGGGGCTAGTCGGAAGCGCGCTGACGCGCGGCAAGAGCCCTCTCCCGGCCTGCGGCCGAGCTCTCCCGCAGACGCGGGAGAGGTGACTCCGCGCGCAATCGCGCGCTTCCGACTAGCCCCTAACCCCTAGCCCCTATCCCCTATCTGAAGATCACCGTCCGGTTCCCATTCAGGAACACGCGCTGCTCGGTCGCGAGGCGCACTGCCCGCGACAGCGCACGGCGCTCCGAATCACGCCCAGCCGCGACCAGCATGTCGGGCGTATACGAGTGGTCCACGTGCTCGACGATCTGCTCGATGATCGGGCCTTCGTCGAGGTCGGCCGTGACGAAGTGCGCCGTCGCGCCGATCACCTTCACGCCGCGGTCGTACGCCTGGTGGTAGGGCTTGGCGCCCTTGAAACCCGGCAGGAACGAGTGATGGATGTTGATCGCGCGGCCGCGCAGCTTGCCGCAGAGATCGTCCGACAGGATCTGCATGTAGCGCGCCAGCACCACGAGGTCGGTCTTGGTCGACTCGACGAGCTCGAGCAGCTTCTGCTCCTGCTGCGGCTTGGTCTGCGGCGTCACCGGCAGGTGGAAGAACGGGATGCGGTTCTGTGCCGCGATCGGCTGCAGCGAGACGTGGTTCGACACGATCGCCGTGATGTCGGCCCGCAACTCGCCGATGCGATGGCGGTACAGCAGGTCCTCGAGGCAGTGGTCGTAATTCGAGACCATGATCAGCACGCGGGCGCGCTCGCGCGAGTCGTGGATCTTCCACTCCATCTGCTCGATGTCGGCGATTTCCTGGAATTCCTTGCGCAAGGCCGCGATGTCGACCTTGTCGCCCTGTACCGCGCAGAACGTGATGCGCACGAAGAAGCGCTGCGAGATGGTGTCGTCGAACTGCTGCATCTCGACGATGTAGAAACGCCGCGAGGCGAGGAACGTGGTCACCCGCGCGGTCGTGCCCATGCGACTGGCGCAGGTGGCCGTCAGCACGAAGGGGTGCTCGGTATCGAAACTCATGCAGGTCTCCGCGCCTTGATCGGATGATGTTGTTATCCGGGGGCACGGAGATTGTCAGAATGCGACGACCGTGCGCAAGCCGGATCGACACCGGATTGGCCCCTCCATCGCGCCACCCGGGCACGTCTGGTAGAAAGCATGGACCTAGCGAATAAATAGATTCAACGGCCCCTGCCGGCAGTCCGTTCACAGCTTGCCACCGACGGTCTTTACACTGCGCCGCAAATGTCGCATCGTGACAAGCCTATGTCGCCGCGGCACCACCGGGAATGTCCCTGGGTGCCTAGAATCGCGCAGTTCCTGGAGAGACAGTCATGTCCGACGACCAGACCGATACCTTCGATCTCAGCACCCTGAGCGACGCCGAGCTCGTCGAGCAGGTGCATGACGATCTCTACAACGGCCTGCGCGACGAAGTCGTCGAGGCGACCAACCTCTTCCTCAGCCGCGGCTGGGGTCCGGACAGGGTCCTGAACGACGCGCTCGTCGAAGGCATGCGCATCGTCGGCATCGACTTCCGTGACGGCATCCTGTTCGTGCCCGAAGTGCTGCTCGCCGCCAACGCGATGAAAGCCGGCATGGAGATCCTCCGTCCGCTGCTCGCCGAGACCGGCGCTGAACCGATCGGCAAGGTCGTGATCGGCACGGTCAAGGGCGACATCCACGACATCGGCAAGAACCTGGTGTCGATGATGCTCGAAGGCGCGGGCTTCGAAGTCATCAACATCGGCATCAACAACCCGGTCGAGAATTACCTGGCGGCGCTCGAAGAGCACCAGCCCGACATCCTCGGCATGTCGGCGTTGCTCACCACGACGATGCCGTACATGAAGGTCGTCATCGACACGCTCAAGCAGAAGGGCCTGCGCGACAAGTACATCGTGCTGGTCGGCGGCGCGCCGCTCAACGAAGAATTCGCCAAGGCCGTCGGCGCCGACGCCTACTGCCGCGATGCAGCCGTCGCCGTCGAAACCGCCAAGGCGCTCATCGCGGCGCGGCGCTCGGCGATCGCTGCCGCCGCGGCGCACTGACGGTGCGATGGACGGTGCAACGCCCGTCCTGGTCATCGCGTGCGGCGCCCTCGCCCGCGAGATCGTCGCGCTCAAGCGTCTGAACGGCTGGTCGGCACTGGATGTCCAGTGCCTGCCCCCCGAACTGCACAATCGACCGGAGCAGATTCCAGGCGCCGTGAAGGCGGCGATCGATGCGGGTCGGGCGCGCTACGAACGCATCTTCGTTGCCTACGCTGATTGCGGCACCGGCGGCCTGCTCGACGCGGTGCTGGTCGACGAACGCATCGAGCGTTTGCCGGGCGCGCATTGCTACGAGTTTTTCGCGACGGCCGCAGTGTTCGGGCGCCTGAGCGACGCCGAGCCCGGCACGTTCTACCTGACGGACTTCCTCGTGCGGCACTTCGACCGGCTGGTCATCGCAGGCCTAGGCATCGACCGGCACCCCGAACTGGCCGGCGAGTACTTCCGCAATTACCGCAAGCTTGCGTACCTGGTGCAGGTGCCGGACGCAGAGCTGGCCGCGGCGGCCCGAGCAGCTGCGGCCCGACTCGGGCTCGAATATGAAGAACACAACACGGGCTACGGCGACCTCGCCTCGAGCCTCTCATCCGTGGTGGCACGCCACGAGCATCCAGTGATTTGGGAGAAGTCTGCATGGCCTCGCTGATCGTGATTTCGTGGCGTGACGTGCCCGCGCAGGTCGTGGTCAAGCGCGGCCGCGAGACTGCCAAGGTGCAGTTGTCACACCGGTTCCAGGAAGCTGTCGATCGCGCCGCGATGCGCGCGGGCCGCGGCAGCTCCGACGCGTATCTCGAAGACTGGCGCCGTGCCGCCCCGCAACCTTGCGGTGACGACCTGCAGGCCGAGGCCCAGGCCGCCGCTGCCGCCATCGAGGCCCGCTACACCGACGACGACCTCACGCGAATCATCCGCGCCAAGGGCATCGACGTGAACCTGCCCGAGCCGTTCATGCCGCCGGCCGAAGGCACCGCCTGATGTACACGGTCCGCCTGTGGTCGGTGCGTCATGCGCGCGGCCTTGCGCGTTTCTACCAGTGGTTCGAGGACACGCTGCTGCGCCTGCACCCACTGCTCGCAGCGCATCGGTTATCACCGGCTCGAGCGACCCGTCGCCATCGTCGAGCGCAACGTCAAGGGGCTGCTGTTCGACTGCCGCATGTGCGGCCGCTGCGTGTTGAGTTCCACCGGCATGTCATGCCCCATGAACTGCCCCAAGCAGCTGCGCAACGGCCCTTGCGGCGGGGTGCGTGCGAACGGCAACTGCGAGGTGAAGCCCGAGATGCGCTGCGTCTGGGTCGAAGCGTGGCGCGGCGCCGAACGCATGGGTCCGGGCGGGCTGGAAGCGATCCAGAAGGTGCAGCCGCCGGTGGATCGTCGCCTCGAGGGCTCGTCCGCCTGGTTGCGGGTGGTGCGTGAAAAAGGGCAGCAGGGAATCGCGCCATGATGTTCGAAGACGAACCGGTACCGGGCTACCCGCTGCCGATCCTGCCCGGCCACACGTCCCCCGGCCGCTTCGAGCGCGTGCTGCGCGCGGGCGCTTTCGCCGTGACGGCTGAGCTTGCTCCGCCCGACTCGGCCGACCCGGAAGAGGTTTACAAGCGCGCGCGCGTGTTCGACGGCTACGTCGATGCGATCAACGCCACGGACGGCAGTGGCGCCAACTGCCACATGTCGAGCCTGGCCGTCTGCGCGCTGCTCACGCGCGTGGGCTACGCGCCGGTGATGCAGATCTCCTGTCGCGACAAGAACCGCATCGCGATCCAGGGCGACATCCTCGGCGGCGCCGCGATGGGCGTGTGCAACGTGCTGTGCCTGAGTGGCGACGGCGTGCAGGCCGGCGACCATCCGCAGGCCAAGCCGGTGTTCGACCTCGACTCCACCTCGCTGCTCGGCATCGCGCGCGGCTTGCGCGACGAGCATCGCTTCGAGAGCGGCCGCAAGATCTCCTTCGCTCCACGCGTATTGCTGGGCGCGGCCGAGAATCCCAACGTGTCGCCGGTCGAGCATCGCGCGGTGCGGCTGGCCAAGAAGATCGCCGCCGGCGCGCAGTTCGTGCAGACCCAGTACTGCTACGACATCCCCCTGCTCCGCCGCTTCATGACCGCCGTCGAAGACGCCGGCCTGCTCGACAAGGTGTTCATCCTCGTCGGTGTCGGTCCGCTGCGCACGGCCAAGGCGGGCGAATGGATGCGGACCCACGTGCCTGGCATCCACATCCCCGACGCCATCATCGAGCGCGTCAAGGGCGCCAAGGACCAGACCCGCGAAGGCCTCAACCTGTGCGTGGACCTGATCCAGGAGGTCCGCGACATCAAGGGCGTGAGCGGCGTGCACGTCATGGCCTATCGGCAGGAAGAGTCCGTGGCCGAAGTCATCGACCGCTCGGGTATCCTCGCCGGACGCACACCCTGGTTCCCGGGCCGGGACGCACAGATCAACGCAGACAGGAAACTTTCATGACCGACACCGTCATCAGCTCGGCGACCCGCGAAATCGTCATCGGCTTCGATCGTCCTTTCGTCATCATCGGTGAGCGCATCAACCCGACCGGGCGCAAGCTGCTGGCAGCCGAGATGGCCGCTGGCGACTTCAGCCGCGTCGAATCCGACGCGCTCGCCCAGGTGGCCGCCGGCGCGCACATGCTGGACGTGAATGCCGGCATTCCGCTGGCGGACGAACCCGCGATCCTGGCCAAGGCCATCCAGCTCGTGCAGTCGATCACGGACGTGCCGCTGTCGATCGACTCGTCGATCGTCGCCGCACTCGCCGCGGGGCTCGAGGTCTACAAGGGCAAGGCCCTGGTCAACTCGGTCACCGGCGAAGAAGACCGTCTCGAAACGGTGCTGCCGCTGGTCAAGAAGTACGGCGCGGCCGTCGTCGCCATTTCGAACGACGAAACCGGCATTTCAGAGGATCCGGACGTGCGCTTCGAAGTGGCGAAGAAGATCGTCCACCGCGCGATGGACTACGGCATCCCCGCCTCCGACGTCATCGTCGATCCGCTCGTGATGCCCATCGGCGCCATCAACCAGGCTGGCGTGCAGGTGATGCGGCTGGTGAAGCGGCTGCGCGACGAACTGAAGGTCAACACCACGTGCGGCGCGTCGAACATCAGCTTCGGCCTGCCCGCGCGCGACGGCATCAACAGCGGCTTCCTGACCATGGCCATCGCCTCGGGCATGACGTCCGCGATCACCAACCCGCTGCACGGCGATATCGTGAAGGCCTGCATGGCTGCCGACGTCATGATGGGCCACGACCCCGACTGCGCGCGCTGGATTCGCCGTTTCCGCGAAGTGCCGCCGCCGGGCACAGGTGCGCCGGGCGAGCAGCGTGGCCGTCGCGAAGGTGGCGCACGCCGCCGGGCTGCCGGCAGCCCGGGTGCGGCCTGAGGCGACGAAATCGTGACGCGGACCGATCCTCTCGTCGTCTTTACGCCGTCTGGTAAGCGCGGGCGCTTCCCGGTCGGCACTCCGTTGCTGACCGCTGCGCGCCAGCTCGGCGTCGACATCGACTCCGTTTGCGGCGGCCGCGCGATCTGCGGTCGCTGCCAGGTGCTCGTCGCCGAGGGCGAATTCGCCAAGCACGGCGTGCGCTCGAGCGCAGCATCGCTCTCGCCGTTTTCGCAGACCGAAGAACGCTACGGCACCCGTAAAGTGCTGGCCGCAGGCCGTCGCCTCTCTTGCCAGGCCAAGGTCGAGGCCGACGTCGTCGTCGACGTGCCCTCGAACAGCCAGGTGCACCGGCAGGTCGTGCGCAAGGAGGCTGAGGCTCGCGACATCGAGCTGTACCCGCTCGTGAAGCTGCACTTCGTCGAGGTGGCCGAGCCGGACATGCACGACCCGTCCGGCGACCTGCAGCGACTCGAACTGGCACTCGCGCGCGAGTGGCAGCTGAAGAACCTCGAGTGCGACCTTTCCGTGCTGCGTGAGCTGCAGCCCGTGCTGCGCGCGGGCCAGTGGCAGGTCACCGTGGCAGTCCACGACACGTCGCGGATCATTGCCGTCTGGCCGGGCTTCCACGAGAAGGCGTACGGCCTTGCCGTCGACGTCGGCTCGACGACGATTGCTGCGCACCTCTGCGATCTCGTGAGCGGCGAAGTGGTGGCCTCGGCGGGGCGCATGAACCCGCAGATCCGCTTCGGCGAAGACCTGATGAGCCGCGTCTCCTATTCGATGATGAATCCGGGCGGGGCCGAGCAGATGACGGCGGCCGTGCGCGAGGCACTGAGTGAGCTGGCGGCCGAAGTGGCGGCGTCCGTCGGAGTCGAAAAGGAATCGATCCTCGAGGTCACCCTCGTCGGCAATCCGATCATGCATCACCTGGTGCTCGGCATCGATCCGGTCGAACTCGGCGGCGCTCCGTTCGCACTTGCCATCGATCGGGCCGTGACGGTCACCGCGGCGGAGCTCGGCGTTGCGCTGCACCCCAATGCCCGCGTCTATGCCCTGCCCTGCATCGCGGGACACGTGGGCGCCGACACGGCGGGCGTGATCCTGGCCGAGCGGCCGGACCTCACGGAAGAAATGACCTTGCTGGTCGACGTGGGCACCAACGCCGAGATCGTGCTCGGCAACAGCAAGCGGCTCGTCGCGTGCTCGAGCCCGACCGGTCCGGCGTTCGAGGGCGCCCAGATCAGTTGCGGCCAGCGTGCCGCGCCCGGCGCCATCGAGCGCGTGCGCATCGATCGCGCAACGCTCGAACCGCGCTTCAAGGTCATCGGCTCGGACCTCTGGTCCGATGATCCGGCGTTCGCCGAGGCCGTCAAGAACATCGGCATCACCGGAGTCTGCGGCTCCGGAATCATCGAGGTCATCGCCGAGATGTACCTCGCCGGCATCATCACGCAGGACGGCGTGATCGACGGCGACATGGCTGCGCGCACGCCGCGCGTCGTGCAGAACGGCCGCACGTTCTCCTACGTGCTGCACGAGGGCGCCCAGAGCCTGATGATCGTGCAGAACGACGTGCGTGCGATTCAGTTGGGCAAGGCTGCGCTGATGGCCGGCATCCAGTTGCTGATGGAACGCCTCGGCGTGACCACGCTCGACCGTATCCGGCTGGCCGGCGCGTTCGGCGCGCACATCGACGTCAAGTACGCGACCGTGCTCGGCATGATCCCCGACTGCGACCTGGCCAAGGTGACATCCGCTGGCAACGCGGCCGGCACCGGAGCGCGCATCGCGCTGCTCGATTCGCGTTCGCGCGCGACCATCGAGACGCTGGTCGGCAAGGTCGAGAAGATCGAGACCGCGATCGAACCGCGTTTCCAGGAGCACTTCGTCGAGGCCATGGCGATTCCGCACAAGACCGCGGATTACCCCAACCTGCGCAAGGTCGTCGACCTGCCGCCGCCCAAGACGGCCGCGCAGCCGGCGGGCGAGACGCGCGGCAGCAGGAGCCGAAGGCCCACGCGTCCGGCCTGACGGACCTCGACCTCTCCCCACCTCTCCCGCGTCGGCGGGAGAGGTCGACGCGAAGTGCCTGGTGGTCCTCACCTCTCCCGCGCCGGCGGGAGAGGTCGACGCGAAGCGGCGGGTGAGGGCCTGGCACGCATGCATCCTGTACCGCATGGACTGCCTGGTCGTCGTCACCCGTGCACTTGGCACGCAGGTCCGCCTTTAAAATTCTGTCCGCGGTGATTTCGTTCGGCGCGACAAAGCGTTAGGGTTGTCGCCCCAGACCCTATTTGGACCCGCCATGCGCTTCCCGTCCTTCCGGCCACGCGCGATCCTCGGCCTGCTGCTGGCCTGCGCAGTACTGCCAGCGCATGCCGCCGACAACCGCCGACCGATCACCGCGCAGGACCTCTGGGCCGTCAAGCGGCTGAGCCCGCCTGTGTTGTCGCCCGATGGCCAGCGCGCCGTCTACAGCGTGCAGGAATGGAGCGTTGAAAAAAACAAGCCTACGGCCAGCCTGTGGCTCACCGATGTGAGCACCGGCGCAACCCGCCGGCTCACCTCGTCACCGGGCAGCGATGGCTCGCCGGACTGGAGCCAGGACGGCAAGCGCATCGTCTTCGTCTCCAAACGCAGCGACGACGAAGCGGCGGCCCTTTACGTCATCCCCGTCGACGGCGGCGAGGCAGAGGAAATCCTCGAACTGCCCTACGGCATCCGCGAACCGAAATGGTTGCCGGGCGACCAGGGCATCCTTTTTGCGACCCAGGTCATTCCCGCACTGGTGGGCAAGCTGGAGCAAGCCGACTGGGCGGCAATGAAAAAAGAGGCGAAGCGGCGCAAGGACTCGAAGATGACGGCCTACGTCACCGAGCTGCGACAGTTCCGCCTGTTCGACAAGAACCTCACCGATGGCCTCGCCGACCGCCTGCTCAAGGTGAACCTTGCGACCCGGGCCGTGCAGGACCTGCTGCCCGGCCGCGAAGGGCCCTTCAACTTCAACGGCGAAGCGCAGTATTCAGTCGCCCCCGATGGTCGTCACGTCGCGATCGTACTCAACAGCATACCGCCGCCCTACTCCGAGCATCCCAACCCCGACATCTACCTGCTGCCCACCGATGGCAGCGGGACGCTCACGAACCTGACCCCTGACAACCCTCGCATCGATGCCGCGCCGCAGTTCTCGCCCGATGGCAAGACGGTGCTGTTCACGCGTCAGCAACTCCCGACCGTCGCCGGCGAACTGCAGCGGCTGTGGCGACACACCCTGGCCGACAACCGCAATACACCGCTGACCGCCGCGGTGGATCTCTCCATCGAGGACATCGCCTTTGCGGCCGACGGCCGCAAGCTCTGGTTGCAGGCCGAGAGCCAGGGTCGCGTGCCCCTGTTCGTCATGCGGGCCGATGGCAGCGGATTTGAACCAGTGTTTGCAGAAGGCAGTAATACGGGACTGCACAGCGCCGGCGGCCGGCTGGTGTTCCTGCATGAGAACAACCTGCGCGCAGCCGAGCTGTACGTGTTGGACGCGAAAAGCCGCAAGCCGCGCCAGCTCACCCACTTCAACGACGAACTGTTCGCCGGGCTCGACCTCGGCCGGGTGGAATCCCATCGCTTCAAAGGGGCCAATGACGATGAGGTGCAGCTCTGGCTGACCTACCCCCCCGGTTATGACCCCGCGAAGAAGTACCCGCTGGTGCAACTGCTGCACGGCGGCCCGCAGACCATGGTGCGCGACTCGTTCGGCTATCGCTGGAACCACCACGTCTTTGCCAGCCCCGGCTACATCGTCGCCTGGGTCAATCGGCACGGCTCGACCGGATTTGGCGAGCGCTTTGCGCGCAGCATCAACGGCGCCTGGGGCGAGAAGCCCCTGGAGGACATTCTCCGGGCCAACGCGTATCTATTCGAGAAAATTCCCGCCATCGATCGCAACAACGTCGCTGCCGCGGGTGCCAGCTACGGCGGTTACCTGGCCACCTGGATGCTGGGTCACACGGATGCCTTCAAGACCATCGTCAATCATGCCGGCGTGAGCGATTTCATCGGCCAGTACGGCGCGGACATCACCAACTACATCTTCGACGACCAGGTCTATGGCGGAACGCCGTGGCTGAACACCGAGGCCATGCAGCGCAACAACCCGATCACTTACGCCAAGAACTTCAAGACGCCGATGCTGATCCTGCACGGCGAACTGGACTACCGCGTGCCCTACGGCCAGGGTTTGTCTCTCTACGGAATCCTGCAAAGCATGGGCGTGCCTTCGAGGCTGGTCATATTTCCCCAACGAGAACCACTGGATCCTTTCGCCGCAGAACTCGATCTACTGGAACTACGAGGTGCAAAGCTGGCTCGCGCGATACATCGGCGGCAAGCCAATGGCCAAGCCCGTGTTCGAGGACGTGTCGCCAGCAAAGTGACTGTGAAGACGGCTTAGGAAAAGCGCTCGGTCCGGCGTGTCCTGACGCGCGCGTGTCTGCCTTTCCAAGCGCGGCAGGACAGGCCGGAGCGAACGCCGGAACCGTGCGAAGGCGTCGTATAGCGTCCGTCGCTACAGGTACTTCGCCAGCCAGGCGTGGACCTCCTGGTAGAAGTACCGGCTGTTCTCGCCTTTCAGCACCCAGTGGTTCTCGTCAGGGAACACGACGAGCCGGCTCGGCACGTCCTGTCGCTGCAGCACCGTCCAGAACTCGATGCCGTTGTTGAGCGGCACGCGGAAGTCCTTCTCGCCGAAGGTGAGCAGGATGGGAGTCCGCAACTTTTCCGAGCGGTAGAACGGGCTCTGTTCCCGCCACAGCGGGAGCGACTCCCAGGCGGGGCCCCCTACGTTGCGTTCGCGGTGATAGACCACGTCGCTGGTGGTCCACTGGCTGCGCAGGTCGTAGAGGCCGGCATGGCTGACAAGCGCACGGTAGCGATCGGTCGAAACCGCGAGCCAGTTGGTCAGGTGTCCGCCGTAGCTGGCCCCGCCCGCAACCTGCCGCTTGCCGTCGATGAACTTGTAGCGCGCGATGGCCTCGTCTGCTGCCTCGTTGATCTCGTTGGCGGGCCCGGCGAGCGGGTCGCCCTGGATGCTGCGCGAGAACTCCTCGCCGAAACCCGTCGAGCCGCTGTAGTTGGTGAGCAGCAGCACATAGCCCGGGCTCGCGAGCAGGTTGTAGTTCCAGCGCAGGAAGAATTCGTCCTTCCACATGAGCGTGCGGGCCGCCGTGGATCACGACGAACAGCGGATACTTCTTCTGCGGGTCGAAGCCCGGCGGCTTTACCAGCAGGTTGTGGATGCGCTTGCCGCGCTTCGAGATCGAACCAGAACGTCTTCCGCCGGCTGCCAGGTCGATAGCGGCGGCACGCGCCGAGTTGAACGTCGTGAGCGCAGACCAGCGGCCCGTAGCGAGGTCCACGCGCCCCACCTCGTGCGGACTCGCCGCGCTCGACCAGATCGCGCCGAGCACGGGTGCAGCCGCTCCGTCCGCCAACCGCGATTCGCGCGTAGGCCCGGCGTCCAATTGGCCGACTTGCGACGGCGGGCCACCGTCGAGCGGCACCTGGAACAACTTGTCGCGACCGGCCTGCTCCGCGATGAAGAAACACCCGACGGTTGTCGGGGGCGGCCACGTACTGGCCCACCGACTCCGCGACGCCTGCGGTGATCATCCTGCGCTCGCCCAACGAGGGCCACGACCAGCGCACCAGGCGGTCGGTCGAGTACACCCAGCGCGTGGAGGTGGGTTGCACCTTGGCGAGCAGCGCTGCGCCGTCGGGCGTGAATGCGGGTGACGAGTAGTCCCCCTCCTCGCCGGTCAGACGCCTTGGCTCGCCGCCGTCCAGCCGCACGTGCCAGAGCGAGGCGATGACCTCGGCGCGGGCACCCTCATGCCGGTTGGTGGTGGCGGCGAACACGACGCCGCTGCCGTCGGGCGTCCATGCGGCATCGAGGGTGTCGCCTTCGTTGCCGAGCCGGCCGCCGAATCCCCGCTCCTTGCGCAGCGCGCTGCCCGCGAGCAGGTCGCGGGCGCGTCGAATTGCCGTCGAGTGGCTGGACGATCAGCGACGGGCGCAGTTCGTCGAGCCAGCGGTCCCAGTGACGAATCGGGAAAGAGTCGTAGGCGCGGGCGTTGTACTTGCGTGCCTTGCGGTCGGCGGCTGCCTTGACGTTGTCCTCCAGCGTCAGCGCGCCCGGGTGCGTGGGCCCGGCGAACAGAATCGCACGGCCGTCCGGACTGAAGCGCGGCGCCTTGGCGCCGCCCGGCCAGTTGGTCACGCGCTGGGCCTCGCCGCCGCCGAGATCGAGCACGTAGATCTGCTCCGCCTCGTCGTCTTCGCGCTTGGCGGAAAAAGCGATACGAGTGGAGTCGGGACTCCATACCGGATCGCCTTCGGAGCTCTTGCTCGAGGTGAGACGGCGCGGCGAGCCGCTGCTGCCATCGGCGGGCATGAGCCAGAGGTCGCTGCGCCGCTTGTCTTCCTCGTAGGAAGGCTCCGCCACCGAGGCGACGAACCAGCGGCCATCCGGGCTGGCCGCCAGCGCGCCCGGGCGCTGCATGAGCCACACATCCTCGTGGGTGATGGTGCGGCGGACCGGTTCGGCCGCGCCGTGAGCGACGCTCGCAACCAGGGACAGGGGCAACAGCAGCGACGCGCAGGCTGCGCGCACGATGAATTGACGCATCAGGGTGGACTCGCTATCGATGATTCGTTGGGTCGGCCGGCCTGCAGTCTAGCGGAACACGGAAACAGGGGACACGCACCGACCCTCACCCCGCCCCTCCGGGGCGGACCTCTCCCGCCAAGGCGGGAGAGGTGCAGCACTCAGACGTTGGAGTCGGGCGCTGCGGCCTTGCGGCGGCTGATGTAATCGAGCAGCGCATCGTCGATCGCCGGATCCAGCGGCGGCGCGACATACTCGCTGAGCTGCCGCTTCCACTGCGCGTTGGCGCGCTGCGCCATGTCGAGCGAGCCTTCGGCCTGCCACTGCTCGAAACTGTTGTTGTCGGCGAGTGGCGAGCGGTAGAACGCGCTCTCGAAGTTGGCCTGCGTGTGTGCGCAACCCAGGAAGTGATTGCCCGGCCCCACTTCGCGGATGGCGTCCATCGCCTGGCCGTTCTCCGTGAGATCGACCCCGGCCAGCAGCGTGTGCATCATTCCCGCCTGGTCGACGTCCATCATGAACTTCTCGTAGCCCATCGCGAGGCCGCCTTCGAGCCAGCCCGCGGTGTGCAGCACGAAGTTCACGCCCGCGAGGCACGTCGGCAGCAGCGTCTGCGCGGATTCGAACGCGGCCTGCGCATCGGGCACCTTCGAAGCACAGAGGCTACCGCCCGAGCGGAACGGGACGCCGAGTCGACGCGCGAGCGCCGCCATCGTGTACAGCACCAGCGCGGGTTCGGGCGTGCCGAACGTGGGTGCGCCGGATTGCATCGAGATGGACGACGCGAAACTGCCCATCACGACGGGCGCGCCGGGGTTCACCATCTGCGCGAACGCCATGCCTGCAAGCGCCTCGGCCAGCGTCTGTGCAGCCGTGCCCGCCACCGTGACCGGCGACATCGCGCCCGAGAGAATGAACGGCGTGATGATCGTCGCCTGGTTGGCGCGCGCGTACACCTTGAGCGCGCCGAGCATCGTCGCGTCGTACACCATCGGCGAGTTCACGTTGATGAGGCTGATCATCATCGTGCGGAGCTTGCCAGTGACCGGGTCGACCGCCTCCGGACCGAAGGCGATCCTGGCCAGCTCGACGCTGTCCTGCGCGCGCTCCGGCGCCGTCACCGAGCCCATGAAGGGCTTGTCGCTGTACTTGATGTGGCTGTACACCATGTCCAGGTGACGCTTGTTGACCGGCAGGTCCACCGGTTCGCAGATCGTGCCGCCCGAGTGATGCAGCGAATTCGCCATGTAGGCGAGCTTCACGAAATTCTGGAAATCGTCGAGGCGCGCGTAACGGCGGCCCTCGTCGGCGTTCAGGATGAACGGCGAGCCGTAGGCCGGCGCAAAGACGGTGGAGTTGCCGCCGATGCGGACGTTGCGCGCGGGATTGCGCGCGTACTGCACGAACTCGCGCGGCGCATGCTTCTGCACCAGCTCGCGGCACAGGCCGCGTGGAAACTTCACGAGCGAGCCCTGCACGTCGGCGCCGTGCGCACGCAGGATCGCGAGCGCCTCGTCGTCTTCGCGGAACTCGATGCCGTAGTCAGCGAGGATCGTCTCGGCGTTGCGCTCGATGACGGCCAGCCCTTCCTCGCTCACGACCTCGTAATACGGCACCGAACGCGTGATGTACGGAACTGAGGCTGACGAACGCGCTGCGCGCGCCGCTCGCTTGGCATCACGACCGCTGGACCGGGAGGGACGGCGTTCGGCGGCGGACTGCAGGTCTTCCGTGTTGGCCATGGCGGCTCCGATCCAGGATTCGAGGCCAGCAGTATGGTCGCCGGGCTGACCGGCAACTGATCAATTTGCGACAACGACTTACCCCCGTGCGTCACCCCCAGGGGTGGCGCACGGAGGCGGTCGCCTTAGAGCGCTCCGAACCGGTAGGTGGCGCTGATGCCGTACCAGAGCGGCTTGGCATAGACGCCCGCGACCACGCCCGCGAACAGCGAGCTGTCGAAGGCATACACGCGGTACTCCTCGTCGAACAGGTTGTTGGCGAACGCCGCAACGCCCCAGCGCCCGCTGTCGCTCTCGTAGCTGAGCCGTGCATTGACCACCGTGTACGACCCCTCTTCTTCGACCGGCGCGCAAAGCACGGTGAAGCAGAACTCGCTCGAGTACTGCACGTCGCCCTGGATGCCGATCAGGCCGCCGGCCAGCGGGAACTCGTATCGTGCGAGCGCGCTGCCCGAGAACTCGGGTGCCTGCGGCAGGTCGTGATCTTCGATGGTCACACCGTCCGGCAACGGCACGTCCTTGACCTTGGAATCGAGGAACGAGACACCGAGCTGCAGCGTCAGGCCGTCCAGCGGGCGCGAGGTGAGCTCGGCCTCGAGGCCCGTGGTTTCCGCGTCGAGGTTGATGACGGTCTGCACCGGGCCGAACTGCGCGAACGCCTGGTAATCGGAGTAGTCGTAGTAGAACGCAGCGACGTTCAGGCTCGTGTAGTCGCCGAGCGTGGCCTTGGCGCCGAGTTCATAGGCGTCCAGCGTTTCTTCGTCGAACGGGATGCCCTCGAGGAACGTGCGCGGAACGTCCTGGCTGCCGTCCGCATCGTACGGCGTGCCGGTCGAGAACGTGTAGCCGCCGCTCTTGCTGCCACGGTTGAAACTGCCGTAGAGCAGCAGGTCGTCGGAAGGCTTCCAGTCAACCTGCACGCGCGCGGTGATGCCGTCGAACCCGGTGCTCGCGTCGCCCGGCCGGATGCTGCTGCCGCCCGGAAAGACTTCGTTCCGGTTGAAGATGATGGTGACCGGCGCCGAAAGCCCCGGCACCTCGGGCGCAAACCCGAAGTACGAGCCTTCGCGCTCGTCGTTCCAGTAGCGCGCACCGACGATCAGCTGCCATTCGTCGGCGAACTGCCATTCGTCCTGCGCGAACACCGCATACGACGTCGTCTCCTGGCTCATCACGATGGTGGGGTCGTAACCGTAGAACGGCGTGGCGAACTTGCCGGTGTAATCGCCATCCACCTGCATGCCATACAGGCCCGCGACCCACGTGTGACTGCCCGCAGTGCCAGACAGGCGGAATTCCTGGGAGATCTGTTCGAGTTCGCTGCCCTGGTAGAACAGCACGCCATCGACGGGCCCCGCGTCGCCACCTTCGAGATAGAACTTCTCGGCGTCCTGGTAATCGGTGATCGAAACGAGATGCAACTCGCCGATGTCGAAGTCGGCATGCAGCGTGGCGCCCTTGATCTCGCGATCGACGTAGGAGCGCTGCGTCTCGGCTGTCTTCCACGGGTCGCCACCGCGGCTCGGCGTGATCGCATCGTTGCGATAGCCGGTGCCCGCCTCGCCCGGACCGGTGCCCCAGAACGCGCAGGACTGGTTGGCGCCGGTGAACTCGCCCTGGAAGCTGGTCATTGGGACAGGCCGGTTCGTGCGAGTAAATGCCCGCCTGAGTCTCCTTGTCCGCCTTCATGTAGCGGATGATCAGGTTGAGATCGGCGGTATCGGAGGGCTGCCAGGCGAGTTGCCCGCGAACCGCGTAATGATCGTTGCCGCCGCGATCCGGCACGCCCGGGATCACCGATTCCATGTAGCCGTCGTCGGTGTTGCTGATGGCCGCGATGCGCGCCTGGAAGGTGTCGGTGAGCGGTCCGGAAACCGCGCCTTCAGCCATGAACTGGCCGTAGCTGCCGGCCGTGAGCGTGGCATATCCCTGCAGATCCTTGGTCGGCCGATTCGAGATGAACTGGATCGCGCCGCCGGTCGCGTTGCGTCCGAACAGCGTGCCCTGCGGCCCGCGCAGGACTTCGACACGCGCCAGGTCGAAGATCGGGAAACTCGCGAGGTTGATCGTGCTCGAGTAGCTGTCGTCCTGGTAGACGGCAACGGGCGGCTCCTGCTGGTCGCCATAGTCGTTCTGCGACACGCCGCGGATGTTGAACACCACCTGCGAAGACGAATAGGCATTCATCTTCAGGCTGGGCACTGCGCGCGTGATGTCGGTGGCGACCGTGATGTTCAGGTTGGTGATTGCCTCGGTGCCGAGCGCCGTGACGGCGATACCCACGTCCCGCAGGTTTTCCTCGCGGCGTTGAGCCGTGACGATGATCTCCTCGATGCCGGAACTGGCGCCTTCCTGCTGCGCGTGTGCCGCGAACGGCACACCCACGGCGAGCGCTGCGGCAACGGCGCCGGCGACGGAGCCGGTTGCACGGACGGCCTGGTGAAGCGGGCGGTGGGTTCGCATGGTTGAGTTCCCTTTTTTGCGTGTCTGGATGCGATCAGGTGTGGGCATGAGCGCGCGCATCGCTGGTGGCCAGCGCGCGGATGACGTCGGTCGGGCCGCAGACGCCCTGCACTGCCCCGCCTTCGGCGAGCAGCACGGGGTTGCCGGAGCGGCACCATTGGATCAACTGTCGCAGGGGTGTGTCGATGTCCGCCACGATCAACCCCTCCCCCTCGGCCGCCGAGGTGCGCAGGGCGAGCGAGCGACCTTCGAACGCGGCGGCCACCGGCCGGCCCTGTTCATCGAGCACGGCGCTGAACTGTCGGCCCGGGTCGAGCCAGCGCTGGGCGCCGTCGGCCGCGAGTTCGCTCCAGGCGCGCATCACCATGCGGCCATTCAGCACCGACAACGGGTTCATGTGCTGGACGAACTCGCCGACGTAGGAGTTCGCAGGGCGCAGCACGATGTCCTCGGGCGTGCCCGTCTGCACGATGCGGCCGCCTTCGAGCACGGAGGTCTGGTTGCCGAGCTTCAAGGCCTCGTCGAGGTCGTGCGTGACGAAGACGATCGTCTTGCGCACGCGCGCCTGCAGTGCAAGCAACTCGTCCTGCAGCTTGTTGCGGATCAGCGGATCGAGCGCGGAGAACGGCTCGTCCATCAGCAGGATCGGCGCGTCCGTGGCGAAGGCCCGCGCGAGACCGACGCGCTGCTGCATGCCGCCCGACAGCTCGTGGCCATAGCGGTCGGCCCAGCGCTCGAGGCCGACGAGTTGCAGCTTTTCGTCGACGACACGGCGGCGGTCGGCGACGGATTCGCCGCGCAACTCGAGGCCGAGGCCCACGTTCTCGCGCACGGTGCGCCACGGCAGCAGGCCGAACTGCTGGAAGATCATCGCGATCGTGCCGCGACGCAGGCGCCGCAGGCTGCCGGCGTCGCAGGTCGCCACGTCGACCTGCTTCTCGCCGTCGTTCACCATGACGCGCCCGCGCGTCACCCGGTTGAGCCCATTGGCGGCCCGCAGCAGCGTCGACTTGCCCGAACCTGACAGGCCCATGAGCACCGAGATCTGCCCGCGCTGCACGGTGAGGCTGGCATTGCTGACGCCCACCACCACGCCGGTCGCCGTTTCGATCTCGTTGCGATCACGACCCTCGTCGAGCAGCTTCAGCGCCGTCTTGATCGCGGCGTCGCGCTTGCGCCCCGTCTCGGCGGAAAAAAGAATGTCGACGCCGTCGAACTCGACTGCCGCGGTGTTCATTCCTGGCCCTTCTTCTCGGCAGGTCGCGAGATGCGGTCGAGCATGATGGCCAGCAGCACGATCGCGAGCCCCGCCTCGAAACCCATGCCGACCTGGACGGTATTGAGCGCGCGCACGACGGGTACGCCGAGCCCTCCGGCGCCGACCAGCGCGGCAATGACGACCATCGAGAGGCTCAGCATGATGCACTGGGTGATGCCGGCCAGGATCATCGGTCGCGCGCTCGGCAGTTCGACCTTGAACAGCAGCTGCAACGGCGTGGCGCCGAACGCCTGCCCCGCTTCGCGCAGCGTCTTGGGCACCGATGAAATGCCGAGCTGGGTCATCCGGATCGGCGCGGGCAGCGCAAAGATGATCGTGGAAATCAGGCCCGGCACGATCCCTAAGCCGAACAGCACCAGCGTGGGCGTGAGGTAGACGAACGTCGGCAGCGTCTGCATCAGGTCGAGCACGGGACGCATCGCTGCAAACATGCGCGGACTCTTGGCGTTCCAGACGCCGAGCGGCACGCCGATCAGCGTCGACACCAGCGCGGCGACCAGCACCAGCGTGAGGGTTTCCAGCGTGGCGTCCCAATAGCCCTGGTTCATGATGAAGAGCAGCGCCAGCACGACGAAGATCACCAGCCCGCCGGAGCGGCGCAGCACCCAGGAGAGTGCAGCGATCAGCGCGATCAGCACGAGGGCCGGGACGCCGTTCAGTATCTTCGCGACGACGTTCGTCGCGCCGGTCAGCACGCTGGCGATGCCATCGAACAGGCCGCGCGCATGACGCTTGGTGTACTCGACGAAGGTGGTTGCCGCGTCACCGACCGGAATCTTGTTGGTCGTGATCCACGTTTCGAAGACGTTGAGCTTGCTGGTCTTGACGGGGGTGTCCACGGCCTGCAGCGCGGGCCTGCCGTCGAACGTCTGCACGCCGGCCAGCCATTGATTGAGCTCAGGCGGCTTGCCTGCCAGCCACTGCACGGCGAGATCGGCCGTGCGCACCTTGTCCGTCAGGATCTGGTCCATCCATTCGTTCTCGATGTCGACCGAGAACTCGAGGTTCTGCAGCAGGCGGCCCAGGTTCGGGCATTGCTCGAGGTAGCCCTTGCGCGCCAGCGTACTGACGGTGGCGGCGCCGAAGTTCGGCCCGAACACGTCGTCGCCGCCGGTGAGATAGCGCACGTTGAAATGCGTGTTCATCGGATGCGGGGACCAGGCCAGAAACACCACCGGCTTCTGTTCGCGGTAGGCGCGCTCGACTTGCGCCAGCATGCCCTGCTCGCTCGATTCGACCAGCTTGAAGCCGCCGAGCCCGAACTTGTTGGCCTTGATGAGATCGAGGATGAGGTGGTTGCCGTCGTTGCCGGGCTCGATGCCGTAAATCGATGCCCCCAGCTCTTTTCGGAATCGTTGGATGTCGGCGAAATCCTTGAGGCCCGCATCGTGCAGATAGGCTGGCACGCCGAGCGTGTATTTGGCACCCACCAGGTTGTGCCTGACGACGGTGATCGAGCCATCTTCGAGGAACGGGTTCAGCATCGAGGACTGCGCCGGCATCCAGTTGCCGAGGAACACGTCGATGTCGCCGTTCTTCATGGACTCGAACGTCACCGGCACCGAAAGCACGGTTATGACGGGCTTGTAACCGAGATCCGTCAGGATCTGGCCGAACACGGCCGTCGTCGCGGTTTCTGCAGTCCAGCCCACGTCCGCAAGGCGCACGGTGCGGCAGGCAGGAGGATCGACCGAGGCTGCTGCAGCACCGGTGGCTGCCCCCACGCCGGCAAGCAGCGCGAGCGCCACCTGCCCGAACGTGCGGAGCATTGGGAGCAGGGGGCCCGCCCCCGGGCGCCAGCTCAAACGCATTGCCTTCCCCTGCGTAAAAATCTTCTGACGTATTGGTAACAGGCAGCGACGGCCCGCGTCAAACAATGCCGCAAAAACGCTGCGAGAGCCTTCCGCGCTGCTGCGAGTCGCAGGCTATACTTCGCCCGCGCTTCGGCTGCGAGCGCCAACCCAATTGACGAGCCCGACCGCGTGGATGCGGCAACGAGGCCGACGGAGCCACGCGCGATGGACATCAGTGAATTCGCCATGGATTTCTTCTCGCTCGCCGGGAAGAAAGCAATCGTCACGGGCGGCAACACCGGACTCGGCCAGGCCTTCTCGCTCGCGCTCGCCAAGGCGGGTGCCGACGTGTTCGTCCCGAGCGTGATGGATGACGACGGCAAGACGGGCCCGCTGATCGAAGCCACGGGTCGTCGCTACGAATACCTCAAGATCGACATCACTGCTCCAGGTGCCGCGGCCACGGTGATCGATACATGCGTCGAGCGCTTCGGCCGGATCGACATCCTGGTCAACAGCGCGGGCATCTGCCCCATGGCGGAGGTCCTCGATTTCGGTCGTCCGCAATGGGACGCGACGGTTGCAGTCAACCTCACCGCCGCCTTCGAACTCAGTTACGAGGCGGCGAAGCGGATGGTCCCGCAGAAGAGCGGCAAGATCGTCAACATCTGCTCGCTGTTCTCGTTCCTGGGCGGACGCTGGTCTTCTGCCTACGCGGCCACCAAGCATGGCCTCGCCGGCTTCACCAAGGCCTACTGCGACGAACTCGCCATGCACAACATCCAGGTCAACGGCATCGCGCCGGGCTACTACGCCACCGAGATCACGCGGCAGACACGCAGCAATCCGGTCACCAACCAGCGCGTGCTCGACCACATCCCCGCCGAACGCTGGGGCGAGCCGGTCGATCTGATGGGCGCCCTCGTCTTCCTCTCGAGCCGCGCGTCGAATTACGTCAACGGGCACCTGCTCGTCGTCGACGGCGGCTACCTGGTCCGCTGACGCGCGATGCCGCAACCGGGCCGCTACATCATCGGCGTCGACAACGGCTCGCAGAGCACCAAGGTCGTCGTCTACGACCTCGAGGGCAACGCAGTCGCCGAAGGCCGCCAGGTGCTGCGTCCCTCGAGCCGGCCGCGACCGGGCATCGTCGAGCATCCCGACGACGACCTCTGGGACTCCATCGTTGCCGCAAGCCAGCAGGCGCTCGCGGCGTTCAAGGGCGATCGCAGCGAGATCATCGGCGTGGGCCTGTGCACGATCCGCTGCTGCAAGGCGTTCCTGCGCGCAGATGGTTCGCTCGCCCAGCCCGTCATGAGCTGGATGGATACCCGTGCCTACCAGCCCTACATGCCCGACGATCCCGCCGTCGCCTACGCCACGACGTCTTCGGGCTACCTGACTCATCGCTTCACGGGCGAGTTCCGGGACACCGCGGCGAACAACATCCTGCTGCAGTGGCCGATCGACACCGACCGCTGGCAATGGAGCGACGACGCGGCGCTGCTGCAGCAATTCAACGTGCGGCGTGACCAGTTGTTTCAGCTGCAGCTGCCAGGCGAGATCGCCGGGCACGTCACGGCCGCCGCTGCTGCCGCCACCGGCATTCCAGCCGGCCTGCCTGTGGTCGTGACGGCCAACGACAAGGCCGTCGAAGCCCTGGGTTCCGGCTCGCTCGATGACCGCACCGCGCTGATCTCGCTCGGCACGTACATCGCGTCGATGGTGCACGGCGAGCGCAATCGACAGGACGCACAGAACTTCTGGACCAACTTCGGCTGCGTGCCTGGCCGCTACCTGTACGAAAGCCACGGCATTCGTCGCGGGATGTGGACGCTCACGTGGTTCATGGACCTGCTCGGCCCCGAATTCGCAGCGGCCGCGGCCGCCCGCGGCGTCACGCGCGAGCAGGTGCTCGAGCAGGAAGCACTGCAGGTGCCCGCCGGCAGCGACGGCCTCATGAGCGTGCTCGACTGGCTCGCGCCCACGGACCACCCGCACCGCAAGGGCATCATGCTCGGCTTCGATGCCCGCCACACCCGCGCGCACGGGTATCGCTCCATTCTCGAAGCCATCGCGCTCACCATGAAAGACAAGGTGGACGCGATGGCTACCGAACTGGGCACGACGCTGCGCGAGGTAGTCATCTCCGGGGGCGGGTCGACCAGCCCGCTGTTCATGCAGATCTTCGCCGACGTCTTCGGCATTCCGGCCTCGCGCGCGCGCGGCCCGGGCGGTGCCAGCCTGGGTTCGGCCATCTGTGCCGCAGTCGCTACCGGTGTCTATCCGGATTTCGCGACCGCCGTGGCGCGCATGGAGAAGCCGCGGGAAGCGTTCACGCCCAACGCCGCCAACACCGAGATGTACGCCCGCATGAACGCCGAGGTGTACCGCGACATCCGTCATTCCACTGACCAGGTCCTCGAACGGTCCTGGCCTCTCTTTCATTAAAGGACCGCATCATGGCCTTGAGCAAGACCGCCATCGTCCAGGGACTGCAGAGCATCGTCGGAGGCGCGAATGTCGTCACCGACGAAAAAGAGCTGAAGCAGAGCAGCATCGATCGCCTGCGCCTGTACGAGGACGTGCACGGGGTCTTCACCCGGCCGATTCCCGCCGCCGTCGTGATGGCGCGCAGCACGCAGCATGTCGTCGACGTCCTGCAGTTCGCCAACAAGAGCCGCATCAACGTCGTGGCCCGCACTGGCCGCACGGCCACTGAAGGCGGTCTCGAGACCGCGGTGGCGAACTCGATCGTGCTCGACGGCTCCGGCATGAACTCGATCCTCAAGATCGACACCTACAACATGCAGGCCACCGCCCAGTGCGGCGTCTGCCTGCAGACGCTCGAGGACGAATGCCGCAAGGTGGGCGTCACCACCGGTCACTCGCCGCAGTCGAAGCCGATCGCGCAGATGGGCGGTCTCGTCGCCACCCGCAGCATCGGCCAGTTCTCGACGCTGTACGGCGGCATCGAAGACATGGTCGTCGGTTGCGAGGCTGTCTTTGCCGACGGCACGGTGACCCGCATCAAGAACGTGCCGCGTCGCGCCGTGGGCCCGGACATCCGCCACGTCGTCATCGGCAACGAAGGCGCGCTCTGCTACATCACCGAAGTCACGGTGAAGCTGTTCCCGTACATGCCGCAGAACAACACGTTCGTGGGCTACACGCTCAAGAACATGCGCCCCGGTTTCGAGGCGCTGCGCCAGGTGATGGTCGGCGGCTACAAGCCGTCGGTCGCCCGCCTCTACGATCCGCCCGATGGCGCGTTCCACTTCTCCAAGTTCGCGGCGAAGGACGATTGCGTGCTGCTGTTCATGGCCGAGGGCCCGGCCGGCATCGTCAAGGCGACGATCGAAGGCATCAAGGAAATCGTGGCGCAGTTCCCGGAGTGCAAGCCGGTCGATCCGCACCACCTCGAGGAATGGTTCGCCGACCTCAACTGGGGCGCGGACAAGATCGCCAACGAGCGCAAGGAAATCATCGCGACCAAGACCATGGGCCGCACCACCGAAGTGTCCGCGGACTGGAGCACGATCTGCGACATCTACGAGAACGCGCTCAAGCGCCTGAAGGCCGAGGTGCCCGACATCACGGTGGCCGGCGGGCACAGCTCGCACAGCTACATCAACGGCACCAACATGTACTTCATCTACTACTACAACGTGAACTGCCCGCCCGAGCAGGAAGTGGAGAAGTACCGCACCGAGATCAACCGCGTGATCTGCGAAGAAACGCTGAAGCTGGGCGGGTCCGTCGTGCATCACCACGGCATGGGCAAGGCCCGCACGCCCTGGATCAGGGAAGAGTACGGCTCGTCGTACTACATCCTGGAAAAGCTCAAGCGCGTGTTCGACCCGAACGACGTCATGAACAAGGGCTGCATCATTCCTGATTGATTCGCAGGCTGCCTGCGGACGGCGACAGCGATACCCGCTGCCGTCGTTCGGGCGCTTCCCGGACGCAGTGTCGCTTGGTTGAAAAATAGTGTCGTTTAGACGACATTAGACGATCCGTTTCCCATGCAAAGATGCGGCTGGGTCGTCACGCGCGACCTCATGGGGGAGAAGCGCCGTTGTCCGTCGAAGCAGTCCATGCGTATGACGACGCGCCGTTGCGTCCGTTTCACGTGCGCGTCGCCGTGGCGAGTTTCGGCGGCGTATTCAGCGACGGATTCGGCCTCGGCATCATCGGCATTGCGCTCGGTCTCGCCGCTCCACAGCTTGGGCTGACGCCACTCTGGCTCGGCCTGATCGGCGGGGCGTCGCTGGCCGGCTTGTTCCTGGGCGCCTTGCTCACCGGCCCCAACGCCGATCGTTTCGGGCGGCGGCCGATCTTCGCCTACAACATGCTCCTGCTCGCCATTTTCGCGGGCGCGCAGTTCTTCGTGCAGACGGCGGCGCAACTACTGGCCCTGCGACTGGTCATCGGCTTCCTGCTCGGCACCGACTACGTCGTGAGCAAGGCGCTACTCACCGAGTTCACGCCATGCGCCTTTCGCGGTCGCATCATGAGCACGCTGTCGGTCGCGTGGGCCGGCGGCTTTACTTGCGCATTCTTCGTGGGTTTCGCCTTGGCCGACCTCGGCCCCGAGGCCTGGCGCTGGATGCTGTTGTCGAGCGTCGTTCCCTGCCTGTTGATCCTGCCCTTGCGCATCGGCCTGCCCGAATCGCCCCTCTGGCTCGTTGCACAGGGGCAGGTCGCGGCTGCCACCGCGATCGTGCAACGCTGCATCGGACGAGACGTCGCGCCGCCGGTCCCGGCACCCGCGGCACCCTCCCCTGTCGGCCGCTGGTCGCAATTGCTGTCGCCACGCTGGCGGGTCCGCACGCTGGTGGCATGCACTTTCTTCACCTGCCAGGTCATCCCCTACTTCGCCGTGGGAACGTTCGTCACGCGAGTGCTGGATGCGCTGGCCGTGGGCGACAGCTTCGTCGGCGGCCTGGTGTACAACTTCTCGCTGTTGTTCGGCGCCGTCCTCGGACTGCTGCTGGTCGACCGCATGCCGCGCCGCACCTTCCTCGTCGGCAGCTTCGCCATCACCGCTACAGCGATGCTGGCGCTCATCGTGCTCAACGACCCGGGCCCGGTCACCATCATCGTCCTGTTCGCCGTATTCGCGTGCGTGCTCTCCGGAGCGTCGAACCTCTGTTACGTCTACCTGCCAGAGCTGTTCCCCACCGACCTCCGCGCTTCCGGCATCGGCCTTGCGATAGCCGCCAGCCGCATCGGGTCGGCCGCCAGCACGTTCCTGCTGCCGGTGGTGGTGGCCTCGATGGGGGTGCGCACGGCCCTCACCGCTTGTTTTGTCGTGCTCGCGACCGGGGGCATCGTCTGTTACGCGCTGGCCCCTGAGACGCGCAACGTCAAGCTCGACGCGACCGCCTGAAGGCGATGTCCAGGAAAACCACGCTCAGGCTCGGCTTCCTGCTGTTCCCGCAGTTTTCGATGATGGCGTTTTCGGCGGCACTGGAACCGCTGCGCTCCGCCAATCGACTGCTCGGTCGCGAACACTACCAGTGGGTGATCATGTCGCCGGATGGCGCTGCCGTCCCGGCAAGCAACGGCATCCCGATCGCGGCGCAAGCGGCCTTCGGCGACTGCCCGGCCATCGACATGCTGCTCGTGTGCATCGGCCTTGAACCGTTGCAGGTGCAGACGTATCCCGGCCTGCGCGGACGACTGCGGCAGCTCGCGAGCCGTGGGTGCCTGATCGGTGGCGTGAGCGGCGGCTCATACCTGCTGGCCGAGGCTGGCGTGCTGGACGGACGACGGTGCACCGTGCACTGGGAGTATGCCGATGACTTTGCCGCACGGTATCCCCGTGCCCGGGTGCAGCCCGATGTTTTCGTCGTCGATCGCGGAGTCTTCACGTGCTCGGGCGGCACCGCGGCGCTCGACATGATGCTGCACTTCATTCGCGAGCATCACGGGCCGGATCTCGCGCTGTCCGTCGCGGAGCAGTTCATGCACCCGCGCATCCGCGAGCAAGGTGACCGTCAGCGCATGGCTGTGCACACGCGCTATCGCATCAACAGCCCGAAACTCGCCGAGGTCATATCGGTGATGGAACAGGCCCGCTCGGACCCGCCCGGGCTCGAAGAGATCGCGACGCACGTTGCATTGTCGGTCCGGCAGGTCGAGCGGCTGTTCCAGCGACACCTCGGCACGTCGCCCAGCGCGTTCTACCTGGGCCTGCGCCTCGCACAGGCACGCACCTTGCTGCGCGAGTCGTCGCAATCGGTGCGGGCCATTGCAGCCGAGTTCGGTTTCAAGTCGACCTCGCATTTCAGCAGCGCCTACCGGCGGGCGTTTGCTCACCGGCCAACCGACGAGCGGCGGCCGGGTTCGTCGCCGCCGCGCAAGATAGCGTCGGTCTCCGGCAAACCTGCGGCGTCCCGCAAGGGCAACATTCACTGATCGAGGGTAGCAGTCCCCATGAATCATCCAATGCAGCGCCGCTCCCTGTTCAGGTGGAATCCCGGCCGGTTGGCCTATGCAACCGGTCTGCTGCTCGTGTTGCTCGCGTCGAGTGCAGGCGCCAGCCCGGCCGTCGAGTCCTTGCCGGTGCGCGCAATGCTGGGCTCTGAACTGACCAGCGTGCCGGTGGATAACGCAGCTTTCGCGCCGGGCGCGGATGCGCTTCCTGCCCCGGACTTTGCCGGCACTCTGCGGCTCGAGTCGACGGCGATGCAGACCCTGCCCGTGCTGCCCACGCCAGTGCTCGACGGCCGCGACGCCCGACTCTTCCCTGGCGTGGCGCTCGGCTTCGTCACTCGCGGCGAAGTGCTGGTGCCGTTGCAGCGCGGCGACATGGTGCGGGAAACGGCGCCAGGCAAGGTCGCCAGCTACTGGCGCGTCATCCCCCAGTTCGGCAGGGTCTGGCGCGAGCAGGCCGACGGCGAGTGGTCGCGCGCCGCGTTCCCTCTGATGCTGGTGAACGATACCGAGAACCACGCGCACCAGGGTCTCGCGACGTTCCTCTACAAGGGCGGGACCGTCAGTTCGCTGCGCGTCCAGTTCGTGCAGCAGACAGCGCCTTACCTGCTCAGTCCGCATAGCGTGCTGTGGGGCTCGATCCCGGCGACCGTCAGTCCCGTAGCGGCCGCGGACATCGACACGGCACGACGCGAGGCCGCCGCGGAACTCGCAGCACGGTTGCCGACACGACCATTGGCGGATCTGCGCGCACGACTCCCGCACGGCACGCTGGACGGCTTTGGCGGTCCTGTCCTGCCCCAGTGGCAGGTCGGCCTGGGCCTGGTGCATGAGGGCACTCTGTATTACGAGGCGGCCCCCACGGCCTACGGCGACTACCCCTACCCACTGGAGATGCGCTTCGGCGTGCGCTCGGTGATGAAGGCCGTCGCCCCGCCGCTGGCATTGCTGCGGCTCGCTGAAGTCTATGGGCCCTACGTCTTGAACCTGCGCATCGGGGACTACGTGCCCGGGCTCGACCCCAAGTGGAACCGTATCCGCTTCATCGACGCAGCCAACATGGCCACGGGCTTTGGCGGCACCGGCACGTTCAAGACGAATCCAAACGACGACGGCGATGGTTACCTCGAAGGCGACTACGACGGCTGGTACACCGCGCACTCGCACGCCGACAAAATTGCCCGGATCAACGCCAGTCTTCGCCCGTATCCGTGGGAGCCCGGCACCGTGATGCGGTATCGGGACCAGGATCACTACCTGCTCGGCATCGCGATCGACCGCTTCCTGAAATCCGTGCGCGGCCCGACCGCCGACGCGTGGCAGATGCTGCAGGACGAGGTGCTGCGACCGATCGGCATTGCGCACGCCCCACGGTCCGCACTCGCGAACCCGGCGAGCGTGACGGTCCCGCCTGGTTCAACGCCGGCTACTACCCGACATTGGACGACCTGGCGAAGATCGCGCTGCTGTACCAGGACGAAGGCCGTCACGGTGGCCAGCAGATCCTGCATCGCGAACTGACGCGGCAACTGCTGGCCGCGCACCAGGCCATCGACAAGAAAGGCGATCGTTCGCTCCCCGCACCGGCTCCCTCCGCTGACGCACCGCCCGCTGAGCTATACAAAATGGGTTTCCACTTCACTCCCTATGTCGGAAGCCGCTCGCGCAAGTTGCATTACCTGCCGACCATGTCGGGATTCGGCGACAACGAGGTCATCCTTTTCCCGGGCCGTGTCGTCGCGATCCGCACCGCGAAGGTCGCGCAGGTCCCGCCGGGTCAGCAGGCCCGTTCGGACGACGCCGCGGCGACGGTACGTGCCGTCGATCGACTGGCTCCTTTTTGAGCCCTGATGATGGAGCGAATGGAATGACGGCAGATCCGCGGCGGCGTCGCGAAGGCGGACGAACACGCAGAGCGGCAGGCGGAGCGTTGCCGCAGTTGCCCTGGCGTGCCGTGACCAACCCCTACCCGACGCTGGACATCCTGTCCGCCGACCAGGTTGAAGCGATTCACCGCACTTCACTGCGCATACTGGGCGAACTCGGCATCGAGCTCATGTCGGCACACGCCCGTGCGCTGCTGCGCGACTACGGCGCGGAGACGGACGAGAGCACCGGCAACGTCCGCCTGGATGCGGAACTGGTACACCGCGCCCTGTCCACGACACCCGATTCATTCACGCTGACCCCCCGCAATCCGCTGCGCAGCGTGACGCTCGGGCGGCAATCACCTGGTCTTCGGCCTCGTCGCCGGGCCGCCCAACGTCCACGATTTCGTGCGCGGCCGTCGCGCAGGCAACCATGCCGACTATTGCGATTTCATCCGCCTGACACAGCAGTTCAACGCCGTCCACGTCATCGGCAACCAGGTTTGCGCTCCCGTCGAACTGCCCGCCGGCACGCGGCATCTCGATTGCTACCTGTCGAACCTGCTGCTGTCCGACCGGGCCTACCATTGCACGGCGATCGGCGCCGGTCGCGCACGCGACGGCGTGGCCATGATGGCAATCGCACGGGGCATTCCGCTCGAGGCCATGGCCGCCAGCCCTGGCGTGATCACCATCATCTCGGTGAACAGTCCACGTCGCTTCGACGAGGCGATGGCCGATGGCCTCGTGGCCATGGCCGAACTGGGCCAGCCCGTCGTCATCACGCCCTTCACGCTCATGGGTGCCATGGCGCCCGTGACGCTGGCTGCCGCGCTGGCGCAGCAGAACGCCGAAGCGCTGTTCGGCGTGGTGCTTGCGCAGGCGGTGCGTCCAGGCACGCCGGTGATGTATGGCGCGTTCACGTCGAACGTGGACATGCGCTCAGGCGCGCCGGCCTTCGGCACGCCGGAGAATGCCAAGGCCAACGTCAGCCAGCGGCCAGCTGGCGCGGCGCTATCGCCTGCCCTATCGCACGTCGAATGCGAGCGCATCGAACGTCGCCGACGCACAGGGCGCCTATGAAACCCAGATGAGCCTCTGGGGCGCGGTGCTCGGCGGTGGCAACCTGGTCTACCACGCGGCCGGCTGGCAGGAAGGCGGCCTCACGGCGTCGTTCGAGAAGTTCATTCTCGACGTCGAGATGCTGCAGATGATGATGGAGTTTCTCGAGCCGATCGTCGTCGACGAGGCATCGCTCGGCTTCGACGCCATCCAGCGCGTGCCGACGGGCGGTCACTTTTTTGGTGACGCTCACACCATGGCGCGCTACGAGCACGCCTTCTACCAGCCGCTGGTCTCGAACTGGCAGAACTTCGAGAGCTGGGAGCTGGCGGGTGCGAAAGACGCCACCCAGCGCGCCACGGAAGTCTGGCAGCGCGCCTTGCAGGAATACGAGCAGCCTGCGCTCGACGCCGCCGTGCGCGAGGAACTCGAGGCCTACGTCGCGCGCCGCCGGGAAGAAATCGGCGCCGGGGAACCGTGACCGCGCGCATCGCTCGCCCCTAACCGTTGCAAGTTTCGAGGATCGCTTACCAGATGCAAACTCATGCCCAGGTGGTCGTCATCGGCGGCGGCGTCGTCGGCTGCTCCGTCCTTTATCACCTCGCCAAGTTCGGCTGTCGCGATGCGGTCCTGCTGGAACGTGACGAGCTCACTTCCGGCTCGACCTGGCACGCAGCGGGAGGCATGCACACGATCAACGGCGACCCCAATGTCGCCAAGTTGCAGAAATACACGATCGACCTTTACCGGGAGATCGAGGACTTGTCCGAGCAGCCGACGGGACTGCATCTCACCGGCGGCGTCATGCTCGCCGCGACGGAGGCCCGCTTCGAGTGGCTGAAGAGCCTGGCGGCGAAGGGCCGCTACCTGGGCATCGAATCCCGGATCATCACGCCGGAGCGAGGCGCACGAGCTCATGCCGCTGCTCGACCCGGCGTGCTTCGTGGGCGCGCTCGAGACCGTCGTCGACGGGCATCTGGACCCGTCCGGCACCACGCACGCGTACGCCAAGGCGGCACGCAAGCTCGGTGCCCGACATCGAACGACACATGAAGGTCGAAGAACTCGTGCAGTGCGCCGATAAATCCTGGCGCGTGATCACGAACAAGGGCGAGATCCGCGCCGACCACGTGGTGAACGCGGGCGGGCTGTGGGCGCGTGAAGTCGGCCACATGGTGGGCCGCGAGCACCCGGTCCTGGCCATGGAGCACATGTACCTCATCACCGAGGACATGCCTGAAGTCGCCGCCATCAACGCCGCCACCGGCAAAGAGGTTTATCACGCGGTCGATTTCGACGGCGAACTGTACCTGCGCCAGGAGCGCGGGGGCATGCTGATGGGCACGTACGAACGTGCCGGCAAGCCGTGGTCCGAGCAGACGACGCCGTGGGACTTCGGGCACGAACTCCTGCAGCCAGACATCGACCGGATCCTGCCGTCACTCGAAGTCGGCTTCAGGCATTTCCCGGCCTTCGCGCAGGCCGGGATCCGCAAGATCGTCAATGGTCCATTCACCTTCGCACCGGACGGCAATCCACTGATCGGTCCGGTGCGCGGCCTGCCCGGATACTGGTGTGCCTGCGGCGTGATGGCGGGGTTCAGTCAGGGCGGTGGCGTGGGCCTCGCGCTCGCACAATGGATTCTCAATGGCGATCCGGGCTTCGACGTCTGGGCCATGGATGTCGCACGGTTCGGCGAGTGGGCCAGCAAGGCGTACACCAACGCCAGGGTGCGCGAAAATTACTCGCGGCGGTTCTCGATCCGCTTCCCCAACGAAGAACTGCCAGCCGGTCGGCCGCTGCGCACTTCGCCGATCTACGAGCGACTGCGCGGTCTCGGTGCGCAGTTCGGGGCCGTGGCCGGCCTGGAAGTGCCCATGTGGTTTGCGCCTCCGGGCATCAAGGACGAATTCAGCTGGCACCGCTCGAGCGATTTCGAATTCGTGGGCGAAGAGGCCCGCGCGGTCCGCAACAGCGTGGGCCTGCTCGAGACGACAGGATTCGCCAAGTACTCGATCACCGGGCGCGGTGCGGAGGCCTGGCTCGACCGGCTGCTGGCGTGCAGGCTGCCCCGGCCGGGTCGCATGGTGCTCGCACCGATGCTGCAGCAGGACGGTCGGCTGATCGGTGATTTCACGCTGGCCAACCTGGGCAGCGACGGGTACTTCATCATCGGCTCCGGCGCGGCCGAGGAGTATCACCTGCGCTGGTTCGACCAGCACCTGCCCACGGACGGCAGCGTCAGCGTCCGCAGCCTGACCAGTGGCCTCGCGGGGCTGGCCATCGCCGGCCCCCGGGCGCGCGACTTGCTGGCACGCATCACGCAGGCCGACGTTTCGAACCCGTCTTTGCGCTTCATGGACATCCAGCGTCTGGCCGTCGGCATGGCCTCGGCCCTGGTCGGGCGAGTCAGCTACACGGGTGACCTGGGCTATGAGCTGTGGTGCGAACCCGAATACCAGCTGCACATGCTCGACACCTTGCTGGCCGCCGGCACCGACCTCGGCCTGCGCCTCGTCGGATCACGCGCACTCAATGCGCTGCGTCTCGAGAAAGGATATGGGTCGTGGGCGCGGGAATATCGCCCCGTCTATGGCCCGCTCGAGGCGGGGCTGGATCGATTCGTGGCGCTGGACAAAGCTGCCGGCTTCATCGGGCAGGAGGCCGCGCGACGCGAGCAGGCGTCGGGCGGCACTCGTCGACTGCGCACCTTCATCGTCGAAACGGTCCGCACCGACGTGATCGGCGACGAACCCATCTGGTTCGGCGAACAGGTTCGCGGCTGGGTCACGTCGGGCGGCTATGCCCACGCCAGCGGCCTTTCCGTCGCGCTCGGATATGTCGATAAGGACATCGCAGAAAGCGATGGCCCGTGGACCATAGAGATTCTCGGCGAGCGTTTCCCGGCACGCATGCAGCGTGTACCCTTGTTCGATTCAGAGGGACTGCGACAGCGCGGTTGACAGGAGCACAGGGTGTCGAGCCGGTATTCGATCTTCAGTCTGCTGCGCGAATCGCTGCGTGGCCATCGCGGCTGGGCTCCGGCCTGGCGCGACCCTGAGCCAAAGGCCGCGTACGACTTCATCGTCATCGGCGGTGGCGGCCACGGCCTCGCCACGGCGTACTACCTGGCGAAGAACCACGGCGCGCGCAACGTGGCCGTGCTGGAGAAAGGGTACATCGGCGGCGGCAATGTCGGCCGCAACACCACGATCGTCCGGTCGAACTACCTGATGCCCGGCAACATCCCCTTCTACGAGCACTCGCTCAAGTTGTGGGAAGGCCTGGAGCAGGACCTCAACTACAACGCGATGATCAGCCAGCGCGGCGTGCTGAACCTGTTCCACAACGACTCGCAGCGCGACGAATGCGCGCGCCGCGGCAATTCGATGCACCTGCACGGCGTCGACGCCGAGATGCTCAACCGCGAACAGGTGCGCAAGCTGCTGCCGATGGCCGATTTCGACAACGCACGCTTCCCGATCATGGGCGGCCTGATGCAGCGTCGCGGCGGCACGGTCCGTCATGACGCGGTGGCGTGGGGCTTTGCACGTGCAGCCGACAGCCTCGGCGTCGACATCCTGCAGAACTGCGAAGTGATCGGCATCCGGCAGGACGCGAGCGGCGTCACCGGCGTCGAGACCACTCGTGGCTTCATCGCCAGCCGCCGCATCGGCATGGCCTGTGCCGGCAACACCAGTCGCGTGGCCGCGCTTGCCGGCCTGCGCCTGCCGATCGAAAGCCACGTGCTGCAGGCTTTTGTCTCCGAGGGCCTGAAGCCGATCGTGCCCTGCGTGGTCACCTTCGGCGCGGGTCACTTCTACATCAGCCAGTCCGACAAGGGCGGCCTGGTGTTCGGCGGCAGCATCGACAAGTACAACTCGTACGCCCAGCGCGGCAACCTGCCGACGGTCGAAGAAGTCTGCGAGGAAGGGGTCGCGCTGTTCCCGTGCGTGAGCCGCGTGCGCATGCTCCGTTCGTGGGGCGGCATCATGGACATGTCCATGGACGGTTCGCCGATCATCGACCGCACGTCGGTCGACGGCCTCTTTCTCAATGCGGGCTGGTGTTACGGCGGATTCAAGGCAAGCCCGGCCTCTGGCTGGTGCTTCGCCCACCTCCTTGCCACCGACCAGCCCCACCCCGTTGCCCGCGCGTATCGACTCGACCGGTTCGCCACCGGTCGCCTGATCGACGAGCACGGCGGCGGCGCGCATCCCAACCGGCACTGAACGACCATGCGTATCCCCTGCCCTCACTGCGGCCCCCGCATTCACGACGAGTTCACCTATTACGGCGACGCCACGGTGCGCCGGCCGTCCGCCAGCGGCCCCGATGCCGAGGCCGCCTTCTACGACTACGTCTACGTGCGCAACAACCCGTTCGGCCTGCATCGCGAGCTGTGGTTTCACCAGGGGGGCTGCCACGAGTGGCTGGTGGTGGAGCGAGACACGCGCAACCACGAGGTCACGGGCGCGGTGCCTGCGCGCGACGTCTTTGCCAGCGGAGACTCAAAGTGAGCTCGCGCCTGGCCAAGGGCGGAGCCATCGACCGCCAGCAGACTTTCGATTTCACGTTCGACGGCAAGCCGTACAGCGGGTGCGCGGGCGACACGCTCGCGTCGGCGTTGCTGGCCAACGACGTGCGCCTGGTTGGCCGTTCGTTCAAGTATCACCGGCCACGCGGCATTCTCAGCGCGGGCTCCGAGGAGCCCAACGCACTGGTCGAGCTGCGCAGCGGCGCCCGCCGTGAGCCCAACACGCGCGCAACGGTCACCGAGCTCTACGCGGGCCTCGAAGCCACGAGCCAGAACCGCTGGCCGTCGTTGCGCTTCGACCTGAACGCGATCAACGGCCTGTTCTCGCCGCTGTTCGTCGCAGGGTTCTACTACAAGACATTCATGTGGCCCGCGTCGTTCTGGGAGAAGGTCTACGAGCCGCTGATCCGCCGTGCAGCGGGCCTGGGCCGTGCCGCACTCGAGGCAGACCCTGATCACTACGAGAAGAGCTGGGCACACTGCGACGTGCTGGTGATCGGCGCGGGTCCCGCCGGGCTCGCTGCCGCGCTGACAGCGGCGCGTACCGGTGCCCGCGTGGTGCTCGCGGACGAAGACTTCATGTTTGGCGGCCGCGCACTCGCCGAGAACCGCACGGTCGACGGCCAGCCTGCGGCTGACTGGGCCGCGCAGGTGGTGGCCGAATTGCGCTCTATCCCTGAAGTGCGTTTCCTGCCGCGGACGACCGTCTTCGGCCTGTACGACGACGGCGTGTATGGCGCCGTCGAGCGGGTCAACGATCATCGCCCGACGCCGCCCGAATTCGAGCCGCGGCAGCGTGTCTGGCGCATCGTCGCGAAACAATGCGTGCTTGCGTCTGGCTCGATCGAACGGCCGCTCGTCTTCGGCAACAACGACCTGCCGGGTGTCATGCTCGCCGGCGCCGTGCGCACATACGTCAATCGTTACGCGGTGCTGCCCGGTCGTCGCGCCGTCGTGTTCACCGACAACGACGACGGCTGGAACACGGCCACGGATCTCGTTGCCGCAGGTGCCGCCGTTGCAGCCGTCGTCGATTCCCGCGAGCCCGTCGTCGTCGCAGAAGTGGCGCGCCGTCACCCTGGCATCGAGGGCATGGCCGGTGAAGTGAACGGAGCCCGCGGTGGGCGGCATGTCGAGGCGGTCGAAGTCACCACGCGTTCGGGAACCCAACGGCGCCTCGATTGCGACCTGGTCGCGATGTCTGGCGGCTGGTCGCCCACGCTGCATCTCACGTCGCACCGCGGTCATCGGCCCCGCTGGGACGACGAGCGCTCGATCTTCGTGCCCGATCGCCTGCCGGCCGGCATGACCGTCGCAGGCGCGGCCAATGGCGACATGACGCTGGGCGAGGCGATCGTCACGGGCTTCCGCCAGGGGCTGGCCGCAGCAACCGCGTGCGGCTTTGCAGGCACCCTGCCCAGCCTGCCACGCGTACCCGAGGAATCGACGCGGCGCGTGCCGCTCTGGAAAGTGACCAGGGCGCAGGGCAAGTGTTTCCTGGACTTCCAGAACGACGTCACGGCCGATGACATCGAACTCGCCGAGCGTGAAGGCTTCCGCTCCGTCGAGCACGCCAAGCGTTACACGACGCTCGGCATGGCCACGGACCAGGGCAAGACGTCCAACGTCACGGGCATTGCCCTGCTGGCGCGTCATCGCTCCAGCACGATCGCCGCGACCGGTACCACCACGTTTCGCCCGCCCTACACGCCGGTCGCGATGGGCGCCCTGGCAGGGCATCACAAGGGAATGGATTTCCGCCCCACGCGCTACACGCCTTCGCATCGCTGGGCCAGCGAACTTGGCGGCAAGTTCAAGGAAAGCGGTCCCTGGCTGCGAGCCGAGTGGTTTGGACGGCCCGGGGAAGACGACTGGTTCGTACCCACCTGTCGCGAGGCGACCGCCGTGCGCTCCGCGGTCGGCTTATGCGACGTTTCCACGCTCGGCAAGATCGACGTGCAGGGACCCGACGCCCTCGAGTTCATCGAGCGCCTGTACGCCAACAACTTCGCGACCCTGGCCGTGGGCCGCACACGCTACGGCATCATGCTGCGCGAAGACGGCTTCATGTTCGACGACGGCACCGCGGCGCGGCTCGCCGAGAACCGTTACCTGATCACGACCACCACCTCGCACGCCGTGCAGGTGTACCAGCACATGCACCTGTGCCACCAGACGCTGTGGCCGCAACTCGACGTGCAGTTCGTCTCGGTCACCGACCAATGGGCGCAGTTCGCAGTCGCTGGGCCGCGTTCGCGCGAGTTGCTGCAGCGAGTGCTCGACCCGGCCTGCGACATCTCGAACGCGGCGTTCCCGTTCATGGCGTGTGGCGACGTCAGGCTGCGTGACGGCGCGCCTGCCCGGCTGTTCCGCATTTCGTTCTCGGGTGAGCTGGCCTACGAGATCGCCGTGCCAGGCCACCGTGGCGACGCGTTGATCCGCACCCTGCACGCGGCCGGCCAGGACCTGGGCGTTGCGCCTTACGGCCTGGAAGCGCTCAACGTGCTTCGCGTCGAGAAGGGCCACGTGGTCGGCAGCGAACTCAATGGCCAGACCACTGCGTACGACCTGGGCTTCGGTCGCATGCTGTCCACGCAGAAGGATTTCGTGGGCGCCGTGATGGCGCGGCGGGCACACCTGCTCGATCCGGCGCGGCCGCGCCTCGTGGGGTTCAAGACCGTCGACCGCAGCGCAAAGCTCGCGGGCGGCATGCACTTCATCCCGCAACACGCCAAGCGCAGCATCGAACACGACCAGGGACACGTGACGTCCGTCTGCTATTCGCCTGCGCTCGGCCAGTGGATCGGCATCGGCCTCCTGACGAACGGGCCCGAGCGCCACGGCGAGAAAGTCATGGTGGTCGACCCCTTGCGGGGCGCCGAGACCCTGGTCGAGGTGTGCTCGCCCATCTTCATCGATCCGGAAGGAGCGCGTCTCCGTGGCTGACGCATCAAACTTCGAGTACCGTCCCGGACGGCTGGGCCGGACGCAGTCTCCCGCGGGACTCACGGTGCGCGAACTCACCGGTTTCGGTGCGGCCAGCGTGCTTGCACGCAAGAACCAGGCGGCCGCTGCCGTACAGACGGCGAGCCAGGCCTTCGGCGTGGCACTCCCCTCCACGCCCGCGATGTCCACGGGTAGCGGCATTGAGTTCGTCTGGTCAGGTCCGGGCCAGTGGCTCGCGCTCGAGCCCCAGGGCAACGCTCCGCTCGAGGCACGGCTCGTCGCCGCCTTCGGTGCGCAAGCGTCTGTCTTCGACCAGGGCGGCAGCCGCAACTTGCTCGAACTGAGTGGCCCGCGCGTGCGCGACGTGCTCGCCAAGGGCGTATCCATCGACCTGCACCCGCGCGCGTTCAAGACCGGGGATGCCGCCGTCACTACGGCGTCGCACCTTGCGGTGCACCTGTGGCAGGTCGCGGATGCCCCTGTCTACCGCCTGCTCGTCGTGCGCACGTATTTCGACAGCCTGTGGCGCTGGCTGGCGATGTCCGCCGCAGAGTATGGTTGCGAGGTGGAAACACCCCGTCCCTACTCGTCGTACCGGTCCTGAAGCCGGACCGCGGCATGCGCGTCGCACCGGATCGCCCTCCGCCCTCGCTCGCCGGAACTCCGGAAGAAGGTCGCGCGCCCATCGTGCGCTACGAACGCGGCGTGTCGATGGCCACTGCCGACGACGCAATAGCCGTCGAAGAGCCGCTCGAGATCCGGCTGGGACAGACCGAGAATGGTCGGCTGCAGCATCGCCCGGTATCGATCACGATGCGCACGCCGGGAGACGACTTCGAACTTGCCGCAGGTTTCCTGTTCACTGAGGGCATCCTGCAATCGCGCGAGCAGGTGCGGGAGATTCATCACTGCGGCAAGGGCAAGGGTGCCACGAACACGCTGCGTGTCGATCTCGCCGAGGGCGTCGCCGTCGACGTCAAGCGCCTCGAGCGCAACTTCTACACGACGTCCAGTTGCGGCGTGTGCGGCAAGACCTCGATCGAGGCGCTGGCGACAGGCGCGCGTACTGTCTCGCCACCCGCAGGCTTCGAGATCGACTCGCGCCTGATCGACGAGCTGCCCGCGCGGCTGCAGGCAGAGCAGCACGCATTCCAATCGACGGGCGGACTGCACGCCTCGGCCCTGTTCTCGCGTACCGGTGAACTGCTGGGGCTGCGCGAGGACGTGGGCCGGCACAACGCGCTCGACAAGCTCGTGGGGTCGCGCTTCCTCGCCGGCGCGCTGCCCGCCAATGACACGATCCTGTTCTTGAGCGGACGTGCCAGCTTCGAGCTGCTGCAGAAAGCTGTCATGGCCGGGATTCCAGTCGTCTGCGCCGTGGGCGCGCCATCGAGCCTGGCCATCGCCGCCGCCAAGGAGTTCGGCGTGACCTTGCTCGGTTTCGTGCGCGGCCAGCGGTTCAATGTCTACACCGGACACGAACGGCTGGCTTCTCGCTGAAAGCGCGCCGCTATCGCGCTATAGTCGAAAGACAGCAGGCAGATCGCAGCGGGGACTCACTCGAAATGATTCATCCCTATCCCGTACGTCGTCGCGCCGGATGGCGCTGGTGGCTGGCCCCACTTGCCGCGCTGCTCACGCTCAGCGCCCAGGCCAGTGATCGATACTGGCCCCCGATCGTGGACCCCGCGACGGGACAGCACACGCCGGGTCGATTCGTCTGGGGCGACCTGGTGACGGCCGACGTCGCCGCCGCGGCCGACTTCTACGGCCGGGTCTTCGGCTGGACCTTCGAGACCTACGGCGGCAAAGATGACCGTGACACGTACACCCTGGCGCTCGCCGACGGTTTGCCGATCGGCGGCATGGTGTTCGACCAGCGCGCGATGAAGGGCAAGACACCCTCGGCCCGCTGGGTGGGGCTGATTTCCGTAGCCGACGTCAAGGCAGCCACGGCCGCAGTCACCGCTGGCGGCGGCACGGTCGTGTACGCGCCGGTCATGCTTGGCGAGCGCGGCGAAACGGCTGTCTTCAAGGACCCGGAGGGCGTCGTGTTCGGCGTCGTCAACTCGAAGAATGGCGATCCACCCGACTACGCGGGCGACGTCAATGAGTGGTACTGGGTCGACCTCTGGACGAGCGACGTCGAGAAGGCGGCTGCCTTCTATCGTTCGGTCGTGGGCTACGAAACACTGCCGATCGCGGACGATGGTCCGCGCAGCGGACTGCATCTGCTGTCGGGCGGCTTTGCGCGCGCGGGCATCATGCAGAAGCGCAGCAAGGAAGCGAGTTCGACCTGGCTGCCGTACATTCGCGTCGCCGACGCCAGGGCGTCTGCCGCGGCCGCCAAGGCTGCGGGCGGCAAGGTGCTGCTGGAGCCGCTCGCCATGAATCGCGCAACGGTTGCAATCATCGCGGACCCGACGGGCGCCCCCGTCGGCATCGTGCAAGTGTCGACCCCGGAGGCGCAGCCATGATCACCCGCACCCAAGGGTTTCCTGCCCGGCTTGCGACAGTCGTGACATCGATTGCAGCTGCTTTGACGCTCGCTGGCTGTGCCAGCGACGGCAGCAGTTCGAGCTATGGCGGCTATTCCACCAGCGTCAGCGTCGGTTATGGCTACGGTGGTTACTACGGTGGCGGCTATTACCCAGGGTATTACCCCGGGGGCTATCCGCCGGTCGTGGTCGTGCCGCCGG
>CAWJXS010000023.1:0-328502 GCA_963846885.1 uncultured Gammaproteobacteria bacterium
GTTTGGCAGCGGTGGAGAACCAAGGTAGCGTGGTCGCGGCCGGTCCTACGAATAACGTGTCAGGGGGAATAACGATGCACAAACTTCTTTTGGCCATGGTGCTGGCCATGTCATGCGCCAGCGCGCTCGCAGATACTCCTGCGGCGTCCGGTCCAGCCGGGCACACGGTGGGCGAGGAAGCGGCGGTTCTGGCCGCGCTGGATCGCTACATGCTGGCGATCTCCGCGAACGATCTCGACGCGATGGCGTCGCTGCAGATGCGGGACGGCATGACCTATCGAGCGCGCGCGGTCACCGGCGGTGGCATGGAGGTCGTGGGGCGCCCGAATTCCTATTGGACCGACCCGGCACGCAAGAGCAACCAGACGTACCGCGAACGCTACTGGTCGCCGACGGTGTTGATCCGCGGCAGCGTCGCAGCGGTCTGGGCGCCCTACGAGTTCTGGATCGATGGCAAGACCAGTCACTGTGGCGTGGACCAGTTCGATTTCGTCAAGGTCGACGACGCGTGGCGGGTGGCCAACGCGATGTGGACCGTGGAACCGGATGCCTGCAAAGAACTGCGGCCGGCGGATGCGGCGGCTATTCGTCCCGCGGATTGAGCGGCGAACGCGAGCTCTGGAGACGGACTTGAACCCATTGCAAAGATTGATCCTTGCCACGCTGCTGGCGCTGTTGGCCGGATGCGGCAAGAACACCGGCGTCGGCGGCACCGCCGGTGACGCCATGCCGGCCACGCTGCAGGCCAACGAGCAGATGGCGAGCGAACTCAAGCTCGACGACCCACAGGATTTCGAGGACGCCAGGCGTGGCCTGATCGCGCGCCCAGAGGGCAAGATCCTATCGGCCGATGGCTCGACGGTGCTGATCGACTTCGATGCCTACAAGTTCGTCGACGGCAAGGCGCCACCCACCGTCAACCCGAGCCTGTGGCGGCACGCGGTGCTGAATGCGCAGATCGGGCTGTTCAAGGTCACCGACGGCATCTGGCAGCTGCGCGGCTTCGACATCTCCAACATGACGCTGATCGAAGGCAAGACCGGCTTCATCGTCGTCGACCCGCTCACCGCACGCGAGAGTGCCTCCGCGGCGCTGGCGTTCGCGCGCAAGCACCTGGGCGACAAGCCGGTGTCGGGCATCGTCTTCACGCACAGCCACGTCGACCACTTTGGCGGCGCACTGGGCGTCGCCTCGGCGCAGGAGGTGGCCCAGCGCAGTATCCCGATCATCGCGCCCGCGGGCTTCATCGAGGAGGCGACCAGCGAGAACGTCCTCGTCGGCACGGCCATCGCGCGGCGTTCGATGTACCAGTTCGGCAAGAACCTCGAGCGCTCACCGAAGGGCAATGTCGACACGGGCCTGGGCAAGAACGTCGCCTACGGCGCGATCGGCGTGCTGATGCCCACGCAGCTGATCACCGCGCCCGAGCAGGAACTGGTGATCGACGGCGTGCGCTTCGTGTTCCACAACGTCCCCGGCGCCGAGGCGCCGGCCGAGCTCACGTTCTCGATCCCGGACAAGAAAGCCTACGGTGGCGCCGAGAACCTGGCGCAGACCATGCACAACCTGCTCCCGGTGCGCGGTGCCAACGTGCGCGACTCGCTGCAATGGTCGACCTACCTGCAGGAGGCCATCGACAACCTGGGCGACGCCGAGGTCTATTTCGGCCAGCACAACTGGCCGGTGTGGGGCAACGCGCGCATCGTCGACTTCATCACCAAGCACCGCGACGTGTACAAGTACACGCACGACCAGACCGTGCGCCTGATCAACGCCGGCTACACGCCGCGCGAGATCGCCGAGCTGGTCAAGCTGCCGCCGTCGCTGGCGTCCTTCTTCGGCGCGCGTGGCTACTACGGCGACCTGCGGCACAACGTCAAGGCGGTCTACCAGTTCTATCTCGGGGCCTACGACGGCAACCCCGCCAACCTCAACCCGCTGCCGCCGCAGGAATCGGCCCAGCGCTGGCTCGATCTGATCGGGGGTGCGGACAAGGCCGTCGCCGCCGCACAGACGGCTTACGACCAGGGCGACTACCGCTGGGCAGCCGAGCTGCTGAACCATGCGGTCTTCGGCGCCCCCGAGCACAAGGGCGCAAAGGAACTGCTCGCGCGCACCTACGAGCAGATGGGCTACATGGCCGAGGCCGCGACCTGGCGCAACAGTTACCTCACGGCGGCGATGGAGCTGCGCGAAGGGCCGCCGCAGAAGGGCATCGATCGCTCCTTCGTGATCGACATGCTGCAGCAGACACCGATCGAGCGCTTCCTCGAAGCCATGGCGGCCGGGCTGGACGGCCCCGCCGCCGATGGCAAGAACCTGAAGGTCAACCTGGTGCTGACCGACATCGAGGAGTCCTACGTGCTGTGGATCGAGAACGCGGTGCTGCACTTCAAGCAGGCGGCCCCCGCGACCGATGCCAACGCGACGCTGACACTGACCAAGCCGATCTTCATCAAGATGATGACCGGCACGGCGGGCGTCCAGGACACCCTGCTCAGCGACGACCTCGAGGTCGATGGCAGCCAGATCGACCTGGTGCGCTTCTTCACGCTGATCGACAAGGCGCCGGGCACGTTCGCGATCGTGACGGCGGAGTAGGGCGCGGCGCCGGCCGTGTGCCAGTCGCTCGGTGCGTTGGTCTGGGGGCGACCCGAAAGCGGCTGATCGTCAGCCTGGCTCGCGAGGGCTGGCCTCGATGTGCACCCAGCGGTTGCAGCGGGGGCACTGTGCCTGGTCTTGCGCCTGCAGCGAGAACCAGCGCCGGCCACAATCGCAGAGCATCACGAAAACCCACTGCCCGATGGCGTGCCCGATCTGCTGCTCGATTACGGTCATGCCTTCGGGCATGCGTGTGATCTTCGGCAGCTCGACGGCGTCCGATTCCGTCGCGCTCAGGTCGACTTCATCGTCCTCGTCGACCGTGCGAACCGTGCCACCGGAATATCGGCCGAACAGCGTGTCGTCGTCGATCAGGTCGGCGTTTTCTTTTCTATTCTTGTTTTTTTCGGGCTCGTCTATGAACCGCATTGTTCTGCTCCCTGAACCTTGGGCTCGGTCGATACTACGTCGGGACCGCCGTGGCGGCGAGCCGATTTTCAGCGGCTGTAGGACAGTCCAGCGGTGTGCCGCCTTGTGGCGTTTCTTATGTCAAATATCGGTGTTTCCTCGACTTCCCCACCGACTCGCATCTTGATCACAAACTGTACGGAACGTACAGTTGTGATCAAGCTTGGAGTTCACCATGTCGAAGCGTCGTTACAGCGGTGTCGAAGAAACCCGCCAGCAGCTGCCGTCGCTGCTGGAAGGCGCGCATGCGGGACAAGCCGTGATCATCACCAAGCGCGGCAAGCCCTATGCGGCGCTCGTCCCAATCGAGTCACTGCCGGATGCAAGGCCGCGCCCGTCGGTCATGGCGTTGCGCGGTTCAGGCGTGGGCCTGTGGGGCAAAAGCGCGGCAGCCTGGGTCGATCGGATGCGCGACGAATGGTGAAAGCCGTCTCGCTGCTGGCCGGGCTGCCCGAGAGTCCAGTCCTGGTGGTGGACACAGCGCCGATCATTTACTGGCTGGAAGGTCATGCGCGGTTCGCCGAGCGGTTCGCAGCGGTTTTTCGCGCTGCGGAGTCTGGCGATGCGTCGATCGTGATCTCCACGGTGACGCTCGCAGAGGTCCTCGCCGGGCCGATCGCATCGGGCGATGAGTTGCGTACAGCGCAGTATCGCGAGGCGTTGACGCGCGGCCTGGGCTGGCAGGTGGCGCCGCTTGATGCGGAGACGGCCGTCGAGGCCGCGCGCATCCGTTCGGCGTATCGGCTGCGCTTGCCGGATGCCATCCAGGTCGCGACGGCGATTCGTGCCGGCGCGGCCGCGCTGATCACGCACGATAAGGCGCTGGCGCAAGTGACCGGCTTACGGGTGCTGGGGCCAGCGTAAGCGAGCGCGCAGTACAATGTTCGAGCGACACCGCAGCAAGCAGGGGTTCCCATGCGACTGAATCAGGTCCGAGTAATCGCGCTCACCGCGGCGGCGTTCCTCGCGCTGGTTCCACTGCGGCTCTGCGCCGCGCCGGACATTGCGCTGCAGATGACCGTCGATACGGTCGTGCCGGCAGCCGGGCAGCCGGTCCAGTTCACGATCACCGCCAGCAACATTGGCGCGGATGAAGCGACCGGCGTGCAGGTCACGAACCAGCTGCCGGCGGAACTGCGCATTCCAACGGGCACGGCTGCGTTTCCGAGCACCGGGACATTCGACGCGGCCACGGGCGTCTGGTCGATTGGCTCGCTCGCCGCGGGTGCCAACGCCACGTTGGTCATCCCCGCCATCGTCGCGAGTGCGACCCAGCCGCCATGCAGCGTCAATGTGGCGGTGAGCAGCCTCGCCCTCGATACGCAGACAGCGAACAATCGCGCGGTCGCGGCGGTGAAGCGCTCCGCTGCCGACAGCTGTGTCGACCTTGGGCTCACCACCAGCATCACGATCGTTCCTCCCTGCAGCACGACGCGCCGCCTCGACGCGTTCGTGAACGTGGCCAACAGGGGCCCGGACGTCGCGAGCAACGTGTTCGTCGACATGACCCAGGTGCCGACGTCGATTCCGGGAGTCCGTTTCGACAGCGTCGGCTGCACGGGCACGCGCTGTACGGTGCCGTCCATCGCCGCCGGATCGACCGTCTCGCTGCGCTTGACCTCCAACGATTTCAGGAACACCCGACAGCAGGCGGCGACGTTCACTTTCGCAACGTCGAGCAGCGACGTCGACTACCTGACGACGAACAACCAGCTCACTACGACGGTGGATGTCCCGGTGTTCACCGACTGCTCGGAGGTGGTGCCGGACGAAGGCCTGAAAGTGAGCTGCTTCATCGCCACGGCGGCCTTCGGCTCACCCATCGAGCCGCACGTCATGGCATTGCGGCAGTTCCGCGACCGTTACCTGCAGAACAGCACGCTCGGGCGCGCGTTCATCCGCTTCTACTACCGCTATTCGCCGCCCATTGCCGCGGTCATCGCGGAGCACGATTGGTTGCGGCTTGTGGTGCGCATGCTGTTGACGCCGCTGGTGCTGGCGATTGCGTTCCCGCTGCGTGCGCTGATGCTCGGGGCCCTGGTGACCGCGATCGCTGCTGTGGCTGTTCAGCGCGGCGGGTCGGCGTCGCCGGGCGCAAGCTTGGTCGCGGCCCAGCGCCTGAGTTCACGCACTCGTTCCGGCCCGATGCGGGAGTTGCGCACCAGGTGTTCGATGCCGCGCTTGACCGCGTCGACTTCGGCCTGTGACGCGTCGACGCCCGGCGTCGCGGCGCCCCACAGGTCGATGCGACGTTCGCAGCGCTCGCCGAACCGCAGCACGCGGTGAAACCACCGGGGCCGCTGCCAGTTCCCCAGCAACAGGTCCAGGCCAGCGGCCACCAACGACACCGGGATCAGCGTGAGGTCGAGCAGCGCTTCCAGGCCCAGCTTGATCTGGAACACGACGACGTCGCGAAACAGTCGCCAGCGCGTGCCGGGGATGGTCGCGTCACTCACAGCGGTAGTCTCCGTTGGCGTCCTTCTTGCACAAATCCGGCGGGCCGTACTGGTCCCACAGCGCGGCGAAGCCGACTTTCCGCGCGAAGTCGGGGAAGGCGGGGCTGGTTCGGGCGGCCTTGCCGCGGGGGCTCCAAATCGCGGCATGCCAGACGTTCGACGAGGTGGGGATGGTCGCGACCACACGCAGACCCTCCTCAGGTTCGCCTAGCGTGATCAGTGCCCACGGTACGATGCCCGGCACGACGGTCGGCTTCGCATCAAGAATGCTTTGGATCCGCGCCAGCGCCGCGGCTCGGGCCGTCGGGCCATCGAGGATGCCTGCAGCGAGGACCGCACCCGTGTCTTCCGGCAAACCCGCGCTCCAGAACTGGATGCCGGCAGATATTTCCGCTCGCGCCTCGTCCATGCGCCCTTGCCGCTGGCTCACCTGCCCAAGCGGCAATTCGATGTTTCGCGCGCCCACGGAGCGCGCGCGCTCCAACAGGCGGCGGGCACCGTCAAGATCGCCCATCCACTCCATGAGGCGCCCGCGATGGTGCAAGGCATTGGGGAGCAGCGGGTCGATGGCGAGGGTGCGATCGTGCTGCGCCGCACCCGTCGACAGGTAGCCGCCGACGACCAGCATCGTCGAAAACCAGAAGTTGCTCAGGGAATCTTCGGGATCGATGGCCAGCGCACGTTCGAACTCCACACGGGCCGGCACAAATTGCTTCTGCAGTTGCAGGACATACCCCAGCACCGCATGCGGTTCGGCGAAGGCCGGCTGGAGTTCCAGCGCCCGGCGGGCCAGTTTCTGCGCGGTTTCCAGCGAGACGTCGAGGTCGGTACCCAGGTACTCCGGCGTCAGCGCATGCAGCGCGGCCATGCGCGAGTAGGCGCGGGCGAAGCCGGGGTCCAGCGCCACCGCCTGCTCGGTCTGGCGGATGGCATCGGTGAGCTCAGCTGCGGCACGCCGGTTGAAGATGTCGGTCGCCCGCAGATAGAGCGCATAGGCCTCGGGGTTGGCGGTGCCCGAATCGATCAGGCGCGCCTGCTGGCCGGCATTCAGCGCCACTTTCAGCTCGCTGGTGACCTGCTGCGCGATCTTCTCCTGCAGCGCGAAGATGTCGGCATCGGTGCCGTCGTAGGTGTCGGTCCACATCTCGACCCCGTCGCTCACACGCAGCAGCTTGGCGCTGATGCGCAAACGATCACCCTGCTTGCGCACCGAGCCTTCCAGCACGTGGGCGACGCCGAGCGTGCTGCCGATCGCGGCGAGTGTTTCGTTGCGGCCCTTGAAGTAAAACGACGAGGTGCGCCCCGCGACCTTGAGATCCTCGATCTTCGCCAGCGCATTCAGGATCTCCTCGGCCACGCCGTCGGAGAAGTACTCGTTGTCGGGGTCTGCGCTCATGTTGGCGAACGCCAGCACTGCGATGGACTTCGTGTCGACGGTTGCCGGAACGACAGATGCCGCTCGGCGGCGCCGGTGGCCGCGGTCGACGTATCGACGCATGCGCGCCCGGCGCCAGTACGAACTTGTCGAACGCGAAGTAGCCGAGCGCCAACGCCATCACCACCAGCAGCAGGCGATCCATCCGCCGTGCGGTCTGCGGGGCGATGGACTCGGCTGGCTGCACTTCACTGTCGCGCTTGAGGCCGCCCGGCGTGAGTTCAAACGCCCATGCGAACGACCAGTGCGGGAATGAAGCCGATGGCGAGCAGGATCACCACCGTGCGCGCCACCCACTCAGGCGCGCCGAACATCGGCAGGACGGTGCCAGCGACCTGGGTGATCAACCACGCGCCGACCAGGTACAACCCGGCCATGCGAATCACGTTGCGGCGCTTGAGTTCGGCCAGGAGGGTCATGGCGACAGGATCTCAATTTCCAGGCCCGGTGCGCGTGCCAGGCGGGCATCGCGCGTGACCAGCGTCGCGTCGAGCTGGCGTGCGAGCGCGACATAGGCCGCGTCGCAGGCAGTGATGTGACTTCGCAACGTCCAGATGTCGTCGAGCAAGCTCGCGTGCGGATAGCGACGAATCCGCAGGGCGCGCAGGGAATCGACCAGATCCTGTCGCGATGCAGGGATGGCGCCCTGTAGATCGAGCTTGCGCAGCGCCTGCAGCACTTCCACGTCGAGCAGTGCAGGCGCGGCGATCGCGGTATCGGCGGCGAACAGCAGCGCTTCGATCGGTTCCGGTCGGAAGCGGCCCAGCAGGTCGACGACGACCGAGGCATCGACGACCAGCCGCCGACTCATGCCGCGTTGCGCTCCTTGCGGATCAGCACGGCCGAACTGCGCTTCATCTTGAATGGCTCGACCTCGCGCAGTTGCTGCAGGAGCTCTTCCGGCGAGGGCAGCGCAGCCATCGCCTGCAGTTCTTCGAGGATCACGTCGCTCAAGCTCTTGCCGAGCAGCGCCGATCGGGCCTTGAGCACGCGATGGACCGGCTCGGGGACGTTGCGGATCTGGATCATGACGGCCATGGCTGCCTCTTCATGCGCTGCACATGCAGGCATGTTATTGGCATGCCGTTGGTATGACAAGGCTGCTCGCGCCGCACGGCGGCGAGTTGCTGATTGCACCCTGATGTTGATCGCCGAGTTTGATCGTCGCAACGGCTGGTCCGATGGCTCCACGCAATCGTGTGCGCACTGGCTCAGCTGGAAGTGCGGGCTCGATCTGGGCGCGGCAGCACACGTCGATGGACTCATTCCAGCACGACCGGAGTCGTGATCCGCGCCGCAGAGCGTCGGTTCGAGACGGGTGGAGTCGGTACTTCCCCTGACCCTCGCGAAACCGTCCCCACGGCATTGTTCTATCGTGATTACGGCTGAACAATTTGAAAGGGTTGCTGGGCAGTTCGATTTTCTCCAGCGTGCCGACGCCACTGCGGCCAGGGAATTCAAGCAGGCCGTCGCCTTTGCACACCTGCCGTCTGGGAAGCGACTGTTCTCGGAAGGGGACGGTGCGCAGGCGCTCGCGCTCGTCGTTTCCGGCACGGTTCGCGTCTTCAAGACAGGTCGTACGGGCCGCGAGATCACGCTGTATCGCATCGGCCCCGGCGAGACCTGCATCCTGAGCGTCAATGCCATCGTCACGCAGCAGCCGCTGCCCGCGGCGGCCACCGTCGAGGACGAAGTACAGGCCGTCACGATTGCAGCCCCCGTGTTGCGTGACTGGGTGCATCGGCACGAGCTGTGGCGCCAGTTCGTCTTCGAACTGATTTCGCAGCGCCTGATGAAGGTGCTGACGCTGGTGGACGACGTCGTGTTCAGCCGCATGGATACGCGCATCGCCACGCTCCTGCTGGCCCGCAGTCGCGTGCAGAACCCGCTGCGCATCACGCACCAGGAAATCGCTGCCGAACTCGGCACCTCACGCGAGGTGATCAGCCGGATCCTCGAAGACCTGGCCGGCGCCGGCATGGTCCGCTCGACCCGCGGCAAGATCGAGATCCTGGACGCCGCGCCGCTCGAGATTCTGGCAAATCCCTGATGGGCGCGTGAGGCACGTCACGGGACATCAGTGACTTAGTCACCGACAACCGCCAGCGCTTTCCTGAGAATGGTTCCTGTGCCGGAACCACGATCCGGCGTCCGGCTCGTGCCAGGAAGGAATCGTCATGCGCGCATTCAGGTTCGTTCGGTTGCTTGCGGTCGCCTTGCTGGCCTCGGCCCCCTGGTCGGTGCCGGCTGTGGGCGCGGTCGACGCTCCACCCAGTTACCAGCTGCAATTCCTCGGCGCTGGCTCGCCAGTGGCCGTGAACAACAGCAACGTCGTGGTCGGCTCGCGCATCGTGGGCAGCTATCACCAGCCGTTGGTGAGCGTAGGCGGCGCGCCCTGGACGTCGCTGCCCGTGCCGGCTGGGGCGATGAGCGTGTTTCCCACCGACATCAACGACAGCGGCGTCATCGTCGGCGTGTCGTACAGCCCGCAGTGGGTCGCCTCGGCCGTGCGCTGGAAGAATTCCGGTTCCGGCTACGTGGTCGAGTTGCTGCCACGCCTGCCGGGGGATACGGCTTCGTATGCCACCAACATCAACAACCTGGGGCAGATCGTGGGCGCGCGCAATGCGCTGGGATACGTGCCGACCGGCACGGGCTGGCTCTACAGCGAAGCCGGCGGGCTCGTGGACATCTTTGCGGCTACGGCTGGGTGGTGGCCCCCAGTGCGCTCAACGACAACGGCCTGGTCATCGGCGGTGCCGAGCGGCTCGACTTGAGCACCGGCCTGGTCGAATGGATCGGCGACGGCCCAACCAACTACAACGCCATCGGCGGCGTGGCGATCAACAATGACGGCATGATCGCAGGCGCGGCGTCGCTGCGTTCGACCTCGCTCAACATCGTGTCGGTGTTCCGCTACGAGGGTGCGGCGGGATGGCGCTTCATCGCCGGCTCGAGCAAGTACACGGTCGCCTCCAGCATCAACTCGCTGGGTGACGTGGGCTACGGCGAGCTGGGCGCGGGCCTGTATCTCGACGGGCTGGGGGCGTATGCCGTGAATGACCTGCTGTCGTCCGCGACGATCCAGTCGGGCTGGGCCGTCACTGGCAGCGGCGTCAAGGTCAACGATCAGCGCGTGCTGGCCACCCTGGGCCGCAATTCGATCACGGGTGAATCAGGTGGCGTGCTGCTGACGCCCATCGGCATACAGCAGGCGCCGACTGCGCCCGCAAATCTTGCCGGTGTCGCGCATCCGTCCACGGCAACGGAGCCGTACAACTCGATCAACCTGACGTGGGAGAACACGAGCCTGTTGACGCGCGGCTATGAGCTGCAACGCAGCGTGGCCGCAGCCAATGCGTGGACGAGTCTCGCATTGGTGCCGCCGGGCACGGCCACCAACCACACCGACACGACGGTGGGCGCCGGCGTCACCTACGACTATCGCGTGCGTGCGACCGGGATCGGTGGCGCCAGCCCATGGTCGGCGATCGCCACCGTGACGGCCCCCACGCCGACGCCGGTCAAGTCGCTGCATGTCGCGAGCATCGTGTTGAGCGCAAAGGCTTCCGGTTCGAAGGTGACGGTTACCGGTGATGTGACGGTGCGTGACGGCAGCGGGGCGGCAGTTCCCAGTGCCAACGTTGCAGTTCGATGGACGCTGCCGGGCGGCGCTACCAAGGTTGCAACGGTGCTGACCGGTTCCACGGGCCACGCGGTGGTCAAGGTGTCCGCTGGGCGCGGCACGTACACGCTGCTCGTCACTGGCGTCAGCAAGACCGGGTACGTGTTCGATGCCGCGGGTAGCGTGCTGTCGAAGAGCATCACCCGATGAGGTAGCACGGACGGCTCTTGCGGCGAGTCTGGCCTCAAGCGACAAGCGCTACGTGGACGGGCACCACGTCAAGCACTGGGCCGATGGCGGCGAGACCTGAACCTGCGCGCTGCAACTCGCCCAATGGGTTGTGCGTAAAGGCAAGCCGTCAGTGCATCGTTAAAAGGCGTCATCCGGCAAGGGTGGATGCGGTGCGCTCAAGGGAACGATTGCCGAATGGAATGACGAGCGCGGTTTTGGCTTCATCAAGCCGGCCGAAGGCGGCGAGCGGGTCTTCTGTCACATCAATGCATTTCAGGAGCGATCGCGGCGGCGTCGCTCAACGTGATAGTCACCTACGAGCACGGGCGTGACGAGCGAGGGCGTCTGCAAGCGCGCCAGGTCCGCTACGGGTCTACGTCCGCCGCGAACGCGAGAGTCGGGACCTGCTGCGGCGTCGCCGCCGCGGCTGGCGACAGCGATTGTCGGTATTCCGCTTTTATCGCTATCCTGGTGACTGTGGTCATGGGTGGGGCGCTGGTGGGTGATCGGATGGTACGTCGTCTTGAGCGTAGTGACGTTTGTCGCCTATGGCTGGGACAAGGTCTCGGCGCAAGGCGGCCATGGCGGACGCAGGAGAAGACGCTGCATACGCTGGAATGCTGGGCGGTGGCCGGTGGCTGGCTTGCACTGCCTTTGTGGCGCCACAAGTCGCGCAAGGAATCCTTCAAGGCAGAGTTCCAGGTTGCTGCGGCGATCAACGTCGGTTGCCTGATCGTGTTGGTCATTTTCGGCGAGGAATTGCTGGGTCTTTTGCGCCCATAAGGCCCTTGCCGCGGTGGCTGTGCTCCGTATAATGACCATAAATAGTGGTCATAATGAGTATGCTCATGAGTATCCCGGCGGCGGTGTTCAAGGCTGAATGCCTGAAGCTGATGGACGAGGTGGCGCGCACGGGCCAGGCGGTCGTCATCACGAAACACGGCAAGCCGGTGGCGGAGCTGGCGCCGGTGGCGCCGGAGCCGAAGTCTCGGTTCGGTTACATGAGGAACACCGTGACGATCAAGCACGACATCGTCGCGCCGATCGAAGATTCGTGGAACGCCGTGTCGGGCGTGGAGGATCGCATCTACACCGGTGCAGGAAAGAAGCCGCGATCACGCCGCGCCGCTCGCGAAGAAATGAGCGCGCTGCTGCTCGATACGCACGTCTGGCTGTGGTACGCGGAAGGCGTAAGCGAGCGACTGGGTGAGGCGAGCATGAGGAAGCTCGACGAAGCTCGCGCGGGCGAGGGTCTGGTCGTATCTGCGATCTCGGTTTGGGAGATCGGCATGCACGCAGCCCGGGGACGGATTCAGCTCGCCGTGCCATTGCGGGACTGGGTCGAGCGAGCCCTCGGTGTGCCTGGAATCCGCCTCACGCCGTTGGATGCGGGAGTGGCTGCCGAAAGCACGCTGCTGCCCGGTGAACCGCTGGGAGATCCGGCCGACCGTTTCCTGATGGCACCGCGCGAGTTCACGGTCTCGTGCTCGCGACACGAGACGAGCGCATCCTGTGAATACGCAAAGTCGGGGTTCCTGCGCGTCCTAAGGATGTAGAACCGTCTGGCGCATGGTAGTTTGCGACGGGCACCAACCAGGACAGGGCATGCTCCTCCGTCGCGTCATCGAGCACGTCAAGGCACAGCAGTGGACTGCCGTCGCAATCGACTTCGTCATCGTCGTTGCGGGCATTCTGATCGCTTTCCAGATCACCGAATGGAACGAGGCCCGGCGGGACGGCGTCCGCGAGCGCGACTACCTCGTGCGGATCGCTGCGGAACTCGACCGCAGCATCGAATCGATCGGCAAGAGCATCAGTCGCTCGCACGAGCGCCAGGATTACGGACGGTTTCTGCTACGGTCAGTGAGCGATCCGGAGGTCGTGCGGGCGGATCCGGGCCGGTTTGTGAAGGCCGTCGCGCACGCGGGATTTACCCTGTCACCTGCGATACGCGGCCATACGTTCGACGAAATCAAGGCGTCCGGCGACCTGGGCATGTTCCGCGACAAGGCGCTCGTGTTCGATCTCAGCGAGTTCTACACCGACGTGCTCGTGCGTGATCAGTGGCATTTCCTGAGGTCGATGTTGCAGGCCGAATACACGAAGCGTGCGGCAGGAATCCTGCTCTACGAGCAGATGACGCTGGTCGAGAATGCGGAGGACATTCCGCACGTGCCGGTCGCCGACGCACTGGCCGCGAGGGAAAGGATGCTGCAACGGCCGGATTTCATCGAGTGGCTGCCGACCGCGGCGAACCGCGTCGACGACACCATGACGTATGAAGCGTGGCTCAAGTCCGCGACCACTTTGCGCGACAGGATCCGGTCGATACCCGGAGTGGGCGAGCCTCGGGCCGCCGGCGGGGCTGCCCCATGATTTTCCGTCGCGTAGCCCGGCACGTGAAGGCACAGAACTGGACTGCCGTCGCAATCGACTTCGTCATCGTCGTCGCCGGCGTGTTCGTGGGTTTGCAGGTGCAGGAGTGGAACTCGGCTCGCGGCCAGCGGGCCGCCGAGATCGGCCACCTGCAAGCCATGGAGGAAGACGTCGCTTATTCGATCGGCAGTCTCGAGCGCATGATCGAACTGATGCAGCGCCAGCAGGCTGCGCGCAAGGAGTTGTACGAATTCAGCACGGACCCGGCGGCGACCCTGGCTCCGGACGAGCGCGACCGCCTCGTCGCAACTGCGCTCTTCTACCTGCCGCGATTCAGTGTCCGGCAGGTGACGTACGAAGCCCTGAAGAGTTCCGGCCAACTCGGCGCCATCGGCAGTTCGGCGCTCGTCTCCAGGCTGCAGTCGCTCAGCTCGCAAGTCGGCACTGCACTCGAATTGCAGGCTGACGAAACCCAGGTCACTTACCTGTTCTCCGATCCCATGCTGGTCAGTCACCTGGACATGGCCGGCGTTTTCCGGCAACCGAGTCTCGAGGGAGGTGAGGTGCCGCTCCCGTGGCTGAAAGGCGACCGCAAGGGGTCGCCGACTCCGGCGACCATGAAAACCCTGCCTTTCAGCAACGCTGTGCTCTATCGGTACTTTTTTACTGACGCACGCATCATGAGCGTGCAGCAGATTCTCGAGCAGCACCGCCAGATCGCCAAGCTCATCGACGAGCGGCAGTCGGCGCTAGGAATTCACGCGACATGACAACCATGCAAAAGACCATTCTCATCACCGGCTGCTCCAGCGGCATCGGCGCCGCGCTCGCGGGTGAGTTCGCCAGGCGCGGGCATAGCGTCTATGCCACGGCCCGGCGGGTTGAATCGCTGGCTGCGCTCGAGGCGATCAATGGCATCCGCGGCCTCCCGCTCGACGTCAACGACGATGACTCCATCGCGCGGGTGATCGAGGTCTTGACGAGCGAAGCAGGGCAGCTCGACATGCTCATCAACAACGCGGGCTTTTCCCAGGTCGGGGCCGTCGTCGATCTCACGCGCGAAGACCTGCGGCGTCAGTACGAGACCAACGTCATCGCACCCGTGGCGGTGACCGCGCAGGCGATGCCGCTGTTGCGTGCGGCGGTCACGCGCAATCGCGGCGCCGTCGTCGCCAACGTCGGCAGCATCGTCGGATTGTTCACGACGCCGTTCGCTGCGGCCTACTGCTCGAGCAAGGCCGCGGTGCACTCGCTCACCGATGCCCTGCGCATGGAACTTGCGCCTTTCGGCATTCAAGTCGTCTCGATCCAGCCGGGCGGCGTGCGCTCCAGCTTCGGCCAGCACGCAGAGGCGGCGATTCGCCTGCCTGGGAATTCGATGTACCAGCCGGTGGAAAGCGGCATCCGCGCGCGTGCGCAGGCGGGGCAGCAGGGCGCCACGGCGGCTGAAGAGTTCGTCGTGCCGGTCGTCGAGGCACTGTTGCAGACGACGCCACCGCGTGTGATCCGCGGCGGCGCCAACAGCGTGCGATTGCCGCTGCTCAAGAAGCTGCTGCCGGAGTCGATGTTCGACGCCAAGCTGTCGAAGCTGTTCGGCCTCGAGGCGCTGAAGAAGCGCGGCTGAACCTGCGCTGCTGACCTACTGATGATCTACCGGCTGCTCGCTGACCTCGTCCTGATCCTGCACGCCGGGTTCGTCGTCTTCGTGATGCTGGGGGCGTTCCTCGTGTTGCGCTGGCCGCGTGTCGCCTGGGTCCATGTGCCCGTGGTGCTGTGGGGTGCGGGTATCGAGTTCGTCGGTTGGCCCTGTCCCCTGACGCCGCTCGAGAACTACCTGCGGCGGCTGGGCGGCGAATTCGGCTACCAGGGCGGCTTCATCGACCACTACGTCATGTCGATGCTGTATCCGGACGGCTTGACGCGCCAGCTGCAATTCGTGCTCGGCGCGTTGGTCTTGCTGGTCAATGTCACGGTGTATGCGTGGGTGCTGCGCCGTCGGCGGTCTGCCCGTCATGGCGACACGACCCCGCGCACTCGGGCAAGATGACCGGATGATCCCACTTTCGATTCTCGACCTCGTGCCCGTCACCGAAGGCAGTGACGCGCGCACCTCGTACGCCAACATGGTCGACCTGGCCCGGCTCGGCGAGCGGCTGGGTTACCGGCGGTTCTGGCTGGCCGAGCACCACAACATGCCCGGCATCGCGAGCGCCGCGACGTCCGTGCTGATCGGGCACGTCGGCAGCCACACGTCGAAGATCCGCATCGGCGCCGGCGGCATCATGCTGCCCAACCACGCGCCGCTGCAGGTGGCTGAGCAGTTCGGCACGCTGGCTTCGCTGTACCCGGGTCGCGTCGATTTAGGCCTGGGCCGCGCACCCGGCACCGACCAGGCGGCCACGCGCGCACTGCGGCGTTATTACCAGGGCGCCGACGAGTTCCCGAACGACGTCGTCGAGTTGCTGCAGTACTTCGAGCCGGTGCAGCCCGGGCAGCAGGTGCGTGCGGTGCCGGGGCCGGGCCTGCAGGTGGAGGCGTGGATCCTGGGCTCGAGCCTGTTCGGCGCCCAGCTCGCCGCGGCGCTCGGCTTGCCCTACGCATTTGCTTCGCACTTCGCGCCCGACATGCTCGAGCAGGCGATTGCGATCTATCGGCAGAAGTTCCGCCCGTCAGCCCGTTTGCAGCAGCCGCACGTGATGCTGGCGTTGAACGTGGTGGCCGCGGAGACCGATGCGGAAGCGAAACGGCTGTTCACGACCCAGCAGCTTGGGCTTCATCAACCTGCGGCGTGGCCGCCCCGGGCTCGTGCAGCCCCCGGTGGCCGACATCACGGCCGTGAGCACGCCCGAGGAGCGCGTCGGCGTCGACCGGGCGCTGGCATGCGCGGTGATCGGCTCGCAGGCCACCGTGGCGCGGGGAATCGAGGCGTTCATCGCGCGCCACCGGCCGGACGAGCTGATGCTGACCGCCAACGTGTTCGACCACGGGGCACGACTGCGATCGTTTGAACTCGCTGCCACCGTGATGCAAGGCGCGCGCTGAGCCCTGACCGGGCGACGATCAGGGCCGCGTTTTAACTCAACGCCGTCCGCCCGTATCCGGCCGTCCGCGGCCGTCACCGCGCCCATCGTTGCGTCCATCGCCACGCGGCTTGCGGTCGCCAAAGTCACGGTCGCGCCGTGACTCGCGATCGCGCCCGTCGTGGTTCTTGAAGCGCGCTTCCTGCGGATCCTGTGCGGGGCGCTTGGCGAGACACGTCCTGAAACGGTGTTCGAGTTGATCGTGCACGTCGGCCGCCACTGCGCCGATCGCGATCCACTCGAGTCGCATCGCGTCCCAGTCGCGCTCGTCGGCTTGCCGGGCCTGGCCCAGGCCGTCCATGAGCAGGCGCATTTCGTAGTCGCGCCGCAACGACTCGTCTGCGGCCGGAGTCGGCGTCGAGCTCAGGATCTCGGCGCGAATGCACAGGATGCGCAACGCTTCTTCGTGCGTTCGAACGCGTGAGCCGTCGGCAGTGCTGGCGCGCAGCAGCGATTGCTTCAACACCTGCAGTGCGCCCTTCGGCCAGCGGTGTACGCCCGCCAGGAAGGCCTCTGCCGCTTCGCGCAGTGCCTCGCGGTCGGCCTCGGGCGCGTCATTCATCACGGCGCGCTCGTACGCGCGGATGTGACGGGCGGCCTCGAACACGTTCGTTTCGCCCGCTGCGGCGTCGCGCTTGTCCTGCTGCTCGAGCGCGGCCTCGAACTTCGCCACGGCCTTTTCGAAGCGATCGCGCAGGCCGCGGGCCTCGTTGCGTGGCAGCTCGCCGATTTCATCGAACGCGGCATGCCATTCGCGCACGCGGGCATGCGCCGCCGCCTTTTCGACGGCCGCATCGTTGTTCGCCTGCTCGACCTGTTCGCACAGCGCGACTGCCTGCGTCTTGGCCGCCTCGAGCGTCGCTGAATACTGTGCATAGGCCTGTTCGCGCTTCGCATACACCGCATCGCACAGGCCGCGGAACTCTTCCCACAACGCCTGGTGCTGGTCGCGTGCGACCGGTCCGGAGGCCTTCCACAGGCCCTGCAGTCGCTTGACGCCTTCGATGGCCTGCGTGGTGTCCTCGATCGTCGACAGGTGCTTCGCCTGCGCGATCAGCGCTTGCTTGTCCCCGGTGTTGCGCTCGTACCAGCCGTTCAGGATCGCGCGCAGGCGATCGAGCGACTGGTTGAACTCGATTTCAACCGCACGCCCGGCGTCGCGATCCACCGGCCCGTGGCTGCGGAACTCGCCCGGCGCCTCGCGCAGCACCTGCAGGATGAAGGGATAGTCGGGCTGCTCGGTCTGCAGGCTCGCCTCGAACGCCTGCACGCGTGCGACCACTTGCTTGCGGGCGTCGAGGTGCTCGCGGCGCAGCGCGGCCTGGGCCGTGAAGTGCACCTGGCACGGCTTGAAGGCCGCGTGGTACGCCTGCTGGAAGCGCTCGGACTCGGCGGTGGCGTCGCTCGCGATGCCCTTGTTGATCGTGCGCCATTCCTGCTGCAGCGAGCGGATGTGTTCGGCCAGCGCTTCGGGGGGTTCGTCCGAGCCGATCAGCGCTTCCATTTCCTCGATCAGTTCGATGCGCTTGGGCGCGACGACGTAATCCTTCCACTGCCGCAGTTCGTTCAGCTTTTCGTCGAGCTGCTGCAGGCTGCGCGCGAGGTAGGGCGGCAAGTGCGGCGCGACCTGCATCGCTTCCTCGAGTCCGGCGCGGAAGCGCGCGGCCTTGCGTGAATCGCCACGCTGCAACGCTGCGCTGCAGAGCCGGATCAGGCTGCCGACTTCGCGTTGGGCCTGGACCTGCGCGGCGTGCTTTTCGGCTCGCGCCGCGGCTGCGGCATCGGCTTCTGCGTTGATCTCAGTGTGCGCGGGCGCCGCAGGCTCGTCGGTCGCCGCGGTGGAGGTCGAGTCGTCAGATTCAACGGCTGCCGCGGCCGCTGCCTGCTCCGCTCGCTCGCTTGCTGCGCGCGCTGCCTGCTCGGCCGCTGCCAGGGCCGCCTCGCTGGCTGCCTTCCGCGCCGCCAGGTCCGCTGCGTGGCGTGCAGCTGCTGCGGCCACTTCGCGCTGGTGCGCCGCGACGATCTCGTTGCAACGCTCGAGCGCCTGTTGCCCGCGCTGCCGCACCTGCGGTTCCAGGTCGTCGGGCAATGCAGCCCAGCGTGTCGTGAGCCCCGCCAGCGTGGCCGCATAGAGCGGCTCGTACGCGCGGGCGCTGTGCTTCTCGAACGCCTCGCACAGGGCAGCGGATTCGCGTGCGACTTCTTCGGCCTTGCGCTGTGCCGCCAGCAGTGCATCGCACTTCTGCTTGACGTGCTTGTAGACCGACTTGTCCTTGCCGCGCAGGCGCGGCAGCAGGGCGTGCAACTGGTCGGGATCCACGATCGCCGTTGCAGCCGCGAGGCGCACTCGGCTCGTCGGGCCCTCGACGGCCAGTCGCGACAGTTCGTGCGCATCGACCGCGCCTTGCTCGATCTGCGCGACCAACCGCGCGGCCTCGGCCGGATCCACCGCCGGCGGTGGCGGCTCGACAGGCGTCGGCGCGACGACGGGAGGCGGGGCCGCAGGGGTCGGCGCCTTGCGGAAAAAACGGGAGATCAGCTTTTTCATCGTGGAAAAATGATACAGGATCGGGGCTCAATCATGCCGGGGGACGCATGGCGGTCCAAACCGGCTGCATCGCCGGTGCTCCGCCGCGATCCGAGAAGTCACGGCTCGGTGTGTTCGGGCAAATCACAGTAAAGCGGCCACATTATTCGGCGGCACTTTCGAGTCCTGCGCCCGACATTGGCTGACCGGGGACTCAGGAAGAGTGTTGGCATGCTTGACAACATTGCAAGTATGTTGGCATCGTTGCCAACATGAAGGCGGTGCTGGTGCACCGCGAGCGTCTCGAGTTCGATGACGGTGGGGTAGTGGAGATGGTTCTGTGGCGAATCGCGAAGCCGGTGCCCGGCAGTTCGCATTCCTACAGGTACAGGCTCTATTACGGAGTAGGCAGGTAGTACGGGCGGTTCGACAGCAGCGGCCGACAAAGGCTGACCAGTGCGCCGACTGTCGGGGGCCAGAGTGTTGGCATGCTTGACAACATTACAAGTATGTTGGCATCGTTGCCAACATGAAGGCGGTGCTGGTCATGGCCGACGTTGACAAGGAGCGAAGAAGTGAACAAAGCCGTGCTGCGCTCGTCGCGACGTTGTGCGTGCCGTTATCCGTCGCGACGTTGAGCGTGAAACCGCTGACATGTCCAAGCGGTTCACCTCGAGCTGGCGGTCGGGTCGCTCACCGGCCCAGGTATTCACGTTCGAATCCCCAGCGGCTCTTTTCCGAACCATCACGCCGAAGCGATGGGAGTTGCTCGAGCGGTTGCAGGAGCTAGGTCCGTGCAGCTTGAGAGGTCTCGCCCGATCGCTCGAGCGCGACGTCAAGCGAGTTCACGACGATGTCAGCGGCCTGACGGAACTCGGCCTGATTGAGAAAACTGAGGCCGGCGCGATCCACGTGCCGTTCAAGGTCATCGAGGCGGACTTTGAGCTTCGCGCCGCCTGAGCGCAGTCAACCGCTGTTGCGCAGCCCGGCGGCCACGCCGTTGATGGTCAGGTGGATGCCGCGCCGGCTGCGCTCGTCCTTGTCGCCCGCACGGTAGCGCCGCAGCAGCTCGACCTGGATGTGGTTGAGCGGATCGAGGTACGGGAAGCGGTACTTGATCGAACGCGAGAGCTGCGGATTGCCCGCCAGCAGTTCGCCCGTGCCCATGATGCGCAGCAGCGCGGACACGGTCGCTTCGAGTTCCGCGCGGATGCGACCGAAAATCCTCGCCCGCAGTTCCGGGTCGACGACGAGGTCGGCGTAGCGCGAGGCGATCGCGACGTCGGCCTTCGCCAGCACCATCTCCATGTTCGACAGCACGCTCGCGAAGAACGGCCAGTCGCGATGCATCTCCTGCAACAGCCGCAGGCCTTCGTCGCCGTGCGTCTCGAGCCATGCCTCCACGGCCGAGCCGAAGCCGTACCAGCCCGGCAGCATCAGGCGGCACTGCGCCCAGGAGAACACCCACGGGATCGCACGCAGCGTCTCGATCGAGCGCGACTGGTTGCGCGAGGCCGGGCGGCTGCCGATGTTGAGTTCGGCGATCTCGCTGATCACCGTCGACTCCCAGAAGTAGTCCTCGAAGCCCGGTGTTTCGTACACGAGATGCCGATAGGCCTTGAACGCGCTGTTCGAAAGCGCTTCGAGCGCCTCCAGGTACTGCGGTTGCGGCGCGCGGCCTGCGGCCCCCAGCAGCGTGGCTTCCATCGTCGCGGCCGCCAGGATCTCGAGGTTGCGGCGGCCCACCTCGGCGTTCGCGTACTTGGCGCCGATCACCTCACCCTGTTCGGTGACGCGGATCTGGCCCTGCACGGTGCCGCCGGGTTGCGCCAGGATCGCCTCGTACGTCGGCCCGCCGCCGCGGCCCACCGAGCCACCGCGGCCGTGGAACAGGCGCATGCGCACGTCGTGCTTGCGGAAGGTCTCGACGAGTTCGGTCTGCGCCTTGAACAGCTCCCAGCGCGACGTCAGGTACCCGCCGTCCTTGTTGCTGTCCGAGTACCCCAGCATCACTTCCTGCGCGTTGTCGCGCGAGGCGAGCAGGCGCGTATATGCCGGGATCGACAGCAGCGCGTCCATGGCGCCCGCGGCATTGCGCAGGTCGCCGATCGTCTCGAACAGCGGGATCACGTTGCACTGCAGGCGCGCGTCGACCGCGCGGTAGAGGCCCACTTCGCGCAGCAGCAGCACCACTTCGAGCACGTCGGACACGCCGTCGCACTTCGAGATCACGTAATTGGGGATGCACTGCGCGCCGTAGCGCTGCTGCATCCGGGCCGCGGTGCGCAGGATCGCGAGTTCGCCCTGGGTTTCGGCGCTGTACTCGATGTACGGCGAGCTCAGCAGGCGCGGCGTCGCGAGTTCTTCGACCAGCACACGGATGCGGCCGGCTTCGTCGAGCGAGGCATAGGCGACGTCCGGCCGCGCAGCCCTGAACAGCTCGGCGACGACGCGCTGGTGCACGTCGGAGTTCTGCCGCAGGTCCACCGCTGCGAGGTGAAAACCGAAGACGTCGACGGCGCGGCGCAACTGTCGCAGGCGGCCGCGGGCCAGCAGGGCCGAGGAATGCGCCTCGAGCGAGCGACGAATGATCTCGAGTTCGCCCGCAAACTCCGCGACGTCTGCGTAGGGCGGCGCTTCGCCCACGGCGTGCCGCAAGGGCTCGTGCATGTCGAGGTCGCGGGCCGTGGCGGCCACGCGCGCATACAGCCCGGTAATCGCGCGACGGTAGGGTTCGTCACGCCGGTGCGGGCTCGTGTCGGGCGAGCGGTCGGCCAGCGCGGTCAGTTCCGGCGACACCTCGGCGACCAGCGTCGTCAGCGAGAGGTCGGCGCCGAGCGCATGCAGCTGCTCGAGATAGAACGCGAACACGCGCGACGACTGCATGCGCAGCGTGCGCGCCAGCACGTCCGCCGTGACGAACGGGTTGCCGTCGCGGTCGCCGCCGATCCACGAGCCGATGCGCAGGAACGACGGCAATTCGGGTGCGGGTGCAGCGGGGTAGCGACGGTGCAGTTCGTCCTCGAGCGCGCCATAGAGGCTGGGCACCTCGGGCAGGAACGTCTGCTCGAAGAACGAGAGGCCGTTCGCCACTTCGTCGAGCACTTCGAGCTTCTCGAGCCGCAGGATGCGGGTCTGCCACAGGGCGAGCACCGCACGCCGGACCGATTCGTCGTTGGCAGCCTGTTCGGCGGGCGTGAGTCGCGTGCGCTCGCGCGTCTGCAGCAGTCGCTCGATCTGCATTTCGAGGTCGCGCACGCTCTTGCGCTGCACCTCGGTCGGGTGCGCCGTCAGCACGGGGGCGATGACCGCAGCGCGGAAGAAACCGTCCAGCGCGTCACGCGCCACGCCTGCCGCAGCGACCCGGTCGAGCGCGCGGGCGAGGCTGCCGTCGGCCGGCGGCTCGCCGGCGATCGCCGACAGCCGATTGCGGCGGCTGTGGTGCAGGTCCTCGGCGAGGTTCGCCAGGTGCGAGAAAAAGCTGAAAGCCCGCGCGACGATCATCGTCTGCTCGCGGCTCAGTCCGTCCAGGATGCGCTCGAGTTCGCGCCGGGCGTCGACGTTCTCGTCGCGGTGGAAGGCGATCGCGCTCTGGCGCACGTGCTCGACCAGTTCGAAAGCAGTGCTGCCTTCCTGGTCGCGGACGGTGTCGCCGAGCAGGCGGCCCAACAGGCGGATGTCGTCCCGCAGCGGACGCTCGGGCTCAACTTCGATGTCCACGGCAGGCTCCAGTGAGACCGGTCTATCTGGGCAAGGCAGGCGTCGCCTCGGCGTTCAGCACTTCGTGCACGTCGAGGTCGAACGGCCGCTCGCGCGGCGGCACGAATTCCTTCGGGAACCACACGAACGAGAGTCGCATGATCCGCGCCACGCCGGGGATGTCGTCGAGCCGCGTCAGGTAGATGCCGAAGCGGTTGCCGCTCGGCAGCAGCGTGTTGTCGGAAAACGGGAACGAATACGGCGACAGCGTGAACTCGATCGGTGGCGTGTGCGCCTGCGATTCGCCCTGGCCGTCGAGCACCACCGCGTAGATGCCCACGGTCTGGGCAGCCCAGCTGACGGCGCGGATGTTGATCTGCAGGCTGTCGCTGCCGTCGGGCGACACGATGCGCAACGGCGCCCCGAGCGCAGTGCTCGAGCAGGTGAGCTTGACCGCGCCCGTGGCGGTCACCGGCGCAGTGCTCGCCGCGGTCGCGCCCGGCGCGGGCTCCGGCAGCGCGCAGGAGAGCAGCGCGTCGGCCGGTTCGGTGCCGTCGGAGGTGAGCGAGATTTCCTGGAAGGCCGGGCCGCGGCCATTGGTTGCCGCCACCGACGACAGCAGCGGCGCCAGCTGGCGCGAGATGACGCGGCGCGACGTGCTGCGCAGGCGGGCGCGCGCCTCGTCGGTTTGTCCCGGCAGGGTATCGACGTAGCGGAGCAGGGGCCCCAGCTCGAAATGCTCGTGGAAGTTGAGTGCGAGCAGTTCGGCCAGCAGCGCGAGGCGCTGGGCGCGGGGCAGGTCGGTGTCGGCGCCCGCGGCCAGCTGCTCGGATTCGCTCTGCAGCAGCGGCCCCACCAGCTCGCGGAACATGGCCGAGCGCAGGTTCGTCTCGGACTCCTCGCGCTGGTTGCGCAGGGACTGTGAGTTGTTTTCGTTGGCGATCGCGATCTCACGCTCCTTGAGCGTGTTGGTCGCGTAGAGGCCGACGATGGTCGCCGCGACCGTCAGCAGCGGGATCGCGAGCGAATTGACGATGTTGGCCGCGAACTTGGCGTTCTCACGCCAGTCGCGACGAGGGGGCTTGGCTTCGTGCGCTTCGTTCGTCACGCAGTCGGGCGGGCAGCGGTCAGCTGCAGTCGACGTTGACGGTGACGGGTTCCGAGAGGCTCAGGAACTCCTGCTCGCGTTGCGCAGGGGCCTGGCACTGGGCCTTGTACCGGCCCGGCGGCAGCTGCAGCTGGTACGCGCCGGGCTTGAGCTCGGCGACCGTCTTGCCCGTGGCGTCGACGATGACGGCCTTGGCGTTCGCCGGGGTGACCTTGCCGGTGACGATGTCCGCCACCGCGAGGTGAGGCAGGAGGGTGAGGGCGCCCAGCGTCAGGGCAGCCTTGATCAAGGGACTCGGCATGGTTCGCTCTCCGTGAGAATAATGCCGTAACCCACTGATTTTATTAGCGGCGACGGGCGAAATTGCCACCCGGACGCGGTGCTGTCGGGGCGCGCGTGTCTTTTTCGCGGAAGTTGATGCGACCCTTGGTCAGGTCGTAAGGCGACATTTCGAGGGTGACCTTGTCGCCGGCGAGGATGCGGATGCGGTGCTTGCGCATCTTGCCGGAGAGGTACGCCGTGATTTCGTGGCCGTTTTCGAGCGTCACGAGAAAACGCGTGTCTGGCAGCACCTGGTTGACGGTGCCCTGCATGTCGATGAGTTCTTCCTTAGCCATTCATTCACCGCGTTATGCCGCTACGGCAGTAGACCGCCTAGGATACAGCAACCCCCTGATACGCGTCACAATATAAACCACCTTGACCCGTAGAATGGGCGTATAGTCCGCCGCGGGTAGTCTCCCTTCTACTTTCTGTTTGGGCAGTGCTCGCGTTCACTCGCACAGTACTGGTCCAGCGCTTAGACGAAGAGTTTCCGATCCACGTGGCACCGTTGCCACGCGACTGCGATCGCCCCGGCCCAAACCCGGGAGCTCTTCCAGCCGCGCTGCCTCATGCCTTGCGTTTCCAGTCCCGAAGCCGCTCCCGCCCGTCGTTTCGATGGGCACGGCCGACCGGACTTTTTGTCAGTGAGTATCAAATGTCCAAGATTTATGTCGGTAACCTCCCTTTTTCCGCCACCGAAGACGCCGTGCGTGAGCTGTTCTCAGCCCATGGCACCGTCGATTCGGTTGCCCTGATCAACGACCGTGACACGGGCCAACCCCGTGGCTTCGGTTTCGTCGAGATGACCTCGAACTCCGAGGCCGCCAAGGCGATCCAGACGCTGAACGGTTTCCAGATGGGCGGCCGCGCCCTGAAGGTCAACGAAGCCCAGGCGAAGACGGAACGTCCCCGCCGCTGGTAATCGTTGCCGGTTGAGCTGGCTGTCCGCAGCCAGCTCCTGACCGGACCACAGAACGGCCCCCTCGGGGGCCGTTTTGCTTTGTGGGGGATGCGCGGCGTGGGCTACGCTCTGCCCACCATGCAACAGGCCCCGCTCGACCTGCGCGTCATCTCCGGCGCTGAACTGCGCGAGTTGCTGCCCTTCGACCAGTGCGTCGCCGCGGTCGAGCAGGCGATGCGCGGCGTGAGTGCCGGCCAGGTGCTGATGCCGCTCCGGCAGTTCATGCCCCTGCCCGCGGGCAAGCTCGCCTGGATGCCGGGGTACCTCGGCGATCCCGAATGTTTCGGCATCAAGCTGCTGAGCCTGTTTCCGGGCAACCCGCAGGTGGGGCTGTCGTCGCACGTCGGGCTCTATGTGCTGTACGAATCCGCGCACGGGCGGCCCATCGCGATCATGGAGGCGAGCGCGCTCACCGCCATTCGCACGGCCGCGGCCAGCGTCGTGGCGAGCAGGGTCCTCGCGCGAGCCGATTCGACGACACTCGCCGTGATCGGCACGGGCGAAGAAGCCCGCTCGCACATCGACGCCTTCCAGGCCGTGCGGCCGTTCGCCAGGGTGATCGTCTGGGGCCGGCGCGAGGAGGCTGCGCACGCGCTCGCGGAACACGCCCGTCGTGCAGGTTGCGCGCAGGTCGAGGTGGCTGCCTCAGTCGCTGCAGCCGCCGCCGAGGCGGACGTGATCTGCACGGTGACAGGGTCGCCCACGGCGCTGCTGTTCGGGCGCGACGTGCGCCCGGGCACGCACTTGTGCCTCGTCGGCGCGTCGATCCCGTCGTCGCGCGAAGTGGACGACGACCTCGTCGCGCGGTCGCGCTATTTCGTCGACTACCGCGGCAGCGCGCTGGCGCAGGCGGGCGAACTGCTCGACGCGATGAAAGCCGGCAGGGTGACGGAGGCGCACATCGTCGGTGAAATCGGTGAGGTGCTGAGCGGCACCGTCGCGGGACGCTTGGCCGCCGCCGACGTGACTGTCTACAAATCGCTGGGCGTCGCGGCGCAGGACCTGGTGAGCGCGCTGGTGGTGTATCGCAACGCACTCGCACGTGGGCTGGGGACGACGGCCACGCTGTAAGCGTTCCTGGGCCGGAAGAAAACCGGCAGCGGCGCCGTCCCTGGCACCGCCACCGATACTCACTGGACGTCAGCTGCGCGGCGACGAAGGCTTGGCGGAGCCATCCCCGCGACCCTGGTGCGACTTGCGCCGCAGGTACGTGACTTGCTCGCCGACGTCCGCGTCGCCGATCTCCTCGCGCGCGGCCAGACGCGACTGCATGCGCTGCGAGCCGTAAGCCGAGGCTTTCGCGAACATCGCCTCGTCACGCCGCTCTGCCAGCTTGCGCAGTTCGACGACCACCGCGGCGATCCACGGGTTGTCGACGCCGAGTTTTTCGGCCTTGCGCAGCAGGCGCATCACCGTGTCCCAGTCGCCGGCCATCGCCGCGCGCCGCGCCTTGACCTGCAGGTCGGCCGCCTCGAGCTCGCTCATGCGGCGCAGGACCAGTTCGTCGTCGCTGATCGCGCCGAAGGCAGAGGCGGGCAACACGGGCAGCGCGCACGCCTGCGGCTGGATCGCGCGCGGCTCGCCATCGATGCCGGTGTAGCGCAACGCAATCGTGCCGAGCGTGACGCCGGCGGCATGCCCCTCGCCAGCGGCGACGAGCTTCTTCGGCACCTTGAAACGCAGCACCGCCCAGGCTTCGCCACCGTACGCGAGGTCCGGCAGCCGCCATGCGGTGTCGCCGGCGGCGGCGTAGTCGTTGAGCATCGTCACCTTGACGCCCGGAGCCGTCTCGATCTGCAGCTCGAGCCGCCGGGCGCACAGGGCGTTCAACAGGTCGAACTCCTCGCGGAACGGATCCATGAGGTCGTCCGCCGACTCACCGTAATAGGACGCGCCGTGGCCCGCGCGCGCCATGCCGATCATCAGCTCTTCGTTGAAGCCGCTGCCGAGGCCGTACGTCGACGTGCCGATGCCGGCGCCCGCGAACTCGACGCATTGCTGCCAGATCGCCTGCGGCTCGACCAGCCCTGCGTTGGCGCAGCCGTCCGAAAGCAGGATCACGCGCGAGACGCTCTGTGGCGAGACGTACGGCAGCAGCGTGGCGACGCCTTGATGCCAGCCGCCGTGCAGGTTGGTGGAGCCGCCGTCCGCGATCTGGCGGATCGCGCGACGGATGACCTCGCGGCCGTCGCCGACCGGCACGGCCGGCACCAGCGTGTCGACGTCGTCGTCGTACACGACCAGCGAGAGGCGGTCGGTGGGCAGCAGCCCGTCGAGCACGAACTCGGCGCAGCGCCGGGCCTCGGCCAGGGGCCGGCCCGACATGGAGCCCGAGCGGTCGATCACCAGCGACAGGTGAAGCGGATTGCGTTGCGGCAGCTCGGCCGGCGCGTCGGGCGCCTGCAGGCGGACGAGGACTTCGAGCGTGTTGTCGTGCTCCGCGAGCAATGCGGGGCGCCGAGGCGTGGCGAGCAGGGTGGGCAGGGGAGGCTGTTGCTGTTTTTTATCGTTCATTGATCCGCTCCATGCGACGGGGTCTGGGCCGTCGTCGGAGCAGGGTGGCAGGCGCCAGGCTCGCTGGATGAGCCCCGGGGTCACTACCGATCCCATTGCGGGGATCGGCGCCGTTAGAATCGTTCCGGTCACCCCGCCTCGATGGTGAAGCCCGCTTGGCCAGAATCCTGTTCCTGCATTACGGCGTCTACGGCCACACCGAGAAGATCAGCGGCGTACTGCGCGACGAGGTCGTGCGGCTCGGCCACGAGGCCGAGGTGCGACCACTGGTCGATGGCCCGCAGGACGCAGCAAGCTTCGACGCGATCGTGATCGGCGCCAGCATCCGCCACGGCAAGCACAATCCGGCCGTGTATGCCTTCATCGACGAACACCGTGCGCTGCTCGATGGCAAGCCCAACGCGTTTTTCTCCGTGAGCCTGGTCGCGCGCAAGCCGCACAAGAACACGCCCGAGACGAACCCCTACATGCAGAAGTTCCTCGGCCTCACGACGTGGCGGCCGCGGCTGCTCGCCGTGTTTGGCGGCGTGCTCGACTACCAGCGGTATGGCCCGTTCGACCGCCACATCATCCGCTTCATCATGCGGCTCACCGGTGGCCCGATCGACCTGAACACGAACGTCGAATTCACGCCGTGGGACGAGGTGCGGCGCTTCGCCGGCCGCGTGGTGGCGCTGGCCGAGGGCAAGGCTGTTGCGTAAGGCGGGCGCGCCGTCGGGGCTCTCGCGGCGCGAGATCATCAACGCGCGCCTGCACGTCGTGGTGGCGCTGTTCGTGGTGTGGCTCGTCGCCACGAGCCCGTGGGTGTCGATGCTGCGCCGGATCCCGGTCGACGCGGGCTTCTTCGACTACGCGCACGTCGTGGTGGGCTGGCTCACGCTGGTGTGCGGCGTGCTCTACGCGATCTCAGTGGCTGGCGGCGGCAGGCTCAGGCAGTACCTGCCCGGCAAGACGGCGGGCATTGGCGGCGTCATCGAAGGACTGCTGCTGCTGGCGCTGCTCGCGACGGCCCTGACCGGCGCGCTATGGTTCTTCCTGCAGGGTTCGGCCGACGCCATCACCTGGCGCAGCCTGCACATCTACTCGGCGCGCGCGCTGATCGCCGTGGGCGTCGCGCACGTGGTGGCCGTGGCGGCGCACCTGCTCGACTTCTGAGGCTGTTAATCCCAGCCTTCCTTGCCCGGCTCCTGTTTCATCAGCTTGCTGAATTTCACCTTCAGGTAAAAGCCCATCACGATGATGAACAGGATGACGCCGAGGCTCATCAGGCCGTAGTCGGTCGTGAACAGCAACGAGAATGCTTCCATCGGGTGCTCCCACGAAACAATGACCACACAATGCGGAGCACAGTAGTCCGGCAGACTCGTCCCGAACAATGGTGAAACCCGCAATGCGGGGTATATAGTCGGACGGTGCAGGGCGAGGCGGAACTTGCCCTGCTGCCAACAGTGAATTTGCCGCAGACTCGCGGTTGAAGGGGGAAAAATGAAAAGATTGCGTGTATTCGCAACGGGCATCGTTGCGGCATCTGTGTTCGCGCTGGGTATTGCACCCGCGGTCGCGAGGAACGACAAGGTCCATTACGACGCGCAGATCCTGCGCACGTCCTACGGAATCCCGCACATCCAGGCCACCGATTGGGGCAGCCTGGGCTACGGCTACGGTTATGCGTTCGCGCAGGACAACGTCTGCGTGCTGGCCCGCGAGGTGTTGGCGGCGAACGGCACGCAATCGCGCTACTTTGGCAGCGCGACGCTGGCTTCGGACTGGGTCTACAAGATGGTCAACGCCGATGCGCGCGTGGACGTCGCCTGGGCCGCTGTCGACCAGGAGACGCGTGACCTGCTCACCGGTTACGCCGACGGCTACAACCGCTATCTGCGCGACACCGGCGTGGGCGCCCTGGCGGCGGATTGCCGCGGGCAGGCCTGGGTGCAGCCGATCGACCGGCAAGGACGTCGATGAAGGTGCTGCGCAAGCTGCTGGTGCGCGCAGGCACCGGGCAACTTCGTCAATTCGCTGGTCGGCTGCCGCGCCGCCGGCGTGTCGTGGCCGCAGGCCGACGTCGACTGCGCGCCGAGCCCATGCTGCCGACGGCGGCCGCTGCCGCGACGCCGCGGCGCGTGATCGACCCGGCCGAGCTGCCCGACTTCAGCCCGGAGCGTTTCGGCAGCAATGCGGTCGGCCTCGGCAGCGACCTCACGGGAGGCGCCGGCGCATTGCTCGGCAACCCGCACTTCCCGTGGTTCGGCATCGAACGCTTCTACGCGGTGCACCTGACGATCCCCGGCCGCTACGACGTCGATGGGCGCGTCGATCTACGGCTTCCCGCTGGTCAACATCGGCTTCAACCGCAACGTGGCCTGGAGCCATACGGTCTCGACGGCACGCCGCTTCGTGCTGCGCGAACTGGCGCATCGCGCCGGGGAAGCCGACGTCGTACGTCGTACGACGGCGCAGGTGCGTCGCCGATGCAGCCCGAGACGGTGACGCGTCGACGTGCGGCTGGCCGACGGCAGCGTGGTGCCGACGAGCCACACCTTCTGGCAGACGCAGTTCGGGCCGGTCGCTGGTGCCGGCCGCCGCTGCGGCGTGGACCACGACGCGCGCCTACGCGCTCACCGATGTGAACCTGGAAAACACGCGTGCCTTCCGCCAGTACCGCGAGATGGGCACGGCGCGAAACCTCGACGAGTTCGCCGCAGCGCTGCGCACGTCACGTCGGCCTGCCCTGGGTGAACACGATCGCCGCCGACAGCGCGGGCAATGCCTTCTACGGCGACATCGGCTCGATGCCGAACGCCTCGAACGCCAAGCTCGCCGCCTGCATCAAGCCGGGCGTTGTCGCAGGCGCTGGCCGCGCTGCGCGCCTGTACGCGCTGGACGGCTCGACCTCGGCCTGCGACCTCGGCACCGATGCCGACGCGCCCGAACCCGGCATTTTCGGCGCGGGCAACATGCCGGGGCTGATGCGCCGCGACTTCGTGCAGAACTCCAACGACAGCTACTGGCTGGCGAACCCTGCGGCGCGGCTGGAAGGCTTTTCGCAGCATCATCGGCGCCGACGAGAACCGCGCCGCAGGGTTTCCGCACGCGGCTCGGCATCACGCAGATCCGCGACCGCCAGGCCGGCAGCGACGGGTTGCCTGGCAACGGCTTCGGTCGCCAGTGGCTGCAGGACGTGCTGCTACGGCAACCGCCACTACAGCGCCGAGATCATGCTGGACGGCGTACTGCAGCTTTGTGCGCTCGCAGAGCCACGACCGTCGTGGTCGGCGGCGCAGCCGGTCGAGCGTGGCACCGGCGTGTGCCGTGCTTGCGCGCCTGGGACCGCCGCAACAACGCCGCGAGCGTGGGGGCGCATGTCTGGACCGAGCTGTGGCGCGCGTGGCGGCATCGCCGGCTCGGCCTGCCGTCGGTCGGCACGTCTATGCCGTGCCATTCGACGCGGCCGACCCGGTGAACACGCCGCGCGGCCTGAACACGGCGAACGCCGCGCGTCGTGACGCGCGTGATGAGCGAGCTCGGCGCGACGGTGAAGTTCTTCGCCGACAACGGCATCCCGCTCGACCGGCCGTGGGGAGAGGTGCACTTCGACACCCGCAACGGTGAGCGCATCCCGATGCACGGCGGCTCGGGCGTCTCGGGCGTGTACAACGCGATCACTGCCGTCGACCCTGGTGCCGAACGTCGGCTAGCACGCCCATCCTCGGCGGCTCGAGCTACATCCAGTCGGTGACGTTCACGCCCAGCGGGCCCGGACGCGCGCGCGGTGGTGACGTACTCGCAGTCCACCGACCCGGCGAACCCGAACTACGCGGACCATGACGCGGCTGTTCTCGAACTACGGCTGGGTGACGCTGCCGTTCGCCGAGGGTGAGATCCGGCGTGATCCGAATCTGAAGGTGCTTAAGTTGCGCGAAAAGCGCTGAGAGGGTGCGGGTGAGGGTGACGAAACCCTCACCCGCGCTTCGTGCAACCTCTCCCCGCGAGCGGGAGAGGTGAATTCACGCCGCGGCGGCTGCGCCCGTGGCAGCCACCGGCACGCGGATCAGGTGATCGAACGCGCTGAGCGCCGCCTTCGAGCCTTCGCCCATCGCGATGATGATCTGCTTGTACGGCACCGTCGTGGCGTCGCCGGCCGCGAACACGCCCGGCAAGGAGGTCTGGCCCCTGGCGTCGACCTCGATCTCGCCGCGCGGAGAGAGCGCGACCGTGCCCTTCAGCCAGTCGGTGTTGGGCAGCAGGCCGATCTGCACGAACACACCTTCGAGCTCGACGCGATGGCTCTCGCCCGAAGCGCGGTCCTTGTAGCTCAGCGCGCTCACCTTGCCGTCGGTGCCGTGCACTTCGGTGGTCTGCGCCGAGACGATGACGCGCACGTTCGGCAGGCTGCGGAGCTTCCGCTGCAGCACCTCGTCGGCGCGGAGCTTGCCGTCGAACTCGATCAGCGTGACGTGGGCCACGATGCCGGCGAGGTCGATCGCGGCTTCGACGCCCGAGTTGCCGCCGCCGACCACCGCCACGCGCTTGCCCTTGAACAACGGGCCGTCGCAGTGCGGGCAGTAGGCCACGCCCTTGCCGGAGTATTCCTTCTCGCCCGGCACGTTCATCTGGCGCCAGCGCGCACCGGTGGAAATGATCACCGTGCGGCTCTTCAGCGCGGCGCCGCTCTCGAGCTTGACCGTGAAGAAGCCGTCGTCACCCGCCGGCTCGAGCGCTGCCGCGCGCTGCAGGTTCATGATGTCGACGTCGTAGTGCTTGACGTGTTCTTCGAGCGCTGCCGCGAGCTTCGGGCCTTCGGTCGCCTTCACCGAGATGAAGTTCTCGATGCCGAGCGTGTCCATGACCTGGCCGCCGAAGCGGTCGGCCACGACGCCGGTGCGGATGCCCTTGCGCGCCGCATAGATCGCCGCGGACGAGCCCGCCGGGCCGCCGCCCACGACGAGCACGTCGAACGGATCCTTCGCGTCGATCTGCGCCGCTGCGCGTTCGCCGGCGCGGGTGTCGACCTTGGCCAGGATTTCCTCGAGGCTGATGCGGCCCTGGTTGAACTCCACGCCGTTCAGGAACACGAACGGCACGGCCATGACCTGGCGGCTTTCGACTTCCTGCTGGAACAGCGCGCCGTCGATCATCGTGGTGCGCACGCGCGGGTTCAGCACCGCCATGAGGTTGAGCGACTGCACGACCTCGGGGCAGTTGTGGCACGAGAGCGAGATGAAGATCTCGAAGTTGTAGTCGCCCTCGAGCGCCTTGATCTGCTCGATCACGGCGTCGTCGACCTTGGGCGGATAACCGCCGGCCTGCAGCAGCGCGAGCACCAGCGACGTGAACTCGTGTCCCATCGGGATGCCGGCGAAGTCGATCCCCATGTCCGCGCCGGAACGCGTGATCCGGAACGACGGCGTGCGCCGGCCCGCCGGGACGTCGTTGCCGCGGACTTCGCGGTAGCTGATGAGGCTGGACAGCGGCGCGATCTCGCGCAGCAGCTCCTGCATCTCGCGCGCCGCGTCAGTGTCGTCGAGCGCGGCGACGATCTCGATCGGCTGCGTGAGCCGGCCGAGGTAGCCCTGGAGTTGTTCCTTGATGTCTGCGTCGAGCATGGCGTCGCTACCCTTGGTGGCAGTGTGTGAACTGGCGGCCAGTGTGCCCCCGTCTGTCCGGCCAACCAACAGAACTTGCCGATGTCCCCGATAGGGTAGCCCTATGAGGTGCAAGGCACCGCGTGCCCCCTAAGAAAAAGGCCCCACCGGCACGGGGCAGGTGGGGCCAGTCGAGGAGCACGGACGCGCCTCGCAGGGGGAGAGCGGAAAAGCGGACCGGTTAGATCTTGCCGACCAGTTCGAGCGACGGCTTCAGCGTCTTCGCGCCGTCGTTCCACTTGGCCGGGCAGACTTCGCCCGGGTGCGCGGCAACGTACTGGGCGGCCTTCAGCTTGCGCAGCGTTTCCTTGACGTCACGCGCGATCGCGTTGTCGTGGATCTCGAGCGTCTTGATGGTGCCGCTGGGGTCGACCACGAACGTGCCGCGCAGCGCGAGGCCGGCCTCGTCGATGTGCACGCCGAAGCCGCGCGTCAGGGTGTGCGTCGGGTCGCCGACCAGCGGGAACTTGGCCTTGCCGACGGCGGGGGAAGTCTCGTGCCACACCTTGTGCGAGAAGTGCGTGTCGGTGGTGACGATGTAGACCTCGGCGCCGAGCTTCTGGAATTCGGCATAGTTGTCGGCGGCGTCTTCGACTTCGGTCGGGCAGTTGAAGGTGAAGGCGGCCGGCATGAAGATCACGACGGACCACTTGCCCTTCATCGATTCGTTGCTGACTTCGACGAACTTACCGTTGTGGAAAGCCTGCGTCTTGAACGCCGGGACGAGGGTGTTGATCAACGACATGGGTGTCTCCAGGTTGGAAATTGGGCCGGGCTTGGCTGCTCGAATGGCGGCATTGTCCGGGGTTCTGGCCCTGCCGGCCAATAGAACCTTCTGCGCCGCCTGATAGGCTGCGCCTATGGGCCGGGCGGGGTCCAGCCGGACCCGGCCCGCTCAACCTGGCATTGTAGAATTTACTTGATCTGGCCGCGGATTTCGCCGACGCGGTAGTCGCCCGGGCCGGAGTACGGGGGATCCACGCCATCGTAGGTGTGGACGTTGACGTAGGTGTTGCCGGAGCGGAGTTCATCGACCAGGTCGGACATCGGCGACCCGACCATCGGGCCGATGAAGTCGCCCGCGTCGAACGAGCCTTCCGCCAGCACGCCGCTGAACTCGCCGCGCTTCGCCGTCGCGCCGGCCGTGGGCCACAGCTTGACCACGGGCTGGCCGTTCTGGCTCGCACTGCCGAAATGCACGTCGGCCTGCGAGGGATTGGTGAGCTTTTCGACCACGAGCTTGTAGTGGATCGTCTTGCCGTCGGCGCTCACGCGCAGCTCCAGGCTGCCGGAGGCCGGCGTATTGACCGGATCAGGCAGGGTCTGCAGACCGTCGAGGGCCGCCTTGAACACGGCATCGGCCGCTTGCGCGGGAATCGCGCTGCAGGCAGCGGTGGCGACGAGGGTGAGGAGGAAGGCACGACTCTTGCGCATGGAAGGCTCCGGGGATCGCATTTTTGCACGCACAATGTGCTTCGGCAGCCCGTGCGCGGAAATACGTAATTGCTGCGAATTAGTCGCGTTCCACGCCGTCATCCCGCCAGCCGCTGCCGTAATGCCGCAATCTGCGCCCGCCGCTGCTCGAGCAGGCCGTCCATCGCCGGATCGAAGCCGCGATCCTTGAGCCGGCGCTTGCGGAACGCCAGTTCGTTCTGCGCGTTGATTAACGCGGCGGACACCTGCCCGTTGCGCGGATCGATGCGGCGCGTGCGGAACACGCGGTCGCCCTTGATGGCCGTGAACTCGGCCGCGGTGACGCTGCGGCCGACCTCGGTTTCGAGTTCGTCGATGATCACGCGCCTCTCGGCCATGCCGCTGCGATAGACGATTGCGGCCAGCAGCAGCGCGAAGGGCAGGAACACGACCAGGTTCGATGCGCTCGCCGCGAACATCGCTTCCCAGATGCCGAGCGTGGGCGGGGCGAGCACTTCGGTCGGGGCGGCCTCGCCGGCCTTCGCGGCGGCCAGCGCGAAAAAGAGCGGCAGCGAGTTGTTCCAGGCATGGCCGAGGATCGCGAGTGCAAAGCCCGCCACGGGCGCCAGCACGCGCAGCCACATTTTCGAGGTTGCGCGCGAGACGCCGAGCGACGCGCCGAAGATGCCGGAGAACAGCGCGTGGCCCGCGAGCCCGAGCCAGGCGAAGCGCGTGCCGATCTGGAAGCCGTACGGCGCCGTGCCGAACTCGACGAAGTTCTGCTGCACGTACAGCGCGGACTCGAACCAGTTGAAGCCTGCGCCGATCAGCGCGCCGTAGATGAAGCCGTCGCGCACGTTGTCGAACTCGCCGCGCAGCAGCCAGAACAGCAGCACGATGCCGATGCCTTTGGTCGTTTCCTCGACGATGGGGGCCGAGAGCGGCGCGCCGATCATCAGCGCCGCATCGGGACCGAGCATCGTGCCCAGCTCGGGGAACTGCTCGAGCCATTGCGTCACGGCCATGATCGCTGCGGTATTGAGCGGCAGGGCGAGCGTGGTGGCGATCAGGCCGCCCCAGAGGAACGCCGCGGCAAAGGCGTGGCGCGACTCGCGCTCGCGCCGGTCGAGGTACCAGAGGATCAGGATGGGCAGCAGCGACATCGCGGACGACAGCGCGAGTGCGCGCGCGAAGACGGCGGTGGCGGCCGAGCCGAGCCCGGCGACGACGGCGCAGATGACCAGCGAGGCGAGCACGAGCAGGATGCCGAGCGTCCAGGCCAGGGCTCGCGCCACGCGCGGCTGCCGCAGCGGCGACGCCAGCGGGTCGAGCGTGAGGTCAAACGGTCCCTGCGACATCGGTCGTGCTCCTGGCGTGATCCTCCCCCCGGGTCAGTTCAGGACGATGGCCCCGACACCCGCGGCGAGTATGCCGATTGTGGCCAGCAGAATCGACGTGCGCAGTTCCCGCGTGCCGAGCACCATCACCATGCCCGTCTTGACGAGGGTGTTGCTCAGCGCGGCGATCGTGATCGCAGTGGCCGCGACCTGCGCGCTGCCCGAGCGCGCGTACTGGGCCATCGACAGCGTGATGGCGTCGACGTCGGTCGTGCCCGCGAGCGCCGCCACGAAATACAGGCCCGACTCCGGCGCATGGGTGCGCACGATCGCCACGACCAGCAGCACGGCCGCGAACAGCGCGGCGAACTTCATGGCCGACGTCAGGCTGAACGGGTTGCGCAGTTGCACGTCGTGCGCCACGACGACGTTGCCGGCCTGCCGCAGGTACCAGCCGCCGAACGCCGCCGCTACCAGCGCCATCGCGAGGAGGGGAGGCAGCAGTTGCGGCAGCAGTGCGCGATTGACTACCAGCACCTCGATCGCCACGCGGATGAAACTGACCGTCCATGAGAGCAATACGCCGCTCGCGAGGGCCGCGCGGGCTCCGGCGTACTGCGATTCGTGACTTTGCCGCGCGAACGCCAACGTGACGGCCGTCGACGAGACCAGGCCGCCCGAGAGTCCCGTGAGCGGCAGGCCGCGATGGGCGCCGAGCATCCGCGTGAGGATGTAACCCGCCAGCGACAGGCCCGAGATCAGCAGCACGAGCAGCCACAGCGAGTGCAGGTTCAGTGCGCCCCAGGGGTCGATCGGCTTGGTGGGGATCAGCGGCAGCACGATGAACGTCGCGATCAGCAGCCGCAGGCCGGCGTAGACGTCTTCGCTGTCGAGCTTGCTGACGAACCCGTGCAGGGGCTGCTTGTAGGCGAGCACCGCGGCGACGATCACGCCGAGGCCGACCGTGAGCTCACGCTGGCCGTGCGCGGCGAGTGCGCCCAGCAGGAACGTCGCGATCGCAGCGACCTCCGTCGTCAGTCCGAGGCCGTCCGGATTGTTTCGCACGGCAAGCACGTAACCCGCGATGACGGTCGCGGCGGCTACAAGCAGGCCTGCCGCCAGGATCCACGGCGAGCCGAGCACCAGCGTCATCCAGCCTGACAACGCGCCGAACAGGGCGAACAGCACGAAGGTGCGCAGGCCCGCGATCTCCGGGTGTGCGAGCAGTTGCTTGTGGCGTTCGCGCTCGATGCCGATCAGCGCGCCGATCAGCAGCGCGGTGGCGAAGTTCCAGACGAGTGTGAAGTCGAGTTCGGGCACGCGCCCTCCTAGGGCCGTGGCGCACCCGGCGCGATCGAATCGATCACCTGCTCCAGGGCCGCGTCGCACACCCGGCAGAACGGCACTTCATTGCGCGTGAACATGATGCAGTCGAGCTGGGGCCGGTAGTAGGCCTGCGCGTCGTAATTGGCGCCCCGGAAGGCGCCGACAGTCGAGCGGTGGCGATCACGCGCGAACAGCTGCGTGACGCGCGCCTGCTCCTCGCGGAACAGCGCATCCATCTCGGCCTCGGGCCGGCGCTCGGCGCGGATCTGCTTGCGCCGCGCCTGCACGTCGCGTTGCAGCGCTTCGAACTCATCCTTGGCCCAGGGCGTGGGAATCGGCGTGCTCGACGCCATCAGGTGCCGCCACTTGAGCGCATCCCGGTCGAGCAGCGCCGTGACGTTGGGTTCCCACGGCTCGATGATCGTCTGCGGCGCGGTGTACGCGACGGGCGAGGTGTAGTACTCGTCGGCGAGCGCCGCGAAGTGGTGCCCGAACTCGTGCACGAAGAGATAGTCGGCCCACACGCTGTTCACGGCCACGGTCGCATAGAGGCCGAAGATGCCGCCGCCACCGTAGGTGTCGTTGTTGGCCAGGATCACCATCGCTTCATAGGGCGCCCGGGATGCGACCTCGCGCAAGGCGCGGTTCTCGAAGCTCAGCACATAACGCTCGCTGCGCAGGGCGTCGTAGGTGGCGCCGAGCGGAGACGCTTTCTGCACGCCCGTCGATGGCCGCGAAATGCCGGATTCCGCCGCGGGCGGGCACAGCCCCCACACGTTGAAGTCCTGCCTGCGGCGTGCAAAAGGCTGCACTTTGAACAGCGCGGCAGTCATGCGCCGCGCATCGGCCTGGAACTTCGCGGCGCATTCCGCTGCGGTGTAACCGTCGCCGAGCAGCAGCAGGTCGACCTTGTCGGCGGGTGCGCCATGTTGCTCGATCGCGATGAGGTCCTGCGGCGCGGTGGGCGAGCGGTCCACCAGCATGTCGGCGGTATCGACCTGCTGTTGCCACACGGGCTGGAAGGCCTGCGCGGCATCGCGCTTGTAGATCGTGACCTGCACGAGGCCGGGTTTGGCCGGCGCGGGAAAGCGCAGCGACTCGTGGAAGGTGCGGTGTTGTGTCAGCGCTTCTTCGGTGGACGTCCACTCGCCGAAGATCGAGGCGAAGCCGCGCGCCTGCAACAGCGTGCCGTCCGCATCGCGCACCTCGAAGCGGTAGGCGCCGAGCGTGCCGTCGTCGGCTGCACGAGCCGGATGTCCGGGCCAGGGCAGGGGTTCGAGGCGCAGCCGCTCGATCGCGAAGATTTCGACACCCTTGCCGCCGGTATGGAGCAGGTCCAGCCGGTACGTGGCAGGCGCGGTCTCGGCCGCGAAGCTCGCGAGCGGCGCCAGCACCAGGGCGAGGCAGGCGAGGACGCAGTAGTGGATGGCTTTCACTGGCTTTTCCGTGCGCGGCGGCGTGGGGTCGGCGCCGGTGCGGCGCCGTCGCCGGTGGGCGTTGCGGCACCGGAATCGGCCTTGGTCCGCGTCTTGCGACGGGTCGTCGCGCGGCGTGGCCGCGACTTGCCTTCGAGGCGCGCGAGCGCGCGCTGCTCGCGCGTCTGCACGATCACCTCGACCTGGCGCAGCTGCGTCATGAACAGCTGCGCCACCCGTGAGAGCGGCCGCTTGCGGGTGTAGAACAGGCCGTAGCTCAGGTGCAGCCAGGGCGCTGCGAACGGCAGCAGCGCGACCTGTTTCGAGCGCAGGTCCTGCTCCAGCGCGCCCAGCGGGGCCAGGCCCACGGCATCGCCCGCGAGCACCACGTTGCGCGCGGCGGCGAAGCTCTCGACCATCAGGCTCGGCGTGAGGTCGCCGGTCTCGCGTTCGACGCGTGCATGCGTCGCCGCCTTGCCGAGGTGCACGGCCATGCGCTGCGGCAGCCGCGGCGCGACCAGCGGAAACACCAGGATCGTCTCGAGCGAATGCGCCTTGGCCGAGACCAGCGGATGGCCCTGCCGGACGAAGAAGAACATGCGGTGTTCGGCGACAGGCTCGATGACGAGCCGCGCCGGGTGCCGCTCGGCGCCCATCGTGTCGCCCACGGCGAACTCGAGCTTGCCCGCCAGCACGTCACGCGCCAGTTGCTCGAAGTCGCTGGTCACCGCGTGCACGCGCAGCCGCGAGTTCGCCGACGCCATGCGTCCCAGCGCAGCGCCCAGTGGCAGCTCGGCCGCGAACATGTCGGTGCCGAAATGCAGCTCGGGTGCCTGCAGGCCGGCGAGTTCCTCGAGATCGCGCGTGAGGTCGCGGGCCTGCGTGAAGATGCGCGCCGCGTGGTCGATGACCAGGCGCCCGGCTTCGCCCGGCTTCAGGGCGCGGGTGGCGGTATCGACGAGGCGCGTGCTGATGCCCGAAGCGTCGAGCGCCAGCAAGCGCCGGGTCAGCGTCTCCGGATCGAGCCCGAGCGACTTCGCCGTACGGGCGATTTCCGCAGCCGGCACGAGCGCGACGAGGTCCAGCAGGCCAGGTTTTTTCGCCATGAGGCCGAAGCTAGCAGAGCACGGCGGCGCTGCACAGACGGGGTTGTCAGCGGGGCGTGTCAGCCGGTGGACCCAGCAGGCCGCCGCCATGCCGAGGCCCGGGCGTATCATGGGCGGTCACAACGAACGGGCATGGGGAACGCATGATGGGAGCGCAGCAGCAGCCTGGCAGCCGCACGATACTGATCACGGGCGCATCGTCCGGGATCGGCGAAGGGCTGGCCCTGGAATTTGCCCGGCGTGGCTATGGCATCGCAATCGCGGCGCGGCGCGCGGACCGGCTCGAGGCCCTGGCGCCGAAATTGCTCGCGGCCGGCGCGTCGCAGGTCGTCGTCGTTCCGCTCGACGTCGCCGCTACCGACGCGATCGAGCCCGCGGTGCAGCGGGCCGCGGCTCAACTTGGCCGGCTCGACGTGATCGTCGCCAATGCAGGCGTCGGTCCGCTCACGCCCACCGGTCGCGGCAAGCTGCCGTTGATGCGCGAGACGCTCAACATCAATCTCGTGGGCGCCATCGCCACGATCGAAGCCGCGCTGCCGATCTTTCGCGCGCAGGGGCGCGGCCACGTCGTGGGCATCACCTCCGTCGCGGGTTCGAAGGGCCTGCCGGGCTTCGGCGCCTACAGCGCGAGCAAGGCCGGGCTGCATCGCTACCTGCAGGCGCTGCGCGCCGAGCTGCGGGCGACGCCGGTGGTCGTGACCGAACTCGCGCCGGGATTCATCGACACCGACATCAATCGCAACAAGGGCGCGCGACCGTTCCTGATCGACGTCGACCAGGGCGCCGCCATCATGGCCCGCATGATCGAGCGCCAGGTGGGCAAGCGCTGGGTGCCCGTCCTGCCATGGACGATCATCGCGCAGTTGCTCAAGATCCTGCCCGCCGCGGTGCTCGCGCCGCGGCAGCCGCGCCGCTGAAGGGGAACCACGACGATGGACTTCGAATACTCACCGCGGGTCAAGGAACTGCAGCAGCGCCTGCTCGCCTTCATGGACCAGCACGTCTATCCCAGCGAGCCGCGCTTCTTCGAGGAAGTTGCAGCCAACAAGGAGCGTGGCAACGGCTGGGTGCCGACGCAGGTCATGGAAGAGCTCAAGGACAAGGCGCGTGCAGCCGGCCTGTGGAATCTCTGGCTGCCTGAATCCGAGCACGGCGCCGGCCTCACCAACCTCGAATACGCGCCGCTCGCCGAGATCACGGGACGCTCGCACATCGCGCCCGAGGCGCTCAATTGCTCGGCGCCCGACACCGGCAACATGGAAGTCCTCGTGCGCTATGGCAGTCCGGAGCAGCAGGAACGCTGGCTCAAGCCGCTGCTGCGAGGCGAGATCCGCTCGGGCTTCGCGATGACCGAGCCTGCGGTCGCGTCGTCGGACGCCACCAACATCGCGGCGACCATCGAGCGCGACGGCGACCACTACGTCATCAACGGCCGCAAGTGGTGGACCTCGGGCGCGGCGGATCCGCGCTGCAAGGTGCTGATCTTCATGGGCAAGACCGATCCCGAAAATCCTAGCGTGCACCGCCAGCAGTCGATGGTGCTGGTGCCGATGGATACGCCCGGAGTGCGCATCGTGCGGCCGGTGCCCGTGTTCGGCTACCTCGACGAACCGCATGGCCACCCGGAGGTCGACTTCGACAACGTCCGCGTGCCGGTGTCGAACCTGCTGCTCGGCGAAGGTCGCGGTTTCGAGATCGCGCAGGGGCGGCTCGGCCCGGGCCGCATCCACCACTGCATGCGCCTGCTCGGCGCCTCCGAGCGTGCGCTCGAGGCGATGTGCCGGCGGGCGCTGCGCCGGACCGCGTTCCACAAGAAGCTCGCAGAGCAGGGCGTCTGGCGCGAGCGCATCGCGAACGCGCGCATGCAGCTCGACCAGGCCCGGCTGCTGACGCTGCACGCCGCCTGGAAGATGGACGTGGCGGGCAACAAGGCGGCGCAGAAGGAGATCGCGATGATCAAGGTGGTGGCGCCCAACGTCGCGTGCCAGGTCGTCGACCAGGCGATCCAGCTTTTCGGCGGTGCGGGCGTGACGGACGACCACGGGCTCGGCTGGGCCTACGCGATGGCGCGCACGCTGCGCATCGCCGACGGTCCCGACGAGGTGCACCGCAACCACATCGCGAAGCTCGAGCTCGCGCGCTACCTCGTGCCCTGAGGAATGCAGCCAATGAAAGTGCAGGGCAGGATCGCGTTCGTCACGGGCGCAGGACGCGGGATCGGTCGCGCCGTGTGCCGCGAGCTGCGCGCGCGCGGCGCCGCCGGCATCGTCGTCGCGGACCTGGACGGCGCACTGGCGCAGGCCACGGCGGCCGAGCTGGGCGGACTGGGAGTCCAGTGCGACGTCGCGAACGAGTCCGCGGTGCAGGCGGCCATGGCGGCCGCGATCGCGCACTACGGCCGCGTCGACATCGTGGTCTCGAACGCCGGTTTCGGCGTCCAGGAACTCGACCTCGACGACGCGCTGGCCGAGTCGAACGGCGTCTGGCAGCGCATGTGGGACGTGCACGTGATGGCGCACGTGTATGCGTCACGCGCGGCGCTGCCGGGCATGCTCGAACGTGGCGAGGGCTGCCTCGTCAATGTGGCTTCGGCGGCAGGCCTGCTGTGCCAGGTGGGCGATGCAGCCTACAGCGCGACCAAGCACGCGGCCGTGAGCCTGGCCGAGTCGCTCGCCATCGCCTATGGCGAGCGGGGCATCCACGTGGCGGTCGTTTGCCCGCAATACGTCGCGACGGCGATCACTGGCCTGCCCGAAAAGCTGGCGGCGGATGCGCCTGCCGGGCTCTTGTCGGTCGAGCAGGCGGCCACGGCCATTGCCGACGGGCTCGAGCGGGGGACGTTCCTCATCACGACGCACCCGGAAGTGCTGGGCTTCTTCCAGCGCAAGGCGGCCGACTACGACCGTTGGGTGAGCGGCATGCGGCGTGTCCGCGCCGGATTGCGGAAGGGCGAAGGGTTCCTCAAAGTGCGCAAATGATAGACTCGGGCAATCCCGGGCTGCGTGCCGCGGGCATCGGAAGGACGATTCGGTCATGAGGCAGTTGCGCGGCGAAGACGCACGGTTCGTGTACGGCGAATCCGGCCATGCCAATTCGAACATCACGCTGATTTCGATCTACGACCCGTCGACGGCTCGTGACGGACGCGTCCATTTCAAGGAACTGCTCAAGCACATCGAGAGCCGCCTGAGCCTCTCGCCGATCTTCCGCCAGAAGCTGCTGCGGGTGCCGCTCGAGCTCGATTTCCCCTACTGGATCGAAGACGAGAGCTTCGACCTCGAATACCACGTCCGCCACATCGCGCTGCCAAAACCGGGCGACTGGCGGCAGTTCTGCATCCAGGCTTCGCGCATCCATGCGCGGCCGCTCGACCTGTCGCGTCCGCTGTGGGAGCTGTACCTGGTCGAGGGCCTCGACTCGTTCCTGCACCTGCCGCCCGACAGCTTCGCGATCCTGGCCAAGGTGCATCACGCGGCCATCGACGTCCGCGGCGGCGCGGAGATCACCACGCTGCTGCACGACATCACCGCGCAGCCGCCCGCGCCCGAGCCCCCCGAGCCCTGGTTCCCCGAATCGCCGCCGGGGCCGGTGTCGCTGCTCACGCGCGCGCTGATCAACAACGTCGTGCGCCCCTTGATGTTCGCGGGTCCGCTCGCACGCGCGATCGGCAAGGTCACGCCCGTGGTGTTCGGTGCGCTCGGCGAGATGCTGCGCAAGGACCGCGTCGCGGTCACGCGCTTCAATTCCGAAGTGTCGCCGCATCGCGTGTTCGATTCGCGCCGGTTCTTCATCGACGAGTTCAAGCGCATCCGCGACCTGGTGCCGGGCGCCGCGCTCAACGATGCCGTGCTCGCCGTGTGCGGCGGGGCCCTGCGGCGTTACCTGCTCGCGCACGAAGAACTGCCGGCTGCCAGCGTCGTCTCGCTCGCGCCGTTCTCGGTGCGAGCGCAGGGCGCCGAAATGCCCCCGGAGCTCAGCCTGATCCGCGTGCCGCTCGGCACCGAGGTGGCCGACCCGCTGCAGCGCCTGCGCGATATCTACGAGCACACCTCGACGCATGCGGACATCGACCAGGCCGTGCGCGCAAAGGAGCTCACCGAATTCGACAAGCACGCTCCCGCGGCGACACTGGCGCTCTCGGCCCGCTTGCTCGCCGGTTCGTCCATGGGCTCGCAGCGCGAACCGCTCGCGGGCTGCACGATCATGAACGTGCCGGGGCCTGCGATTCCGCTCTACCTCGACGGCGCGCGCATGACGTATTTCTCGTCGATCATGCCGATCGCCGACGGCATGGGCCTCGTGTTCTCGGTGACCAGCTACGACGGCATGATCTTCATCTCGCCGACGTCGTGCCGCGAGCAGTTGCCCGATCCGGAATTCTTCGCGCAGTGCATCCGCGACAGCTTCCAGGAACTGCTGGCGCTGGCCGACGCCGCGTCGAAGAAGAAAAAGAAGAAGAAAGCGCCGGTGAAACGGGCCGCCAGGAAGAAGGCGGCCGGGAAGCGCAAAGCGGCCTGAGCCCTAGCCGGGTACAGCCACGCCCCGCCGTTCGCCCTGCGTACCGGGGCCGAGGAATCGCGCCAGCTGGCGATAGGCCTTGCCAGCCACGCCCGTGGGATCGAAGGGGCGCCATTCGCCCTCGGCTTGCGCGAGCCGGTCGGCCAGGATCCACATCACGGCGGCGTTGAAGCCCAGCCCGACGTGACTGCCGGGCACCCAGATGTTTTCGTGCAGGTCGTCGTCGGTGTCCTCGATGCGCGCGGCTTCAGGCGGGACGATGCCGTCCGTCATCGAGAACACGCAGGTCGACGGCACCGGCGGCGGCGCGCGCAGCACCTTGGCCCGCACGTTCGCGAGGTGTGCCACGGGGCCCATCGGGTGCGCGAAGTAGCGGTAGGCCGCCTTCACGACCACGGGCACGTCGAGCAGTTCGTCGGTCGAGAATTTCATCGGGCTGCCCAGCGACACGACCGAGCGTACGCACGCAGGGGCGCAGTGCGCTGCGTAGAACGCATACACGCCGCCGAGGCTCCAGCCGACCAGGCTCACCTTGCGCTGGTGCCGGTGATGCATGAAGCGCAGCTTCTGTTCCAGCGCCTGGCTGAACTTGAGTTTGAAACCCGTGTTCTGGCCGAGGCCCCAGGTCTCGACGTGATAGCCGCGTGTGCGCAGGAAGGCGGACAGGCCGATCAATGTGGCGTCGCTTGCCGTAAAGCCCGGCACGAGCAGGACGGGGTGGCCGTCGCCCCGCGGCGTGTTGCGGAGCAGGGGGTACAGCGCCGGCAGCAGGGCCATCTCGAACAGCGCCCGGCCTTCGAGCAAGGTGTACAGCGCCCGTGGGGGCGTTGGGATCCGTGAGCCGTTTGCTTTCGCCACTCTGTGCCCCGTGCCTGTGTGCGCCATTCTATGTTGGCTGCACTGCAGCAATACTAACAGGATCGTCTGGCGTTGCTAGGGCGCAGCGCACTAGGCAAGCTTGGCCACCTGTTTATTGCAGCCGAATTGGCTGGTTCCGGAGTTTTCATGCACCGCAAAGCCGCTTTTGGCGCGTTTGTGATCGTTTCCATGCTGGGGTCGCCGTTTCCGGCCCAGGCGCTCGAACGTTCGGACGTGCCCGTCAAGTACCAGTGGGACCTCACTGCCCTGTATGCGGACGAGGCCGCGTGGGCGGCAGGCAAGCAGGAACTGCTGCAGTTGCTGCCGGCGCTGGGGGCCCGGCAGGGCAAGCTCGGAGCGTCGGCGGCCAGCCTGCTCGAGGCCATGACCGCCTGGGAGGCGGCCAGCCTGCGTGCTGACCGGCTGTACTCCTATGCCTTCCAGCTCTACAGCGAGGACACCCGTGTCGCCCGCAGCATGCAGATGCAGCAGGAAATGTCGCAGGTGTACAACCAGTTCCAATCCGCGGTTGCGTTCATGCGCCCGGAAATCCTCGCCATCGGGCGCGAGCAGATCGACGCGTACCTCGCGGCCGAACCGCGGCTGCGCCAGTACGGCATGTACTTCGACAACATTCTCCGCGCTGCGCCGCACACGCTGAGCCCGGCCGAGGAGAAGGTGCTCGCGCGCATGGGTGTACTCGGCACCACCGGCGGCACCGTGCAATCGGTGTTCCGCAGCGCCGACATGCCGTTCCCCGAGATCACGCTCGCCAATGGCGAGAAGGTGCGGCTCGACGCGTCGGGCTACGAGAAGTACCGCGCCTCGCCGAACAAGGCCGATCGCGACGCGGCGTTCAAGGCGTTCTGGACCCGGTACAACGAATTCACGCGCACCTTTGCGGCGACGCTGAATGCGACCGTGGAGGCGAGCATCGCGCAGCGCGACGTGCGCAAGTTCCCGACCACGCTCGACGCGTCGCTGTTCGACGACAACATCCCGCGCAGCGTCTACACGCAGCTGCTCGCCGACGTCAACGCGAACCTGCCCACGCTGCACCGCTACCTGAAGCTGCGCCAGAAGATCATGGGACTGCCGCAACTCGGTTACGAAGACCTGTACGCGCCCATCGTGCAGCGGGTCGACCTGGAGTGGACGCCCGAGCAGGCCATGCAGATGACGCTCGACTCGTTCGCGCCGCTCGGCAAGGACTACGTCGAGGCACTGCGCAAGGGCTACGCCGACCGCTGGGTCGACTTCATGCCGAACACGGGCAAGAGCCCGGGCGCCTACAGCAACACGGTTTACGGCGTCCACCCGTACCAGCTCATGAACTACAACGGCGCCTGGTCCGACGTCTCGACGCTCGCGCACGAGTCGGGGCATTCGATGCACTCGTACCTTTCGAACGCGAAGCAGCCCTACGCCACGGCCAACTACTCGCTGTTCGTGGCCGAGGTGGCTTCGACGCTCAACGAGAACCTGCTGTTCCATCACGTGCTCGACCAGACCAAGGACGACCGCACGCGGTTGTTCCTGCTCTCGAGCTATCTCGACAGCATGCGCACGACGCTGTTCCGCCAGACGCTGTTCGCCGAGTTCGAGATGAAGATGCACGAGGCCGTCGAGCGCGGTGAGCCGCTGACCGGCGAATCGCTCAACAAGCTGTACCTCGAGCTGCTGCGCCGTTACTACGGCCACGACCAGGGCATCGTCAACGTGGACGAGCGGTACCAGGCCGAATGGGCGTTCATCCCGCATTTCTACCGCCCGTTCTACGTGTATCAGTACGCGACCAGCATGATCGGCGGCATGCAGCTGGCCGACGGCATGATCGGCAAGGCTGCGGTGAAGTCCGGCAAGGCGGCTGCCAACCGGGCCGCCTACCTGCGCCTGATGGAGGCCGGTTCGTCGAAGTACCCGATCGATCTGTTGCAGGATGCCGGTGTCGACATGACCACGTCGCGCCCGTTCGAGGCGGCGATGCGCGAGATGAACGCGATCATGGACGAGATCGAGCGCATCTACGCGAAGGGCGAAGTGCGGTGAGTGATGCACGCAGGAAAAAGTCCGGCTCGATCTATGCCGGACTGAAGCAGCTCGGCGCAGCCACGACGCAGCCGGCGTCGCCGGCGACGGCCGTGCTCGAACGCGTGCCGAACCCGCATCCACGCAAGGTGTACCTGGCGCGGTTCGCGGCGCCGGAGTTCACGTCGCTGTGCCCGATCACGGGACAGCCCGATTTCGCGCACCTCGTGCTCGATTACGTGCCGGCCAAGTGGCTGGTCGAGAGCAAGTCGCTGAAGCTGTACCTCGCGAGCTTCCGCAACCACGGCGCCTTCCACGAGGATTGCACGCTCGCGATCGCGGACCGGCTCGTCGATTTCCTGCAGCCGCGGTGGCTGCGCATCGGCGGCTACTGGTATCCGCGCGGCGGCATGCCGATCGACGTGTTCTGGCAAACCGGGCGCCCGCCGGCGGGTCTCTGGCTGCCGGACCAGGGCGTAGCGCCGTACCGCGGCCGCGGGTGAGCGCTCTCGCTCCCTCTCCCGCGTCGCGGGAGAGGGTTGGGGTGAGGGTTCTCGCTCCCTCTCCCGCGTCGCGGGAGAGGGTTGGGGTGAGGGCAGTCTTCAAATATTCCGGGTATTAATCTAAATGCACAGCCGACGTTTCTTCACCTTCGTCCTCGCCACGCTCGGTGCCGGCGCAGCGTTTGCAGCGACTGCGCCGCAGCCGATTGCAGCTGCGCATGAGACCGCAGCCAAGCGTGCCGCGCTCAACTCCGTCGACCGGCACGCCGCCGACCTCGCCGGGATTTCCGACAAGGTCTGGGCGTACGCCGAGACGGCGCTGCGTGAAAAGCGGTCGGCTGCAGTGCTCGCCGATTACGCCGAGCAGCAGGGCTTCACGGTGGAGCGGGGCGTCGCCGGGATGCCGACGGCATTCGTCGCCACCTACGGCTCCGGCAAACCCGTGATCGGCGTGATGGGCGAGTACGACGCGTTGCCCGGCGTCTCGCAGAAGGCGAGCCCGGTGCAGGAACCGCTCGAGGCGGGCGCGGCCGGTCATGCCTGCGGTCACAACCTGTTCGGCGCAGCGAGCCTCGGCGCGGCCATCGCGATCAAGGAGCAGATCGCCGCGGGCAAGCTCAAGGGCACCGTGAAGTTCTTCGGCACGCCCGCCGAGGAAGACGTGGGCGGCAAGGTCTACATGGCGCGTGAAGGCCTCTTCGACGACGTCGACGCCGTGCTCGCGTGGCACCCCAGCGACGATACCCAGGCCGACATGACCTCCAGCCAGGCGATGGTCACGATGATCGTCGAGTTCGAGGGCCGCACCGCGCATGCCGCGGGCGATCCGTGGAACGGTCGCAGCGCGCTCGACGCAGCCGAGTTGTTCACGCACGGCATCAACCTGATGCGCGAGCACGTGAAGCCCACCTCGCGCATGCATTACGTGATCCTCGGCGGCGGCGACGTGCCGAACGTGGTGCCGGCGCACGCCAAGGTCTCGCTCTGGCTGCGTGACTGGAAACGCGACGAAGTCGAAGCCCTGCTCGCACGCACGCGCAAGGTGGCCGACGGCGCGGCGACGATGACCGAGACGACGGCGAAGGTGACGGTGGACGGTGGCTCGTGGGACATGCTCGTCAACGAGACGGGCGCGCGGCTGCTGCACCAGAACCTGCTGCTGCTGGGCCCGATCAAGTACACGAACGCGGAGCAGGCGTTCGCGAAGCAGATCCAGAAGAACACCGGCGTGCCTGAGGTCGGCATGTTCGAAGGCGTGAAGCCCCTCGAAGGCCAGGTCGCCGAGGGCGGCTCGACGGACGTGGCCGACATCAGCTGGATCGCGCCGACGCTGCACGTTTCGGTGGCGACGTCGCCCGTCGATGCGCCGTGGCATGCCTGGCCCGTGGTCGCCGCGGGCGGCATGTCGATCGGGCACAAGGGGATGGTGCAGGCCGCCAAGGTGCTCGCCGCGACGATGGCCGACCTGTACGAGCAACCGCGTGCTTTAGCCGCAGTACAGGCCGAATTCAAGGCGAAAAAGGGCGCTACGGTCTACAAGGCCTACGTTCCCGATGGCCCGCCGCCGGTGCCGAAGGACTGATCCCGGCGTGGTATAGTCGCGACTCTCCAATGGTGGCTCGCGTCGGATCCCTCGCGACGGCCAGCCGCGAACCCCGCCAGGCCCGGAAGGGAGCAACGGTAGCGGCAACGCCGGGTGCCGGGGGTATTCTGGCGCGGGCCGCCGCCTACCCAGAGCTGCTCGCCCGATGAGTTACCTCGTCCTCGCCCGCAAATGGCGTCCGCGCACGTTCGACCAGCTCGTCGGCCAGGACCACGTCCGCCGCGCGCTCACGAACGCGCTCGACTCCGGCCGCATCCACCACGCCTTCCTGTTCACGGGAACGCGCGGCGTGGGCAAGACCACGATCGCGCGCATCTTCGCGAAGTCGCTCAATTGCGAGAAGGGCGTGTCGTCGACTCCGTGCGGCACGTGCCCGGCCTGCACCGACATCGACGCCGGGCGCTTCGTCGACATGCTCGAAGTCGACGCCGCCTCGCGCACCAAGGTGGACGACACGCGCGACCTGCTCGACAACGTGCAGTACCTGCCGGCGCGCGGTCGCTACAAGGTCTACCTGATCGACGAAGTCCACATGCTCTCGACGCATTCGTTCAACGCCTTGTTGAAAACGCTCGAGGAGCCGCCGCCACACGTCAAGTTCCTGCTCGCGACGACCGATCCGCAGAAGCTGCCGGTCACGGTGCTGTCGCGCTGCCTGCAGTTCCACCTGCGGCGCCTGCCGCTGCCGTTGATCTACGACAGGCTCGCGCAGATCAGCGCGGCCGAGCAGGTCGAGTTCGAACCCGCCGCGCTGAAGGCGATCGCGCGCGGCGCCGAAGGCAGCATGCGCGATGCGTTGTCGCTGCTCGACCAGGTGCTCGCGTTCGGCGGCGGTCGCGCGCTCGAGGCCGAAGTGCGCACGCTGCTCGGCACGCTCGACCGCAAGCACGTCCAGGGCATCCTGACCGCGCTGGCCGAGAAGGACGGCGCCGCGCTGATGCAGCAGGTGGCGCATCTGGACGAACGTGCGCCGGATTATCACCAGGCGCTCGGCGAGTTGTCGGGCGCGATCCAGCGCATGGCGCTGCTGCAGGCGCTGCCCGACCTGCCGCCGGGCGACGACGAAGACGAAGACCGGCTGCTGGCCGAGCTCGCGGCGAAGTTTTCGCCCGCAGACGTGCAGTTGCTGTACCAGATTGCAATCAATTCGCGCCGCGATCTCGACTACGCGCCCGACGCGCGCGCCGGCTTCGAGATGGCGCTGCTGCGCATGCTCGCGTTCCGCCCGGAGGGTGTCGTGCCGCCCGCGTCGGCGGTGCCGCCCGCCCCAACAACGGGGCGTGCGGCGGTGGCGCGTGGTGTCAGTGCGCCCGCGACGAGGCACAGCGCCGTCGCGCCCGAACGTGCACCCGAACCTGCGCCTGCACGCACGCCCGAACGTGCGCCGCCGGTCGCCACCGACTGGGACGGCATCGTCACCGCGCTCGGCCTGCAGGGCACGGCGCGCCATTTCGCTGCGAACTGCGTGATGCTCGAGCGCAAGGCCGGGGTGGTGCGCCTGCGACTCGACCCGGCCGGCGAGAGCTTCCGCCGCCCGCAGATCGAGACGCGACTGGCGGAGGCGCTGTCGCAGTATTTTGGCGAGCCGCTCCGCCTCGAGATCACGCAGGCCGAGGCTCCCGGCGAGATACTCACGCCTGCGAAGCGCGACGCCATCGCGGCCGACGACCGGCAACGCGCGGCCGAGGCCGCGATCGACAGCGATCCGGCGGTGCGTGCGATGCGCGATGTGTTCGGCGCCACGGTGCGGCCGGGCTCGGTCAAGCCGCTGGGCTGAAGTCAGCCCGGCACCTCATTACTGGAGACGCAAGACGATGATGAAAGGCGGCATGGGCAACATGATGAAGCAGGCGCAAGCGCTGCAGGCCAACATGCAGAAGGCGCAGGCGGAGATCGCTGCCATGGAGGTCGTCGGCGAATCCGGCGGCGGCATGGTCAAGGTCACGCTGAATGGCAAGCACGAGGCGAAGCGCGTGCAGATCGATCCCAGCGTGCCGCTCGATGACCGCGAGATGATCGAAGACCTCGTCGCCGCGGCGATCAACGACGCGGCGCAGCGCCTCGAAACCGCGACGCAGCAGCGCATGGCCGGCGTCATGGGCGGCATGAACCTGCCGCCGGGTTTCAAGCTGCCGTTCTGAGCCGGGCATGCTGTACCCGCCGTCCCTGAGCCGCCTGATCGAGGCGTTTCGCTGCCTGCCCGGCGTGGGGCCCAAGTCGGCGCAGCGCATGGCGTTCCACCTGCTCGAGCGTGACCGCAGCGGTGGCGGCGAGATCGCAGCGTCGGTGGCCAGCGCGATGGAGAAGCTCGGTCACTGCAAGCGCTGCCGCATGTTCGCGGAGGGCGAGCTCTGCCCGATCTGTGCCTCCACGGGGCGCGACGCCACGCTGCTCTGCGTGGTCGAGTCGCCGGCCGACGTGGTCGCGATCGAGCAGACAGCCAGCTTCCGCGGCTGCTACTTCGTCCTCATGGGTCACCTCTCACCGCTCGACGGCGTCGGGCCGGCCGAGATCGGCATCCGCGAGTTCGAGAAACTTCTGGGCGAGGGCGAGGTCAAGGAAGTGATCCTGGCCACCAACCCCACCGTGGAAGGCGAGGCCACTGCACATTTCCTGGCCGAGGTCGCCGCCCGCTTCGGCCTGCGCGCGTCACGCATCGCGCACGGAGTGCCCGTGGGCGGCGAACTCGAATACGTCGACGGCGGCACGCTGGCCCATGCGCTGGCGGGCCGCACACCTGCCCTTTGACCGGAGCCGCGATGAATCATCTGCAAACGGGGCGTGTTGCCCTGCTGTTAGCCGTCACTCTGCTGGCCGTGGCGCCCGCCGCGCAGGCGCAGTTCAGTGGGCCCGCGCCACCCGCAGCCGCCGCTCCGGCGGCACCCTCCGCAGCGCCCGCGCGTCCCTTCGACGTCGCGAGCCAGCTCTACGAACAGGGCAAGCAGGCGGAGGCGCTGGTTACCCTGCGCCAGCTGGCCGAGGCGGGCGATGCACGCGCGCAGTATCTCGTGGGCCTGGACCTGCTCGAAGGCAAGTACATCGCGCGTGACAACGCGCAGGGGTTCGCTTACCTGCTGCTGGCCGCCGAGGACACGGTGTGGGGCGACCTGGTGGCGCCCCGCGCGCGCGAGGCCAGGGCGGTGGTCGAGCCGCAGCTGTCAGGGGCCGAACTGATCCGTGCCGATGCGCTCGTGGGCGAGTACAAGGCCCGCCTGGGCAAGAAATAAACTCAGGCCTTGGCCTCGTTCGCCAGGAACAGCCAGGTCTCGACCACGGTGTCCGGATTCAGCGACATGCTCTCGATGCCCTGCTCGAGCAGCCAGCGCGCCAGGTCGGGGTGATCGGACGGGCCCTGGCCGCAGATGCCGACGTACTTGCCGGCCTTGCGGCAGGCCTTGATCGCCATCGACAGCATCGCCTTCACCGCGTCGTCGCGTTCGTCGAAGAGGCGGGCCATGACGGCTGAATCGCGGTCGAGCCCGAGCGTGAGCTGCGTCATGTCGTTCGAGCCGATCGACATGCCGTCGAAGAACTCGAGGAAGCGATCGGCGAGCACCGCGTTCGACGGGATCTCGCACATCATGATGATCTTGAGGCCGTTCTCGCCGCGCTTCAGGCCGTTGGCCGCGAGCAGGCCGACGACCTGTTCGGCTTCCTTCAGCGTGCGCACGAAAGGCACCATCACCCAGACGTTCTTGAGGCCCATCTGCTCGCGCACGCGCTTCAGGGCGCGGCATTCGAGCTCGAAGCACGGGCGGAAACCTTCGTCGACGTAGCGCGCGGCGCCGCGGAACCCGATCATCGGGTTTTCCTCGATGGGCTCGTACTTGCGGCCGCCGATGAGGTTCGCGTATTCGTTCGACTTGAAGTCGGACAGGCGCACGATGACGGGCTCGGGCGCGAACGCGGCAGCGATCGTGCCGATGCCTTCGCAGAGCTTGTCGACGTAGAACTCGACCGGGTCGGCGTAGCCTGCCATCTGGCGGCGGATGGTGTCGCGCAGGTCGGGCTCGAGCTTGTCGAATTCGAGCAGCGCCTTCGGATGCACGCCGATCATGCGATTGATGATGAATTCGAGCCGCGCGAGGCCGACGCCCTTGTTCGGGATCGCGGCGAAGTCGAACGCGCGGTCGGGATTGCCGACGTTCATCATGATCTTGACGGGCAGGTCCGGCAGCGAGTCGAGCTCGATCTGCGACTGGCTGAATTCGAGCTGGCCGTCGTAGATGTAGCCGGTGTCGCCTTCCGCGCACGAGACCGTGACGGGCTGGCCTTCCTTGATCTTCCTCGTCGCGTCGCCGCAGCCGACGACCGCGGGAATGCCGAGCTCGCGCGCGATGATCGCGGCATGGCAGGTGCGGCCGCCGCGATTGGTGACGATCGCCGAGGCGCGCTTCATCACCGGCTCCCAGTCGGGGTCGGTCATGTCGGCCACGAGCACGTCGCCGGTCTCGACGCGCGCCATTTCGCGGATGTCCTTGATGATGCGGGCCGGGCCGGCCCCGATGCGCTGGCCGATGCTGCGGCCGGTCGCGAGCACCGTGCCCTTCTGCTTGAGCGAATAGCGCTGGATCGTGCGGCCCGCGCGGCTTTGCACGGTTTCGGGACGGGCCTGCAGCACGTACAGCTTGCCGGTCTCGCCGTCCTTGCCCCACTCGATGTCCATCGGGCACCCGTAATGGTCCTCGATGACGAGCGCCTGCTTCGAGAGTTCGATGAGGTCGGCGTCGGAGAGGCAGAAGCGACTGCGGTCGGCTTCGGGCACGTCGACCGTGAGCACGCGCTTCTCGGCCTGCGCCGCCGGCGCGTAGATCATCTTGATCGCCTTCGCGCCGAGCGTGCGCCGCAGGATGGGCTGGTGCCCGTCGCGCAACGCAGGCTTGTAGACGTAGAACTCGTCGGGGTTCACCGCGCCCTGCACGACGGTTTCGCCGAGGCCGTAGGACGCCGTGATGAACACGACGTCGCGGAAGCCGGAATCGGTGTCGAGCGTGAACATGACGCCGCTGGCGCCGAGGTCGCTGCGCACCATGTACTGGATGCCGGCCGACAGCGCGACCAGCGAGTGGTCGAAGCCCTGGTGCACGCGGTAGGAGATCGCGCGATCGTTGAAGAGGGAGGCGAACACTTCGTGCACCGCGCGCACGACGTGCTCGGCGCCGCGCACGTTGAGGAAGGTTTCCTGCTGGCCGGCGAAAGAGGCCTCGGGGAGGTCTTCGGCCGTCGCGGACGAGCGCACGGCGACGGCGACGTCGTCGCGATCGCCGGCCATGCGGCGATAACCGGAGACGATCTCTTCCTGCAGCCGGGGCGGAAAGGGCGTGGACATGATCCAGTCGCGAATCCTGGCGCCCGTGGCGGCAAGCTTCGCGACGTCGTCGACGTCGAGCGGCGCGAGTTCCTGCTTGATGCGGTCGGCGAGTCCTTCGTGGGCGAGGAAGTCGCGGTACGCGTCGGCGGTAGTGGCGAAGCCGTCGGGCACGCTGACGCCGAGCCGGGCCAGGTTGGCGATCATTTCGCCGAGCGACGAGTTCTTGCCGCCGACCTCGGCGACCTGGTGCCGGCCGAGGCTCGAGAAGGGGAGGGTGTAAGGACGCACGGGGGCCCCTTGCTACGTCAACGATGGAGGTGAAACACTGCGCCCATGATTCGGCGAACTGTGTTTTTCGTGTCTGACCAGACCGGCGTGACTGCCGAGACGATGGGGCACAGCCTGCTCACGCAATTCGAGGGCCAGGACTTCAGGCAGGTGACTCTGCCATTTATAGCCACCGTTGACAAGGCAGAGGAAGCCGTCAGAAAGATCAACGCAACCGGCAAGGAAGATGGGATTCGGCCCATTGTTTTCAGCACGCTGGTGAAGGACGACCTGCGTCGCGTGGTCAAGTCCAGCAACGGTTTGTTCCTCGATTTCTTCGATGCGTTCCTCGGCCCGCTCGAAGGCGAACTCATGATCAAGTCGAGCGAACGCGCGGGGCGCGCGCACGGCATCGCCGACCAGCTCGTCTACAGCACGCGCATCGAGGCCACCAACTTCGCGCTCGCCGCGGACGATGGTGCAATCTCGGCCGATTACGAGCGCGCCGACGTGATCCTGATCGGCGTGTCGCGCTCGGGCAAGACGCCTACCTGCATCTACATGGCCATGCAGTACGGCGTCTTCGCCGCCAATTATCCGTTCACCGAGGACGACTTCGACGGCAAGCAGCTGCCGGCGTCCGTGCGCGGCTACACGCCCAAGCTGTTCGGGCTGACGATCTCCCCGGTGCGGCTGCAGCAGATCCGCAACGAGCGCAAGCCTGGCAGCCGTTATTCATCGGTGTCGCAATGCGAATTTGAGATACGCAGCGCAGAAAATCTCTTCCATCGCCACGGCATCCCGTCGATCGACACCACCGAGTGCTCGATCGAGGAGATCGCGAGCCGCATCATCGACCGCAAGGGCATCGAGCGCCGGCTCCGGCCCTGAGCCCGGGCTGCCGCCAGCCTGTCGTCGCAGGTTGCGGAGGGCTTCACAGGACGGCCAAAACCCTGTGCTATATTCGAAGCATGTTGCTCGACCACCTCTGCATCACGTCCTGGCGCGCCCGGCCGGTGAGCTTCGTGAGCCTGATGTCGCTCTACGAAAGCAACTACCTGCGGCTGCGTGAACTCGTGGGCGACGTGCGCCGGCACCACGGCACGCGCGTGTCGCGCGTGACCGGCGATTGCGACCTGCACCTCACCGTGCTCGAGCACGCTCCGTACACCAGCTCGCTGCGGCTCACCTACCTGTTCCAGGATGCAGACAGCCTGGTGGCCGATCCCGACCTCGAGATCCGCGTGTATCACGATGCGCGGCTCGCCGAGGCCAGCGCGTGCGGGCGCTGGATCCGGCACCAGAGCCTCGAGCAGGTGCGGGCGGGAATCCCTGCGCAGCTCGGCGAGCGCTGGCTGCGCAACATGATGCTCAACAAGTGGCTGGATTACTGCATGGAGCGGGGTCACGAGTTCACACCAGCGGCGCGAGTTGCGGCGCATGCGCCTGCCTGAAGGCCTCCGCAGGCTGGCTTACCGGCTGGCCGGCCGCGAACCCACCATCGAAGACGAGCGCCTCTTCGCGCTCTTCCGCAATCGCGTCGAACTCAAGAAAGAGCTCACGGCGCTCGATGACGATCGGCATCGCCTGCTCGACCGCCTCAAGCTGCAGGAAGGCGCGACCATGCGCGTCGAGGAGCAGATGGCGGCGCTCGAGCAGTACCTCGGCCGGCCCGAAGAGGGTTACAAGAGTCTCGCTTATTACCAGCTCAAGGCGCTGTGGCGGGCGGCCTGCAAGCGGCTGGAGCAATTCGGCGCTGAACTTGCGCGGCAGCAAAAGGACCGCGAACGCCGGCAACAGCTGGCGGAATTCGAGCGTCACAAGCGCGAGCGCATCGCCGTCGTCGACCGCGAGCTGAGCGAAGCCCGCGTGCTGGGGGAGCAGTTGCAGGCGGAGCAGAAACTCGCCCGCCAGCGGTTCACGCAGCTCACGGGGTTCTGGAACTATTTCCGCCGCCGCCGCGCGGCCGACGAAATCCACACGCGTGATTTCCGGCTGGTGGAAGCCACTGCGCAGATTGCCAGGCTCGAGGCCGACGTGGCGGCAATCCAGGCCGAGCCGCCGCCGCTGTTCGCGGGCCTGAGCGTCGAGGGACGCCGCGTCGTCAACGTCGCCGTCATCGGCTACGCAGAGCTGCTGCATGATCGCCTCGCCGCCGGTGGCCTGGCGGAACTCGCGCGGCAGAGCACCCTGAAGCGCGTGTTCGACGCGCACTACGGCACGCCAGAGGAATGCCAGGCGCTGATGCAGCAGGCGGCGCAGGCGGCCGGCGAGATCGAGCGCATGGGCGAGGACCTGGTCGAGATCAAGGCGCGGGCCGACCGGCTGCGCAGGCAGGCGACCTATCGCAATGACGAGGAGACCGTGCCGCTGGCCGAGTCGATCGCGCCACCGGACAGCCGCACGCCGGGCAAGCGAGCGGCGCCGAACGTCTTGCTGGACGAGTACTGGGAGCTGTACCGCGCCCTGGTGCGCTAGGGCGTGCTGCAGGATGCGGTGGCAGTCGCCGCCTCGGCCGGGACGCGCCGACGCACGCGGCGCCGGTACGTCGTGCGCCGCCGCTGGTTGTCCTTGCGCAGCTCGCGCACGGCCAGCGTCAGGACGGTGCCAGCGAAGGCGAGCAGCAACAGTCCGGCCAGCACGAGCGCTGCCGTCGCGAGTGGCCCTGGCAGTTCGTCGGCGACCACGGGGCGCTCCTGCCGGGCTTCGACGAAAGCCGCGTCGATTTCCTGCTCCAGTTGCGCCAGGGCCGCGTCGTCCAGGGCGGGAGCGATCGCCTGGGGAGCCGGTGACTCTGCGTACTGTTCAGCCAGCTGCCGGTCGACCTGCAGCCCGTCGAAGAACGCACCGGCGTCGTCACGCTTTTCCTGGGCGAGAGCCTGGGGTGATACGAACGTGATCGCCGTGACCACGACGACAGCGACGGCGCGCAATGGCGCGCAGCGGAATTTTCCTGCGAACATGTTCTTGTCAGCCCTCGACAGCGCTTCCCGGCGTTGCGACCGGCCCTTGACCCCGGTTGCCACGCGTTCCCTTGGTGGTAAGGGTAGCAAGAAAAAAGTCTTTTTGAAGCAGCGGGTTACGCGTTACATGTTCCCTTGTACAAGAAGAACGCTTCGACCCCTGCAGGCACCGGGACTGAACTGAACCGCCCAGTTCGAGTCCCGGATCGATTCAGCCTGAATCAGATGCCCGTTGCGGTCACGGGCGGGCTGGCCGCGGCGGCCGGCGCCTGGACCTGCCGCGTGAACACACGCTGCCGCCACAGGTTCAGGTCATCGAACCACACGTAGAACACCGGCACGATGATCAGCGAGACCACCGCCGAGAACATGAGTCCACCCATGACTGCGCGAGCCAGCGGGTAATAGGCCGGGCCTTCAGCGCCGCCGCCGACCTGCGCGTCACCGAGCGCCAGCGGCAACATGCCCAGCAGGGTCGTGAGCGTCGTCATCATGATCGGGCGCAGCCGGTCGCGGCCCGCCTGCAGGATCGCCTGGTGCCGCGGCAGGCCGCTGTGGCGCAGGTCGATCACGTGCGCGATGAGCACGATGCCGATGTTCACGACGACTCCCATCAGCACCATGAACCCGATCATCGCCATCATCGTGATGGTGGTGCCGGTCAGCGTCAGGAACCAGATCGAACCCACGATCGCGAACACGATCGAGGTGATGATCGAGAGCGGGTACAGCGCGGACTCGAACAGCGACGCCATCACCAGGAAGATCAGCACGACCGCGAGCAGCATGTTCTGCGCCATGGTCTGGATGGCCTTGTCGTTCTCCTCGAAGCCGCGGCCGAACTTCCACGTGTAGCCCGCCGGCAGGGGATAGGACTCCATGATCGGCTCGACGCGCTCGCGCACCTCGTCCATGGTCGTGCCCTTGGCCAGGTTCGCGTTGATGATCGCCGTGGTCAGGCGGTTGACGCGCTGGATCTCGCGGTCGCTCGGCATCACGACGAAGTCCGCGACCGCGCCCAGTTCCGTGCGTGAGCCGTCGGGCAGCATCACGGGCAGGCGGGCGAGGTCCTCCACGGACTGGCGGTCCGATTCGCGGAAGGCGAGGCGCATCGTGAGCTCGCGCTCGGAAGTGCGCAGTTCCGGCAACCGGTCGCCGCGCATCGCGCCCGCGACGGTGAGCGCGATGTCCTGCGTGGTCAGGCCCAGCTGCGACGCGCGGTCGCGGTTGACGATGACCTGCACCTCCTGCTCGCCCGTGCCGGCCTCGGAGCGCACGGCCTCCAGCCCCTGGACCGAGGACAGCCGGTGCGCCACGTCGCGCGAAATCGTCGCGAGGCGCTCCGTGGACTCGCCCGCCAGCTGCAGGCTGAACGAGGTCGCGCCGCCCGCGCCTTCGTCGAACGTGAAGCTCGGCTTGCCGATGATGATCTCAGGCATGTCCTTCATGACTGCTTCCATCACCGCGGCCGCGGGCACCTTCGCGTTTTCCTTGTCGGCCAGGTAAAGGCGGGTGCTGGCTTCGTCGTTCTGCCAGACCGAGTAGTAGGTCTCCACGTCGAAGCGCTCCTGGTTGGCGAGCACGTAAGCCTCGACGCGCTTGACCGCCTGCTCCACGCGCTCCATCGGGTGCGAACCCTCGAGGTGGTAGTTCAGGTACAGGGTGCGCGACGCTTCCTGCGGAAACGGGTCCACCTTGGTCAGCTTGAGCATGAACAGCGGCGCCGGCGAGAGCACGATCAGCAGCGTGATCAGCGCCATCCACTTGCGATGCGTGAGCGCCCAGTCGAGCGTGCGTTCGTAGCGGTCCTGCAGGCGCGCGAACCACGAGCCTTCCTGCACGGGCGGGGGCGGCGACATGCGCGCCGCCAGCATCGGCAGCAGCGTCTGCGCGATCACCAGCGACGCGAGCATCGCCACGATGATCGGCACGGCCACGTGCACCAGGAAGATCGACATCTGGTTGCGTTCGCCGAAGACCAGCGGCAGGAACACGATGATCATCGAGAGGGTGCCAGCCAGCGTCGCTACGCCCACTTCCTTGACGCCCGCGAGCGTCGATTCGAGCGGTTTGCCGGGATGCAGCTGCCGATGCCGGAAGATGCTCTCGGTAATGACCACGGAGTTGTCGACCAGCATGCCGACGGCCAGCAGCATCCCCATCATGGTCAGGATATTGAGCGTGAAGCCGAGGAAATACATCGCGGCGAGCGTCACCAGCAGCGAGGCCGGCACCGCGAGGCTGACGATGAGGGTGGTAGGCAGGTGGCGCAGGAAGAACAGCAGCATGAAGAAGCTGAGCCCCGCACCGATCATCCCCGCCTTGCGCAGTTCGCTCAGCGAGCTGCGGATGGCGTCGGCCTGGTTGCCCACGACCAGGATCTGGATGCCCTGGAACTGCGGCAGTGCGCGCGCTTTCTCGACCGCCTCGATGACGCGGTCGGCGACGTCGACCACGTTGGCTTGCGTTGCCTTGAACACGTCGATGCCGACGGCGGGCTTGCCGTCCATGCGGCGGCCGATCGTCAGTTCGGGCGCGACCATCTCGACCTGCGCGATGTCCGCGAGGCGCACGTTGCGCTCGACCAGCAGGTTGCGGACGTCGTCGATGTCGCTGAACTCGCCGATCGGGCGCACCGTGAAACGCGAGTTGTTCTCCGTGATCTCGCCCGCGCTCACCGAGAAGTTGGCATTGGCCAGCGCCTGCCGCAGCTCGCGCACGTCGACGTTGTAGGTCGCGAGCCGGGTCGGATCGACCAGGATGCGGACCTCGCGCGGCTGCACGCCTTCCAGTTCCACGCGCGCCACGCCCTCGATCCGTTCCATCGGGCGCTGCAGGTACTTCTCCAGCATCTCGTACTGGTCGGTGAGGTCGCGGTCGGACGCGATGCGGATCACGGCGAGGGGCTGGTCACCCGAGCTGAACGCAAACATCAGCAGGCGGTCGGCGCCCTGCGGCAGCTGCGGCCGGATCGAGTCGAGCTTGGTGCGGACGTCGAACGCAGCCGCGTCGGCGTCGCGGCCCCAGTCGAACAGCACGATGAAACTGGCCTGGTCCGCCTGTGCGCTCGCGCGGATCTCCTTGATCCCGGAGAGGGTTGCGAGCGCTTCCTCGACCGGGCGCACCACGAGTTCTTCCATTTCCTCCGGCGTCGAGCCCGCGTACGGCACGATGATCTGCATGCCGGGGAAGGAGATGTCCGGCATCGCCTCGAGCCGCAGCAGGTGGGCGGAGATCAGGCCAATGGCCAGGACAGCCAGCGTGGCCATGACCGTCGTGACCGGACGGGCGAGTGCGAAACTGGTGTGCAGCATGTGCGGGCGTCCTGTTCAGCTGGCAGCCGGTTCGAACGCCGCCGGGCCGGGCGCGCCGACGCCGGGATCCGCGGCGACGAACTGCTTGCGGTCCATCACCGCGTACACCACCGGGATCACCAGCAACGTGAGGAACGTCGTGAGCAGCACGCCGCCGATCACCGTGATCGCCATGGGCGCGCGCACCTCGGCGCCCTCGCCGATGCCGAGCGCCATCGGCAGCAGGCCGAGGATGGTCGTGAGCTTGGTGATCAGGATGGGGCGCAGGCGCAGCTTGCCGCCCGCGACGATCGCCTCGAGCTTCGGCATGCCTTCGGCGCGCAGCTGGTTCACCGCGTCGATCAGCACGATCGACTGGTTGACGACGATGCCGGCGAGCATGATCAGGCCGATGTAGGCGACGACGTTGACGGTCGTGCCGGTCAGCCACAGCGCCCAGACTGCGCCGATCAAGGCGAGCGGGATGGTGAGCAGGATCACGAACGGGTGGATCAGCGATTCGAACTGCGACGCCATCACCAGGTAGACGAGGAAGATCGCGAGCACGAGCACGAACTGCAGCGACTTGAACGACGCGCTCATTTCCTCGCTCTGGCCGGACAGGAATGCGGTCGTGCCCACCGGCAGCTCGACGCGCTGCACGATGCCGTCGAGCGCCGTGATGGCGCTGCCGAGGTCGCCGTGGGCCAGGTTGGCCGAGACGACTGCGACGCGCTCCTGGCTCACGCGACGGACTTCGGCCGGCCCCATGGCCAGCTTCACGTCGGCGACGGCGCTGAGCGGCACGGGAAATTCGGCTCCCGGGTTGACGATCAGGTTGCGCACTTCCTCGATCGACGCGGCGCGCGAGTCCACGCTGCGGACGAGCACGTCGATCTGCTTCTCGCGCAGCTTGTAGCGGGTGGCGACTTCACCGCGCACGCTGTTCACGACGCGGTCGGCGATGTCGCGGACCACGAGGTTCAGCTGCGACGCGCGTTCCTGGTCGAACACGATCTGGATCTCGGGATTGCCCGCCTCGACCGTGGTCTTGACGTCCGCGAACCGTCCATCCTTGAGCATCTCCTGGCGCACGTTCTCGGCCGCGACCCCGAGGCGGTCGAGGTCGTAGCCCGAGATGACCACTTCGAGCGGCGTCGCCATGCTGAACAACGCAGGCCGGCTGAAGCGGTGCTGCAGGCCCGGGATCTGTTCGAGACTCTTGCGCATCTCGCCCATGGCCCGCTCTTCGTCCTCGCGGCCCGCGCCCGCCTGCAGCGTAATGCTGAGGCGGCCGGTGTTCTCGCCCGCGTCGACCGGGTTCGCGTCGAGGCGGTTGCCCGTGCCCGCCACGCTGTAGGCGAGGGCGACGTTGCCGAGCGCGTCGCTCGCGCGCTGCGTTGCCAGCACGGCGCGATCGGTCTGCTCGAGCGGCGTGCCCGGCGGCAGGCGCAGGTCGACGTTGAATTCGCCCTGCGACATCTGCGGAATGAGTTCGGTGCCTAGCTGCGGCACGACCAGGACCATGGTGAGCACGAAGGCCGCGACGGCGGTGCCGATCACCTTGCCCGGATGCGCGAGCGCCCAGGTGATGGCAGGCGGGTAATTGCGATCGGCCCAGCGGTTGACGGCCTGCGTCGCGTTGACGAGGGGGCTCAGCGCGACCTTGCAGCCGTGCGCGATCCAGCCGCCGACGCGCGCGATGCCGTTGCCCGCGGCGCGCAGGCCGCGGCTCAGGCGATTCAGCGGCTTTGGCTCGGTCGCAACGTCGGCGCCGGCCGCCACGCGCGCGCGGCCTGCCGCCAGCATCGGCACGAGCGTGAGCGCCACCAGCAGCGAGAAGCTGAGCGCGAACGCGACCGTGAGCGACTGGTCCTTGAACAGCTGGCCGGCGATGCCGGTGATGAAGATCATCGGGGCGAACACGGCGACCGACGTGAGCGTGGCCGCGAACACGGCCGTGGCCACGTCGGCGGTGCCGAGCCGCGCCGCCTCGCGCCGGTCGAGACCCGATTCGTGCCGGCGCACGATGCTCTCGAGGACGACGACGGCGTTGTCCACCAGCATGCCCACCGCGAGTGCAATGCCGCCGAGCGACATGATGTTGAGCGTGATGTCGAACGCGTACATCAACACGAACGTGCCGAGCACCGAGACCGGGATCGCGATGCTGCTGATCAGCGTCGCGCGCGCGTCGCGCAGGAACGCGTACAGCACCAGGATCGCGAGCAGGCCGCCGATCAGGGCCGAGGTCTTGACCTCGCTGATGGCGGCGGCGATGAACGTCGACTGGTCGTACACCTGGGTCAGCTTCGTGCTGGCCGGCAGGTTCTTCTCCAGCTCCTTGATGCGCGCGCGCACGCCGTCCGCGAGGGCGACGGTGTTGGCGTCGCCTTCCTTGTAGACGGCGAGCTCGATCGATTCCTTGCCGTTGACGCGCGTGATGGCCTCGCGGTCCTTGTAGCCGCGCGTGACGCTCGCGACGTCGCGCAGGTACACCGGCTGGCCGTCCTTGGTCGCGATGATGGCGTTCGCCATCTGCTCGACGCTTTCGAACTCGTTCAGCGTGCGGACCAGGAACCGCTGCGTGCCCTGTTCGAGCCGGCCGCCCGACAGGTTGACGTTCTCCGCGCGGATGCGACGCGTGACCACGTCGATCGAGAGGCCGAGCTGCGCGAGCTTCTGCTGGTCGACGAAGACCTGCACTTCGTCCTCGTAACCGCCGCTCACTTTCACCGCGGCCGAGCCCTCGACGGCTTCCAGGTCGGGCTTGAGGCGGTCTTCGGCGAAGCGCCGCAGCGACTTGAGCCGTTCGATCGAGTCTTCCGAGCCTGCCACAGCCGCTTCGTCCAGCAGCGCCAGGCGCAGCACGGGTTCGCTCGACGGGTCGAACCGCAGCAGCAGCGGGCGCTTGGCCTCGAGCGGCAGTTGCAGCAGGTCGAGCTTCTCGCGGACGTCGATGCCCGCGATGTCCATGTCCGTGCCCCAGACGAACTCGAGCGTCACGTCCGACTGGCCGGCACGCGAGACCGAGCGCACTTCGCGCACGTTGCGGATGATGCTGACGGTTTCCTCGACCGGACGGCTGATCAGCGTCTCGACCTCGAGCGGCGCGGCGCCCGGCAACTCGGTGCGGATCGTGATCGTGGGGTACGACAGGTCCGGCAGCAGGTTGAGCTTGAGCCGCGACAGCGACACGAAGCCGAAGAGGGCGATCGCAACCGTGAACATCACGATGGTGACGCGGCGTTCGATCGCAAAATCGATCAGTGACTTGAGCATGTGTTCGTCCCCGGCGGGGTGGGTGCCGCGAGTGCGGTGCCCGGGCGAGCGGCCGTTACTTGATCTGGGTCTTTTCTGCGGCGACCGCGGCTGCTTGCTTCGGCGCGCCGTCGCCCACGATCTTGACCAGCGTGCCCGTCTTGAGCCCCGCCTGGCCGACCGTCACGACCTGTTCGCCGCCGGTGAGCCCCTCGACGACTTCGATCCAGCCGCCGTTCGACAGCCCGGTGCGGATCGTGCGCTGCTCCGCCTTGTCCTTGTCCACGACGAACACCGACTGGGTGCCGTCTGCGTCGAGGATCGACGAGCGCGGCAGCTGCAGCGCGTCCTGGCGCCGCTCATAGACGATGTTGACGCGAGCGAACATGCCCGGCTTCAGGCGGCGGGACGGGTCGGGCACTTCGACGCGTGCGCGAAACGTGCCCGTCTGCGGATCGACGGTGGGACTGATGCGCGAGATGGTGCCGATGAAGCGCTCGCCGCCGAGTGCGTCGACGACGATCTCGGCGTTCTGGCCCGGCGCGATCTTGCGGAACTCCTTCTCGGGCACGTGCACGTAGGCTACGAGCGGGTCGAGATCGGTGATCGTGAACGTCGGGTCGTTCGGCATGATGGTGTTGCCGACCTTGATGTTGCGCAGCGAGATCACGCCCCTGATCGGCGCGCGGATCTCGGTGTAGTTGAGCTCGAGGCGCGCGCTCTCGTAGCCCGCGCGCAGCGCGTCGAGGTCGAACTTGGTGTTCTCGGCGGTGCTTTTCGGCACGAGGCCTTTCTCGGCCAGCTCCAGCGTGCGCTTGTAGTCACGCTCGAGCTTGCGCAGGTTGGCATCGGTCTGCGCCAGCGTGAGCCGCAGGCGATCGCCGTCGAGGCGCGCGAGGACCTGGCCGGGCTGCACCGAGTCGCCTTCCTCGACGTAGATCTGCCGCACCTCGCCGCCCACCTTGGCGACGACCACGGCCTGCTCGTGGGCCTCGACCGGGGCGGTGCCCGAATACACGGCCGCCATCTCGGCGCGCTTCAGCGGCTGGACCTCGACCGGGACGGCCGTGACCTTGTCCGCGTCGCCTTCCTTGTCTTTCGCCTTGCCGCCGCCGCACCCAGCGAGGAGTGCGCCGGCGAGGGCGAGGAGGGCCAGCCAACGGGCCGGATATTGCTTGGTCATGGACATCGAGCCCCTGTGGATCCGTACTACCGAGGGCACGATGGTATGGAAGGCTAGTGTTGTAGTCAAGTACAACACTAACTACAGCTAGGGGGCCTTCTTGGTCTCGCTCACGCGCGCCATGAACCGGGGTTCGAGCTGCGACAGGTCGGCCGTGATTTCGGCGGCCTCCCCGAGGATGGCGTCCGGCGGGTCCTTGATCTCGGTGGCGGCTTTCAGGGCCGGTTCGCCCAGGGACTGCCGGCGCGCATTCTCGCGTGCCAGCTGCTCGGCAGTGCGCGTGGTGCGCTCGGCCTTGCGCTTGTCCAGGTTGAGCGACACGGACTTCTCGTTGCGCATCTTGTCCAGGGCCGAGATCTCGTTGACCGTGAACTGGAAGTTCGGGTCGCCGGCGATACGGGCGTCGTGTTCGCGCTGCAGCTCGGGCAGCAGCCGGGCGTAGGCGCCTTCACGGCTGAATTCGGCCGAGCGGATGCGGTTCCAGGGCAGCGAACCGTCGCGCGAACTCTCGCCGACTTCCTCAGTGCTGATCGCCGAGGGCAGGGTGAGGTCGGGCTGCACGCCCCGGTTCTGGGTGCTGTCGCCCGTCACGCGGTAGTACATGCCGATCGTCACCGTGAGCTGGCCGTACCCCGGGTCCTGCCCCAGCGCGTAGCGATCGAGCGGATAGAGGTTCTGCACCGAACCCTTGCCGTAGGTTTCCTGGCCGATGACGAGACCGCGGCCGTAATCCTGCATCGCGGCCGCGAAAATTTCCGAGGCCGACGCGCTGAAGCGGTCGACGAGGATGGTGAGCGGGCCGTCGTACGCGACTTCGGGCACTTCGGATTCGAGCACTTCGACGCGGCCGCCCGTCTCGCGCAGCTGCACGACCGGGCCCTTGGGCACGAACAGGTTCACGAGCCCGATCGCTTCGGACAGGTGGCCACCGCCGTTCTCGCGCAGGTCCAGCACGAGGCCGTCCACGCCGCCTTCGGCCTTGATCTCGTCGAGCAGCTTGTGCACGTCGCGCGTGGTGCTGCGGTATTCCTCGTCGCCCGCGGCGCGCGCGTTGTAGTCCTGGTAGAAAGAGGGCACGGTGATCACGCCCACCTTCAGTTCCTTGTCGCCGCGCTTCACCTTGCGGATTTCTTTCTTGGCCGCCTGCGCGTCGAGCGTGATCTTGGAGCGGGGCAGCGAGAGCACGCGCTCCTGCGTGCCGGGAGGCGCATTGCCCGGCTGGATCTGCAGGCGCACGATCGAGCCGTTCGGGCCGCGGATCAGCTGCACCACGTCGTCGAGACGCCAGCCGACGACGTCCACCATCTTGCCGTCCTTGCCCTGGCCCACGGCCAGGATGCGGTCCTGCGCCTTGAGTTCGCCGTTCTGCTGCGCCGAGCCGCCGGGCAGGATTTCCATGATGGTCACGTAGTCGTCGATCGACTGCAGCGACGCGCCGATGCCCTCGTAGGACAGGCTCATCTGGATGCGGTATTCCTCGGAGTTGCGCGGCGAGAAATAGCTGGAATGCGGGTCGAACACGTGCGCGAACGAGTTCATGAAGTTCTCGAACACGTCGTCGCTCGTGATCTGCTCGGAGCGCTTGGCCACGCGCTCGTAGCGCTTCTTGAGGACGTCGCGCGTCTCGGCCCAGGTCTTGTCCGTGAGCATCAGCGAGACGGCGTCGTTCTTGACGCGCTTGCGCCAGAGTTCGTCGAGCTCGGCCTGGCTGGTGGCCCAGGGGGCATGCTCGCGGTCGAACTCGAACGCCTCGTCGACGGTGAAGTCGGGCTCGGTGTCGAGCAGCTTCATCGCGTGCGCCATGCGCTCGCGGTTGCGTTGCTGGAAGCGGTTGAAGATGGCGAAGGCGGGCTCGAGCTTGCCGGTCGTGATCGCGTCGTCGAGTTCGTAGCGGTACTGCTCGAACTCCTGGATGTCGCTCGCCAGGAAGTAGCTGCGGCTGCCGTCGATCGATTCGAGGTAACGGTCGAGCACCAGTGACGAGACCGGGTCGTTGACCGGCGCCTGGCGGTAGTGCGACCGCTCGAACATGCTGCTGACCAGTCGCGCGACCTTGGCCTGGCGCTCGGTCGGGGCAAAGTCGGTCGTCGTCGTCGCATTGGCCGACGCGGACGGCGAGCGTGCCGTGCCCAGCAGCAGGGTCGCCACCGCCAGGAGCAGGGCGACCAGGACCGCGGCGCCGGCGCGGTTCACGCTTCGGCGCGGAGCCGGGGCGGCAGGCATGGGGGACGGTCCCGGTTCAGTCGGCTGATACAATTGGGCATTCCTCGACGGACATCGAAAAGAGCGGCGGACGCGAATTGGTCCGGCGCGACACTAGGCTAGAGACACCCCGGCACCCAAGCAAGGGCCGAACCCACCCAGGAGCAGGCGAATCCGTGCGACCCCTCACCGTATTGACCGGAATCGTCCTTGGTTCGTCGGCGGCCACCACTTTTGGGCTCACCGCGACGATGGTCATTTTCCTGGTGCTGGCGGGCGAAACCCCGCGCTTTCGCGAGGAATTGCCGCTGCTGGCGCGGTATGTCGTCATCTTCGTCGGTTTGACCGCGCTCGCGGCCGTCAGTTTCATCGGGCAGGCGCGCAATACCGCCTGGCGGCGCTGGGCCCAGGTCGCGCTGTGGGGCACGTTGGCAGGGCTCGCGTTCCTGTACGCGTCGACGCGGCCCTGAATCCGCGATTGTCGCCTTACTTGCGCGGGACGTCGTCCCACCCGCGGGGCTTGCGGTAGCCCCCGGTGCTTGCGTAAGGATCGAAGCCGGCTTCCTTGACGCGGGACTTGGCCGGCGCTGGCGGCTGCGGCTTGCTCTCGACCGACAGTTTCAGCGTGCCGTCCTGGCCGTCGCCCACGACCGCGCCGACAGGCCGCGCGCCCACCGGACCCGCCGCGGATGACTGGTTGAGTGATTTTGCCGTGGCCTGCTCATAGCCTCGGACACGGTCCCACCACCGCTGCAGGCGATCGCCCAGATCCACGTCACCCCCTCCATTTTGGAGCCCCGAACAACAATACACGCCAAAATGAAAGTATCAAGACAGGCCCCAAGGCCAGGGCCCAGGAATACCAGCGCAGGGTGAGCAACCCCTGCAGGTAGTCGCCGAAGAAACCGGCCGCGCTGCCGCCCGCATATTCGCCCAGCACATAACGCCCGGTCAGGTGCACGAGGAAGGGCAGGACCACCACGCCGAACACCAGGGCGGCGAACATCCAGAAGGCGCCGTGGCGCGGATTCAGCAGGTTGGGCATGGCCCGGATCGTGAGGGGAAGACGCACCGGCTGCAAGACCTGCCATTGAGTATCATCGGCTGATGCAGCAAGTACGCACGGCGGTCATCGGTGTCGGCTACCTGGGCCGCTTTCATGCACAGAAGTACGCTGCGTTGCCCGCGGCCGACCTGGTCGCGGTGGTGGACGCCAGCGCAGAGAACCGCACCAGGGTTGCCGCCGAGACCGGCTGCCGCGCGGTCGCCGACTATCGCGACATCCTGGGCGAGGTCGACGCCGTCAGCATCGCCACGCCCACGCCGCTCCATTACCCGATTGCACGCGAGTGCCTCGAGCACGGCATCCACGTGCTGGTCGAAAAGCCGATCACCACCACGCTCGAGGAGGCTCGCAGCCTGGTCGAGACGGCGGCACGCCAGGGTCGCGTCCTGCAGGTGGGTCACCTCGAGCGTTTCAACGCGGCGATCCTCGCGCTGGCCGGCACGCTGCGCACGCCGCGGTTCGTCGAGTCGCACCGTCTCGCCCCGTTCAAGGAACGCGGGACGGACGTCAACGTCGTGCTCGACCTGATGATCCATGACATCGACCTGATCCAGAGCCTGGTCGGCGCGCCGATCGAGTCGATCGATGCCGTGGGGTCGTCGGTGTTCTCAGCCGGCCTCGACATCGCCAACGCGCGGATCCGCTACGCGAACGGCTGCGTGGCGAACACCACGGCGAGCCGCGTCAGCATGAAGATGGAACGCAAGCTGCGGCTGTTCCAGGACGACGCCTACATCTCGATCGACCTGCAGCAGAAAGTGCTCACGATCGTGCGCAAGCCACCCGCCGGGGCCGACGTGCCGAAGGGGCAGGTGCTGATCGAGGAACGCACTTACGACCAGGGCGACGCGCTCCTGCACGAGATCGAGGCGTTCCTGCACTCGATCCGCACCGGCACGCCGCCGGTCGTGTCGGGCGAAGACGGCCTGCGCGCGCTGGAGACTGCCACTCGCATCACGCAGATGGTGCAGGACGGTGCATTGTCATGACGCGACGCTTCTATGCCGGCGCGGATTTCCGCCGCGCCCTGTCGATCGAGGAGCTGCGGCGGATCGCGCAGAACCGGCTGCCGCGCTTCGAGATGGAGTACCTCGAGGGCGGTGCGGAAGACGAGGTGGCGCTGCGTCGCAACCGTTCGATTTTCGAGCGCATCACCTGGTTGCCACGCATGCTCGTCGGTACCGGGCTGCCCGACGTTTCGCGCACCGTGCTCGGTGACGCGCTGCATCTGCCGCTGATCATCGCGCCGACGGGATTCAACGGGATGATCTGGCCGCAGGGCGACCTGGCGCTGGCCAGGGCGGCCGACGCCGCTGGCATCGCGTTCACGCTCAGCACTGTCAGCAACTACGACGTGCTGGCGCTCAATCCGCAGCTGCAGCGGCCCGCGTGGTTCCAGTTGTATCCGCTCAAGGACCAGAAGACCTCCGACCGGCTGATCGAGCGCGCGCAGGCGGCCGGGTGCGACAAGCTCGTAGTGACCGTCGACGTGCCCGCGCTCGGCGCGCGCGAGTGGGACCAGCGCAATTATTCGCGCCCGCTCAAGCTCAGCGCGTCGAGCGTGCTCGACGTGCTGCAGCACCCGCGCTGGCTGTGGCAGGTGATGCTGCCGAAGGGCGCACCGGAGTTCGCGAACCTCACCGAGTTTCTCCCCGAGGGCGCGCGCTCCGCGCTGCAGGGCGTGCGTTTCATGGGGACGCAGATCAATCCGACGCTGAACTGGGCCGACATCGAGCGCATGCGCGCACGCTGGCAGGGCAAGCTCATCCTCAAGGGCATCCTCTGCGTCGAGGATGCCAGGCGCAGCGTCGAGGCCGGCGCCGATGGCATCGTGCTGTCGAATCATGGCGGCCGGCAGCTCGACTCGTGCGCCACCGGCATCGAACTCGTCGGCCAGTGCGCGGCCGAAGTCGGCGACAAGCTCGCGCTCCTGGTCGACGGCGGCTTCCGCCGCGGCGGCGACATCCTGAAGGCCATCGCGCTCGGCGCCGATGCGGTGATGATCGGCCGCCCCGCGCTCTACGGGCTCGGCGCCGGCGGCGAGGCGGGCGTGTCGCACGCGCTCAGCCTGCTGCGCATTGAAATGGAGCGCGCGATGACGCTGCTGGGCTGCCATTCGCTCGACGAGCTCGGCCCGCACCTGATCAAGACATGATCGCGATCCGCGAGGCCTGGCAGGCCGGATTGTTGGGGCGCGAGCATTGGGTGCGCAATCTCGTCGCCGGCTTCGTGGTGGGCGTCGTCGCGCTGCCGCTCGCGATGGCGTTCGCGATCGCTTCCGGCGCCAAGCCGGAGCAGGGCATCTACACGGCGATCATCGCGGGCGCGCTGGTGTCGCTGCTTGGCGGCAGCCGCCTGCAGATTGCCGGCCCGACCGGTGCATTCATCGTGATCCTCGCGGGCGTGACCGCCAAGCACGGCATCGACGGACTGCAGATCGCGACGTTCATGGCGGGCGCGATCCTGCTGGCGCTCGGCCTGACGCGCATGGGCGGCATCATCCGCTTCATTCCCGATCCCGTGATCACCGGGTTCACCGCCGGCATCGGCGTGATCATCTTCGTGGGCCAGTGGCGCTATTTCCTCGGCCTGCCCGTGACGGGCGGCGAGCACTTCCATGAAAAGGTCTGGGCGCTGCTGCAGGTGATGCCCGCGGTGCATTGGCCGACTGCGCTGCTCGCCATCGCCAGCCTCGCGGCGGTGGTGTTTTCGTCGCGGATTCCTGGCCTGAAGCGCGTGCCCGGTCCCCTGGTGGCGCTGGTGCTGGCGACGGCTGTGCAGGCGTACTTCCTGTTTCCGGGAGTGGCCACGATCGGCACGGAGTTCGGCGGCATCCCGCGGGGTTTGCCGACGCTCTCGATGCCCGAGATCACCTTGCCGCGGATACTCGAGTTGCTCGGCCCCGCCTTCACCATCGCGATGCTCGGCGCCATCGAATCGCTGCTCTCGGCCGTGGTCGCCGACGGCATGGCCGGCACGCGTCACGATTCGAACCAGGAACTGGTGGGGCAGGGCATCGCGAATCTCGCCGTGCCGTTGTTCGGCGGCTTCGCGGCCACCGGCGCGATCGCGCGCACGGCTACGAACGTGCGCAACGGCGGCACCAGTCCGCTCGCCGGCCTGTTCCACGTGCTCACCCTCGTGCTGGTGCTGCTGTTCCTCGCGCCGCTCGCCGAATACGTGCCGCTGGCCGCGCTGGCGGCCGTGCTCTTCGTCGTCGCGTGGAACATGAGCGAAGTGCGGCATTTCGCGGGCATGGTGCGGCGCGCGCCGCGGGCCGACGTCGCCGTGCTGCTCATCACGTTCCTGCTGACGGTCTTCGGCGACCTGGTGCTCGCCGTGAACGTCGGCGTGATCATCGCGATGTTCCAGTTCCTGCGCCGCATGTCCTCCTCGGTCGAGGTCGCGGCGCTCGGCGGCGCTGAACTCGATGCGGCGCTGGCAAGGCGGCGCTGGCAGGCGCTGCCGCCCGGCGTCATGGTGTACTCGATCGACGGGCCGTTTTTCTTCGGGGCCGTCGATACGTTCGAGCGCTCGCTCGCGCAGACCCACACCGATCCCCGGCGCCTGATCCTCGTCCTGCAGCGCGTGCCGTTCATGGACATCACCGGCATCCAGAGCCTCGAGGAGGCGATGCGTGACTTGCGCCGCCGCGGCGTCGAGGTGCTGCTCTGCGGCGCGAACCCGCGCGTGAAGGCGAAGCTCGAGAAAGCCGGCCTGCTCGAACTCGCCGGGCCCGGCGGCTATCACGACGACCTCGATTCCGCCCTGCAGCAGGCCGACTGGGGTTCTACACTCGCGCAACAACCTGGCCGCACCCCCACCGAGGACCCCCGATGAAAGCGCTCGTCTGCCACTCACTGGATGGAATCGACGGGCTCAAGCTCGAACTGGACTGGCCTGAGCCGGCGCTCAAGCCGGGAACGGTGCTGCTGGACGTCGCGGCAGCCGCACTCAACTTTCCGGATCTGCTGATGCTGCGCGGCTTGTACCAGGTGCGCCCGCCACTGCCCTGGATTCCCGGCATGGAAATGGCGGGCACGATCGCGGCTGTGGGCGAGGGTGTCACGCGTCACAAGGTGGGCGACCGCGTGATCGCGTATGCGGGCGCTGCGGCCGCCGAGCGCGCGGTGGTGCCGCAGGAGCGGCTGCTGCCGTTGCCGTCGACACTCGATTTCGAGTCAGGCTGCGGTGTCAGCGTGACTTACTTCACCAGTTACCACGCGCTCAAGCAGCGCGCGCAACTGGCCGCCGGTGAAACGGTGCTGGTGCTCGGCGCTGCCAGCGGCGTGGGCACGACCGCCATCGAACTCGCCAAGCAGATGGGCGCGACGGTCATCGCGGCCGCCAGCACTCCGGCCAAGCTCGAGGTGGCGCGTCGCGTCGGCGCGGATCACCTCATCGATTACTCGACGCAGGACCTGCGTGAGCGCGTGAAGGACATCACCGGCGGCAAGGGCGTGGACGTCGTCTACGACGCCGTGGGTGGGCCGTACGCCGAACCGGCGGTGCGCAGCCTGGCCTGGAAGGGTCGCTACCTCGTCGTGGGTTTCGCGGCGGGCGACATCCCGAAGATCCCGATGAACCTGCTCTTGCTCAAGGGTGCGGCGCTGGTCGGTGTCTTCTTCGGCTCGTTCGCGGAGCGCGAGCCGCAGGTGCAGCAGCAGAACGTGCGCGAACTGTGGCAATTGTTCGAGGCCGGCAAGCTCAAGCCCGTGGTGGGGGCGGTGCATCCGTTGGCGGACTACGCCGAGGCGTTCCGCTCGATGGAGGAGCGCAGGGCCGTCGGCAAGGTCGTGTTGCGCATCGCCTGAGCGTCCGGGCGGCGCTCAGTGGTTGCTGCGGGCCTGTGCTTGCTGCGGGCCGGTTCCGTGGCGGGTCCGCCGCTTGGAAAGGCAGACACGCGCGCCGGACCCGCCACGGAACCGACCCGCAGCCGTGAGTGCGGTGCAACTTCGGGCGCGTGCTCGACGACGCACCGCCACCAGGGCGGGGCATTCCGCCAATCCCGACGCTGCAACGATGCTTAAGCGGGGCGTTCCGCCGATTTCCCCGCAGCGCGTGTCTGCCTTTCCAAGCGGAGGGGGAATCGGCGGAATGCCCCGCAAGGCTGGCAACCTCGGAAGTGGGCGGAAGGACCCGCCGTGACAGTGGCGTCTTAATCGAGCACGGCCGCTTGCGATCCGGTCTGAACGCTGCGGACCGCTCCCGTGGCTCAGGCCGCGCCGATCTCCTCGAGCGCCGCATGCACTTCGAGCCAGCGCTCCTCCACTTCGCCGAGCTCGGCGATGACGTCGGCGCAGCGGCGGCTCGTCGCTTGCACTGCAGTCGAGGGCTGTTGTGCGTAGAACGCGGGGTCGGCCAGTCGGGACTCGAGGTCCTTGCGTTCCGCTTCGAGCTGCGCCATCCGCGCCTCGAGTTGCGTCGACTCCTTCAGCAGGGGCCGTCGCTGCGCAAGCTTCTGCTGACGCTCGGCCGCCGCCGTCTCGCGCTGCGACTTGCGGTTCTCGCGCAGCTCCGCGGCGCTGATCGTCGCCGCGTCCGCCGGTAGCGCGTCACGTCGCGCCGTGAGCCACGCGAGATAGTCGTCGAGGTCGCCATCGAAGGGCAGGGCGCGGCCGTCCGCGACCAGCAGGAAACTGTCGCAGACCGTGCGCAGCAGCGCGCGATCATGCGAGACCAGCACCAGGCTGCCTTCGTAGCCCGCCAGCGCGCGCATCAGCGCATGGCGCATTTCGAGGTCCAGGTGGTTGGTGGGCTCGTCGAGCAGCAGCAGGTTGGGCCGGCGGCGGACCAGCAGGGCGAGTGCGAGTCGCGATTTTTCCCCACCGGAGAACGGCTCGACCGGCGCGTCCGCCATGTCGCCGCGGAAGTCGAAGCCACCGAGGTAGTTGCGCAGGTCCTGTTCGCGGGCCCGCGGATCCTGCACGGTGAGGTGGCGCAGCGGCGACTCGTCGCCGCGCAGCTGTTCGACCTGGTGCTGCGCGAAGTAGCCGATCTCGAGTCCGTGGCCGGCCACGCGGCGGCCCGCGAGCAGCGGCTGGTCACCCGCCAGCGACTTGATCAGCGTCGACTTGCCCGCTCCGTTCGGCCCCAGCAGCCCGAGCCGCGCGCCTGGACGCAGCGACAGCTGCGCGCGTTCGACGATCGCGCGGCTGCCGTAACCGAGCGTCGCGTCCTCGAGCGTGAGCAGTGGATCGGGCGCGCGCAAGGGCTCCGGAAACTCGAAATCGAACGGCGTGTCGACGTGTGCCGCCGCGATGCGCTCGAGACGGTCGAGCGCCTTCAGACGGCTCTGGGCCTGCCGCGCCTTGGTCGCCTGGGCGCGGAAGCGCTCGACGAACTTCGTCATGTGCGCGATCTCGCGCTGCTGCTTCTCGAACATCGCCTGCTGTACGGCGAGGCGCGCTGCGCGCTGCGTTTCGAACGCCGTGTAGTTGCCGGTGTACAGCGTGAGCACGGACCGCTCGAGATGGGCGACGTGCGTGACCGTGCCGTCGAGGAAATCACGATCATGCGAAACCAGCAGCAGCGTGCCGCGGTACGCCGCCAGCCAGCGCTCGAGCCAGATCACGGCATCCAGGTCGAGATGGTTGGTGGGCTCGTCGAGCAGCATCAGGTCGGCCCGGCTCACGAGCGCCTGGGCCAGGTTCAGGCGCATGCGCCATCCGCCCGAGAAGTCGGCGACCGCGCGGTCGAGGTCGGGTGTCGCGAAGCCGAGCCCAGCCAGCAAAGCAGCTGCGCGCGCCCGCGCGCTGTAGCCGTCGATGGCCTCGAGTTCCACGTGGAGTTCGGCCAGCCTGCGCCCGTCGTGGGCCGCATCGGCTGCCGCGATGGCGCGCTCGATGCGGCGCAGGTCCTCGTCGCCGTCGAGCACGAACTCGATTGCGGCCTGGGGCAGGGGCGGCGTTTCCTGCGCCACCGAGGCGATCCGCCAGTCGCGCGGGACGTCGCAGCTGCCGGTCTCGCTCTGGATTTCGCCGCGCAAAAGGGCGAACAGGCTGGACTTGCCGCTGCCGTTGGCGCCAACGACGCCCACCCGCCAGCCCGCATGGATCTGGAGCGAGGCGTCCTCGATCAGCCGGCGCACGCCGCGCGTCAGGGTCAATTGGCGGAACTGGATCAAGTGCGGGACTGGCGCAAAACGGGGCGCGCATTCTCCCACTTTGGCGGCGAAGGGCGAAGTGCGGCACAATTCACGGCCAAGCAGCTTGCCCGGCCTTCCGCCCGGGTGCCGGAGTCACCGATCCGATGTTCCGTATTCGTCCCGCAGCAGCGCTCCTGGCGCTGAGCCTCATTGCCATGGCCGGCCCGGTCATGGCGGCGCCCGCCGTCTCGACCGCGGTAGCCTTCAGTCTCTCGAATCCTGTCGGCAACCCCGTCAAGGGCCCCGACGGCGCTCTGTACGGCACGGCCACCCCGATCACCTCGGTGGCCGGCGGCGTGATCTGGCGCGCCGCGGTCGACGGGTCAGAGGTCCGCACGCTCTATCAGCTCACGCCTGATGACGCCGTTGCACCCGGTTCCGGGCTCACGGTCGGCAGCGACGGGCTGCTCTATGGCACCACCAAGTTCGGCAGGGGCAGCGACGTGACCGGCGCGGGCTCGATCTTCAAGATCGCGCCGAACGGCACCGGTTTCGCGATCATCTTCCGCTTCGCGCCGATCACGTCCACCAACGCGGAACTGAGCCCGATCAATACCAACGGGGCGTATCCGGAGGCCGAGCTCATCGAAGGGCACGACGGCATGCTCTACGGCGCGGCCCGCACCGGCGGGACGAACGGCACCGGCACCCTGTTCAGGATCGCGCGCGATGGCACGGGCTTCCAGGTGCTGCACACGTTTGCCGCCAACACCTCGGCCGCCAACTCGGGCCTGACGGTCACGGTCGACGGCGCGGCACCCACCGGGCAGCTGGTGCAGGACGCCGACGGCGTGCTGTACGGCACGGCTTCGTCCGGTGGCAACAACGGTCGCGGCACCGTGTTCCGGATCAACGCCGACGGCACGGGCTTCCAGGTGCTGCATCACTTCAGCGCCGCGGTCTTCACCGACGGTGTCGCCAAGAACGACGATGGCATGCTGCCGCTCGGCGGCCTCGTCGACGGCAACGACGGCTTCCTCTACGGCATGGCGAGCCAGGCCGGGCGGAACGGCTTTGGCGTCATCTACGCGATCAAGCCCGACGGGTCGGGGTTCAACGCGCTGCATACCTTCAGCAATACCGACGGCGCGCGGCCGCTGGCTGAACTGCAGCCTTGGGACCGACGGCAAGCTGTACGGCACGACATCCGGCGGCGGCGTCAGCTCGGGCACCACCGTGAGCGGACTGGGCACGTTCTTTGCCATCGACCGCACCGGGACCAACTTTACGAAGCTGCACGATTTCGTGAACGCAAACGGCACGGGTCCTTCGAGCAAGGTCATCGAGCAAGCCCCGGGCGTGTTCCTCGGGCTCACCAGCAGCGCGGGCAATTGCGGTTACGGCACGATCTGGCGCTACAGCGCCGCGGGCGACACGGTCACCGGCAACACGCGCTGCGGCCAGAAGAAGAACAACAACAGCGGTGGCGGCAGCGCCGGATTCGCCGTGCTCCTGCTGCTCGGCGGTCTGGGCCTGCTCAGGCAACGCCGGGCCTGACCCTCTGCAACGCGACGAGGACAACAGGATGACGAGCGAGGGACTGCATCGTCGCACCTGTTGCCTCTGCGAGGCGATGTGCGGCATCGAGATCGAGCACCGCGACGGCGCGGTGCTTTCGATCAAGCCCAACCGCGACGACGTGTTGAGCCGCGGGCACATCTGCCCCAAGGCCGTCGCACTGAAAGACCTGCACGAGGACCCTGACCGGCTGCGTGCGCCGCTGCGGCGGACCGCCACCGGCTGGGAGACGATCAGCTGGGCGGCTGCATTCGACGAGATCGAGGCGCGGATTTCCGCGATCCGCGCGCAGCACGGTAACGACGCCGTCGCGGTCTACGCGGGCAATCCCACCGTCCACAATCTTGGCGCGATGCTCAGCGTGGGAGAGTTCATCCGCGCGTTCCGCACGCAGAACCTGTACTCGGCCACCAGCGTCGACCAGTTGCCGCACATGGTGGCGTCCTGGGCGATGTTCGGCCACCAGTTCCTGATGCCTGTGCCCGACGTCGACCGCACGCAACTGTTCGTGTGCATCGGCGGCAACCCGGTGGCCTCGGGCGGCTCGATCATGGGCGCGCCCGGATTCGAGAAGCGCATCGACGCGCTGCGTGCGCGGGGCGGACGCTTCGTCGTCGTCGATCCGCGCCGGACGGAATCTGCCGCGATCGCCGACGAGTACCTCGGGATTCGTCCCGGCACCGACGTCTACCTGCTGCTCGCATTGCTGCACGAGGTGTTCACCCAGGGCACGCCAGACCTGGCCCACCTCGCGCCCCACACCGACGGGCTCGATGTGCTGCGTGCAGCGGTGCTGCAGTTCGATCCTGCGCAGCTCGCGGCCCGCACGAACCTGCCGCGCTCGCGGATCGTCGCGCTGGCCCACGCGCTGCTCGCCGAGCCGCGGGCCCTCGTCTACGGGCGCGTCGGTGCGTGCACGCAGGAGTTCGGTGGCCTCACGCTGTGGCTGATCTACTGCCTCAATGCGGTCACCGGTCACCTCGATCGCGAAGGCGGCATGATGTTCGCGGAGCCGGCCGTGGATCTCACCCGTGCGTACGGCTCGCGCGGGCACTACGGCAAGTTCCGTTCGCGCGTGCGGGGGTTGCCCGAGTTCTCGAACGAGTTGCCGGTCGCGGCGCTTGCGGAGGAGATCACCACGGCGGGACCGGGCCAGGTGCGCGCGCTGGTCACTTTCGCGGGCAACCCGGTGCTGTCCACGCCGAATGGAGTGCAGCTCGACGCCGCACTCGCGCAACTCGAGTTCATGGTGTCGATCGATCTTTACCTGAACGAGACCTCGCGGCATGCGCACCTGATCCTGCCGCCGACGAGTCCGCTCGAGCGCAGTCACTATGACATCGCGCTGAGCGGGTTCGCGGTGCGCAACGTCGCCAAGTTCGCACCGGCGCTTTTCCCTAAACCAGCGGGTGCCCTGCACGACCACGAGATCCTCGGCGAGATCGCCCGGCGTGTGCGCAAGCCGCCGCGCAGTCCCGGTGCCCGGCTCGCGGCGCGGGCAAAGGAACTCGTCACGCGTCGCCTGGGGCCCGACGGCACGCTCGACTGGATGCTCAAGACCGGCCGCTATGGTGTGCCGTACGCGGGCAGGATGAAGGTGCTCGCCGCGCTGCCCGGGTTCGGCGCCCTCCAGAAGTTGCTTTCCGCGCCAGACCGCCGTCCCGTGGGTCTCACTTTGCAGAGACTGCTGGATGCGCCGAACGGCGTGGATCTCGGGCCGTTGGAGACCGCATTCCCGCGGCGCCTCGCGACGCCAGGGCGCCGGCTGGAACTCGCGCCCGTCCTGTTCGTCGGCGATCTCGCGCGCGCCACGGCCGCGCTTGCAGAGCCCGTGCCGGCACTGGCCTTGATCGGCCGCCGGCACGTGCGCAGCAACAACTCCTGGCTGCACAACAGCCACCGACTGGTCAAAGGCAAGCCGCGCTGCACGCTCATGATGCATCCCGACGACGCGGTTGCGCGCGGTCTGCACGAAGGCGCGCTGGCCACGGTGCGTTCACGCGTCGGAGTCGTGCAGGTGGCTGTGGAGATTACGCCCGACATCGAGCCGGGCGTGGTGAGCCTGCCGCATGGCTGGGGACACGGACGCAGCGGTGTGCGTCTTTCGGTGGCGTCGGCCCACGCCGGCGTGAGCATCAATGACCTCATCGACGACCAGCGCATCGATGCACTGACGGGCACCGCCGTATTGAACGGCACACCCGTCGAAGTCGCCGCGGTTCACTCGTACGAGATGGTCACCGGGACGAGCGCCGCGTAGATGCCTTGCTTGGTGCCTTTCGGCACCGTCAATGTCCCGCCGAGCCGCAGGCTATCCGCGCCCTTGCCGCTGAACGCGCCGAGGCGTGTCTTCGAAATGTCCCCCTGCGTGCTCGACCACAACGTGAATGCATTCACCTGCAGGCTCCCGGTGGAGGTGCGCACGCTGGCCGGCACCGCTACACGATAGATGCGGCCGGGTTCGCCGGTGATGGAGCGCAGCAGCGGCGTCTCGCCACCCTTCGGCAGCAGGCTCACGCGGCTGGCGACGCGCGTCGAGGGTGACCTGGCCGGCAGGATGACGATGCCGTCCTGACCGTTGCCTGCGTACGTCAGCCTGCCGAAGCTCAGTTCTGCGGTGGCTGCCACGGTGATGGGGCGCAGGATCACGGTTCGTGCCGTCGCCGCTGCAGAGACAGGTTTGACACTGCCATCCGGCGCAGCGTGAACCACGGCGGACGTGCAGGGGAGGGCGCAGGCAGCGATCAGTGCCAGGTGCGCAAAACGTCGAACGATCACTGGTAGCTCGCAGTCACGGTGAACGAACCCGTATAGGTGCCGCTCGGCGTGCTGGCAGTGAGCGGCAGCGACCCGCCAACGCCTACGCTCAACGTCGCATCCGAGCCGATGCTGCCGCCGAGCGTCTGCGCGGAGGTGTCGCCGGGCAGGTTGTCGGTCGTCGTGACTGTCAGCGTGTTGGCGCCACTGGTCAGCGTGAACGTTGCGGGCACCGTCACCCCGATCGCCTGTCCGCCTTCGCCAGTAATGTCGAACTTGGCGGCCGCTGCGGTGCTGCCCGGCGCGAACGCCGCCAGGCCGGTGGCCGAACGCGCTCCCGACGGGGATATCGTGATGCTGCCGGACCCACGCATGAGCGTGCCGAACCTGAGGTCGGACGTCTTGGTGACTGTGATCGCGCGGAGTAGCTTCGCGGTGATCAGCGTGCTGCAGCCGCCCGTGGCGAAACTGTCGTTCGCGCCGGAGACCCTGGTGCAGACGGCCGGGACGCTGGTGGTGCCGCGCGTCGCGTTGGCAGGCACGATCAACGTCACGCCGAGCTTGATCGTCGAGGTCCAGCCGGTCGCGCTCGCGCTCGAGCCATAGGTATAGACGAATTCACGGTAGGCGGTGCCGCTGGTACTGCCGGTAGCGCAGGTATAGGTCACGCCGGTGGGTTGCGCCTGTCCCGTCGCGCAGGTGATGGCGCCGACGCTGCCGCCGCCGCTGGCCGAGCCTTCCGTCACGCGCACGGTCAGCGTGGAACCACGGCAATCCTTGCCGGTGCTGGAGCCCTGGCGGGTGCAGGTGACGGTCAGCGTGGGCGCGGTGACGCTGCCACTCTTGACGCGCACCGCGGCGGTCGTCGAGGCGGGTGCAACGGTGACGGCACCTGCGTTGCTCACCGTGAACGTGGTGCTGGTCGTGCCCGCGACGATTTCCTGCAGCGCCGGTGCATTGGTGATCGACACCGTGAAGTTCTGTGCCAGGGCCTCGCGCGGCAAGGCACCGCAGGCGCACAGGGCGACGACGAGCAAGGCTCGCACCACGTCGACGCGGCGATGAAGTAAGCCGCGCATCGGTCAGGCCTGCTGCCGACCCTGCGGTTGGGCCAGCATGGCCAGTGTCGTGAACAGTACCGTCAGGCGTTTCTGGCTGGGCATGCCGGTCTTGCGCAGCAGGCTCTTGACGTGCATGCGCACGGTCTCGAGCGCGCAATGTCGGGCCTCTGCGATCTCGCGCAGTTCGTTGGTCACGAGCAGGCTGATGCCGATCTCGGCCTCGGTCTCGGTGAGGCTGAACAGGTTCATGAGCAGGCGCAGGTCGGGCAGTGCCGGGTCGCCGTCGAACTTCTCGACCGACACGATGGCGAAACCGGTTTCGCGCGCGGGGCGGACCTTGAGCACTTCATTCTCATGTCCCGCGCGGTGCGGCAGGCTCAGCACGCTGGTCTGGTTGTCACGTGCGGCGAGATTGATGGCGCCGAGCACCGAGCTGATGGTGGCGTTGCAGCGCACGCCGAGCGCCATGGGCAGCGTTGCGCGAGCTCGCTTCGGGGAATCCGCCTGCGGCATGACACGCCAGGTGCCGGTGGCGGAAACCATGAGGTCCTGGGATTTCTTCGGGCTCATCGCGTCCTCGCTTGCCGAAAAGCGGGTCAGGTTCTTGTTATGCAGTGCAGCATCGCAGGGCACGACGCGCGCCCGTGTGCGCGGCATCACAATTCCCCGGCCGCGGCGGGTCTGCGCCGCAACTGACTGGTTCAACTTGGATGCGTCTGCCTGCGCCATGCGGGTCACCTGGCGATCGCGAGGCGTGCATCGATCGAGCCCGCGTAACCACCGCCCGGCTGCATGACCACCGCGACCGGTTGCACCAGCGACATCCGCAGGCGGGCAGCCTGCTCGGCGTCGAGGCGTGCCGTGTAGGAGCCCGGCGCCAGGCCCTCGAACAGGACGGTGCCGTCGTATTCGGTGCGGCCGCGCGCTGCCACCTTGCCGCGGCTGTCGACGAGTTCCACGGCCAGTGCCGCGATGCCGCGCTCGCCACCTTGCGCCAGCGGCAACACGAAGCGGAGGGTGACCTCGCCCGAAACCTGCAGCGCGTAGCGTGCAACGCCCACGCGTCCGGGCCGCGTGACGACTTCGACACTGTCCGCCGGAGTTTTCAGGAATGGGTCTTCGATCGACTGCAGGTCGAGGCCGACCAGTGCCTTGCCGGTGTCCCCCAGTCCAGGGACGAGCATGTAGCCGTTCTCATCCGCCGGTGCGTTGAATTCGCCCGAGGTCGAGCGCAGGCCGGGCAACGGCACTTCACCAGGCTGACGACGACCGTCGCCATTGGCATCGACGAACGCCTCGAGCGCCAGCGCGCCGCCCGTGGTCGCCCCGGGCCGCACGCTGCGATACCCGCGACGCAGCGGATCGAACAGGGCTCCGGTCGAGAACTGCAGGCCCGCGGTCCAGAGGTCGAGCTTCGTGACGTAGCTGCCGCCGAGCGTCACGTCCATGAAGCGAGTGCGCCACGTCGCGCCGCTCGTGAGCGATGTGTAGCGCGTCTCGCCCCAGTCCTGTTGCACGCCGAAGCGGATCGAGGTGCGCTGCGACAGGTTACGGTCGACGGTCAACGCCGACGTGGTGAAGTCGGTGTTGGGCAGCAATGCATAGCTCAGGTTGGCGCGTACCTGCCAGTTCGAGCCGAGGATCGTGCTGGCATCGAACGAGCCGGACATGAATTCCTCGGAACCCTGGCCGGGCCGCCGATAGTGGTTGTAGGCGAGGCCCGACGACAGCAGCACGGGACCGAGCGGCGCGGTGACCTGGCCGCTCGCCACCCAGCTTTCCGTGCCGTCGCGTCGCTCGTCGCGTCGCACGGCGACGGTTGCAGGCAGCACCTGCTCGGTGCCGGGCAAAGGCGCGCTGAAATCGGTGCGCACGTCGGTCAGCCGACGCAATGGATTGCCCGGGTCGATGGCTGTGCCGCTCATCTCGTCGGCATAGTCGCCCTGGTATTCGTTGTGCCGCAGGACGAAAGGCACGGCGCCGAACCGGCCTGCAAGACCGAGCGACCCAGCCTGGCCATCACCGTCATCGCGCGAATAATCGAGTTGCATGGCGAGACCGCCGAGCGCTGCGGCAAGGCCGACGTTCGCGAGGTTGCGGGTGTCATCGGGATAGGGTGTGTAGCGTCCCGTACCGAGGCGTGCGGTCAACCTGTCCGTGAGTCCGTGACTCACCATCGCGGAATATGAAAGCACGCCGTAACCCGCGTCGAGCAGGCCCGGATCCACGACTGGGTCGCTGAGGTCGATCATGTCGATGCCCTGCTCGACGGCGCCGAAGCTGACTTCGGTCTGGCCGACGGCGAGTTGCCCACCGCCCACGTTGATCTGGCGCACGTCGTCGTAACGCTCGCCGCGCGGACCGTAGAAAGCGATGCGAACGACGTTGAGGCCAAAGACCAGCGGCACGCCCAGGAATTCGTAGCGACCCTGGATCGGCGCGGGCTGCGACGCGCGCAGCACCTCGTTGACGTACAGCTCGGCTTCGTAGCCGGTGGGCATTTCGCCGCGCAGGTCGATGCTGTCGAAGACGTTGGCGCGCGCGCGCGGCTCGTTGGTATACGAAAAGCCGCGGCCTCCGCGGCTCGCCATGCCGAGGCTCAGCAATGGCGTGAAGACGTCGCCAGCCGCGACTGCGGGGCCGGTCATCGCGCCAGAACTGTCTGGCGCAAAACCGCGCCGCTCGAACACGACCCGTGCCGAGTTCGGCGAGCCGTTGTCGTCCGAGGCCACGAACGCCTGCAGACCGGAGAAGGCGAGGTCGCCTGCGACCCGGAAGTCCCACTGCGTGGAGCGCTCGGGATACTCGTTCGACGCGCCGAGCGCCAGGTTCAGGTCCAATGCGGGAGCGCTGTACAGCCGATAGGGGAGAGCAACGGCCAGGGGCGGTCGGCTGCGGGCATTGCCGTCGGCGTCGAGGCCCTCTCGCCTTTGTTCGCGCTCCAGTTTCTGCTGGAAAGGCAAACGCTCCCGGGTCGTGATCGTGAGCAGCGATTCGCTGCGGTTGGCGTCGAAGCCGAGCGGCAGCAGCTTGCCGAGCACGTCGGCTCGCACGTAGATCTCGTCATCCAGCAGGGTGGCGTCGGTCACGCCGAGTGGCACTTGCCGGTCTTCGACCTGCGCCACGCGCTGGTTGAGATCGAGCGTGAACGTGCGTGTGGGCGCGAGGAACCAGCCGGTCGCCGAACGCTCGGGCGGATCCACCATGATCGCGAAGTCGAGCAGCCGGGCCAGTTCGCCGAGCGGAAGGTACACGCCGGCGCGAGATGAGTAGGCGCCGAGGGCCTCGGTCAACACCACGTCGCCTAGACGCACTTCCAGCAGCAACAGGTCGTCGGCCGTGAACAAAGGCCGCGCGTTGACGATCGGTCTGTTGGCCGCCGCCGGGTCCGCTGCCTCAGCCGCGGGTGACAGGCACTGCGCGACCGCGAGCGTCGCGAGGAGGCCCGCCAGGACGATGAAGCGTCGCGCGATCACCGGACATCGATGTTCGCGGTGGCGAGCACCTTCCCGGGGGTGGCGTCGTCATCGGTGTAGCGGACGGTCACTTGCTCGCCGGCCACGGGCAGGCGCACGAGCGGAATGGTGGCGGCACGCACCGCGATCTCTGGATACACGGCGATGCCCTTCATCGCGCCGATGGACTCGGGCTTGGCATTGCCTTTCTGTGCGAGGACTTCGAGATTGCCGTAGGACGAGCCGTCCCCGGTGCGCGCCAGTTGCAGTTCGACGCTGCCCGGACTGTCCTGGGCATCGCCGTCGGTGCGCAGTCGCAGCGCCGGTCCCGCAATGGTGACGGCACCCGGCGTAGTGTCCTGACGCACGATCAAAGGAATCGACAAGGCCAGCAAGGCCACGACGCGCGTCGAGAGTTCGTCCTCGCTCGTTGCGGCAGCCTGCTCGGCCGTCAGGCCCGCATCTTCCGGCGGCAGTGTCGCTACCGTGAGGTGGGTACGATATTCGCCGGCCTTGAGGCCCTGTGGCGGCAATACCCGCACACGAATGGTCTGGCTTTCGCCGGGTCCCAGCGTGACGCGGCGCGGACTGAACGTGATCATGACCTTGGCCGACTGGAGACGCCCGGCTGCGCCGGCGGCGTCGGTGCCTGCCTTGATCTCGTCCAGTGGAATGATCTGGCCGTCTTCGAGCATCACGCGATCGACGAGGTCGATGGCGTACGACGCACCGGACGTGCCGCGATTGAAGACATAGACGACGCCCGACCGGTTCGCACCGCCCAGGACGAGGCGTTTCGGCGAGATGTTGAGGTCGGCGCCGTCGGGCTGTTGTGACCGCGCGAGACCGCCCGCAGTCAGCGCCAGCAGCGCGAAGGCAAGCAGAAAGGGTCGGCAAGTACGGCGTAACAGGGCGTCCATTGTCGTCATCGTCCTTCTTAAAGAGGCAACCCGGGCGGCGGGGGGTACAGAAAGCCGCCCGGGCTGCCGATCAGTCAACCTGCAATGGATATCAGACTGGTTCCGATGTGCGGATCAGTTGTACGAAGCGGTGACGGTGAAGCTGCCCGTGTAGGTGCCCGTGGCCGTCGACGACGCCAGGTCGAACTCGCCGCCCACCAGCACTTCGTAGCTGCCTTCGCTGCCGAGCGTGCCGCTCAGCGTCTTGGTCGTGCCGGCCGCGGCGATGCTGCCGTCGTTCGACGTCGTGACGGTGAGCTTGTTGGCGCCGTTCGCCAGGTCGAACGAGGCCGGCACGGCGACCGTCATGGCCTGCGCGCCTTCGCCGCGGATCGTGAACTTGGCCGACGTCGGCGTCGCCGAGCTCGACGGGGAGGCGATGCCGGTGCCGAGGGTGCGGGCGCCGTCATTGGCGACCGTGACCTTGGCCGAACCGGTGCGGGGCTTCACCAGCGTGCCGAACTCGATGTCGCGATCCTTGGTGACGGTGATCGGCTGGATGATCAGGGCGGAGGCGTTGGCAGTGGCGCTGTCCGCCTCGGGGCCGGCAAACGCGGGGGCGCTCGCAGCGGTGATCAGGAGGGCGGCGGCGAGAAGCTTCGAGTGGACGTTCATTGGAATTTTCCTTCGTGTGAAAACTGTGCGGATTTCGTTGCGTTCTGCGGCTACGAGCGTGGCGCGCTTGCGCCCTGTTGATGCCCGTTGGCCGGTGCGCTGAACTCTAGGTGCGGCGTCGAAGGTCCCCGACACCCATCTGGGTGGGATCACCGTGGGGAATGGTTCACGTTGAAACGATGCGGCGCCCGCGCGTGACGGCCGTCACATTCCATGCGCGCGTGCGGGACGCCGCAGGTGCTGCGGCATCTGCGGACCACGCCCAGGGCGAGCGCCAATTAGCTGGACGTGGTGTTTTGCGCCGCGCGTTGGCTGCGGCGCCGCCAGCTGCTTTTCTGCAATTCCATCACCAGCAGCAGGCTCAGTGATGCGGCGCCGAGCGCAATCCACGCCGCAGCGGGTAATGGGCCCAGTTGCAGCACTCGCTGCAGCAGCGGGACATGCATCGCCGCCACATGCAGCAGCAAGGCCCCGGTCACGCCCGCGACCAGTAGCGGGTTGTGACCGAGTGGAATGCGGAAGACGGAGATCGTTTCCGAGCGCGCATTGAAGGCATCCACGTTCTGCATCAGCACCATCAACAGCATCAACGCGTTGCGTGCGTCGGGCACTGCCACGCCACGTGCGATCATCCAGCCATACAGCGCGAACCCCAGCAGCGCCATCCAGAGCCCGCCCAACAGGCCGCGTTCGAGCATCAGCCGGTCGAAAACGGGTTCGTCGGGACGGCGTGGGGGCGAACGCATTTCGTCGCCACGGCCCTTCTCGAAGGCCAGCGAAACGTCCTGGATGCCGTTCGTCACCAGATTGAGCCATAGCAGCTGCGTCGGCAGCAGGGGCAGGGGCAGTCCCGCGATCACCGCGAGGCCGACGGTCAGGACCTCCGCAATGCCGGCCGCGATCACCAGGTAGACGACGTTGCGGATGTTCTTGTAGGCGACGCGGCCTTCCTCGACGCCGGCCACGATCGTCGCGAAGTTGTCGTCGCTCAGCACGACGTCGGCTGCATCGCGCGCCACGTCTGTCCCGCCGCGCCCCATGGCAATGCCGATGTTGGCATGCCGCAGGGCGGGTGCGTCGTTGACGCCGTCGCCGGTGACGGCGACGAAGTGCCCTGCCTGTTGTGCCGCACGCACGATAGCCAGCTTCTGGGCAGGGTTTACGCGAGCGTAGACGCGGGTGGAGGCGACCGATTGTACGAGCAGGTCTTCGCTCGCCGATTGCAGGTCGGGGCCGTGGATCACGTCGGCGGCGGTCGCGGCGATGCCGAGTTCGCGCGCGATGGCGAGGGCCGTGACCGGATGATCCCCAGTCATCATGATGACGCGCACGCCCGCGCTGCGGCAATCCTGCAGGGCGGCAGCAGCCTCCGGACGCAGCGGATCGACCAGGCCCACGAGTCCGGCGAACTGCAGTCCCGTCGGCGGCGGCGGCACTCCGGAGCCGTCCACGGCGTCCGCCGTGAATCCTGCGGCCAGCGCCAGCACGCGCTGGCCACGGCCCGCCATGTCGAACTGGGCTGACTGCGCCCGTGCGCGTTGCGTCGCGTCGACGTTGCACATCGACAGCACGCGCTCGGGCGCGCCCTTGGCGGCGATCCACGTGGTGCCTGCTTGGTCGCGGTGGAAGGTGACGGCAAAACCGTGCTCGGGTTCGAACGGAATCGCGGCCGTAAGGGGACGCTGCTCGAGCAGCGTCGCGCGTTGGACGCCGCCCTTGTGCGCCAGCGACAGCAGTGCGACGTCAGTCGGGTCGCCGCGCCATGCCCAGCCCGGGCCGTCCGGGCGCAGGTCGCCTTCGTTGCAGGCGGCGGCCACTTCGAGCAATTGCGTCAGGCAGGCGTCGCCGGGCGGGAACGGTGTCGTGTCCGGGTGTTCGATGCGTCCGGTAGGCTCGTAGCCCGCGCCGGTGACCTTGCCGCGCGTGCCATCCGCCAGCAGGAACTCGCGGACGGTCAATTCGTTGCACGTGAGCGTGCCGGTCTTGTCGCTGGCGATCAGCGTGCAACTGCCCAGGCCTTCCACGGCAGGAAGCCTGCGGACGATCGCCCCTCGGCTGGCCATGCGCCGGGCGGCGACGGCGAGCGCGATCGTGATCGCAACGGGCAGTCCTTCGGGAATGGCCGAGACGGCGAGCGCGACGCCGAACGTGAACATCGTTGCCACACCCGCGCCGTGCCACAGGACGGCAACCGCGCCGATCAACAGCGCGGCCGCCAGCACCGCGAGTGCGATGACGCGACTGAACCGCTCCATGCGCTCGACCAGCGGCGGCTTGCCGGTGTCGGCGGCCGTGATGGCGATCGCCAGCCGACCTGCGAGCGTGGACGCGCCCGTCGCGACGACCACGCCGTTGCCGCGACCCCTGGCCACCGAGGAGCCCGCAAACGCAAGGTTGACGCAGTCGGCGGGCTCCATGCCCGCCTGGCCGATCCATGCGGCGTCCTTGGCGACGGGCAGCGATTCGCCGGTCAGGAGGGCCTCGTCGATTTCGAGTCCATGCGTGTCGAGCAGCCGCAGGTCGGCGGCAATGCGCTGGCCGCTCTCGAGCGCCACCACGTCTCCCGGCACGAGTCCCGCAGCGTCGACGTCGATGAACTGTCCGTCGCGCAGCACGGTGGCGCGAACCTGCAGCAGTTGCTGCAGGCTGTGCCGTTGCCGCTCCGCGCGCCATTCCTGCCAACCGCCGATAGCCGAGTTGACGAGCAGGACCACGCCAATGAACCCCGCGTCGCCGATCTCCCCTAACCACAACGACGCCAGGGCCGCCGCCAGCAGGACATAGATCAACGGACTCTTGAGTTGGCGCAGCCCGACCTGCAGGGCCCCAGGCGGAGCCGTCGTGGGCAAAAGGTTGGGTCCCGCGCGCCGGAGACGCAGGGCGGCCTCGACGCTCGTGAGACCGGCAACGGACGTCTCCAGCCCGTCGAGCGTTGTTTGCGCCGGCAAGGCCTGCCAGTCTGCGGGCGCCTGCCAGACACGCGTGGTTCGCGTGGCACTTCGCGCGGCCATCGCCCACTGTGGCACGGTGGCCCGCGACCCGTGAGTCGGGGAGGTACTTAAACGCGTCACGGGGTCACCCCGTGAGCCCGCCGGGGCGTGATAATGCCGCCCTGGCCGTCCAACGGAGTCCCGCATAGTGCAGATGGAAAGCCTCGGCTGGGTCGTGGCCCTGGTGGCTGTGATCCTGGTCGCTGTCGTCATGCTCCTGGTGGCCGGTCGCGGTCGGCGGGCGCTGCAGGAGCAGGCAGCGGCCGCGCAATCGGCAGCCGCGGTCGCCGAATCGCGGCTCGCCGACCTGGCAGCTGCGCATGCCTCGCTCAGCGAAACACACCGGGCGTTGAGCGCCGATCATCTCGCCCTGTCGGGCGAGCGTGAATCGCTGCGCACGTCGCTGGCAAAGACCACCGAGGACTTGCGACGGGCCGTCGTCGAGTCCACCGGCCTGCGGCAGTCGCTCGACCAAAGCGTGGCCAACGCCACGAAACTGGAGTCGGACTGGCGCGTCGCCGCCGCGAACAACACGAGCTTGACGCAGCGTGTCGAGGCGCTCGAAGCACGCATCCGCGCCGCCGAAGAAACGAGTCGCCAGCAGGCCGATCGTTACGCCGAAGTGGCGGCGCACGCCAAGGCGCTCGAAACCCAGCGCGACGGGCTGCTGGCCCAACTCGCCGAACAGAAGAACTGGGTGGTGGAGCAGACCCGGTTCTTCGAGGAGAAAGTAACGACCGTCACGGCCCGGCTGATGGAGGAGCGCTCGCTCGCCTTGACCGAGGTGAACAAGCGCGAGATGGACGCGGTCGTGCTGCCGTTCAAGACGCAGCTGGAAGAGTTCCGCCAGCGCGTGGACCAGATCTACACGACGGAGACGCGCGAACGAGGGCAGCTGCACGAGCAGATCGTGCAGCTCACGAACCTGAACCAGACGGTGTCGCAGCGGGCCGAGGAACTCACCAACGCGCTCACGATCACCTCGAAATCGACGGGGGACTGGGGCGAGACGATCATGAAGCGGATCCTGGAGGACTCGGGCCTGAAGGAAGGTCGCGAGTACTCATTGCAGCACTCCATCCAGGGCGAGGATGGCGAGCGGCTGCAGCCGGATGCCGTGGTGTTCCTGCCCGAGAACCGGCAGGTGATCGTGGACTCCAAGGCGTCCAACAAGGCGTGGAAGGAATACTGCGCCGCGACCGACGAGGCCGGGCGCGAGCTGCATCTCGCGGCACACCTCGCATCGCTGCGTGCGCACATCCGCGGGCTGTCGGCGAAGAAGTACGAAGCGTCTCCCGATCTGCATACCGTGGATTTCGTGCTGATGTTCGTCCCGGTGGAAGGCGCGCTGCTCACTGCTTTCCAGCACGACGAGGCGCTGTACACCGACGCCTATCGCAGCAAGATCATCCTGGTCACGCCGAGCACGCTGATGGCGGTGCTGAAACTGGTCGAAGGCATGTGGCAGTTCCAGAAGCGCAAGGAATCCGCGGACAAGATCGCGGACGCCGGCAAGCGGCTGTACGAGAAACTGACGACGTTCGCGAACACGTTCCTCGAGGTCGGCGAGGCGATCGAGAAGGCCCACGGCACGTTCGAGAAGGCCAAAGGGCAGTTGTCCACCGGTCGTGGCAACGCCATCCGGATCGCGCAGCAGATGGTGGAGCTGGGAGTGGGGCCCGCGCCCGGCAAGACGTTGCCGGCCGAGCTCGTGCAGCTCGCAGGAGATGCAGACGAGCGGGAGCCGAGAGCGATGGCGACGACCCCGGGCCCGTGACCTCGCTGGGGAATTGCTGGAGGCGCCGCCGCACTGGTTCCGTGACGCAATAGGAATTGCGCGCCCGCCCGGGAGTCGGGGCGCCGACGACACAAGGGGGAAGTGACTCATGCGACTTGCCATCGGCCCGGCGACGCTGTTCGCCGTTTCCATGTCGTTGCTCACGGCCTGTGGCAACAGCGGGCGCGACGACGAGCGCAGCGCAGCCGCGGCAGCAACGGCCGCCGCCAGCGAAGAGAAGGTGCTGCACGTCTACAACTGGGCCGATTACATCGGCGCGGACACGATCCGGGACTTCGAGGCCCGCACCGGGATCAAGGTCACCTACGACGTCTTCGATTCGGCCGAGGTGTTGACGACCAAGCTCCTGACGGGCGGGTCAGGGTATGACGTCGTGATGCCGAACGGGGCGAGCACATACCGATTGGGGCAGTCCGGCATCCTCCGCAAGCTCGACCGCTCCAGGTTCAAGAACCTGGCGAACCTGGATCCGCGGATCATGGGGCTGGTCGCCGCCAACGATCCCGGCAACGAGCTCGCAGTGCCGTATCTCTGGGGCACGACAGGCCTGGGTTACAACCCCGACCTCGTCGAGAAGGCGCTCGGCACCCGCACCATCGACAGCCTCGCCGCCGTGTTCGATCCGGCGATCGCGTCGAAGCTCGCAGCCTGCGGCATCACGATGCTCGATTCACCCGCGGACATGTTCCAGGTCGCGTTTACCTACCTGGGACTCGACCCCAACAGCCAGCGGCCGGAAGACATCGCCGCCGCGGAGAAACTGCTGGCGCAGGCGCGGCCCCATGTCCGCTACTTCCATTCATCGAAGTACGTCGGCGATCTGGCGAGCGGCGAAGTGTGCGTGTCGATCGGCTGGAGCGGCGCCGTGCAGCAGGCGCGGTCGCGTGGCGCAGAGGCCGAGACGCCGATCGAGGTCGTCTACGTGATCCCCAGGGAAGGCGCGACCGTCTGGTTCGACATGGTCGCCATCCCCATCGATGCGCCGCACCCGGAGAACGCGCATGCGTTCCTCGATTACCTCATGGAGCCCGAGGTCATGGCCGCCATCACCAATGCCGTGGGCCAGGCGAATGGCAATGCTGCCTCGCTGCCGCACGTGGCGCAGGCGTTACGCGACGATCCGACGGTTTACCCGACAGACGAGGTTTTTGCGCGGCTCACGGTGGACAAGCCGTTCTCGCCCGAGATGCTGCGCACGATGGGGCGCGCGTGGGCGCGGATACAGTCGGGTCAGTAGCACCCGATAATCACGGAACGAGCGAGGGACGCAGGGGTTACCGGAACTTCCACGTCAGCCCGAGCACGGCGGAGTCGAAGCGTGCGAACGTGTACAGGTCGTCGTTGTCTGCACCGCCGTCGAGGATGCGATACCCGCCGGCGACCGTGATGTTCGGCGTGACATCGTAGCCAAGCTTCAACGCCACATCGATGGCGCGACCCTGTGGTGCGGCGAGTCCCTCGAAGTCGAGCAGGCCGTACCAGCCAGGCGCGAAGCGCCACTCGCCCTCGAGTGCCAGCAGGGGCACGACGCCAGTGTTTTTTCTGACCCGTGTCAGTGCGCCCTGCTGCAGACGGATCTCTGCGTCGCGGACGTTCAGCGTGCCGCCGCCGGACCACGTCCATCGCTCACGCTCGTAGAACACGTAGCGATAGCTCGCACGGTAGGAATCGAACCGGTACTTCACGTCGATCGGGCCGGGTGCGAACGTCGTGTTGCGGAACACGATGGGCTGCGACGTGGTGCCGGACTCGTCGATCCCGAGCGGTGCGATGAGGAATCGCAGCCGGTGCTTTTCGTTCAGCGGCCAGTCGAGGACCACGCGTCCGGCCGGATAGGGCCCATCGCCCGTCAGTTCGTCGATCTTGAAGCGGGTGTTCGGCGGTTCGTTCGATACCTGTGCGGTATTGCGCAACTGCCAGGCGGCACCCAGTTCGACCGTGAGCGCAGGGGAGGGCTCGGACGCCGACGCAGCCGCTGGCACCAGGGCCGCGAGCACGGCGAGCCAGCGCAACGGAGAGGTGCGGAATATGGATCGCGTCATCTGCTTCTGGATTCCTTGAACGAACGACCTGCCGGTGCAGGAAACGTTACCGGCGTCAGCGAGGGAGCAATGCATCGCGCTTGCCCGGACTATGATACCGGAGGAGCAGTGGCCAGCATTCCCAGTCGGATCACTCGCTGCCCGATCAGGCCTTCTCTCCGTGTGCCCACGGACGTGTACTTTTTGCCCGGGGTGAGCAGGGGATCGTGATGCAGGAAAATACGAATGCCGCGGAACTGGAATACGTGGGCTTCTGGCCGCGGGTCGGTGCGGCGATGATCGATACCGTGCTGCTGCTGGCCGTGAGCATGCCGTTGGTGACCTGGGTGTATGGCACTGCCTACTGGACGTCCGACGAGCTCATCCAGGGGCCCGCCGACGTTCTGATCACCTGGGTGCTGCCTGCGATCGCGGTCATCCTGTTCTGGATCTATCGCCAGGCCACGCCAGGGAAGTTCGCGATCTCCGCACGGATCGTGGACGCCAGGACCGGTGAGAAGCCCAGCACCGGGCAGTTGCTCGGCAGGTACGCGGGCTACTACGTGGCCATGTTGCCGTTCATGCTTGGCATCCTCTGGGTCGCGTTCGATCCCCGCAAGCAGGGGTGGCACGACAAGCTGGCGGGGACGGTCGTGGTGCGGTCGCGCAAATCCCGGTGCCGTTCGACCGAGCTGGTCTGGCCGGAGCGATCCGCGGTAGTCGTCGGCATCCGCGACGTCTACGCGCGTCCAACCGGAGTCTTCATTAAGATGGTCCGAACAGGATTCCTGGGTCTTTGCCGGGCACCGGGGGGTGCGTGGTGACGAGGGATCACAATAAGGGGAGTTGGTTACTATGAAATGGTTCCTGGAAGCGCTGACGAAAAAATACGCAACCTTCGAAGGGCGGGCGCGACGCAGCGAGTACTGGTACTTCGTGCTCTTCTACGTCCTCGCGGCCATCGCACTTTCGATCGTCGACGTCGTTGTCGGCACGTACCACGAGGAAAGCGGATTTGGCTTGTTCAGCGGGCTGTTCATGCTTGCCACGATTGTGCCGAGTCTCGCCGTTACGGCGCGACGACTGCACGACACCGATCGCAGCGGTTGGTGGCAGCTCCTCTATCTCATCCCCTTGTTGGGCGCCGTCGTGATGGTGGTGTTCATGGTGCTGGACAGCCAGCCAGGCGCGAACCGGTTCGGGCCTAATCCGAAGGGCGTGCTGGGTTCGGGTACTCCGAGTCCGACTGTGGGGCCGGGCCAGCAGCAGTAAGCGCAAGGTTGCCGATACCAAAGAAAAAGGCTCTCTTTCGAGAGCCTTCTTCCCCAGGGGGATGGTGGAGGCGGCGGGAATCGAACCCGCGTCCGCAAGCCCTACATTCCAGGACCTACATGCTTAGCCGTCTTTTTGATTCTCGTCGTTCACTACCCAAGCGGCAGGGAAGATGACCGACCAGCTCAGGAACGTTTTAGCGAGCCAGCCCTCAGCACACTGGACACGCGAGCTTGTGAGCGCGTCCCCCGGGTCTGGATGCACAAGCACACGCCAGTCGGGGGTTAAGCGGGATTAAGCCGCTAGAGCGTAGTTGTCGTCGTTGGCAACTAATAGTTTGCAAGTAGTTTAACGAGGTATCTTGCACCTCGGCATGCACATGGAGTTTCGCGACCCACGTCGAAACCGGTCGCCCCCGTGAACAACACCAGTGTAGGGGTCCTGCAGCGGAATACAAGGGGAGGAAGGACAGGAAGGACAGGGGAAGGGGAGGAAGGACAAGAAGCTTTCTGGACCTTCCTGTCCTTCTTGACCTTCCTAACCTTCCTGTCCTTCCTGCCCCTTCCTACCGCCTGCGGAGCAGGCGCGACTTCTCCCGCTGCCAGTCGCGGTCTTTCTCGGTGTCGCGCTTGTCGTGGGCCTGCTTGCCCTTGGCCACGCCGATTTCGAGCTTGACCTTGCCGTGGCTCCAGTAGAGCTCGAGCGGCACGATGGTGTGGCCCTTGCGCTCGACCGCGCCGACCAGGCTGTCCAGTTCCCTGCGGTTCAGCAGCAGCTTGCGGGTACGCGTGGGGTCGGCGGTGATGTGCGTCGACACCGTGCGCAGCGGCGTGATGTGCGCGCCGATCAGGAAGGCCTCGCCGTCCTTGACGATGACGTAACCTTCAGTGATCTGGGCCTTGCCTGCGCGCAGGCTCTTGACCTCCCAGCCCTGCAGCGCGAGGCCCGCCTCGAGCTTGTCCTCGATGAAATACTCGTACCGGGCGCGCTTGTTCTGCGCGATGGTCGGGTTTTCGTCGGGCTTGCGGGCTTTTTCCTTGCGCGGGGTGGTCATGGCGGCATCTGGGGACGGGTCGCGCATTCTATCCGGCCCGCTTACACTGCGCGCGCCCGCGACCCAAATCGATCATGTCCATCCGCGAAATCAAGCGTACCGCGCTCGTCACCTTCTCGCCCGAACAGATGTTCGACCTCGTGGTCGACGTCGAGCGGTATCACGAGTTCCTGCCCTGGGTGGCCGGCGCCCAGGTCCACGAGAAGTCCGAACGCGACCTCCAGGCGAGTATCACGATGGAGCGGGCGGGCATCCGCCAGAGTTTCACCACGCGCAACGTGATGCAGCGCCCGGAATGGATGTCGCTGCAGCTCGTCGACGGCCCGTTCAAGCGCCTGGACGGGATGTGGACCTTCACGCCGATCGGGGGCACGGCGGGCACGAAAATCGTGCTCGAGATGGCGTTCGAGTTCGCCAACCCGATCGCGTCGATGCTGTTCGGGCGCGCATTCGAGCAAAGCGTCGGCGAATTGATCGACGCTTTCGTGGCGCGCGCGCGGTCGTCGTATGCCTCCGCGCCGCCGGAACCGGCGGCGGGCCCCAGCGGTGGGTGAGCGCGAGGAGAGCGTCGAAGTGGTCTACGCGCTGCCCGACCGGCAGCGATTGGTGACCGTGTTGATGCCGGCCGGGGGCCTCACCGCGCAGGCGGCGGTCGAGCAATCGGGCTTGCTGGATGAGTTTCCCGAACTGCGGGATCGACCGCTGGTGCTGGGCGTTTACGGCACGGTTTGCACGGGCGACCGCCCGTTACGCGACAGCGATCGCGTCGAAATCTATCGGCCGTTGCGGGTCGACCCGCGCGCACAGCGCCGCGAGCGTGCTGCCGCCCGGAACAAAGGCCCGCGGCGCTAGTTGTTGTTGTTACCGCTGCCTGGACGCGGCGCGTCTGGCTGCGGCTGCGCGACCGAAGGCGGCGGGGGCGGGTCCCGCGCCTCGCGCTCGGCCTGTTCTTCGGCCAGCTTTTTCTTGGCTTTTTCCTGCTCGGGATCGATGCGCGGCGGCTCGGGCAGGTCGGGCTTTTCGATCCGGCTGACCTTGTCGCCCTCGAAATGCACGATGAAATGGGCGCGGTCCATGCGGGTCTCGCGACCCCGCCGGAACGTATAGATGTAATCCCAGCGCTGCGGCGTGAACGAGTCGGACAGCATCGGCGTGCCCAGCAGGTAGCGGACCTGGCTGCGCGTCATCCCGATGGTCACCTGGTCGACGTCTTCCACCTTGAGCAGGTTGCCCTGCTGGATGTTCGGCCGGTAAACGCACCCGCCGGACCCGAGCAGGGCGCCGGCGAGCAGTAACGCGATGAGTGCGGCGCGGGGGGACGCGGTCATGTCAGGTGGCTTCTGGTGTCTGGAGTTGCCGGGCCGGGCCGGGGATAATGCGGCGCGATCATAACCCAACCGTGCTCTGGGGCGGCATCCCGCCCGCAAGGAACAATCCGTGGAACCTTCGCATCTGCGCCGCGCCGGCCTCAAGATCACAGCGCCGCGGCTGAAGATCCTCGAAATCCTCGCCAGCGCATCCGTGCGCCACATGAGCGCGGAGGACGTCTATCGCCGGCTGCTCGAGCTGAACGAAGACATCGGCCTCGCCACCGTCTACCGCGTGCTCACGCAATTCGAATCCGCGGGCCTGGTGACGCGGCATCACTTCGAGGGCGGCACCGCGGTGTTCGAGCTCAACGAGGGCACCCATCACGATCACATCGTGTGCGTAGACTGCGGCCACGTCGAAGAGTTCTCAGACGAGGACATCGAGGAGCGGCAACGGGCCATCGCGAAGCGCCTGGGCTTCGAGATCACCGATCACTCGCTCACCCTGCACGGTCATTGCGTGCGCGAGGCTTGCCCGCGCCGGTCGCAGCGCGAGTCCTGACCGTCTTGCCAGCCTGGGTGCCGCTGCTGCCGGGCGCCTCGCGCGCGGCGGAAAGCAGCATCTCGCGCGCGTGTTCGCGCGTGCGTTCGGTGATGGTCGCACCGCCCAGCATCCGCGCGAGTTCTTCGACGCGCGCTGCTGCGTCGAGCGTTTCGATCTGCGTGCGGGTCCTGCCGCCGGTCGTCTGCTTCGCTACCCGCAACTGCTGAGCGGCCTGCGAAGCCACCTGCGGCAAGTGCGTCACGCACAGCACCTGGCCCTGCAGCGAAAGCGCGTGCAGTTGCCGGCCGACCATTTCGGCGACGGCACCGCCCACGCCCGCATCGACCTCGTCGAACACCAGGCACGGCAGGTGCGCCGCTGCGACCGCCGCGACCTGCAACGCGAGGCTGATGCGTGACAGTTCGCCACCCGACGCCACCTTGGTCAGCGGCCGCGGCGGCTGGCCCGGATTCGCGCTCACGAGGAATTCGATGTCGTCGTTGCCGTGCGCCGCGAAGACCGGCGGGTCTTGCGGCTCGACGCGTGTCTTGAACACGCCCCCCGGCATGCCTAACGACTGCATGAGCCCGGACACTTTCTCGTCGAGCACGGCAGCCGCCTTGCGTCTCGCGGCCGACAGAGTCTTCGCTGCATCGAGATAGCGCGCGCGCGCGGCGGCCAGTCGCTGCTGCAGTTCGGCTTCGCTCACGGCGCCCGCTTCGAGTTCGCCCAGTTCGGCCGCCAGCGTATCGCGCAGCTCCGGTAATTCGCGGGCGTCGATGCGGTGCTTGCGGGCGACGGACTCGAGCGCAGCGAGCCGCGCCTCCACCCATTCCTGCCGCGCGGGATCTGCCTCCAGCCCGTCCGCGTACCGGCGCAGGCTCGAGAGCGCTTCGCGCGCAGCGATCGTCGCCTCTTCGAGTTGCATGGCCGCGGGTTCGAGCGCGGCATCGAGCCCGACCAGCGTGCGCAACACGCCCTGGGATCGTGCCAGCGCCGTCGTCACGCCGCCGTCGTCGCCTGCCAGCAGCGCCTCCACTTGCGCGGTGCCTTCGGCCAGGCGGCCCAGGCCGGCGATGCGCTTGCGCTCTTCGGCCAGTGCCTCTGCTTCGGCCGGCTGCGGATCGAGCGCCTGCAGTTCGGTGACGAAGTGACGCAGCAGTTCGAGGCGCGATTCGCGATCGCGCGCGCGTTGCTCGAACGTGGCGCGCTGCTCATCCAGGGCCTGCCACGCGGCGTGTGCCTTGCGCACCGCGGCGCATTGCGCATCGAGCGGCCCGCTCGCATCGATGGTCTCGCGCTGGTAGCCGCGGCGCGCCAGCGACTGGAACTCGAGTTGGCCATGCACGTCGACCAGCAGTTCGCCAAGCGCGCGCAGCGATTGCACGGGAACCGCCTGGCCGTTGAGATAAGCGCGGCCGCGGCCGTCGGCGCCCACCACGCGCCGCAGCTGGCATTCGCCATCGTGCGCGATGGCCTGCTCGTCGAGCCAGGCGAGCGCGGCTGTGTTCGCCGCCAGGGTGAAAGTGGCGCTGACCTCGGCACGTTCCGCTCCGTGACGCACCGAGCCGCTGTCGGCCCGGCCGCCCACGGCGAGGAGCAGGGCGTCGACCAGGATGGATTTGCCGGCGCCCGTTTCACCCGTGAGCACGGTGAAGCCGCGGCCGAACTCGAGTTCGACGGCCTCCACGATGGCGAAGTCACGGATCTGCAGGTGCGTCAGCATGCGCTGGACCGTCGCTTTCAGGCGCCGGGCGGCTGGCCGTCGCGGGTGCCCCGGCCCCAGTGCAGCTTGGACCGCAGGATCCGGTAATAGTCGTGGCCCGGCGGGTGCAGCAGCGTCGCACTGACCTTCGCGCGTTCGATGCGCAGTCGCACGCCTGGGTCGAGATCGCAAAGGACGATGCCGTCGCAGACGACCTGCGCGCGGGATTCGAAGCGGTCGGCCAGTTCGATCTCGATCACGCTGTCGGCGGGCACGACGATCGGGCGATCGGACAGCGTGTGCGGGCACACCGGGACCAGCACCACCGCGTCGAGGCTGGGATGCACGATGGGTCCGCTGCACGAGAGTGCATAGGCCGTGGAGCCCGTGGGCGTGGCGATGATGAAGCCGTCTCCGACATGCGTGTTGACGTATGCGCCGTTGACCCAGGTGCGCACGTCGACCATGCGGCCGGTTTCGCGCTTGGCGACGACCACGTCGTTCAGGGCGAGCGCGTCGATCGGTTGGCCGTCGGCCAGGATGTGGGCCGCGAGCAGCATCCGGCGCTCGGCCCGGCAACGGCCGCCGAGGGCGTCGTCCACGCTCTGCAGCATCTGCTCGGGGCCGACGTCGGCCAGGAAGCCCAGTCGACCGCGGTTGATGCCGAGCACCGGCACGTCGGCGGTGGCGGCCATGCGCGCGGCATGCAGCATCGTGCCGTCTCCGCCCACCGCGACGATGAGGTTGGCGTCGAGCGCGAGGTCGGGCTCGAGCACGGTGTGGACGCCTTCGCCCTGCAGCGCCAGCGCCTCGTCGGCGACGACGCGCACCGAGTAGCCCTGCCTGAGCAGGTGGCCTGCGAGCGTGCGCATCGCTTCGCCGACGCGAGGATCGACCGCACGGCCGGCGAGGGCGACACAGGTACGGCCGGGTGAGGGAGTGTGCATAGGGTGGCCTGCCTTTTAGCATGGCGCTCTGCGGACCGGCCAGCGCGATTCATTGGCGCGCAGCGCGCAAATGCGTTGCTTGACTTGCCGAAAAAGTCCACGCTAGTTTGACGTGGCCATGACCGAAACACCCGACGATCCCCTCTCCGAGCGCGCGCAGCACCTGCTGCGGGTGCTGGTCGAGAGCTACATCCGCGAAGGCCAGCCGGTCGGGTCGCGCAACCTGTCGCGGGATTCCGGGCTGAACCTGAGCGCAGCGACGGTCCGCAACGTGATGGCCGACCTCGAGGAGTTCGGGTTCGTTTCCTCCCCGCACACGTCCGCCGGGCGCGTGCCCACGGACAAGGGCTACCGTTTCTTCGTCGATACGCTCCTGCGCCAGCGCCAGCGCCCCGACGACGTGCAGATGCTGGGCGAGCTGAATCTGCGGCTGGAGCAGGAAGAAGACCGCGATCCCAAGGCGCTGGTCGCCGTCGCCTCGCAGATGCTGTCGTCGCTCACGCACCTGGCGGGGGTGGTCACGATTCCGCGCCAGCCGCACCAGTCCTTGAGCCAGATCGAATTCCTGCCGCTCTCCGAGAACCGCGTGCTGGTGGTCATGGTGATCAACGGCCGCGACGTGCAGAACCGCATCGTCCATCTCGAACGCTATTACCCGGCCGAGGAACTGCGGCGGGCCGCCAATTTCCTGAACCAGCAGTTCGGCGGCAAGGAGCTTAGCCAGATCCGCTCGGACATCGTGGCCGAGCTCACGCAGGCGGGCGAGACGCTGAACCAGCTGATGCGCGACGCCATCCACGTGGCGCAGCAGGCGGTGGGCGAGGGCCACGGCCAGGGCGCACCCGAATACGTCATCGCCGGCGAGACCAACCTCATGGAGTTCGCCGAGCTGTCGAACGTCGAGAAACTGCGCCGCCTGTTCGACGCCTTCACCTCCAAGCGCGACATCCTGCACCTGCTCGACCAGAGCCTCGGGGCCGAGGGCGTGCAGATCTTCATCGGCCAGGAATCGGGGTACCAGATCCTCGACAATTGCAGCCTGGTCACGGCCCCGTATGCCCTGGACAACGAGACCGTCGGGGTCCTGGGCGTCATCGGTCCCACCCGCATGGCCTACGACCGGGTCATCCCCATCGTGGATGTGACAGCCCGCCTGCTGGGCTCGGCCTTGAATTCCCGCCGCTAGGCCCGATCTAGCGGGCCAAGAGCCTCGCCAGGGGCCCCTGTCGGGGTCCGCGGCAGGGCGTCCATTGCTTGCAGGCAGGATTTAATGAGCACCCATCCCGACCACGACCCGACGTCCCAGCCCGCCGGCCAGGACGCTCCCGGTGCCGACTCGACTACCGCCGAGGAGGCCTTGGCCGCCGCCCAGGCCCAGTTGCAGGAAGCCCGTGACGCCCAGCTGCGCGCGCTGGCAGAAATGGAAAACGTCCGCCGCCGCGCCCAGCGCGACGTGGAATCTGCCCATCGCTTCGCCGTCGAGCGCTTCGCCGCGGACCTGGTCGAGGTGCGCGATACCCTCGAACTCGGCATCGCAGCAGCGGGCGCCGCTCCGGAGGCCGCCAAGTTCGTCGAGGGTTCGCAGGCTACGCTGCGTGTGCTCGACAAGGCATTCGAGAAGGCCGGTATCGCCGTGCTGGATCCCACGGGCCAGGGCTTCAACCCCGAATTCCACGAGGCCATGGTCGCCCAGCCGACGGCAGACCACCCCGCTGGCACCATCCTGGCCGTGATCCAGAAAGGCTTCACGCTCAGTGGGCGCCTGCTGCGGCCCGCCCGGGTGGTGATCGCCCGCGCCCCCGACCCGGCGAACTGACCCTCGATTCTTGAATACCGGCCGCCCGGCCCCCAACTAGGCGGCAACGAAGTTTTACGCTTTCCTCTGGAGCCTCTACCACCATGGCAAAAGTCATCGGCATCGACCTCGGCACCACCAACTCCTGCGTCGCGATCATGGAAGGCGGCAAGCCGCGCGTGATCGAGAACAGCGAGGGTGACCGCACCACGCCTTCCATCGTCGCCTTCACCAAGGACGACGAGGTCCTGGTCGGCCAGTCGGCCAAGCGCCAGGCGGTCACCAACCCGCAGAACACCCTTTACGCGATCAAGCGCCTCATCGGCCGCAAGTACGACGACTCCGTCGTGCAGAAGGACGTGGGCATGGTCCCGTACCACATCGTCAAGGCCGACAACGGCGACGCGTGGGTCGAAGTCCACGGCAAGAAGATGGCGCCGCCGGAGATTTCCGCGCGCGTGCTCATGAAGATGAAGAAGACGGCCGAGGACTACCTGGGCGAGCCGGTCACGGAAGCCGTGATCACGGTGCCCGCGTATTTCAACGACCAGCAGCGCCAGGCGACCAAGGACGCTGGCCGCATCGCGGGCCTCACCGTCAAGCGCATCATCAACGAGCCGACGGCGGCCGCGCTGGCCTATGGCCTCGACAAGTCGGGCGGTGACCGCAAGGTGGCCGTGTACGACCTCGGCGGCGGCACCTTCGACGTCTCGATCATCGAGTTCGCCGACGTCGACGGCGAGCGCCAGTTCGAAGTGCTCGCGACCAACGGCGACACGTTCCTCGGCGGCGAGGACTTCGACAAGAAAGTCATCGACTACCTCGCGAACGAGTTCCAGAAGGAAAGCGGCGTCGACGTGCGGCGCGATCCGCTCGCGATGCAGCGCCTGAAAGAGGCGGCCGAGAAGTCGAAGATCGAGCTGTCGTCGAGCCAGCAGACGGAAGTGAACCTGCCTTACATCACGGCCGACGCGTCGGGTCCGAAGCACCTGGCGATGAAGCTCACGCGCGCCAAGCTCGAGTCGCTGGTCGAAGAGCTCGTGCAGAAGACCATCGAGCCCTGCAAGATCGCGCTCAAGGACGCGGGCCTCTCGATCAACGACGTCGCCGAAGTCATCCTCGTCGGCGGCCAGACCCGCATGCCGCTCGTGCAGAAGTACGTGAAGGACTTCTTCGGCAAGGAGCCGCGCAAGGACGTCAACCCGGACGAGGCCGTCGCGGTGGGCGCGGCAGTGCAGGGCGGCGTGCTGACCGGCGAGGTCAAGGACGTGCTGCTGCTCGACGTCACCCCGCTGTCGCTGGGCATCGAGACCCTCGGCGGCGTGATGACCAAGCTGATCGAGAAGAACACCACGATCCCGACCAAGGCGACGCAGGTGTTCTCGACCGCGGACGACAACCAGACGGCCGTGACGATTCACGTGCTGCAGGGCGAGCGCGACCGTGCGCAGGACAACAAGTCGCTGGGCCGGTTCGATCTTTCGGACATCCCGCCGGCACCGCGCGGCATGCCGCAGGTCGAGGTGATGTTCGACATCGACGCCAACGGCATCCTCAACGTGCAGGCCAAGGACAAGGCCACGGGCAAGGAGCAGAAGATCGTCATCAAGGCTTCGAGCGGCCTGACCGAGGACGAGATCAAGCAGATGGTGCGTGACGCCGAGGCGCACGCGGAAGAAGACAAGAAATTCCGCGAACTCGCCGAGACGCGCAACCGGGCCGACGCGCTGGTGCACGCCGCAGAGAAGTCGCTGAAGGACCTGGGCGACAAGGTGGCGGCGGAAGACCGTGCCAGCGTCGAATCCGCCGCATCGGACCTGAAAGCCGTGCTGCGCGGCGACGACAAGGACGTGATCGAGAAGAAGGCCGAGGCCCTCGCTGCAGCGTCGGCGAAAGTCGCGCAGCAGGCCTATGCCAGCCAGGCGGGTGCCGAAGGCGGCCCTGATGCCGGCTTTGGCGCCGGCATGGGCGGCGGGGCGCAGGGCGGGCCCGCGGGCGGCGGCAAGGGCGACCGGGACGAAGTGCTCGACGCCGAGTTCGAGGAAGTCGACAAGGACAAGGACCGCAAAGGCTGATCGCGTCTGCACCTCTCCCGCCTTGCGGGAGGGTCCGCAGGCCCGGGTGAGGGCGGCCGCCCAGGTGGCAGTGCCCCGCGCCTGGCCGCGTATGGCTATGATGCACGAGCTTTTTTGAAGCGACCGCCGCGGGGCCCATCACCCCGCGGCGTTTCTGCGTTGGCAACTGCGACACGACGAGCCGAAAACGGATGGCGAAGCGCGACTACTACCAGGTCCTGGAACTGACTCGATCCGCCTCCGAGGCCGAGATCAAGAAAGCCTATCGCCGGCTGGCGATGAAGCTGCATCCGGACCGCAATCCCGGCGATCACGAGACCGAAGAGAAGTTCAAGGAGGCCAAGGAGGCCTACGAAGTTCTCTCGGACGCGCAGAAGCGTGCCGCCTATGACCAGTTCGGCCACGCGGGCGTCGACGCCACGCGCGGCCAGGGCCGTCCCGGCGCCGATCCTCGCGACGCCTTCGGCGATATTTTCGGCGACGTGTTCGGCGACATTTTCGGCGGCGGCCGCCGCGGCCGGTCACAGGTTTTCCGCGGCGCCGACCTGCGCTATGAACTCGAACTCGACCTCGAGCAGGCCGTGTTCGGCGACACCGTCAACCTCGATTTCGCCACGCTGGGCGAATGCGAAGAGTGCAAGGGCACCGGCTCGGCCAAGGGCGCGAAGCCCGTCAACTGCGAAACCTGCCACGGCCAGGGCCAGGTGCGCATGCAACAGGGCTTCTTCACCGTGCAGCAGACCTGCCCGCGGTGCCAGGGGCGTGGGCAGACGGTCAGTGATCCTTGCGGCAAATGCCGTGGGCAGGGCCGCACGCGCAAGCAGAAGACGCTGGCGGTCAAGGTGCCGGCAGGCGTCGATACGGGAGATCGGATCCGGTTGAGCGGCGAGGGCGAGGCCGGTCGCAACGGCGGTCCGACCGGCGACCTCTACGTCGAAGTGCGCGTGCGCGAGCATGCGATCTTCGAGCGCGACGGCTCGCACCTGTCGTGCGAAGTGCCGATCAGCTTCAAGACGGCGACACTCGGCGGCACGATCGACGTGCCTACGCTCGACGGCGACGTCACGATCAAGGTACCGCACGAGACGCAGTCGGGTCGCGTGTTCCGCCTGCGCGAAAAAGGCATCAAGCCGGTGCGCGGCGGCACGACCGGGGACCTGTTCTGTCGCGTCGTCGTCGAAACCCCGGTTCACCTGTCGCGCGAGCAGAAAGAACTGCTGCAGAAGTTCGACGAGTCGCTGCGAGCCGACAGCAAGCACCACCATCCGCGCGAAGAATCGTGGATGGACGGCGTCAAGCGCTTCTTCACGAGCCTGGGCGAGTAGGGATCCGGACGATGGCTGCAGAGCTCCGCGTCGCCATGCTGGGAGCCTCGGGCCGGATGGGCCGCAGCATCATTCCGCTCATCGCCAGCGACGAGGCCGGGTTGCGGCTCAGCGGCGCACTGGTCGAGCGCGAAGATTCTTCCGTGGGCCAGGATGCGGGCGCCTTCGCGGGCACGGCACCGCTTGCGCTCGCCATCACCGCCGATTCTCGCCATGCGCTGGCCGGCGCCGACGTCGCCATCGATTTCACGGTGGCGGATGCATCGCTCCGCAACGCCGCGACGTGCCGGGAACTGGGCGTGCCCATGGTGATCGGCACGACGGGCCACAGCGCCGCGCAGCTGGCCGAGTTGACGGAAATCGCGCGGGGGCTGGCCATCGTGCTGGCGCCCAACATGAGTCTCGGGGTGAACGTGCTGTTGAAGCTGGCCGAACTGGCGGCGCGTGCACTGCAGCCCGAGCAATACGATGCCGAGATCTTCGAGGCCCATCACCGCAACAAGGTCGATGCGCCGAGCGGCACCGCATTGGCGTTGGGCCGGGCGGCCGCTGCGGGCAGGGGTGTCGAGCTCGACGCCGTCGCCGACTATGCCCGGCATGGCACGACCGGCGTCCGCGAAATCGGCAGGATCGGCTTCAGCGTGGTGCGCGGCGGCGACATCGTCGGCGACCACCGGCTCATTTTTGCGGGCCCCGGCGAGACCGTCGAACTGGTGCACCATGCCCAGGACCGGTCGGGTTTTGCCCGCGGCGCTCTGGTGGCGGCGCGTTGGGTCGTGGGCCGCCCGCCGGGCCTCTACTCGATGGCGGACGTGCTCGGTCTCTGACGACCTTTACCTCTCCCGCTCATCACCTCTCCCGCGCCTCGTGGGAGAGGTCGCCGCGCAGCGGCGGGTGAGGGCTCCTCCGGCACCGCTTTCGGTCGCAGACTGCAGCGCTAATGTGTCGCGGCGCCCGGCGGCCGTCACGAAGTCGATCGCCGGGAGCCGTAAACCGCCCATGGGCGCGGCGGCCGCGCCTCCATGGATGCGGTTACGGCTCCCGGCGACCGACGTTCGGGACGGCGGCCGGGCGCCGACGCACACAGTCGGATGCGAATCTGCCTACGCGAAGGAGAGACCCTCACCCGGCCTGCGGCCGACCTCTCCCGCGCGCGAGCGCGGGAGAGGTGATGAGAGGTCAGCAAAGCGCGTGGCGCATCCCGAGGCGCTCGCGTAGAATCGCGTACTTAGCCCGTGAGACAAATCTTCACCGGAGTGAGCCAAAGCTCAACCCCGGCGGTGGTCGCACGCGCTAGTAACTGATCGCTGCGCCGGAGGTACCCCGTGACGACACCCGCTGTCTTGGCTTTAGAGGACGGCACCGTGTTTCGCGGCGTCTCGATCGGCGCCGCCGGCACCTCGACCGGCGAGGTGGTTTTCAACACCGCGATGACGGGCTACCAGGAGATCCTGACCGACCCGTCGTACTCCCGCCAGATCGTCACCCTCACGTACCCGCACATCGGCAACACCGGCACCAACCCGGACGACCACGAGTCGAACCTGGTGCACGCCGCGGGCCTCGTGATCCGCGACCTGCCGCTGCTGCACTCGAGCTGGCGCGCCACCGAATCGTTGCCTGAGTTCCTGCGCCGGCGCGAGACCGTCGCGATCGCGGAAATCGACACCCGCAAGCTCACGCGCATCCTGCGCGAGAAAGGCGCGCAGGCGGGCTGCATCGCCAGCGGCGAAGCCGCACTGCGCCCCGACCTCGCAATCGAGGCGGCGCGCCGCTTCCCCGGCCTGAAGGGCATGGATCTCGCCAAGGTCGTCTGCACCGACCGCGCGTACCAGTGGAACGAAGGCACGAACTGGTCGCTGGAGCAGGGGCCGCGCCGCCGCGCCGGCCAGCGCCTGCACGTGGTCGCCTACGATTTCGGCATCAAGCGCAACATCCTGCGCCTGCTGGCCGACCACGGCTGCCGCATGACGGTGGTGCCCGCCGAGACGACCGCCGCCGAAGTCATGGCGCTCGCGCCGGATGGCGTGTTCCTCTCGAACGGCCCCGGCGATCCCGAGCCGTGCACGTACGCAATCGATGCCACGCGTGAGTTCCTCGCGAACGGCACGCCGCTCTTCGGCATCTGCCTCGGGCACCAGATCCTGGGCCTCGCGCTGGGCGCGAAGACGGTCAAGATGAAGTTCGGCCATCACGGCGCCAACCACCCGGTGCTCGAACTCGAAACCGGGCGCGTCATGATCACTTCGCAGAACCACGGGTTTGCCGTGGACGAGACGACGCTGCCGGCCAACGTCAAGGTCACGCACAAGTCGCTGTTCGACGGCTCGCTGCAGGGAATCAACTGCACGGACCGACCAGCCTTCTCCTTCCAGGGTCACCCTGAGGCCAGCCCCGGGCCGCGCGACCTCATCCCGCTGTTCGCCCAGTTCGTCGAATCGATGTTGCGCAAGGCGGGCACCGCCCCGATGCGCAAGACGGTCTGATCGCAGGAGCCCGCTAGACAACATGCCGAAGCGCACAGACCTCGAAAGCATCCTCATCATCGGCGCTGGCCCGATCGTCATCGGCCAGGCGTGCGAGTTCGATTACTCCGGCGCCCAGGCCTGCAAGGCGCTGCGCGAGGAGGGGTACCGGGTCATCCTGGTCAACTCCAATCCAGCCACGATCATGACCGACCCGGAGATGGCCGACTCGATCTACATCGAGCCCATCAACTGGCGCACGGTCGCCCGCATCATCGAGAAAGAACGCCCCAGCGCTTTGCTGCCCACGATGGGCGGCCAGACGGCGCTCAACTGCGCGCTCGACCTCGTGCGTGAAGGCGTGCTCGAGAAATACGGCGTCGAACTGATCGCGGCGTCGCGTGAAGCGATCGACATGGCCGAAGACCGCGAGCTGTTCCGCAATGCGATGCGCGACATCGGCCTCGAATGCCCGCGCTCGCGCGTCGCCCACAGCCTCGAGGAAGCGCTCGCCATCCAGGCCGAGATCGGCTTCCCGACGGTCATCCGTCCCTCGTTCACGCTCGGCGGCAGCGGCGGCGGCATCGCCTACAACCGCGAGGAGTTCGAGCAGATCGTCGCGCGCGGCCTCGACGCCTCGCCGACCAGCGAAGTGCTGCTCGAAGAGTCGGTGATCGGCTGGAAGGAATTCGAGATGGAAGTGGTCCGCGACAAGGCGGACAACTGCATCATCATCTGCGCGATCGAGAACCTCGATCCGATGGGCGTGCACACGGGCGACTCGATCACGGTCGCGCCCGCGCAGACGCTCACGGACAAGGAATACCAGATCATGCGCGACGCATCGATCGCGGTGTTGCGCAAGATCGGCGTGGAATGCGGCGGCTCGAACGTGCAGTTCGCGATCAGCCCGTTCGACGGCCGCCTGCTGGTGATCGAGATGAACCCGCGCGTGTCGCGCTCGTCCGCGCTCGCGTCGAAGGCGACCGGCTTCCCGATCGCCAAGGTCGCGGCCAAGCTCGCCATCGGCTACACGCTCGACGAACTGCGCAACGACATCACCGGCGGGGCCACGCCGGCTTCGTTCGAACCGACCATCGACTACGTCGTCACCAAGATTCCGCGCTTCACCTTCGAGAAGTTCCCGGGCGCCAACCAGCGGCTCACGACGCAGATGAAGTCGGTGGGCGAGGTGATGGCCATGGGCCGCACTTTCCAGGAGTCGCTGCAGAAGGCGCTGCGCGGCCTCGAAACCGGCATCGACGGCCTGACGCCGATCATGCCGCTGCCACTCGCCGACGACGACGCACGCAATGCGCTGCTCGAGGAGCTGCGCATGCCGGGCCCGGATCGGCTGCGCTACGTCGCCGACGCGTTCCGTGCCGGCCTGACGATGGCGGAGGTCCACAAGGCGTCGCGCATCGACCCGTGGTTCCTGGTGCAGATCGAGGACCTGATCACCGAAGAGCAGGCCGTCGCCGCGGGTGGCAAGAAGGCCCTGGACGAGCCGCGCATGCGCGCGCTGAAGCGCAAAGGCTTCGCCGACAGCCGCCTCGCGAAGCTGCTGGGCCTGGCCGAGGCCGAAGTGAGCACGCACCGTCGCAAGCTGGGCGTCCGTCCGGTCTACAAGCGCGTCGATACGTGCGCCGCGGAGTTCTCGACGTCGACCGCGTACATGTATTCCACGTACGAGGAAGAGTGCGAGTCCGCGCCTACGAACAAGCGCAAGATCGTGATCCTGGGCGGCGGGCCCAACCGCATCGGCCAGGGCATCGAATTCGACTACTGCTGCGTGCACGCCGCGCTCGCGCTGCGCGAAGACGGGTTCGAGACCATCATGGTCAATTGCAACCCCGAAACCGTGTCGACGGATTACGACACCTCCGATCGCCTGTACTTCGAGCCGCTGACGCTCGAGGACGTCACCGAGATCATGCACGTCGAGAAGCCCTTCGGCGTCATCGTGCAGTACGGCGGACAGACGCCGCTCAAGCTGGCGAAAGCGCTCGAGGCGGCCGGGGTGCCCATCATCGGCACCAGCCCCGACTCGATCGACGTCGCCGAGGATCGTGAACGGTTCCAGCACCTGGTCGAGCGGCTGCAACTGCGGCAGCCGCCGAATCGCACGGCACGCACCGAAGACGATGCCGTGCGGCTGGCAGCCGAAGTCGGCTTCCCGCTCGTCGTGCGCCCGAGCTACGTGCTCGGCGGCCGCGCGATGGAAGTGGTCTTCACCGAAGAAGACCTGCGCGTCTACATGAATACGGCTGTGCAGGTCTCGCACGACAGCCCGGTCCTGCTCGACCGCTTCCTCGATCTCGCGATCGAAGTGGACGTCGACGCGATCTGCGACGGCAAGGACGTGTACGTCGGCGGCATCATGGAGCACATCGAGCAGGCGGGCGTGCACTCCGGCGACTCGGGCTGCTCGCTGCCGCCCAACAGCCTGAGCAAGGAGCTGCAGGACCAGATCCGCGACCAGACGCGCCGCATGGCGCTCGCGCTCAACGTGATCGGCCTCATGAACGTCCAGTTCGCGATCCAGAACGGCGTCGTCTACGTGCTCGAGGTGAACCCGCGCGCTTCGCGCACGGCGCCCTTCGTTTCGAAGGCCACCGGCGTGGCCATGGCCAAGGCGGGCGCCCGGGTGATGACCGGTCGCACGCTGGCCGAGCTCAACCTCACGCGCGAACGCGTGCCGAAGTTCTTCTCGGTCAAGGAAGCGGTGTTTCCGTTCGGCAAGTTCCCGGACGCCGACCCGATCCTGGGCCCTGAAATGAAGTCGACCGGCGAGGTCATGGGCACGGGCCGCAGCTTCGGCGAGGCCTATGCCAAGGCGCAGACCGCGTCGGGCGTCACGCTGCCCACCCGCGGCGTCTGCCTGATCAGCGTGCGCGAGCGCGACAAGCCGGGCGCGGTCGAGCTGGGCAAGCGGCTGCGGGCGCAAGGGTTCGAAATCGTCGCCACGCAGGGCACCGCCGACGTCCTCGAGGCCGCCGGTGTCGAGTGCCGCCGGGCCAACAAGGTCCGTGAAGGGCGGCCCCACATCGTCGACATGATCAAGAACGACGAGTTCACGCTGATCGTGAACACCACCGAAGGCAAGCAGGCGGTCCGCGAGTCGAACTCCATCCGCCGCGAAGCCGTGGCCCGCAAGGTCACGTACTACACGACGCTGGCGGGCGCGCTAGCCACCTGCGAGGCGATCGACCATCTCCAGGACGTCGAGGTGAACCGCCTCCAGGATCTTCACAAGGAAGTTTGGATATGAATCGTAAGCCTATGACTTTGAAGGGTTCTGAGCGGCTACGCGAGGAGCTGAAACGGCTCAAGCAGGTCGAGCGCCCGCGCATCATCCAGGCGATCGCCGAAGCCCGGGCCCACGGCGACCTGAGTGAGAACGCCGAATACCATGCGGCGCGCGAGCAGCAGAGCTTCTGTGAGGGGCGCATCAACGAGCTCGAGCATGAGCTGTCGCATTCCCACATCATCGACGTCACGACCCTGCCCAAGACCGACCGGGTCGTGTTCGGCGCCACGGTGCACCTCGAAGCAGGCACCGGCGAGGAAGTCGTCTACCAGATCGTTGGCGAGCAGGAAGCCGACATCAAGCTGAACCTCATATCGATCACCTCACCCATTGCCCGTGCCCTGGTGGGCAAGATGGAAGGTGACGAGATCAAGGTTGCGGTGCCTAACGGCACGCGCTCCTACGAAATCGTGGCGGTCCGCTACGAGTAAGTGGCCGGGCCCGGCGCGTCAGGCGTCGGGCAGCAGGATCTTCGTTTTCTCGGGGTTGGCGCGGTAGAACAGCGCCACGTGCCCGATGCGCTGCACTTGCTCCGACCGGGTGGCCTTGGCCAATTCAGCGAGCATTTCGTCGCGCACGTCCCGGTCGCCCACGCGCGCCCGCACCTTGACCAGTTCGTGGTGGGTCAGGGCACCGTCCATTTCGGCGATCAGGTTCGGGCCGAGGCCGGAATGCCGATCAGCACGACCGGATTGAGCTCGTGGCCGAGGCGGCGAAGGTATTTGCGTTGGGCGTCGGACAGCATGGGAAGGGGCTAGGAAGGGCAGGAAGGTCAGGAAGGCAGGAAGGGCAGGACCGATGGTCCAGCGCGGCTGGACGCCAAGGGCGGCTATCATCCCTGACCGAAGCCCAGTACGCACGAATTTGCGCTTGGCGGCTTAACTTGCCCAGGCAAGCACGCATTGTCAGGATCTCACTCCTTCCCGTCCTTCCCGTCCTTCCAGCCTTCCTAGCCTTCCTAGCCTTCCTAGCCTTCCTAGTCCTTCCTGTCCTTCCTGTCCTTCCTAGCCCCTCCTTCCCTTGCCCAAACGCACCAAATCCTCCGCCGCCTGGCTTGCCGAGCACGAATCCGACCCCTACGTGAAGCGGGCCCGGGAGGAGGGCTGGCGGTCGCGGGCCGTCTACAAGCTGGAAGAAATCCAGCAATCCGACCGCATCCTGCGACCGGGCATGACCATCATCGACCTGGGCGCGGCCCCCGGCAGCTGGAGCCAGTACGCCAAGCGTTTGCTCGATGGCAAGGGCCGGATCATCGCGATGGACATCCTCGACATGCCCGCCATCGCGGACGTCGAGTTCCTGCAGGGCGACTTCAACGACGATGCCGTGCTCGAGCAGCTGCTGGCCATGGTCGGTCCCGCTAGAGTCGATCTTGTGATGTCCGATATGGCCCCCAACATGATGGGCATTGCGGACGTGGACCATGACCGCTCGATGCAGCTGGTGGAACTTGCCGTGGATTTCGCCGGTCGGACATTGCGTCCAGGTGGTGATTTTCTCGCCAAGGTGTTTCAGGGGCGCGGTTTCCAGCCGCTCGTGGCGCAGCTGCGCGGCAGCTTTGAATCCGTGAAGTTGCGCAAGCCGAAAGCTTCCAGGTCCCGCAGTGCCGAGGTGTACGTTCTGGCACGCGGGTATCGATTGGTGTAGTGTGAAATTCAGCCGTGATGGCGCGCATGGCGCGCGCAGCTCAAGCGGCGTAGCCGAGGTCAGTAAGTGAACGATTTGGCCAAGAATGTCGTGCTGTGGGTCGTGATCGCCGTGGTGCTCGCCACGGTGGTGAGCAACTTTTCGTCCCGCGGCCAGGTCACGGCTGAAATGCCGTATTCCGCGTTCCTGGGCCACGTCAAGGACGGCTCCGTCTCCCAGGTCACGTTCTCGGGCGACAAGATCAGCGGGTTGCGCACCAGCGGCGAGCAGTTCGTCGTCTACAACCCCGAAACGGACAACTCTGCACTGATCGGCACGCTGCAGCAGAGCGGCGTAACGTTCAGCGCCGCTCCGCCGGAGCGCCAGTCGTTCCTGCTGCAGTTGTTCATCTCGTCGTTCCCGATCCTGCTGCTGATCGGCGTCTGGGTGTACTTCATGCGCCAGATGCAGGGCGGGGCGGGTGGCCGCGGCGCGATGTCGTTCGGCAAGAGCCGGGCTCGGTTGCTCAATGAAGACCAGGTCACGGTCACGTTCGCCGATGTCGCGGGCGTCGACGAAGCGAAGGAAGAAGTCTCCGAGATCGTCGACTTCCTCAAGGACCCGGGCAAGTTCCAGCGCCTCGGCGGCAAGATCCCGCGCGGCGTGCTGATGGTCGGCTCGCCGGGCACCGGCAAGACGCTGCTCGCCAAGGCGATCGCGGGCGAAGCCAAGGTGCCGTTCTTCACGATTTCGGGCTCGGACTTCGTCGAGATGTTCGTCGGCGTCGGCGCCTCACGCGTGCGCGACATGTTCGAGCAGGCCAAGAAGCACGCGCCGTGCATCATCTTCATCGACGAAATCGACGCGGTCGGTCGCCATCGCGGCGCCGGTCTCGGCGGCGGTCATGACGAGCGCGAACAGACGCTGAACCAGCTGCTGGTCGAAATGGACGGCTTCGAGGGCAACGAAGGCGTCATCGTCATCGCGGCCACCAACCGTCCCGACGTGCTCGACCCGGCGCTGCTGCGCCCGGGCCGGTTCGACCGCCAGGTCGTCGTGCCGCTGCCGGACGTGCGCGGACGCGAGCAGATCCTGAAGGTGCACATGCGCAAGCTGCCGCTGGCCGAGGACGTGAAGCCCTCGATCATCGCGCGCGGCACGCCTGGGTTCTCCGGCGCCGACCTCGCCAACCTCGTGAACGAGGCGGCCCTGTTCGCGGCCCGCGCGAACCGTCGCACCGTGACGATGGAAGAGTTCGAGCGCGCCAAGGACAAGATCATGATGGGCGCCGAGCGCAAGTCCATGGTCATGGACGACAACGAGAAGAAGCTCACGGCGTACCACGAAGCCGGCCACGCGATCGTGGGCCTCAACGTCCCGGATCACGACCCGGTCTACAAGGTCTCGATCATCCCGCGCGGCCGCGCGCTGGGCATCACGATGTTCCTGCCTGAGGCGGATCGTTACAGCACCAGCAAGCGCCGGCTCGAAAGCCGCATTGCGACGCTGTTCGGCGGTCGCGTCGCCGAAGAACTCATCTTCGGACCGGAGTACGTGACGACGGGCGCCTCGAACGACATCGAGCGCGCCACCGAGATCGCCCGCAGCATGGTCACGAAGTGGGGCCTCTCGGACAAGCTCGGCCCGCAGACGTATGCGGAAGACGAGGGCGAGGTGTTCCTTGGGCGCAGCGTCACGCAGCACAAGCAGGTGTCCGACGTCACGGCGCACGTGATCGACGAGGAGATCCGCGTCCTCATCGACAGCAACTTCAACAAGGCGAAGGAAATCCTCACGCGCGACGTGGAGAAGCTGCACAAGATGGCCGAGGCGCTGATCAAGTACGAGACGATCGACGACTCGCAGATCGCCGACATCATGCAGGGCCGCGAGCCGAAGCCGCCTGCCGACTGGGAAGACCGCGACTTGGGTTCGCCGCCCGACACGCGTCCGCGCCCGAGCCGGGGCGGCGAGGGTGATGCGCCGTCGGGACGGCCGGCTCCCCAGCACTGAAGGAAGGGGCTAGGGGTTAGGGGCTAGGGGTTAGTCGGAAGGGCGGCATTGCCGCCCTTTCCTTTTCTGGCTTCAGTCACCGATCTCGCCTGCGCTCAACCTCATTGACCGATGTCCTTCCGACTAGCCCCTAGTCCTCCCTAGCCCCTACCCCTGCCTCCCTTCCTCATGCGCTGCCGCGACCGAACGCTGTCCCTCGACGTGCCTGCCGTGATGGGCATCCTCAACGTCACGCCCGACTCGTTCTCCGACGGCGGCCTGCATTGCGATCGGCCAGCGGCCGTTGCAGCGGGTCTGCGCATGGTGGAAGAGGGTGCAGCCATCATCGACGTGGGGGGCGAGTCGACGCGTCCCGGCGCCGCACCGGTCGGCACGCAGGAAGAGATCGACCGCGTCGTCCCCGTGATCGAGGCGCTGGTCGCGCGTGCAGACGCCGTGATTTCGGTCGACACGAGCAAGCCTGAAGTGATCGCCGCTGCGCTGCGGGCCGGCGCCCACATGGTCAACGACGTTCGCGCGCTGCAGCTGCCGGGCGCATTGCAGGCCGCGGCCTCACACGGCGCTGCTGTCTGCGTGATGCACATGCAGGGCGAGCCCGCGACGATGCAGGCGGCGCCGAGGTACGACGACGTCGTGGCTGAGGTGCATGCCTTCCTGGCCGGGCGCGTCGCGGCCTGCCGCGCGGCGGGGATCGGCCTGGACTCGATCTGTGTCGATCCAGGCATCGGCTTTGGCAAGACCTACGAGCACAACCTTGCGCTGCTGCAAAACCAGCGCTGCTTCACCGATCTGGGATGCCCCGTGCTCATCGGCGTCTCGCGCAAGGGCCTGATCGGTATCATGACGGGCAGGCCCGCGTCCGCAAGGCTCGTGGGCAGCGCCGTCGCTGCCGCCTTTGCGGTGGCAGCCGGGGCGGCCATCATCCGCGCGCATGACGTGCCCGCGACCGTCGATGCGGTCAAGGTTGCCGTCGCGTTGAAAGGAGCGAGCAGACAGTGAGCAGGAAGTATTTCGGCACCGACGGCGTCCGCGGCCAGGTCGGCCAGCACCCCATGACGGTCGAGTTCGCGTTGCGGCTCGCCAGCGCCGCCGCCCGCGTGCTTGCGCCGAACGGCGGCACGGCGCTGGTGGGCAAGGACACGCGGCTGTCCGGTTACATGTTCGAGGCTGCGCTCGAGGCCGGCTTCATCGCTGCGGGCGTCAACGTCAACCTGATCGGGCCGTTGCCCACGCCGGGCATCGCGTACATGGCGCAGAAGTTCGGCTGCAAGTTCGGTGTCGTGATCAGCGCGTCGCACAACCTCTACGAAGACAACGGCATCAAGTTCTTCGACGAGCACGGCAGCAAGCTCACCGACGAGCAGGAGGCGCAGATCGAGGCCTACCTCGACGAGCCGGCGCTGACGCGCGAATCGATCCACCTGGGCAAGGCTGCGCGCGTGGACAAGTCGCGCGTCGCCTACCAGGAGTTCTGCATGTCGGTGCTGCCGAAGGGCACGGACCTTGCGGGGCTGAAGGTCGTGATCGACTGCGCGAACGGCGCGGCCTACAAGGTGGCGCCGCGCGTGCTCACCGACCTCGGGGCCGAGATCATTCCCCTCGGTTGCTCGCCCAACGGGCGCAACATCAACCTGCGCTGCGGCTCGACGTCGCCCGAGTTGATCCAGGCGACCGTGTCCGGCGTGCACGCCGACGTCGGCATCGCGCTCGACGGCGACGGCGACCGGCTCGTCATGGTCGACCACCTCGGGCGCATCGCCGATGGCGACCAGTTGCTCTACGTCATCGCTTCGGATCGCAAGCGCACCGGCATGTTGCGGGGTCCGGTGGTGGGCACCGTGATGAGCAACCTGGGCCTGGAGCAGAAGCTGCGTGCCGAAGGGATCGAGTTCATGCGCGCCAAGGTGGGCGACCGCTACGTGCTCGCGATGCTGAAGGAACACGGCGGTGTGCTCGGTGGCGAGACTTCGGGCCATCTGCTGTGCCTCGATCGCACCACGACCGGCGACGGCCTGATCAGCGCGCTGGAGGTGCTCGCCGTGATGAAACGGACGGGCCGTCCGCTGGCTGAGCTCGTGGCCGGCATGCCCAAGTTCCCCCAGGTCATGATCAACGTGCGGGTCAAGGAACGCGTCGACCCGGCGCAGTCGCCCGTCATCCAGGCGGCCGTGCAGCGCGCAGAAAAGGCGATGGGGACCACCGGGCGGGTGGTGCTGCGAGCCTCGGGCACCGAACCCGTGATCCGCGTGATGATCGAGGCGCAGGACGAGGCAGTCGCCACGCGGCAGGCCAACGAGCTGGCGGACGTGGTGCGCAATGCCATTTGACCTGCGCCCGTCCCGCATTGCTTTAACCCGACCCCGCCGCTAAGATCGCGCGCCTTTCGCGGCCCGCCCGGCTGGGTGGTTTCGCTCAATATTCTGCGGGGGATCGTTCAACATGCGTCAGCCGCTCGTCGCGGGCAACTGGAAGATGCACGGATCGCGCGCCGAGAACGCGCAGCTGGTGAGCGGACTGCTCGACCTGCTGCAGCCCGGCAAGCGGGCCGAGATCATGCTGTGTCCGCCGTTCCCTTACCTGATGGAGACGGCCCGCCTGCTGAAAGACTCGGGGGTGGCACTCGGGGCCCAATCCGTGTGCGCGGAAGCGCAGGGCGCCTTCACGGGTGAAGTCTCGGCCGCCATGCTCAAGGACGTGGGTTGCAGCTACGTGCTGGTCGGCCACTCGGAGCGGCGGCAGCTGTATGCAGAAAGCGACAACCTGGTCGCGCGCAAGTTCGTGGCGGCGCAGTCCCAGGGCCTGGTCCCGGTGCTGTGCGTGGGCGAAACCCTCGAGGAACGGGAAGGCGACCAGACCACGGCCGTGGTGACGCGGCAGCTGGAAGCGGTCCTCGCGGTGAGCGGTATCCAGTCCCTGGCCCGGGCGGTCATCGCCTATGAGCCGGTCTGGGCGATCGGGACCGGCCGGACGGCCACGCCGGAGCAGGCACAGGCCGTCCACGCGATGATTCGTGCCAAGGTCACGGACCGGGATGCTACAATAGGCGGATCGGTCAGGCTCCTGTACGGCGGCAGCGTCAAGGCTTCCAACGCCCAGGAACTGTTCGCGATGCCCGATATCGACGGCGGACTCGTCGGCGGGGCGTCGCTCAAGGCGGACGAATTCGCACGCATCTGCGCCGGCGCAGGTTGACGGCGAAGCGTCCTCACCAGTTGGCATAAGGTTCTTTTTGATGAATTGGCTGCAGACTCTGGCTGTCGTTTTCCACGTGCTGCTCGCGTTCGCGATCATCGGCATCGTGCTCCTGCAGCGCGGCAAGGGTGCCGACGCGGGTGCCGGCTTCGGCGCAGGCGCGTCGGGCACCGTGTTCGGTGCGCGCGGCTCGGCCAATTTCCTCTCGCGCACGACTGCGGTCCTCGCCACGCTGTTCTTCCTGACCAGCCTCGGCCTGACCTACCTGTTCAGCCAGCAGAAAGCGCCGACCAGCGTCGTCGACACCGTGCAGCAGGCTGCACCGGCGCCGGCACCCGCTGCGGATCCGACTGCATTGCCTGCGCTGCCTGCAGCACCGCCGGCCGCAACCCCGGCAACGCCTGCCACTGGCGGCACCCCGCCCGCGGCGCAGCCGCAGCAGACGCCGCCGGCAGGGCAGCCCGCGGGCAACTGAGACAGGCTGAAGAAATCGATTGACGAAGCGGATGTGGTGGAATTGGTAGACACGCTAGCTTGAGGGGTTAGTGCCGAAAGGCGTGAGAGTTCGAGTCTCTCCATCCGCACCAGGTCGAACAGAACGAGGCGAGCCAAGGCTCGCCTTTTTCATTTCCGGTCTTACTGCGCTGCAATTGGTGCTGTTAGAATTGCGGGCTAATCGCACCCTCTTCGAGACCATCGCTCGAGATGCTTGCAGAATACCTGCCGGTCCTGATTTTCCTTGTGGTGGCTGGCGGACTCGGCGTCCTCCTGCTCGTTCTCGGCTTTCTGCTGGCGCCGCGCCGCCCCGACGCCGAAAAGCTCTCGCCTTACGAGTGCGGCTTCGAGGCGTTCGAAGATTCCCGCATGAAGTTCGACGTGCGGTACTACCTGGTCGCCATTCTCTTCATCGTGTTCGATCTGGAAATCGCGTTCCTGTTCCCGTGGGCCGTTGCCCTCGATTCGATCGGCATCGTGGCGCTGGCAGCGATGGGGGTGTTCCTGCTGGTGCTCGTGGTCGGCTTCATCTACGAGTGGAAGAAAGGGGCGCTCGAATGGGATTAGAGGCACCGAGCAGCACCGACGCGCCCGCCGATCGCGGCGTGTTCACGACGTCGGTCGACGCACTCATGAACTGGGCGCGCACCGGCTCGATGTGGCCGATGACGTTCGGCCTCGCCTGCTGCGCCGTCGAGATGATGCACGCGGGCGCCGCGCGCTACGACCTCGACCGCTTCGGCATCGTCTTCCGCCCCAGCCCGCGGCAATCCGACGTGATGATCGTCGCCGGCACGCTCGTCAACAAGATGGCCCCTGCGCTGCGCAAGGTCTACGACCAGATGCCGGAGCCGCGCTGGGTCATCTCGATGGGTTCCTGCGCGAACGGCGGCGGCTACTACCACTATTCGTACGCCGTGGTCCGCGGTTGTGACCGGATCGTGCCCGTCGACGTGTACGTGCCGGGCTGTCCGCCGTCTGCCGAAGCGCTGATTTACGGCTTGATCCAGTTGCAGAAGAAAATCCACCGCACGCAGACGATTGCGCGCTGAGCGAGACCGGACAAGGGCATGAACCAGGCGTTGGAACAACTCGCCGAGTCGATCTCGGGTCGCTTTGCCGGCCAGGTGACGCGTGTCGAATCGCGTTGCGGCGAACTCACGTTCGAAGTGGAGCCCGCCGCTCTCGTGGCTGCGTGCACGGCCTTGCGCGACGAGGCCGACTGGAGCTTCGAGCAACTCATCGACCTCTGCGGCGTCGACTATTCACTCTACGGCGTCGACGAATGGAACACCGAGACCGCGACGTTCCGCGGCTTCAGCCGTGGCGTGAACCGCGTGGCGCCGGCGGGTGCCCACGCCCCAGCCCTCACCCCGTCCCTCACCCGGCCTGCGGCCGACCTCTCCCATCGAGATGGGAGAGGTGAAGAGCAAAGATTCGCGGTGGTCTATCACCTGCTCAGCGTGAAGCACAACCGGCGCTTGCGCCTGCGCGTGTTCTGCGAGCCCGGCGAGCCGCCGATGATCGACTCCGTGATCGAGATCTGGAAGGCCGCGGACTGGTTCGAGCGCGAGGCGTTCGACCTGTTCGGCATCCTGTTCCGGGGTCACCCCGACCTGCGCCGGCTACTGACGGACTACGGCTTCATCGGGCATCCGTTCCGCAAGGACTTCCCGCTGATGGGCAACGTCGAAGTCCGCTACGACCCCATCAAGGGCCGCGTGGTTTACGAGCCGGTCAGCATCGAGCCGCGCACGCTGGTGCCGCGCGTGATCCGCGACGACAACCGCTACGAGGCCGCGCTCAAGGACGCACCGAAGCATGGCTGAGATCCGCAGCTATACGATGAATTTCGGCCCGCAGCACCCGGCAGCCCACGGCGTGCTGCGCCTGGTGCTCGAGATGGACGGCGAAGTCGTGCAGAAGGCCGACCCGCACATCGGCCTGCTGCATCGCGCGACCGAGAAGCTGGCCGAGAGCAAGCCGTACAACCAGTCGATCGGCTACATGGACCGGCTCGACTACGTCTCGATGATGTGCAACGAGCACGCGTACTGCATGGCCATCGAGAAGCTGCTCGGCGTGCAGGTGCCAGAGCGCGCGCAGTACATCCGCGTCATGTTCGACGAGATCACGCGCATCCTGAACCACCTGATGTGGCTCGGCGCGCACGGCCTCGACATCGGCGCGATGACGATGTTCCTGTACTGCTTCCGCGAGCGCGAAGACCTCATGGACTGCTACGAGGCGGTCTCGGGCACGCGCATGCACGCGACGTACTACCGGCCGGGCGGCGTGTATCGGGACCTGCCGGATACCCTGCCGAAGTACCAGCCGTCACGCTTCCGCAGCGCGAAGGAAATCAACCGCCTGAACGAGGCGCGTTCCGGCACGCTGCTCGATTTCATCGACGATTTCACGGCGCGGTTCCCGGCGGCCATCGACGAGTACGAAACGCTGCTCACCGACAACCGCATCTGGAAGCAGCGCACGGTCAACATCGGCGTCGTGACGCCCGAGCGCGCGCTCAACCTCGGCTTCACCGGCCCCGTGCTGCGCGGTTCCGGCATCGCCTGGGACCTGCGCAAGAAGCAGCCGTACGAAGTCTACGACCGCATGGATTTCGACATCCCGGTCGGTCTCAATGGCGACTGCTACGACCGCTACCTGGTCCGCGTCGAAGAGCTGCGCCAGTCGAATCGCATCGTCAAGCAGTGCGTCGACTGGCTCAAGAAGAACCCGGGCCCCGTGATGGTCGACGATCACAAGATCGTGCCGCCGCGGCGCGAAGAGATGAAGGGCGACATGGAATCGCTGATCCATCACTTCAAGCTCTTCACGGAAGGCTATTGCGTGCCTGCCGGTGAATCGTACGGCGCCGTCGAGGCGCCCAAGGGCGAGTTCGGGATCTACCTGATCTCGGATGGCGCCAACAAGCCGTACCGGCTCAAGTGCCGCGCGCCGGGCTTCCCGCACCTCGCGGCACTCGAGGAAATGACCACGGGCCACATGCTGGCCGACGTCGTCGCGGTGATCGGCACCCTCGACATCGTGTTCGGAGAGATCGACCGGTGAGCGAAACCATCCACCCTGCGACGTCCGGCACGGGCGAGGTTCTTTCCGCGCATGTCCGGGAAGAAATCGACCACTGGCTGAAGAAGTTCCCGGCGGATCGCAAGCGTTCGGCCGTCATCGCTGCGCTGCATGCGGTGCAGCACGAGCATGGTCACCTGCCGCAGGATTCGATGGACGCCGTGGCCGACTACCTCGGCCTGCCGCCGATCCAGGTGTACGAGGTCGCGTCGTTCTATTCGATGTTCGAGACCAGTCCGTGCGGCCGCAATCACATCTCGGTCTGCACCAACATCTCGTGCATGCTGCGCGGCGGTGAAGAACTGCTGGCCCACGTCGAGAAGCGCCTCGGCGTCAAGGTGGGCGGAAGCACACCCGACGGCCGCTTCTTCATCAAGCGCGAAGAGGAATGCCTGGCGGCGTGCAATGGCGCGCCGATGATGATGGTCAACCACGTGTACTTCGAGAACCTGACGCCTGAGAAGGTGGACCAGATTCTCGACGACCACAAGTAAGCCGGTTTCGAGCAGGAGCGCCCGCGTGGCCGACTGGACAGATCGCATGAACCTCGTCTGCTTCGAGCCGCTCAAGTACGAGCGGCCGTGGGAGCTCGAGACGTACCTGAAGATCGGCGGGTACGAGGCCTGGAAAAAAATCCTGGCCGAGAAGCCGCCGCGCGAGCAGGTGATCGAAGCCGTGAAGGCCTCGGGGCTGCGCGGCCGCGGCGGCGCGGGCTTTCCGACGGGCCTCAAGTGGTCGTTCATGCCGCGCAATGCGCCGATGCAGAAGTACATGGTCTGCAACTCGGACGAAAGCGAGCCAGGCACCTGCCACGACCGTGACATCCTGCGCTACAACCCGCACGCACTGATCGAGGGCATGGCCATCGGCGGCTACTGCACGAACTCATCCGTGGGCTACAACTACATCCGTGGCGAGTTCATGGCCGAGCCGTTCCCGCGCTTCGACGCCGCGGTGCAGGAGGCGTACGCCGCCGGCCTGCTCGGCAAGAACATCCAGGGTACCGGCGTCGATTTCGACCTGTACTCGTTCATGGGTGCGGGCGCGTACATCTGCGGCGAGGAAACCGCGCTGCTCGAGTCGCTCGAGGGCAAGCAGGGCCGGCCGCGCTTCAAGCCGCCGTTCCCTGCCAATTTCGGCCTGTATGGCAAGCCCACCACGATCAACAACGCGCAGAGCTATGCCTCCGTGCCGACGATCCTGCGCAAGGGTCCCGACTGGTTCGCAGGGCTCGGTCCGCCGAACTCGGGCGGCACGGTGATCTTCTCGGTCTCGGGCCACGTCGCGAATCCCGGCAACTTCGAGGTGCCGCTCGGCATTCCGTTCACCGACCTGCTCGAACTCGCGGGCGGTGTCTGGAAGGGCCGCCAGCTCAAGGCCGTGATCCCCGGTGGCTCGTCCGTGCCGGTGTTGAAGGCCGAGGCGATCCTGGCCGCCAACATGGATTACGACTCGCTCAAGAAGGCGGGCTCGTCGCTCGGCTCGGCCGCGGTCATCGTGATGGACGAGACCACGTGCATGGTGCGAGTGCTCGAGCGCCTGTCGCGGTTCTATCACGCCGAATCGTGCGGCCAGTGCACGCCGTGCCGCGAGGGCACCGGCTGGCTCAATCGCACGCTGCAGCGGATCCTGGCAGGGCAGGGCAGGCAGGCCGACATCGACATGCTCGTCGACGTCGCCAACAAGATCGAGGGCCACACCATCTGCGCGCTCGGCGATGCCGCCGCGTGGCCGGTGCAGAGCTTCATCCGTCATTTCCGGCACGAGTTCGAGTATTTCGTCGAGCACGGCCACAGCATCGTCGAGGCGCGCGGTCGCGCGGCGTGATCAAGGCACCATGAGCGAAGAGCTGGTCAACATCGAAGTCGACGGCGTGCCGATGAAGGCGCGCAAGAATGCCATGCTCATCCAGGTGACGGATGCGAACGGCGTTTACGTCCCGCGCTTCTGCTACCACGACAAGCTGACCATCGCGGCCAATTGCCGCATGTGCCTGGTCGAGGTCGAGAAAGCCCCGAAGCCGCTTCCTGCGTGCGCCACGCCCGTCGCCGAAGGCATGAAGGTCTTCACCAAGTCGCCCAAGGCGATCTCGGCGCAGAAGGCGACGATGGAGTTCCTGCTGATCAACCATCCGCTCGACTGCCCGATCTGCGACCAGGGCGGCGAGTGCGAGCTGCAGGACCTCGCGGTGGGCTTCGGCCGCGACGTCTCGCGCTACTCCGAGCGCAAGCGCGTTTTCAAGGACGAGAACCTCGGCCCCCTCATCTCCACTGACATGACGCGCTGCATCCACTGCACGCGCTGCGTGCGCTTCGGCCAGGAGATCGCGGGCAACCCCGCGCTTGGCACGATCGGCCGCGGCGAGCAGACGATGATCTCGACTTTCATCGAGCAGAGCATCGAGCACGAGCTGTCGGCCAACATCATCGACCTGTGCCCGGTCGGCGCGCTCAACAACAAGCCGTACCGCTACCGCGCGCGCGCCTGGGAAATGACGCAGGTGCCGCTCGTCTCGCCGCACGACTGCGTCGGCACCAACCTGAGCGCGCACGTGCTGCGCGGGCGCGTCATGCGCGTCGTGCCGCGCGCCAACGAAGACGTCAACGAAACCTGGATCGCCGACCGCGACCGCTTCAGCTACGAAGGCTTCTATGCGGCCGATCGCGCGGTCAAGCCGATGGTCAAGCGGGGCGCCGAGTGGGTGACGGTCGACTGGGAGACGGCTCTCGAAGCGGCGGCCAAGGGCTTGCAGCAGGTCGTCCGCGAGGCCGGCGCGGCACAGGTCGGCGTGCTCGCGTCGCCGATCTCGTCGCTCGAGGAGCTGGCGCTTGCGGCGAAGATTGCACGCGGCCTCGGTACTGCCAACCTCGATCATCGCCTGCGGCGCGTCGATTTCCGCGACCAGGCGAACGATCCGGTGGCGCCGTTGCTCGGGTGCACCCTCGCGCAGCTCGAGCAGGCTGCGGCCTTGCTCGTCGTCGGCTCGAACCTGCGCAAGGAAGTGCCGTTGATCGCGCATCGGGTGCGCCAGGCCGCGGTGCGCCGCGGTGCGAAGGTCGCATTCGTCAACCCGCGCGCTTACGACGTGCGCTTCCCGGTCGCCGCGAACCTGACGAGCAACGGTCTCGGCATGGCGCAGCACCTGGCGGCCGTGCTGGTCGCTGTGCTGCGGTCGCAGGGCAAGCCGGCGCCGGCGAACCTGGGCGCAGCGCTCGAAGGCGTGACGCCCGCTGCGCAGCACGAGGTCGTCGCCGCGATGCTCGCGACGGGCGAACACAGGGTGATCCTGCTCGGGGCGCTGGCGCAGCATCACGCGTCGTATTCCGAGATTCGTGCGCTGACTGCTGCGCTCGCGGCTGCAACGGGTGCGACGCTCGGTTTCCTGCCGGAAGGCGGCAACGCCGTCGGCGCCGCCCTGGCCGGCATGCTGCCGCACCGTACTGTGGGTGGGCGCGCGGTCGCGCAGCCTGGACTCAATACGGCCGAGATGCTCTCGGCCCGGCTCAAGGGCTACGTGCTGCTCGGCGGCATCGAAAGTGCGGACCTCACGCCTTCGTCGACCACCGAATCCGCGTTGCGCGGCGCCGACTGCGTCGTGGCGATCACGCCGTACGCAAGCGATGAAATCCTCGCAACGGCTTCCGTGATCCTGCCGAGCGCCGTGTTCGCCGAAACCTCGGGCACCTGGGTCAATGTCGAAGGCCGCTGGCAGAGCGTGGCGGGCGTCGCCAAGCCGGCCGGCGAGGCGCGTCCGGCCTGGAAGATCCTGCGCGTGCTCGGCAATCTGCTGGGCCTCGCGGGTTTCGATTACGTCAGCTCCGAAGACGTCCGCGACGAACTGCAACGAGAGCTGCAGATGGATACAGGCGGCGGTACGGTTGCTGCGGCATTCACGCCCAGTCGCCTGGCCGCGATGGACGTGACGCGCGAGACACCGATCTACCGCGTCGACGCGATCGTGCGTCGCTCGGCGCCGTTGCAGGCCACGGCAGACGGCATCGCGGGCGCAACCGGGGGCACCACGGCATGATCGACACGATCGCTGCACTCTGGCTGTCGCAGCCCGAATGGCTGCGCACGTCGCTGGTCGCGCTGGGCCAGATCCTGGCCATCACCATCACGGTCATCCTCTGCGTCGCCTACACCACCTACGCCGAGCGCAAGGTGATCGGTTACATGCAGGTGCGCATCGGGCCGAACCGCGTCGGGCCGCTCGGCCTGCTGCAGCCCTTTGCCGACGTCATCAAGCTGCTGCTGAAGGAAGTGGTCGTGCCGTCGCGCTCGAACCGCTACCTGTTCGTCGTGGCGCCGTTGCTGACACTGACGCCTGCATTCGCGGCGTGGGCCGTGATGTCGCTGTGGCCGGGGTTCTCGGTTGCGCACATCGACGCGGGTGTGCTGTACATCCTCGCGCTCGCGGGCTTCGGCGCCTACGGCATCATCCTCGCCGGCTGGGCCGCCAACTCGAAGTACGCATTCCTCGGCGCGATGCGCTCAGCCGCGCAGATCGTGGCGTACGAGATCGCGATGGGCTTCGCGCTGGTGGGCGTCGTGATGGCGGCGGGCACGCTCAACATCGGCAAGATCGTCGAGGCGCAGGCGGGCGGGCCGGGCAGCTGGTACTGGTTCTGGCTGTTCCCGCTGATGGTGGTGTATTTCATATCGGGCGTCGCCGAAACCAATCGGGCGCCGTTCGACGTTGCCGAAGGCGAGTCGGAGATCGTCGCGGGCTTCCACGTCGAGTACGCGGGCATCGCCTTCGCGCTGTTCTTCCTCGCCGAATACGCCAACATGATCCTGATCTCGGCGCTGGCGGCCACGTTCTTCCTGGGCGGCTGGCTGTCGCCGTTCGAAGGCTACCCCGTGGTCGGCGACATCGCCGTGCTGGCGGCTCCGGGCCTGCACTGGTTCGTGCTCAAGTCAGGGTTCTTCCTGTTCTGTTTCCTGTGGTTCCGCGCCACGTTCCCGCGCTACCGCTACGACCAGATCATGCGGCTCGGCTGGAAGGTGTTCATCCCCGTCACGCTGGTCTGGCTCTGCGTCGAGGCCGTGATGTGGATTTACAAGATCGGTCCGTGGGCGGCCTGAGGTAGACCCGAGCGTGCGCAGCTTAATCAAGACATTCTTCCTCTGGGAACTGCTGCAGGGCCTGCAGGTGACGCTGCGCGCGTTCTTCGCGCCGAAGTTCACCGTGCACTACCCGGAAGAGAAGACCCCACAGTCGTTCCGCTACCGCGGACTGCACGCGCTGCGCCGCTACGGCAACGGCCAGGAGCGCTGCATCGCCTGCAAGCTCTGCGAGGCGGTCTGCCCGGCGCTCGCGATCACCATCGAATCCGACGTGAGCGCCGACGGCACGCGCCGCACCACGCGCTACGACATCGACCTGTTCAAGTGCATCTACTGCGGCTTCTGCGAGGAAGCGTGCCCGGTCGATGCGATCGTGGAGACCCGCATCCACGAATACCACATGGAAAACCGCGGCGAAAACATCATGACCAAGGACAAGCTGCTCGCGATGGGCGAGCGCTACGAAGCCATGATCGCGGCCGACAAGGCCGCCGACGCGCGCTACCGCTGACCGAGGCGACACCGGCAATGATGGTCAACCTGCTGTTCTATGTCTTCGGCGCGATCCTCGTGCTGACGGCGATCGGCGTCATCACGGCGCGCAACCCCGTGCACTGCGCGCTGTTCCTGGTGGCTGCGTTCCTCAACAGCGCCGTGATCTGGCTGCTGCTCGAGGCCGAGTTCCTCGCGCTCACCCTGATCGTGGTCTACGTCGGCGCGGTCATGGTGCTGTGGCTGTTCGTCGTCATGATGCTGGACATCGACGTCACCCGGCTGCGGCAGGGCTTTACGCGCTATGCACCGCTCGGCGCGCTGATCGCCCTGATCGTGGTGGCGCAGATCGGCATGGTGGTTTACGTCCGCAAGCTCGGGCTCGACGACACCGCGGCTGCCGCGGTGGCACGTCCCGCGGACTACTCGAACACCCACGAGCTCGGACACCTGCTCTACACGCAGTACCTGTACCCGTTCGAGATCGCCGCCGTCATCCTGCTCGTGGCGATCGTGGCCGCGATCACGCTGACGATGCGCGATCGCCCGGGGCAGAAGGTCCAGGACATCGGGGCGCAGGTCGCGGTGCGGGCCAAGGATCGCGTGCGCATCGTGAAAATGGACGCGGAGGAGCGGCAATGATCCCGCTGTCCCACGTCCTGCTGCTGTCCGGCATCCTGTTCAGCCTCGCGGTGGCCGGCATCTTCATCAACCGCAAGAACGTCCTGCTGCTGCTGATGTGCATCGAGCTGATGCTGCTCTCGGTCAATTTCAACTTCATTGCCTTCTCGCAGTACCTCGGCGACCTGTCCGGGCAGGTGTTCGTGTTCTTCATCCTGACCGTGGCCGCGGCCGAGTCCGCCATTGGCCTGGCGATCCTGGTCGTGCTTTTCCGTGAGCGGAAGAGCATCAACGTCGAAGACCTCGACTCGATGAGGGGCTGAGCCGTGGAACAGACGCTGCTCATCATCGTCCTGGCGCCGCTCCTTGCGGCGATCGTGGCCGGTTTCTTCGGCTCGCTCATCGGCCGCGTCGCGACGCACAGCATCACCATCGCCGGCGTGGCTATCTCGTGCGCGCTGTCGGCCAAGGTGCTTTACGGCCTGCTGCACGGCGCGCCCGTGTTCGACGGCCCGGTGTACACCTGGCTCGTCAGCGACGGCATCCAGATGCAGGTCGGGTTCCTGGTCGACCGGCTGTCGGCCCTGATGATGGTCATCGTGACCTTCGTCTCGCTGATGGTCCACATCTACACCATCGGTTACATGCGCGACGACCCGGGCTACACCCGGTTCTTCAGCTACATCTCGCTGTTCACGTTCTCCATGCTGATGCTGGTGATGGCGAACAACCTGGTGCAGCTGTTCTTCGGCTGGGAGGCGGTCGGCCTCGTGTCGTACCTGCTGATCGGCTTCTGGTACACCAGGCCGTCTGCCATCTTCGCGAACATGAAGGCCTTCCTGGTCAACCGGGTCGGCGACTTCGGCTTCCTGCTCGGCATCGCGGGCATCGTCTACCTGACCGGCTCGGTGCACTACGCCGACATCTTCGCCCAGGCCGACAAGATCGCCGGCAGCACCTTCGAGCTGATTCCGGGGCAGACGTGGCAGGCCGCCACCGTCATCTGCATCTGCCTCTTCATCGGCGCGATGGGCAAGTCGGCACAGGTGCCGCTGCACGTCTGGCTGCCGGATTCGATGGAAGGCCCCACGCCGATCTCGGCGCTGATCCATGCGGCCACCATGGTCACCGCCGGCATCTTCATGGTCGACCGCATGTCGCCCTTGTTCGAGCTGTCGGAAACGGCGCTCAGTTTCGTGCTGGTGATCGGCGCCACGACGGCGCTGTTCATGGGCCTGCTCGGCATCGTCAACAACGACATCAAGCGCGTCGTCGCTTATTCCACGTTGTCGCAGCTCGGGTACATGACCGTGGCGCTCGGCGTGTCGGCGTATGCCGGGGCGTTCTTCCACCTGATGACGCATGCGTTCTTCAAGGCGCTGCTGTTCCTCGCGGCCGGCTCGGTGATCATCGCGATGCACCACGAGCAGGACATGCGCAAGATGGGCGGGCTGCGGAAGTACATGCCCATCACGTACTGGACGGCGCTGCTCGGCACGCTCGCGCTGATCGGATTCCCGGGGTTCTCCGGCTTCTTCTCGAAGGATGCGTTGATCGAAGCCGTGCATGCATCGCACATCCCCGGCGCCGGTTATGCCTATTTCTGCGTCGTGGTCGGCGTGTTCATCACTGCGTTCTATTCGTTCCGCCTGGTTTTCCTGACGTTCCACGGCGAGGAGCGCATGGACGCCCACACTCGTGAGCACCTGCACGAAAGCCCGTGGGTCGTCACCCTGCCGCTGGTGTTGCTCGCGATTCCGTCGGTCGTGGTCGGCTGGTTCACGATCCAGCCGCTGCTGTTCGGCGGTTACTTCGGCAGTGCCATCGTGGTGGCGGAGCATCACGACGTGCTGGGCGAACTCGGCAAGGAATTCCACGGGCCGGGCCAGTTCGTGCTGCATGCCTTGACCGGCCCGGCAGTCTGGCTGGCCGCGGCGGGCGTCGCCCTGGCCTGGTTCCTTTACCTCAAGCGTCCGGATCTCGCCGCTCGACTGCGCGAGCGGGCAGGCATCCTCTATACGGTGCTCGAGAACAAGTTCTACTTCGACTGGTTCAACGAGAAAGTCATTGCCGCAGGCAGCCGCTGGCTCGGCATGGCGCTCTGGAAAGGCGGCGACGTGGCGTTGATCGACGGCGCGGCCGTCAACGGGTCGGCCCGGCTCGTAGGCTGGGTGGCCAGCGTCGCGCGCGGCCTGCAGTCGGGCTATCTCTACCACTACGCGTTCGCGACGATCATCGGACTGTCGGTGCTGCTCGCGTGGCTCCTCTGGCGCAGCTGACAAAAGAACCATGCAACTCGACTGGCCCATCCTGAGCGTCCTGGTCTGGCTGCCGATCGCAGCCGGCGTGCTGCTGCTCCTCGTCGGCGACCGCAACGCCGCCTTCGCCCGCTGGCTCGCGCTCGGGGCTTCGCTGCTTACCCTTGCCTTCAGCGTGGTGCTGTGGCGCGAGTTCGATCCCACCACGGCCACGATGCAGTTCGTCGAGCAGCAGCCGTGGATCGGGGCCTTCAATGCCTGGTACACGCTGGGCGTCGACGGCATCTCGATGCCGCTGATCGTGCTCACCGCGTTCATCACGCCGCTGGTCGTGATCGCCGGCTGGACGGTCATCGAGAAGCGCCCAGCGCAATACATGGCGGCGTTCCTGATCCTGGAAGGCCTCATGATCGGCGTGTTCGCGGCGCTCGACGCGATGCTGTTCTACGTGCTCTGGGAAGCCATGCTGATCCCGATGTTCGTGATCATCGGCGTCTGGGGCGGTCCGCGCCGCGTGTACGCGACGGTCAAGTTCTTCCTCTACACCTTCCTGGGCTCGGTGCTCATGCTGGTGGCGCTCGTCTACATGTACCTGCAGGGCGGCAGCTACGCGATCGCCGACCTGCAGGCGCTGCCGCTCACATTGCGGGAGCAGGTACTGATCTTTACGGCGTTCCTGCTCGCCTTCGCGGTCAAGGTGCCGATGTGGCCGGTGCACACCTGGTTGCCCGACGCGCACGTCGAGGCGCCCACGGGCGGTTCCGTGATCCTGGCGGCGATCATGCTGAAGATGGGCGGTTACGGCTTCCTGCGTTTCAGCCTGCCGATCACGCCGGACGCCGCGCGCGAGCTCGACTGGCTCGTGATCACGCTGTCGTTGATCGCCGTGGTGTACATCGGCTTCGTCGCGCTCGTGCAGCAGGACATGAAGAAGCTGATCGCGTATTCGTCGATCGCGCACATGGGCTTCGTCACCCTGGGCTCGTTCATCGCCTTCGACATCGTCCGTAACACCGGCGGCCTGCAGGGCGCGACGATGGGTCTCGACGGCGCGATGGTGCAGATGATCTCGCACGGGCTCGTCTCGGGGGCGCTGTTCCTCTGCATCGGCGTGCTGTACGACCGCATGCACAGCCGCCAGATCGCGGATTACGGCGGCGTGATCAACACCATGCCGAAGTTCGGCGCCTTCATGGTGCTGTTCGCGATGGCCAACGCGGGCCTGCCGGGCACCTCCGGGTTCGTCGGCGAGTTCCTCGTGATCCTGGCGAGCTTCCATGCCAACTTCTGGTATGCGTTCCTCGCCGCGGTGACGCTGGTCCTGGGCGCCGCGTACACGCTGTGGCTGGTGAAGCGCGTAGTGTTCGGCCCGGTCGGCAACGAGCACGTGGCGCAGCTGCAAGACCTGAACGGCCGTGAATTCCTCGTATTGGGCGTGCTGGCGATCGCCGTGCTCGCGCTGGGCCTGTGGCCCGCGCCGCTGCTCGACGTCATGCGCCCGACGCTCGAGCAACTGGTGCAGCAGATGATGGTGACGAAGCTCTGACCATGAACCCGGCATCAATCACACGGCTGGACCTCGTCCTCGCGACGCCCGAGATGTTCCTGCTCGCGGCGACCTGCGTGGTGCTGCTCGGCGACCTGTTCCTGCGCGACAAGGATCGCTGGATCACGTTCCTGCTATCGCTGCTGACGCTCGCCGGCGTGGCCTGGATCACGGCGGCTACCGGCTTCGACGAGCGCACCGTCGGCTGGCATGGCACCTACGTCGCCGATCCGCTGTCGACCCTGCTCAAGATCGTGGCGTGCAGCGCGGTTGCCGTCGCGTTCCTCTACGGGCACCACTACCTGCAGGTGCGCAAGATCCTCAAGGGCGAGTACTACGTGCTCGGCCTGTTCGCGCTGCTCGGCATCATGGTGCTGATCTCGGCCAACAGCCTGGTCACCCTGTACCTGGGCGTGGAACTGCTGGCGCTGTCGCTGTACGCGATGGTCGCGTTCGACCGCGACAACGGAGTCGCCGCCGAAGCAGCGATCAAGTACTTCGTGCTGGGCTCCATCGCCTCGGGTGCGTTGCTCTACGGCATGTCGATCATTTATGGCGTGACGGGTTCGCTCGAGCTCGGCATCGTGAGCAACGCGGCACTGCAGATGGAAGCAGGGCAGATCGGCCTGCTGTTCGGCCTGGCATTCATCGTCGTCGGCGTCGCGTTCAAGTTCGGCGCCGTGCCGTTCCATACCTGGGTGCCGGACGTGTACCACGGCGCACCCACGCCGGTGACGTTGTTCCTGTCCGCCGCGCCCAAGCTCGGCTCGTTCGCGCTGGCCTTCCGCCTGCTCGCCGAGGGGCTGGGCCCGGTGCACGCGACGGGCTGGCAGGACATGATCACGATGGTGGCCGTGGCGTCGATCGTCGTCGGCAACGTCGTCGCAATCGCGCAGACCAACATCAAGCGCATGCTCGCGTACTCGACGATCTCGCACGTGGGCTTCATCCTGCTCGGTATCCTGGCCGGCACCAGCGCTGGTTACGAAGCGGCGCTGTACTACACGATCACCTACGTGATCATGTCGGTGGGCGGGTTCGGGATGGTCATCCTGCTGTCGCGCCAAGGGTTCGAGGCCGACAGCCTCGACGACTTCAAGGGCCTCAACGCCCGCAGCCCCTGGTTCGCCGCCGTCATGCTCATGCTGATGTTCAGCATGGCCGGTGTGCCGCCGTTCGTGGGCTTCTGGGCCAAGCTGGCCGTGATCCAGGCGGTGCTCGACATCGGCAGTCTCTGGCTCGCCATCGTCGCAGTGGCGCTCTCGGTGGTTGGCGCGTACTACTACCTGCGGGTCGTGAAGCTCATGTACTTCGACGAGCCCACCGACCACGCCGCACTGCAGGGCGGCGGCGGGGCGATGCGGATCGTGCTGAGCCTGAACGGGCTGGCGGTGCTCGCGCTGGGGCTGTTCCCGGGGCTGCTGCTGGCGCTTTGCGCTCGAGTCATCCCGTAGCGCAGGGCGGGGCAGCGCCGCACGATAATTTGATAAGAACCCCTGCCTATGTATAATAGGCGGCTCGATTGCGGGGTGGAGCAGTCTGGCAGCTCGTCGGGCTCATAACCCGAAGGTCGTAGGTTCAAATCCTACCCCCGCTACCATCGAATCGAAGCGAACGGCCCCTCTGGGGCCGTTTTGCTTTGCGGCCACTGAGGGCTCGGTCGGGTCTACCGCACGCTCGGCACGACTGCGGCATGGGCCGGGCCGACCCGGCCAATGCACGGGCTGTCGCAAAGATATGTCAATCGAATCAACGGATACCTAGACTGCCGACCCCATCTCCGGCCGTCGGTACATGTGCCGGCAGCCGTTCACGGACACCCCGTCTCAGACTCTCCGGGCATGGGTTGACGCGCCGTGCAACCTTGTGGTCGTCAGGTGAGTCAAAAATCGGATCTGGCTGAGGAATACTGATTGTCGACACAATTCAAAAATACCTGCCGTGCCGGTGCAGCTGTCGTCCTCGCCATTTCGCTGCTGAGTCTCGGCGCCTGCAGCAAGGGTACCGACGACACGCCCGAGCAGGCGGAGGCGGTTGCGCTGCTGGTTTCTCCCGAAGACCTGGTTACGGTAAGCAACAGTGCGCTCGCGTCCGGGCCTTCTATCACCGGGTCCGTCGAAGCGGAGCGTCGCGCCGACCTGCGTGCCGAAGTGTCTGCGGTAGTCCTGTCCGTCCTCAAGGAGAACGGCGATCCGGTCCGCCGCGGGGATCTGCTCGTGCGTCTCGACGCGAACGCCATCCGCGACAGCCTGACGGCCGCAGAGGCTTCAGCGCGTGCTGCCGCGCAGGCCTTCGAACAGGCGGAGCGTCAATACCAGCGCATGGTCAAGCTGCGCGAGACAGGCATGGTCGCGATGCAGCAGCTCGAGGACGCCGAGACTCAGCGCAACAACGCGCAAAGCGAGCGAGCTGCGGCGCGCACACGCGAGGTCACCGCGCGCCAGCAACTGGAGCGTACCGAAGTGCGTGCACCATTCGACGGAATTGTCAGCGAGCGGAAGGTTTCCGCCGGTGACACGGCGTCGGTCGGCAAGGAACTGATGCAGATCATCGATCCGACCAGCCTGCGCTTCGAAGGCCGAGTATCGGCCGACAGCATCGGGCAGGTGGCCGCGGGTCAACGCGTCAGCTTCCGCATTCAAGGCTTTGCCGATACCGACGTTGCCGGCACGGTGACGCGCGTGAATCCGGCCGCGAACGCCGCGACCCGCCAGGTCGAGGTTCTGGTGAGCTTCGACGATCCGCAACAGCAGCCCGGCGTGACCGGGTTATATGCCGAGGGGCGCGTCGAGACGCGCAGCGCCAAGGCGCTTACCGTTCCTGCGGCATCGGTGGTGCGTGAGGGCGACAGCGCCTTCGCATGGCGCGTCAAGGACGGCACCGTGCAGAAGGTGAAGCTCGATCTCGGCGTCCGCGATGCACGCACAGGACAGTACGTCGTCAACGCCGGTCTCGCTGCAGGTGACAGCGTGCTGCGCTATCCGGGCTCGAGCCTGAAAGACGGACAACCCGCACGGCTCGCCGGCAGCCCGGAGAACGCGACCGTGACTGCGGAGCAATAGGTCATGTTCCTGTCCGATTTCAGCATCAAGCAGCCAGTGACCACGGTTGCGATCGTCATCGTGCTCATGTGTCTCGGTCTGCTGGCGCTGAAGAATCTGCGTGTCAACCAGATTCCTGACGTCGATCAGCCGGTGATGGTGGTCAATTTCCCTTATCCGGGCGCATCGCCGGAAACCGTGGAGCGGGAGATCGTCAACCGCGTCGAGAAGGCGCTGCAGAGCATTCCGCAGGTCTACGAGATCCGCTCGACGTCCTCGGAAGGCAACGCCCGCATCGTCATCATCTTCGACTTCAAGAAGGAAATGACGGAGGCAGCCGACGAGATCCGCAACGCCATCGCTTCGGTGCGCTACAAGTTGCCGATCGAGATGCGCGAGCCGGTGCTCAACCGCATCGATCCGTCGGCGCAGCCGATCATGCAGCTGGCGCTGTCGTCGGAACGGCAGACTCACGCCGAGATCTCGCGCCTCGCGGAGGACGTGCTAGCGGACCGACTGCGGGGGCTTGACGGTGTCGCCGTGGTCAACGTCGAAGGTTCGTTGAGGCGCGAGCTGTCGGTGCTGTTGCACGCGGAGAAGCTGCGTGAGTTCAACGTTTCGGTGAGCGACGTGGTCAATGCGCTGCGAGCGCAGAACACCACCGCGCCTGTGGGTCGCGTCAAGGGAGTCCTCGACGAGCAGAACATCCGGCTGGTCGGACGCATCGAATCACCGGCCGAATTCAACGACGTCGTGGTCAGGCGCGCTGGCAACGAAATCGTTCGGCTGGGCCAGGTGGCGACCGTCGAGGACGGCTTTGCCGAGCCTGAGACCATCAGCCTGCGCAACGGCCACCCAAACGTGGGCGTGTCCGTGATCCGCTCGCGCGAGGCGAGCACCGTAAGCGTGGCCGAGCTCGTTCGCAAGGAAGTGGCCGAGATCAACAAGACCCTGCCGGAGGGGACCCAGCTCGACGTGACCATGGACGGTGGCGAGGATGCCTCCAACTCGCTGCGCAACGTCGTCGAGGCGCTGATCTTCGGCGCCGTGCTGACGATTTTCGTCGTGTACGCCTTCCTGAACTCCTGGCGTTCGACGCTGATTACGAGCCTGTCGCTGCCGACCTCGGTCATTGCGGCATTCATTGCGGTGTGGGCCGCAGGTTTCACGCTGAACTTCATGACTCTGCTGGGACTGTCGCTGGCGATCGGCGTACTCATCGACGATGCGATCGTGGTGCGTGAGAACATTGTCCGCCACATGGAGCGCGGCGAGGACCGCGTCACCGCCGCGCGCAACGGCACGGCGGAGATCGGGCTCGCCGTCACCGCGACGACGTTCTCCATCGTGGCGGTATTCGTTCCGGTGGCATTCATGGGCGGCAGCGCCGGCGAGTGGTTCCGGCCATTCGGCGTCACCGTCGTGTCTTCGGTGCTGGTCAGCCTGCTGATTTCCTTCACGCTCGACCCGATGCTGTCGGCCTACTGGGGCGATCCGCCCGGCTATGCTCACAGCGAGCGCCGCGGCCTTGGGAAGTATCTGCAGCAGTTCAATCGTTGGTTCGATCATCAGGCAGACCGTTACGGCAGGGTCATTTCCTGGGCCCTGCATCACCGCAAGTGGATGACCGGGATTGCAGTGCTTACCCTGGCATCGGCCCTCGTGTTGCAAGCCACCATCGGCGGAAGCGAATTCCTGCCGAAGTCGGACTACGGCATGATCGCGGTCGAAGTGCGAACCCCATCGAGCGCCAGTCTCGAATACGCCCGCGGCAAGGTCGAGAAGGCAGCGGAGCTCGCGCGCTCGATGCCCGAAACCGTGGCCACCAACACCCGGGTGAACGCAGGCGGCGGCCGCATCTACGTGGACATAGGCAAGAGCCGGGACCGCAGCCGATCCGCCGTCGAAGTCGCGGCCGCACTGCGTGTGCTGCTCAAGCAACTGGTCGGGGCCGAATACGTCGTGCTCGACGATCTGAACAACGGCGCGCAGAAACCGGTGCAGATACAGTTCTACGGCGAGGATTCGCGCCGTCTCATGGAGATCACCAACGCGTACATGGAGAAGATGCGTGGCATCCCGGGGGCGGTCGATGTGGGCCTCTCCGAACAGGAGCCCAAGGACGAACTCCGCATCGAGCTCGATCGCGGATTGGCCAACCAGCTCGGGATCTCCATGAGTGATGCCGCGCAGGCCTTGCGGGTGGCGTTCGCCGGAGTTGAAGTGGGTGACTGGGTGGACCCGGTGGGCGAATCGCGCGACGTCGCGGTACGCCTGCGCGCCGAAGATCGGGTTACGGCCAGCAATATCGAGCACCTTCCCGTCGCGGTGGCCGGCACTGACATGATGGTGCCGCTCGAGCAGATCGCAACCGTCACGCTCGACAAGGGGCCGGCGCGGATCCAGCATCTGGATGGCAGGCGCACGGTTACTGTCTCCGCAAACGTGGAGGGGCGCGCTGCGGGCGAAGTCACCGCCGATGCCATGAAGATCGCGAAAGCCATCGAGTTTCCGATCGGTTACGGCCTGTCCCTGGGTGGCGCTTCGCGCGACCAGGCTGAGATATTCAGCGAGATGCTCACTGCGCTCGTCCTGGGCATCGGCGTCATGTACCTGGTGCTGGTCATGCAGTTCGGCTCCTTTACCGCGCCTTTGCCGGTGATGTTGTCCCTGCCGCTGTCGCTGATCGGCGTGGTGCTCGCGCTGCTCGTGACTGGTGGAACGCTCAACCTGATGAGCTTGATCGGCGTCATCATGCTGATGGGGCTGGTCGCAAAAAATGCCATTCTGCTGCTCGACTGCGCACGCAGGGAAGAGGCCCAGGGCGTCGATCGCGAGGAGGCGTTGATGCACGCGGGCCGCATGCGACTGCGCCCGATCCTGATGACTACGTTCGCGCTCGTCGCGGGCATGGTGCCGGTGGCGATCGGGCTGGGCGAAGGCGGTGAATTCTATCGGCCGATGGCGGTGGCCATCATCGGTGGGGTCCTTACCTCGACCGCGCTCACGTTGTTGGTGATCCCGAGCTTCTACGACAGCACAGAGATCGCGAGCGAGCGAGCGAAGCTCAAGTTCAGGGCGCGCGCGGCGTTGGGCAATCCGTTCGTGGCTTTCGTCGTGACGTTTGTCGAAGGCTTGCTGACCCTGACGTTGCTGCGTTTCCTGTATCGCGCGGCGCGTTGGCTGCTCAATCTCGCACCTGCCGAACATCCGGTGGAGCGTGCGGCACGACTGAAGGGTTTCGCAGTTCCGGAGGGGTTTGAACCCTATCCGGCGCCATGGCAGCGGCAGCGCGGCACCTTGACCCTGGCCACCAGCGGTTGAAGGTACTCGCGGACGTGCCCCTGAAGCGTGACGGTCGTTGGCAATGCGTCGCTACCCAAGGGGTCAGGGTGACGAAGACGTGATGATTATCGATTCGCTCAAGGTTCAGACCAATCGACGATAGCCACGAACCCCGGCTCCGGCCGGGGTCGTGGCCGAGCGCGGTCAAGGCCTTACGCCTAACCCTGCACGGGATAGAACAGGACCGTGAGCAGCGCGAGGCCGCTGTACATGCCGATCTCGAGCGTCTCCGAGATGGGCTGGATGCGCAGGAGCGCCCCCCAGACGTGCACGACGACCATGAAGGCCGCCACAGCCAGCAGGACCTGGAACGTGAAGACCAAGCCCGTCCCGGTCACTGCCGCCCGCAGCATGAGCAGTTCGACGATCAGGATGAAGGCCCCGAGGCAACGGCCAAAATAGACGGCCAGGTCCGTCTCTTCGGGAATCTTCCAGCCGAACCATCCGGCCCACCTGAGCGGTGCCACGAAGATCGGCAGCGCGAACGCCAGCGTCGTCACCGACATCAGGCAAAGCAGGTAGGTCTGCGCGTGCGCGCCCCAGACTCCGATCATGCGGTTTCACCCTGCAGCAGACCCCCCGCGATGAAGGGGCGTCAGTTATTCTTCGCGCCTTCCTCGACCCATTTGCGGATGATCGCGATCTCGCGCGGCTCGAGTGGCTTGGCGTTGCCGTGCGGCATCTTGAGCGACGGGTCGGCGCGTCCTTCGATCAGCATGACCAGGACGCTCGTCAGGGGATCGCCCGGCAGCACCACCGGCCCGTATTGCGTGCCTTTCATCAACGTGTCGTAGCTCGTGAGCTCGAAGCCGCTCACGACATACCCGGCCTGGTCGGCAACGTGACAGCCCTTGCAGTGCTTTTCGAGAATGGGGGACACGTCCCTCGCGTAGCTGACTTCAGGCTCGCGCCCGCAGCCTGCCAGCATCAGCAGTACGGCCGGGGCGGCGGCAAGACAGCGCAGTGACTTCGCGTTCATCCTGACTCCCCATGGTGCAGCTTTTGCCCGACGTTCCCCCTCATACTCGACGTCCGCAATCCGCTGATCTACTTAGTTCCTCCATCGTCCTGTTGCGCAAGGGAGGGCCCACGACCCATGCTGCAAGCGTCAAGACAGGCGATTAATTCGGGAGTCAGATGAAACGACCAGATCAGGTCTGTGAGAGTTGCTGGCGAGTGAGCAGGGCATCGACGGTCCCCGTGAACGAGATCGCGTGCCACCACAACAAGGTGCTCGCAACGTGGCACGCGGATACGGAGGAGTGGACGTACCAGCACCGGGTCGCCCGCAAGCGACCCAGCCAGAAGCAGAGCGCGCAGTTGGCCGATCTGTTCGACCAGGCCAGCGCCATGACTCGTCGGCGGGACGAGCCCTGACTGCACGCCCGCGTCGTGTGGCCGGCGGGTTTCGCATTAACTCAACGGCTAACCCTTTGTGCGAAATGAAAATATGCAGCTGACTTCGCACGAGCGGGATTCGTAAATGGCTTCCGTAGCGTTCCCCCGCTACCAATCAGATCAGGGGCTCCCGCAAGGAAGCCCTTTTTGGTCGGGCAAGTGCAATGCCTGGCTTGGTGGTTATCGTGGTGTTCTCCGGTCTACGATAGGCTGTGGCGGTCGGGAGTCATTCGAGCACCTGCAACATGGACCCAACATGGACAAGCGTTCCGATCGCCAGGATCGAAGACCTGCGCGATGCGGTCTATGGCGCCGGGCTCGACGCGACGCAGATGTCGAGGGCCTCTCTCTCGGGCAATCTGACGTTTGTACGACGCGATGATGTCCTCTTCTGCAGCGGTCTGATCGACGGCCATGTGGCGCTGCGGGGTCCTCTTTCGAATGATCAGATCACAGTTGGGGTCGGCCTTCGGATGGGTGGTGGCACACGTCACTGGCTCGAGGAAACCGCATCCGGCGCTGTCGGTGTCTTCCTTGGAGGTGACGAGCACGACGCGTTCTACGCGCCTGGCTCGCTATATGCGACAGCCACTCTTTCGCTCGACCGGCTGGAACAGCTGGCGGCAGGCCACGAGTATGTCCTTGACCGGCCGGCCCTGGGGGGCACCGGGCTCCACCCGCGGCCGCTGGCAACGGCGACGCTCAAGCGACTTCGTCACGCCTTCGCACTGATCCACGCGGGCAGTCGCGACGGGATACGCGACACCAGCATCGGCCAGGCACTGCTCCGCGCGTTGATCGCTCACCTCGGGCGTGCCCCAAGAGTACGCAATCGGGCAGGTCGCACGGACGTACACGCCATGGTCGTCCGGCGGGCACGTGCCTACATCCTGGAGCATCTTGCCGAGTCGATAACACCCGACACACTGGCGCAGGCCGCCCTCACGTCACGGAGGACTCTGTTTCGAGCCTTTGCAGAGATCCTTGGCGATACGCCGCAAGTCTATGTCATGCGCCTGAGGCTGCACCGCATCCGGCACGACCTCGCCAGCGACGAGGAGCGGGCCTGTACCGTCGCGCTGATTGCCAATCAATGGGGGATCAGCGAATTGGGTCGCATGGCCCGACGGTATCGAGATCTCTTCGGCGAGTTCCCAAGCGATACGCTGGCGAAGGAGCGGCCCCGCACGCGGCTGGATGCCGGGACGACCCGATTGGCACGCTCTGCATAGTCTGACCTGAGCCGCGTCTCGTACAGTCGGACGGCCGCAAACGAATTCCTGTCCTGCACGGCCGGACGGGGCAAGTGCGGCTCGGTGAACGCGCAGATCGAGTCGGGCAAGTGCCAGGCGAATGCCGCCATTGGAGGGGAATCAGTATGCGGAAGGTACTCGCTCGTCTCGCCGTTCTGGCCTCGGTCGTCATGCTGGCGATGTCGATTTCGGCTCCCTTGCGCGCGGAGACAGTATCCACGGATGAGGCAAGAAGAATCGCGGCTGACGCGTACCTGTATGCCTATCCGATGCTCTACAACTACAAGACGCTGTTTCAGCAGGCGGTCGACCCTTCGTTCCCTGGCTACGTGGGTGGGTTCGATCGCTTCCGTCACTACTCGCGTGGCTTCACGCCGGCCGACAAGGACATCGTCACACCCAGCAACGACACACCCTACTCGTGGGCCTGGCTCGACCTGCGGACGGAGCCGATGGTGGTCTCTGTCCCGGCGTCGCCGGACCGTTACTACGTCCTCCAGTGGTTCGATCTCTACACCCACAATTTCGCCTATCTGGGTTCACGGGCGACCGGCACCGCAGCGGGTGCATTATCTCTTCGTCGGTCCGGGCTGGAAGGGCGAGACACCGGCCGGCATCACGAAAGTGCTGCGTGCCGAGACAGAGATCATCGGCACCCTGACGCGGACGAGCTGGTCGGGCCCGGCAGATCGTGACGGCCTGGTCGCGATGCAGCGGCAGTATCGCATCCGGCCGCTGAGCGAGTTCACGGGTGGCAAGCCTCCGCTGCCCGCGCCGGATTTCCAGTTCCCGGCGTGGGACGAGGCACGTGCCAACTCCATCGGCTTCATCGACTACCTGAACTTCCTGCTGCAGTTTGCCCCGGCGGTCGACAGCGAAAAGGCGATGATGGAGCGCTTCGCCCGGATCGGCATCGGTCCCGGGCGCGCCTTTGATCCGGCCACCATCGATCCGGCGACGCGTGCCGCGATCGAGGCCGGCATCAAGGATGGGGCGGCCAAGCTCCAGACCGAACTCGCCAAGACGACCAGTTCGGTCAATCTCTTCGGTACCCGTGAATTCCTCGGCCCGGACTACGTCATGAGACGGGCGGTCGGTGCCGCCATCGGCATCTACGGGAACTCGAAAGAGGAGGCCTACTACACGGCTTACAGCGTGGATGCGAACAACAGCCGCTCGACGGCAGCAAGCGCTACGTGCTGCGATTCTCCAAGGACCAGGTGCCGCCGGTGAAGTTCTTCTGGTCGATGACCATGTACAACCTGCCGGATCGGTTGCTCGTCGACAACCCGATCGAGCGCTATGCCATCGGCAGCCGGACGCAGGGGCTCAAGACCAACGCCGACGGCTCGGTCGACATCTATCTGCAGTCGGCGTCCCCCGGCAGCGACAAGGAGTCCAACTGGCTGCCGACGCCGCAGCAGGGACCCTTCTTCATGGTGCTCAGGATGTACGGGCCGGAAGGCAAACTGGCGGCCGGCGAGTGGCAGGCACCCCAGCCGACCGTAGCCGACTAGCCATGCCGATCTCCAAAGGGAGTATGTATATGAAGTCTCAAACGATTCTTCTGGCAGCGCTCGCCGCCAGTGCAGCCGTTGCTTCAGTCGTTCGTGCGGACACGGTCGCGACTCGGGTCGGAAACCTCGAATTTCAGGGCAGTTATCCGACCGACGCGACAATCGAAAAGCTCTATGACGAACGTGACTTCCAGCGGGCCACGCAGGCATACATCTGGGCATTGCCGATCGTCGGCATGGCCCAGTGGCAGAAAGCTCATGAGGAAGTCTTCGGCGCCAAGTCGGGCGACGTCATCATCTACGACGACTTCGTGAGCAAGCGCGGCATCCTGACGGCCAATGCAACGACGCCCTATGTCATCAGCTTCTTCAATCTTGCCGAGACCGGTCCGGTCGTCATCGACATGCCGGCAGGTTCCGTCGCCGGCTTCGTCAACGACATGTGGCAGCGACCCGTCGTCGACATGGGCCAGACCGGACCAGACAAGGGCAAGGGCGGAAAGTACCTGTTGGTCGGTCCGGGCCAGCAGGTCGACGACACCGAGGGCTACTATGTCGTCAACCCGTCCACCACGAACATCTTCTGGGGCTTTCGTGCGCTGGAGCGCGATCCCGCCAAGGTGCAGTCCCTGCTCGATGCATTGAAGATCTATCCACTGGCCCGGAAGGACAATCCCCCCAAAGTCCGGTTTGTCGATGTCAAAGACAAGTCGTGGTCACAGACACAGCCGCGGGGCCTCGCCTATTGGCAGAGCCTTGCGGACATCATCAACCGCGAACCTGTCCAGGAGCGGGACCGGTTCTTCATGGCGATGTTGAAGCCGCTTGGCATCGAGAAAGGAAAACCGTTCAAGCCCGACGAACGTCAGGCAAAGCTCCTGACGGAAGGCGCAGTCGTCGGGGAGGCGATGGCGAAAGCGAACGACTTCGAGAAGAAGTTCCCGGCCGCGCACTATGTCGATGGCCGGCGGTGGGAGTTCGCCCTGGCGCTCGACCCAAGCCAGCGGGCCGAGACCTACGACGAACTCGACGAGCGCGCCGCCTGGTTCTACGAAGCCACGACGACTTCGGCGGGCATGGTGACGACGACGCCCGGCGTGGGCCAGATCTATCTCGGCACCTACAAGGACAAGGCAGGCAACTGGCTCGACGGCAGTAAGACGTATCGACTCCGTGTCCCGAAGGACGCGCCGGTCGCGAACTTCTGGTCGATGACGGTCTACGACACGGATACGCGCGCGCTTGTCGACAATCGGACTCGACAGGCCGACCGCTCCTCACGAATGGATCTCAAGAAAAACGCCGACGGGTCCGTTGACCTCTACGTAGGCCCAACGGCTCCGGAAGGCATGGAGAACAACTGGGTGCAATCCCTGCCGGGCAAGTCATGGTTCTCCTACTTCCGGCTGTACGGCCCGACGGAACCCTTCTTCAATCGTTCCTGGGTATTGAACGATTTCGAAGAGGTGAAGTGACTGGTCCTCCCATTGACGGGCGGTCGGTGGTGATCATGCTTGCAGGTCGCGGACTGCTTCAGCGGGTCCCGCCCTTGCGCGCCAGGTGATTGATAAAGGTACAGACGTCGTCGGCAACAAGGATATTGCTTGGATCGGTAGCACGCCCTCGCTACCATCGAATCGAAGCAAACGGCCCCTCTGGGGCCGTTTTGCTGTCCGGCATACCCGGCGAACTCGTGTTTCAAGGTCGCACGCTAATTCCGCGACCTGGCAGCGATGGCTATCGTCGCAGCCGCCCGATCTCTGGCATCCGGTCGAGCCTGAGCGTCCGCCAAATTCAATCACCCTGGTCTATCTGCCTATCTGCGCGTGAGAACAAGATAAACACCACCGACAGCAGCGCAAAGGCGGCTCCGGTTGCCATGGCGATCTTCCAGCCAAGCGCGGCAGCGATGGCCGACAGAGCCAGGGCATTCACAAATCCCATCATGTTGGCGCCCGTATTGAACAGGCCATAAACCGTACCCGCATGGCGGCCGCCGATCGCTGCTCCGTTGGCCGCGAACGCCCCCTCCGTGAACTGATTGAAGAAAAAGCAGGCGCCCAACATGAATGCAGCGACGTAGGAATTGGGATGCAAGGCCACGCCAACCAACAACAGGGCAGACACGCTGCAGCCGATTACGATTGGCATGCGGCATCCCCAGCGCACGCCCATGGTGTGACACAGCCTGTCGCCTAGCCAGCCACCGGACAACGCACCGGCAGCACCCGCGAGCCATTGCGCAGAGGTCAGGAAGCCAGCTTCCTGGGCATCCATGCCACGTACCGTAACCATGTAGTAATAGCCCCAGCTGAACACCACATAGAAGACGAAATTCATCGATGAATAGCTGAGCGTCACGAGCAGGGCATCGCGGTTCTTCAGCACACGACGCCATGCCGGTTCAAAACTTTCAGCAGATGAAGCTCGTTGGGCTGGAGACCGGATCAAAGCCACTTCGGCAGCGTTTACTGCGTGATGGTCGGCAGGATTGTCTCGCGCGTACCACCACCACATAGCGCTGGCGATGATGGCAAACGGCGCCAGCACCAGGAAGCCGATGCGCCAGCCATGTTGACCAATCAGCCAGGGCAAGGCCGAAGCGGTGACGGCCAGGCCGATCGTCAGGCCGGCACTGGTCAAGCCATTGGGAAGCGCCCAGTTACCGGGTGGAAACCAGCGCTCGATCGCCGAGACCATGATGGGAAATACTGGCGCATGCGACATGCCCACCAGAAACTGTATGGTCAATAGAAAGCCGATGATCAGGTAGACGGGCGCCACATCCCGGGCTGGCGTCAGGCTGGTGACGGCGATCAGCACTCCCCAGGCGATCGTGATGACCGCCAGTGTGAACCTTGGCCCCTTGCGATCACCCCAGTACCCACCTGGAAACTGGAACAACGCATAGCCCAGCGGAAAGGCGGCCAGGATCCACCCCCACTGGATCTCCGTCAGTTGCAGGTCTTTCACCATGGCCGGCCCGGCAATGGGCAGGTTGCCGCGCAGCAGGTAAGAGACAAAACTGACGAAAATCAGGATGGCAAGAATGCGCCAGCGGACGTTGCTGGGGCGGGCTGCAGGTTCAGTCATGGCTGGGCTCTGTGATTATTTTGCAGGACGGCTCGCCCCGACATGCCCACTGCGGAGATGTGAGAGGTGCCAAAGCTCTGGCCGACGCGGTGACGGATTCGTCGTGGGATTTTATTGCTCTATTGCCGGGGATCGCGCGTTGATCATCGCTTGACGATGGCTGTCACCTGGCAACGAGCAGGACTGGCCGTCCGGGCCGTCGATCGGACATTCCTGCGAGCTCGCGTCCAGGATGATCGCTCGGTCCGTGTCGGCCGCTCGCCGTCGACGATCAGGCAGAAGATGCGATCGTCACGCCCGAGGCTGCGGAAGTAACGGATTTCCTCGTTGACCCAGCGCGAGGCGGTCGCGCTCGGCAGGTCCGTGCGGTCGCGGAACACCGGAAGCAGACGCCGCGCCGCCACACCGGGCTGCGCGTGCGCGAGGTGCGACGGCACTCGGTAGGATTCCAGCGCACCCTGCAGCCAGCGTGCCCATCGCTCGTCACGATGGCTGTAGCTGATGAAGGCGCTGTACCGGAAAGCCGTTTCTGGGATTGGGGCCGCCATCACGGGTGAGAGTAGCACCCCGGACGCAGATGCCGGAATCCACACACCATCCCCGCACCGGTTTCACGTCGGTTGGCGCAGCGTTTTGGCCGCGAGACGGTGAAGGCCTTTGAGCTTCTCATCGGCGCCGTTGACTGACGCGTCCCTTGGGACGAGGCCCGGTCATTGAGTTTGCCTGGATCGGTGGCGTGCCGCCGCTGCCATCGAATCGAAGCAAACGGCCCCGCTGGGGCCTTCTTGCTTATCCGTTGTCCCAGCCGGTGCAGGCAAGCCAGCCGCTCGGTTGCGCGAGGCACGGACAACGGAACATGCTGCCGTCAGTCAAAGCAGGCTAACTACCCGGGGAGTCAAATGAAGCGACCAGATCAGGTTTGTGAGAGTTGCTGGCGCGTGAGCAGGGCATCGCCCATTCCGGTGACCGAGATCGCCTGTCATCACAACAAGGTTCTTGCGACGTGGCACGCAGAGACGGACGACTGGACCTACCAGCATCGCGTCGCCAGAAAGCGGCCCACCCAGAAGCAGAGCGAGCAGCTGGCCCAGATGTTTGAGCAGGCAAGCTCCGCGACTCGACGACGGGATGAGCCGTGACAACTCGCATCGCGGACCGCGCGCTCTTCAGCGCACGCCGACCCTGTTCACCGGTCCGCCGCGATTGGCCGGAGTGCCCACCCCAGGCACGGGAGTGGCTCCCACGCCGGGGGCTCCGACACCGACGCCCGGTGTAACGCCCACGCCAGGGGCGCCGACACCCACACCAGGTGTGGCGCCCACGCCCGGGGCGCCGACGCCGACAGTGGAACGTCGCGCCACGCCCGCATAGCTCACCGGTGTCACGGGCGCGCCGACGACGGCGCCGGCCGTAGCGATGAAGTTGAGCTGCGTAGTCGAGACTCCGCCATTGCAGAGCCACAGCGCAGCCGCGGCGCCGACCAGCAACAGGTGCTTGCGATTGATCATTGCTTTTCTCCTGCCGGTGCTTCCGGCGGCAGTTCGTCGAGTTCGATGAGAGCTTCGGGGTCGATCTTCTCCGCCCCGGCCGGCGGGACGAACTTGAACGCGCCTGCCGCAGGCGCAGATCCGGTCTTCCAGCTCTTGACCCGGAATGTGTACTGCGGGGCGCCGTTCACCGTCTTGCTCGTGATGACCAGCTTGCGCGGCACGGGCTTGTCGCCCACGTCCACCCACAGCTGCCAGTCCGTATCAAAGTTGCGGAAGGCGAGATGTTCGGTTTCCACCCCGTCAATGACACCGCGGCCCACGTGCTTGGCCTCGATGACGTCGGCCACCAGCGCGTCGTAGGGTCGTGACAGCAGCAAGTCGGCGCCCGGCAGCGCGACTCCGTGTCCGACGCGCATCGCCTCGATCAGGTGGTCCACGGTGCCAGGAACCTCGAACTGCGTATAGGCGTTGAGGTTCTTGCCGTAGATGCTGGCAGTCTTGCCATCGAAATACAGCGCGACGTCGGCATAACCGCCCACCCGATGCGCGCGCAGCTTGTCCGGACGGCTCAACAGAACCTCGCCGGAGTTGGTGAACTGGATTTTTTCCAGCTCAGGTGTCACCACTTCAATGTCGCTGTCGAACTTCAGTTCGATCGTCTGCTGGCTGCTCACGTAATCGGCGGTGGCCTTGAGGATCGATTTGGCATCGCCTTCCCGAGCCTGGGCCAGCGCGCCTTGGCCGACGAACAGGAGGGGAGCCGCCGCGCAGCAGATAGCAACCGTCAAAGTCTGGCGGAAGGTATTCACGCGGCTGCGGGTGATGTGCATCTTGCTGTCCTGTTGGCTCACGGCTGCGCCGTCACGTACACGAGATTGTTGCCCTGGAAAGCGGCACGGTAGTAGTTCGCACCGCACTTCGAGTACTGGACGCCACCGGCGGTGGTTTGTGTGCAGCCGGCGGGCAACGCGGCAACCACAGTGCCGATCGGCAGTGCCTGGCCCGACGTGGTGGGGGAGGGCTGGGCGGCTGCAACCTGCGCCTGCTGAGCGGCTGCAGTTTGTTGCTGCGCCGTCGCAGCCTGCTGCTGTGCAGTCGCGGATTGCTGCTGCGCCGTCGCCGACTGCTGCTGAGCCGTGGCAGCCTGAGCGCTGGATTGCGCAGCTGCAGTCGAGGTGGCGACGGCTGCAGAGCGGTACGCAGTTCGACGGGCGACGCCTGCCACGCTTACGGGCGTGAGCGGTGCTCCGACGATGGCGTTTGCGTCCGCCATGAAACTGAAGCCGAGCCTCGTTTCAGGTGCCGGACTGGCGCAGAAGGCAATTACTGCCGTGGCAGTCACCGCAGTCACTTTTCTCAGGTTGATCATTGGCCTGCTCCAGCGTTGCCAACAGGAAGGAACTTGACTTCAGTCGCCCCCGCCGGCGGCGTGAATTGGAACCTCTTTGGGCTGACGTCGGGACTGGTCGTCCAGTTCCTCATCATGACTTCGAACTGCGGCGCGCCGACGACGTCGACGGTCGAGATCACGTATTTGCGCGGCAGGGGCCGGGCGCCGTCTTCGATCCAGATCTGCCAATCGACGCCATAGCTGCGGAACGCGAGATGGTCGCAGCGCACGCCATCGATCGTCGACTTGCCCACGACGAAGCCGGCGGTCGTGTCCGCCATCAGCCTCGCGTAGGCATCCGTGGTGATCAGGTCGCCAGCCGGCGCGATGACATCGAGCGAATCGCGGGCAAAGTCCAGCATCGCGTCGATCGTGCCGGGTGCGGGGACCGTCGCGAAGTACCCATCGTCCGGGTTGAAAAGGGTCAGCGATTTTCCGTCGAAGAAGAAGGACTGGCTGACGACGTCGCCGACGCGCTCTGCGAAAAGTCGATTGGGCCGCTGCACCACCATGCGGGCGGCGCTCGTGAACTGGATCTTCTGCCCGGAGACGAGCACCACTTCGATGCTCTGGGCACTATCCAGCCCGAACTGCGGCAGGCTGCCGACGTAGTCCGTCATTCGCTTGAGCAGGCGTCCGGCCTCCGGCTCGATGTCGTTGACCTGGGCCAGTGCCGAGGCCGGCGATATCACGGCCAGCACGACCAGTGCAGTCAGTGCGGCGCCCCATGGGGCAAGAGCCGGCTGCTTGCCGGCGGGAGCCGGTCCAGTTTTGCGCGTCCACCCTGCGTGCATGCTCACTTCCCCTTTTCCGTCTTGTTCAAAATGTGAATACGACACCGAGCGCAGGTCCAGACATGGACATGTCGTATTCGAATGCCCGGCTGCGGTCGTCGTTCTCGTAATCCATGCTGATGTAGCGGTAGGCGCCAAGCACGCCTATGCGGTCCGACGCCTGCCAGCGCAGCGTGCCGATGCCCTGCCAGGCAAACTCCGATCCGACGCCGAATCCGCCGATATCGCCGCGCAAGGTGAATGACCACTTGTCATTGCCACCGAGGCCGAGCGTGTAGTGCGCGCCAATCACGGGATCGATCCAGTCCTCGTCCGCGCTGTCTGAGCGTACGCCGAGCGGACCTGTCGTCTTGATGTCGACCGACAGGTCGTTGTAACGCAAACCGCCGAATACAGTGAGTCGATCCAGCACTTCGTAGCCGACGTCGACCTCGAGCGCCGCTTGATCGAGGTCCACATCCCCCTTGACGTATCCGGCAGGTCCCCGCCCGTCGCTGCCGAGGCCCATGTAAATGCCGTCCACCGTGATCGACAGGCGATCACGCGTGGCCCGATACGAGCCCATGAAGCCGACTTCGAGGTTGTCGAGAATGTCGCTGAAGCTTGCATCGACGTCCACTTCGAGCGGGCCGACCGCTGTCGTGCCGCTCATGGCCGCGCCCCACATGTAGGGGGCCACTTCGTGCTTCCAGTCTGCTGCGTGCAACGGAGCCACCGCGAGCAGCGACAGGACGCTGGTGGTCGAAGCCGCCAGACCGTTGCGGGAGCGAATGGTGCGACGCGAGATGGGGTGGGCTTTCATCGGGGCTCCTTGCTGGTACTGGAAGCGCGCGACGGCCTGATCCGCCCGCGCGACTGCAGCACGGCATTCTGCGGAATTTCGGCTGCGTCACCAGATCGTGTCTAAGAATTTACTTGAGAGTTCGGGACGGACGACCGATTATTCGCGACATGAAGCAGCGCGATCGCGATCCCCAGCCGGCGGGCGGCCACCAGCCATTGCGCGCCCAGGCGGCCCGAACGCACCTGACGGCCCTGCGTGGACTGCCGCCGATTCTCGCGAGCTTCGGCGTGGCGTGCGAGCCGATCCTGAAGACGGCGAAGCTGAGCCTTGCGGATCTGGAGGATCCGACGCTCAGTGCTCCATTTGCAGATCTCGATCGACTGATCGGGCTGTGTGTGCGCGCGACGGAATGCGCCCATTTCGGATTGCTCATGGGACAGTACGTCAACATCCAGACATTCGGCGTGGCGGGGCGCGTCGCGCGCAATGCGCCGTCGGTCGGCGCCGCGCTGAACGATCTCGCCGCCTATTTCGTCCTGCACGACAACGGCGGTTCGATCAACGTGTCGATCCACGAAGCCAGCGTGACTTTCAGTTATGGCGTGCACGTGACTGGACTGCGCAACGCGAACCAGGTGTACGACCTGGCGGTCGCTGCCATGGTGAACGTCATGCGGCAGCTTTGCGGGCCTGCGTGGCGACCCGATGCCGTGCTCTTGCCGCGGCGGCGTCCTGAGAACATCCGTCCGTATCGCGACTATTTCATGGCACCGTTGCGTTTCGACTCGATACTGGCCGCGATCGTGTTCCCGGAGCATTGCCTGACCCAGCCGATCGTGGACGCTGATCCGTTGCTGCGCACGCTGTTGGCCGATAACGCGTCCAACGCGATTGCCCGGCGGGATCCGGTCGTGCACAGCGACGTGCGCAGGGCCATCCGTCTGCTGCTGCTGACCCGCCAATGCTCGCGCGCTGAGGTCGCGCGCCGACTTGGATTGCACGAAAGGGCGCTGGGGCGGCGCCTGCAGGCGACCGGCACGACCTTCCAGCGTCTGCTTGATGACACCCGTGAAGAGATCGCCCGGCAATTGCTGTGCGATACCGACATTCCCGTGGCGCGAGTCGCAACAGCGCTCGGGTATGGCGACGCGACCGTGTTTACCCGCGCCTTTACACGCTGGACTGGCCACACTCCCAGCGTGTTCCGGGCGCGGTTGTCGCGTTGACCGGAAGCCGCAGGTTGACGCGATACATTGACTTGATGTCGCGATAAGTCGATCCTGTTTGCTGCACGCCGGTGCGCGCCGCAGCGGTCGCTGCAATAATCGAAGCTCGTCGTCGCCATGCCAAGGCTGCAGACGAGCCGAGAAAAACGCCAAGGGGAAAATCGATGTCAGAGTCAGGAATGACGATCCGGACCGTCGCGCTGCTGGCGCTGCTCGCGGGCGGGCCCGTGTTTGGGAGCGCGAACGATGCGGTGCTGGACCGCTCGGTCCTGCCGATCGCTGAACCCCACCGGGCCATCACCCATGAACTGGACGCTCGGAACGCCAAGGCACCGCCGAGGTTTGAGGTCAAGGCTCCCGCGGGCGCACCCAACGTCGTCATCGTGCTCATCGACGACCTCGGTTTCGGCGCGACCAGTGCCTTCGGCGGTCCGATCGGCACTCCGTCGCTCGACCAGCTGGCCAAGGGCGGCCTGCGCTACACCAACTTCCATACCACGGCGCTGTGCTCGCCGACGCGCGCGGCACTCAAGTCCGGTCGCAACCATCACACGGTCAACATGGGATTCATCACCGAGATGGCCACGGGGTTTCCGGGTTCGACCGGGCAGATTCCAAACTCCACCGCACCGCTCGCCGAGACGCTCCGGCTGAACGGTTACAGCACGGCCGCGTTCGGCAAGTGGCACGAGACGCCCTCGTGGGAAGCCAGCATCGCCGGTCCCCTGGACCGCTGGCCGACCCATCAGGGGTTCGACAAGTTTTATGGCTTCCTGGGCGGCGAAACCAACCAGTGGGCGCCTTACCTCTACGACGGCGTCACCCAGGTCGAATTGCCCGACGATCCCAACTACCACTTCATGACTGACATGACCGACAAGGCCGTGTCGTGGATCAAGTACCAGAAGGCCCTCACTCCGGGGAAGCCTTCGTTCGTCTATTTCGCTCCGGGTGCGACACACGCCCCGCATCACGTGCCGAAGGAATGGATCGCGCGGTGGCATGGCAAATTCGACCAGGGCTGGGACAAGATTCGCGAAGAGACCCTGGCGCGGCAGATCGCAATGGGGGTCGTGCCCAAAGGTACGCAACTCGCACCCAAGCCGCCCGCGCTCAAGGACTGGCAGGCGCTCTCGGCTGACGAGAAGCGGCTGTTCACCCGGCAGGCAGAAGTGTTCGCCGCGTTCGTCGAATACACCGACCATGAAGTGGGTCGCATGCTGGACGCGTTCAACGACGTGGGCGAAGGCGACAACACGCTCGTCTTCTACATCGTCGGCGACAACGGCACGAGCGGTGAAGGCGGCCAGCACGGCATGTTCAACGAGTACACCTACTTCAACGGTGTCCAGGAAAAAGTCGAGGACATGCTGAAGCGGATCGACCAGTGGGGCGGTCCCGAGACCTATCCGCACATGGCCGCAGGCTGGGCGGTTGCGCTCAACGCGCCGTTCGGCTGGATGAAGCAGGTGCCTTCGGACTTCGGTGGCACGCGCAATGGCATGGTCGTGAGCTGGCCGCAGGGAATCAAGGCAAAGAACGGCATCCGCACGCAGTTCAGCCACGTGATCGACGTCGCGCCGACGGTGCTGCAGGCTGCCACGCTGCCGGAGCCCAAGAGCGTCAACGGCACGCCGCAGGTGCCGATCGAAGGCACCAGCCTCGTGTACTCCTTTGACGACGCTGCGGCGAAGGAACGCCACACCACGCAGTACTTCGAGATCGCCGGCAACCGCGCCATTTACCACGACGGCTGGTACGCACGCACGATCCACAGGGCGCCATGGGAGCCCAAGCCGCGCCGGTCGCTTGAAGACAACTCCGCCTGGGAGCTGTTCAACGTCCAATCTGACTTCAGTCTCGCCAACAACCTGGCCGCGAAGAATCCGCAGAAGCTGGCCGAGTTGCAGGAAGTGTTCCTCAAGGAAGCGGCCAAGCACCACGTGCTGCCGATGGACGATCGCGTCTTCGAGCGGCTCGATGCGGCGTCGGTCGGCCGTCCCGACCTCATGGCGGGCCGCACTTCGATGACGCTCGCCGAAGGCATGACCGGCATGATGGAAGCGGTCTTCGTCAACGTGAAGAACCGTTCGAAGACCGTCACCGCCGAGGTCGACGTGCCGGCGAGCGGTGGCAACGGCACGATCCTGGCGCAGGGCGGGCGTTTCGGCGGCTGGTCCTTGTACGTCAAGGATGGCGTCCCGGCCTACGACTACAACTTCCTCGGGTTGCAACACACCAGCATCGTGTCGAGCAAGCCGCTGCCGCCCGGCAAGGCGACGATTCGTTTCGACTTCGCCAGCGACGGTGGTGGTCCCGGCAAGGGCGGCGTCGGCACGCTCTATGTGAACGACGAGCAGGTAGCCCAGGGAAGGATCGAACACACCCAGGCGGGCCTGTTCTCGGCGGACGAGACGGCCGACGTTGGCATCGATCTCGGCACGCCAGTCGTCGAATCGATCGGTGCGGAAGCGAAGTCCAGGTTCACCGGGCACATTCCGAAGGTGACCGTCGAAGTTCGTGCGCCGAAGCCGGCTGCGGCTCCGTGACCACAGTCACGCTCGATGTCGGGAGCGGTTGGAGGTAACGTCATGCGACTGCAGGAACAGGTCTGCTGCGTGACCGGCGCTGCCTCGGGCATCGGCGAAGCCGTGGCTCGCCGATTCCTCCATGAAGGCGCGCGCGTCGCCATGATCGACCGTGACGCGGCACGGCTCGAGACGGTGGCCGGTGGCTTCGAACGCGACTTCCCCGGGCGCGTGAAGTCATTCGCGATCGACGTGTGCGACGAGGCCGCCGTCGCCGCGGCGATCACCGGCATCTGCGCGCACTGGGGTCGCCTCGACGGGGCCGTCAATTGCGCGGGCATCCTGGGGCCGGTCGGCCGTTTGCACGAGATCGATACGGCCGCCTACCGCGAACTCATGCAGAACAACCTCGATGGCATGTTCCACAGCATGAAGCACGAGCTGGCGGCGATGCTGCCCAGGCGTCGCGGCAGCATCGTCAATATCGCATCGGCTGCGGGCGTCGTTGGTTTCCCAATGGCGGCTGCCTACACGGCAGCGAAGCACGGCGTCGTCGGTCTCACGCGCACCAGCGCCATCGACTACGCGCTCGACGGCATCCGCATCAACGCGATTGCACCGGGTGGCGTGGATACGCCGCTGATACGCGCGACGACCTGCTCGACGCCAGAAGGGCAGCAGATGATCGAGGCGATGCACCCCATGAAGCGGCTGGCCCAGCCGGAGGAGATCGCGAACGCCGCGCTGTTCCTGGTCTCGGACGAGGCGTCGTTCGTCACCGGTTCCGTCTACAGCGTGGACGGCGGCTGGACCACCGGGTAACGGTCGATTGCTGGCTGCAGGCCAGTCAAGAGCCTTGCAGAACGAAAGGGCAGCAGGAAATGCTGCATTGCGGTATGATCCGTGCCGCACTTTGGGACTCAGCTGCTCGGGGTTCCGCTCCCACGAGAGAACCTGATGTCAAACCACTCCGCTGACGACCAAGTTATTCCCACGTTTGCCGAACTCGGCCTGTCCGAGCCGGTCGTTGCCGCGTTGCGCGACGTGGGGTACGAATCCCCTTCACCGATCCAGGCGGCGACCATTCCCGTCCTGCTGGCGGGCAATGACCTGATTGGCCAGGCCCAGACCGGTACGGGCAAAACCGCGGCTTTTGCGTTGCCGTTCCTGTCGATGCTGGACGTAGCCCGCCGCGAACCGCAGGTGCTGGTGCTCGTCCCCACCCGTGAACTCGCCATCCAGGTGGCGGAAGCGTTCCAGAAGTACGCCAGCAAGATGCCCGGATTGCACGTGCTGCCGATTTACGGCGGCCAGAGTTACACGCCGCAGCTCAACGCACTGAAGCGCGGCACGCACGTGATCGTCGCCACTCCCGGTCGCGTGATGGATCACCTGCAGCGCGGCACGCTCAACCTGGCCACGCTGAAGTACGTCGTGCTCGACGAAGCGGACGAGATGCTGCAGATGGGATTCGTCGACGCGATCGACGAGATCCTCGGCATGGCGCCGAAGGAAAGACAGGTGGCGTTGTTCTCGGCCACGCTGCCGAAGCCGATCCGCAACATCGCCCAGAAGCACCTGCGTTCGCCGCAGGAAGTCACGATCAAGTCGAAGACGACCACGGCAACCAACATCCGCCAGCGCTACTGGGTGGTGTCTGGCATGCACAAGCTCGACGCGCTGACCCGCATCCTCGAAGTCGAAACCTTCGATGCCATGCTGGTGTTTGCGCGCACCAAGCAGGCGACCGTGGAACTCGTCGAAAAGCTCGAGGCGCGCGGGTTCGCCTCTGCGGCCCTGAACGGGGACATCCTGCAGGCCCAGCGCGAGCGCACCGTGGCTGCGCTCAAGGCCGGCAAGGTCGACATCGTGGTCGCCACCGACGTGGCGGCCCGCGGACTCGACGTCGACCGCATCACCCACGTCGTGAACTTCGACGTGCCGTATGACAGCGAATCCTACGTGCACCGTATCGGTCGTACCGGACGGGCAGGGCGCAGCGGCGAGGCGATCCTCTTCATCGCCCCGCGCGAGCGCAACATGCTGCGAATCATCGAGCGCGCGACGCGACAGCCCATCGAAGCGATGACCCTGCCGACGCTCGACGACGTCAATGCCAAGCGCGCCACCAAGTTCAAGCAGGAAATCGCCGACGCCGTGGCCTCACAGGCCGGCGAAGCGTATCGGGGCGTGCTCGAAGACTACCTGCGGGAAACCGATGCCGACCTGCTCGACGTCGCCACGGCCCTGGCTTCGATGGTTCGTGGCGGCAAGTCGCTGGCCGTAAGCAAGCGTCGGGAGCCCAAGGGCGAGGCGGCAGCCAAGGGCGAAAGCGCCACCCGTGCGTCGGGTGACGACGATGCGCCGCAGCGTGCCCCCCGGACGCGCAAGTCCGAAGGACCGCAGGCGACGTTCCGCCTCGAGGTCGGCCGCATGCATGGCGTGCTGCCGGGCAACATCGTCGGCGCGCTGGCACACGAAGGCGACCTGCACGGCACGGAGATCAACGGCCTCAGCATCCGCGACGACCACACGCTGGTCCGCCTGCCGGCCGACATCACCGAGAAAACGCTGGCTCACCTGCGCACAGTCGAGGTGCGCGGCCGCCCGCTGGCCATCAGTCGCTACAAGAATCGCAAGGACTCCCGTAGCGAAGGTTGACGTCTTTTTGCGGGAGGGCCGCGTCGCGCGCTAGCGGCCTGCCGCCGGTCAGATCACCTGCGACTGCGACGACCAGTGCCGCCCGCAGCGTGACCACCTTTGGCGCCGGGTGCCTGCAGCGGGCCCAGCTCGGCAATCACAGCCGCTTCGTCGGGCCGCGGCCCGGCGTGATGATGACCCAGGGCGTGATGCATGGCAGACAGGTGAGCGAACGTCGTGCCGCAGCAGCCGCCGATGATGCGCGCGCCCGAGTTGGCGGCCAGGTCGACATAGGTCGCCATCAGTTCGGGCGTGCCCGAATAGTGAATCTCTGCGCCGATGAACTGCGGCACGCCTGCATTCGCCTTGGCGATGATGGGGATGCCGGCTTCCTTCGCGGTCATGCCGAGGATGGTCATCACGAGATCGGAGGCGCCGACGCCGCAGTTGGCGCCGATGGCGAGCGGAGGCGGGCTCAGGCTTTGCGCAAACTCCACCAGCGCAGCAGGCGTGATGCCCATCATCGTGCGGCCCGCGGTGTCGAAGCTGGCGGTGAACGTGTACGGGATGCCGACGTTGGCGGCTGCGATCGCCGCCGCGCGGATTTCCTCGAGCGACGACATCGTCTCGATCCAGGCGACGTCGGCACCGCCTTCCTTCAGGCCGTGCATCTGCTCCTCGAATACAGCGATCGCCATCGGCTCGGTCAATACGCCGAGCGGCTCGAACAGGTCGCCCGTCGGGCCGACTGAACCCGCGACGACGACGGGGCGCCCGGCCTTGTCGGCCACGGCGCGCGCGTGCTGGGCTGCCAGCCGGTTGATCTCGCGCACACGGTCCTGCATGCCGTGGAGCATCAGGCGCCGCGCATTACCGCCGAAACTGTTGGTCAGGATGATGTCGGAGCCGGCGTCGACGAAGCCCTGGTGCAGCGCGCGGATGCGCTCCGGGTGGTCGATGTTCCACATCTCCGGGGCGTCACCGGAGGTGAGGCCCATCGCGAACAGGTTGGTGCCGGTGGCGCCGTCGGCCAGCAGGGTACGGCCGGATGCGAGCAAGGAGGCGAGCATGGAATTCCAGGCTGGGGTGGAAACGGCAATTTTAGCCGTGCCCGCCCTGCGGCGCACGACGGATTACTTCGTGGGGGAAGGTGCCTGCGGTTTCCAGTCGCCGAACAGAAAGCGCAGTGCCTCGGGCAGGCGTTTCTCCCAGGCGGCTTCCGTGTGCAGGGCGTCGGGATCGATGACGACGCGCACGTTCGAGTCGTCGTAGCCCGCGGCGCGGAAGTTGGCTTCGACCTGCTGCACCATGCCGATCATCTTGCGGCTGATCGCAGGATCGTCCGCCTCCTTGCCGCCGAAGCCGATGAACACCTTGGCCGGCATGGCTGCGAGTGGGTTCGTATCCCGCACCAGCTGGCCCATGCCGACCCACAAGCGTCGGGCTCTCGATGAGTCCGTAACCGAACTCACCCGGCTTGGCCAATAGCGCATACAACGTGGCCACACCGCCGTAGGACGAACCGCCGATCCCGGTGTTGGGAGCTCCCGTCAATGTGCGGTACTTGTCGTTGACCAGCGGCATCACCTCCCGCACCAGGAAGTCCGGGAACTGCTTGCCCGCGGGCTCCGCCATGTCCGGGCTGCCGATGAAGTCCTTGTAGGGCAGGTATTCGGACGCGCGGAGGGCTGCTGCATGATCGACGCCGACGACGATGAACGGCGGCATTTCGCCTGCGCCGGTCAGTCGCGCCGTGATCTCGTCCAGGCCCCACTCGTGCGCGCTGACGTCACTGAGGCAGGCGTCGAACAGGTTCTGCCCGTCGAGCATGTACAGCACCGGATAGCGTCGACCGCTGTTGGCTGCGTCGTCATAGCCGCGCGGCAGCAGCACGCGGATTTTCCGCTCGTTATTGAAAATCAGGCTGCGCAGGGTGTGCAGGCGCAGGTCCCCAGTGACGGTCGACTTGCATGCGACGGTGGGCGTGCCTCCGCTGGTTTGCGGCGCAGCCTGCGCAAGCGCCGCAAGACCCAGGCCTGCGACAAGCACTGTGGAGAGCAAGGTCTTTTCGAGCATCGGTACCGTCCTCGCCGGCGTGGAGCCAATGCCGCTACCTTAATGCAAGTCCACCGGCGCTGGCAGCGGGCCTCGCGCGGATTGCGGTGAACCGTGCGTGACGCGCGATCGCAGCCGCACGCCGCAGCCGCTAGACTCGCCCCATGCGAATCCAGTTGCTCGGCGTTCCCACAGACGTCAATTCGTCCTACAGGCGCGGTGCGGCGTCGGGCCCGCAAGCGATCAGGGCGGCGTGGCAGCGCTATGCGGAGTTCGGCAACTCAGCGACGGAGAGCGGGCTCGAGATCGATGTCGATCTCAGCGTTGCCGATCTCGGTGACGTGGCCATTGGCGAGACTGCGGCCGATCACGAACTGATCGTCACGGCCGCTGCGGCGGCCGCGCGGAACGGACCCGTGCTCGCGATCGGCGGCGACCACTCGGTGACCTTTCCGTTGGTGGAAGGGCTCGCACGCGTGCACGGTCCCCTCAACCTGCTGCACTTCGACGCGCACCCTGACCTGTACGACGATTACGCCGGCAATCCAAGGTCGCACGCGAGCCCGTTCGCCCGGATCATGGAGCGAGGCCTCGCGCGCAGGCTGGTGCAGGTGGGCGTGCGCACGTGGAGCCGTCACAACCGCGCGCAGGCGCAGCGCTTCGGCGTCGAGGTGGTCGAGTGGACTGGATTTTCGCCGGACACCGTGCCGATTCCGCCGGCACCTTTGTACGTCACCATCGACCTCGACGCGCTCGACCCCGCGTTTGCTCCCGGCGTCTCGCATCCCGAGCCCGCGGGCCTCAGCGTGCGCGACATCGTGCAGGTCCTGGCGCGCATCCCGGGTCCGCTGGTCGGCGCCGATGTCGTCGAGTTGAATCCCGCGTGCGATACCGGCGACACCACCGCGATCGTGGCCGTCAAACTGCTGAAGGAGTTGATGGGAGCGATGGCGCGCCCATGAAGTCTCAGGTGCCGCAGAACGTGTTCTGCACGCGCTCTTGTGGCAGCGGAGGCTCACGGTAGGCCTCCTGCCCGGGCTGGTCTTCGAACGGACGCGCAAGCAATGCGTGCAGCGCGTGGAAGGGCGCGAAGTCGTTCCGTGCCACCGCTGCAGTGATCACGGCCTCGATGCGGTGGTTGCGTGGAATGTAGGCGGGGTTGGACCGGCGCAGCCGCATCGCAGCTGCATCGACACCCCCTGGTTCCCGCGCCAGCCGCGCCAGCCAGGCCGCTCGCCATTCCTTGAATGCTGGCGCGAGTGCGTTCGGGTGGGTGGTCGCGGCCGTGAGGTCGCGGAACGTGTTCGTAAAGTCGGCCCGCTCTGCCTGCATGATCTGCAGCAGGCCCTGCGCCAGTTCCTGATCCATCGCCTCGATCGTCTGCAGGCCGAGCTTCTGACGGAATCCTTGCAGCCAGTACTCCGCGTAGCGCGCCGGTATCGAATGCACGGCGGCGGTTGCGCGCTCCAGCGCCGCGCCGTGATCGGCGTCGAGCAGTGGCAACAGCGCTTCTGCCAGCCGCGCCAGGTTCCACTGCAGGATGGCGGGCTGGTTGCCATAGGCGTAGCGGCCGCGTCGGTCGATGAAACTGTAGACCGTCGCGGGGTCGTATTCGTCCATGAATGCACAGGGGCCGAAGTCGATGGTTTCGCCCGAGATGGTCATGTTGTCGGTGTTCATCACCCCGTGGATGAAGCCGACCTGCATCCAGCGCGCGACCAGCGCGCATTGGCGGTCGGCCACCGCATCGAGCAGGCCGAAGTAGCGGTCGGGATCCGACGCGAGGCCGGGGTAGTGACGCGCCAGGACATAGTCGGCCAGCGTGCGCACTCCGTCGACGTCGCCGCGCGCGGCAAAGAATTCAAACGTGCCGATGCGCACATGGCTGGCGGCGACCCGAATCAGAACGCCGCCGGGCAGCAATCCTTCCTCCCGCAGCACATGCTCGCCAGTGATGGCTGCGGACAATGCGCGCGTGGTCGGCACGCCCAGCGCGTGCATGGCTTCGCTCACCAGGTATTCGCGCAGGACCGGACCCAGTGCCGAGCGTCCGTCACCGCGACGCGAGAAGGGCGTGGGGCCCGCTCCTTTCCATTGCAGGTCGCGGCGCTGGCCGGCCTGGTCGAGGACCTCGCCGAACAACAACGCGCGACCATCACCGAGTTGGGGCACGAACGAACCGAACTGATGTCCCGCGTACGCCATGGCCACGGGTAACGCGCCGGCTGGAATCTCGTTGCCCACGCAAAAGGCTGCCAGACGCTGGTCGTCGACGGCCGAGCGGTCGACGCCCAGTTCCTGCGCCAAGCGGTCGTTGAACGCGATCAGCGCCGGTGCCGCGACCGGTGTCGGCGCGGTGCGGGCGTGGAAGCGCGCGGGCAGCGCGGCGTAGGAATGGGAGAACGCAGCCTGCACGCGACGACGCTCAGCCGAAGACGGCGACGGTCTGGTGATTGACCGAGTAGGCGTGCCCGTCCGCGCCGTACAGCACGGCCGTCTGGCTGAGGTAACCAGACGTGCCGGCGCGAACTTCCGCATCGATGAGGGCCCAGTCCTGCAGGTCGAGGTAGGCGGGATCGCGCAGGACTTCGATCATCCAGTTGACGGAACTGGCCGGGGCAGGAGTTCGCAGCGTCGACAGGACGGGCGTCGGAATGACATCGGACAGTGCCAGCAAAGCGTCTTCGGATCCGCAGTCCCTGTCGCGCAGTCGCGCGTAAGTCATCGAGCGCGGCTCGTGGTAACCCGCGTAGGGCGGCGCACCGCGTGCCATCCTCACCTCGAAATGCTGGTGAAATGCCGCGCCGAGGTCGACGGCGGGTTGGTCGGAGGCAGCGGGCGTCCTGCCTGGATCCGGGCGCGGCATCTCCCGGACGAAATGCGATTCGCGCGGCCCGCCGAAGATGCCGACGGCGGTGCAGGCGAGCTTGCCGTCGTCATGCTGCAGGTCGCAGCGCGCATGCACGGTCGATTTTCCGACGCGCAGCGCTTCTGCGCGCATCCGGATCGGAGTGCCGCCCAGCAGCGGCCCGACGAACGTCATCTGGGCGCTGCGCAACGGCAGGGCTGCCGCGTGCAACGGCAGCACGGCGCGCATTGCCCGCACGGCGAGCGCCATCTGCAACCCGCCGAACACGGTACGGCCCTGCAGCCAGTCGGGCGGCACCACCACGTTGAAGGACACGGCGTCGGTGCGATCGATTGCGGCCAGGACTTGTGAAAAGCCAGTATCCATAGGGTGAGTGTACCGGAGCCGGCCGTTTACGACGTCGGGTGCTCGACGATCTCCTGGCCGGTCGCGTTCAACTCGAAGTTCTCACGCGTCAGCGCCAGGTTGATGCCGAAAGCGGCCTGGGCGCCCTCGGCGGCTGCGACGATGACCAGTTGTACGCCGCCAGCGATGTTGCCTGCGATGAAGACGCCGGGCACCTCAGTGGCCTCGTAACCGCTGCAGCGCACCGTGCCGTCCTTGCGGATCCGGCAACCGAGTTGGCGTGGGAGTTCCGAGCGCGCACGCGCTGGCAGGTCGAAAAAGAGCCGGCGTCGCGGCAGTCGGCGTCCATTGGTGAAATGGATCGCCTCGAGCTGGCCTTCGCGGCCGCTCACGCGCTCGATGCTGTCCTCGATGAGTCGGACTCCGTTGCGAGCCAGGTGGCGCTTCTGCCGTGGGTCGAGGCCCGAGGCGCCGTCCGTGCAGAGCACGAGGTCGCTGCTCCAGGCCGTCAATGCACGCGACAACTCGAACGCGCGTGTCCGTCGACCATACACCGCGATCGCGTCGTCCCGGGCTTCCCAGCCATCGCAGTAGGGGCAGTGATGAACGGTGTGCCCGTAGAACTGCTCGATGCCGGCGACCTGCGGCAACTGGTCCTGCACACCCGTCGCGAGCAGCACCTTGCGGCAGCGGTAGTCCTGCTCGCCTGCGATGCGCACTCTGAACTCACTCTCCACCCGGGCGATCGACTCGACTTCACCGGCCAGGAGCGTGACGTTGCGGTAAGGTTTAAGGCTTTCCCGCGAAAGGTCCAGGAAGCGCGCGGGCGGAACCCCATCGCGGGTGAGAAATCCGTGCAGCTCGGGAGCGCTGCGGTTGCGCTGGTGCCCGTCGTCGCATACCAGCACGCGCCTGCGGCATCGCCCAAGCACCAGCGCGGCGCTCAGTCCCGCCGGACCGCCACCCACCACGATGGCGTCCCAAATGTCGGGTTTCATCGGCAGCTCCGCTCAAGCCATGTCGCCCACAGCTTCGCTCATCCGTATCCTTGGCAGCATCCGTCCCCCGGCCACAATGACCCGCAGAGACACTCATGCCGCAGTCTGAAACGTCCCACGCCAGCCCGCTGCCGAGCGCCAAGGCATTACTGCGCGCTGCGCTGTGCGTGACGCTGCTCGCGAGTGCGACCACCAGCGGGGCCGCCGATGTCGCGTCTGCGCCGGCGTCTGCTCGTGCCGCTAAGTCGCCTGCGGGAGTGGCGATGGCGACTGATCCGTCCAGCTGGCCCGACGTCCACAGCCAGGCCGACCCGCTCAAGTTCGTCACCACCAGTTTCGACCTCGATCTGGACGTGGACTTTGCGGCCCAGGTGCTGCGTGGCCATGCCACTCTCGATCTGCGACGCGTCGATCCGCGGGCCCGGGAACTCGTGCTCGACACCCGCGATCTGCAGATCAAGTCCGTGCAGGGCGCCCCCGCGGGCAGCAATCAATTCAAGCCTGTGAACTTCAGGCTCGACCCGCCGGCCGGAGAACTTGGCAGCGCACTGCGCATCGAGTTGCCGCTGCATGCGACGCGGGTCCGGATCGCCTACGCAACCACACCACAGGCGTCAGGCCTGCAATGGTTGCGGCCCGAACAGACTGCCGACCGGCGTGCGCCGTTCCTGTTCAGCCAGGCACAGGCCATCCACGCGCGCTCGATTGCACCGTTGCAGGACACGCCGTGGATTCGTTCGACATTTACCGCGACGTTGCGCGTGCCACCGGGACTCGTTGCAGTGATGGCAGCGGAAGGCGACCCTGCCAATCGAGCCGGAGCGACCGAGTTTCGGTTCCGCATGCCGCAGCCGGTTCCGACCTACCTGCTCGCTCTGGCCGTAGGGGACCTCGAATTTCGCGCGATCGGTCCGCGCACCGGTGTCTGGGCGGAACCATCCAGGGTGGCGGCCGCGGCGGCCGAGTTCGAAGACGCGGAACGCATGATGCTGAAGGCCGAAACGCTCTACGGGCCGTATCGATGGGGCCGCTACGACGTGCTGATGCTGCCGCCGTCGTTTCCGTACGGCGGCATGGAGAATCCGCGGCTCACTTTCATGACGCCCACCGTCATAGCCGGCGACAAGTCCCTGGTGGGTGTGCTGTCGCATGAACTGGCCCACTCGTGGTCCGGGAACCTCGTCACCAACGCGACCTGGCGCGATGGCTGGCTCAACGAAGGTTTCACCACGTACCTGGAGCGACGAATCATGGAGGCGGTCTACGGCGAGGAGCGGGCGGGCCTCGAATGGGGCGTCGGCGAGCAGGACCTGCGCCTGGCGCTCGCAGAGCTTGCGCCGGACGAGGCCTGGCGCGGAGGGTTGGCGCCCGACCTGGCCGGGCGACCCGCCGACGAAGGATCGGAGGTTGCCTATGACAAAGGCGCGCTCTTCCTTTACCAGTTGGAGCGACGGTTCGGGCGCGCCCGGCTCGATGCGTTCCTGCAAGGGTGGTTCGACCGCCACGCCTTCACCAGCGTCACCACGCCGCAGTTCGTTGCCGAACTGCAGCAGGAACTGATCGCAAAGTATCCAGGCCGCGTCGACGAACAATTTCTCACGCGCTGGATCGATGGCGTCGGCATTCCGGACGATGCGGAGTTCGTCCACTCTGCCGTGCTCTCACGCGTGGACGATGTCCGCTCGAGCTGGGAAAAAGGCACGCTCGCAACGCAGGACCTGCCCGCCGGTCGCTGGACGACGCAGGAGTGGCTGCACTTCATCACGCGCATGTCTCGTCCCCAGCCCGTCGGACGGCTGCAGGAGCTCGACCAGCGGTTTCAGCTGACGCAGTCCCGCAACGCGGAGATCGCCCACGCCTGGTACCGTCTCGCGATTGCCAGCGGCTATCCCGGCCTCGAGCCGACGCTCGAGCGTTATCTCACGAGTATCGGCCGCTTGAAGCTCATCAGGCCGCTGTACGAAGACCTGCTGCGTTCGCCAGCACAGGCCGCGTTTGCTCGACGCGTCTATGCCGAGGCGCGCCCGGGCTACCACGCCATCGCGCAACTCGCACTGGACAAGGTCATGCAGGAGGCAACGAAGTGACGCAGCGTCGACCGACACCCCTCGATGCAGTCAAGCGCCGCGTGGCGGCCACCGACGCCGGCGTGATCGACGAGTTGTACGGTCTCGAGCCGGTTTACGAACCGGGCGGATCAGCCCAGGCCAGTGGCGAAGCCACCGAGTTCGTTTCGCTCCTGTGCCCCTATTGCTGGGAGCGCTACGAGACCCAGGTGGACCTGAGCGCGGGTTCGTTCACCTATGTCGAAGACTGCCAGGTCTGCTGCCAGCCCATCGAGCTGAGCTGCGAAGTGGAAAACGGCGAGCTCGTCAGCGTGAAGCCGGAGCGGATGGACTGACGATCCCGGCGACCAGTCGCTCGCTGAAAGCCCACGCGAGCACGCGGCCGAGCGCATCCGCGTCGGTCTGCGCAGCAGCCAGCGCGTCGCTCAACGAGTCGCCATGCACCAGCCGTTCGAGCAGGCGATATTCGTCCGTGTCGATGCGATACACCACCGGCCGATCGTCCACGCAGGCCACCACGCAGCACTCGCCACCCAGTTCCAGGTCGACCGGACTCGGATCGTCGCCCTGGTTGGCTTGCCACACGCGCCAGACGGGAAACTGCGAATCGACCATGCGCAGTGACGGGTGCAATTCGATGCGCAGGTTCGCGAGCGACTCGGGCGCAAATCCAGCGAGGGCGGTGATGGGAATCGCAGGCGGTGCCGGGGACACGGTCGCGCTGGCCACGGCCCATTCGAGTGCGGCGAGATCGGCCAGCCACTCGTATCCGGACGCGGCCATGCGGGTGGCGAGCCAGGCCGGGAACTCGCTGCCGACCCAGTGCAGGTCGCCCCGGCGCGAAGGGTAGGCGTCCCGGTACTCCCGGGCCAGTTGGCGGAAGTACTCCGCGCCTACGCGTCGCAGCACCACTGGGTAGGTCTGCTCGAGCGCAGCGGCGAAGAACTGCCACGCATTGTTGCGATAAGCGTCGAAGCGCTCGCCGAAGTCCGGGGACCCATCGGCTGGCAGGGGTTCTCCGTCACGCAATGCGCGCCCGAACGCCCGCTGCACGTCCCTGAGATTCATGCCGGCTTCACGTCGCTGCAGGAGTGCATTGGCGCAGCAGGCGATCGGCCCGGGCAGCCTCGGCAAGAAGTGTGTCCAGGGCGGGCACGTCGTTGTCCCACTCGATCAGCGTGGGCACGGGCCCCAGTCGCTGCAACACCGATTCATAGAGCGCCCAGACGGCTTCGCACACGGCACTGCCATGGTCATCCAGCAGCAGGTCGCGCGCACCGATCCGTCGTCGTGAGTGTCCCGCGAGATGGATTTCCTGCACGGCTTTGGCTGGCAGGGCCGCAAAAAAGTCGTCGAGTACCAACCCGAGATTGGCTGCGTTCACATAGGCGTTGTTGACGTCGAGCAACAGGCCGCAACCGCTGCGCTCGACCACGAGGCCCAAGAACTCGCCTTCGGACAAATGCGAGTGCGCGAAGCTCACATAGGCGCTGAGGTTCTCCACCAGGATCTGCCGCCCCAGGAAGTCCTGCACTTCGCGCACGCGGGCAGCGAGGTGCAGCGCCGCTTCTTCCGTGTAGGGCAGGGGCAGCAGGTCGTTGAAGTGCTCGCCGTCGACGTGGCCCCAGCAAGCGTGCTCGCTGACCAGGGCAGGTTCGAAGCGTCGCACGGCCGTTCGGACCCGTTCGAGGTGATCGCGATCGAGCGGGTCAGCCGACCCCAGTCCGAGGCCGACGCCATGCAGGCTGAGTGGATAAAGACTGCGTGCCCGCTCGAGCGCCCGGACTGCCGGGCCGCCCTCGTGGAAATAATTCTCGGTATGCGCTTCGATCCACGCCGGGGCCGGCGCGGCGGTCAGGATCGTTGCATGGTGTTGCGAGCGCAGCCCGATCCCGGCGCGTGCCGGTAGCGGGCTGCGCGGAGCAGGCGCATTCGTCGATTCGCCTGCCACGGCTGCTTACATCGCCGGCTTGTCCTTGCCCGGTTTGCCACCGGCTTTCTCGCAGGCGTCTTTCGGCATGCTGACCCACTCGTTGGGGTCGTTGTCCGTCTTGGCCATGCCGGCGCAGCTATGGCTGGCCGTGCCGCAATCGTTCTTGCCTGCCTTGGCGACGCCGTAGCACTTGACCTTGTCGGCGGCACCCTCGTGGTGATTGGCCTGGGCGGTACCTACGGCCAACAGGCCAGCGATGGCGGCCGCGATCGTCATATTCCTGGGGTTCATCCTGGTTTTCCTCCGGCGTGTCAGATGTGGGCATTATGCTGAGCCGACTTCGCGCGCGCGACCCGGTTGGCTTCAGCACGTGCCGGTGGCAGCATGCCGGCACTTTTATTCACGCACGAGCACGTCGCCACATGAGCCTGAAGGACTGGATCTCGAAGTACCTGCCCGGTGGCGCAGCGCAGGGCGGGGAGGGGGCGGCCGAGATGGGCACCAACCTCGCCGTGGCGGCCTTGCTCGTCGAAGTCCTGCGCGCCGACTATGAGGTGGGGTCCGCCGAGCGCGAGCAGGCGATGGCCTCGGTGGCGGGCCTGCTGGGGCTGCAGCCAGAAGCGACACGCGCCCTGGTCGAGGAGGCTGAGCGCCAGATCGACAAGTCGCATGACCTGTTCCAGTTCACCTCGCAGATCAACCGCTCGTACACCGAAGCCGACAAGATCCAGCTGCTGGAAGCGTTATGGCGCGTCGCTGACGCGGACATGGCGATCCATAAATACGAAGAGCACCTGATCCGCAGGGTGGCCGACCTCCTGCACGTCCCACATTCGGCCTTCATTGCCGCGAAACTGCGCGCTACCGGCCCCGCCGCGTCCGGGCTGAGGCCCGCCGTCGCCGGGCGGCGAGCACTTTTTGCACGAAAGCTTGCGGCGGAGGCTGACGGTCGGGTACGGTCCTCGCAGGAATCCCCACTCGTCGGCTATGGAACAGTCTCACGCCCCCGTCCTGCGCAAGATCGTCGTCCTGAACCCCAAGGGCGGGTCGGGCAAGTCGACCATTGCGACGAACCTGGCGGCCCATTACGCCTGGGCGGGGCGCACGGTCGCCCTGATGGATCACGATCCGCAGGGCTCGAGCATGCGGTGGCTGCGCTTGCGGCCGGCCGACGTGGCTCCCATCCATGGCATCGCGGCCTACGAGAAAAAGCTGGGCGTCACGCGTTCGTTCGCGCTGCGGACACCGCCTGGCACCGATACGCTCATCGTCGATACGCCAGCTGCGGTCACGCCGCTGCAGTTGCCGGAGCTCACCCAGGATGCGCACGCGATCGTCGTGCCCGTGCTGCCTTCGGATATCGACATCCACGCAGCTTCACGGGCCATTGCGGACCTGCTGCTCGTCGGCCGGGTGCATCGGTCGGAGCGCAGGCTGGTGATCGTTGCCAACCGGGCGCGGCGTTACACCAAGGCGTTCAGCACGCTGATGCGCTTCCTCGAGAGTCTGCGCATCCCGGTCGCCGCGGTGTTGCGTGATTCCCAGGCCTACGTGCGTTCGGCCGAATGCGGCATGGGCATCCACGAGATGAAGGGCGCCCTGCTGCAGGAAGACCTCGACACCTGGAAGCCCTTCCTCGAATGGCTCGAGCACAGGTCGGGCGGGGCGGTGCTGTCCGACGGCAACCTGTTGTTGCCGCAATCCTCGCCCGTGGAACTGGGCGAGGGTGCCCGGGGCTGAGTCAAGCCTCAGCGCGGCTTGTTGGAAACCTTGTCGGCGTCCTTCGCAAACAGCGAAGCCTCGTCCGCCACCGAGAACGCGACCATGTTCGGCTTGCCATCGTCGCCGTTGGCGCTGCTCACGACTGCGATGATGGGCGCGTCCCGCAGCCACAGCATGTAGGTGTACTTCGACTGGATGGCGGCGTCGTCGCGTTTCACCGCATCGAAGTCGCCGAACATCGTGCGCGAGCGGTTCACGACCGCCAGCAGCGAGGGCAGGCTCGGGTCGAGGCGCGCCGATACGGCGCCCATCGTCTTGTCGAACCCCATGATGAAACACAATTCCTTGGTCTGGTGCTGGGCCGGCAGCTTCAGCAGTGCCTGCCGGCTCGGCGCGCAATAGCGGTCGGCGCCGTTGTCATCCTTGTCCCAGGTGCCCCCGGGATACTTGGCCTGGATTGCGTTCTTGTCGGCGCTCCAGGGCAGGCCGAAGGCACCGCTGCGGAACTGGTCGGCCACGGCGCCGGCCATGGCGGCCCCGGACACGACATAGAGGCAGATACCGGCGAGGGAAGGCAGGAACGTGCTGCGAGACATGCGCGCGACTCCACGAATAGGTTGAATGCTGCCGTGTGAGGATATGACCTCGCGGGTATGCCTCGCGGAGCATGCGACGAAAGCAAGACACGCCTCTCAGGGGGTGCCCCGTCGCGTTGACATAATACCTCAGGGCGTGGCGTCGTTGCCGGAGGCTTGCGCTGATTCCAGCTGCAGGAGGTCTTCCGGCGTATCGAGATCGAAACCCGCGTTGCTCATGGGAACCCGGACGACACGGTCGATGTTGCTGCGCAGTACCACGCGCGGGTCACGCTCGCCGCGCAACGCCAGCAGGTCGGTAAAGGCCCAGCGAGGAAAAATCGCGGGGAGCCCGGGCGCGCCCTGGTAGAGCGCCGCTGCGATGAGGACGGGGTGACGTCGCCAGCTCGCGTGCAGGCGGCGCAAGTCGTCGGCGGTGACGGCAACCTGGTCGGCGAGCAGCAGCAGCAAGGCCCCCGATCCAGGCGGCGCCGAGTGGACCGCCATGCGCACGGAACTGGCGATGCCTTCGTCCCAGCCGCGGTTCAGCGCGATCGATATCGCGCGCTGCCGCAACGCCGGTGCGATTTCACCGGCATGGGCGCCGAGCACCACGCTGACCGACTGGCCGGTGATGAATGCAGCGTTGGCGGCAAGGGTGTGGAGGACAGGTTCGCCGCGCAGCCTGACCAGCGGCTTGATGCCGCCAAAGCGCGTGCCCGGCCCTGCAGCCAGGATCGCGGCGTGGAGTCCCGTAGCCTGCTCGTCCATGGCCCGCTAGTTTGCCTGCCGCGCTGCAAGAAGATAGAGTTTCAAGGTTCGAAGCAACGAAAATCCCCGCAAGCTGCCGCCTACGGCCCCGCTGCACGCCGCGGCAGGGCAAAGGGCATGGCGGGCGCCCGAATAAGCGAGTCCGTAGCGTGCAAGCCTGGAAAGTCCACAAGTTCGGCGGATCGAGCGTCGCCGACGCCGCGTGCATGGAGCGCGTCGCGAAGATCATCGAGAACGATCCTGCCACGCGCAAGGCCGTCGTCCTGTCGGCATGCAAGGGCGTGACCGATGCCTTGCTCGGCCTGATTGCGCTGGCCGAGGAGAACTCGCCCGCCCTCGACGATCGGCTGCAGGAGTTGCGGCAGCGCCACGTCGGCACCGCGCGGCAACTGCTGGCCGGTGAATCCTGCGACGAGTTCATCGCGCAGCTGGAAATCGATTGCCGCGACATCGGCGGCATCCTGCAGACGGTGCGGCTGGTCCGCAGCGCCTCGTCCACGATGCGCGACCTCATCGCAGGCTACGGCGAGATCTGGTCCACGCGGCTGTTCGAACGCCTGCTGCGCCGCCGGGCTGCCGGTCACGTGCAGTGGCTCGATGCGCGCAAGGCGCTGCTCGTCGAGTGGGGTCCGCTCGGCCCCGGGGTGCGCTGGCAGCAGTCGCGCGCCAACATGGACGCGCTGGTGGCGTCCGATTTCATCGGCACCCTCGTGATCACGGGTTTCATCGCGACCGATACGCAGGGCCTGCAGACGACCCTGGGCCGCAATGGCAGCGACTACTCCGCGTCGATCTTCGGTTCGCTGCTCGATGCGGCCGAGATCGTCATCTGGACGGACGTCGACGGCGTCTTGAGCGCCGATCCGCGGCTGGTGCCGGAAGCGCAGGTGATCGACACGCTTTCATACAACGAAGCGATGGAACTGGCGTACTTCGGTGCGAAGGTCATTCATCCCTCGACCATGGCGCCCGCCATCCAGAAACGCATCCCGATCTGGATCAAGAACACGTTTGCCGCGGACAAGAAGGGCACCCTCATCCACGAGCGCTCGGACCCCGATCCGCTGGTGAAGGGCATCACGACGATCGACCGCATCGCGCTCGTCAACCTCGAAGGCGCGGGCATGATCGGCGTGCCCGGCACTGCGCACCGGCTGTTCGGCGCGCTGCGCGAGGAGGGCATCTCGGTCATCCTCATTTCGCAGGGCAGCTCGGAGCATTCGATCTGTTTTGCCGTGCCGGAGCCCGAGGCCGAGCGCGCCGAACGCGTCCTGCGCCGTGCCTTCGACCCCGAACTGCGCGAAGGCCAGATCCACAGCATCGAGATCAATCACGGCTGCAGCATCCTGGCCGTGGTCGGTGACGGCATGGCGGGCGCGCACGGCGTGGCGGCCAAGGTGTTCTCGGCGCTCGGCGCCGCGGGCGTCAACGTGCGGGCCATCGCCCAGGGCGCGTCCGAGCGCAACATCTCCGTCGTGATCGACGGCCGCGGCAGCGCGCGCGCGTTGCGGGCCGCGCATTCGGCTTTCTACCTGTCGGCTCACACCGTTTCCATCGGCCTGATCGGCCCGGGGCTCGTCGGCGGGGCGCTGCTCGAGCAGATCGCGGGACAGATGCAGCGGCTCGCGCGCGATTTCAAACTCGACCTGCGCGTGCGTGCGATCGCGGGCTCGAAATGCATGCGATTGTCGACGGGCGCCATCGACCTCACGCGCTGGCGCGACGACTACAAGGCCGGCGGCGACGCGCTCGATCTCGACAAGTTCGCCGACCACGTCCACGCCGACCACTTCCCGCATGCCGTGATCATCGACTGCACGGCCAGCGCGGACGTGGCCAAGCATTATCCGCACTGGCTCGCGGAAGGCATTCACATCGTCACGCCGAACAAGAAGGCGAACAGCGCGCCGTACGCGGACTACCAGCGCGTCAAGGACGCGCGGCGCACGGCGGGCGCGCACTATTTGTACGAAGCGACGGTCGGCGCAGGCTTGCCGGTGATCCAGACGCTGCGCGACCTGCGCGAGACAGGCGACGAGATTCGTCGCATCGAAGGCATGTTCTCGGGCACGCTCGCGTACCTCTTCAACACCTGGGACGGTTCGCAGCCATTTTCCACGGTGGTGAATCACGCCAAGGCACTCGGCTACACCGAGCCGGACCCGCGTGACGACCTGTCCGGCATGGACGTCGCGCGCAAGTTGATCATCCTCGCGCGCGAAATCGGTCTCCGCACCGAGATGGCAGAGGTCAAGGTCGAAAGCCTGGTGCCTGCCGCGCTCGACGGCTGCGGCGTGGACGCGTTCCTGCAGCGGCTGCCCGATTTCGACCAGGCGATGCTGCGGCGACTGCAGGAGGCGACGGGCCGCGGCAACGTGTTGCGCTACGTCGGTTCGGTCGATGCGCAGGGCAAGGCCGAGGTGGGTCTCGTGGAACTGCCGCGGTCGCATCCGTTCGCGAACATCGCTCTCACCGACAACATCGTGCGGTTCGAAACCGCGCGTTACGACAAGAACCCGCTGATCGTGCAGGGTCCGGGCGCGGGGCCCGACGTCACGGCGGCTGGGGTGTTCGCCGACCTGCTGCGCGTCTGTGCCTACCTCGGGGCCAAACTGTGAGAGGGGATTCGACCCGCCGCTCGGCCACCGCCTTTGCGCCGGCGAGCGTCGGCAACGTGGGCGTCGGCTTCGACATCCTCGGCCACACGGTCGCGGCGCTGGGCGACCGCGTCCGCGCGACGCGGCGCGATGCTCCAGGCGTCTCGATCCGTTCCATCACCGGGATGGTTCCCGACCTGCCGCTCGACGCCGAGAAGAACACGGCCGGCATGGCTGTGCTGGCTTTGTGCCGCGAACTCGCGCTGCCGTACGGCTTCGACCTCGACATCGAGAAAGGCATCCCGCTCGGTTCCGGGCTGGGCGGGTCGGCGGCGTCGGCCGTTGCTGCCGTGGTGGCCGCGGCGGCCCTGGTCGACGAGCACCTCGACCGGACTGAACTGCTCAAGTTCGCCATGCAGGGCGAGGCGGTCGCCAGTGGCGCCGTGCACGTGGACAACATTGCGCCGTCGCTGTTCGGCGGGCTGGTGCTGACGGTCGGCATCGATAACCCCTTCGTCAAGCAGATCCCGGTGCCCGAGACGATTCGCTGCGTGCTCGTGCATCCCCACATGGTGCTGCCGACGCGCGAGGCGCGCGCCATCCTGAGCAAGACCGTGGCGCTGTCCGACGTCATCTGGCAACAGGCCAACCTCGCGGGCTTTCTCGCCGGGTGCTTCACCAACGACATCGCGCTGATCCGCGAATCGCTGCTCGACGTCGTGATCGAGCCGCAGCGACAGGTCCTCATCCCCGGTTTTGCCGAGGTGAAGCAGGCGGCGCTGTCGGCGGGCGCGCTCGGCGGGTCGATTTCGGGCGCGGGCCCGACGGTATTCGCCTGGGCCGACGAGGCCGACGCCGAGAAAGTGCGGCTGGGCATGGTCGAGGCTTTTGCCCGTCATGGCCTCGAGTCCGACAGCTGGGTTTCGACGATCGATCGCGCCGGTGCGCGCGTGGTGGGTGACTGACCGATGCAGTTCCAGAGCACGCGCAACTCCGGCCATCGCGTCGGCCTCAGTGAGGCGATTGCCCGGGGGCTCGCGCCGGACGGCGGCCTCTACGTTCCCACCGAACTCCCCGGCATCAGCCTGCGTGAGTTCGAAGGCGCGCGCTCGATCCCCGAGGTGGCCGAGGTGCTGCTGCGGCCGTTCGCGGCGGGCGATGCGATCGCGAAGCAGATCCCCGCGATCGTCAACGACGCGTTCAATTTTCCGGCCCCGATCGTGGACGTGCAGGGCGCGCCCGGCCCGCTGTCGGTGCTCGAGCTGTTCCATGGCCCGACGGCGGCGTTCAAGGATTTCGGCGCACGCTTCCTCGCCGCGTCGCTCGAGCGGATTCCGCGCACTGATCCGCGCCGCCTGACCATCCTGGTCGCCACGTCCGGCGATACGGGCGGTGCCGTGGCCGCGGCCTTCTACGAACGGCCCTGGGTCGACGTCGTCGTGCTGTATCCCAAGGGCCTCGTGTCCGCGCGCCAGGAGAAGCAGCTGGCGTGCTGGGGCAAGAACGTGCGCACGCTCGCCGTCGCCGGCACGTTCGACGATTGCCAGCGCATGGTGAAGGAAGCGTTCGTCGATCCGGCGCTCGGTCGCGACCTGCAGCTGTCGTCTGCCAACAGCATCAACGTGGGCCGGCTGCTGCCGCAGATGGCGTACTACGCGCAGTCGAGCCTCGAGCTCTACCGGCGTGACGGGCGAGCGCCCAACTACATCGTGCCCACCGGCAACCTCGGCAACGTCGCTGCGTGCCTGTGGGCCCGCAAGGTGGGGTTGCCGGTCGGCGAGGTGATGCTCGCCACCAATGCCAACACCACCGTGCCCGACTACTTGCGGACGGGCCAGTGGGAGCCGCGACCGAGCCTCGCCACGCTGGCGTCTGCCATGGACGTCGGCAACCCCAGCAACATGGAACGCCTGCGCTGGCTGTTCGGCGACGTCGAGCACCTGCGTGGTGCATTCACTGCGCAAAGCGTCAGCGACGAGGCGATCCGGGCCACGATCAAGCGTGACTATGCGGCGTATGGCCAGACGTGGTGCCCGCACACGGCGACGGCTGCGCACCTGTACGCGCAGCTTCCCGCCGGGCGCCTGAATGAACGCTGGGTGCTGGTGGGGACTGCGCATCCCGCCAAGTTCAACGACGTGGTCGAGCCGCTGATCGGTACGCAGGTGCCGGTGCCGCCCGCGCTGGCAGACTTGCTCTCGTTGCCTTCGTTGCAGCGCGACGTCGCGCCGCGGCTCGATGACCTGCGCCAGGTCCTGACAGGGAGTGTCGCTTGAGGAACGTACTCGGTTTGCCCGTGTGGTTATGGGTGGTGTTCGGGCTCGGCCTCGCCGGCGCCGCCGCGTACTTCATCCGCGAGAAAGTACGCCAGGTGCGCGCGCGCCGGGCCATCGACAACGTCATCTCGTCGGTTGCGTTCGACGAACTGCGCAACGTGCTGTTGCCCACCGGTGCGGGCGACCAGATCCACGTGAACTACCTGTTGTTGACGCAGAACGGGTTGCTGGTCATCGACCTGTTCGATGCCCACGGCATGGTGTTCGCCGGCGAGAAGATGGAGCAATGGTCCATCTTCGGACCCAAGCGCCACTTCATGATCACGAACCCGCTGCCGATGCTTTACGACCGCGTCGCGGCGGTGCGGCAGTTCGCTGGCGACGACGTCCCGGTCGAGGGCCGCATCGTGTTCTCGATCCGCGGCGAGTTCCCCAAGGGCCGACCCGAAGCCGTGATCCGGCTCGACGAATTGCAGGACCAGTTCCCGGCAGTCGAGCGCTCCGCGGGCGGCGCGGCGGCGGCGTTCGCGGATGTCTGGGAACGCATCAAGCAGTCGTCACAGCCCAACCCGCTCGCTGGCTGAACTCCCTCCACGGCGGGCTGCCGCAGTCGTGGCTTGCCCTTTCCCGGTCAAGAAACGCTAGACTCCGCGCAACAATAAGACGCGGGGGAAGGGAATGTCTGCGACCGCCGAGGGCTGGGGTAGCGACCGCCAATGAACGCGACCGCTCCGCTGCGCGGGTCCGACAGCCTGCGCGACTTCGATGAAGACGCGTGGGACGACCTCCTGAACTACATCGAGGAGCGCCGGGTCATCCCGATCGTCGGGCCCGACCTGCTGCGCGTCGAGACCGACCAGGGTCCGCGGCTGCTCTACGAATGGCTGGCAGAGAAACTGGCTGCCAAGCTCGCGGTGGACCCGCAGGGCTTGCCACAGCCGCTCACGCTCAACGACGTCGTCTGCAGTTACCTGGGCCAGCGGGGGCGCCGCGAAGAGGCGTACACGCGGCTGCGTTCGATCATGCGCGAAGTGCAGCTCGCGCCGCCCGTGGCATTGCGGCAACTGGCGCAGATCACCGATTTCGACCTGTTCGTCACGACGACGTTCGACCCGCTGCTCGAACAGGCCGTCAACATGGAACGCTTCGGCGGTGAGCCGCATGCCGAGGTGATCGCCTACGCGCCGAACCGCGTCTCCGACCTGCCTGCGGAGCGCGGGCAACTGCAGCGTCCGGTCGTGTACCACATGCTCGGCAGGCTCTCGGCGTCGCCGACGTACGTCATCTCCGACGAAGACATGCTCGAGTTCATCTGTGCGCTGCAATCCGAGCACCTGACGCCCGAAAAGCTGTTCCACGAACTCGAGCACAGCCACCTGCTGCTGATCGGCAGCGATTTTTCCAACTGGCTGGCGCGACTGTTCCTGCGCATGGCGAAGCGCAAGCGATTGTCGGATCCACGCGATTTTGGCGAGATTCTTGCCGACGACCACACTTCCAAGGACGACAGGCTGCTGGCCTTCCTGCAGCAAGTCAGCGTGCGCACGCGCGTGTTCAGCGGGGCCGAGTCGTTCGTCGCCGAGTTGCACCAACGCTGGCTGCAGCGACAGCGTCCGCTGGCTGCCAGTGCCAATAGCGCTCTGTCGCCGCAGCGTTTCCTGCCTCCCGCGCGGGAGATGCCGGAGAACGCGATCTTCATCAGCTACGCGCGCGAAGACCTGCCGGCGGTGCAGCGGCTGAAGGCTGCGCTCGATGCCGCGGGCCTCGTGACCTGGTTCGACCTCGACCGCCTCGAAGGCGGCGACGACTACGATCGCAAGATCCGCGCGAACATCAACCGGTGCAGCTTCTTCCTGCCGGTGATCTCGGGCTCGACGCAGCGCCGGCTGGAGGCCTACTTCCGCCGTGAGTGGAGCTATGCCGTGGATCGCTCACGCAACATCGCTGAAGGCGCCGTGTTCATCCTGCCGGTCTCCATCGACGAGACGCCTGAAGCCGAGGCGCTGGTGCCCGAGAAATTCAAGGCCGTCCACATCTCGCGCCTGCCCGGCGGCGAGCCCTCGCCTGAGTTCGTGCGCCGCCTGCAGGAACTTTCGAATTCGCGTCGCGCATGAAGACAATACAACCCGATATCGCCACCGAGACGACGATCGACCCGCAGAATCCGTGGCTCGGCCTGTCGAGCTATTCGGAGGAGACGCGAGCCTATTTTCACGGCCGTGACGAGGAGGCCGCCGAACTCGCGCGCCGCGTGCAGCGCAAGCTGCTCACCGTGCTGTTCGGCCAGTCGGGCCTCGGCAAGACGTCGCTGCTGCGCGCCGGCCTCGTGCCGCGTTTGCGCGGGGCGGGGTTTTGCCCCGTCTACGTGCGTATCGATTACGCGGCCGAGTCGCCGTCGCCAGCGGAACAGATCAAGCAGGCGATCTTGCGCGCCACGTCCGAGGCCGGGCACTGGACCGAAGCCGGTTCGGCCGTCGAGGGCGAGTCGCTGTGGGAGTTCCTGCACCACCGCGGCGATTTGCTGCACGATGCCGACGGCAATACCGTACTGCCGCTGCTGATCTTCGACCAGTTCGAGGAAATCTTCACGCTGGCGCAGGCGGACGACGCCGGGCGGCGGCGTGCACAGCGCTTCATCGACGAGCTCGCTGACCTGGTCGAGAACCGGCCGCCGGCCGAGCTCGAGGCACGCATCGACCGCGACGAGGTCGCCGCGGAAGACTTCGACTTTGCGCGCGCCGATTACCGCATCCTGATCGCGCTGCGCGAGGACTACCTGGCCCACCTCGAGGCGGTGAAGGGCAAGATGCCCTCGATCACCCAGAACCGCATGCGGCTCGCGCGCATGAACGGTCAGCAGGCGTTGAGTGCGGTGATGCAGCCGGGCGGCAAGCTCGTCTCGCAAGAGGTCGCCGAGTCGATCGTGCGCTTCGTCGCCGGCGGCTCCGAACTGCAGAACGCCGAGGTCGAGCCTTCACTGCTGAGCCTGATCTGTCGCGAACTCAATACCGTGCGCCAGGCCCAGGGGCGGCCCGAGATTTCGGCCGACCTGCTCGCCGGCTCGCGCGACACCATCCTCACGGAGTTCTACGAACGCGCGCTGGCGGATCAGCCGCCGGGTGTGCGTCGCGTCATCGAAGACGAGCTGCTGACTGAATCCGGTTATCGCGAGAGCCTGGCCGAGGAGCGCGTGGCCAAGGCGTTGGCTGCCGCGGGCGCCGAGCCCGATGCGCTGGCGAAGCTCGTCGATCGCCGCCTGCTGCGCATCGAAGAACGCCTCGACATGCGCCGGGTCGAGCTCACGCACGACGTGCTGTGCAGCGTGGTGCGCTCGAGCCGCAACCTGCGCCACGAGCGCGAGGCGCGTGACGAGGCCGAGCGCATGCTCGCCGCGCAGCAGGAGCGGGCGGCCGAGACGCGCCGCACCTTGCAGCGGACGCGTCGCGTGGCGGTCGTGGCGGGCGTGCTCATGCTCGTGGCAATCGCGGGCGCCCTGTTCGGCTGGATCAACCTCAAGCGCGCGGAAGCTGCCGACCAGCAAGCGCAGCAGGCACGTGCGGATGCCGAGAGGCTCGTCGCCTTCCTGATCGAGGACTTCTATGCAGAGCTCGAGCCGACCGGCCGGCTCGAAACGATGGGCAAGCTCGCGCACATGGCCGTCAGTTACTACGACGGCTTGCCGCAGCAGCTGCTGACGCCGCAGACGCAGGCGTACCGGGGGATGGCACTCGTGCGCGAGGGTCACGCCTTGCTGGCCAGGGGCAGCGTCGAGGAAGCCAACAACAAGCTTGACGCAGCCCAGGAGATTTTTTCGACGGCTGCGTGCCGGTGGCGATGCGAGCGAGACCGTCATCGTCGGCCTGGCTTTGTCGAAGTTCACCCGGTTTGCGGCCTGGGGTGCGCAGGGTGCGCCGGGATCGACCCCGGCCGACCTGACCATGGTAGCCGACCTGCTGCGGCCGCTCGTGAACGAGCCGGGGGCCTCGCGACAGGTCAGGCTCGTCTACGCTGATACCCTCAACTTCCTGAGCCATCAGCGGGCAGACAAGGAACAGGCCGTGGCGGACTGCGAAGAGTCCCGCGCGATCCTTATCAAGATGGGCGCGCGCGACTTGACGGACTTGAGCGCCGCTTCGATTTACGCGGACACCAGTGATTCCCAGGCCCGCCACGCCGCGGTGCTCGGACAAATCGACGAGGCAGAAGCACTCGGTCGAGAGGTCTTCGAGATCGCGGAAAAAGTGCTGGTGCAGCGGCCGGGTGATCTCCGCTCGATGCACAATCGGGCGTTGGCCCCGGGCTTCCTCAGCAGCATTGCCACGCGACGCCACGACTACGCGGGCGCCGTCGAGTACGCGATCAAGTCCGATCAGGCGAGCGAGAGTTTTGTACGTTTCAACCCGTCCAATCTCACCGCCTGGGGCATGTGGGTCAGCAGCAAGAATGGGCTGGCGGACGCCCAGTTCGATCAGGGTCGCATCGCCGCAGCGCTGGCGACGGCGCGTGCGATGGTCGAACTGCGGCGGGATCCGCGCTTGCCGTCAAGCCTGTTGCCAGTGCTCGCGAGTTCATTGTCTGATGTCGCGGCGCTTGAGATGCTCGCTGGACAGGCGCAGGCGGCCGAGCGCACGCTGGAGTTGAGTCGCGCCGCAACGGTCGAAGCCTTGGTGCCGATGCCGAAAGGCGACAAGAGTCATGACGTGTGGCCGGTGTCGGATGAGGTATTGTCGGCCGAACTCGCGCTCATGTCCGGAAAGGCCGAGCGTGCGTTCGTGCTGGCAGACGCGGCGGCCAGGACGCTCCGAGTCATCGAGGTGCCGGACACCGAGCGCGTCAACCGCAACGTGCGACGCGACGTGCTCAACTGGGCACTGGTCGTCGCGGCGGATGCTGCCATCGGGACAGGCCGCTACGGCGAGGCTGAAGCGCTGCTGCGCGAATACCTGGCCGCGCCGTCAGCCGCATGGTCGCTGCGAGACCCGGCTATCAGAGACGGCTGCGGTCCGCGTGACGCTCGCGCATGCACTGTCGAGCCAGGGGCGCTCCCGCGAGGCAATGGAACTGTTGGCGCCGGAGTTGCAGCGTTACCGCGCGGTGCGAGCGCAGGGTGCCCGCGACGTGGATTTCCAGCATGATTTTGCGTACGCGTTGTACGTCAGCGCGCTGCTGACCGAAGTGCCGCGAGAACGCGACGCGCTGCTGCAGGAGGCAGAACGGTTGCTCAGTGAACTTAGCCAGGAAGCGCAGGAATTGTTCACCGTTCGCCGCCTCAAAGGCCGCATCGCGGCAGCGCAGGTCTAAGCCAGCCTGCGCTCGTGCAAGGCAGCGCCGCCGGGACGCGACGCCGTCGTGTTCAGGCCGCGCGGCGTTCTGTTCCCGATGCCAGAGCGTGATCCGCCAGCACCTGCGACACGCAGCAGGTCACTTTCCGGGCCGTTTCGAGGTGCAGGAATTCGTTGGGCCCGTGCGCATTCGAATTGGGGCCGAGCACGCCCGTGATCAGGAACTGCGTGCCCGGGAATTTCTCGCCGAGCATGCCCATGAACGGGATGCTGCCGCCCGTGCCCATGTACATCGAGTCCTTGCCAAAGAAGGCGCGTGACGCCCGTTGCATCGATTCCTCGAGCCATGGCGCAAACGACGGGGCGTTCCAGCCGGCCATGGCCGACTCGACGCTGAAGCTGACCCGGGCGCCGTACGGCGGATCCTGTTCGAGCGCGCGCTTGAGCGCCTGCGAGGCGACCTTGGGGTCCATCGTCGGCGTGAGCCGGAACGACAGCTTCAAGCTCGTGTAGGGTCGCAGGACGTTGCCGGCGCTACGGAACGGCGGGATGCCCTCGGCGCCCGTCACGCTCAACGTGGGCCGCCAGGTGCTGTTGAGCAACAGTTCCAGCGGATCGTTCGACATCGGCCGCATGCCCGGCACGAAGGGTATGCGCCCGGCGACGATCGGACCCAGGATCGTGGCGGCGGCTTCGGCCTGCGCGCGACGGTCGGCCGGGATCGGCGTGTTGAGCTCATCGACGAGGATGGCACCGGAGTGCATGTCCTCGACGCGCGCGAGCAGTTCGCGCAGCACGCGCATGCTCGAGGGCACGATGCCGCTCGCCATGCCGGAATGCACGCCTTCCGTCAGCACGTCGGCGCGCAGCGTGCCGATCAGGTTGCCGCGGAGCGAGGTGGTGCACCAGAGCTGGTCATAGTTGCCGCATTCGGCGTCGAGGCAGACGACGAGGCTGGGCTGACCAAGCCGTGCACCGAGCGCGTCGATGTGGGCGGGGAGGTCGGGGCTGCCGCTTTCCTCGCTGGCCTCGATCAGCACGACGCAGCGGGAGTGCGGAATCTTCTGCTCGCGCAGGGCGCGAATTGCCGCGATCGACGAAAACAGTGCGTAGCCGTCGTCCGCGCCGCCGCGGCCATAAAGCTTGCCGTCGCGCAGGACGGGGGTCCACGGGTCGAGGCCGTCCGACCAGCCGGTGAACTCGGGCTGCTTGTCCAGGTGGCCGTACATGAGCACGCAGTCATCCACGTCGCCCGGCACGTCCACCATCAGCACAGGCGTGCGACCCGGCAGGCGCAGCACCTCGATGCGGGAGCCCGGCGGCGCCTCGGCCTGCGCCCAACGCAGCATCAGCTGCACGGCGGCTTCCATGTGGCCGTGGGCTTCCCAGTCGGGGTCGAACAGGGGCGACTTGTTCGGGATGCGGACGTAGTCGATCAGCTGCGGCAGGATCGAATCCGACCAGGCCGCATCGATGAAATCTCTGGCCTTCGCAATGTCCATGGGTATCCGCCTGCAACTGGTTCAGTAGGTCACGCCGCCCCGGCCTCCGGAAAGCCGAAGAATTTTAGCGCATTGCGGGTCGTGGCCGCGGCGACCGTCGGAAATGGCTCACCGCGGCATGCGGCAATGACCTTGACCACGTGGGGCAGGTACTTCGGCTCGTTCCGTCGATGCGCGGGCTTCGGGCTGCAGGTCGCGCGGCAGCAGGTAGGGCGCGTCGGTCTCGACCAGCAGGCGGTCGAGCGGAATCGAGCGCACGAGCTCCTGCAGGTGCCGGCCGCGCCGCTCGTCGCAGATCCAGCCGGTGATGCCGACCAGCAGTCCAAGGTCGAGGTAATCGCGCAGTTCCCGCGCGTCGCCCGTGAAGCAGTGGGCCACGCCGCCGGCGAGGCGCGGCAGGTAGTCCTTGAGGATGCCCACGAAGGCGTCGTGGCCGTCGCGCTGGTGCAGGAAAACGGGCTTGCCGCACTCGACGGCCAGTTCGAGCTGCCAGCGAAAGGCGCGTTCCTGATCTTCGTGTGACGAAAAGTTGCGGAAGTAGTCGAGTCCGCACTCGCCGGCCGCGCCCACTTCCGGGGCGGCAAGCAACTCGCGCAGCCGTGGCAGGTCGTCCTCGCGCAGGTCGCTGGCGTGATGCGGGTGCACGCCCGCCGTCGCGCGAAAGGCCCGCGGATCGGTCCGCACCAGGTCGATGGCCTGCCGGGTGCTCGCGAGGCTGCTGCCCGTGATCACCATGTGCCGGACGCCGGCCGTCATGGCGGTTGCGATCACCTCGGCGCGGTCGGCGTCGAAGCTGTCGTGGGCGAGGTTGAGGCCGATGTCGACGAGCGTGGGGGCAGGGGTCATGCAGGGTTGGCTGTGATAGATTGCAGGGCTTCCCCAGACTAGCGAGTACGCATGGCACTGGACAAGGCAGCGCTGGAGAGCCTGCGCCTCGAGCGGGGCCCGGACAGCGGCAAATACCACGAGCGTGGCAGTTCGCGGCGCCGGCTGTGGTACGTCCTGGCGGCGGTGGCCGCACTGGCCCTGGTCTTCGCCTGGCGGTCGTTCAGCGGCGCGGTGCCGGTGCAGACGGTCACGGTCGAATCCGCCAGCTCCGCGAGCGGCGCCGTGCTCAACGCCTCGGGCTACGTGGTCGCGCGCCGGCTCGCCACGGTCAGCTCGAAAGTGACCGGTCAGGTCGTCGAAGTGCTGTTCGAGGAAGGTGCCGAAGTCGAGGCCAACCAGGTGCTCGCGCGGCTCGACCGGGCAACCGTCGCGGCCGAACTCAACGTCGCCACCAGCAGCGCCGAAGCCGCACGCAGCGGCCTGCGTGAGATACAGGTGCGTCTTGCCGACGCGCGCAAGACCCTCGAGCGCAACCGCTCGCTGGTCGAGCGCAAGCTGGTGTCCCAGAGCGTGCTCGATACCGCGGCAGCCGAGGTTGCTGCGCTGGACGCGCGTCTCGCCGCCGCGCGCGCGGACGTCGAGGTGGCGAACTCACAGGTGAGGCTCGGCCAGCAGGCCCTGGACGACCTCGAGATCCGCGCGCCGTTCAAGGGCGTGGTGATTTCCAAGGACGCGCAGCCGGGCGAGATGGTGTCGCCGATGTCGGCAGGTGGCGGGTTCACCCGCACGGGCGTGGCAACGATCGTCGACATGGACTCGCGCGAGGTCGAGGTCGACGTCAACGAGTCGTACATCAATCGCGTGAATGCGGGGCAGAAGGTCGAGTGCGTGCTCGACGCGTATCCAGACCTGAAAATTCCCGCGCACGTCATCAGCATCGTGCCGACTGCAGACCGGCAGAAGGCCACGGTGCGGGTGCGCATCGGGCTCGACCAGCTCGACCCGCGCATCCTGCCGGACATGGGCATCAAGGTGAGCTTCCTCGAAGACGGCGCGCAGCCGGTGGCGAAAGTTGCGCCACTCGTGCCCGACGCTGCGGTGGTCAAGGACGGCGATGCGAGCTTCGTCTGGGTCGTGCGCGACGGCAAGGTCGAGAAGCGCGCGGTCACCGTTGGTGAATCGAAGGACGGGCAGGTGGCCGTGACCAAGGGCCTGGAGGGCGGCGAATCGATCGTCGTCGACGCGCCGCGCCGGCTGCGCGACGGCGCCGCCGTGGAGCTGCAGGCCGCACCATGAACGGAACCGCGGCGGAGACGGCGCAGCCGATCGTCCGCATCCGCGACCTGGTCAAGGACTACCGGCGCGGGGCCGAAGTCGTCCGCGTGCTCGACGGGCTGTCGCTCGACATCAAGCAGGGTGACTTCGTCGCGCTCATGGGTCCCTCGGGCTCCGGCAAGTCGACCCTGCTCAACCTGATCGGCGGGCTCGACCGGCCGACGTCGGGCTCGCTCGAGGTCGAAGGGCTGCGCGTCGATCAGTTGTCGGAAGGCTCGCTTGGGCGCTGGCGAGCCGACCATGTCGGGTTCATCTTCCAGATGTACAACCTGCTGCCGGTACTCACGGCCGAGCGCAACGTCGAGCTGCCGCTGCTGCTCACCAACCTGAATCGCGAGCAGCGCATGACGCGCGTCGCCGCTGCGTTGAAGCTGGTGGGCCTGGAGCATCGCGCGAAGCATCGCCCGCGCGAGCTGTCGGGCGGACAGGAACAGCGCGTCGGCATCGCGCGCGCGATCGTCACTGATCCCACGCTGTTGCTGTGCGACGAGCCCACGGGTGACCTCGACCGCAAGTCCGGCGACGAGATCCTGACGCTGCTCGAGGCGCTCAACGACGAATACGGCAAGACCATCATCATGGTCACGCACGACCCGCATGCGGCCGAGCGCTCGCATCGGGTCATCCACCTCGACAAGGGCATGCTGGGCGAAGGCGCGGCATGATCGGCAAATACCTGCCACTGCTGGCGTCCAGCCTGCGCCGCAAGCGCCTGCGGACGTTCTTCACCGTGGCGTCGATCCTGATTGCGTTCCTGTTGTACGGCCTCGCGGCGTCGCTGCAGTTTGCGCTCAAGTCCGGAGTGGATGTCGCGGGCGCGGATCGCCTGCTCACGATGCACAAGGTCTCGTTCACGCAGCTGTTGCCAGCGAGCTACGAGAACCGCATCAAGGCGGTGGACGGCGTCGTCGCGGTATCGCCGCAGACCTGGTTCGGGGCCTGGTTCCAGGACGAGCGCAACCAGTTCCCCACGTTCCCGAGCGACCCGGAGGCGTACCTGCGCATCTACCCGGAGATCAAGCTCACCGAGGAAGAGAGGGTGGCCTGGTTTGCCGATCGGACGGGCGCGCTGGTGGGGCGGGCCATCGCGGACCTCTACGGTTGGAAAGTGGGCGACCAGGTACCGCTCAGGTCTGCGATCTGGCGGCGGCTCGACGGCTCGGACACCTGGGACATCACCGTGCGCGCGATCTACGACCTGCCGGACGGCGGCGACACGCGGCAGATCGTGCTGCACCAGGATTATTTCGAGGAGGCCAAGCAGCAGGCCAAAGGCCTGATCGGCTGGTACGTCATCAAGATCAGCGACGTCAACCAGGCGCAGGTGGTCAGCCGGCAGATCGATGCCATGTTCGCGAACTCGCCGGCCGAAACCAAGACTTCGTCGGAGCGCGCGATGGCGCAATCCTTCGTGAACCAGGTCGGCAACATCGGCGCGATCCTCTCGGCGATCGTCGGCGCGGTGTTCTTCACGATGCTGCTCGTCACCGCCAACACGATGGCGCAGTCGGTGCGCGAGCGCACCAACGAGCTCGGCGTCTTGAAGACGCTCGGCTTCAGCAATTCCGGCGTGCTCGGCATGGTGCTGGCCGAGTCCGTGCTGGTCACGGTGCTGGGCGGGCTGCTCGGCATGTTCCTGGCCTGGTGGATCGGCGTGCAGTTCGGGCCGACGCTGGGCCAGTACCTGCCCGGGTTCCGGGTGCCGCCCGACGCCCTGCTCAAGTCGGTCCTGTACATGCTTGCGCTCGGAGTGGTCGCGGGCGCGGTGCCGGCATGGCAGGCCATGCGCCTGCGCATCGTCGAAGCCCTGCGCCGGGATTGAGCTGCACATGAGCCTGCGATCGTCGTTCAACCAGCTCGTCAGCGTCACCGCCATGAACATGCGCAACCTGCCGTCGCGCATCGGCACGTCGCTCGTGGCAGTCATCGGCATCGGCGGCGTGGTGGCGGTGCTGGTGTCGCTGCTGTCGATGGGCGAAGGGTTCCGTGCCGCGCTCGACCTGTCCGGGCGCGAGGATGTCGCCATGATCCTGCGCGGGGGATCGCCCGACGAACTGTCCAGTTCCATCTCGCGCGAGGAATACAACGCGATCGTCATCGCGCCGGGCATCGCGCGCGACGAGCGCGGTCCGATCGTCTCGGGCGAGCTGTACACCATCGTCGACCTGCCGATGCGCAGCACCGGCACTGGCGCCAACGTGCCGTTCCGCGGTGTCGGCGAGCGCGCTGCCGAGTTGCGGGAAGGGTTCAGGATCGTGGCGGGGCGCATGTTCCGTCCGGGGCAGAACGAAGTGATCGTCGGCCGCGGCGCCTTCTCGCAGTTCGACAATATCGGACTGGGTGAAGAGGTGAAATGGGGTGCCACGGTCTGGCGCGTCGTCGGAGTGTTCGAGGCGGGCGGCAGCGTGTCCGAGTCCGAAGTGTGGACCGATGCGGTCGTGCTGCGTGGCGTGTACCGCCGCGGCAACTCCGTGCAGATCGTGCGTGCGCAGCTGACTTCGGCCGCTGCGCTGCAGACTGTCCGCTCGGCCCTGGCCAACGACCCACGGCTCAACGTTTCCGTACGCAGCGAGCAGGCGTTCTATGCGGACCAGTCGCGCATCCTGCTCGCGCTGATCAAGTACGTCGGTACGACCATCGCCATCCTGATGGGGGTCGGCGCCGTCTTTGCCGCCCTCAACACGATGTATTCCGCGGTGTCCTCGCGGACGCGGGAGATCGCGACGCTGCGCGCGCTTGGTTTCGGGGCGACGCCGGTCGTAGCCTCGGTGCTGCTCGAGTCCGCGGTGCTCGGGCTCCTCGGCGGAGTGGTGGGTGGCCTGCTGGTGTACTTCGGCCTCAACGGTTACCGCGCCACGACGCTCAACTTCGGCAGCTTCAGCCAGCTCACGTTTGCATTCACCGTCACCCCGCAACTGCTGGTGACCGGTCTCTGGTACTCGCTCATACTCGGCATCGTGGGCGGTCTCCTGCCGGGAATTCGCGCCGCAAGGGTGCCGGTCACGACCGGCTTGAGGGAACTGTAAGCCGATGCCTGGTACGGGTCGCGGCGCCGGGGCACAAGCTCCCAACGCGCGTCCGCTGCAAATGTCGCTCTGGACCGATCGTGAGGTCGGAGTCGCCTGGAACGTGCGCATCAGCCGACGCGCGCGGCGCATGTCGATGCGCGTGTTTCCCGGCGGGCGCGTCGAAGTGGTGGTGCCGCAGGGTGCAGGCCTGCCGGCCGTCGAGCGTTTCGTGGCCCGGCACCGTGACTGGGCCGAGCGCCGTTCGAAAGAACTGCTGCAACTGGCCCCGAAGGCTGCCGAGCGCCAACCGGACGCCATCGAACTGCGGCTGCTCGCACGGCACTGGCCGGTCGAGTACGTGCCAGGTCGTCGCGTGCGGGTCGAGGAAACGGACGGCGGTGCGCGGTTGCGGGTGCATGCCCCCAGCGTCACCGACAAGCACGCGAGCCAGGCGCTCGTGCCATGGCTCACCCGCCTGGCCAGCCATGAACTCTCGCACCGCCTGCGGCCGCTGGCAGCAGAACTTGGCATCGACTATGGCAGGATGACGGTGCGCCGCCAGCGCACGCGCTGGGGCAGCTGTTCGACACGCGGTACGATCAGCCTGAATGTCTGCCTGATGTTCCAACGCCCGGACGTCGTTCGTTACCTGATGATCCACGAGCTCTGCCATCGCCGCCACATGAACCACTCGAAACGCTTCTGGTCGCTGGTGGCCTCGTTCGAACCCGAGTGGAAGCCGCTCGACGTCGAACTGCTGCAAGGCTGGCGTCACGTGCCCGCATGGGTGTTTCCATGACTGCATCCGACGACGACCGCACCGGCGCGCGTAAGCCCGCGCTGGGCGCCTACGTGGAACTGGCAGGGGAGAGCATCCACTGGGACCTGGGTGAATCACTGAGCTACGGCGAGTACCTCCACCTCGACAAGGTGCTCGGTGCGCAGCAGCCGCTCTCGGGTCAGCACGACGAGATGCTGTTCATCGTGATGCACCAGGCGTCCGAACTCTGGATGAAGCTCTGTGTGCACGAGCTGCAGGCGGCCATCCAGCAGATCCGTGCGGACGACCTCGGTCCGGCTTTCAAGATGCTGGCGCGCGTGTCACGGGTGCAGCAGCAGCTGGCGCAGTCGTGGGACGTGCTCAGCACGATGACGCCCGCCGACTATTCCGCCTTTCGCGACTCGCTGGGCAAGTCGTCCGGTTTCCAGAGCTTCCAGTACCGGACGCTCGAATACCTGATCGGCAACAAGAACGCTGCGATGATCGAAGTGCACCGGCGCACGCCCGTGATCTACCAGCAGCTGCATGCGGCCCTGCACAGCCCCAGCCTGTATGACGAAGCGCTGCGCCTGCTGGGCCGACGTGGCTTTGCGCTGCCGGCGTCGCACCTCGAGCGCGACTGGAGCCAGCCCTACGCGGAGCACCCCGACGTCACGGCGGCCTGGCTGCGCGTCTATCGCAACACCGACGAGCACTGGGACCTGTACGAACTGGCCGAGAAACTGGTCGATCTCGACCAGCGGTTCCAGCTGTGGCGGTTCGCGCACCTGAAGACCGTCGAGCGCATCATCGGCTACAAGCGCGGCACCGGCGGTTCGAGCGGCGTCTCCTACCTGAGCAAGGCCATGGAGCTGCGGTTCTTTCCGGAGCTGTGGGGCGTCCGTACCTCGATCTGACCCGTGTAGAATGCCGCGGTTTCGGGCCATGCCGGCCCGCGCGGGCAAAGGTCGATGCAGGAAAGACTCCAGAACATCAACGTCCTTTCGAGCGAGTTGCTGCCGACGCCGGAAGCAATCAAGCGCGACTTGCCGCTGCCGCAGGCGGCGGAGGACTTCGTCTACAGCAGCCGCCAGGCCGTGCGCCGTATCCTCGACCGCGAGGATCCCCGCCTGTTCGTGGTCGTCGGCCCGTGCTCGATTCACGACCCGAAGGCTGCCCGCGAATACGCCGAACGGCTGCACTCGCTGGCGCAGAAAGTCGACAAGACGCTGTTGCTGGTCATGCGGGTCTACTTCGAGAAGCCGCGCACGACGGTGGGCTGGAAAGGCCTCGTCAACGATCCCGACATGGACGATTCCTTCCATATCGAGAAAGGCATCCGCATCGCGCGCGAACTGCTGCTGCACCTGGCCAGGATCGGCATCCCTGCAGCCACCGAAGCGCTCGATCCGATCATGCCGCAGTACCTGTCCGAGCTGATCACGTGGACGGCGATCGGCGCCCGCACGACTGAATCGCAGACGCACCGCGAGATGGCGAGCGGTCTCTCGACGCCGGTCGGTTTCAAGAATGGCACCGACGGCTCACTCGCCGTGGCGATCAACGCGCTGCAGTCGGTGCGGCACCCGCATCACTTCCTGGGCATCACGCAGCAGGGCCAGTCGGCCGTATTCCGCACGCGCGGCAACAAGTACGGGCACATCGTCCTGCGCGGGGGCGGCTCGCGCACCAATTACGATTCGGTGAGCCTCGCCTTGTGCGAGCGCGAGCTCGAGAAGGCCGGACTGCCGGCCAACATCGTCGTCGACTGCAGCCACGGCAATTCGAACAAGGATCCGGGGCTGCAGCCGCTGGTCGCGGAGAATCTCGCGAACCAGATCCTCGAGGGCAACCGCTCGCTGGTCGGTTTCATGCTCGAGAGCAACCTGAACTGGGGCAGCCAGCCACTCAGCAGCGACCGCAGCCAGCTGCAGTACGGTGTCTCGGTGACGGACGCCTGCGTGGACTGGGCCACGACCGAGAAACTGTTGCTGGCTCTGGACGAACGGCTGCGCTCGGCCCCGCGCTTTGCCAGGGGGCCGGCCGCCGCCTGATCGATCACCAGATCAGGTCGTCGGGAACCACGAAGTCCTTGTAGGCGTCGTCTACCGGCGCCGTTTCGACCTTGTCCGCCGTGTTGACGACGGCGCGCGGTTCGCGCTCCTTGACGCGCTCGCCGATGGCGGACGGCACCAGTTCGTGGTGGCCGTCGCAGCGCACGATGGCCAGCTCGCCGCGCACGATGCGCTCCCGCAGCGCTGCGTCGACCGGAATGCGGCCGACCTTGCCGTTGATCACGAAATTGAAATAGTCGTCGCTTTCGGGCTTGGCGATCTTGTTCTGTTCGACCAGCTGGCGGATCTCGCCCCAGCGTGCCTTCGCCGCAGCTTTCTCTTCGCGCTTCTTGTTGAGCGCCGCATCCTTTGCCGCCTTGGCCTCGGCCTGCTTCTGCAGCTCGGCCTGGCGCTGTTCCTCGCGGAAGTTGCGGTCTTTCTTGCCGACCTGTTTGCGGTCGGTGAAAGTCTGGCGCTTCTGGCTCTGTTCGGCCTGCTTGACCTGTTTTTCACTGACCAGGCCGGCCTGCAGCAACTGCTCTCGCAACGACAAGCCGGTCATTCTGGGAAACCTCGGGTGTCCGGGTACGGGTCAGGGCCGCGTATGTTACGCAGGCGCGGCAGGGTTGCGAAGCGCAAATCGGGTGCTTTTCGGCAGGAACCGGCCGACACCGCGTCCGGCGGGCCGCGGACCGCCGTCCCGGCGGACCCGCGCAATCTGCGTACGGCACTGGCGCTGGCCTCGCGCCATAATTCGTGCCCATGAATTTCACCGTTGCCCTTGGCCGATCGGCCGCAGCCGGCTTGAGCGCGCTGCTCCTGGCCGTGAACGTCGCTGCCGCCGCGCCGCTCGCGGCGCCGGCGCTGGTCCCGGTCGGTCATACCGTGCCTGATCTCAAGATGAGCGGGCTGAACGGTCCGCCGCGGTCCCTGGCCAGTTTCCGCGGGCGGCCGCTGATCATCAATGTCTGGGCGAGCTGGTGCAGTCCGTGTCGGAAGGAAGCAGCCTCGCTCGAGCAACTGGCGTGGAGCGAGAAAGGCGGGCGGTACACGATCGTCGGCATTTCGACTGACGATGACCGGAGCGCCGCAGTGGCGTGGCTCAAGCAATCCAATGCCACGCTGAGTCATTACATCGATTCGGCGCCGCATTGGCCGCTCGAGAAATCGCTCGGCGCCTCGAGCATCCCGCTCACGGTGCTGGTGGACCCGACGGGCCGCGTGGTCGGCCGCATCCGCGGCGCCCGCGACTGGTACAGCGCCGAGTCGATCAAGCTGATCGAACGCACGTTCGCCGATGCGGCGCGGGGTTCGGCGGCTGCTCGCAAACCCTGACTGCCGCCTTCGCTGACGCCCCGGCGCCCGCCTGCCGGTGATCCCGGCGGCAGGGCTGCTAAGATGGCCGGACTTTTCACGCAAACCCGGACGCAGAGCCGGCGGAGGATCCAGCCATGACGATCAAAGTGGGCGACAAGATGCCCTCGGGCACGTTCAAGACGATGACCAAGGACGGCCCGCAGAACCTGACCACGGACCAGCTCTTCGCCGGCAAGACGGTCGTGCTGTTCTCCGTGCCGGGCGCGTTCACGCCCACCTGCGACGCCAAGCACCTGCCTGGCTTCGTCGAGAAGGCGGGCGAGTTCAAGGCCAAGGGCGTGGACACGGTCGCCTGCATGGCGGTCAACGACGTGTTCGTCATGAGCGCGTGGGGCAAGCATTCGAACGTCGGTGACGGCGTCCTGATGCTCGCTGACGGCAATGCGGAGTACGCCAAGGCGCTCGGTCTCGAATTGAACGCCAGCGGCTTTGGCATGGGCATCCGCGGCCAGCGCTTCGCCATCGTGGCGAAAGACGGCACCGTCACCGGGCTCTTCGTCGAAGGCCCGGGCGAGTTCAAGGTCTCGAGCGCGGATCACGTCCTGGGTCAGCTCTGAGCCCCGTCCGATCCTGACATCAGCTGCGGGGCGGCGTGCTTGCAGGCACGCCGCCCGCGCACGGGAGACTGCACGTGGTCGAAAACGTTCCTGTCGTGACGATGCTCTACGCCGCGCTCTGCGGCGTGCTGCTGATCGCGCTCGCGCTGAACATCGTGCGACTGCGCACGGGACGCAAGATTCCACTGGGCGTGGGCGAGGGCGCTGCCATCGAGCAGCCCGTGCGCGTGCATGGCAATTTCACTGAGTACGCGCCGACGTTTCTGATGCTGTTGTTGCTGGCGGAACTCGGTGGCGCCGCATTCTGGTTCCTGCACCTGATGGGTGCGGCGTTCGTGTCCGGCCGCCTGTTGCACGCCTACGGGCTCAGCACGGTGCGCGCGCGTTCGTTCGGAAGGTTCTACGGCTCGGCCATTTCCTGGACGTCGATCCTCGTGCTGAGTGTCTACCTGCTGGTCCGCTCGTTCGGCTGAGCTCGGCGCAGGGCGGTCGCGCATGGCTGACGTCTTCATCTCCTACGCGCGCGAAGACGCGGCGACCGCACGGCGCTTCGCCGACGCGTTCCGTGCCGCCGGCTGCTCGGTCTGGTGGGACGACGAACTGCGTTCCGGCGAGGCGTTCGACGAAAGCATCGAGCGCGCGCTGCGCGAGGCGAAGGCCGTGGTCGTGCTCTGGTCGAAGGCCTCCGTGGCCTCGCGCTGGGTGCGGGCTGAGGCGACGCTGGCGGACCGGAACCGCACCCTGGTGCCGGTCATGATCGAGCCGTGCGAACGGCCGATCATCTTCGAGCTCACGCATACTACGGACCTCACGCGGTGGTCCGGTGAACCGCTGACCGCGGCTGGCAGGCGCTGATCGCGGACGTGCGGCGCCTGATCGACGCGCAGGCAGCGCCGCGAATTGCACAGGTCGATGCAGCAGCGGTGCCCGCGCGTGCAGCCGATCTACCGCAGAAAGGCCCGGCGGCCAAGCCCGGCGTCGTGATTCTGCCGTTCGTGAACATGAGCGGCGACCCGGAGCAGGAATACTTCAGCGATGGCGTCACCGAAGACATCATCACCGACCTGGGTCGCGTCTCCGCGTTGTCGGTGGCTTCGCGCAACTCCGCGTTCTCCTACAAGGGCAAGACGGTGCGCCTTCGCAGATCTCGCGCGCGCTGAACGTGACGCACGTGCTGGAAGGCAGCGTGCGCAAGTCGGGCAACCGCGTGCGGATCACTGCGCAACTGCTGGAGGCGGCAACCGACACCCAGGTCTGGGCGGAGCGCTACGATCGCAACCTGACCGACATCTTCACGATCCAGGACGAGATCTCGCAGGCGATCGTCGCCGCCCTCAAGCTGAAGCTGCTGCCGTCGGAGAAGGCGGCCATCGAGCAGCGATCCACGACCAACTGCGAGGCATATGAGCTGTTCCTGATGGCCCGTGGTTTTCATCGCAAGGGCAGCGAGCGCCTGAAGCCGGTCATCGTGCGCATCTGCAGGCGGGTCGTCGAAATGGACCCGGGTTTCGCGCTGGGGTGGGCGCTGATGTCTTTAGCCGAGGCAGAGCTGAACCAGCGCGGAGTCGAGGGCTATTCGCTGGAGGGTGCCAGGCAATCCGCAGAGAAAGCCATCGCAGCCGATCCGACAGTGGCGGAAGGGTATGCGGCGCTGGTCGAGGCCGTGACGCGCGGCGTCTCGCTGGCGGAATCGAAGCTGATCAACGACGCGCTCGCGACCGCGTTCCGCCTTGATCCAGATTGTTACGAGGCCCACGTCATCGCGGGTGCGATTTCGCATCGCACGGCACGAGTATCACAAGGCGATCACGCATTTCGAACGCGCTATCGAACTCTATCCGGATGCCTACTGGCCGGCCGGAATGGTGGTGCAGGCGTATGAGGCACTGGGCGAGACGGCGGCGACGACCGCGGCCGCACGGCGCGCGCTCGCGAGTTGCGAGCGGATCCTGGCCGACGAGCCGGACCACAGCGGGGCACTCGGCTTCCTGGTGACTTCGCTGGCTGAACTTGGCGAGGCCGAGCGCGCACGCGCCTGGGCCACGCGTGCGCTGCTGTTCGATCCTGACAACGCTCGACTGCACTACAACCTGGCCTGTGGCATGGCGCGATTGGGTGATGCCGACATGGCGGTTGACCTGATTGACCCATGGTTCGACCGGGTCAGTCCGGGCTGGGTGCGGTGGATCCAGAATGACAACAGCCTCGACCCGATCCGCGGGCATCCCCGCTTCGCCGCCCTGATGGAACGCGGCGCCCGGCGCATTGCACAGGCGGCCGACTCCTAGCGACAACAGCAATGCACACGCTTGAACCTGAACTGCGGACTTGCACGCCGATGGCGTGATCGACGACGCCACGGCGGCGCGTGCGTTGGCGGGACGGCGGGAAGTCTTCTCCGTGCACCTGGAGCTGCGCGTCTCGATGTACGCCGGCGTGCTGCTGATGATGGCGGCGTGGGCATGGTCCTTGCCCGCAATCTCGATCGAATCGGCCCCCTCGTCATTGCTGGCGATTGCGCTCGCCGCTGTGGTGTGCCGTGCCCGCCGTTCGTGCGCGGCTCGCGGGCCGGCCACTCACCGTGGCGGCCGATTACCTGCTGCTGCTCGCGGCGTTGCTTGCAAGCGCGGGGCTCGCCTATGTCGAAGCGCAGTTGCAATGCTCGGTCCCCTGTGGTCCTGGCACTTGCTGTTGCTCGTGTTTCACGCAGCCATGGCCTATATTTTCGCGTCACCGCTCGTGCTGGCGGTTTCGCTCACGTCGCTGGCTGGATGGTTCGGCGCGGGCGGTACGGTGCGTGCTGTCATGCTTCTCGTACACGACGCCCGCGGTGGGAGCCGTGCACTGGCCTGCGCTGCGGTGATCGCGGCCTGGCGTCATCGGATCGATCTGCGCGCACCGGCCACGAAGTTCAGCGACGCGTTCGATCACTTCGCGGCGAACCTTGCGTTCGTGGGCGCGCTGGCATGGTGTCTCGAGTGGCCGTGGCTCGCGACCGGACTGCCGTTGCTGGCTGTGCTGGCCTGGTTTCAGTTCGTCATGCGTTCGATACCGGTCGCGAGGCATTCCTGGTGTACGGCGTCCTGTATGCGGCGATCGGCATCTGCGTAGCGGTCGTGCCGCGCCTCCATGACTTGACCGCGTCGTTCGGCTGGTGCTGATCGTGGTGTGCGTCGCTGCAGCCGCGCTCTGGCAGTTGCGTCGGCGTTGCGGGAGCCTGTGGCATGATCAGCGTTGCGCGCTACCGACGGCTGACGAGGAGCGCTGGCTGGCGGTAGCCGCCGAGTTGGGCGACAGGTTGCCGCGTGCCGATGATCGCGCCGGGCCGGCGGTTGGCGCAGCACGGGCCTGCTGGCGCGCATAGCGCTGTTCTTTCTCGGCTTGGTCGCCGCCGCTTTGATGGGCGGCATCATGGGCTTTCGCAGCGAGATCACGCTGCTGATCTCCGGCCTCGTCGCTGCATTCGCGGCGGAGTGGCTCGTCAGGGCCAAGCGGCTGTTCGCTTCAGGAATCGAGGAGGGCCTGTGCGTGGCCGGTTAGCTGCTGCTCGCCGGGTGGATCACGACACTGTTCGATTCTGTCGGGTCTATGCGGCCCATCGCAACCTGCGTGCTGATTTGCAGCTGCGGGTGCTGCCGGCCTGCGGCTGCTGAATCCCCTGGTCACGACTTGCGCGGTGATCGCGTTCGTTTACTGGGTCGGGTGGACGGTGGCCGCGTGGCGCTCTAGCACGCGATTGGCGGCGGCATGACCTCGTTCATCGTCGTGCGCGCTCGCTTTGCTGTCGTCGTGCTGGGCGGCCGGCATTGGCGTCGTCCAGCGCATGACCGCATGCTCGACTGGCTGGTCGTGACGCTGCCGATCCAGTTACTCCGGCGCAGCGACTTGGGCGGCTATACGATCCCAATGTATACGCCAGCTCCGGCGCAGGCCGCTGGTCACGTTGCTGCTGCTGGCCCTCGGCACCGCGATGTTGATCATCGGTCTGCGCCGGCGAAGGCATGCGCCGCTGCTCGGCTTCATGGGCTGTGTCGTCGGCCTGGCGATCGAATTGCGTTTGCGCACTGCGCTGGCGACCGAAGCCTGGCTGATCATCTGTGGACTCGTGGCGCTGGTTGCCGGCATGGCGTTGGATCGTTACCTGCGTGAGCCGCGCAATGGACTCACGTCGCAGCGCTGTCGTCTCGCGAGGGTCCGCTGGACCTGCTGCAAACAGCCGGTGCCGCAGTGCTTGCCCAAGGCAGCAATGCAGCTGTACCGCAGTCGGAAGCCGCCGTGACCGGAGGCGGCGGGAAATTCGGTGGGGGTGGCGCCAGCGGCAATTTCTGAATCCGGCGAGCGATCGAATTTGAATTGCCGAGCAAAACGGCCCGGGATAGTGACATTCCGCCGGGCCTGCTCATCCGGCGAGACCGTGGCGGTTACTCGGAGCGGTGACCGCATCTACCTTCACGGCGATGAGTTCCGCAGGTCCTCAGTCAAACGGGTGCAGCGCAGACCAGCGTCCCGTGGCGACGGAAACCGGTTGATCCTCGGATTGCGGTCAGCGAGAGGCAGCATGCGACGTTGCCCAGGGTGCCGAAGAACGCATCGGCCCTGGCGAAGCCGGCGTCATCGACCGGATTGGCGAACACTGTCGCGGAAATGTGTAGCTTGCAGCTGGCTGAACTCGCCGACTGCATCGTCCCGGGAACAATTCGTTGAGGTCCCCGATCCGAAATTGGTCCAGGCTGTGCTCGTCCTGAGAGAACAGCAGGTCCGGGCTTTCAGAGAGGCCGGAGAACCGTAGGTCCGTGCTCCAGTTTGGCACCAGCCTGACATTGCGAGTCTCTGCGGCGCCTGGTACTGGTTGTCACCGGTCGACGGCTGGGCCGTAGCTCCGCGCAATCGCGTGCCACCGGATCCACTGCGGCAGGGTGCTTCAGCGACCTCTGCCGTAGCGGATCGTTCAGGAAATTCAGTACAGAACTGCAGGTTCTCGAACTGGCGGAGCCAAAGGCATGTGACCCGCACGCGGCATGCTTTCTCTTCATGCGTTTTTCCCCCGTGCAAAGGTTTGCGTTCCGAAGCATCGAACAGGTGGTCGCTGCAATTACCGAGTTCCACGGCAGCCGAAAGGCCGTGGAACGACGAGTTAGTCCGAACGCATCAAGTTTACGGCTACCTGAGTGACGTATGTCCGAGGAACTCGAGCAGAGCTTCTCCTTCGGATCCGTGGATGCCGCCCGCAGGCAGTGGCGGGATGGGCCATAGTGCCGCGCTTGCTGCTTCACGGCAGTTACCGCCGAAGCAGGAATAGCTGCCTCGCGCAGCACGGTGGCCACAGCAGGCAAGAAGAAGGCCCGGCGACTTCCGGTCGCCGGGCCTTTCGATTCTTCCGGCCCTCACCCCAACCCTCTCCCGCTGGTGCGGGAGAGGGGGCAGGAGGGGAGCAGGAGATCAGCCGAGGGCTTTCTCGAGCTCCGGCACGATCGTGAACAGGTCGCCGACCAGGCCGACGTCCGCGCTCTCGAAGATCGGCGCCTCGCCGTCCTTGTTGATCGCGACGATGGTGCGCGCGTCCTTGATGCCCGTCATGTGCTGGATCGCGCCCGAGATGCCGATCGCGAAGTACACCTGCGGCGCGATGATCTTGCCGGTCTGGCCGACCTGCAGGTCGTTCGGCACGTAGCCCGCGTCGACCGCGGCGCGCGAAGCACCGACTGCCGCGCCAAGCTTGTCCGCCAGCGAGTAGATCAACTTGAAGTTCTCGGCGCTGCCGAGCGCACGACCGCCCGAAACGACCTTCGCGGCCGACTGCAGGTCGGGGCGGCCCGTCGACGCGCCCGAGCGCGACACGAAACGCGTGTGCGAGGGCAGGGCGACGCCCGCATCGACCTTCTCGATCGCGGCGCTGCCGCCCGCGGCAGCGGCTGCGAACGAGGCGACACGGACCGTCGCGACGACCGGTGCGCCGGCCGGGGCTTCGACCGTCAGGATCGCGTTGCCGGCGTAGATCGGACGCTTGAACGTGTGCGAGCCTTCGACAGCCATCACGTCCGACACCTGGCTGACGCCGAGGAGTGCCGCGACACGGGGCATGACGTCCTTGCCGAACGTCGTCGACGGGCCGAACACGTGCGTGTAGCCCGCAGCGAGCTTGGCGATCTGCGGCGCCTGCACGGCCGCGAGCGGCTCGGCATTCGCCGGGTTCTCTGCGACCAGCACCTTGTTGACGCCTGCGAGCGTGGCGGCTTCAGCCGCCACCGTGGACGCGTTTGCCGCGAGCACCAGGATGTCGATAGACGCGCCGGCAATGCCGGACGCGCACGTCACGCACTTGGCCGTGCTGGCATTGAGCTTCGCGCCGTCGTGTTCGGCGACGATCAGGATCTTGCTGCTCATCAGATCAACCCCTTCTGCTTCAGCACGCCGACGAGTTCCGCGACGTCCTTGACCATGATGCCTTTCTGGCGGGAGGGCGGCGGATCGACCTTGACGGTCTTGAAGGCAGGGCCTTCGGTCACGCCATAGTCGGCCACGCTCTTGGTATCGAGCGGCTTCTTCTTCGCCTTCATGATGTCCGGCAGCTTGACGTAGCGCGGCTCATTGAGGCGCAGGTCGACCGACAGCACGGCCGGCAGGTCGATTTCGAGCGTCTCGAGCCCGGAGTCGACTTCGCGTGTCACCGTGGCCTTGCCATCGGCGACGTCGACCTTGGAGCAAGAGACGGCCTGCGGACGGTCCAGCAGGGCCGCCAGCATCTGTGCGGTCTGGCCGTTGTCTTCGTCGATGGCCTGCTTGCCCAGCAGCGTCAGGAACGGCTGCTCGGCTTCCGCGATCTTGTGGAAGATCTTCGCGATCGACAGCGGCGCCATCTGGGCGTCCGTCTGCACGAGAATCGCGCGATCGGCACCCATGGCGAGCGCGGTGCGCAATTGCTGCTGGGTGTCGGCCGGGCCGATGCTGACGGCCAGCACCTCGTCGGCCAGGCCCTGTTCCTTGATGCGAAGCGCCTGTTCGAGCGCGATTTCATCGAAGGGATTGATGCTCATCTTGACGCCATCGGTGATGACGCCCGTGTTGTCCGGTTTGACACGAATGCGGACGTTGTAGTCCACGACGCGTTTGACACCGACCATGATTCTGCGCACGCGCTCACTCCTGTTCAGCTGGGTCTTTGCAACGCAACATCATACCAGTCCGGTCGCGCCGGGAGACCGGCCCGCCCCAGTCTGGAAGCAATGGAAGCGGCGGCTACCAGCCCCGTTTTTCGTCCAGCTGGCGGGTCAGGTTGACCAGGCGGCGGTAGCTCTCGAGCCGCCGGGGATCGACCTCGCCGGCCTGGACCGCCGCCTGCACGGCGCACTGGGGCTCCCGCAGGTGCAAGCAGTTCTGGAACCGGCAGCCCGGGGCCCGCTGGATGATCTCCAGGTAGCCTCGCTGGATGTCCGGCACCGGCATGACGGGCGGGGCGTAATCCCGCACCCCGGGGGAGTCGGTCAGCTCGCCCCAGGGCAGCTGGACGATGGCCGACGACACGGTGGTGTGCTTGCCCTGGCCTGAACCGGCCGAAAGTTCCGCGGTGGCCCTGTAGACACCCTCGCAGAGCGCGTTGGTGAGCGAGGTCTTGCCGACCCCCGACTGGCCCGCCAGGAGCGTCCTGCGCCCTTGCAGGCGCTGCTTGAGCTCGTCCAGCCCGGTGCCACGCTTGGCGGAGACCGTGACGACGGGGATGCCGATCGACCGATAGGTGTCGATGAAGGCGAATTCCGCGGGCCCGAATTCGCCCGAACCGATCAGGTCCTGCTTGTTGAGGATCAGCAGTGGCTCGATTCCGGCGTAGCCCGCCCCGGCCAGGTAACGGTCGATGATGAAGGGGTCGCAGGTGGGGCGGGGCGCGACCACGATGCCCAGCTGGTCCAGGTTCGATGCGATGTCCTCGACGCCGCCCCGGCTGTCCGTGCGCTGCAGGACGTTGCGCCGGGCCAGGCGCTCGGCCACCACCCAATACTCGGAGTCCGCGGCCCCGGTTTCGCGCTCCAGCCGGACCTTGTCGCCGGCGACGACTTCGGTGCGGCGGCCCCGGATCTTGCAGGAAAGCCGTTCGGCCGAGTCGTCGGTCAGGACGACGACGCGCCGCCCGTAGGATTCCACGACGCAGCCCGTTCGAGAGTGCCCGGACGCCTCGGCGTGCCGTCGCTGCGCAGAGCTGGCCGCAGGGCGGGCCGGGTGGGTTCCGCTGGTGCTACGGCGCTTGCTCACTGGGCCGACAACGCGGGCTCGTCCCCGCCGGCCTGACCGAAGCCTGGCCCGAAGAGGCGCCCGATACGAACGACCGGCGGCGGGTGTGAATCGTAGAACGCCGAGTGCAGCGGGTCGGGCGTCAGGGTGCTGGCGTTCTCCCGATACAGGCTCACCAGGGCCCGGCCCAGTTCCGGGCCGTCGCTGAAGCGGGCAGCAAACTCGTCCGCCTGGAACTCATGCCGGCGCGACCAGGCGGCCCCCAATGGCGTGAGCAGCCACGTGAACGCGGGCAGCGCGAACACGAAGAGCAGCAGCGCGGCGGAGGGGCTGGCTTGGTCGACGCCTAGTGCGCCATAAAACCACTCGGTTCCCGCCAACCACCCGAGCAGCGCGAAACCTGCGAACGTGGTGACTGCACTGACCAGCAGCCGCTGCGGAATGTGCTTGAGTTTGAAGTGGGCCAGCTCGTGCGCCAGCACCGATTCGACCTGCTGCGGCGTCAGGGACTGCAGCAGCGTGTCGTAGAAGACGATGCGCTTTTCACGACCCAGTCCGGTGAAATAGGCGTTGCCGTGCGCCGAGCGCTTCGAGCCATCCATGATGTAGACCGCGCTCGCGTGGAAGCCGCAGCGTTCGAGCAGGGCGTCGATGCGCGTGCGCAGCGCGGCATCTTCCAGCGGCGTGAACTTGTTGAAGATGCCGGCAATCCAGCGTGGCCAGGCCCAGAGCAGGAGCAGCGAAAACGTCATCCAGACGGCCCACGCCACCAGCCACCAGTTCGGCCCGGTAGCGTTCATTGCCCACAGCACCAGCGCAACGATCGCCCCGCCCAGCACTGCCCCCAACGCAGCGGACTTGAGCAGATCGGCGACGAAAAGCGCGGGCGTGGTCCGGTTGAAGCCGAACCTGTTCTCGAGGACAAACGTGCGCCAGATGGAAAAGGGCAGCGACGCTGCGCTGACGGCCAGCAGGACGAGCAGTACATGGATCGTGCCAGCCAGTACCGACGGGCCACCGGCAAGGTGGGCCGCGAACTGCCCAAGCGCCGCTATCCCGCCACCCAGCGTCATGACGAACAATAAGACCGTGTCGAAGAGGATCTCGACCCGCCCGAAACGCTGCCGCGCGACCGTATAGTCCGCCGCCTTGGCATGCTCCTCGGCGCTGACAGTGCCGGCGAATGCGGTGGGTACCCGGTCTCGGTGAGCCGCCACGTGGCCGGATTGCCGCAGGGACAGCCAGAACTGCACCGCCAAATGGGCGAGCGCACCCGCAATGAACGCGATAGTCAGCCAGTGGGTCATCAGCGGAGTGAATTTAACCGTTGTGTGCGTATTGCACGAAGGGTGCGGAGCTTAGCCTTTGCTAGAATCGCCCACAATCGACGGCCGGCTCGCCGGCTTCGCAGGCGTTAGGCGGGGCAGCAGGGGTCCCGTTCGTATGGACTCAAGCGGATAATCGCAGCAAGCTTTGAAAGCAGATAACCTCATCTGGATCGACCTCGAAATGACAGGCCTGGATACCCAGGCCGACCGCATCATCGAGATCGCGACGATCGTCACCGATTCCTCGCTACGGGTGATTGCCGAAGGCCCTGTATTGGCCATCCATCAGGAGGACGTCGTGCTGGGTGCGATGGACGAGTGGAATCGAACGACGCACGGCGGCACCGGGCTGCTGCAACGGGTGCGCGACAGCCGTCTGTCCGCCGCCGACGCGGAGGCGCAGACCCTCGCATTCCTGGCTGAACACGTCACGGCCGGTGCATCGCCGATGTGCGGCAACAGCATCTGCCAGGACCGCCGATTCCTCGCGCGGGAAATGCCGTCGCTGGAGAAGTTTTTTCATTACAGGAATCTCGATGTCAGCACTGTCAAGGAACTGGCAAAGCGCTGGGCCCCCGACGTTCTCGCGGGAGTGCAGAAGGCGTCGACGCACCTTGCATTGGACGACATCCGCGAATCCATCAAAGAACTGGAACATTACCGGCGTCATTTTTTGAGAGTTGCGTGACCCTCAATTTATTGATCTTCCTTGTGATAGACCGGACAGAAATTGGACACCCTGCATAAGCGGCTTTTGGATGCGGTCATGCACTGCATGCGGCCCATCGCGCGGATGTTGATGGGCGCTGGGGTCAGCTACTCGCAGTTCGACGACCTCGCTAAGCGAGCTTTTGTCGAACAAGCTCTAGGACAGCCCGACACAAAGGGAAGGACCATTAATGTCTCTCGGGTCGCTGTGCGCACGGGTCTTTCTAGAAAGGAAGTATCGCGTGTAAAGCAGATGATAGAAACGCCCGGAGCACTGGACGATTCGACGGTGAAGATCGGTCGTCCCGCACGCGCTCTGCAATTGTGGCATTCGGAGCCCGAGTTCTTGGACGATCAGGGTGCTCCAATCGACCTGCCGTTTGATGATGGTCAAACGACGTTTGCTGATCTCGTTAAGCTTGTCGGAGGCGATGTGCCGGCGGGTGCGGTCAGAGCTGAATTGCTGTCCGCTGGCGGAATGGTGGAGTTATCCAACGGCAAGTTTCGAGTGCAGAAAAGGTTTTTTGTCCCGGCGACGCTTGACGAGGACTTGATTGTTGGCTTCGCGTTTATTGTGGCTCCAATGCTCGAGACATTGAGTTACAACTTGGACAACCCGTCAACCGCGCAAATTCAGCGTATCGCTTATTCCGACCACCTTTCGCAGGACGCGCTGTCTGAGTTCAGGCAGGTCAGTCACGCGCAGGCCGAAGCCCTGATGAATTCCATTGATCATTGGATCAGCGCGCACGAGAACTCGAAGAGCGAACAGGATGACTTGAGTAGGCGAGTCGGCGTTGGCGTCTTTTATTTTGAGAGTCGACCAAGTTCGACAGCGTGAAAAGTGCATTATTGCCAACTCGAATCAGTCACTGCAGTTTAAATGAATCGCTCAGGACTGTCGGGCGAGTGAACTCTTGGCCAAGTCTCGTTGACGCAAATTGGCGTCAGGTGTCCACGTTTGTGGCGTCCGCTTGCACTGCCGAGACGGATGTCAGCGATAGTGCTTAGATCACTGGCTAATTGCCGACCAGTAGCCTTGGCGAAATCGCTATGTGGGCGTAGATCTGGGACGACAGCATTCGAGTTTGAGTTCATTCTGGTTCGAACCGCCTCCACGGAACCGCTGCGGTAGCATTTCGGGAATTCCAGCGTGCGCCAACTGGGCGTGGAGTGGCTAACACGATGCTCGGGACGCGGCCAAAAAAAAGCCGCACCCTTAGGGTGCGGCTCTGTTCAGTCGCTGGGTTAATTCAGCGAATTTCGTCGGCTACCATGCGTGCCGTTCAGCACCGGTTGCGTGCCGACAATCGTCAGCATCGTACCGACAGAGTAGCTGAGGTTCGCATCAGCAAGCAGATTCGTGTAATCGACCACTTGCTTCCCAATCGTCAGCGTTCCAGTCGAGCGGTCGACGCTCGTGACCCTGCCTTTCAACAGAACCTTCGATGCGCCAGCAACGTACGGTGACGCAAAAGTGTGTATGCGCGCAGTCGCAGCATTTGAACCGGTTACGGCAACCATGAGTTGATTGCCGCTACTCACCTTCGGCGCTAATCTCTGACAGGTATGCCTGGCCGACCGAGAGAACCTGCCCAAGGGAGGTTACGGTCCCTGCAGCGAGATCCATCGAGTCAATCGGTCCGACGAGTAGAAGGTTTCGCGCCCTCAGGTCGCCGCCAGTAATGATCGCATCACCGCCGGTGATGACGCCGCGCTTGGACTTGCTGCGGTCGCCGCCGGTGATGACATCACCGCCTGATGATGACGGTCGCCGCCGATGATGGCGTCGCCGCCGATGATCGCATCGCCGCCGGTGATGACGCCGCGCTTCGACTTGCTGCGGTCGCCGCCGATGATGGCATCACCGCCGATGATGGCATCGCCGCCGGTGATGACGCCGCGCTTCAATGCTACGGTCGCCAATGACGTCGCCGCCGATGATGGCGTCGCCGCCAGTAATGACGCCGCGCTTGGACTTGCTGCGGTCGCCGCCGATGATGGCATCACCGCCGATGATGGCGTCGCCGCCGATGATGGCGTCGCCGCCAGTAATGACGCCGCGCTTGGACTTGCTGCGGTCGCCGCCGATGATGGCATCACCGCCCGTGATGACGTCGCCGCCGATGATGGCATCGCCACCGGTAATGACGCCGCGCTTCGACTTGCTGCGGTCGCCACCGATGATGGCATCACCGCCGATGATGACGTCGCCGCCGGTGATGACGCCGCGCTTGGACTTGCTGCGGTCACCGCCGATGATGGCGTCGCCACCGATGATGGCATCGCCGCCAGTGATGACGCCGCGCTTCGACTCTCGGTGCATGACGGTCACCGCCGATGATGGCGATGACACCGCGCTTGGACTTGCTGCGCGTCGCCGCCGATGATCGCATCGCCACCGGTAATGACGCCGCGCTTCAACTTGCTGCGGTCGCCACCGATGATGGCATCACCGCCGATGATGGCGTCGCCGCCGATGATCGCATCGCCACCGGTAATGACGCCGCGCTTCGACTTGCTGCGGTCACCGCCGATGATGGCGTCGCCGCCGATGATCGCATCGCCACCAGTGATGACGCCGCGCTTCGACTTGCTACGGTCACCGCCGATGATGGCGTCGCCGCCGATGATGGCATCGCCGCCGTAACCGCCGTGATGACGCCGCGCTTGGACTTGCTGCGGTCGCCACCGATGATGGCATCGCCGCCGATGATCGCATCGCCGCCGGTAATGACGCCGCGCTTGGACTTGCTGCGGTCGCCACCGATGATGACATCACCACCCGTGATGACGTCGCCGCCCGTAATGACATCGCCACCGATGATCGCGTCACCACCAGTGATCACGCCTCGCTTCGAAGCGGGTCGGTCACCGCCAATGATGCGTCAGTTGCAGCTGATTTTGCGTTAGAGCTGGCGCTTGCCAGCGCCAAGATCGCTGCAACTACGTATCGCAAACTGAAACCCTTCCCGTTCATTTGCTTATCCTCGGTGGCGTGCCGTGGGCGCACGCAAATTAATTTTCAAAGTCGCTTTGTTCGTCTTTCGGGGGCGACGGGGACTTCTCAATGAAGTGAAAAATCCCCACGCCTGTTTTTATCGCCTGATCATTGGGCAGCTTGTGCCCGCCTTTGGTCTCGTACTGCCCCGAGCCAGTCATCAAGGACTTCGAGCAGTTCCTGGCCTTTCTCCCGAATAAGTGCGTCGAATTGCTCGAAAGCCTCTGGCGAGAGGCCTTCGAAGGTCATGGCGTATCGCTCAAAACGCCCTGCGCCTTGCCGCTTCTTCTGGAGATTTTGATCGAGCGTTTTAGCCAGGTCGGTAAATGCGACTGACATGGCGTGAAATTTCGCGGGATCAGCGGCAGACGGAATGTATGAACGGATCAGTACACGGTAGAAGCCATTCCCTAAATCCAGAACGGCCCCAATTCGCTTAAGTTCATCAAGCATCTCGTCAGCGGGTACGTCGCTGGTATAGCGCCGAACCAGTTCCGTAAGACTTCGGCGACCGATCGGGCCTTCAAACTGGACTTCGTAAGGAATTCCATAGGGGCCGGTGAAGTCAGAGTCCTGGTGCCATCCCGTAAGAAGCCGGCCTACGCGGCTTAGGCGACCAAAAAGGGCTTCAACGTCTTCGTCGGTCTGCGTGAGCAGTCGGGAGACTTCGATCCGAGTAAGTCCCGTTGTTATTGCGATCCGGGACACCGACTGCTTTGAGTCAGGTACCTGCAATACGTCCTGCGCCGCCTCAACAAACACGGACTTCAGGATTTCGGCAAATTCACCGTAAGAAACGCCATTACGGACAAGAATCCGGACGAGCGGGCGCATTAACGGCTTGAACGCCGAAAGCAGCGTTGCTTTGAAGTTTTCGCTCATTCCTAGCCCGTAGGAGGGCGGCTCCGGATAGATTGCTAATGCCGCTGACATTGCGAGTTATTGTTAAGTGCTTGACTTAACTATATCCCGGGCGGCCCTCCGGTCAAGACTTCAACATATTCGGGGAGTTACGCACGGGACTTCAGGGACCGTCTGGAGGCCTGCCTGGCGCGTCGGAAGGCGCAAATCTGAACGGGATCAGTGCACTGCAGCACAACCCTAGAAGGGTCCCGAGGAGCTTGAAAAGCCGGGATTTGGCCGTTCGTTGCGGCCATATGTTAACTGGCACACCCCAGTCGATTGGACGTAAGACCCCGCGCGCCAAGAAACTGTGACGTGCATCACATAATGAAGTGATATTCAATAAATCAATAGTTTAGAGAACAAATCGAATGTTGTTTCGCGGAAACTAATTTTGACCGTGAAGGCCGGGTCTCGGGCGAGCGGTCGGGTCCAACCTGAAGACAATCCGCCGGACCCAAATTCTGCGGACGCGTTGCTCGTGACGCGCGGCGGGTCCCCAAATGCAAACGGCCGGTTCCCCTCGCGGGAAACCGGCCGCACGCACTAAAAAAAGAACTTGACCGTTATTCGGTCTTCTGAATCTTGGCAGTCTTGCGGAGCTCGTCCAGGTAGGCCTGCAGCTTCTTGCGCTGGGCAAACATCTTCACCTGTTCCTTCACGTCCTCGAACGCGGGGGCCGAAGGCGCGCGCACGTCTTCGAGCTCGATGATGTGCCAGCCGTATTCAGTCTGCACCGGGGCCGTGGTCATCTTGCCCTTTTCCAGCTTGGCGAGCGCTTCGGCGAACGGCTTCACCATCGTCTGCGCCGAGAACCAGCCGAGGTCGCCGCCCTTGACCGCGCTGCCCGGATCCTTCGACTGGGCCTTGGCGATCTTCGCGAAGTCGCCACCCGCCTGCAGTTCCTTGATGATCGCGTCAGCAGTTTCTTTCTTCTCGACCAGGATGTGGCGAGCCTTGTATTCCTTGGGCATGTTGGCCACTTCGGAATCGTAGGCGGCCTTCACTTCGTCGTCCGACACCGGATGCGACTTCACGTACTTCTCGCTCGCGGCCTCGGCGAGGATCTGCGTCTGCAGCAGGTCGAGGCGCGCCTGCACCTCGGGCGACTTCGCCAGGCCTTCCTTCTCTGCCGACTGTGCGGCCAGCGTCATGTTCACGAGCTGGTCGAGCATCGCGTCTCTCTGTTCCTTCGTCGCCTCGGCGGCGGGCTTGCCCGTCACTGCCAGGAGGAAGGTATCGAGCAACTGCGAGTTCAAGGCCTTGCCGTTGACGGTGACGACCGTGGGTGACGCCTTCTCTGACGTGCCGGCGGCCGGAGCCGAGGTGGGGCTGGCGGGCTTGGCAGCTTCGTCGCCCGGCTTGGTGCACGCGGTGGCGCCAAGCGCGACAGCGGCGCCGAGCAGGAGTACGGACTTCAGGTTTCTCATCAGTAAGCCTCTGTGGTGAATCGTCAGTGCGTCCTGGGCGGACGCGTTTCAAGTCAATCGTCAGCCCGGCAATTGTTCGCCTGGTGCCAGGGCCGTTATGGAAAGCGCGTGGATGTCGGTCGTCATCATGTCACCGACAGCTTCATAAACCATTCGATGCCGCCGTACGACAGGCAGGCCTGCAAATCGTTCCGAGACGAGCAGTACGGTGAAGTGCCCATGCCCGCCGGCGGCACCCGCATGGCCAGCGTGCAGGTGGCTGTCATCCGTGACCCGCAGTTCGGCAGGCTGCAGTGCGGAGCGCAGGCGTGACTCGAGTCGCTCGCCGCGAGTGGCTGTGGCGGATTGGCTCATGGCAGGGTTTTCACAAAGGGACGCACTTCATGCGACTCGAACACACCTTCGGTGACGTACGGGTCGCGGGCAATCCAGTCCTTGGCAGCCTCCAGCGAGGTGAACTCCGCGATGATGACGCTCCCCGAAAATCCGGCCGGGCCTGGGTCCGGCGAATCGATCGCAGGGCAGGGCCCGGCGATGAGCAGGCGCCCCTCGGCCACCAGCGCTTGCGCTCGTTCGAGATGGGCGGGTCGTACGCGCTTGCGTAGCTCGAGCCCGTTGGGGGAATCCCTGCCTGTGATCACGTACCACATCGCTGCCTCAACTCACTTGACCGGCGTCTGGTCCGGGCTCGCCTGGTCGAGCTTGCGGCCGAGCCAGTAACCCTGCGCGAGCGCAAAGACGATGGTCAGGCCCATGAGGCCGAACAGCTTGAAGTTGACCCAGGTGTCCTCGGAAAAGTTGTAGGCGACGTAGAGATTCAGTGCGGCACACACCAGGAAATACCCAACCCACATGTAGCTGAGCTTGATCCACAGCGACTCCGGCTCGAGCTTCATCTGCTCGCCCATCAGCCGCTGCACGATGGTGGGGCCCTTGATCACATGGCTGGCGAGAAATGCGCCGGCGAACAGCAGGTTCACGATCGTGGGCTTCCACTTGATGAAGGCCGCGTCGTGGATCCAGAGGGTCAGGCCGCCGAACACCAGGACCAGCACGGCCGAGGTGAGCAACATGGGGCTCACCTTCTTGTGGCGGAACCAGCTGATCGCCGTCTGCACCAGGACGCCGACGATCAATACCCCAGTGGCGACATAGATGCCGGCCAGCTTGTAGGCGATGAAAAAGAAAACGACGGGCAGCAGGTCGTACAGGAATTGCATCAGGCGGGTGCGCGCTCGGGGCAGGGCTGCAAACGGGCGCGTATCATACCAAGTTGCCCGCGATGCCCGCGGGACGAGCGAGATTGCATGGCCTTCATGATCGGCATCCACCCGCAGAACCCCCAGCCGCGACTGGTGCGGCAGGCTATTGCGGCGATCCGTGACGGCAGCGTCGTGGTCTATCCCACCGATTCCAGCTATGCGCTCGGCTGCCTCATCGGCGACAAGGAGGCGATGGAGCGCATCCGCCGGATCCGGGGCGTGGACGTGAAACACCATAATTTCACGCTGGTCTGCCGCGACCTGTCAGAAATCGCGAAGTACGCCCGGGTAGACAACAGCCAGTACCGGACGCTCAAGGCTTTCACGCCCGGGCCCTATACGTTCCTGCTCGAGGCCACCCGCGAAGTGCCGAAGCGCCTGCAGAACCCCAAGCGCCGCACGATCGGCATCCGCGTACCGGACAACGCCATCGTGCAGATGCTGCTTGCCGAGTTGGGCGAGCCGATCATGAGCTCCACGCTGCTGCTGCCGGGCGAAACCCACACCCCCACCGAGCCGGAAGAGATCAAGCAGCGGCTCGATCACCTGGTCGATCTCGTGATCGACGGTGGCACCGGTGGCATCGAACCCAGCAGCGTCGTCGACCTCTCGGGCGCAGCCCCCGTCGTCATCCGGCGCGGAAAAGGGGATGTGTCGGCGTTCGAGTGAACGGCACGGGGTCGGCTGCGTATAATCGCGCCTTGCCGCCGGCTTGGTGGGCGTCGCGGATTTATGTATCACGCGAATTTAGCCGCCCAAGTTGCTGATAAACATTGAATTTAATCGCGACATAGTCGCAGGGCACCTGTTTGAGTTCCACCGTCACGACGCCGCGTCGAGTGCTGTCAGGAATGCGCCCGACAGGTAGCCTGCACCTGGGCAACTACCACGGTGCCCTGAAGAACTGGACCGAGCTCCAGTACCAGTACGACTGCTACTTCTTCATCGCCGACTACCACGCTCTCACCACCGGCTATGAAGACACGCGCCATCTCGAGGAGTACGCGTGGCAGATGGTGGTGGACTGGCTCGCGGCCGGCCTGAACCCCGCGGTCTGCACCATGTTCTTCCAGTCACGCGTGCCGGAGCACGCGGAGCTGCACCTGTTGCTGTCGATGATCACGCCACTCGGCTGGCTCGAGCGCGTGCCGACGTACAAGGACCAGCAGGAGCAGTTAAAGGAGAAGGACCTCGCCACCTATGGCTTCCTCGGGTATCCGCTGCTGCAGAGCGCCGACATCCTCTTGTACCGGCCGCTCGGCGTCCCGGTGGGCGAAGACCAGGTGGCCCACGTCGAGATCACGCGCGAAATCGCCCGGCGCTTCAATTTCATCTTCGGCCGCGAGCCGGATTTCGAAGCCAAGGCCGAGCGTGCCATCAAGAATCTCGGCGCGAAGAACGCCGCCCTCTATCGCGACCTGCGCAAGAGCTACCAGGAGCAAGGCCAGGAGGACGCTCTGACGAAGGCCCACGCGCTGCTCGACGGCAATTCGCGCCTGACGCTGGCCGACCGCGAGCGCCTGCTGGGCTACCTCGAAGGCACAGGCCGCACCATCCTCACCGAGCCCGAAGCGCTGCTCACGTCGACACCCCGCGTCACCGGTCTCGACGGCCGCAAGATGTCGAAGTCGTATGGCAACACCATCGGACTGCGCGAAGACCCGGACGAAGTCGCGAAGAAGCTCAAGACGATGCAGACCGATCCGGCGCGAGTGCGGCGCACCGACCCGGGCAACCCGGAGAAATGTCCGGTGTGGGACCTGCACCTGCTTTATTCGGATGCCTCGACGCAGCGCTGGGCGGCGGAGGGCTGCCGTAGCGCAGGTATCGGGTGCCTCGAGTGCAAGAAGCCGGTGATCGACAAGATCGTCGAGGAAGTCACGGGCATGCGCCAACGGGCGCAGGAATACGAGGATAATCCCGACCTGGTGCGAGGCATCATCGCCGAAGGGTGCGAGAAGGCCCGCGAAGTGGCAGGCCAGACGATCGACGACGTCAAGCAGGCGATGGGCCTCGCGTACCGCTGAGGCGAAGACACCCGCATGACCAAACCCGACCTCAAGTTGATCGAAGGCGGGCTGGCGCAGCAGCCAGCGGCCGAGCCGCACGTGCCGGAGACCCATGAGCAGGCCGAGATGCCGTTTGCCGTGGTCGACGGCGAGCCGGTGACGCAGATGCCCAAGGACCTGTACATCCCCCCGGATGCGCTGCAGGTCTTCCTCGAAGCCTTCGAAGGGCCGCTCGACCTGCTGCTCTACCTGATCCGCCGGCAGAACCTCGACATCCTCGACATCCCGATCGCGGAAATCACGCGCCAGTACATGTCGTACATCGACGTGATGCGCGGTATGCAGCTCGAACTCGCTGGCGAATACCTGGTGATGGCCGCCACGCTCGCCGAGATCAAGTCGCGCATGCTGCTGCCGCGGCCGGCGGCGGCAGGCGAGGAAGAGGCCGACCCGCGCGCGGAGCTCGTCCGCCGCCTGCAGGAGTACGAGCGCTTCAAGCGCGCAGCGATAGACATCGAGGCGCTGCACCGCGTCGATCGCGACACGTTCCCTGCCTCGGCCGAGCTGGTCGACCGGCGCGTCGTCCGGCTGCAGCCCAACGTTTCGCTGCAGGAGATGCTCGTCGCGTTGCGGGACGTGCTCGGTCGCGCCGAGATGTTCGCGCATCACCACATCAGTCGTGAGCGGCTGTCGGTCCGTCAGCGCATGTCCGAGGTGCTGAGCACGATGCGTTCGCAGTCGTTCGTCGAATTCGTGAGCCTGTTCCGTGCCGAGGAAGGACGCATGGGCGTCACCGTCACTTTCATAGCGATCCTCGAACTGCTCCGCGAGGGGCTGGTCGAGATCGTGCAATCCGAACCCTTTGCCCCGATCCACGTCCGCGCCGGCGCGCCGCGCCACGCGAACACGATCGACTACGGGGCTGACTGGGCCGAGCAAGGCCCGCAAGGCACTGAACCATGAGCCAACATCCCCTGAGCGGCGTCGTCGAAGCTGTGCTGCTCGCCGCAGGTCGTCCTGTCACCGTCGAGCAATTGCTCGAGATGTTCGAGGACAACCAGCGTCCGACGACCGAAGAAGTAGCGGCTGCGCTCGCTGATTTGCAGCAGGGCTACGCAGACCGGGGCGTCGAACTGCGCGAAGTCGCGAGTGGCTGGCGCGTGCAGGTTCGTCCGCAATACGCCGACGTCGTGTCGCGCCTGTGGCAGGAGCGCCCCAGCCGGTATTCGCGGGCGCTGCTCGAAACGCTGGCGCTGATCGCCTATCGCCAGCCGATCACCCGCGGCGAGATCGAAGACATCCGCGGCGTGACCGTGAGCACGACGATCATGCGCACGCTCCACGAGCGCAACTGGATTCGCGTCGTCGGTTACCGCGAAGTTCCGGGGCGCCCGGAACTGCTGGGCACGACGCGCGACTTCCTCGATTACTTCGGGCTGAAGAGCCTCGACGATCTGCCGACGCTCGCTGAATTGCGCGATCTCGAAGACATCCGCGAGCAGCTCGACCTGCCGGCGGCAATCCCGACGGCAGAAGCCGCGCTGGGCGAGGAGCCTGCAGCGACCGCAGAGCCGACCGAGCGACCCCTGAGCCGACCCCTGAGCCGACCCCTGAGCCGACCCCTGAGTCGGTCGACGAACGCCGTTGAGCGAACGCCTGCACAAGCTGCTGGCGCAGCACGGAATCGGCTCGCGCCGCCAGGTGGAAGCCTGGATCCGCGAGGGACGCGTGCTGGTGAACGGCCGGCCGGCCGAGGTGGGTCACGCACTTCAAGCGGGCGAGCGCGTGGTCGTCGATGGCAAGGACGTCACGCGGCTGCTGGCCGTCGAGCGCAAGCTGCAGGTGATCCTGTATCACAAGCCCACCGGCGAAATGCTGCGCAGCCGCGCGGGCGACGACCGCGAAAGCATCGAGATGAACCTGCCGGCCTTGCACGCAGGTCGGTGGGTCGCCGTGAACGCGCTTGGCTTCGGCGAGGACGGCCTGCTCATCCTGTCGAGCGAGGGCAAGTTCGCGCTCGCCATCGCGCGGCACAATCACGAGATCCCGGTGGAATACCGCGTGCGCGCGCTGCGTCCCAGCCAGGAAGAAGACTGGCCGGTCATGCCCACCAGCGTGGACGTTGAGGGGCAGACAGTCACGTTCAGCGTCGTCGAACCTGCGGGTGCGAGCGGCATCAACATGTGGTTCAGGCTCACGAGCGAGCGCACGCTGCCGCGTGGCGCGATTCGCGCTTTGTTCGACTCGGCTGGTCTCAAGATCAGCCGCACGATGCTCGTCAAATGGGGGCCGATCGCCTTGCCGCGCGACCTGCCTCGCGGCCGCTCACGCGCGCTGGAAGGCGCCGACCTCGACGTGCTCTACGACCTCGCCGGTCGTGATCGCAACGATACGGGCCTGAAACCGCGTCCGCGGCCACGTCCCGCGCCGGACCGCCGGCGCAAGAAAACTACTGCGCGTCGAAGCGGCAACCGGTAACGCCGCGACTGTCCGGGCCCAGCAGATACAGGAATGGGGCGAGCACGGCAGTCGGGTCCGTGAGCTTCGCAGCGTCCTCGCCCGGATACGCTTTCGCACGCATCGGTGACCTGACGGCGCCGGGATTCACGCTGTTCGAGCGGATCGGCGTTGCCGTGGCGAGTTCATCGGCCAGCACCTGCATCATTCCCTCGTTGGCAAACTTGGACGCCGCGTATGCACCCCAATACGCGCGACCCTTGATGGAAACGCTGCTCGTCGTGAACAGGATCGAGGCGTCGGCCGACTTGCCGAGCAGCGGCAGCAGCGTGCGGGTGAGGATGAACGGCGCGTTCACGTTGACATGCATGACCTTGAGCCAGGTCGGCACGTCGTAGTGGGCCATGGGCGAACGGTCACCCAGGATGCCGCCCACGTGGGCCAGGCCGTCCAGCCGGCCGAACTCGCCTGCAACAGCCTCCGCCAGCGTGTCGTACGCGGACGCATCGGCCTTTTCGAAATCGATCGGTGCGATCGCCGGTCGCGGCCCGCCGGTCGCGACGATCGCGTCATAGGTTTTCTCGAGCTTCTTCACCGAGCGTCCGCTCAGGATCACCCGTGCCCCGAGGCGCGCGCAGGCTTGTGCCAGCGCACCTCCAATGCTGCCACTGGCGCCGGTGATCAGGATGACGCGATCGGCAAGCAGGCCTGCGGCGGGGACGTACTGCCGAAGTTCGGCGGAGGTGGGAACGGGCATCGAGGCTCCAGCGGCGGGGCGAGTGTGGATGATTCAGGCGTCAGCAGTCATGGTACGAAACGTGAGTCAGGCATGCCGGACCGCCGTACGCCAGGCGGTCCAGAACCGCGTCCACGGGGGGACCTCGGCGCGGGTCCTGGCAATGCCTGCGCTGTGGTCCACGCGATAGAGCAGCTTCGCGTGCAAGGCAGCCAGCACGAGGCCCTGACGCTGCACATTGCGCTCGGCTCGGTCCAGCGCGCGCGGCAAAGCCTGCAGTTCAGCGCCCAGGCGCGCTTTGCGCGCCGCCAGCAGCTGCGCGAGAGAGGCGGGCATGGGTTCCTGCAACAGGTGGGCAGGCTCGACGCTTGCGTGGACCAGGGCGTCGAGCGGCAAGCGCAGCCGGCCGGCGACAGCGTCACCGCGCAGGTCGCGCAACCACTCCACCTCGGCCACGGCGGCGCCCACCCGGCGCGCGAACTCGCGCTCCGATGCGGTCAGTTGCGGTGAGTTACGCGAGGCGATGGCGGCCAGGGTCTGCAGCGCACCACCAGCGCGAAACGCGAGTGCGGCGAGTTCGTTCTCGTCGTTGATGGCGACGTGTGCAAGGTCGATGTCGGCTGCGACCAGCACTTCATGCAGCAGCGCGAGGTCGGCGCCGCACTCCCGCAGGGGCAGCAGCGCTTGCGTCACCGGATGACCGGGCTTGCCTGCGACGAGCCGATCCACTTCACCGCGCCAGTACTGCAGTCTCGCGTGCGCAACGTCATGCGTCGCAGCGCGTGCGGTGTCGCGTATCTCGGTCTCGAATGCGTACAGCGCGCTCAGCAGCGGACGCGCGGCGATCGGCGCGTACAGCACGGCGAAGTAACGCAGCGATCCCGGCGGCGTTCCCCGTTGCAGCGGGTCGTCAGACATCGTCTCGGCGCAAGTGCAGCCAGTGCACCACGTCTTCCGGTCGCGCGATGATCCCATCGGCGTTCCAGGTCTCCGGACGGTCTTCTTGCGAGAGGTAGCCGTAGCCGGCGACGACGGTCTGCATGCCGGCAGCCCGTCCAGCGATGATGTCCCGTTCGGCGTCGCCCACGTAGACGCAGAAATCCGGGGATACGCCGGTCACGGCGGCCGCGTGCAGTAACGGCAGCGGGTGTGGTTTGCGCTCGTTGACCGTGTCGCCGCTCACGACGCAGCACGCCCGGCGCGTGAGGTCGAGCTGCTGCATCAAGGGGTCGGTGAGCCAGCCGGGCTTGTTCGTCACCACGCCCCAGGGCAGCCCGTCCGCTTCGAATGCGGCCAGCACGGGTTCGATGCCGGCGAACAACCGCGTGCCTTCGACGAGATTTTCGGAGTAGAGCTTGAGGAAGCGCAGCCGCAGCCGTTCGAACTCCTCCCCTTGCGCCGCCGGGAAACCGACCGTGACCAGTCGCACCGCGCCGTGCGACACGGATGGGCGGACCGTGGCAAACGGCAGCGGCTCGAGGCCTTCTTCCTGCCGCAGCCGATTGAGTGCGCCGATCATGTCCGGCGCCGTGTCCAGCAGCGTGCCGTCGAGATCGAACAGGATCGCGTGGGCGCGACTCATGCGGCGGCGGCCGCGCCGTCGCGCTGCAGGTGGACCAGGTAATTGACGCTCGCGTCCATCGTCAGGCGCGCCCGGCGGGTGAAGGGGTCGTAATCGAGGCCGGCGATGTCGACGACTGCGAGGCCCGCCGGCGCGCGACCATTGCCGCAGCTCCGACGGGCGGATGAATTTCTCGTACGTGTGGGTGCCCGTCGGCAGCAGCCGCAGCACGTATTCGGCGCCGACGACCGCCAGCGCATAGGCTTTCAGGGTGCGATTCAGCGTGGAGACGAAAACGTCGCCACCGGGCTTTACCAGTCGACCCAGCGCCGCGATCACGGCCGTGGGATCCGGCACGTGCTCGAGCATCTCCATGCAGGTGACGACGTCGTATTCACCCGCGTGTGACGAGGCGTGTGCCTCGGCCGTCTCCAGCACGTAGTCCACGGCAACGCCCGCTTCAAGTGCGTGCAGTCGCGCCACCTGCAGCAGTTCGTCGGCGAGATCGAGGCCCGTCACCACGGCGCCCTTGCGGGCCATGGCTTCCGCCAGCAGGCCACCGCCGCAGCCGACGTCCAGGACCTTGCGGCCCTGCAGCTTGCCCGCGCGTTCGACGTACTCGAGCCGCACGGGATTCAGGTCGTGCAATGGGCGCATTTCGCCCTGCGGATCCCACCAACGGCTGGCCGCTGCATCGAAGCGGGCGATCTCGGCCGGGTCCACGTTCTTGCTTTCAGTACCGACAGCCATCAGTCACTGCTCCTGCCGTTGTCGGCGTCGATGCGCAGGCGCCATGTTTCAGCCCGCTCGAATAAAGCTGCTTCGTCGATGTAACGCAGAGAGCCTGCGGCCAGGACCTGTCGCCCCGCGATCCAGGTGTCCGTGACCTGGCGCGAACTGCAGGCATAGACGAGGGTGGTTGCCGCATCGTGGACCGGCCAGCTGCCGGGCGTAAGCAGGTCGACACAACACATGTCGGCCCACTTGCCGGCAACGAGGCTGCCCGTGCTCTCGCCCAGGCCCAGCGCTCGCGCGCCTTCGAGCGTGGCCATGCGCAGCAGATCGCTCGCGACCAGCGCGCCGGGCCGCGCGCCGACTCCGGCGGCCAGCAGGCCGGCGGTGCGCATCTCGGACAGCACGTCGAGGTCGTTGTTCGAAGCCGGTGCGTCGGTCCCCAGCGCAACGCGTACGCCCCGGCCCAGCAATTCGGCCGCAGGGCAGACGCCGCTGCCGAGTTTCAGGTTCGCTTCGGGGCAATGCACCACCGCGGCACCGGCATTGGCGAGGGTGTCGATGTCCGCAGCGAACAGTTGCGTGCCATGCACCGCAACGAGCAACGGCGTTGCCATGCCCAGTCGTGCAAGCCGGTCGAGGGGCCGGGCGCCGTGACGGGCGATGCTCGCGTCCACCTCGCTGGCCGACTCATGGACGGGCAGGGCGGTTGGAATCTCGAGCTCGTCGGCCAGTCGCCGCACGCGCAGCAAGGTCGTGTCGTCGAGTTCATGCGCAGGCCCGAGCGCGAAATGCGTGGCGACCAGCGGGTCACCCCGATAGTCGTCGCGCAAGGCCATGCCTTTTTCGATGTATTCGTCGGGATCGCCAGCCCAGCGGGACGCGGCCTGTTCGACGACCAGTCCGATGCTGACCCGCATGTGCAGGTCCGCGGCCGTGCGCGCCACGACCTCCGGCCACAACTGCATGTCGCCGAAACACGTGACGCCACCGCGCACCATTTCCGCGATCGCGAGCTCCGTCCCGTCGCGCACGTACTCCGGATCGACCCAGCGCCGCTCGATGGGGGCGATCACGTCCCGCGACCACTCCGCCTGGGGCAGGTTCTCCGCCCGGCCGCGCAGCAGCGTCATCGCCGCGTGGGTGTGGGCGTTCACGAGCCCCGGCAGCAGCGCATGGTGTGGGCGCAAGACGAGTTCGGCGGGGGCGTACCTGGCCCGTGCTGCGTCAACCGGCAGCACGGCCACGATGCGTCCGGCGTGAACGGCGACCGCATGGTTCTCGAGCACCGTGCCGTCGGGTTCGACGGGCAGCACCCAGCGGGCGCAAACGAGCGTGTCTACCGGCTCCATGCAAGGTCTCGCAGATGGGGTCCGGGAGTATACCGGGGGACGCTGAAACCTACCGGCCAGCGCCTCGCGCGGGAGGCGTTGAAACGCCCCGGCGTGGTATCATCCGTGATCTTTTTGGATCGACGGATTCCATGGCAGAAATCGCGCGCGAACTCCTGCACGTCAACCTCGAAGACGAGATGAAGCAGTCGTACCTCGATTACGCAATGAGCGTGATCGTGGGCCGCGCCTTGCCCGACGTTCGTGACGGCCTGAAACCGGTCCATCGTCGCGTGCTGTACGCGATGCGCGAACTGGGCAACGAGTGGAACCGTTCGTACAAGAAGTCCGCGCGCGTCGTCGGCGACGTGATCGGCAAATACCACCCGCACGGCGACACCGCCGTGTACGACACGATCGTGCGCATGGCGCAGCCGTTCTCGATGCGCTACCTGCTCGTCGACGGCCAGGGCAACTTCGGCTCGGTGGACGGCGATGCGCCGGCCGCGATGCGTTACACCGAAGTGCGCATGTCCCGCCTGGCGGGCGAACTGCTCGCCGACATCGACAAGGAAACGGTCGAGTTCGTCCCGAACTACGACGAATCCGAGAGCGAGCCGTCGGTGCTGCCGACGCGCGTACCGAACCTGCTGGTCAACGGGTCGTCGGGCATCGCGGTCGGCATGGCCACGAACATCCCGCCGCACAACCTGGTCGAGATCGTGAACGCCTGCGTGGCGTACATCGACAATCCGGCCGTCACGATTCCTGAGTTGATGGAGCATGTGCCGGGGCCCGATTTCCCGACGGCCGGCATCATCAACGGCGCCCGCGAGATCTATAACGCGTATACCACCGGCCGCGGCCGCATCGTGGTCCGCGCCAAGGCAGAGATCGAGGAATACGACGACAACGGCCGCGAGGCCATCATCGTCACCGAACTGCCGTACCAGGTGAACAAGGCCCGCCTGCTCGAGCGCATCGCCGACCTCGTGCGCGGCAAGTTGCTCGAAGGCATTTCCGAGCTGCGCGACGAATCGGACAAGGACGGCATGCGTGTCGTCATCGAGCTCAAGCGCAACGAGAACGCCGAGATCGTTCTCAACAACCTCTACAAGCAGACGCCGATGGAGTCGGTGTTCGGCGTCAACATGGTGGCGCTGATCGACGGCCAGCCGCGGCTGCTCAATCTCAAGGACATGATCGAGGCGTTCGTCCGCCATCGCCGCGAAGTAGTCACGCGGCGCACGGTGTTCGACCTGCGCAAGGCCCGCGAGCGCGGCCACATCCTCGAAGGTCTCGCCGTGGCGCTGGCCAACATCGACGAGGTCATCGCGCTGATCAAGGCGTCGCCCACGCCGCCGGAAGCGAAGGCAGCACTCGTTGCGCGCGAGTGGCGCGGCGGCGCCGTGCCCGAGATGCTGGCCCGTGCGGGCGACGTCAGCGCGCGCCCCGAAGGCCTCGACCAGGCGCTCGGATTGCACGGCGCCATCTACCGCCTGTCCGAGACGCAGGCCCAGGCGATCCTCGACCTGCGCCTGCACCGGCTGACCGGCCTCGAGCAGGACAAGATCCTGGCGGAGTACGCCGAGCTGCTCGACGTCATCCGTGATCTCAGCGACATCCTCGCGCGCCCCGAGCGCCTGCTGCAGGTGATCCGCGACGAACTGCTGGCGATCCGCGACCAGTACGGCGACGAGCGCCGCACGCGCATCGAGCGCGACGAATCCGATCTCACGATCGAAGACCTCATCACGCCGCAGGACGTAGTAGTCACGCTTTCGCACGGTGGCTATGCCAAATCGCAGCCCGTCAGTGAATACCGCGCGCAGGGTCGCGGCGGCCGGGGCCGGTCGGCCACGGCGATGAAGGACGAAGATTTCGTCGAAAAGCTGTTCGTTGCGAACACTCACGACACGCTGCTCTGCTTCTCGAGCCGCGGCCAGCTCTACTGGCTCAAGGTGTACCAGCTGCCGATGGCAGGTCGAGCCTCGCGCGGCAAGCCAATCGTGAACCTGCTGCCGCTGCAGGAAGGCGAGCGGATCACGGCCGTGCTGCCGATCCGCGAGTACGAAGAAGACAAGTACGTCTTCATGGCCACCGCCATGGGCACGGTCAAGAAGACCTCGCTGGTCGCGTTCTCGCGTCCGCGCACCGCCGGCATCATCGCCGTCGGTCTGGAAGAGGGCGATCAGCTGGTCGGCGTGGACATCACCGATGGCAAGCGCGACGTGATGATGTTCACCACCGAAGGCAAGGCCATCCGTTTTGCCGAGGACGACGTGCGTCCGATGGGTCGCAACGCCGGCGGCGTGCGCGGCATCCGCTTGCCCGAAGGCGAACGTGTGATCTCGTTGATCATCCCGGATCCCCAGGGTCTCATCCTGATCGCTTCCGAGAACGGCTACGGCAAGCTCACCTCGGTCGAGGAATTCCCGGCGCATGGGCGCGGTGGCCAGGGCGTCATCGCGATGCAGACGACGGAACGCAACGGCATGATCGTCGCCGCCACCCAGGTCGCGACCACGCATGAACTGATGCTGATGAGCTCGTCGGGCACGCTCGTGCGCACGCGGGCTGCAGAAGTATCCGTGCTGGGCCGCAACACACAGGGCGTGCGGCTCATCCGCCTGGACGAGGGCGAGCGTCTGATCGGTGTCGAGGCCGTCGAGCCCGAGCCGGAAGCCGACGCGGAGGACGCCGAGGTCCCCGAGGGTGGCGTCGACGCCGCTCCCGCTGTGGCACCGGGTGCCGACCCTGGTGCGAGCCCTGACTCGGGCACGAGCACCGACAGCAGCACCTGACCTGGAAGAGCGCAAGCGACGCGCGGGAACTGCGAACGCGGCAGCATAAGCAGATGCCGCGTTGACGGCTTCGGCGCCTGGGGTGCCTGTTAAACTGCGGGCAAATCGGCCCCTCCGGAGCTTTCCCGTCATGTCCCGCGTGTTCAACTTTTCTGCCGGCCCGGCCGCGTTGCCGCTCGCGGTGCTCGAGCAACTCCGCGACGAGATGCTCGACTGGCATTCACAGGGCATGTCGGTGATGGAGATGAGTCACCGCGGCAAGGCCTACGTCGGCATTGCCCAGCAGGCCGAGGCCGACCTGCGCGAGCTGCTGTCGGTTCCCGCCAACTACAAGGTGCTGTTCCTGCAGGGCGGTGCGACGGCACAGTTCGCGGCGATTCCGCTCAATCTCAGTGCGCCCGGCGCCGTCGTCGACTACGTCAACACCGGCACCTGGTCGACCAAGGCGATCGCCGAGGCGAAGCGTTACTGCAAGGTCAATGTGGTGGCCGACGCGGCGGCCAGCAAGTTCACCACCGTGCCCGCGCAAGCCACGTGGCAGCGTTCGCCGGATGCGGCGTACCTCCACTACACGCCCAACGAGACCATTCACGGCGTCGAGTTCCCGTTCGTCCCCGACGCCGGCAACACGCCGCTCGTCGCCGACCTCTCGTCTACGATCCTTTCGCGGCCCATCGATGTCAGCCGATTCGGGGTGATCTACGCGGGCGCGCAGAAAAATATCGGACCCGCCGGCCTCGTCGTGGTGATCGTGCGCGAAGACCTGCTCGGACACGCACGCCCCGAGACTCCCACGGTCTTCGACTGGAAGGCCATGGCGGCGGATGGCTCGATGCTCAATACCCCGGCCACGTACTCCTGGTATGTGGCGGGCGTCGTGTTCCAGTGGATCAAGCGACAGGGCGGGGTGCAGGCGATGGGTCGCCTCAACCAGGCCAAGGCGCAACTCCTGTACGACGCCATCGATTCGTCGGGCTTCTACCGCAACCCCGTCGCCGTCGAATGCCGTTCGTGGATGAACGTGCCGTTCACGCTGCCCGATGCGGCACTCGAAAAGCCCTTTGCGGAGGGCGCACGGCAGGCCGGGCTCGTTGCCCTGGAAGGGCATCGCTCCGTCGGGGGCATGCGCGCCAGCATTTACAACGCCATGCCGCTCGCGGGAGTCGAGGCGCTGGTGAGTTACATGCGCGAGTTTCAGCGGGTCAGGGGATAGGGGCTAGGGGATAGGGGCTAGGGGCTAGTCGGAGGGTCGTCACCTCTCCCGCTTCGCGGGAGAGGTCGGCCGCAGGCCGGGTGAGGGCATTCGCCGATATTTTTCTGACTGACTAGCTGACTAACTCATTGCTTGACTGACTGATTTCCTCTCGCTGCACGCATTACTGGGAAGCTGAATCCAGTGACCACACTTCCGACTAGCCCCTAGCCCCTAGCCCCTAGCCCCTAACCCCTAACCCCTAACCCCTTCCTCATGTTCAAGATCCAAACGCTCAACAACATCTCCCTCCGCGGGCTCGAACGGTTTCCGCGCGACCGCTACGAAGTGGCCTCCGCACTCGTGTGTCCGGACGCATTGCTGGTGCGTTCCGCCGATGTGCACGCTCTGGAGATTCCAGCGAGCGTCCTGGCCGTCGCGCGCGCGGGTGCCGGCACCAACAACATTCCGGTGACAAAACTCAGCCAGCGCGGCATACCCGTGTTCAATGCGCCGGGTGCCAATGCCAACGCGGTCAAGGAGCTGGTGCTGGCCGGGTTGTTCCTGGGTGCGCGCAACATCTGCCAGGCATGGGAGTACGTCCGCGCCCTCGATGGCGACGACCACGCGCTGGAAGTCGCGATGGAGCAGGGCAAGAAGAAATTCGTGGGCCATGAACTGCCTGGACGCACGCTCGGCGTCGTGGGGCTCGGCGCAATCGGCGTCGAGGTCGCCAACGCGGCGCTCGATCTCGGCATGAAGGTGCTCGGCTACGATCCGCAGATCACCGTGCAGCGTGCATGGCAGCTCTCGTCCGGCGTCGAGCAGGCGCTCAGCCTGGACGACCTGTTCGCGCGCTGCGACGCGGTCACGGTGCACGTGCCGCTCAACGATCACACGCGCGGCCTGGTGAATGCGGCGCGGATTGCGCTGCTGCGCAAGGGCGCCACGGTGCTCAATTTCGCCCGCGGGCCGATCGTCGACGAGCGCGCCATGCTGGCGGGACTCGACAGCGGACAGCTGGCAGCTTACGTATGCGACTTTCCGACCAACGCGATCCGCCATCATCCAAGCGTGGTCGCACTGCCGCACCTGGGCGCCTCGACGGGCGAGGCCGAAGAGAACTGCGCCATCATGGCTGCCGACACCCTGCGTGATTTTCTCGAGAGCGGGAACGTGCGGCACTCGGTCAATTTCCCCGAAGCCGTCCTGGCGCGCACGGGCGTCAGCCGGCTCGCGATCGCGAACGCCAATGTCCCGAACATGGTGGGCCAGATCTCGACCTGCCTGGCCGAGGCCCGGCTCAACATCGCCGACCTTTTGAACAAGTCCCGCGGCGAGCTTGCTTACACCCTGATCGATACGGACGCCCCAATCGGGCCCGAAGTTGTGGGTAAACTGCGCCTCATTCCGGGCGTATTGAGCGCCCGCCTGATCTGAAGCCGTACCACCGAAACGACCCGGCCCGATGCCAAAGCCCAAGACGAAGCCCCAGCGGACGCCGCCCAAGGTGCCACTCGAGAAAATCCGCGAGCGCATCGACGCGGTCGACGCCCAGCTGCACGGGCTCATCAACGAGCGCGCCTTGCTGGCGCAGCAGGTCGGGGTCTCGAAGCATGCTGCGGGCCATACCGTCGACTACTACCGCCCGGAGCGCGAATCGCAGGTGCTGCACCTCGCGCTGAAGCGCAACCAGGAAAAGGGCGCACCCCTGCGCGACGAAGAGGTGCTGCGGCTCTTCCGCGAAATCATGTCGGCCTGCCTCGCGCAGCAGAATGCGCTCAAGATCGGGTTCCTCGGTCCCGAAGGCACGTTCACCCAGCAGGCGGTGCTCAAGTACTTCGGCCACTCGGTGCGGCCGTTGCCGCTCACTTCCGTCGAAGAAGTGTTCCACGAGGTCGAATCGGGGGCCGCGGATTTCGGCGTCGTGCCCATCGAGAACTCGACCGAAGGCACGGTCAACAACACCCTCGACATGTTTCTCAGCTCGCCGCTCAAGATCATCGGCGAGGTCGAACTGCGCATCCACCAGAACCTGATGGGACGCATGACGATGCTCGGCGACATCCGTCGCGTGTGCGGTCACCCGCAGTCGCTCGCGCAATGCCGCGGCTGGATGCATGAACACATGCCGGGCATCGAGCAGGTTCCCGTCAGCAGCAACGCCGAAGGCGCGCGACGCGCGCGTGACGAGGACGGCACGGCGGCCATCGCCGGTGCGGCAGCTGCCGAGGTATACAGCCTCAACCTGCTCGTGCCAGAGATCGAGGATCGCCCCGACAACACCACGCGCTTCCTGGTCATCGGCCGCAAGGCGGTGAACCCGGGCGAGGCCGACAAGACGACTCTCCTCGTTTCGGCGGCCAAGACCGATGCGCCGGGCGCGCTTTATCGGCTGCTCGAGCCGCTCGCGGACCACGGCATCAGCCTGACGCGCATCGAGTCGCGCCCCTCGCGCAAGAAGAAGTGGGACTACGTCTTCTTCATCGACGTCGAGGGCCATGCCGAAACGGAGCCGCTCGCGACGGCGCTTGCCGAGCTCAAGCGTCGCGCGTCGCTGTTCCGCGTGGTCGGCGCGTACCCCAAGGCGATTCTCTGAGCGGCGGCGCGAGACCATGACGAAATTCGTCGTCGCGCCGGCGGCTGGCGTCGCCGGGGCAGTCACCGTTCCCGGGGACAAGTCCGTCTCCCACCGTGCCGTCATGTTCGGTGCGTTGGCCGAGGGACGCACGCACGTCACCGGGTTCCTCGAAGGCGAGGACTGCCTCTCGACCATGAAGGCAGTGGCGCACCTGGGCGTCCATGTCGAACGACCGGGCGCCGGCGAAGTCATCGTCGATGGCGTGGGGCTGCATGGGTTGCGCGCGCCCGGCGTGACGCTCGACATGGGCAATGCCGGCACCGCCATGCGCCTGTTCATGGGATTGCTCAGCGCGCAGCCATTCGACTCGGAGTTGATCGGCGACGAGTCGCTGATGCGCCGTCCGATGGAGCGTGCCGCCAAGCCACTGCGCGCGATGGGCGCGCGGATCGAAACGCGCGACGGCAAGCCGCCAGTGCGGATCCAGGGCGGCGTGCCGCTGCACGGCATTCGCTACGAGATGCCGGTCGCCAGCGCGCAGGTTAAATCTGCCGTGCTGCTCGCCGGGCTCTATGCCACGGGCACGACGACGGTCATCGAGCCCGCCGTGACGCGCGATCACACCGAGCGGATGCTGCAGAGCTTCGGCTGCGAAGTGCGGGCCCGCGACGGCGTCGTGAGCCTCGAGGCGCCGCGTTCCCTGCAGGCAGCGCCGATCCGAGTGCCAGGCGATATCTCGTCTGCCGCTTTCTTTCTCGTCGCCGCGTGCCTCGGTGCGCAAGCCCCATTCACGATCCGTGACGTCGGCGTCAACCCGACACGCACGGGCATTCTCGAAATGCTGGCGCTGATGGGTGCGGACCTGCGGCTGGTGAACCACCGGAGCTGGGGGATGGAACCCGTCGCGGACATCGAGGTGCGGCCGTCGCAGCTGCACGGTGCGCGCATCCCCGAGCGACTCGTGCCGCTGGCGATCGACGAGTTCCCGGCGCTGTTCGTGGCAGCGGCGTGCGCCACCGGCGAAACCCTGGTGACGGGCGCCGAGGAACTGCGCGTAAAGGAGAGCGATCGCATCGCGGCCATGGCCCGTGGGTTCGAAGTGCTGGGTGTGACCCACGAAGTCCTGCCCGACGGCATGCGCATCCAGGGCGGCCAGCCGATCGGCGGGGGCACCATCGACAGCCGGGGCGACCATCGCATCGCCATGGCGTTCGCCATGGCGAGCCTGCGCGCCACCGCTCCCATCGAGATACTCGACACGGCCAACGTTGCGACGTCCTTCCCGGGCTTTGCCGAACTCGCCAACTCGGTGGGACTCGACATTGAGGAAAGGGGATAGGGGCTAGGGGATAGGGGATAGTCGGAACAGAGGTTCCGCTCAAGCCGTCGCCGCAGTCTCCGTGGCAAGCACCGCCCTGCGAAACCCTGAATAATGGCGCCGGTGACAAGTATTCCGCCGCACCTCCGACTAGCCCCTAGCCCCTAGCCCCTAGCCCCTAACCCCCATCCCCTTGCTCCCCATCATCGCCATCGACGGCCCGAGCGGCTCCGGCAAAGGCACCATCGCCCGCCGGGTCGCCAACACGCTGGGCCTGCATTTGCTCGACAGCGGGGCGCTGTATCGCCTGGTGGCCCTGGCTGGGGCCCAGCAGGGCGTGGGCCCCGAGGATGCGGAAGGGCACGCCGAGGTCGCCCGCCGGCTCGAAGTCGAATTCGGAATGGACGAGGCGGGCGAGGAGCGGATCCTGCTGGCCGGCACCGACGTGACCCGGGCAATACGCACGGAAGCAGCGGGTGCCGAGGCATCCCGGGTGGCTGCGATGCCCCCGGTCCGGTCCGCTCTGCTCGACCGGCAGCACGCTTTTGCGCGCCCGCCGGGCCTCGTCGCCGATGGGCGCGACATGGGGACGGTGGTTTTCCCTGCCGCACCGCTCAAGATCTTCCTGACAGCGAGCGCCGAGGAACGGGCCCGAAGGCGCTATAAGCAGTTGAAAGACAAGGGACTTACGGTTAATATCGCCGGCCTTTCGCAGGAGATCCGCGAGCGGGATTTGCGCGATTCCAGCCGGTCGGTGGCGCCACTGCGCCCGGCGGCAGACGCGGTCATCCTCGACTCGACGGGGCTCACCATCGAGCAGGTCGTGGACGAGGTCCTCACGCTCGCACGGAGCCGTCTCCCAGCGGTGTGATCGTATGCGCGCCGGCGCCCGCACCAGCGGGACCGGTGCATTTTTGTCGGCGTCAGGCAGGAAGCCAGGCGTCTTTACATCAACCCTGTGCGGGCAGGATGCACGCAAGGCAAAGGGCCAACGGCCCCTAGGTAGAAGTGAAGAGCATGATCGAAAGTTTTGCCCAGATGTTTGAAGAGAGCCTGGCATCCCAGCGGATTCGCCCGGGCCAGATCCTCACCGGACGCGTGATCGAAGTCGGTCCCGACGTCGTCGTGGTGAGCGCAGGACTCAAGTCCGAAGCCGTCATCCCGGTCGCGCAGTTCAAGAACGAGCGTGGCGAAATCGAAGTCGCCGTGGGTGACGACGTCGAAGTCGCGCTCGACAGCGTCGAAGACGGCTCCGGCGAAACGCGCCTCTCGCGCGAGAAAGCCAAGCGTGCCCGCACCTGGGAGCGCCTGGAAACCGCGTTCGAGAAGCAGGAGGTCGTCAAGGGCCTCATCAACGGTCGCGTCAAGGGCGGCTTCACCGTCGAGATCGAGTTCGTCCGTGCGTTCCTTCCGGGTTCGCTCGTCGATGTGCGCCCCGTGCGCGATCCGAGCTACCTCGAAGGCAAGGTCCACGAGTTCAAGATCATCAAGCTCGACCAGAAGCGCAACAACGTCGTCGTTTCGCGTCGCGCGGTCGTGGAGCAGGAATACAGCGCCGAGCGTTCGGAGCTGCTCGACAAGCTGCAGGAAGGCGCCGTCATCAAGGGCGTCGTCAAGAACCTCACCGATTACGGTGCGTTCGTGGACCTCGGCGGCATCGACGGCCTGCTGCACATCACCGACATGGCGTGGAAGCGCGTCAAGCACCCGTCGGAAGTCGTCAACGTGGGCGACGAGATCGAAGTGCGCATCCTCAAGTTCGACCGCGAGCGTCAGCGCGTCAGCCTCGGCCTGAAGCAGCTGGGCGCGGATCCCTGGCAGAACATCGCACGTCGCTACCCGGCGGGCACGCGTTTGTTCGGCAAGGTCACGAACATTGCCGACTACGGCTGCTTCGTCGAGATCGAAGAGGGCGTCGAAGGCCTCGTCCACGTGTCCGAGATGGACTGGACGAACAAGAACGTCAATCCGTCCAAGGTCGTGCACATCGGTCAGGAGACCGAGGTCATGGTGCTGGACATCGACGAAGAGCGTCGCCGCATCTCGCTCGGCATCAAGCAGTGCCAGCCGAACCCGTGGCGTGAGTTCGCCGACAACTACAACCGCGGCGACAAGGTCAGCGGCCAGATCCGTTCCATCACCGACTTCGGCCTGTTCATCGGCCTGGCCGGCGGCATCGACGGCCTGGTGCACCTGTCCGACCTCTCCTGGGACGTCACCGGCGAAGAAGCCGTGCGCGGCTACCAGAAGGGCCAGACGGTCGAGGCAGTCGTCGTCGCGATCGACCCGGAGCGCGAGCGCATCTCGCTCAGCGTCAAGCAGCTGGCGCAGGACCCGTTCTCGAACTGGATCGCAATGAACCCGAAGGGTTCGATCGTGCGCGGCATCGTCCGCGAGGTCGAGGCCAAGGGCGCGATCGTCGACCTGGGCGGCGGCATCGACGGCTACCTGCGCGCATCGGAACTCACCCGTGATCGCGTCGAAGACGCGCGCACGATGCTGAAGGTGGGCGACGAAGTCGAGGCGAAGTTCACCGCGGTGGACCGCAAGGTCCGCACGGTTGCGCTGTCCATCAAGGCGAAGGACATGGCCGAGGAACACGAAGCGATGCAGAGCTATCGTTCCGACTCCACGACCGGCACCAGCCTTGGTGACCTGCTCAAGGAACAGATCTCGGGCCAGGACGAGTAGTACCGCACGGACCCGCGGCGGCCTGACCGCCGCCGCGGTGTCCCGACGCAGCTTCGACAATGCAAGACGACCGGGGGAGCTTTCGAGTGGACGGCGAGCGCAGCATGACGAAGTCCGAGCTCATCGAGCTCATCGCCGCGAAGCAGAGTCATCTGCCGGCGAAGGACGTCGAGCTTGCAGTCAAGCAGATCCTCGAAATCATGAGCGACGCGCTGGCCCAGGGTCAGCGCATCGAGATCCGCGGCTTCGGCAGCTTCAGCCTGCATTTCCGTCCGCCGCGCCAGGGGCGCAATCCCAAGACCGGCGAGACCGTGGCACTGGCCGGCAAGTACGTGCCGCACTTCAAGCCCGGCAAGGACCTGCGTGAGCGGGTCAACGATCCTGACGAAGAGCAGGACGCCGCGCAGGCACAGCGGCATTTCTCCTCGACGACACCCTCAACCGTCGATTGACCACGCCGTCCCGGCGTGGCCCGCGCAGGCGGGTGCTAGACTTCGGCTGGTCATGATCCCAGATCCCACCACGGTGTGACCCGCATGCTGCGTCGTGTCGCCTTCGGCATCGTGCTCGCATTCCTGTTCCTGCTCGCGCTGCTGTTCACGGCGCTGAACCAGCAGAGCTTCGCTGTGGACATCGCGTTCGCCGAGTTCGAGGTCTCGTCCGGCCTGGCATTGCTGATCGCGTTTGCGGCCGGCTTGCTGGCAGGTGCGTTTGCACGTTCGCGCTGGCTCGCCGAGTTGCTCGCCGAACGCGGCCGGTTGCGGCGGGCGCTGCAGCTCGCCGAACGCCGCCTGGGCGGTACCCCTCTGAATTCCGTCCCTTCTTCTCCTTCTTTGCCTTCCTCTCCTTCCGCCCCTTCCGCTCCTTCCCCCAATGCCAACTGACGTCCAGCAGACCTTCTGGTGGACGCTCGCCGGCACGCTGGCCATTGGCTGGGGCATTACCTCGTGGCGGACGCTGGTGCGACGTCGTCGCCGCCTGGTGCGACGTGCGCGTTACCTGGAGGGCGTGCGCTTCCTGCTCGACGACAAGCCGGATCGCGCGCTCGAAGTCTTCCTGAGCCTGTCGGAGATCGACGACGAAACCGTCGACACCCATTTCGCGCTGGGCAGCCTGTACCGGCGGCGGGGTGAAGTCGATCGCGCGATCCGCGTGCACCAGCACATCGTCGATCGCGCCAGCCTGAGCGCCGAGACTCGCGACGCAGCGCTCAGCGAACTCGCGCGCGATTATTTTCGCGCCGGGCTCTACGATCGGGCCGAGGAGTTGTTCCTGACCCTTGCCGACAGCGGCCGCGAACCGGCGCAGGCGCTTTCGCACCTGGTGCGAATCTACGAGATCCAGCACGAATGGCAGCAGGCCGCGAACGCGCACAAGCGGCTTCGCCAGGTGGGAGTGCCGGAGCAGCCTTCGGCGATCGCGCATTTCTACTGCGAGATGGCAGAGGCTGCCATCGCCGAGAAGGATTACGAACGCGCGATCGGGCATCTCGAGAGCGCGGCGCGCGAGCAGGCCGACTTCGGCCGCAGCGCCATCCTGCGCGGCGACCTGGCCCTGCGGCAGGGAGATCCGGCGCTGGCGCTGCAGCAGTACCGGCGCGTCGTGATGCGCGACTTCCATCTGCTCGCGCTGGTGCTGCCGCGGCTCGCCAACGCTGCGAAGCAATCGGGGCAGGCCCACGAATTCGACGCGACGCTCGAGGAACTGGTGCGGCAGGGTGCAGGCAATCCCGCGGAGATCGCCTACGCCGCCATCGTGAGCGGCTATTACGACGACCCGGTGATCCTCGAATGCGTGCGCGCCATGCTCACGATCGACAGCGACCTGCGTGACATGACCGCCGCATTCCTGCCGCGCGATGCCGAGCCCACGCGCGAGCAGCTGCACGCGATCGCTGGCGCCTTGCGCAACGTCGTGTTGCGCCACGCCCGTTATCGCTGCAGCCAGTGCGGCCTCGACAGCTCGACATTCCTCTGGAACTGCCCGGGATGCCACGCGTGGGAAACGCTGCGTGGCGTGGCTGCGCTCGAGTTCCTGCCGCGCGCGGCCTTGCCCCGTCCCGCCGCCTGAGTTTCGCGGCGAAGCCGCAACTTTTGCGTCGCGCCTCAACGCGCGTTCATCGCTAATTTGACATGCAGCCGCGGCCTTTCGCCGCTGCATCAAGGAGGCGATCTCATGCACGACCAGAAAATCCGGACGCTCGTCCAGTCACTCATCCTGGCGCTCTTGCCCGTCGGTGCGGCGCTTGCCGGCCCGGTCAACCTCAACAGCGCAGACGCAACGACGCTCGCGAAGGAACTCGATGGCATCGGACCGGCGAAAGCGCAGGCCATCGTCGAGTACCGGCAGAAGAACGGTCCCTTCCGCAGTCCTGAAGACCTGCTGAAGGTCGACGGGATCGGCGAAAAAGTGCTGGAACAGAACCGCGGCAACCTGCGCCTGAATGGCACCGGGCCTGCGCCCGCACCGGCCGCAAAGGGGACGCAGAAAGCGGCCAAGCCGCCAGCGCAACCCGCCAACCGCTGACAGCCCATGTCCCGAGGCCCGGACGGAATCGTCCGGCGCCTCACTGCGGTCAGGGCGCATGGAGCGCCCGTTGCGCTATCCAGTATCATGCCCGGCAATCATTTAGCAGTCGCCTGTGGGCGGGGTTGCGCAGCATGAAGATCAAGACGGCAGTGTTTCCCGTGGCCGGCCGCGGTACGCGGTTTCTTCCGGCCACCAAGGCCAGTCCCAAGGAAATGCTGCCCATTGTCGACAAGCCGCTGATCCAGTACGCAGCCGAGGAAGCCCTGCGGGCAGGCGCCGACAAGCTGGTGTTCATCACCGGCTCGGCCAAGCGGGCGATCGAAGACCATTTCGACACGGATCACGAGCTCGAGCGCGAGCTCGAGGCGCAAGGCAAGCAGGACCTGCTCGACGCCGTGCGCGGCATCGTGCCGTCCTACGCCAGCTGCATCTATATCCGGCAGCCGGCTCCGCTGGGCCTGGGGCACGCGGTGCTGTGTTCCCGCCCCGTCGTCGGCAACGAACCGTTTTTCATTCACCTGGCAGATGATCTCATCGACGCGACAGAGCCTTGCCTCGCGCAAATGGCACGCGCCTTCGACACCTGCAAGGGCAGCGTCCTCGGGGTCCAGACCGTCGAGTCCGACCAGACCGACAAGTACGGCATCGTCGCGGCCGAGCCGGTGAGCGAGCGCCTGTCGCTGGTCAAGCGCATCGTCGAGAAACCGAAGCCTGCGGAGGCGCCGTCGAACCTGGCCGTGGTCGGACGGTACATCCTGACGCCGGCCGTATACGCAAAGCTGGCCACGATCGGCCGCGGTGCGGGTGGCGAAATCCAGCTGACGGATGGCATCGCCGCGTTGATGGCCGACGAATCCGTTTACGCTTATGCATTCGAAGGCAAGCGGTACGATTGCGGCTCGAAGCTCGGTTATCTTGAAGCCACGGTAGAGTTCGGGCTCAAGCACGAGAACCTGGGTGACCAGTTCGCGAACTACCTTGCGCGCCTGGTCGCCGACCGGTTGCGGAGCAGCTGATCGCGCCAGGACGACCGTAGAAGAAGAGGGGAGTTGACGATGTCGAAGAACACAGACCTGCAGGTTCGACGCGACGCGGCGTTCGCGCGCGGGCTGGGCAATCAACTGCCCGTCTATGTCGAGCGAGCCCGCAATGCGGAGATTTGGGACGTCGAAGGCCGGCGTTTCATCGACTTCGGCAGCGGCATCGCCGTGCTCAATACGGGCCACCTGCATCCCAAGGTGCAGGCGGCTGTCGCCCGTCAGCTCGAAGCGTTCAGTCACACGTGCTTGATGGTCACGCCGTATGGCGTGGCCGTCGAACTCGCTGAGAAGCTGAACCGGCTCGCGCCGGGGCCGACGCCGAAGAAAGCCATTTTCGTGACCACCGGGGCCGAGGCCGTCGAGAACTGCATCAAGATCGCGCGCGCCCACACGGGTCGCGCCGGCGTCATCGCATTCGGCGGCGGCTTCCACGGCCGCACGTTCATGGCCATGGCGTTGACGGGCAAGGTCGCGCCTTACAAAGCCGGGTTCGGGCCGTTCCCCGCCGAGGTCTTCCATGCCCCGTTCCCGATCGCGTATCACGGCGTCAGCGTGCAGGACAGCCTCGACGCGCTCGAGCACATCTTCAAGTTCGACATCGAGCCTGCGCGCGTCGCCGCGATCATCATCGAGCCCGTGATGGGCGAGGGCGGGTTCTACATCGCGCCGCCCGAGTTCCTGCAGGCGCTGCGCAAGCTGTGCGACCAGCACGGCATCGTGCTGGTCATCGACGAGATCCAGTCGGGATTCGCCCGCACCGGCAAGATGTTCGCGATCGAACATGCGGGTGTCGAGCCCGACCTGATGACCATGGCGAAGAGCCTCGCGGGCGGGTTTCCGCTCGCGGCCGTCGTGGGCAAGGCGCACATCATGGACGCGCCCGCGCCCGGTGGGCTGGGCGGAACCTACGCCGGCTCGCCCATTGCGTGCGCAGCGGCGCTGGCCGTGCTCGAAGCGATCGAGGAAGAAAAGCTCTGCCAGCGCGCAGACGCGATCGGTGCGCAGATGGTCACGGCCCTGCGCGCGGCGCAGCAGGCCCTGCCTGCGATCGGCGAGGTGCGCGGCCTGGGGGCGATGGTCGCCATGGAACTCGTGAAAAACAGCGACCCGCACCAGCCGGATCCCGAACTCACCAAGGCGCTCGTGCACCGGGCAGCCGAGAAGGGGCTGGTGCTCCTGTCGTGCGGACTGTACGGCAACGTCATCCGCTTCCTCGCGCCGCTCACTGCAAGCGACGAGATCGTGCGTGAGGGTCTGGGGATCGTGATCGAATCCCTGCAGGAATTGACGGGTGGTGCATCCAGGAAGGCGGTGAACGCATGAGCGCGTCGGGCAAGCTCGCAGGCAAGGTCGCTATCGTCACCGGCGGCGGCAGTGGCATCGGTCGCGCCATCGTCGACACGTACGTCGCCAATGGTGCGCGCGTGCTGGCAGTCGACCTCCCGGGCCGCGATTGGCAGGCACATTTCAAGGGTAATTCATCGGTCGTCGTACTCGACCAGGACGTCACTGCGAAGGACGCCCCGCAGAACATCGTCGATGCCTGCGTGAAGGCTTTCGGCGGTCTCGACATCCTCGTCAACAACGCCGGCATCGCGATCGGCGCGCAGTTCGAAGAAACCACGGACGAGCAGTGGGATCGCATCCTCGGGATCAACGTCACGTCGATCTTTCGAGTTTCGAAGGCAGCAGTGCCTCTGCTGCGCGCCCGTGGCGGCGGCCGCATCATCAACCTGGGTTCCATCATGTCGAACACCGCGGGGCCGAGCCTCTCGGCCTACGGCACGACGAAGCACGCGGTGGCGGGGCTGTCGAAGGGCATGGCCGTCGATCTCGGCAAGTACGGAATCACGGTCAATTACCTGCAGCCGGGTTCGATCTGGACGGCGCTCTCACAGCCCTTCTTCGACGACCCGAACTTCCGCAGCTACTGGGAAGCGAAGGCGCCGATGGGGCGCATCGGCGACCCGGAGGACGTCGCAGCCGCAGCGCTGTTCCTGGCGATGGACGAAGCCAGGTTCGTCTCCGGCGCGGGTATCGCGGTCGATGGCGGGGCGGCCGTGAATTTCTGACGCCGCCGCTGCGGATGGCCAGGGGGTTGGGATGGAGCGCTGGGACGCCGTCATCATCGGCGCGGGCATGGGCGGCCTGTGTGTCGCCGCGCGCCTGACCGCCGGCGGCAAGCGCGTACTGGTGCTCGAGAAGTCGGGTCATCTGGGCGGCCGCTGCTCGCATCGCGAGCATGACGGCGTCCGCGTCACGACCGGCGCAATCATGATTCCCATGGCCGCGCACAACGCCACGCGCGAGCCCTTCGACCTGCTGGGCGTCCCGTTCGAGATGATCGAACTCACCGGTCGAATGCGCTATCGGTTGCGGCACGGCGACTTCGATCAGGCGAAATCCGGCGGCGGCCTGCGCGGCCTGATCGAATTCGCCTGCAATGGCGATGCAGCCGGTGCGGCGAAACTGTTCGACACCTTCGTCGCCGCCCTGAAGACCGCGCCGCCCGACACCGTCACTTTCAAGGCGTGGCTCGACGGCCAGACCGACAACCCAGGCGTGAAGGACCTGTTCCAGGGATTCTGCGCGGCGTTGATCGGCACCAACATGCACGAGATTCCGGCAGGCGAATTCTTCCGGTTCATGCGCTACAGCAGCCGCGGCAGCCGTTTCGGCATGGCTCCGGACGGCAACGGCGCCAACATGGAAGCGCTGGCCGCGGCGATCGAGGCGCGCGGTTCCAAGGTGCTTCGTCACACGAACTGCCGTCAGATCGTGCTGGAACAGGGCCGTGTTGCTGGCGTGAGCGCGAAAACCGCGGGACAGCCTGAGACTTTCTTTTCCGCTGACAGCGTGATCTCGAATGCGGGTCCGGCGCGCACCGTCGAACTCGCCGGCGGACGCGCGTACTTCGATGCGCCTTACCTCGCGCGTCTCGACGCTGCGCCGCACGAGGCGCCGATCTTCCACATTTCGTTTCTCACCGACGCGCCGCTCATCGCGGACTTCGATGGCTGCATGGTGTTCGGCAATACCCGCAACCTCATCTACCTCGAGATTCCGTCGCTGATCTCCCCGCGCGTGGCGCCGCCGGGCCAGTTCCTGCACACGGCCTTCGGCGCGCCGACCGATGCCGCCAACGCCGACCTGAAGGGGGAGCTGCAGAACACGCTGGCGGAGCTCGAGGCGAACTTCCCGGGACAACTCGCTGGGGCGAAGTTCCTGGTGAATGCACGGCACTCGGGCCAGAGCCCGGGCATGCATCGTTGGGCCGGGCACATGATGCCGGTGATCACGCCGATTGCAGGCCTCTATAACGTAGGTGACGGGTGCACGCCGCCCGGCACGATCGGCACGGAAGGGGCCGCCGGGTCGGCCAGGGAAGTGGCCGAGCGCATCCTGAGCTGACGGTCGACTGCCGGCGATTCAAACCCTGCGTTGCGAAGGCAACGTGCCCTGACGACAACTCTTGCTCGCGTTTATGTCAAACGTCGCGGGTGTCGGTACTCTTTACGCGACATCGCCATGTTTCGCAGGTAGATTTCTGACCGCTGCTCCCGCGGTCGGGGGCGAGCGAAAAAATATAAAAGGGAAGTGACGATGAAGCATCCAGGCCTCGCAGTTCTTTGCGTGACAGCCGCAGTCCTCGCGACGGAAACCGCTGCTGCAGCACCCATCAGTGCGTCGATGTACTTGCGCGCCGATGTCGTCCTCGGCGGCACCAATGTCTTCGAAGCGAGTTCCGACAGCTGGGGTGCGCCGCTCGATGCGCTCGCCATTGCTGTCGCGGCCTCGTTCGCTCCGGCCGGCACCAACGCCAGATTGCTGGCGAGTGGCCAGGGAAATGCAATCTGGGGCGCCGGCGGCAACTCCGGCACAGTCACGTTCACCGACGTCGGCTGGGCGGTGAGCGCGTTGGGGACGAATCTCGAGACCGCGGTGGGCCTTGCCAATATCAATGGCCCCGGCGACTGGCGCTACACGTTCATGGCCGACTCGGACGGCTTTTTCACCATGGACTACGCGGTGACGGCCACCGGCGACACATTCGGTCTGCAGGGCTGGGGCATCGATTGGAGCGGGTCGGGTGGAGGCCTGTCGCTCTACAACGCACTTGACCCGACTGCCAACGGAGTGTTCTCCCGACCGGTCATTGCGGGCCAGCAGTACACAGTGACGCTGACTAACGGCTCGAACGTCGGCAACGTCGTGGGGTTCAACCTCGCGGGCTCGATGGACGGTCTGTTCGAGTGGAGAATCGCTGGTACGCCGGTTCCCGAGCCCGGGTCGCTCGCCTTGCTGGGCCTCGGCCTGGTCGGGCTGGGCTTGAGCCGGCGACGTAACACGTAAGCTGCATGCTCCAGAGCGCCCCGGGACGCGGTCGCAACTCTCGCGTGGGGCCCTGATTCAGGGAGGGGTGCGGTCCCCGCGCAAGTGACCCGGCAGGGAACAAAAAAGGGGTTTGTTGACGCAAACCCCTTGTATTCGTGGCTCCGACACCTGGATTCGAACCAGGGACCCGCTGATTAACAGTCAGCTGCTCTACCGCTGAGCTATGTCGGAACGGTCTCGAAAGAGCCGCCAATTTTGCGAGGGACGGGGTTTTTAGTCAAGGAAAGCTAAAAGCTTCGACCGGACCCTCACCCGGCCTGCGGCCGACCTCTCCCGCAAGCGGGAGAGGTAAGCACAGCACGCTCTCCCGCAGGCGGGCGAGGAGAGCCCGTCAGGCGCCGGCGAGCGCCTTGCCCATGCGTTCCAGGGCTTGCTCGAGCGTGGTCATCGCCACGGCGAACGAGAAACGGATGTGTCCAGGTGCGCCGAAGCCCGATCCGGGCACGCCTGCTACCCCTGCCTTCTCGAGCAGGAACTCGGCAAACGCGTTGTCGTCGGCGAGTCCGCGCATGCGGATCGCCTCGCTCACGTCGCACCACGCGTAGAAGGTGCCCGCGGCGGGCAGCACCTTGAAGCCGGGCAGGGCGTTCAGGCCGGCGTTGAAAAAATCGTGCCGCGCCTTGAAGTGCTTGTTCATCTCGCCGACGCACGCCTGGTCCGCGTTCAGGGCGACGGCTGCCGCTTTCTGCGCAATGGACGAAGGGTTCGACGTGCTCTGGCTCTGGATCGTCGACATGGCCGTCACGATCTCGGCCGGCCCGCCGCAGTAACCAATGCGCCATCCCGTCATCGCATAGCTCTTCGACACGCCGTTGATGGTGACGGTGCGGTCATAAAGATCGGGGCAGGCCGTCAGGAAGGAGCAGAACGGCTCGGGCGCCCAGTAAATGTGCTCGTACATGTCGTCCGTGGCGATGACGACGCGGGGATGCTTGCGCAGCACCGCGCCCAGCGCCTCGAGTTCTGCACGCGTGTACGCAGCGCCCGTCGGGTTGCTCGGGCTGTTGAGCATGAACACGCGCGTCTTCGGCGTGATGGCCGCTTCGAGCTGTGCCGCCGTGATCTTGTAACCCTGCTCGGGGCCGGCGTACGGGGTGACTGGAACGCCGTCCGCCAGCAACGCCATGTCCGGGTAAGACACCCAGTAAGGCGCCGGGATCACGACTTCGTCACCCGGATTGATCACCGCCATGAACAGGTTGTAGATCGTCTGCTTGGCGCCGGTCGAGACCAGGATCTGCGGGCGCGCATAGGTGATGGCATTGTCGCGCTTGAACTTGGCGATGATCGCGTCCTTGAGCTCCGGAATGCCTTCGACCGCGGTGTAACGCGTGAAGCCACTGCGGATCGCCGCCACGCCCGCGTCGGCAATGTGCGCTGGGGTGTCGAAGTCCGGTTCGCCTACACCGAGCCCGATGATGTCGTGCCCTTCGGCCTTCAGTCGGGCCACGCGACCGGTGAGGGCGACGGTCGGGGAGGGCTTGACACGGCTGACACGCTCGGCGAGTTGGACGGGCACGGTGTGGGGTTCCGGGGGGTGAAAAAGACGGCGCATTTTAGGCTAATCTGCAAGTCCTCCCAAGGCAGATGATTCCGATCGGCGGCAACTACGGATGACCGACGCTCCGCGACGTTTTCAGTTGCAATCCAGCTACCAGCCGGCGGGCGACCAGCCCGAGGCGATCGCGCGCCTGATCGATGGGCTCCAGAACGGGCTGGCCCACCAGACGCTGCTGGGCGTCACCGGATCGGGCAAAACTTTCACCATCGCCAACGTCATCCAGAGCGTCCAGCGGCCGACGATCGTCATGGCCCACAACAAGACCCTGGCCGCCCAGCTATACGGCGAGTTCAAGGAATTCTTTCCCGACAACGCGGTCGAGTATTTCGTCAGCTACTACGACTACTACCAGCCGGAAGCCTACGTGCCGTCGTCCGATACCTTCATCGAGAAGGACGCCTCGGTGAACGAGCACATCGAGCAAATGCGGCTGTCTGCGACCAAGGCGCTGCTCGAGCGCAAGGACGCCATCATCGTGGCCACCGTTTCGGCCATCTACGGCCTCGGCGATCCCAACGCGTACCTGAGCATGGTGCTGCATCTTTCACGCGGCGACAGGCTGGAGCAGCGCAAATTGCTGCGCCGGCTTACCGATATGCAGTACACGCGCAACGAGCTCGACCTGACCCAGGGCACGTACCGCGTGCGCGGCGACGTCATCGACATCTTTCCGGCCGAGTCCGAGCGCGAGGCGGTGCGCGTGGAGCTCTTCGACGAGGAGATCGAGGCGCTCAGCTTCTTCGATCCGCTCACGGGGGAAGTGCTGCGCAAGGTGCCGCGGCTCACCGTGTATCCGTCCTCGCACTACGTGACGCCCCGCGAGCGTGTCGACAGTGCGATCTCGGGCATTCGCGACGAACTGCGCGAGCGATTGCTCGAGCTGCGCGCAGCCGACAAGGGGCTGGAAGCGCAACGTCTCGAGCAGCGCACCACGTTCGACCTCGAGATGATGATGGAGGTGGGCTATTGCTCGGGCATCGAAAATTATTCGCGCTACCTTTCCGGGCGCGGGGCCGGCGAGCCGCCGCCGTGCCTGTTCGATTACCTGCCTGAGGGCGCCCTGCTGGTCGTCGACGAAAGCCACGTCACGATCCCGCAGATCGGCGGCATGTACCGCGGCGATCGCTCGCGTAAAGAGACGCTGGTGCAGTACGGCTTCCGGCTGCCATCGGCGCTCGACAACCGGCCGCTGCGTTTCGACGAGTGGGAGAAGCTGGCGCCGCAGATGATTTTCGTCTCGGCGACGCCGGGTCCGTACGAGCTGAACCATGCGGCAGGCGACGTGGTCGAGCAGGTCGTGCGGCCCACCGGACTCGTCGATCCTGAAGTCGAGATCCGCCCCGTCCGCACGCAGGTCGACGACGTGCTCTCGGAAATCGGTCACTGCGTCAAGGCGCACGAGCGCGTGCTGATCACCACGCTCACCAAGCGCATGGCGGAAGACCTCACGGAATACCTGTCCGAGCACGGGGTGAAGGTGCGTTACCTGCACTCCGACATCGAGACGGTCGAGCGGGTCGAGATCATCCGCGACCTGCGCCTCGGCAAGTTCGACGTGCTGGTCGGCATCAATCTGCTCCGCGAGGGGCTCGACATGCCCGAAGTGGCGCTGGTCGCCATCCTCGACGCCGACAAGGAAGGCTTCCTGCGGTCGACCGGTGCGCTCATCCAGACCATCGGCCGCGCGGCGCGCAACCTGCGCGGCCGGGCGATCCTGTACGCGGACCGCATCACGGGGTCGATGCAGCGCGCGCTCGACGAGACCGGCCGCCGCCGTGCCAGGCAGATCGAGTACAACCTCGAGCACGGCATCACTCCCCAGTCGATCGTCAAGGCAGTCCAGGACATCATGGAAGGCGCCCGGGGCGAGGGCGACAGGGACGGCCGTCGCGGCCTGGGGGTCGACGAGGGCGACCTCCTGCTCGGGCCGGAGCAGGCCATGAAGCGGATCAAGAAGCTCGAGGCCGAGATGTACAAGCACGCCCGCAACCTCGAGTTCGAGGAGGCGGCCCGGCTGCGCGACCAGATCGAGAAGATGCGCCACCAGGCCTTTGGCGTGCCTGGCTCGCTCGCCGGGTAGGGGGGATGGAAGGGGCTAGGGACTAGGGACTAGGGACTAGGGGTTAGTCGGAGGTGCGGATGAACTGGATGCTGCAGCTACAACTCCGACTAACCCCTAGCCCCTTCCATTCCCCCCTATCCCCTAACCCCTTCCTTCCTGTATCCTTCGCGGCTCGTTTGAGGGCGCATAGCTCAGCGGTAGAGCACTACCTTGACATGGTAGGGGTCCGTGGTTCGATCCCACGTGCGCCCACCACGATCCCGGCACCTGGGTCATCGTGAATCTTGACGGGACCTAAGACGATGCCGGTCATCACACTGCCTGACGGCAGCCAACGCAGCTTCGAGCAACCCGTGACCGTGGCAGGCCTTGCCGCGAGCATTGGCGCTGGACTGGCCAAAGCCGCCTTGGCCGGGCGCATCGATGGCAGGCTCGTGGATACCTCGCACGTCATCGACCGTGATGCGCAGGTCTCGATCGTCACCGGCCGCGACGCGGATGGGCTCGAGATCATCCGGCACTCCACGGCGCACCTGTTGGCGCAGGCCGTCCAGGCTGTCTATCCGGAAGCGCAAGTCACGATCGGCCCCGTCATCGAAGACGGCTTCTATTACGATTTCGCCTTCAGCCGGCCGTTCACTCCCGACGACCTGGCGAAGTTCGAAGCGAAGATGCACGAGCTCGTGAAGGCCGATCTCAAGGTCGAACGCCGCGTGATGCCGCGCGACGCGGCTGTCGCAACCTTCAAGCAACTCGGCGAGCACTACAAGGCCGAGATCATCGCCAGCATCCCGGCGAACGAAGACATCAGCCTGTACGGGCAGGGCGAGTGGTTCGACCTGTGCCGCGGCCCGCACGTGCCCAGCACGGGCAAGCTCGGGGCTTTCAAGCTAATGAAGGTCGCGGGCGCGTATTGGCGCGGCGACTCCAAGAACGAAATGCTCCAGCGCATCTACGGCACCGCATGGGCCGACGAGAAAGCGCTGAAGGCCTACCTCACGCGCCTGGAAGAAGCCGAGAAGCGCGACCACCGTCAAGCGTCGGCCGCGAGCTCGGCCTGTTCCACACGCAGGAAGAGGCGGTGGGCAGCGTGTTCTGGCACCCCAAGGGTCATACGCTCTGGCGCACCGTCGAAACCTACATGCGCGGCCGGCTCGAAGCACGCGGGTTACGTCGAGGTCAAGACGCCGCAGCTGATCGACCGGGTGCTGTGGGAGAAGTCGGGCCACTGGGAAAACTATCGCCCGAACATGTTCATCGCCGAGTCCGAGGATCGCATCCTCGCGGTCAAGCCGATGAACTGCCCGGGCCACATCCAGATCTTCCGCCAGGGCATCAAGTCGTACCGCGACCTGCCGCTGCGCATGGCCGAGTTCGGCGCGTGCCATCGCAACGAGCCTTCGGGCGCGCTGCACGGCCTGATGCGCGTGCGCGCGTTCACCCAGGACGACGCCCACATCTTCTGCACCGAAGACCAGGTCAACCCCGAGACGGTCGCGTTCTGCGCGCTGCTGCAAAGCGTCTATCGCGACTTCGGCTTCGAGGAGGTCCACGTCAAGTTCTCGGACCGCCCGGCCAAGCGCGCCGGCAGCGACGCCACCTGGGACAAGGCCGAAGGGGCGCTCAAGACCGCGGTCGAGGCCGCGGGCCTGCAGTACACGCTGAACCCGGGCGAGGGGGCCTTTTACGGCCCCAAGCTCGAATTCGTCCTGCGGGACGCCATCGGCCGCGACTGGCAGTGCGGCACCCTGCAGGTCGATTTCGTGCTCCCGGAGCGCCTCGGGCGCCGAGTACGTCGGCGCAGGACGGGACCGTCCAGCGCCCGGTCATGCTCCACCGCGCGATCCTGGGCTCGATGGAGCGTTTCCTGGGGATCCTCATCGAAAACCACGCCGGAAAATTCCCCACCTGGCTCGCCCCGGTGCAGGCGGTGGTGATGAATATCACCGATACCCAGGCCGATTACGTACGGAAAGCGACCGAATTCCTGAAAAATCAGGGGCTTCGGGTCGAAATGGATTTGCGAAACGAGAAGGTCGGCTTTAAAATCCGCGAACACACCTTGCAGCGGGTTCCGTACCTGCTGGTCGCGGGAGACCGCGAATCAGGGTCAAACTCGTTGGCCGTGCGCACGCGCAACGGCAAGGACCTCGGGTCGATGGGCCTCGAAACCCTCGCCTCGAAGCTTGCCGGAGAAGTCGCGAGCCGCGGCCGTACTACTTTAGAGGATTGATCGCATCACTGCTCCAACGACCAAGCGCATCCGGCGCAACCACGAGATCACGGCTCCGCAACTTCGAGTCATCGGCGCGGACGGCGAGCAAGTCGGGGTGATGACCCGGTTCGAGGCGCTCGAAATGGCCGCCGCCCAAGAGCTCGATCTCATCGAAGTTTCGCCGATGGCGGAACCGCCGGTGTGCCGGATCATCGATTTCGGCAAGTTCCAGTTCGAGACGAACAAGAAAGCCGCGATCGCGAAGAAGAAGCAGAAACAGATACAGATCAAGGAAGTGAAGTTTCGCCCTGGAACCGATGAAGGCGACTATCAGATCAAGCTAAGGAATCTGATTCGCTTTTTCGAGGAAGGGGACAAGGCCAAGGTAACGTTACGTTTCCGTGGTCGCGAAATGGCGCACACGGACCTCGGCCGGCAGATGCTGATGCGTTTGCAGCAAGACCTCGCCGGAGTGGCGGTGGTCGAGCAGCATCCGCTGATGGAAGGCCGGCAGATGGTCATGATGCTCGCGCCAAAAAAGAAGTAAGGGCGGCTTCGGCCGCTTTTCGCCCTCGAACCGTGGCGCAAGCCATGGGGAAACGGGCCATGAAAATTTAGGAGTTGTTACATGCCCAAGTTGAAAACCAACCGGGCCGCGGCAAAGCGTTTTCGCAAGACAGCGAAAGGGTTCAAGCGCGGCCAGTCGCAGAAGCGACACATCCTCACGAAGAAGACGACCAAGCGTAAGCGTCAGTTGCGCGGCACCACCATGGTTGCCAAGCAGGACCTTTGCCGTCTCGAACAATTGCTGCCCCACGCCTAGGAGGTGACCCATGGCACGAGTTAAACGTGGCGTCATCGCTGGACGCCGGCACAAGAAAGTCCTGGGCAAAGCCAAGGGCTATTACAACGCACGCCGCAAGGTGTATCGCACGGCGAAGCAGGCGGTCATCAAGGCCGGCCAGTACGCCTATCGCGACCGCAAGGCCAAGAAGCGCGATTTCCGGGCGCTGTGGATCACGCGTATCAACGCGGGTGCACGCACGTTCGAAATGTCGTACAGCCGCCTGATGGCTGGCATCAAGGCCGCGGGTCTCGAGATCGACCGCAAGATGCTCGCTGACCTCGCGGTCCACGACATCGAGGCGTTCGGCAACATCGTCGAGCAGGCCAAGAAGGCCCTTCCCGCCGCCCAGTAAGCGTTGCAAGGCGGAGCCTGGAGCACACCTCCGGGTTCCGACGACGAAAGGAATTCCCTTTCGCCCTTGGCAACCACCAAGAGAAGGCCGGGACGCGCAAGCAGCCCGGCCTTTTTTATTCTGCACGAACAGAGCCGAACCACCGCCCGATGAGCGACACGACGACGAACCCCGGCCTCGATGGCCTCGCCGCAGACGCCCGGGTGCGCATCGCTGCGTGCGCGAACCTGGCCGAGCTCGAAGCGCTCAAGGTCGAGCTGTTCGGCAAGAAGGGCACGATCACCGCGCAACTGAAGACGCTCGGCACGCTTGCGCACGAAGAACGCAAGGCCGTGGGCGCGCGCATCAACGCAGTGCGCGACGAACTCGGCGCGGAGTTCGAGTCGCGCAAGGCCGAACTCGATCGTGCCGACCTCGAGGCCAAGCTGGCCGCAGGCCGCATCGACGTGACCCAGCCCGGCCGCGGTCAGCAGCCTGGTGGACTGCATCCCGTGAGCCGCACGCGCCGACGGATCGAAGCGATTTTCCGCAGCGCGGGCTTTTCCATCGAAGACGGTCCCGAGGTCGAGGACGACTGGCACAACTTCGAAGCGCTCAACATCCCGGCCAATCATCCGGCACGCGCGATGCACGACACGTTCTACTTTCCGGATGGCCGGCTGTTGCGCACGCACACCTCACCGGTGCAGGTGCGCGCGATGCTGCGCGACGAGCCGCCGCTGCGCATGATCATGCCGGGCCGCGTCTACCGCTGCGATTCGGACATGACCCACACGCCGATGTTCCACCAGGTCGAGGGCCTGGTGATCGACGAAGGCGTGAGCTTCGCCAACTTGAAGTCGGTGCTGCACGATTTCATGCAGCGGTACTTCGAGCGTCACCTCGGCATCCGCTTCCGCCCGTCGTACTTCCCCTTCACCGAGCCTTCGGCCGAAGTCGACATCGAGTGCGTGTTCTGCAGCGGCGCCGGCTGCCGGGTCTGCAAGCAGACCGGCTGGCTCGAAGTGGCGGGCTGCGGCATGGTGCATCCCAACGTTCTGCGCAACGTCGGCATCGATCCCGAGCGCTACACGGGGTATGCCTTCGGCATGGGCATCGAGCGCCTGACGATGCTGCGCTACAGCGTCAACGATATCCGCCTGTATTTCGAAAACGACCTGCGCTTCCTGCGCCAGTTCGGCTGAGCCGGTGAAAAGACGATGCGCATCAGTCTGCAATGGTTGAGTGAATGGATCGGCGGGCCGCTGCCCGCACCGAAAGACCTCGCCGCGCGTCTCACGATGGCGGGACTCGAGATCGAAGGCGTGGCGGCCGCTGCGCCGCCGCTGCCCGGCGTCATCGTCGGCGAGATCGTCGAGCGCGTGCCGCACCCCAACGCCGATACGCTCAGCGTGTGCCAGGTGAACACGGGCTCGGCGACGGTGCAGATCGTCTGCGGTGCGCCCAACGCGCGTGCAGGCATGAAGGCGCCCCTGGCCATGGTCGGGGCGAAGCTGCCAGGCGGCATGGAGATCAAGCAGGCCAAGCTGCGCGGCGTCGATTCGATGGGCATGCTCTGTTCGGCCCGCGAACTCGGCCTGGCAGAGGATGCGCAGGGATTGCTGGAGCTTCCGGCCGAGTTGCGCACCGGCGCGACGCTGGTCGAAGCGCTCGGTCTCGACGATACGATCCTCGAGGTCAACCTGACGCCGAATCGCGGCGACTGCATGAGCGTCGTCGGTATTGCACGCGAGGTGGCTGCGCTCACCGGCCAGGCGCTGACGGGTCCGGCCATCGCCCCCGTTGCACCAGCGTCCACAGAGATATTTCCAGTCGAGCTGGCGCCCGGCGCAGGTTGCGTTCGCTTTGCCGCGCGCGTGATTCGCGGCCTGGACCCCAGCGCCAGGTCGCCGGCCTGGATGCAGGAACGGTTGCGTCGTGCCGGGCTGCGGCCGATCAGCGCCGCGGTCGACGTCACCAACTACGTGATGCTCGAGTTGGGACAGCCGATGCATGCGTACGACCTGCGCGAGCTGGCAGGCGGCATCGTCGTTCGCCGTGCGCGCATGGGCGAGACGCTCAAGCTGCTGGATGGGCGCGACATCACGATGGACGATTCCGTGCTCGTCATTGCCGACCACGACAAGCCCTTAGGGCTAGCGGGCGTCATGGGTGGCGACCATTCGGGCATCGGTGACGACACCGCGGACGTGCTGCTCGAAGTTGCGTTCTTCATGCCCGACGCGATCGCGGGGCGGGGGCGTCGCTACGGGCTCGTGACCGACGCATCGCAGCGCTTCGAGCGCGGCGTCGATCCGACGCTGCAGGAGCGCGCCATCGAGCGCGCCACAGCGCTGCTGTGTGGCTGCGCTGGCGGCACGCCGGGGCCGGTGCAGGTCACCGAGCTGCGTGACGAGTTGCCGCAGCCCAGGGTGGCAACCCTGCGCCCCGAGCGCGCGCGCCGTGTCATCGGCGCCGATATCGACGACGCGACCATCGCCGCCATGCTGGCCGGACTCGGCATGCAGGTCGACCGCGGCAGCGCGACTTGGCGCGTCACCGCGCCCACGTGGCGTTTCGACGTTGCGATCGAGGAAGACCTGATCGAGGAAATCGCGCGCTCGCACGGTTTCGACCGGATCCCCGAGACGGTGCAGCCGGCACGCCTGCCGATGCCCGCCGTCACCGAGACCCGCATTACGGGCGATACCGCCGCGGACATGCTCGTGCAGCGTGGTTACTTCGAAGCGATCACTTACAGCTTCATCGAGCCCAGCCTGCAGCAGCTGTTCACGCCGGGCGCGTCGAGCCTCACGCTGCGCAACCCCATATCGGCCGATCTCGCGACGATGCGCGCTTCTCTCTGGCCAGGATTGACGGCGGCGTTGGCCTCGAACCAGCGGCGACAGCAGCCGCGTGTCCGGCTATTCGAAGTCGGCCGCAAGTTCGTCCTCGCCGCGGCGGGCGAGGGCGCCTTGCAGGAAGTGCCGGTCATCGCCGGCATTGCGGCCGGCCCGGCACTGCCGGAACAGTGGGGCGTCGCGCGCGCCAGCGTCGACTTCTTCGACGTGCGCGCCGACATCGAAGCCGTGTTGCGGGCGACGAATGCCAGCGCAGCGTTCCGGTTCGTGCCCGGCAACCACCCGGCGCTGCACCCCGGACAGACGGCCGAAGTGGTGCGGGGCGGTACGCACGCAGGCTGGATCGGTCGCTTGCATCCGGAAATCGAGCGCAGGCTCGAGTTGACATATTCCGCGGTCGTTTTCGAGCTGGAGCTCGAAGTGGCGCTGGCCGCCACCGTGCCGCATTTTCACGAAGTTTCCCGCTTCCCCGCGGTACGGCGCGACCTGGCGGCCATCGTGGACGAGGGCGAGCCGGTGCAAAAGTTGCTCGATTGCGTCCGGGGCGCGGCGGGCAGTGCCTTGCGCGAGGTCACGGTCTTCGACATTTACCGTGGCGCGGGCATAGAAACTGGTCGCAAGAGTGTGGCGATAGGCTTGAATTTACAGGACGTTTCGCGCACGCTTACTGACGATGAAACGGATGCCATCGTGGCTCGGGTTGTTTCCGACCTGGAGCGGGAGTGCTCCGCCACGATACGAGACAGATAAGACAAAAATGGCATTGACCAAGGCGGAAATCGCGGAAGCCCTCTTCGACCAGCTCGGCCTCAACAAGCGTGAGGCGCGCGAGCTCGTCGACCTGTTTTTCGAGGAGCTCCGCATGGCTCTGTCGAATGGAGAACAGGTCAAGCTTTCCGGTTTCGGCAACTTCGACCTGCGCAGCAAGAACCAGCGCCCCGGTCGCAACCCGAAGACCGGCGAAGAGATCCCGATCAGCGCGCGGCGCGTCGTGACGTTTCGGCCCGGCCAGAAATTGAAGGCGCGCGTGGAAGCGTATGCTGGAACCCAGCAATAACGACGAACTCCCGGCGATCCCGGGCAAGCGCTATTTCACCATCGGTGAAGTCAGCGAACTGTGCGGCGTGAAGCCGCACGTGCTGCGTTACTGGGAGCAGGAGTTCCCGCAGCTGAAGCCCGTCAAGCGCCGCGGCAACCGGCGTTACTACCAGCGCCAGGATGTGCTCGTCATCCGCCAGATCCGGGCGCTGCTCTACGACCAGGGCTTCACGATCGGCGGTGCACGCAATCGCCTCGAAGGCGAGGAAGCCCGCGAGGACGTCACGCAGACGCACCAGCTGGCACGGCAGCTCCGTGTCGAGCTCGAAGACCTGATCAAAATCCTGCGCCGCTGAGCATTTCGGCTATAATCCGCGCCCGGTCGGAGCGTGGCGCAGTCTGGTAGCGCACTTGCATGGGGTGCAAGGGGTCGGAGGTTCGAATCCTCTCGCTCCGACCAATCTACCGCTCTTGTTGGCGGCAAGCCCGGTCCCACCCAGGGCACCGGTCGCCCAGTAGCATTGACCCAGTCACATTACCCCCGTCACATCGCATAGCCTTCGCGACATGGACAAGCAACAAACCCGATCGATTCTGACCGTGGCCCTCATGGCGGCCTTCGCTGACGGCCTCAAGGACGAGCGCGAGCGCGAAACGGTGCGCCAGCTGGCGGAAACGCTGGGTGCCGAAGGCAGCATCGACCTGCCGGCGTGGTATCGCGACGTTCTGCTGTCGAAGCCCGACCTCGCCGAAGTGGTGAAGCCGCTCGACACACCCGGGCTGCGCCAGTACGCCTATGAAATGGCGGTCGGCGTCGTCAACGCCGACGGCGCGCAGAACAGCGCCGAAGCTGCGTTCCTCGCCCAGCTGGCCCGGCTGCTCGACTTGCCGGAGGCCGCCTCGAGTTCGATGGCGCAGCAGGCGAGTGCGGTGGCCGCTGCGGCCTTGGAACCTGCCCCGGCCGCTGCCGCTGTTGCGGCTGCCGTTGCTGCGCCTGCCGCTGCCACTGGCACCGTGCTCGGCAAGGCCAGCATCTCCGACGCCGAGATGGACAAGACCATCCTGACGGCTTCGATCACCAACGCGGCACTCGAGCTGCTGCCCGAATCGATCGCTTCGATGGCGATCATCCCGCTGCAGATGCGCCTGGTTTACCGCATCGGCAAGGCTTACGGCTATGAGATGGACAGCTCGCACGCGCGAGATTTCATCGCGACCCTCGGCGTCGGCCTGACGTCGCAGTACGTGGAGCAGTTCGGTCGCAAACTCCTCGGCGGGCTGCTCGGTGGCCTGGGCGGAGGCATCGGCCGCACGGTGGGCCGGCAGGCGGCCAGTTCCGGCCTGACATTCGCAACCACCTACGCGATGGGCCGGGTGGCGCAGCGGTACTACGCGGGCGGCCGCACGCTCGACTCCGCCTCGCTCAAGGAAACGTTCACCGCGCTGCTGGGCGAGGCCCGCGGCATGGCGCCGCAATACCAGGCGCAGATCGAGCAGGCAGCGAAGACGATCGACACGCGCAACCTCGTGTCCCTGGTCAGGCAGGGCTGACGGAAGTGATCAGTGAAAAGTGAACCCCCGTTCACTCTTCACTTCCTTATCCTTCCCGTCCTTCCTCTCCTTCCCTTCGTCCTTCCTGTCCTTCCTGTCCTTCCTAGGAGTGTGTGATCGCATCGCTGCGATCGGCGTGCTCCAGGTGGGCGATCGAATTGAACGACACGAGGCGTGCCGGTTTTCCGGCCGGGCGGATAACCTCGGTCACGCTGGTATTGCGCGTCTGCAGGTTCAACTGGATGGCCGCATCGGCTCCGGCCCGCAGCACATCGGCGGCATAACGGCCGATCACGCCGCCCGACGTCACCACCAGCACGTTGTCGTCGCGCTCGAGGCCCTGGCACGCGGTGGCCAGCCCAGCTTCGATCCGCGCACCGAATTCCAGCCAGGTCTCGCCGCCGGCGAGGGCGTCCTCGCGACTCGACCACTGCTGCATGGCGCTGCGAATCGCGGCGAAGTATTCGCGGCGGTCACCGGACGCCCTGATCGCCTGCAGGCGCTCGCCCGCGAACGCCTGCAGCAGCGACAGGTGGTCGTACTCGTTGAAGCGCGCGTCCTCCACGCATGCGGTTGCCGTCCTCAGTTCGCTGACGACGCGTTGGCACGTGGCAACCTGCCTTACGAGCGTGCCGGAGACGATCCGCGCGAACTGCAGGCCACGCGCGGCGAAATGCTCGCCCAGCCACGTGGACTGTCGCGCGCCGAGCGCAGTGATCGAGTCGTAGTTGCCGGCGAAATCGGGCTGGCCGTGGCGGACGAGGTACAGATAGGGCATAAGCCACCCAGTCTAAACCGACGCGCGACCGTTGCCGTGCGCCGAGGCTTTTCGCACGAGGATCGAACCCGTCATGCCGACTGCTGCCGTCTCCGCGCCCTTCAGATCGTCGGGCATCGTCACGCTCACGACTGACTTCGGCCTGGTCGATCCTTTTGTCGGCGTACTCAAGGGCCAGATCCTGCAGCGCTTTCGCGATGCCCGGATCGTGGACCTGACTCACGCCGTAACCGTGCATCGGCCTGCCGAGGCCGGGTTCTGGCTCGGGCGGTCTTTCGGGTATTTCCCGGCGGGCACCGTGCATGTGGCCGTGGTGGACCCCGGCGTGGGCGGAACCCGGTCCATCGCCGTACTCGAGGCCGAGGGCCACCTTTTCCTGGCCCCCGACAACGGGCTGCTGTCCGGGGTGGTCGAGCGTCTGACAGCGGTGCCCGTGATCCGGCTGCTGGACCTGGAGCTGCTGCCCCGGCTGGGGATCCGGCCGCCCAGCAGCACCTTCCACGGGCGCGACATTTTTGCGCCCATTGCGGCGGAGGTGGCATCCGGCAGGTTGCCCCCGGACCAGCTGGGGTTCGCTGGGGCGCAACTGGTGTCCGGCCCATGGGCTCGGCCCCGCCTGGAACCGGGCCAGGCGACGGGGGTCGTAATGACGGTCGACCATTTCGGCAACCTTTTGACCAACCTGGATGCCGCGCTGCTGGCGGACATCCCGGACCCCGTGGTCCGGGCGGGAGGACGGGACATGCCGCTACAGCGGACGTACAGCGATGCCCGGCCCGGGGAGTACCTTGCCCTGGTCAATTCATTCGGGGTCCTGGAAATCGCACGGGCCGAGATGAGCGCGGCTGCCGGGCTGGGCCTGGCGCCGGGTGCCCCGGTGGTGGTGCAGGGGCGGGGTCGTTGCAGCGCAACAAGAAGCGGTTGAGATGCAAGGCGATCCGTGTATAGTTCGCAGCCTTGCGCCTGAGCCTCTGGTGGCAGCGCATTGATAAATCAGGAATTTCTCTCGGGGCCGTGCAATGGAACGAGACGAGGAACACTTCGACTTGGACGAAGAGTTTGTAGCCGGGGCGGAGGAAGAAGACTACGACCGCTTCATCGACCGCGTCGACCGGCGGAAGCAGGCGGCTGCCGTCAAGAAGGGCAAGGCTGCCTGGAGCAAGCTCGAGGACGTGCTCGCCGAGAAGCGCCTGCAGAAAGAGCTCAAGGACTACTACGAAGACAAGTAGTCCGTCCCGTGTCGCGACGGGGAAAGCAGCATAGCCAACGCCAAGCGCGCGTTGCACCGGGGCCCGCTCTAAATGACCAGCCACAGCGAATCGAACTGGGTCGTCCTCAAGTTTGGCGGCACCAGCGTTTCGAGTGTCAGCAACTGGAAGAACGTCGCGGGCGTGGTCAAGGCCCGCCTCGTCGAAGGTCTCCATCCCGTCATCGTGCATTCCGCGCTTTCCGGCATCACGGATCGCCTGGAGCAATTGCTCGCGACCGCACTCACCGGCGAGTGGGGTCCGGTCATGGACCAGATCGAGCGGCGCCACCTCGATCTCGCGCGCGATCTCGGGCTGCACATCGAAGCCGACCTCGACCGCCATTTCACTGATCTGCGGCGCAGCGCCGAGGGCATCCACCTCATCGGCGAGGTGAGCGATCGCCTGCGCGCGCGCGTGATGGCCAACGGCGAACTGATGGCCACGCGCATCGGAGCCGCATTCCTGCAGGCGGAAGGCATCGACGCGCAATGGCTCGACGCCCGCACGCTGCTGCATGCCGAAGAGCGCCAGGGCGCGACGCACCGCGCCAATTACCTGTCTGCCACCTGCAACTTCGAACCCGATCCCGCGTTCCAGCAGCGGCTCGCGACCGGCGGCAAGGTGCTGATCACGCAGGGCTTCATCGCGAGCGACGCGCGCGGTGACACGGTGCTGCTCGGGCGCGGCGGCTCCGATACCTCGGGCAGTTACTTCGCCGCCAAGCTGCAGGCGCGCCGGCTCGAGATCTGGACCGACGTCCCCGGCATGTTCACGTCGAATCCCAAGTCGGTGTCGAACGCCCGCCTGCTCAAGTCGCTCGATTACGACGAGGCCCAGGAAATCGCGAGCAGCGGCGCGAAGGTGCTGCACCCGCGCTGCATCCTCCCCGTGAAGCAGTATGCGATCCCGCTCACCGTGCATGCGACGCAGTTGCCCGAACTCGCCGGCACCGTGGTCACCGCGACCGGCGGCGATGGCGGCGCCCGGGTCAAGGCGGTCTGCATCAAGAAGGGCATCACGCTGCTGTCGCTCGAGACGCTCGGCATGTGGCACCAGGTTGGCTTCCTGGCCGACGCGTTTGCCGTGTTCAAGGATCATGGCCTGTCCGTCGACCTGGTCTCGACCTCGGAAACCAGCGTCACCGTCTCGCTCGATCCGGCCGCGAACTCGCTCGACAGCCGCGCGCTCGAGGCGCTCGTGACCGCGCTGTCGGGATTGTGCCGCGTCGAAGTGATCGGGCCGTGCGCCGCGGTCAGCCTGGTCGGCCGCAGCATTCGCGCCACGCTGCACCGGCTGGGCGATGCGCTGGAACTGTTCGAAGAACAGCGCATCTACCTCGTGTCGCAGGCCGCGAACGATCTCAACATCACGTTCGTGGTCGACGAGGAGCAGGGCGACCGCCTGGTGCGCCGGCTGCACGACGTGATCGTCTGGAACGCGCCCTCCGACCATGTTCTCGGGCCCACGTGGGAGCAGATCCACGGCCTCGGCCCGGTGCTGCCGGCCGGCGGTCCGCCCTGGTGGCAGGACCGGCGCGACGAGCTGCAGCGCATCGCGCACGAGCACGGCAGCGCGTACGTCTACAACCGTGCGACCGTGGAACTCGCCGCGCAGCAGCTGCTCGCCATCCGTGGCGTCGACCGGGTGTTCTACGCGATGAAGGCCAATCCGCACCCGGACCTGCTGCGGACCTTCGCGGGACTCGGTCTGTCGTTCGAATGCGTCTCGCGCGGCGAGTGCGAACGGGTGATGCAGGTGGTGCCGGGCATCGACCCGTCGCGCATCCTGTTCACGCCGAATTTCGCGCCGCGCAGTGAGTACGAATGGGCCATCGAGCAAGGCGTCAACCTCACGATCGACAACGTCTACGCGCTGCGCGAGTGGGGCGAGCTGTTCCGCGGTCGCGACGTGCTCGTCCGCATCGACACCGGGTTCGGTCGCGGGCACCACGATCACGTGCGGACTGCGGGTGTGCATTCGAAGTTCGGCGTGCCGCTGTTCGAACTCGATGAAGTCGAGCGGCTGGTGCAGCAGGTCGGCGCGCGAGTGGTGGCGCTGCATGCGCACACGGGTAGCGGCGTCTTCGACGTCCGTAACTGGAAAGAAGTCGGGCTCATGCTCGGCAAGCTGGCGCAGCGGTTCCCGCACGTCCGGGCGATCGACCTCGGCGGTGGCCTCGGTGTGCCGGAGAAACCCGGGCAGGTGCCCGTGGATCTCGCGGCGCTGCAGGCCGTCATCGACGAGATCCACGCGCAGTCACCGCGGCTGCAGCTCTGGCTGGAGCCCGGGCGCTTCCTGGTGGCACAGGCGGGCGTGCTGGTCGTCGAGGTGACCCAGCTCAAGGGCAAGGGCGCCGTGCAGTACGTCGGCGTCACGACCGGCATGAACTCGTTGATCCGGCCGGCGCTGTACGGGGCGCATCACGACATCGTCAATCTCACGCGTTTCGGCGAGCCGGGCACGGAGGTTTACAACGTCGTGGGTCCCATCTGCGAGTCGGCGGATTACCTGGGACACGAGCGACTGCTGCCGGCCACCCGGGAGGGAGACGTGCTGTTGATCGCAAACACGGGCGCCTACGGGCACGCGATGAGTTCCAATTACAACCTGCGCGAACCGTCGTGCGAGATCATCGTTTAGGTCGGGTGCAGGCGAGGTTAGCGCAGTGAGAGTGGCAATCGTTGGCTGGCGGGGCATGGTGGGCTCGGTGCTCATGGAGCGCATGGCTGCCGAGCGTGACCTCGAACGCGTGGAGCCGGTCTTCTTCAGCACGTCGCAGGCAGGCGGGGCAGGCCCGACGGTCGGCGGCCGCACGTCGGGCCCATTGCAGGACGCCAGCGACATTGCTGCGCTGGCGCGGTGCGACGTGGTCGTCACCTGCCAGGGCGGGGACTACACGAGCGACGTGCATCCGCGGCTGCGCGCCGCTGGCTGGGCCGGCTACTGGATCGACGCGGCCTCGACCCTGCGCATGAAGGACGATGCCGTCATCATCCTCGACCCGGTGAACCGCGGCGTGATCGACAAGGCGCTCGAGGCCGGCATCCGCGATTACGTCGGCGGCAACTGCACGGTGTCGCTGATGATGATGGCGCTCGGGGGGCTGTTCCGCGCGAACCTCATCGAATGGATCACGTCGATGACGTACCAGGCAGCTTCCGGCGCGGGGGCGCAGAACATGCGCGAGCTCGTCGAGCAGATGGGCAGCGTGCACGGCGCTGCTGGCGCGCTGTTGCGCGATCCGGCGAGTGCCATCCTCGATATCGACCGCGTCGTCAGCGAGCACCTGCGTTCGCCGGACCTGCCGCAGTCAAACTTCGGCGCCGCGCTCGCGGGCAGCCTGATCCCGTGGATCGACAAGGACATGGGCAACGGCTTGAGCCGCGAGGAATGGAAGGGCGGCACGGAGACCAACAAGATCCTGGGGCGCAGCGAGGCCACGGCGATCCCCGTCGAGGGCATCTGTGTCCGTGTCGGCGCCATGCGTTGCCACAGCCAGGCGATGACCATCAAGTTGAAGCGCGACCTGCCGCTCGTCGAGATCGAGCGCCTGATCGCAGGCGGCAACGACTGGGTCCGCCTGGTGCCCAATACCCGCGAGGCTTCGATCGCGTCGCTCACGCCCGCGGCGGTGAGCGGCAGGCTCGAAATTCCCATCGGACGGCTGCGCAAGCTCTCGATCGGTGGCGACTACATCACGGCCTTCACGGTCGGCGACCAGTTGCTGTGGGGCGCGGCTGAACCGATCCGCCGCATGCTGCGCATCCTCGTCGAGCGCGGCCGGGCCTGAGTCCGGCCCGTGACCCGGCAGGCTGCCCAGCCTTCACTCGAAGAACTCGCGGCCAGGCTGGCCGAGTTCGCGCGCGAGCGCGACTGGGACCAGTTTCACGCGCCGAAGAATCTGGCCATGGCCCTGGCAGGCGAAGTGGGCGAACTGCTCGAGCATTTCCAGTGGCTGAGCGAACAGCAGAGTGCCGACCTGCCGCCGGCGACCCGCGACGCGGTCGCACTCGAACTCGCTGACGTGCTGCTCTACCTGGTGCGGCTTGCCGACAAGCTGCAGATCGACCTGGGTGCGGCGGCGCTGCGCAAGATCGAGCTGAACGGCCTGAAATATCCGGTGGATCGGTTTCACGGCAGCTCACGCAAGTACGACGAACCATCCTGAAGGGAGTGCCGCGATGGGCAAGGAAGAAGCGTCGGTCGACCTCGTCAACCTGCACGGCAAGCGGATCCTGGTCACGCAGGCCAGTGCATTCATGGGTCCGGCGTTGTGTGAGATTTTCGCGGCGGCGGGCGCCGACGTCGTCGCCGATGATTCCGACCTGCGAGACCCCAGGGCTCCGGCAACCCTGGTTGCCGGCACGGGACGCATCGACGTGCTGGTCGCGAACCTGGCCTTGCCGGCCCCCGCGACTCGGGTGCAGGAGGTCGACGACGCCGAGTGGTCGGACGTGTTCTCCCATCTCGTCGATCCGCTCCCGCGGCTCGTGCGCGCCGTGTTGCCACAGATGATCGAGCGGAAGTCGGGCAAGGTGCTGGTGCTGGGCAGCGCTGCGGCCCTGCGCGGCATGAAGCGTGCGTCGACATACAGCGCGGCCCGTGGCGCGCAGTTGGCATACGTTCAGGCCGTGGGTGTCGAAGTGGCGCCGCACAACGTGCAGGTCAACGCCATCGCGCAGAACTTCGTCGAGAACCCGACCTACTTTCCACCCGCAGTGCAGGCGTTGCCGGCGTTCCAGGAGCGGCTGCGGCGTGAGGTGCCTTTGGGTCGCCTGGTGCACGCGCGCGAAGACGCCATGTTCGCGGCGTACCTGTGCAGCAGCGCGGCCGACTGCTTCGTCGGCCAGGTGTTCCCGGTATGCGGGGGCTGGGTCGGGCGCTAGGGAAGCTCTGCACAGGTCTGCAAGTGACGCGTTGCGTGCGCTCGATCCGGTGCCTGTCACCGAGCACTCAAGGTCAGCCGCGCCGGTTTCCAATTCGGCACCGCGCGTCGAACACGCGAGGGCGACCAGTCGCTGGCGCGTCCGACCCGGGACCGTTCCCCGAGCTTGGAAAGGCAGACACGCGCTCTGGGAACGGTCCCGGGTCGGACGCTTGCGACATGCCAGCCTGCGACGCTGCCAGAGCGCTCGATCCGGTGCCTGTCACAGAGCGCGTGTCTGCCTTTCCAAGCTCGGTGACAGGCACCGGATCGAGCGCACGCAACGCGTCACTTGCGGACCTGTGCAGAGCTTCCATAGGGCGGGCGTCGCAGGCCTGCAACGCAATCCGCCCTCTGCCGCACTAAGGCGAGAGAGGGCGAACTGCAGTGGCGTGGCTCAGTCGTACAGTTCGGCCGGCACGTTGCCGCCGTTCTGCGCGATCTGCCGCAATACTTCCTTGTGCAGCCAGACATTCATCTTGGCCGAGTCCTGCATGAAATCCGCAGGACAGCCGAGTTCGGTGGCGAGTTCCTTGCGTGCGGTCAAGCTGCTGTCCATGCCCAGCAGCTTCATCAGGTCGACGATGGACGTGCGCCAGTTGAGCTTCTGCGGCGTTTCGGCGGCCCAGCCTTCGAGCATCGCGACGACGTCCACGGCGGCCATCGGCTCCGGCTTCGGTGGCGGCGGCGGAGGAGGTGGCGGAGTGATAGCGACCGGTGCCGCTTGCGGCTGCACGGGGGGCGGAGGTGGGGGCGGCGGAGCCGCCTTTTTCTTGAGACCCAGTTTTTCGAGCATCGATCCGAATAGACTCATGGCGTGTCCTTAGATTTGTCGTTAGCAAAAGGGCAGGCAGCGCGAGTTTCACATGCGCTGGGCGACAGCTTAGAACAGCACGTGCCTGCGTTTCTGCAGGAATTTCGGAAGACATGAGCCCGCCAAGCCGGAGGCCAGAACGCCTGCACCATGATCGCGTCGTTTAAATCCGGGTTGCCCCGCACGGTGGTGGTTCTTGGTGTCGTTTCACTGCTGAACGACGCATCGAGCGAAATGATTACACCGCTGTTGCCGATCTTCCTCACCGCAACGCTCGGTGCGGGTCCCGCCATCGTGGGCCTGGTCGAGGGGCTCGCCGAGGCCACTTCGAGCGTGCTGAAGCTCATCGCGGGCCGCCTCGCCGATCGCGGCGTCGATCCAAAGTCGCTCGTGCTGGGTGGCTACGGCCTGTCGAATGCAACACGCCCGCTCCTCGGCCTGGCGGCGGCCTGGAGTGCCGTGCTGCTGTTGCGGTTCCTGGATCGTGTCGGCAAAGGCCTGCGCACGGCACCGCGCGATGCGCTGATCGCTGGCGCCACCCCGGCCGCGCAGCGCGGTCGCGCGTTCGGCTTTCATCGGTCGATGGATCACGCCGGCGCGGTCATTGGACCGCTGATCGCCTTTGCGCTGCTCGCAGCCCATGTGCCGCTCGAACACGTTTTTCTCGCGTCTGTGGTGCCGGGCACGCTGGTCCTGCTGCTGCTTGCGTTCGGCTTGCCGCGCGGTCAACCGTTCGTGGCACCTCCGCGCGCCGCGTTCGCGTGGGGCTCGTTGCACGGGCGGTTGCGCGCCATGATCGTCGCGGCCGGCTGGCTCGCTCTGGCCAGCGTGCCGGAGGTCTTCGTGGTGCTGTGGGCGACGAACGCAGGCATGGACGTGCAGTGGGTGCCGCTCGTCTGGGCGGCTGCGAGCCTCGCCAAGATGCTGATCGCCATGCCGGCGGGCATCGTATCCGACCGGCTCGGACGCGTTCCCGTCCTGTTGGGTGGCTGGACGCTGCGAGTCATCGTGCTGCTCGCGCTGGCGGCGCTGCCGTCGCCCGCCGCGTGGCAGGTGTGGCTGCTGTTCATCGCGTATGCCGCGACGCTTGCAGTCACGGAACCTGCCGAGCGTTCCGTGATCGGCGACCACGCGGCAGAGCACGAGCGGGGCACGGCGTATGGTTTGTATCACCTGGCCAGCGGCTTGCTGGTGTTGCCAGGCGCCGTGATGTTCGGCGCGATCTGGCAATGGTTCGGTTCCAGCGCGGCGTTCTTCGTGGCAGCGGCGGTCACGGCCTGCGCAGCTGCCTGGATGTCCTGGTTGGCGCGGAACTCCGCCGCGGTGCGAACCGGTTAGACGCTGCCCGGCACGCGCGCGCCGTGTCGTGCGGCCAGTTCCTGCACGACCTGTTCGAGCGTGAGGCTGCGCGCCTTGAGCAGCACCAGCAGGTGGTAGAGCAGGTCGGCGCATTCGCCCACCAGCTCGTCATCGTCTCGGGTCACGGCGGCCAGTGCGGTCTCGACGCCTTCCTCGCCCACCTTCTGCGCGATGCGACCCACGCCGTCGGCGAAGAGGCGGGCGGTGTAGCTGCCCGTGGGGTTGTCCGCGATGCGCTGGGCGATCGTCGCCTGCAGGTTCGCCAGGAATGCGATGCGCACGGCGGCGGGCTCGAGTGCCCCGGCAAAGCAGGTCGGCGTGCCGTTGTGGCAGGTCGGGCCGTCCGGATGCGCCAGCACCAGGATCGAGTCGCTGTCGCAGTCCGCACTGACGTGCGCGACACGCAGGAAGTGGCCGGACGTTTCGCCCTTGGTCCACAGTTCGTTGCGACTGCGGCTGAAGAAGGTGACGCGGCCCTCCGCCAGCGTGAGCCGCAGTGCGGCCTCGTTCATGTACCCCAGCATCAGCACCCGTCCGTCCAGTGCATGCTGGATGACGGCGGGCAGCAGCCCGTCGCCCTTCGCCCAGTCCAGGCGGGCAGGATTCAGGTCGGTCATGGACGGATCTCCACGCGCTGCGCGCGCAGGTAGTGCTTGAGGTCGGGAATCGCGATCGCGCCGCTGTGGAAGACGCTGGCCGCCAGCGCGCCATCGACACCGGTCGCAGCGAACACGGCGGCGAAATGCTCGGGCAGGCCCGCGCCGCCGGAGGCGATCAGCGGTACGCGACAGATGGAGCGGACCGCCTGCAGCTGGCGCAGGTCATAGCCCTGGCGCACGCCGTCGCTCGCCATGCAATTGAGGACGATCTCCCCGGCGCCGCGCTCCTGCGCCTCGCGCACCCAGTCGAGCGTACGGCGACGCGTACTTTGCGCACGATCGGGGTCGCCGGTGAACTGATGCACTTCGAAACCGTCGGCCACGGTCTGGCTGTCGACGCCGACCACGACACACTGCGAACCGAAGCGGCGTGCCAGTGCATCGATGAGGTCTGGATCGGCGAGCGCAGGGGAATTCACGGAGATCTTCTCGGCGCCGGAATTCAGCACTTCCTCCGCGTCGCGCACCGAACGGATGCCACCGGCCACGCAGAACGGGATGTCCAGCACGCGTGCGACGCGCTCGATCCAGCTGCGGTCGACCGAGCGATTCTCGGGGCTGGCCGTGATGTCGTAGAAGACGAGTTCGTCCGCGCCTTCGGCGCAATAGCGCGCGGCGAGTTCAAGGATGTCACCCACGACCTTGTGCTCGCGGAACCTGACGCCCTTGACGACCTGGCCATCGCGGACGTCGAGACAGGGAATTATGCGCTTGGCAAGAATGGGGCTAGCTCCTCGACCGGAATACGATCTTCCAGCAGCGCGCGGCCGCTGATCGCGGCGCTGGCACCGGTGGCGGCCAGTGCCGCGAGATCGGCGCCGCTGCTGACACCGCCCGACGACTGCCATTGGATCGTGGGGAACCGTCGCACTGCTTCAGCGTACAACTCGAGATTGGGGCCGGCCAGTGCGCCGTCGCGGGCCACGTCGGTGCACAGTACGTGCACTGCGCCGTGCGGCAGATAGGCCGCTACCGCGTCCCACAGGCTCGACTCTGTCTGCGCCTCCCAGCCGTGCGTCGTAAGCCGCGGCGTTCCGGCCGCATCGATGCGTACGTCGAACGCGAGGACGATGCGTTCGGGCCCGAAATCGCGCAGCCACTGCTCGATCTCGGGCGGATTGGTCACGGCCACGCTGCCGACGACGACGCGGCGAACGCCCAGCCCGAGCAGTTCGGCCGCCACCGCGCGGGTACGGACGCCGCCGCCCACCTGGATGCCCGTGTCGGCAAAGGCTGCGGCGAGAACGGCAATGGCAGCCCGGTTGCCCTGCGAGCCATCGCGCGCGCCATCGAGGTCGACGACGTGCACGTAACGGGCGCCAAGGCTGCGGTAGCGCTCCAGGATCACGCGTGGGTCGTTACCGTAGACGGTCTCGGCGTCGAAACGTCCCTGCAGCAGTCGCACGCATTGGCCGCCGCGAAGGTCGATGGCAGGGATCAGTTGCATGTCAGGTGAGCTCGAGGAAATTGGCGAGCACGCGGTGCCCCGGGTGCGACGAGCGCTCCGGGTGGAACTGGGTGCCCATGAAGTTGCGGTGTCGCACCACGGCGGAGAACTCGCCGCCGTAGTCGGTGACCGCATCGGTCCAGGTTCCCACCGGTGCGCAGTAGCTGTGCACGAAATAGACGTAGGCACCGGCGTCGAGGCCGCGCGTCAGCGGCGATTCCGCGCGCGGATGCAACTGGTTCCATCCCATGTGCGGCACCGGGAAATCATGGCGGTCCGGCAGGCGGGTGACGCGCGCCGGAATGATGCCGAGGCATCCGGTTTCGCCTTCCTCGCTGGTGACGAAGAGCAGCTGCATCCCGAGGCAGATGCCCAGCACCGGCTGGACCAGCGTTGGAATCACTGCGGCGAGCCCAGACGCCCGCAAGCGGTCCATGGCGTCGGCCGCGGCACCCACGCCGGGCAGGATCACGCGCGGCGCGCGGCGTATCTCATCGGCGCTCGCCGTGACGTGTGACGACACGCCGAGACGGTCCAGCGCGAAGCGCAGCGACGCGATGTTGGCGCCGCCGTTGTCGATGATAGCGACGTCGGTCATGGCCAGCCGCGCTCGCTCACAGCACGCCCTTGCTGCTCGGCAATTCCGTGCCCTCGATTCGCACGGCCTGGCGCAGGGCGCGCCCGGTCGCCTTGAAGCAGGCTTCGATCATGTGGTGGGTGTTGTCACCGGTGACCTGCACGTGCACCGCCGCGAGCAGTGAATCGGCCAGCGAACGGAAGAAATGCGGTACCAGTTCGGTCGGCAACCCGCCCACGGCGTCGCGCCCGAACTTGCCTTCGAACACGGCATACGCACGGCCCGACAGGTCGATGGCTACCTGCGCCTGCGCCTCGTCCATCGGCAGCACGAAGCCGAAACGCGCGATGCCGCGCTTGTCCCCAAGTGCCTCGCGCAAAGCCTGGCCCAGTGCCAACGCGCAGTCCTCGACGGTGTGGTGTTCGTCGATTTCGAGGTCGCCCGTGCAGGTGAGCTCGAGCGCGAAGCCGCCGTGTCGCGCAACCTGCTCGAGCATGTGGTCGTAGAAGCCGATGCCGGTCGCAATGGCGACGGGACCCGTGCTGTCGAGGTTCACCCGCACCCGGATGTCGGTCTCCTTGGTCTTGCGCAGGACAGTTGCCGTGCGTGCCGGGCGGCGCAACCGCTCCACGATGGCAGCCCACGTTGCGCCGTCGCGGCCGTCGGCATGCACGCGTAATCCCTGCAGCCCCAGGTTGGCGGCCAGCTGCAGGTCCGTCTCGCGATCGCCGATGACATAGCTGTGGAGCGGGTCGAGCGGGTGGTCGCGCAGGTAATCGGTGAGCAGGCCGGTCTGGGGCTTGCGACACGCACAACCATCGACAGGGCGGTGCGGGCAGAAGAATTCGGCGTCGAACTCGATGCCCTGTGATGGTGAAAAGCGCGCGGATGAAGTCCTGCGTCTCGCGGAAAGCGGGTTCGGGGAATGAGTGGGTGCCGAGTCCATCCTGGTTGCTGACCAGCACGAAGCGGTAGCCCGCCCGCCGCAGTTCGAGCAGGGCAGGGATGACGCCGGGCAGCAGCCTGACCTTGGCTAGGCTGTCGACCTGCTCGTCGGCGGGCTCCTCGACCAGCGTGCCGTCGCGATCGATGAACAGGATACGTGCTCCGGTCATGCGTGCTCCACCGCGGCCAGCAGCCGCTCGTTCTGTGCCGGGGTTCCGATCGATACGCGCAGGCACTGCGCCAACCCGGGATACGACGAAAAGTCGCGCACGATGAGTCCGGCTGCCTTGCCAGCCTCGAAGAATCGCCGCGAGTCGCGGCATTCGAGCAGCAGGAAGTTCGCGTCCGAAGGGTACACCCGTGCCACATTGGCGCAGCGCTCGAGACGCTCCGCCATCCGCGCACGTTCATCCAGCAGTGTGCGTATGCGCGCCGCGGCTGTCGCGCGCTGCGGTGCCTCTGTGAGCATCAATACTTCTTCGACCGTCGAGGCCGGGATGGCGTAGGGCGGAATGATCCGGCGCAACAGGCCGATGATGTCCTCGCTGGCGATGACGGTGCCGAGGCGCGCGCCGGCAAGCGCATACGCCTTCGACAGCGTGCGCAACACCACGAGATTCGGGAACTCGGCCAGTCGCGACACCAGGCTGGGTCGCCCGCAGAATTCGACGTAGGCCTCATCGACCACGACGAGGGCCTTGCCGGCGAGCTCGCCGCAGACGCGGAGCATCGCGCTTTCGTCGAGCAGGTTACCCGTCGGATTGTTGGGTGAGCAAAGGAACACGATCTTGGCTTCGCGCCCCGCCGCAATGACCTGCTCGGTATCGAGGCTGAAGCCTGGGCGGAGCAGCGGCACCTCGAGGACGCCCGCACCCTGGATCTTCGCGGCGACCTTGTAGAAGCCGAACGTGGGCGGGGTGATGACGACGTTGTCCTGCCCGGCGCGGCAGAACGCCCGCACCAGCAGGTCGATGGCTTCGTCGCTGCCACGCCCCACGAGCAACTGCGCTGCAGGCGCGCCGTACAGCTGCGACATGCGCTCGACGAGTGCGCGCGGCTGCGGTTCGGGGTAACGGTTGAGTCCGGCCTGCGTGTTGTCGCCCGTCGCTCGCCACGGCATTTCGTTGGCGTGCATGCGCTCGAGCGTGGGATCCCACGCGGCATGCTGGTAAGGCTGCAGCTGCAGGATGTCGGGCCGGGCCAGTGCAAGAATCGGGTTGGTCATCAGCCGTTGCCTGCCTGCGCCAATGCATCGAGGCGCACCGAGACCGCATTCGCATGCCCCTCGAGCGATTCGAGCTGGGCCAGCGTGCGCGCAGTGGGGCCCAGTCCGCGCAGCCCGTCCGGCGTGAGCTCCTGCACCGTGATGCGCTTGACGAAATCGATCACGCCCAGCCCGCTGTAGGCGCGCGCGTGCCCGTAGGTCGGCAGCACGTGATTCGTGCCGCTGCAGTAATCGCCCATGGTCTCCGGCGTCCACGCGCCCAGGAAGACGGAACCCGCATTGCGGACCTGCGGCAGCAGGTCGCGCGGACTGGTCACCTGCAGGATCAGGTGCTCGGGTGCATACAGATTGCAGATCTCCATCGCGATGGCCACGTTCGGTACCAGCAGCACGCGGCTTCCCGCGATGGCCTGGGCTGCGATATCACGTCGCGGCAGTGCGGCGAGTTGTCGCGCGACTTCGGCGACACACGCATCAGCGAGCTTCCGCGACACCGTGACGAGCAGCACCTGCGCATCGACGCTGTGCTCGGCCTGGGCCAGCAGGTCCGCCGCCACGAAGGCCGGCCGCGCGGACTCGTCGGCGATCACCATGACTTCGGACGGGCCGGCGGGCATGTCGAGCGCCGCACCCGCGGCATCCTGCGCGACGATCTGCTTGGCTGCCGTGACCCACGAGTTGCCGGGACCGAAGATCTTGACCACCTTCGGCACCGACGCGGTGCCGTAGGCCATCGCTGCAATGGCCTGCGCGCCGCCCAGCTTGAATACCTTGCGCACGCCGCAGAGGCGTGCCGCTACCAGCACGGCGGGGTCGGCGGTGCCGTCGGGTCGTGGCGGTGTGCACATCACCCGTATCGGGCAGCCCGCGATCTTCGCAGGCACGGCCAGCATCAAGGCAGTCGAGGGCAGGGGCGCCGTGCCCGCCGGCACGTACAGGCCCACCGCCTCGAGCGGCACCGTCATGCGCTCGCAGACCACGCCGGGCGCCGTCTCCAGTCGCAGGTCCGGCACGGTCTGCAGTTCATGGAACCGCGTGACCGTGTCGATGGCGCGCTCGAGCGCCTCCCGCTGCACCGGGCTGAGGGCGGCGGCTGCGTCGGCGAACTCCTTGTCGGTCACGGCAAATGCATCGAGCTGAACGCCATCGAGCCTGGCGGTGTATTCGCGCAACGCCACGTCGCCACGCGCGCGTACGTCGTCGACGATCAGGCGAGTGCGCTCGAGCAGGCCAGCTGCATCGCGTTGTGCCGGCCGGCGCAGGACGGCGTCGCGCTCCGCCGCATCGAGCGCCTTCCAGTCGAGGATGTCGAGGGGGCTCTTCATGCGAGCATCTTCTCCACCGGCAGCACCAACACGGCACTGGCGCCGGCGGCTTTCAGGCTTTCGAGCGTTTCCCAGAAAACGGTTTCACGACAGACCGCGTGGACGGCGACCTTGTCGCCCGTGCCATCCAGCGGAATCACGGTGGGGGACTCGCTGCCGGGCAGCAGCTTCGCGATCTGCGGCAGCGCCGAGCGTGGGGCGTGCAACATGATGTACTTGCTTTCGCGCACCTGCTGCACGCCGTCGATGCGCACCAGCAGGCGGCGTACCCAATCGGCCTTGACGTCCGGCAGCGCAATCGGGGTGCGGACGAGGCAGACCTGGCTTTCAAGCACCGTGATCACCTCGCGCAGGTGATTGGCCCGCAGCGTCGACCCGGTCGAGACGAGGTCGCAGATCAGGTCCGCGCGACCCAGGCGCGGCGCGATCTCCACGGCCCCGGACAGCGTGACGATTTCGGCTTCGATCCCCTGCTCCTGCAGGAACCGCGCGAGCACGTGGGGGTAGGTCGTGGCGATGCGCTTGCCCGCGACGGACTGCAGCCCGTCAAACACATAGTCGTCTGGCACGGCGAGCGCCAGGCGGCAGCGCCCGTAATCGAGTTTCTGCAGCACCTCGATGCGGGGGGGCGTGCCACGCGCAATCATCGCCAGGCGCTTTTCCTCGAGCACGTTGAGCCCCACGAGGCCGAGGTCGCAGACGTCCTCCTGGACCAGGTCCGGGATGTCGTCGTCGCGCACGAAGAGCACGTCGAGCGGCATGTTCTCGCCGTAGCACATCAGCTGGTCCTTGCCCCGGCTGAACTTGAGCCCGCAGCGGTGGAGCAGGTCGAGCGATTCGTCGGTCAGGCGACCGGACTTCTGCACGGCGATGCGCAGGCGTTGCTGGCGATCCATCAGCGTTCTCCGAGGCGGCGGGCCGCCAGTTCGTAGCCACCGTTGCCCGAGCCCAGGTAGCGGGCGACACGTCCGATGGTGGTGACGCTGACCCCGGTCTGCTTCGCGATCTCGCGGTACGGCATGCCGGCCTGCAGCAGGCCGACGACGGTCCAGCGATCAGCCAGGGCCTGCAACTCGGCGGGCGTGCAGAGGTCGCGCAGGAAGTCGCGGCATTCGTCGACCGTCTTCAGCGTCAACAGCGCCTGGCACAGCGCGCGTTCGGCCGCCGCTTCCTGGCGCGGGGAAATTCCACGGTGATTCTTCACGGGGTCTCGATGGGCAGGGTGTATTAGTGTGATAGCACGTTAATACATTGGAACGATTTGCGCAACTCGGGTGATGGGCGGGCGAGGCAGGCTACGCAGCTATTTCGGCGCCAGCGGCGACTCCGGTCTGGAGGCGTTCCGAAAAACGCCGTGACCGCGCCATGGATGGCGCGGCCGGCGCCACCCATGGACGCGGTTACGGCGTTTTCGGAACGCCTCCAGACCGGGGGCGCCGATGGCGCTGGCAAATACTTTGCGTAGCTGCGTTCACGCCCATCGCCCGAGTTGCGCAACCCGTTCCTTGCGCTAACGTGCTGTCACACCTAAACTTCCTGCTGCTCATCGAGACCGGCTGAGGGAATGGCCCTTTGAAGCCGGGGCAACCATCGGGCCCAACCTGCCCGAAATGGTGCCAACTCCTCGGAGACCATTGCGCGTCGCCGGAAGATGAGTTGCAGCGAGGCTGCCCTGGCCGTTTACGGACGGGGGTGTTGGTCGCCGCAACCATCTCTTGCGCGCGCAAGATTTCCTTCGGCGGGTGACAACTCGGGCAGCAGGCCGGCACGGGCCTCGAATCTTTCGCGTGCCCGAATGCATCGAGTAGAAGTAGCCCCGCCGTGTCTTCGTCGTCCACTCCCGCCGACAGCAACCTGCCGCCGCTCGCACCCGTCGAAGACGTTGCTCCCGACGGTGCCGCCGATCCGTCCTCGATGGATCCGGCGGCTGCGCTGCGGCCCATTTCGCTGCCGCCCGGCTACACGTGTGATGAAGGCATCCTGGTCCTCGACAGCGAACCGTTCCCACTGCACTTCGGTGGCACGCTGCCGCGTGTCGAGATCGCCTACCGGCTGGCCGGCGCGGCAGACGCTCCGGTCGTCGTCGTGCTCGGCGGCATTTCGGCCGGTCGCAACGTATTCAAGGTCCGCGAAGGCGTGGCGGGGTGGTGGGACGAAATCGCAGGGCCCGGCAAGGCGCTCGATACCGACCGGTTCCGCGTCCTGGGCATCGATTTCCTCGGCGGCAGTCATCGCACCACCGGGCCGGGCCACGGTGAAGTGTTTCCCAGCGTCAGTGCGCACGACCAGGCAGCCTGCCTGCTCGCCGTGATGGACCATTTGGGGCTCGAGTGCCTGCACGGCTGCATCGGCGCCTCCTACGGCGGCATGGTGACGCTGGTGCTCGGCGCGAAGCATCCTGCGCGCCTGCGCTACGGCATCGTCGTGAGCGCCGCGCATCGGACTCATCCCATGTCCACGGCGTGGCGCAGCGTGCAGCGTAACTTCGTCCGGTACGCCATCGGGCACGACGAAGGCGAGCAGGGCCTCGCGTTGGCTCGCTCCCTGGCGATGACGACATACCGCTCGGTGCGCGAGTTCGAGGACCGCTTTCCAGGCGAGGCTGCTCGCAACGAGGCCGGGCGCTTCGTGTTTCCGGTCGAGGCGTATATCGTCTCGCGCGGCGAGGCCTATTCCAAAACCTATCGGCCCGAGGCGTTCGTCTGCCTGTCGGAGTCGATCGACCTGCACCGCATCGAACCCGAGACCATCACGGTCCCGATGACGTTCGTCGCCGTGCTCGAAGACCAACTGGTGCCCGCCGCAGACATGCGCGCGCTGCGCGACCGCTTCGGCGGCAACTGCCAGCTGGTCGAGATCAACTCGATGTACGGCCACGACGCTTTTTTCAAAGAGTCGGGCGTGCTGGCCGACGTTTTCTACCGCACACTCGCATGAACAGGGGCCCGGAGCGGATTTCCATGAGCAAGCAGCAAGACAGCATCCAGACCCGCACCGTGCGGGCGGCCCTCGAGACCGACACGCAGCACGGCGCCGTAGTACCGCCGATCCACCTGACTTCGACGTTCGCGTTCTCGGGCTATGGCGAGAAGCGCGAATACGATTACTCCCGCTCCGGCAACCCGACTCGCGACGCCCTGGGGCGCGCGCTCGCCGAGCTGGAAGGGGGCGCGGGCGCGGTGGTCACGGCATCGGGCATGGGTGCCGTTTCGCTGGTGACGCAGTTGTTCAAGCCCGACCAGGTGGCCGTCGTCCCGCACGATTGCTACGGCGGCACGTATCGCCTGTTCAATGCGCTGAACCTGCGCGGGGCGCTCAAGGTCCATTTCGTCGATTTCCAGGATCCGCAGGCACTGCAGTCGGCGTTGGACGCGCGCCCGGCGCTGGTCTGGATCGAAACGCCCAGCAATCCGCTGCTGCGGATCGTCGACGTGACGGCCGTGGCATCGCGTGCCAAGGCGGCGGGAGCAATGGTCGTGGCCGACAACACGTTCCTGTCGCCTGTCTGGCAGCGACCATTGGAACTGGGCGCCGACCTCGTCATCCACTCGACCACCAAGTACCTGAACGGCCACAGCGACGTCGTCGGCGGTGCAGTCATCGCGGCCACGCCGGAACTGCATGAGCAGGTGCGCTGGTGGGGCAATTGCATCGGCGTGACCGGCGCGCCATTCGACAGCTTCCTGACGCTGCGCGGCCTGCGCACGCTGCATGCCCGGATGCGGGCGCACGGCGAGAACGCTCAGCGCGTTGCAGAACTGCTGGTGCGTCATCCTGCGGTCGCGCGGGTGTATTACCCGGGCCTGGCGGATCACCCCGGTCATCAGATCGCGAAACGCCAGCAGCACGGGTTCGGGGCGATGGTCAGCTTCGAGTTGGTCGGGGGCGTCGATAACGTCAAGGCATTCATCGAGCACGTCGAGCTCTTCTCGCTGGCCGAGTCGCTCGGCGGCGTCGAAAGCCTGGTGGCCCATCCGGCGAGCATGACGCACGCGGCGATGGACGAAGCGGCGCGGGAGCGCGCTGGCATTTCTGCGACGCTGATGCGGCTGTCGATCGGCATCGAGCAGGGCGACGACCTGCTGCGTGATCTGACTGCTGGGCTCGACGCGGCGGGGCGTGCCTGAACTGAGATCGCGCTGCAGGCTATCGCACAAAAAAAGAAGGCCGGCATTGCTGCCGGCCTTCGGGTGGACCCGAGCTGCCTCATTCCATGAGACAAAGACTAACCCGACTCAAGTCCGCACCACTCGGAGATTCGATCTGACCAAACTGGGAGCAAGGGCCTGCAGCCGCCTGCGGACGCGCAGTATAGCTCCGAAAATCCGGTCGGAGTCCACCCTGGTGAGGGTGATTTTTCAGGGGGCTGCGGGTTCTAAACCTGAGCTTGACAGTTTCTGTGGATAAATCGCTAAGTCTTTGAATTTTAATGATTTGACATCAGGCGATTCACGACGGCTGCACCGGCCTCCCGGCTGCCAACGGGGGTCGTCCCAGGCAAGGCGATGTCCGCCGTGCGCACGCCGGCCGTCAGGGCCGATTCCACGGCCGCCTCGACCGCGAGCGCCTCGTCCTCCAGTCCCAGCGAGTGCCGCAGCAGCAGCGCTGCGCTCAGGATGGTGCCGTACGGATTCGCGATACCGCGGCCTGCGATGTCGGGCGCGGAGCCGTGGATGGGTTCATACAGGCCGTTGCTGCCTTCGCCGAGCGACGCCGACGGCAACAGGCCCAGCGAGCCGACGATCATCGAGGCCTCGTCCGTCAGGATGTCGCCGAACATGTTCTCGGTGAGCAGCACGTCGAACGAAGCGGGCCGGCGGATCAGGTGCATCGCGGCCGCATCGACCAGCATGTGTTCGAACTCGACCTGCGGGAACTCGTCGCGCAGCACGCGTTCGGCGACGGAGCGCCACAGCCGCGAGGTCTCGAGCACGTTGGCTTTGTCGACGGAGACGATGCGACGCCGCCGGCCCATCGCCAGTCGGCCTGCCATGCGCGTGACGCGTTCCACTTCGGCGGTCGTGTAGGTGCAGACGTCTTCGGCTTCGTGCGCCGTGCGGCTCTTCCTGCCGAAATAGATGCCGCCCGTCAGTTCACGCACCACCATGATGTCGGTGCCCTTGATGATCTCCGGCTTGAGCGGAGAGGCATCCAGCATCGAATCCATGGTGCGGACGGGACGCAGGTTGGCGAACACGCCCAGTGTGCGCCGCAGTTCCAGCAGGCCCTGCTCAGGCCGAACGCGCGCGGCGGGGTCGGACCACTGCGGGCCGCCCACCGCGCCGAGCAGCGTCGCTGCGCTCTCACGGCACGCGTCGATCGTGCGCGGGGGCAGGGCGGAACCGGAGGCATCGATGGCGGCGCCGCCGATCAGTGCTTCTGCGAACTCGAACTCGTGGCCGTGACGGGCGGCGATGGCCTGCAGCACCCTGACTGCCTCTGCCGTGACTTCGGGGCCGATGCCGTCGCCGCCGAGTACTGCAATGCGCGCCTTCATGCGCTTTTTTCCCGTGCGCGTTCGTAGCGTTCGATCGCGTCCACCTGGCTCAGCAGGTAGCCGAGTTCGTCGATGCCGTTCATCAGGCAATAGCGCGAGAACGACTCGATGGGAAAGCTGACGGCGCGGCCATCGGGCAGCCGCAGGACGGAGGCGGGCAGGTCGATCTCGACCTCGGCGCCCGGGTTCGCGAGCAGCCATTCATGCGTGGCGGCATCGACGACGACCGGCAACAGGCCGTTCTTCAGGCTGTTGTTGCGGAAGATGTCGGCGATCTCGGTGCTGATCACCGCCCGGATGCCGAAGTCGAGCAGGGCCCACGGCGCGTGTTCGCGCGACGAGCCGCAGCCGATGTTGCGGCCGGCGACCAGCACCTGGCACCCCTGCGCGGCGGGCGTATTCAGCACGAAGTCAGGCTTCGGCTGGCCGGCCTTGTCGTACCGCCAATCCGCAAACAGCGAGACGCCGAGGCCATCGCGCACCGTGGTGGTGAGGAAACGGGCCGGGATGATCTGGTCGGTGTCGATATTGGTGGACGGCATGACGACCGTCCGCGAGCGGATGACTGTGATCGGGTCCATGTGGGGCTCTGGTTCGTTGTCTGGTGCGGGATCCCGGCTCAGCCGAGGAACTCGCGCGGATCGGTGACGCGACCGCGCACCGCGGCAGCGGCGGCAGAGGCCGGGCTGGCGAGCAGCGTGCGCGCGCCGACGCCTTGCCGGCCCTCGAAGTTGCGGTTGCTGGTGCTGACGCAGTATTGCCCGGCGTCGACGAGATCGCCGTTCATCCCCAGGCACATCGAGCATCCCGACTCGCGCCATTCGGCGCCGGCGTCGATGAAGACCTGCGCGAGGCCGCGCTGCTCGGCCTCGAGCTTGATCTGCTGCGAACCCGGCACGACCAGCGCACGCACGCCTGCCGCGACTTTGCGACCGCGCATGACGTGGGCCGCCGCCTCCAGGTCCGAAAGTCGCGCGTTGGTGCAGCTGCCGATGAAGACGACCTGCACCGGCTTGCCAGCCATGCGCTCACCGGCGGTGAGGCCCATGTACGCGAGCGACTTGGCGAAGACGGCATCGCCCGGGCGCTCCGGCACGCTGCCGCTGATCGTGGTGACCATCCCGGGGTTGGTGCCGAAGGTGATCATCGGTTCGAGAGTCGTGGCGTCGAGCGTCACCGACTTGTCGAACGTCGCGCCCGGATCGCTGCGCAGCGTCTGCCAGTCGGCAACGGCCTGGTCCCAGGCCGCGCCCTGCGGCGCGAAGGGCCGGCCCTTCAGGTATTCGAAGGTCGTGGCATCCGGCGCGATCATGCCGGCGCGGGCACCAGCCTCGATCGACATGTTGCAGACGGTCATGCGCTCGTCCATCGACATCGCCTCGATGGTGGAGCCGCGGAACTCGATGACGTGGCCGGTGCCGCCGTTCACGCCGATCCTGCCGATTACGGCGAGTACGACGTCCTTGGCCGACACGCCGGTTGGCAGCTTGCCGTTCACGACGACTTCGAGCGTCTTCGGCTTGCGCTGCAGCAGGCACTGCGTGGCGAGCACGTAGCCGACTTCCGTGGTGCCGATACCGAAGGCGAGGGCGCCGAACGCCCCGTGCGTGCTCGTGTGGCTGTCGCCGCAGACGATCGTCTTGCCGGGCTGCGTCGCGCCCTGTTCGGGGCCGATGATGTGGACGATGCCGCGGCGCGAGTCCTGCAGGCCGATGAGGTTGACGCCGAATTCGGCGCAGTTCACCTCGAGCTGGCGCACCTGCTTCGCGGCGGATTCGAGCTTGATGGGCAGGCCGCCGAAGATCTGCGCGGTGTCGGTGGGGGTGGAGTGATCCATCGTCGCGAGCGTGCGGTCGAGCCGGCGCACCGGCAGCTTGCGCGCGCGCAGCACGTCGAACGCCTGCGGCGACGTGACTTCATGGGTCAGGTGCAGGTCGATGTACAGCACGGCGGGTGTATCGGCCGTCTCGGGCACGACCACGTGCCGCTCCCACACTTTCTCGAACAGGCTCTTCGCAGGCATTCGGGCTCCGGTCGTACGCTTCAGACCGCCGCGGCCGGCGGCGTGTCGTTTTCCTGGCTGTCAGCGCCGCGGCGGCGCGAGGACTCGATGGCGTTGATCACTTCGATGAAGGCGCGCACGCCGGACTCGACGATGTCGGTCGTGACGCTGGTGCCGCGGTAGCTGCGATTGTTGAACTCGCAGGTCACGACAGCCTCGCCCTGGGCGTCCTCGCCGCTCGATACGCTGCGCACTTCGAACTTGCGCAGCTTGACGAAGGTGCCGGTCGCCTGCTCGATCGACTTCAGGGCCGCGTCCACGGGGCCGTCGCCCGACGATTCCTGGGTGACGATGCGGCCGTCGGTGTGACGCAGCACGACGCGACCCGACGCGAACCGGCTCGAGTCGCTGACGACGTGCAGGTTCTCGAGGTGCCACGGGCCCGACTCGATCTCGTGCTTCAGCACCAGCGCTTCGATGTCGCCGTCGAAGAGTTCCTTTTTCTTGTCGGCCAGCGCCTTGAAGTCGTCGAACACGCGCGACAATTCGGCGTCCGACAGCTCGAAGCCCAGCTCCTTGATGCGCTCGCGCAATGCCGCGCGGCCGCTGTGCTTGCCCAGCACGAGATTGGTGCGCGACATGCCGACGTCGTGCGGACGCATGATCTCGTACGTGGAGTGGTGCTTGAGCATGCCGTGCTGGTGGATGCCGGACTCGTGCGCGAACGCGTTCTCGCCGACGACTGCCTTGTTGCGCGGGATGGGCATGCCCGTGATGCTCGAGAGCAGGCGGCTGGCCGGGAACAGGCGCTTGGTGTCGATGCCGGTGTGCAGGCCATAGAGACCCTTGCGCACTTCGAGCGCCATCGTGATTTCTTCGAGCGAGGCATTGCCCGCGCGCTCGCCGATGCCGTTGATCGTGCACTCGACCTGGCGCGCGCCGCCGCGAATCGCAGCCAGGCTGTTCGCCACCGCCATGCCGAGGTCGTTGTGGCAGTGCGCGCTGAAGGTGACGTTCTCCGCGCCGCGCACGTTCTGCTTGAGGTACGAGAAGATCTCGAAGTATTCCTCGGGCGTCGTGTAGCCCACGGTGTCGGGCACGTTGATCGTCGTGGCGCCGGCGGCGATCGCCGCTTCGACGACTTCACCCAGGAAGTCGAGTTCGGTGCGCGAGGCGTCTTCGGGCGAGAATTCGATGTCCTCGCACAGGCTGCGCGCGTACTTCACGCCCTCGACGGCCGTGTGCACGATCTGCTCCTTGGCCATGCCGAGCTTGTGCTCGCGATGGATGGCGCTGGTCGCCAGGAACACGTGGATGCGCGGCCTGGCGGCGACCTTGACGGCGCTCCAGGCCTTGTCGATGTCCTCGCGGTTGCAGCGCGCGAGGCCCGCGATGATCGGGCCCCGCACTTCACGGGCGATTTCATGGACGGCTTCCCAGTCGCCGGGGGAGGCTACGGGGAAACCCGCTTCGATGACGTCCACGCCCAGCTCTGCGAGGGCCCTGGCCAGCCGCAGCTTTTCGGGCTGCGTCATGCTGCAGCCGGGTGATTGCTCACCGTCGCGCAGCGTGGTGTCGAAAATCAACACGCGGTTCGGGTCTCTGCTGGACATGGTTGTCACCGTTGCGGGGTCGTCAGATGCGGCGAAGGTCTGCGTCGGTCCTCAGCCCTGGTTCAGCCAGGGCATGCGGCCGCGCAGACCGGCGCCCACCTTCTCGATGGGATGCGCGAGGTCCTTCTTCATCAGGGCGTCGTACTTCTTGCGGCCGGTCTTGTTCTCGCGGATCCAGACGCGCGCGAAGCTGCCGTCCTGGATCTCGCCGAGGATCTTCTTCATTTCCTTCTTGGTCGCCTTGTTGACGACGCGCGGGCCGCGCGTGAGGTCGCCCCACTTGGCGGTGTGCGAGATGTACTTGTGCATCTTGGCGAGGCCGCCTTCGTGCAGCAGGTCGACGATCAGCTTCAGTTCGTGCATGCACTCGTAGTACGCGACCTCGGGCTGGTAGCCGGCTTCGACCAGCGTCTCGTAGCCCTTGAGCACGAGTTCAGTGGCGCCGCCGCACAGCACGGCCTGTTCGCCGAACAGGTCGGTCTCGGTCTCTTCCTTGAACGTCGTCTGGATGACGCCGGCGCGCGTGCCGCCGATGCCGTCGGCGTAGGCGAGGGCCTTGGCGTGCGCCTTGCCGGAGGCGTCCTGCGCCACTGCGATCAGGCAGGGCACGCCCCGGCCTTCCTGGTACTGGCGGCGCACGAGGCCGCCCGGGCCCTTCGGCGCGATCAGCACGACGTCGAGGTCCTTGCGCGGCTTGATCTGCTTGAAGTGGATGTTGAAGCCGTGCGCGAAGAGCAGCGTCGCGCCCTTGGCCAGGTTCGGCAGGATTTCCTTGTAGTTTTCTGCCTGCGTCGTGTCAGGCGTCAGCAGCGCGACGAGCGTGGCGCCCTTGACGGCTTCGGCAGGTACGGCGACCGCGAGGCCGTCTTTCTTGGCCTGCTTCCAGCTGTCGCCCTTGCGCACGCCGATGACGACGTCAAAACCCGAATCCTTGAGGTTCAACGCATGCGCGCGACCCTGGCTGCCATAGCCCACGATGGCGATCTTCGCGCCCTTCAGTGCTTTCTTGTCGACGTCTTTCTTCGAATACGCACGCATCTTTGCAATCTCCTCGGGTCCTGAACGTTTTGCCGGTACTGAAACGTAAAAAACCCCGCGCCGGCCGGCTCGCCGTGCGGGGTTTCGGTGTCCAATCGCGCGTGTGCGCTCTCAGCCCGTAGCCCCGCACCTCCGCAGGGGAAGCAGGGTAAGGGACGCAAGCAGCAGGCCGGCCAGCGAAGTGACCGAGCTTGAGAGGAAGGAGTCGAGCGACGACCGCATCCAGCGCCTGCGTGTAATTGAGAGCGAAAAAGTAGGGTGCGGATAGCAGCACAGCGCGCCGCCCATTGTCAACCGCAGTGCAAAAAGAGTGAGTCCATGCCGGTGACGCCCGCGGGCGAAACCGTATCGGCAAGGCGGCGCTGTTAAGCTAGCCGCAGCCTCCGCAACAGAGCAATTCACCCGTGGATTTTCTTGTCGACAGCGCTGACGCCGCAGTGCCTGCGCACCCACTGACGCTCGTCACGCACGCTGAACTGGCGGGCTGGTTGGCAACCCTGGATGCACCTGCCCGGGCATGGCTGCAGGCCAATCAGTTCAAGGCCGATCGCCACCAGGTCGTCCTGTTGCCTGCCGCCGATGGCCGCGCGCTCGGCGCCGCCGTCGGCGTGGGTGCACTGCCCGCGCTCGCGGGGCTCGAACTCTGGCACGCGGCGGGCCTGCCGGAGCGGTTGCCTGCCGCGACCCACTGGCGCGTCACCAACGAACTCACGTCCACGGCCGCAACCGCTTTCGCGTTGGGTTGGGCTTACGGCAGCTACCGCTTCGATGCCTACAAGTCGGCGGCCCGACCGGCCGTCGCGCGCGCGCGGCTGGTCGCCGCACCTGGGGTGGACGTTGCGCACGTGTCGCGGCAGGCAGCGGCGACCGCGCTGGCCCGTGACCTGGTGAATACGCCGGCTTGCGACATGACACCCGAACGCCTGGCGGCAGAGGCGATCCGCATCGCGCGTGAGCACGGCGCGGTGCCGCAGGAAATCATCGGCGACGAGCTGCGTCGGGGCTTCCCCGCGATCCATGCGGTGGGGCAGGCGTCGGCCAGCGCACCGCGTCTCGTCGATTTTGCGTGGGGCGATCCCGCGCATCCCAAGGTGACGCTCGTGGGCAAGGGCGTGTGCTTCGACACGGGCGGCCTCGACATCAAGCCCTCTGCGGGCATGGCGTTGATGAAAAAGGACATGGGGGGTGCGGCGTGCGTACTCGGCCTGGCGCAGCTGGTGATGGCATCCCGGCTGCCGGTGCGACTGCGCGTGCTGGTGCCCGCGGTCGAGAACGCGATTGCCGGCAACGCGTATCGCCCAGGCGACGTGATCCGCACGCGCAAGGGCCTCACGGTCGAGATCGGCAACACCGATGCCGAAGGCCGGCTCGTCCTCTGTGACGCGCTCGCGCTGGCGGACGACGAACGGCCGGACCTGCTGATCGACCTCGCGACGCTGACGGGCGCCGCGCGCGTCGCGCTCGGCCCTGAATTGCCCGCGCTGTTCGGTACCCGGCAGCAGACGATCGACGATCTCCTGCGACACGGCCGGGAGCAGGCGGACCCGTTGTGGCAGATGCCGCTCTGGAGCGGTTACGACGACGATTTCTCGAGCAAGGTAGCCGACATCAATAACGCTTCGGCGTCGGCATTCGCAGGTGCCATCATCGGCGCTCTGTACCTGCGCCGGTTCGTCACGCAGGCACCAGACTGGCTGCACGTCGACCTCTTTGCGTGGAACCCCAAAGAGCGACCGGGGCGGCCGGTGGGTGCCGAGGCCCATGCCGTGCGTGCCTTGTTCGCGTTGCTGGCCGCGCGTTATGCGTAAGCGGAGCCAGCATCGGCGTGCGGGCCGGGTCAGGGGCTTGTCCGGAGCGCGTGTCTGCCTTTCCAAGCGCAGGACAAGCCCCTGACCCGGCCCGCACGCTGATGGACCTCCGCTACGAGCGGCGTGCCTGGACGCTGATCTACCTGTGCCTCGGCCTCGTCGAGGGAGGCACCGCGGCAGTGATGGTGCGCGCGCTGTTCGGCGATCAGGCGCCCGCGCTGGCGGTCGACCTCGTGGTGGCCGTCGTCAGTGCCGCGCCAGCTTGGTCGAACCTCGCGAGCATGGCGTATGCGCGTCGGGCCCAGGGCCAGCGCAAGATCTCATTCCTGTTTCCCCTCCTGCTCGCCCTGGCGGCCTGCGTGGGCGCGCTGGCGCTGGTGCCGAAAAGCGGGGCAGGGCTGTTGCTGTTCCTGGCCCTGTACGCAGCGGCCCGGCTGCTGTGGGCCGGTGTCGAAACCGTGCGTTCCGTCCTCTGGAGCGTGAATTACCCGGCCCGGCTGCGGGCGCGCATCACTGGCCGCATCACCGTCAACACGTCGATTGCGCTCGCGATCACGGGCCTCGGCATCGGCTGGCTGCTGGGCCACGACGGACAGTGGTGGCGACTGGCGATCGTCGCTGGTGCAGGCTGCGGCGTGGCCGGCGCGCTCGCGTTCCGCCAGTTCAAGGTGCGCCGCGAGGACGACCTCCTGGCCGCAGAGCGCACGCGACTGGAGGAAGGCGCCTCGTTCGGCATCGGCGGCATGCGCGAATTACTCGCCCGCGACGAGCCGTTCAGGCGGTATCAATACGCGATGTCGGTATTCGGCGCCGGCATGCTGTCGCTGGTGCCGCTGATGGTGATCTGCCTCGATGACGTGCTGCACCTGCCCGCGCTGTGGCAGGTCCTGGTCATGACTGCAGTACCCGTGCTGGTGGTGCCTTTCGCAATCCAGCCCTGGGCGCGTTATCTCGACCTGAACCGGGTGGTGGCGTTCCGCTCGGTCCACGGCAAGGTGACGCTGGTCGCGGTCTCGCTGCTGGTGGCCGCGGTGCTGTTCAATACGCGCTGGCTGCTTGCGCCGGGATCGTTGCTGCTGGGCACGAGCCTTGCGGCAGGCAACCTCGGCTGGACGCTGGGCCACAACGACTTCGCGCCGCGCGGCGAGGAGACCCGCTACATGGCGTTGCACGTCACGCTGACCGGGATGCGCGGACTGGTCGCGCCGCCGCTCACCATCGGCCTCTACCACCTGCTCGACAACGTGCGAACCGGACTCGGTCCGGGCGCGCTGTTGTTGCCGTTGCTGCTCGTTGGCAGCGGCGCGTATCGGTTCCACACGATGCGACGCGCACAGCTCGCGGCAAACGCGGCGTGACCGCTGCGCCGCGAGACCGCACAATAACCCTGACCGCAACATGACCGGAGCCCTGCGATGAGCCGACGCAAAGTAGACACCCGCCCGTATTCGAAGCTCGTTTTCGACGGCGTCAAGCAGACGGCGAGCAGGGCGATGCTGCGCGCGGTCGGTTACGTCGATCGCGACTTCAAGAAGCCGCAGGTGGGCATCGCATCGACCTGGAGCAACCTCACTCCCTGCAACATGCACATCGACAAGCTCGCCGACGCCGTGGCCAAGGGCGCCAACGCGGCCGGCGGCAAGAGCACCACCTTCGGCACCATCACGGTGTCGGACGGCATCTCGATGGGCACGCCGGGCATGCGCTACTCGCTCGTTTCGCGCGAGGTCATCGCCGACTCGATCGAAACGGTGGTCGGCGCGCAAGGTTTCGACGGCGTGGTGGCGATCGGCGGCTGCGACAAGAACATGCCCGGCTGCATGATGGCCATCGCCCGGCTCGACCGTCCTGCCGTCTTCGTCTATGGCGGTACGATCCGCCCGGGTGAGAAGAAGCGCGACGTCGTGTCCGTATTCGAGGCCGTCGGCGCGCATGCGGCGGGCACGATCAGCGACAAGCAGCTCAAGGAAGTCGAACGCACGGCGATTCCAGGCGCAGGAAGCTGCGGCGGCATGTACACGGCCAACACGATGGCCTCGGCGATCGAGGCACTGGGCATGAGCCTCGGCAACAGCTCCGCGCAGGAAGCGGTGTCGCGCCACAAGCGTACCGATGCCGAGCAGGCAGGGCGCGCCGTCGTCAACCTGATCAAGCTCGGCATCAAGCCGTCGATGATCCTGACGCGCGCAGCCTTCGAGAACGCCATCGTCGTGACCATCGCGCTCGGCGGCTCGACCAACGCCGTGTTGCACCTGCTTGCGATCGCGCACGCCGCGGGCGTGCCGTTGGAGCTCGACGATTTCACCCGCATCGGCGCGCGCGTGCCGGTGCTGGCCGACCTGCGACCCAGCGGGCGCTATTCGATGTCGGAACTGATCCGCATCGGCGGCATCCAGCCGCTGATGAAATCACTGCTCGATGCCGGCATGCTGCACGGCGATTGCCTGACGGTCACCGGCAAGACGCTCGCCCAGAATCTCGCGCGTGTGAAGCCTTATCCAAGCGACCAGGACATGGTTCGCCCGCTCACCCGGCCCCTGAAGAGCGAAAGCCACCTCGTGGTGCTGTACGGCAATCTCGCCCCCGAGGGCGCGGTGGCCAAGATCACGGGCAAGGAGGGGCTCAAGTTCACCGGAACGGCGCGTGTATTCGAAGGCGAGGAGGCCTCGCTGCAGGCGATCCTGGATGGCACGGTGCAGGCGGGCGATGTGCTCGTCGTTCGCTACGAAGGGCCGCGTGGTGGCCCAGGCATGCGCGAGATGCTGAGTCCGACGGCCGCGATCATGGGCAAGGGCCTCGGCGACAAGGTCGCGCTGATCACCGACGGTCGATTCTCTGGCGGCAGCCATGGCTTCGTCGTCGGCCACGTCTCGCCGGAGGCTGCGCTGGGCGGGCCGCTCGCGCTCGTGCAGGACGGTGACTCCATCAGCATCGACGCTACGAAGAAAGAATTGTCCGTGCACGTCACGCAGGGCGAGCTTGCGCGAAGGCGTGCGGACTGGAAACCACGCGCGCCTTACGCCACGCGCGGAGTGCTGGCGAAGTACGCCGAACTCGTGAGCAGCGCGTCGCTCGGTGCCGTCACTGATCGTGGTCTGCAGGTTGCAAAGGGACAGGATTGAAACGTCTGGCTGTGCGGGAGTGTCGAAGAAGTGTTGTGTTGCGCAACCCGCGTCGGTAAAGTCCGACCGCCGCCAGAAACGCTCCGGTAGAAGTTGGACCGGAACGGCTTTGTTTCATGTTGCGCTGCAGCATACGACGAGAAGAAAGACGGCAATCGCGTCGATCGAATTGCATGTCCCCTCAAGGGCCATGCGGCGATCTTCGCGGACTAGCATCAGGGGTTGCGAGGGTGGTGGAGGTCTTGTAGTGTCGGCGGTCCCGGGGAGGGCGCGGCCTGAGGCCTGATATACCTTGCGCCCACATACGTGGAGGGGAAGTGGCTTACAGTTATTCGATCGACGATCCGGCAAAAAACAGCAAGCGCACGCTGGCGTTCTTTTTGGTCGTCGCGATCCATGCATTCTTCTTCTGGGTCCTCGCGTCCGGGCTGGGTGCCAAGATGGTGCAGACCGTCATGGGCCCCGTCGAGACCAAAATCATCGAGGAACTCCCCGATGACAACAAGGAACCGCCACCCCCGCCGCCTGACATCGAGCAGCCGCCGCCTTACGTGCCGCCGCCCGAAGTGTCGGTCGACCTCTCCATGGACACGGGTCCGACCACCGCGATTTCGAACGCGACGTCTGAGCGTCCGGTAGCGGCGCCGCCGCCGGCTGCGCCGAAGCCGGTCGAGCGCGCCGTCGTCAAGACTCCGCCGTCGACGTCTGGCAAGGGCGCACGCACCTCGCTGCCTGAATATCCGCCGGCGTCGCGTCGCGCAGGCGAGGCGGGCACCGTGCAGCTGCGCTGCTTCGTCCAGGACTCCGGCAAGTGCACAGAAGTCACCGTCGTCAAGAGCAGCGGCTTCGAGAAGCTCGATGAAGCTGCCGTGAAGGAAGTACAGCGCAACTGGAAGTTCGTTCCCGGCAAGGAAGATGGCAAGCCCGTCGCCATGTGGCACACGTTCGCCGTCACTTTCCGCCTCACCGATTGATCCGTCTGTATTGACCAGCAACCGCACCTTACGTCGTATTACTAGTAGAAACAGTCACAGGAACCGATCTCAATGGCCACCGAAAGCGTAACCGTCGATAACCCCTACGGAATCCAGCGCATTGTGGGCACAGGGCGACTACGTCGCGAAGGGCGTATTGGTCCTCCTCGTCCTGATGTCGGCCTATTCGTGGTTCATCATCTTCACGAAGTGGTGGGAACAGCGCCGTCTGCTGTCCCAGGCCCACGAAGCCGAGAAGAATTTCTGGGCGGCCGACAACATCAAGACCGGCCTCAACAAGCTGTCTGGCAAGGCCAACATCTTCAAGGGCATGGCTGCCGAAGCCATCGACGCCGCCGAGCACCATGACGAGCGCCTCACGCAGCAGGTCCCGCTCCACGAGTGGATCGACAACGTGCTTGCGCGCGCCACGGCCCGCATCAACAGCGCGCTGTCCACCCAGCTGCCGTTCCTGGCAACCACCGGTTCGACGGCGCCGTTCATCGGCCTGTTCGGCACGGTGTGGGGCATCTACCACGCGCTCGTCGCCATCGGCGTGGCCGGCCAGGCCTCGATCGACAAGGTCGCGGGTCCCGTCGGCGAAGCCCTGATCATGACGGCCATCGGCCTCGCGGTCGCAGTGCCCGCGGTGCTCGGCTACAACTTCCTGCTCGGCCGCAACAAGCAGATCATGGAACGCGTCAAGCTCTTCTCGAACGACCTCGAGCAGGTGATCGTCAGCGGTTCGCGCATCGAAGGCGCGGGCGCCAAGGTCATCTCCGGCGGTTCGGCCAAGAAGTAATCAGGCGCCAGCCTGTTCCAATAGCGCGGAGACAGACCGACCATGGGCATGAAGGTATCTGCAGGCGACTCGGAGATCGACGAGAAGCCGATGTCTGAAATCAACACCACGCCCCTCGTGGACGTGATGCTGGTCATGCTCATCATCTTCCTGATCACCATCCCGGTGATCACGCAGTCGGTGAAGGTCGAGTTGCCGAAGGCGGCGAACATTCCGACGGCGACGAAGCCCGAGAACATCAACATTGCGGTTGACTCGCAGGGCAACGTCTTCTGGAACACGTCGATGGTGCCCACGCAGGAAGCGCTGCTCGATCGCCTGAAGACGGTCGCAGTGCTCGATCCGCAGCCCGAGGTCCACGTTCGTGGCGACCGCGCCACGGCATACGAGCACATCGGCCGGGTAATGGTGCTGGCCCAGCGGGCCGGCATCCAGAAAATCGGCTTCATCACCGAGCCCGACCGCGCCCTCGCGCGCTGATCGCCACGCAGGAGTCTGACGCATGAGCATGAGTATTGGTGGCGGCGGCGAAGACGAGCCGATGATGGAAATGAACATGACGCCGTTGATCGACGTCCTGCTCGTTCTCCTCGTGATGTTCATCATCACCATCCCGGTAATGACGCACGCCGTGAAGTTGGACATGCCGCGTCCGACCAACGCGCCGAAGTTGGCCGAACCCGTGGTGATCCAGCTGGAGATCGATTTCGACGGCACCGTGCTGTGGAACGGTACGGCCGTCACGGTGGACGACCTCGACACTTACTTCCGTCGTGAGGCAGCAAACGACCCGCAGCCCGAGCTGCACATTCGCCCGAACAAGCGCGCGTCGTACGACGTCGTCGCGCGCGTGCTGGCGGCGGCGCAGCGCAATGGCCTGCTGAAGATCGGTTTCGTCGGCAACGAGCAGTTCATGTAATCAGAGCGTTGCCAACACCGGCCTGGCGGTGGCAGGTGCTGGCATCGGATCAATAAAAGGGGGCTGCCGGAGTGAATAGCTCCGGCGGCTCTTTCCTTGTCAGCGGGGCGTGAAAGTCCCAGTGAGGAATTCGATGAGCAAGGCGAGTTTTGTTCTCACCGGCGCGCTCGCAATCGCGGGTTGGGTTGGCGTGGCGGGCACGATGCTGATGATGCCGGCTACGGCCGAAGCACAGCAGAAGGTCAGTCAGAAGGTCGGCGTGCCGCTCAAGGCGGCGCAGGACAGCATCTCCAAGAAGAAGTGGGATGCAGCGCTTGCCAAGATCAAGGAAGCGGACGCGGCCCCGGGCAAGACGGCCTTCGACCAGTACAAGATCAACGAGATGCTGTGGTACGTGTACCTGCAGCAGGGCCGCAACGCAGACGCGGCACGCGTGCTCGAAGGGCAGATCGCGTCTGGCCAGATGCCGGCCGGTGAAAAGGTTCAGCGCACCAAGACACTGGCGCAGCTGTATGCCCGTGCAGGCAGCTACGGCAAGGCCGCTTCCACGGCTCAGCAGTACCTGAAGTCCGTTCCGGGCGACAAGGACATGCAGCTGTTGGTCGCCAATGCGTATTACCAGCAGAAGGACTACAAGGGCGCGATTGCCGCGGCCGAGCGCGTGATGAAGGGCGGCGGCACGCCGAGCCAGGACCTGCTGCAGCTGTTGCTGCGGTCCAATTACGAACTCGGCGACTCGGCCGGCACGGCCAAGGCGCTCGACCAGTTGCTCAAGTACTACCCGTCGACGGACACGTGGGAGCGCGTGCTCGACGGTTACATGAAGACGACGAAGCACGACCACGCCCTGATGGCGCTGTATCGCCTCGCCGAGGACGTCGGCGCGCTCAAGACGGCGCGGCAGTACACCGACCTGACGCAGGCCCTGGTCATCGGCGGATTCGGCCAGGAAGCCGAGCGCGTCATGAACAAAGGCATCTCGACCAACGTGTTTGCCGGCGAAGAGCTGACGCGCGCCAAGCGCACGCTGGACGCAGCCAAGCGCCGTGGCGATGTCGAGCGGCAGGCCCTGCCGAAGGCGGCAGCCACGCTCGCAGCGGCCAAGACCGGCGACGAGATGGTCAAGGTTGCCGAGATGTACTTCAGCGCCGGTGACTACACCAACGCCGCTGCGGCCTTGCAGAAGGCCATCGCCAAGGGCGGCGTCACCGACCTGGACAACGCCGAGATGCTGTTGGGCATCGCGTTGAAGCGCAAGGGTGACAAGGCGGGCGCGGCGAAGGCGTTCGATCTGGTCAAGGAACCGAAATTCGCTGAGATCGCGAAGCTCTGGAAGATCGCAGCGCGCTGAGGCTTGTTCAGGTCCGTCGTTCAACGGGCTGCTTGAATCAAACAGGGGCGGGGACGCAAGTCGCCGCCCCTTTTGTTTGTCACGCCATTGCAACCGCGTGGTCAATGGTGGCCTGTGCTGTAATCGATGGCTGCGACGGCCAGGGCGGCGGTCAGTCGCGATTGGGTCAAATAGAGTCGGGCGTCAGGGGGAAAGCGGCATGCGTCGGATGGTTCGTTTGGTGATTCTGGGTCTGGCGATGTTTTGTGGGAGCCTCGCTGCGGACGGGGTCCAGGTATCCACGCCGTCCGCGGTGCCGGTCGAGCAGGAGCCGGCGCATCGGCTCGTGCTGCAGAACGAGTACGTGCGCGTTTTCGAGGTCTGGTTGGCGCCTGGCAACGAAACGCTCTGGCACGTGCATCGTCACGATGGCGCGTCGGTACGACTGGGGGACGCGACCATCGAAGACCAGCCGATGGACGGGACGGCCGAAACCTTCGGTCTGCGTCGGGGGCAGGTCACTTACGGTGCGACACCGGCGGCGCGCACGCATCGCGTCCGAAACGTCGGTGAGACTCCCTTCCACATCGTCTACATCGAATTGCTAAGCCCGCCTGGAGTCAATGCTGATCGCGCCGATGAACCCGCCGCGGACCCTCGCGTAGTCCTCGAGAGCGAGCGCGTGCGCGCGCTGCGGCGGATCCTGGCGCCCGGCGAATCGACGGTCATGCATGTGCATGCTTCAAGGGGCGTGGGCGTGCCCGTGACATCGGGTCGGCTGGAAATCTCCGGTCCCAACGGCGTAACGAAAGTCATCGAGGCGAAGGCGGGCGCGGTGCAATGGCTTGAGCCGGGAACTACACACCAGCTCAAGAACGTCGGCGAAGCTCCGATCGAAATCGTCGACGTCGAACTAAAGTAGCAGAAGGCTTCCTGAGCGTGGCATGGCCGGTGGGCTCGACCGTGGCCCGCTGCGGAAGCGGGCGTTCCGCGGCACGCGTGACGTTGGGCCGCTGTTGAAGCGGGGCGTTCCGCCGCACGCGTGACGTTGGGCCGCTGTCGAAGCGGGGCATTCCGCCGGTTCCCCCGGAGCGCGTGTCTGCCTTTCCAAGCGGAGGGGGAATCGGCGGCATGCCCCGCCTATGCACCCCGCCATGCACTTCGCCTTGCGCGCCCCAGGCACCCAAGAAAAAGGCCCCGCAGAACGCGCCTGCGAGGCCTTTCTGATCCGGCAAACTCGCCGGACTGGGGCGGTTGCTGGCTCAGCCGCCAGTTGCAGGCGCGGCCGCTGCCGCTGGCGTCGCCGCCGTGTCGAGCTTCAGCTTCCACAACCTGGCGAGATCCGTGAGGCCCGGGGCCTTGACGGCGTCGAACGCGGCACGTGCTTCGGCCAGCTTGCCGAGGCGCGAGTTGGCGATGCCCGCAAGCATGTTCGCGTCATCGATGTCGGCGACGCCGCCCTTGGCCAGGCCTTTCTGGATTGCATCGACAGCGTTGGCAAAATCGCCCGCGCTGAAATAGAGCTTGCCGATGGCGACCATCTGGTTGCCCGTCTTCGCAGCCGCGAGTTGCGCCGCCGCGGTGCCCACTTCCTTGGCGTCGGCCGCTGCGCCGGTGCGTGCACGCTCGAGTTCGGCCTGGGCGCGCGACTTCGACTCCCCCTGGAAGACATTGGCCGACATCCCGCGCTCCAGAACCTGCTTGGCTTCGTTCGGGAAGCCGCCGGCCACGAGCGTGGTGCCCATCTCGGCGAACTCCTCGCCCTTGTCGAGGGTTTCGGTGTCGTTCATGAGGCGATACAGCGCACGCAGGGCGCGTTCGTCCTTGGTGCGGTACAGCTGCGCATTCAGCAGGTCTTCCCAGTACTTCGCCGCCGGGTAATTGCGCACCAGGCCCTCGAGCGACCGGATGATGCCGGGCTCATCCTTCAGTTCGTAGTTCGCGCGCAGGGCGAGGAGCAGCGCGGGCTCCGAGGGCTTCGCACTCGAGGCCACGAGCTGCTCGGCAGCCTCCTTGGCGCCCTTGAAGTCGTCGGACAAGTAGCGTGCCTGGGCCAGGCTCAGCGCAATCTCTGCGTCGCCGGGATTGAGCTTCATGTACTCGGTGCCGCTCGCGATGGCCTTCGCGTACTCCTTGTTCTGCAGGTTCATCTGCGTCAATGCGCGCAGGCGCTGCGCCTTGTCGGCTTCGGGCACCATGCCCGTGGCGAGCGAGCGCTCGAGGATTTCGGCGGACTTCACGTAGTCCTTCTTCTGCAGATAGATGTACCAGCCGAGTTCGTCCACCATGAACGCGTCATAGGGGGTCTTCGGCTCGACTGCCTGCGCGGCCTGGATGTGCACCAGCGCCTCGTCCCAGTTCTTGGCCGTCATCGCGTTCTGCGCCGCAACCAGCGGCTTCTGCACAGCCGGGCTCAGCTTCTGCTTCGGCGCAGCCTTTTCCTTTTCGGCTGCGACGGCCACCGACACGGGCAGTAACGCGCCCGCGACGACGCCGGTCAGACCGGCCGCGGCAAGGGCAGCCATCAACACGAGGTTCGCTTTTTTCATCATCAGCCTCTCGGGCAACAGGATCCTGGTGGCGCGCATTGTACCGCCGGCAGCGCCGTTCGTGGATTGGAGGCCGGTCGGCCTCCGGAGTTCAATCCGCCGGCCATGCCGGGGTCCCGGCCGACAGCCCGGTGAGGTAGCGGGCGACCGTTTCCAGGGTCACGACCTCGGCGTACTTGGCCTGCAGGTCGAACAGGTTGGCTTCGTGCGGGGCGGGGTGACGGTCGCCGACGGCCTCGCGGACCACCCACGGGATGAAACCGTGCTGACAGGCGTCGAGCGCAGTGGCCCGGATGCAGCCGCTGGTGCTCACGCCGGCGATCAGCAGGGTATCGACGCCCAGGGCGGTGAGCGTGGGGGCGAGCGTCGTCCCGAAGAATGCGCTGGCGTACTGCTTGGTGATCACGGTTTCGCCCGGGGCGGGCTCGAGTGCCGGGTCGAAGCGCGCAAGCGCCGGGTCGGCCCCTTCGGCGAAGCATGCGAGCGCTGGCAGTTTGCGGAAGAAGACCCCCCCATCGCGCCCGCTCGCCTGGAAGCGCACGTTCGTGTGCAGGACGGGAATACGGGCAGTCCGGGCCATCCGCAGCAACTGCGCCGCGTAATCCCGCGTCGTCTCGACCCCGGCATAGAGTGGCGAACCCGGCTGCAGGTAAGCCATGACGAAATCCACGATGATCAGCGCCGGCCGGCGCCCCGGCTCCAGTGCGCGGCCGAAGCCGCCACCCGCGTAGTTGTCTTCGAGGCTCGTCGTCATGACGCGTCAGATTACCTTGCGCGATTTCAGTTCGGCGTAGCGCTGGGCGGCCAGGCCGAGCACCTTGAGAAAGATCTCGTCATTATGCTGGCCCAGATCGGGGCTGGGGGAGTGCACTCCGCCGGGCGTCTCCGACAACTTCGGCGCGACGTTCTGCATCCGCAGGTCGCCGAAATCAGGGTGCGGCACGGTCACGATGGCTTCGCGCGCCTTGAAGTGCGGATCTTCGAGCATTTCGGGTGCGCGATAGATGAGGCCGGCAGGCACGCCGTGCTGGTCCATCAGGGCGAGCACCTCGCGCGTGGTGAGCGACTGGGTCCAGCGTTCGACCATGGCGTCCAGTTCCTGCTGGTTGGCGCCGCGCGCGCCGTGCGTGGCGTAACGCGGATCGGTGGCCAGGCCCGGCTGGCCCATCGCCTCGGTGAGGCGGCCGAAAACGGTGTCCTGGTTCGCAGCGATCAGCACCAGGCCATCGCTGGTCTTGTAGACGTTCGACGGCGCCACGTTCGGCAGGATCGCGCCGGTGCGCTCGCGGATGAAGCCCACCTTGTCGTATTCGGTGACGAGCGATTCCATCATGTTGAGCACGGCTTCGTAGATCGCCGAGTCGACCACCTGGCCGCGGCCGGTCTTGTGCCGGTGATGCAGGGCGGTGAGCGCGCCGATACAGGCGAACGTCGCGGCGAGCGAATCGCCGATCGAGATACCCATGCGGGAGGGCGGTGTCGACGGATCGCCGACCACGTAGCGCAGCCCGCCCATCGCTTCGCCGATCGCGCCGAACCCCGCCTGGCGCGAATAAGGGCCTGTCTGGCCGAACCCCGAAACGCGGATCATGATCAGCCTGGGATTGATGGCCGAGAGTTCGGGCCAGCCGAGGCCCCACTTTTCCATCGTGCCGGGCCGGAAGTTTTCGAGCAGGAAGTCGGATTCGGCCACCAACGACTTGAGCAGTTCCTGGCCCTCGGACTGGCGCAGGTCGAGCGTGATGGCCTTCTTGTTGCGCGCCACGACGGGCCACCACAACGACTTGCCGTTGGCTTTTTCGCGGCCCCACACCCGCATGGGGTCGCCCTGGCCCGGGGGTTCGATCTTGATGACCTCGGCGCCGAAGTCGCCGAGCAGCTGGCCGCAGAATGGCCCGGCGAGCAGAGTGCCGAGTTCGATGACGCGCAACCCGGCTAGCGGGCCCGATGCGGGACGTGTCATTGGATCACCTTGTGTTCATGGGGAAGGGTTCTTAACCTTGGCCGTGCAGTCCCCGGTCAAATGTTATATTAATATACATTAGCTAGGTTTCCCCTGCGACCGGAAGACCCATGAGCGCTCACGTCGACGTCGTCGAAGTCGGTCCACGCGATGGCTTGCAGAGCGAGCCCCAGGCCGTGCCCACTGCGGTCAAGATCGAGTTCATTCAGCGTGCGCTGGCGGCGGGCAGCCGTCGGGTCGAAGTCACGAGTTTCGTGAACCCGAAGAAAGTGCCGCAGATGGCGGACGCCGAAGAAGTGCTGCGAGCGCTGGGCGCGCCGCCGGCCGGGGTTCATTTCATCGGCCTCGTGCTGAACCGCAGGGGATTCGAGCGCGCGGTGGCCGCCGGCTGCAACGAAGTCGGCATGGCGGTCGTGGCCAGCGACACGTTCAACCGTCGCAACCAGGGCGTCTCGACCGAAGAATCGATCGCCACGTGGCTCGACATTGCGCGCGAGGCCGAGCGCGCTGGCGTGCGCGCACAGGTCACCGTGTCAGCGGCGTTCGGCTGTCCCTTCGAAGGCGAGATCGCCGTGGACCGCGTAGTCGAAGTCGTGCAGCGTGTCGCGGATGCGCGGCCGTTCGAAATCGCGCTCGCCGACACCATCGGCGTCGGCGTGCCCACGCAGGTCGGCGAACTCGTTGCGCGCGTGCGAGAGGCTGTTCCGGGCATCCCGCTGCGCTGCCACTTCCACAACACCCGCAACACGGGCTTCGCCAACGTTTACGCTGCGCTGCAGGCCGGCGTGCGCACGTTCGACGCCAGCCTGGGCGGTATCGGCGGTTGTCCGTTTGCGCCGGCCGCGACCGGCAACATCGCCACCGAAGACCTGCTCTATCTTCTGCATCGCGCCGGCTACTCCACGGGCATTTCGCTCGACGCGGCGATCGAGACGGCCAAGTGGCTGCAGGAACAACTCGGGCGCACCGTGCCCGGCATGCTGGCCAAGGCCGGCGGATTTCCGCGGCCGACGATGGCGTCGGCCTGACGATTACGAACACTACAGGTGACAGCATGACTTACCGACTGGGCGTCGACGTGGGCGGGACTTTCACCGACCTGTTGCTGGTGAACGAGAAAACGGGGCAGACGTGGAAAGCCAAGGTTTCCTCCACTCCGCACGACCAGTCGGAAGGCGTGCTGCGCGGCATCGAGCGCGTCTGCGGTCTCGCCGCGATCTCTGCCGAGGAGATCGACCACGTCATGCATGGCACCACTGTCGCGACCAACACGGTGCTGACCGGCACGGGCGCCCGCGTCGGTCTCGTCACGACCAAGGGCTACCGGCAGGTGCTGCAGATCGCGCGCAGTTTCGTGCCGGGCGGCCTTGGCGGCTGGGTGATCTACAACAAGTCGCTGCCGATGGCGCCGCTCGCTCTCACGATCGAGGCTGACGAGCGCGTCGGCTCGAAAGGCGACGTAGTCACCGCGCTCGACGAGACGAAGCTGCGCGGCGAGCTGCGCGCGCTCGGCGCGAAGAACATCGAGGCGCTCACGGTCTCGCTGATCAATGCGTTCGCGAACGACCAGCATGAGCGCCGCATCAAGGAGATCGCACAGGAAGTGCTGCCGGGCATTCCGGTCTCGCTGTCGTCAGAGGTGGTGCCCGAGATGCAGGAGTACGAGCGCACCGTGACCACGGTCGCGAACTCGTACGTGCGGCCGCGCGTGCAGAAGTACGTCAAGAACCTGCAGACCAAGCTCGAGGCCAAGGCGAAGCGCGTCAAGCTGCACATCCTGCGTTCCGACGGCGGTCTCGCCTCGGCGAAGTCGGCCGAGGATTTCCCCGTCAACCTGCTGATGTCCGGTCCTGCCGGCGGCGTGACCGGCGCGCTCTGGGGCGCGGTGCAGGCGGGTTTCCCGAACCTGCTCACGGTGGACGTGGGCGGTACGTCGACCGACGTCGCACTCATCATGGACGGCCAGCCGCGCCTGCGGCGTGAAACCACGGTGGGTGACGTCACCGTGCGTGCCTCCTCGGTCGACATCCGCACGGTCGGCGCGGGTGGCGGCTCCATCGCCCACGTGCCGGAGCTCACCGGCGCGCTGCGTGTGGGCCCGCAGTCCGCCGGCGCGGACCCGGGTCCTGCGGCCTACGGCAGGGGTGGCACGGAACCCACGGTGACCGACGCCAACGTCGTGCTCGGTTACCTGCCCGAGATGCAGAAGCTCGGCGGCGACATGGTGCTCGATCGCAAGCTCGCGCAGCAGTCCGTCGAAAAGATCGGCAAGGCGCTCGGCAAGACGCCCAAGGATGCCGCGCTCGGCATCTACAACATCGTCAACGAAAACATGGTGGGCGCGCTGCGGCTCGTCTCGGTCGAGCAGGGCCACGACCCGCGTGATTACGCGCTGATCGCTTTCGGCGGCGCCGGTCCGCTGCACGCCAACGCACTGTCGATCCTGCTCGGCTCCTGGCCGTCGATCATTCCCCCGGGTCCCGGCGTGCTGTGCGCACTGGGTGACGCCACGACGGCGGTTCGCGACGAGTCTTCGCGCACCTATATCCGCAAGTTCTCCGAGACCTCGAAGGACGACATCCTCAAGCAGTTGAAGGCGCTGGCGGCCGATGCGGCCAAGGCGCTCGCTGGCGAGAAAGTCGCGGCCAAGGACATGGCGTTCGGCTACCAGGTGGACGTGCGCTACCACGGCCAGGGCCTGCGTCTCACGGTCGATGTCGACCTGCGGCGGCTCGAGAAAGAGGGCCTGGCGGCGATCTCGGGCCCGTTCGACGCAGAGCACACGCGGCTGTTCACGTTCGCGCTGCCGCTCGAGCACGAGTTCGTGGCCTTGCGCGCCGTGGTGCAGGGCAAGGGCATCAACGTCAAGCGCCAGGTCATTGCACGCGGCGGCGCCTCGCCCGCGGCGGCAGCCGTCGGCAAGCAGAAGGCCTACATGGTCGGCAAGGACTGCATCGCGACGGTGTACGACCGTGCGAAGCTCAAGGCCGGCAACCGCATCGCCGGTCCCGCGATCGTGATGGAGATGGACTCCACGTCCGTGATCCTCCCCCGGCACCACGGCAAGGTGGATGCACACGGCAACATCCTGATCTACCCCGACGATTACCACGCGCCCCGGGCGAAGGCAGGCGCAGCAAAGCCGAAGGCGGCTCCCGCGAAGGTCAAGCGCACGGTCAAGAAGACCGTCCGCAAGGCCAAGTAACCGCTAACCGCCCAACGCATTCCGGAGATACGCACATGCCCGCCAAGATCATCCAGCGCAACAAGAAGCCGATGAAGAAGGTGAAGGTCGATTCCGTCACCATCGACATCATCGAAAGCGCCCTGCGCAATGCCCGCTACGAAATGGACACCGTGCTGTTCCGCACGGCCATGTCGCCGGGCATCCGCGAGCAGCACGACGAGTTCCCCATGATCGCGAACCTCGACGGCAAGATGGTCGTCGGCCAGTTCGGCTCGTTCATCTGGGGCTTCATGCAGGGGTACGACGGCACGGTCGAGGAGGGCGACGTCTTCCTCACCAACGACCCGTACTCGGTCAACGGCGCGATCAGCCACCAGAACGACTGGCTCATGTTGATGCCGGTGTTCAAGGACGGCCGCGTGATCGCCTGGTCGGCGATGTTCGGTCACATGACCGACGTCGGCGGCAAGGTGCCTGGCTCGCTGCCCACGGATGCCCGTACGATCTATGAAGAAGGCGTGTCGGTGCCGCCGATCAAGATCATCAAGGGCGGCCAGCTGCAGGACGACCTGCTCAAGGTCATCCTGCACAACTGCCGGCTGCCCACGTGGAATTTCTCCGACTTCAACGCCATCGTCGCGGCGCTGCGCACCGCGGCCATCCGCTGCATCGAGATCTCGACCCGCTTCGGCGACGACGTGTTCTATTCGGCGATGGACGCCATGCTCGAGCGCAACAAGCGCGCGATGCGCCAGCTCATCCGCCAGACGGTGCCGGAGAAGAAGCAGTACTTCGAGGACTACATCTGCGACGACGGTCTCAACATGGGTCCGTACAAGATCGCGTGCACGATGTGGCGCGAAGGGGACAAGTGCATCTTCGACTTCACGGGCACCGACCCGCAGTCGATCTCCTCGATCAACTTCCTGTTGAACGAAGAGATGTTCAAGATGTTCGCGGGCGTCTACATGATCATGGTGTTCGACCCGCAGATCCTCTTCAACGACGGCTTCTACGACCTCATGGAAGTGCGCATCCCGCCGGGCACGCTGCTGAAGCCGCTGAAGCCCGCCGCGCTGTCGTGCCGCACGCACGCGCTCGGCCGCATCTTCGACATCCTGGGCGGCCTGCTGGGCCAGGGTAATCCTGCCTTCATGTGCGCGGCCGGGTTCTCGGACAGCCCGCATTTCATGTACTCGGGCTACAAGAAGAATGGCGAGTGGTACCAGCTGTACCAGATCACGTTCGGCGGCATTCCGGGCAAGCCGTTCGGCGACGGCCCTGACGGCCATTCGCTGTGGCCCTCGTTCACCAACGTGCCGAACGAGTTCCTCGAAAGCTATTTCCCGCTGCGCATCGACATCTACGAGACGATCCCCGACACGGGCGGCGCCGGCAAGAATCGCGGCGGCAATGGCCTGCGCATCGGCTATCGCTTCCTCGAGCAGGGCGAGATTTCGATCCACGACGATCGCTGGCTCACCTACCCGTGGGGCGTCAACGGCGGCCTGCCCGGCGCGCGCAGCAAGAAGACGCTGGTGCGCACGGACGGCACCGAAGAACTGCTGCCGTCCAAGATCGACCGCGTCAAGGTCAACGAGGGCGACCTGCTGCTTTCCGACACCTGGGGTGGCGGCGGTTGCGGCGATCCGTTCGAGCGCGAGGTGGAGAAGGTGGTGTTCGACGTGCAGGCGGGGCTCGTCACGCCCAAGGGCGCGCGCAACTACGGCGTCGTCATCAATGCCGACCTCACCGCCGATATCGCGGCGACGGAGAAATTGCGCGCCAAACTGCGCGCAGAACGCGGGCCGGTGGCGCTCTTCGATCGCGGCTTCACGTCGATCGAGTCGCTCAAGGATCGCTGCAAGGCCGAGACGGGTCACGAGCCGCCGCAGCAGCCGCGTTTTTCGGAGCGCGTGCTGAAGTCGGCCACGGCGCCGGGCAGGAAGAAGTCGAAGGTGGCCTGAGATGACCAGCGCAGCCGACACGTACACCACCGTCGGCTACAGCTCGCCGAGCTTCAGCGCCGGGCAGCGCCCGGCGGTGCTCGTGGTCGACTTCCAGCTGGCCTTCACGGACCCGCGCTGGCCGCTCGGTGGGTTGCCGCTGATACACGCCGCACGTGATCGCACGGCGCAATTGCTCCACCTCGCGCGGGCAAAAAACGTGCCGGTGGCGGCGTGCTATACGGCCTATGGCAGCCTGGCCGACATGCCGTTCTGGAAGGTGAAGCCGGTCCGCGACGAGTTCTACTACGGCGACCCCTGCACGGAGATGGACCCGAAGATCCACCACGAGAAGAACTTCACCTACTGCAAGAACGCGCCGTCGATGTTCTTCCAGACCCCGCTGATCACATTCCTGGTGAAGCAGCAGGTGGACACCGTCATCGTCACGGGCTGCACGACCAGCGGCTGCGTGCGGGCGACGATCGTGGACGCGTTCTCCTACGGATTCCGGGTCATCGTGCCGGACGAATGCTGTGGCGACGCCGAGGAAGCTCCGCACCGGTCGAATCTCGCCGACGTCGGTCGTCGTTACGCGGATGTGACGTCCACCGCCGAGGTGGCGAAGTACGTCGCGGCGTTAAGCGCAGCGCGCTGACCGACCTCCGCTGGTTCCGCGTGTCCTGTCGTGCCCGGAAAGGCAGACATGCGGGAGTTGCAGGCGCTCGAGCCGACTGTGTCCTGCCGCGCTTGGAAAGGCAGACACGCGCGCGTCAGGACACAGTCGGCTCGAGCGACTGACATCACCGTCCTTTGTAACTTTTCCGAGTGCACCAACGGCTGAGGTGCTGCAAGAGGGGCGGTTGATCCGGGACCTTCCCCCGAGCGCGTGTCTGCCTTTCCAAGCTCGGGGGAAGGTCCCGGATCGACCGCCTGTAGCGAGCGCGTGTTGCCTTTCCAAGCTCGGGGGAAGGTCCCGGATCGACCGCCTGCAGCAAGCGCGTACCTGCCTTTCTCGATCGAGAAAGGACAGCTTCAGACGTGCGTTGGTTCGGATTCGTCGACCAGCACCGTGACGGCGACGTCTGCCGTCACGTTGCCAATCGTGCGGAAGATGTCCGGAATGATCTCGACCGCGACGAGGATGCCCAGCACCTCGATGGGCAGGCCGAGCGCGGCGCAGATCGGCGCGACGCTCGCGATGAAGGACACCTGGCCGGGCAGTCCCACGGAGCCGATGCTCACGGCGATGGCGACGAGTATGGCGCCCGCCATCTGCAGCAAGCTGGGTTCGATGCCGTACATCGCCGCAATGAAAAAGCAGACGCCCAGGTTGCCGAGCGGACTCGTGTAACGAAACACGGCGACGGCGAGCGGCAGCACCAGGTGCGCCACGCGCGGGGTCACCTGCAGTCGTTCGCGCGCGCATTCGATCATCGCGGGCAGGGTTGCAAGCGAGCTCTGGGTGCTGGCCGCAACGACCTGCACGGGTGCGACGGCGACGGCGAATGCGCGCACGCCGATGCGGCTGCGGAAAGCCACCACGACGTAGATTGCAATGATCGCGATCGCTATGACGAGGGCCACCGTGACCGCGTACTGCGCGAGCAAGCCGGCTGCGCCGACCCCGGCTTGACGGCCCACGCCGAGTGCGAGCGCGAACACGCCGATCGGCGCCAGCAGCAATACCCAGTGCACGATGACGACCATCGCCTCGGCCATCGCGGTGAAGAAGTTCGTCAGCACGAGGCGCTGCGCGACGGGCAGGCGGGTGGCTGCGAAGCCAAACAGCGTCGCGAACACGACCAGTGCGAGGATCGCGTTGTCGGCCGCCGCCGCGATGATGTTCGGCGGCAGCAGTTGCTGCATCCACTGCGACCAGTCGAGGCTGGTCGCCACCTGGGTCGAGTCGCTGCCGACTCCCGCCAGGAAGGCCTGCGCGGCGACCGGGTCGACTGGCCACAGGGCCAGCAGCGTTTGCGACAGGGTGACGGCCAGCACGCCGGCCAGCAGCAGCAGGGCGCCGAACCAGCCGATTGCCCGGGTGGCGAGCCGCCCGGTGGCCATTGCATCCGCGACACTGGCGACTGCGGAGACCAGCATGGCAAACACCAGCGGGCCTACCGTCATGCGCAGCGCGTTGAGCCAGAGCGTGCCGATCGACTCCAGGACCGTCGCGATTTCGTGGGCGACCGCACCGCCCGAGTGATCGATCCAGGCGCCAAGCGCGATGCCGGCACCAAGCGAGCCGAGAACCAACCAATGACGAAGGGGTGCCACGGGTCGACGTCAGTTCGTCGCAAGCCAGTCGAACAGAGTCTGCGCGAACCGGATCTTCTGCTCCTTGCCCGCCACGACGTGCGCCACGTCGTCCCACAGCACGCCCTTGGCCCCGGGAATGCCACGCTCGATCGGCAGCGTGGTCCGGGGTGCAGTCACCACGTCTTTGCCCGCGTGGATGATCAGCGACGGGCAGCGGATCTGCTGGAGCCGGTCGCTGGAGTTGAAGCTTACGCAGGCATCGATCAGGCGTGAATGCGCGGGGAAGCGGCCGTTCAATTCCTTCCACCCGCCGGCCGGACCGAGCAGCTTCTGCTTGTGCGCGTTGTAGTATTCCGCGTCGAACGAGAGCAGCGTCACTGCCTCCTGGAACCGCTCGAAGCCCAGGTCGCGATGGATCCAGCGGAACATCTCGAGCTGGTCGCGCAGGAAGTCGTCGACTTCGCACCACGCGCCCATGTTGAGCATGCTGCGCGCAAGGTCGGGCCGGCGGATTGCGATTTCCTGGCAGACGCAGGCGCCCATGCCAACGAGGCCCATGAGGTGCACGTTGCGGAGGCCGAGGTGGTCGAGCAGGCCGATGGCGTCGCCCGCGTGCAGTGCCATGTTCGACGGTACACCCAGGTCGTCACTTGAATCGCAGATGCCGCGATAGTCAAAGACGATGACCTGGTACCGGTCGACGAGGCCCCGCGCCAGGTGATGGTGGTTGTCGTGGCAGAACGTGCCCCAGCCGCCCATGCACAGCACCGGGTCGCCCTGGCCCAGCACTTCGTAATACATGTCGTGGCCGTTGATGCGGGCGATGGGCATGCAGGATCACTCTGTCGGGAACGGCCCGGAATGGGGCTGCCCGGATGATTCCACAGCGTGTAACGGCGGGTAAAGCTCGCTTCCCCGGGGCGCCTGCCGCCACCCCTGGGAGCCGGATCGTTCCAGACGCCTTCCGGACTGGTAAAGTGGCGCACTTTTCCTGAATCGCCCCTGGGGGATGCCGGTGACTCACGCTGCCATTACGGGCTGGGGCAAGTGCCTGCCGGCCAATGTCCTGACCAACGACGACCTGGCGACCTTCCTCGACACCAACGACGAGTGGATCGTCTCGCGCACGGGCATCAAAGAGCGTCGCATCTCGCACGTCTCGCTCGAGGAGATGGCCTATGTCAGCTCGATGCGGGCGCTGGCGGCGGCCGGCCTCGACCCGGCCGACGTCGAGCTGATCGTCATCGGCACCTGCAGCTTTGACGACCAGGTGCCGAACCAGGCCTCGGGCCTGCAGGTGCGCCTGGGTGCGAAGCGCGCAGCCGCGTACGACGTCAATACCGCGTGCACCAGCTTCCTCTATGCACTGAGCACCGCCAACGCACTGATCCGCACGGGCGTGGTGAAGAATGCGGTGGTGGTGGGTGGCGAATTGATTTCGGCGTTCATGGACTGGCGCAATCGCGGCGTTTGCGTGCTGTTCGGCGATGGCTGCGCTGCCGTCGTGCTGCAGGCAACCGACAATGTCGAAGGCCTGCTCGGCGAGAAGCTCGGCTGCGACAGCGAGGCCCGGTCGACGCTCGTGGTCGAAGGCATGGGTGGGCGCTACTGCAATGCCGGGCGGCAATATGGCGAGACGTCCTGGATCTTCGAGGGTCCGGAGATCTTCAAGCGTGCCGTGCTTGGCATGTCCGGCGCCTGCGCCGACGTGCTCGACGCGCAGGGCTACAAGGTCGACGATGTCGACGTCGTCATTCCGCACCAGGCCAACCTGCGCATCATGGATGCGGTCGCGAAGCGTGTTGGTGCGCCTGCGGAGCGGATGTTCGTCAACGTACACAAGTACGGCAACATGTCAGCGGCGACGGTCGCAGTGGCGCTGGTCGAAGCCATCGAGGAAGGCCGTGTCAAACCCGGCAGCCTGTTGCTGTTGCCGGCGTTCGGAGCGGGCCTGACGTATTGCGCGCACCTGGTGCGCTGGGGTGCACGCACGACACCGCTCGGCACTACCGACGTCGAACTGCCGCCGAGCGACCGGACGGCACTGGAAATCGTGCAGGGTTACCTGCGCCAGAAACCCTGAGGGGGCGTCGGCGACGTACACCGGAGCCTTGCCCTGATGATGGCTCCTGCCCGCAAGGCGCTGCTCCAGATCCACCTGTGCGTGGTCATCTGGGGCTTCACAGCGATCCTCGGCAAGCTGATCTCGCTGCCCGCGTTTGCGCTCGTGTGGTGGCGCATGTTCCTCGTGGTCGTCGCGTTGGCCTTCATCCCGGCGTTCTGGCGCGGGCTGCAGCGCATGAGCCTGCGCACGATCGGCATCTTCGCGGGCATCGGCGTCGTCGTCGCGCTGCACTGGGTCAGTTTCTACGGCGCCATCAAGCTCGCGAACGCATCGGTCGCGGCCGCCTGCATGGGCGTGGCTCCGCTCATGATGGCGGTCGTCGAGCCCTGGATCACGCGCAAGCGATTTGATCCACGCGAGCTGCTGATCGGCGTGGCCGCCGTGCCCGGTGTACTGCTGGTCGTGGGCGGTACGCCGCAGGGCATGCGGATCGGGATCGCAGTCGGCGTGCTCTCGGCCTTCCTGGTCTCGGTGTTTGGCTCGCTCAACAAGCGTTACGTCGAACTGGGCGAACCGATGGCCGTCACCGGCCTCGAGCTTGCAGCCGGAACGGCGTTTCTCACGCTGCTCGCGCTGCTGTTCGGCGGCGAGTCAACGCACCTGTCGATCCCCGGTGCGCACGACGCGTGGCTGCTGCTGGTGCTGGCGCTCGCGTGCACCCTGTTCCCGTTTGCATTGTCGCTCGTCGCACTGCGCAACCTGAGCGCATTCAGTGCGCAGCTCGCCGTGAGTCTCGAGCCGGTGTACGCGGTGTTCCTTGCCATCCTGCTGCTGGGCGAGCAGCGCGAACTGGGACTGCAGTTCTACGCCGGACTCGCCATCATCCTCGGCAGTGTGTTTGCGCACGCGATGCTGAAACGCGCGTGAATTCAGCCGCCGGTCCTTTGCGACCCTTGCAATGCTTTTTTTGACGTAGGATTACGCTTACCTGACAATGCTCCGAGCGCCGTCAGTCCCTGCCGCATTTCGCAGGCTTCCCAACGTGTCCGGCGTCGTTCCTCAATCGGGCCCCAGGAGATCACGAAATGGATTGTTTCGGTAACGGTCGTCCCTCAACGCTCGGGCTCGCAGTTGCAATGGTCCTGAGTACCGCGACGGCCGCGCCCGCTCTGGCGGAAGACGCCGGCCGCGACTTCGAAATCTACGGCTTCGCACAGGCCGATTTCATCCAGGACTTCGACGGCCGGCTCGACCCGGACTGGGACGATGCGTTCCGCCCGTCGAAAATCGGCATCGACGAGCAGTTCGGCAGCGATGGCCAGTCGAGCATCAGCGTCAAGCAGAGCCGCTTCGGCGTCAAAGGCAGCATGCCGACGGGCGAGGGCGGCACGCCGCTCACGTTCAAGTTCGAGTTCGACCTGTTCGGCACCGGTGCCGATGCGGGCCAGACCACGTTCCGGCTGCGTCACGCTTACGGCGAGTGGGGCGCACTGCTGGCGGGACAGACCAACACCCTGTTCATGGACGGCGACGTGTTCCCCAACACGATCGACTACTGGGGCCCGGCGGGCATGGTGTTCTACCGCAACGTGCAGATCCGCTACACGCCGTTCAAGTCGGAAAACAGCCACTTCTCGATCGCGGTCGAGCGTCCGGGCAACGACATCGATTCCGGCAACCTGCGCTTGATCGAAGGCTTTGAAGACCTGCAGGTGCAGAACGACGAGACCCTGCCGGACCTCACGGCGCAGTACCGCTACGGCGGCGACTGGGGTCACGTGCAGGTCGCGGGCATCCTGCGCAAAGTCGGCTTCGAGGTGCGCGAGACATCCGCCGACCGCTGGCAAAGCGGCAGCGAGACCGGCTGGGGCATCAACCTCGGCTCCTCGATCAACACGATCGGCAGCGACAAGATCCTGCTGCAGTTCGTGTATGGCGAAGGCATCGCGAGCTACATGAACGACGGCGGCATGGACCTGGCGCCGACCGCGCGTTTCGACGAGACCGTGGTGACCGACGTCGAGGCCGAGGCCATTCCGCTCACGGGTGTGGTGGCGTACTACGATCATTACTGGACCCCGAAGTGGTCGAGTTCGATCGGCTACAGCTACACGGAAGTCGATAACACCAACTTCCAGGCGGCCGACACGTTCAACAAGGGCGAGTACGCCTCGGTGAACCTGCTGCACTTTCCGGGCGAGAACCTGATGCTCGGCGGCGAGTTCCTGTACGGCCGGCGCACCAACAACGACGGCGCGGACGGCGACGACATGCGCTTCCAGTTCACGGTCAAATACAACTTCGGCATCAAGCTCTGATGCGGCCCGCCATGAAGGAAACGATCATGCAATCCATGCACATGAAGTCGCTGGCTGCCGGGCTGGTGGCCACGCTGTCTCTCGGCCTCGCCGCGCCGGCGTACGCCAAAGGGCCGCTGCCGGACCCCGCCGTCAAGGATTTCCAGCGGCTGGTTGACGCCGCCTACGCCAAGTACAAGGGCCTGCAGGACGGCAAGAACGCCGACTACATCCCGATCCTGACCGAGACGCCGAGCGACCTGTTCGGCGTCGTGATCGTCACGAAGGACGGCAAGGTCTACAGCGCGGGTGACGTCGACTACCAGTTCTCGATCCAGTCCGTATCGAAGCCGTTCACGGCCGCGTTGGTGATGACGCAGCAGGGCCCTGCGGTGCTCAAGGAGAAGATCGGCGTCGAGCCGACCGGCATGGCCTTCAATTCGAAGCTGGCGCTGTCGATCTACGAGAACTCAGTGAATCCGCTGGTCAACGCCGGCGCGATCGCCGCCGTGAGCCTGGTGCAGGCCAAGTCCGAGGCGGATCGCTGGAACCAGGTGTCGCAGAACCTGAGCGACTTCGCGGGGCGCCCGCTGACCGTGCTCGAGAAGGTGTACGAGTCGGAGTACACCACGGCCTTCGGCAATCGCGGCATCGCCAACCTGCTCTACAACTGGGGCCGGCTCTACAGTGAGCCGGAAGAAGCGCTGCGGGTTTACACGCGCGAGTGCTCCGTGGGTGTCAGCGCCAAGGATCTCGGCATGATGGGCGCGACGCTGGCCAACGGCGGCGTCAATCCGCTGACGAAGAAGCAGGTGATGCCGGCGAAGCATGTGCCAGAGCTGCTGGCGATCATGGCGACGGCCGGGTTCTATGACGAATCGGGCGACTGGATGGCCACCGCGGGCTTGCCGGCCAAGACCGGCGTCGGTGGCGGCATCGTCGCGGTCGTGCCGGGCCGCTTCGCGATCGCTGCGTTCTCGCCGCGCCTGAACGAGGCCGGTAACAGCGTCCGTTCGCTGAACGCCATCCGCGACATCGCGGGCGAACTCGGCGTCGGCGTGTTCGGGGCGAATCCGGAGTGAGCCTGCTCCGCTTGAGCGGAGTCGTCTCGACGCGGGCCGGGGCAGTAGCCTCCGGCCCGTTTGCATTGCTGCAGGAAGCGTGAAGACCATGAGTATTGACTATCGGCCGGTTGCGGTCCTGCTTGCAGCCATCGCCTGCAGCTTTTCTGCTGCGGCGGCACTGGCGGCCAAGGCTCAGCCGCCCAAGGCGCCGCAAGACACCTGCGTGTTCAACGACAGCCATTTCCACCTCACCAACTACGTGCAGACGGGCACGGACGCAGCGAAATACGTAGACGAGATCATGGGCGACAAAGTCTGTCGTTCGACGCTGTTCGGAATCCCGTTGCAGCAGACCTGGTCCCATGGGAATTCGGGCGAATTCGCGCCGACGTATTACCTGCAGACCGATGCACCGCTTTATTACTATTCGTTCACCGACGCCTACATCGCGCGCGCGTTCCAGAAGTTGAAGCCCGCACAGCAGGCGCGACTCGATCCGATGATCACGGGGTTCAACCCCGCGGACATGTATGCCACCGATCACATCCGGCGCGTACTGGAAACGTTTCCCGGAGTGTTCACGGGCATCGGCGAGTTCACGATCCACAAGGAATTCGTATCGTCAAAAGTCGCGGGTGAAGTCGCGAGCCTGACCGATCCGGCGCTCGACCGGATCCTGGAGTTTGCGGGCGAGGTCGGTCTCGTCGTCATCCTGCACAACGACATCGACATGCCGTTCGCCAAGGCTGGCGCGGAACCCGTCTATCTCACCCAGATGAAAGACCTGCTGCGTCGTCATCCGCGCACCTCGATCATCTGGGCGCACACCGGACTTGGGCGCGTCGTCCATCCTGTTCAGCCGCAGGCCGGCACCGAGGTGGCGGAGCGGAGTCCGAATCACGTCGAGATCCTGCAGACGATGCTCGAGGATCCGACGCTTGCTCACGTCAACTTCGACATTTCGTGGGATGAAGTCGCCAAGTACGCGGTATCGTCGGATGCGGCCATCGCTCGGTTGTCCGAGTTGCTGAACGCCTATCCCGATCGCTTCCTGTTCGGGACCGACAACGTCGCGCCGAACGACCAGGCGACGCAGATGCGCGTATACGAGCTGTGGAATCCGATCTGGGCGAAACTGACGCCCGAGGCTAGCCGCAAGGTCCGGCTAGGTACCTACGAACGTCTGTTCGACGGGGCGCGCGGCAGGGTCCGCGCCTGGGAAGCGGCGAACGTCAAATGATGAACAGAGGCCATGCCAGCATGAACCAGCTCAGGATTGCAGTGGCAGCAGCGCTTGCGCTGTCGCCGGTCATGGCCAGCGCTGCCGACTCCTCGGTCGAGGCTCGGCTCAAGGCCCTCGAGGAACGCCAGAACCAGCTGGAGCAGCAACTGGTCGAACGCGATGCGCGAATTCGCGAGCTGGAATCGCAGGCAAGGGCGTCGAACGCGAGTGCCGGCGCTGCGCCCACGACTGTCGTGCCCACTCCCGCCCCGGCTGCGCCTGCGGCCACCCCTGGAGCCCCGCAGGCTGCAACGGTTGCGGATGCGGCGGTACCTGCCCCTGAGACAATGCCTGACCGGGTCCCACTCGAATCGGCCTGGGGCACCTACGAGGGCGGCAAGGGCCTCGTGCTCGCGAGGACCAGTCAGGGCGAAGTGGACTTCAGCGCGTTCACTTACCTGCGATACCTGAATCAGCGCAATCTCGACGACAGCTACACGGACGCCTTTGGCCGGACCAAGGAACTCGACATTCGGGACGACCTGCAGCTGCAGAAAGTGATGCTCTTCTTCAAGGGCTGGCTCTTCGATCCCGATTTCCGCTACCAGCTCTATACCTGGACTTCGAACACGAGCCAGGGGCAGGGCGCGCAGGTCGTCGTGGCGGGCAATCTGAGCTACCGCTTCAACGATGCCTTCAGCCTGGCCGGCGGCATCGGCGGACTGCCGAGCACCCGCACTACCAACTACACGTTTCCAAACTGGCTCAAGGTGGATCACCGGACGATCGCCGATGAATTTTTCCGTGCGTCATACACCACCGGCATCTGGGCCTGGGGCGAGGTCGGCGATGGCGTCAGGTACCGGGTCATGGTCGGCAATAACTTGAGCCAACTGGGCGTGGACGCGGGAAAGCTCGACAGCGGCCTGAATGCCTATTCCGGCGCGGTCTGGTGGATGCCGACCACCGGCGAGTACGGTCCTGGCGAGGGGTTTGGCGACTTTGAACATCACACTGAGTTCGCCACGCTGGTGGGCGCCAACCTGACGCACAGCCGCGAGGACGCCCAGAGCCAGCCAGGCGTGAATGATTTCTGGAACAGCCAGATCCGCCTGTCGGATGGCACGTTGATCTTCCAGACCGATCCGTTCGGCACAGGCACGCAGATCAACAAGGCCACCTACCAGATGGCGGCCGTGAACGCAGGCTTCAAGTACCGCGGCTTCTCGCTGGACGGCGAGTACTTCTGGCGCACGGTCGACGATTTCCGGGCTACCGGTCCGGTGCCGCGCAACAGCTTCGTCGATGATGGATTCCAGTTGCAGGGGTCCGCGATGCTGGTGCCGCAGACACTGCAGGCCTACGTCGCCGGCTCGAAGATCAATGGCCAGTACGGTGACCCATGGGATGTGAGCGTTGGCGCGAACTGGTTTCCCTTCAAGCGCCGTGAGCTCAGGCTCAATACCCAGTTCCTGTACCTCGACGAGTCGCCCGTGGGCAACACGTCCTCGCCGTTCATCGTCGGCGGCAATGGCTGGGTGTTCACGACGGACGTGATGCTCAGCTTCTGAGCGCGGAGTTCAGCGGCGGTCAAACGGGCTCGCGGGTGGTCGACGAGACTGCCCGGGCGCCGGGGCGCTTGCGCCAACGCCAGTACATCAGCGCGGTGTAGACGGCGATGTACAGGGCGGGCTCGCGCCAGTCCGCCTTGACGAGCCACAGGAAGTGGAGGGCGCCGAGCAGGGCCGCGACGTAAACGAGTTTGTGCAGCGAGTGCCATCGCCGCCCGAGTCGTCGCATCCAGCGATCCGTGGACGTGACAGCCAGCGGTAACAGCAACAGCAACGCCGCAAATCCCACGGTCACGAAGGGCCGCTTGGCAATGTCCGCCACGATGCCGTTCCAGTCGAGCCCGCGGTCGAGCACCAGCCACGTGAGGAAATGCAGCAGCACGTAGGTGAAGGCAAAGAGTCCCACCATGCGCCGCAGGCGCATGAGTCGCGGCAGGCGCAGCACCACCGCTGCCGGGCGTATGCACAGCGTGAGCAGCAGCAGGCGCAGCCCCCAGAGCCCCAGGGCGTGCAGCAGCGCCTCGACCGGGTTGGGGCCCAGCGAGAGTCCCGCGAGGCCGAACGCGCGCAGCGTGAGCCATGCGAGCGGTGCTGCGCACAACAGGAACACGATGGGTTTGTCGGCCCGGAGGCGCCGGGTCGCTGGACGCGCGGACTGGGTCACCGCTGCGGCTCAGTAGAACTTGCGCAGGTCCATGCCCCGGTACAGGCCCGCCACTTGCTCGGCATACCCGTTGAACGGCAGCGTGTCCTGCTTCGACGCGAACAGGCTGGCGCCGATGCGCCGCTCCTGTGCCTGGCTCCAGCGCGGATGGTCGACGGCCGGGTTCACGTTGGCAAAGAAGCCGTATTCACCAGGAGCGGACTTGTTCCAGGACGTGGGCGGCTGCCGCTCCATGAAGCGGATCTCGACGATCGACTTGATGCCCTTGAAGCCGTACTTCCAGGGCACCACGAGGCGCAAGGGCGCGCCGTTCTGGTTCGGCAGCGTCTGGCCATACAGCCCCACCGCCATGATCGCGAGCGGGTGCATGGCCTCGTCGATGCGCAGGCCTTCGACGTAGGGCCAGTCGAGAACCGGGAAGCGCTGGCCGGGCATTTCGTTCGGGCGCAGGACAGTCTTGAACGCCACGTACTTTGCCTTCGAGGTCGGCTCGAACCGCCGCAGCAGGTCGCCCAGCGGAAAGCCGACCCATGGCACCACCATCGACCAGGCCTCCACGCAGCGCAGGCGGTAGATGCGCTCCTCGAGCGCGTGCGGCTTGAGGATGTCCTCGAGCGTGAAGGTGCCGGTCTTCGCGGCTTCGCCAGCGACCGTTACCGTCCAGGGCTGCGTCTTGAACTTCCCGGAGCGCCGGGCCGGGTCTGCCTTATCTGTGCCGAATTCGTAAAAGTTGTTGTAAGTCGTTATATCTTCGAAAGAATTTGGCGGCTCTTTGAGGCTGAGCCGGCCATTCTTCGTGACCTGCAGCGGGGCCGCGGCCCCGACCTGTGGCAAGCCGACGCCAATGGCTCCGGCGGCCGCGAGCCCACCGAGCAACTCGCGCCGGCTGTAGTAGCGGTCGGGCGGGGTGATTTCGGAGGGGAGCGGCGTGAGGTCGGATCGTTTGCGTCGCATGCGGTTGAGACCCGGGAAAACCGGCGCGGTTCGGTGCGGCTCGTTTTAACATGCTCGCCGTCCCCCGGGGGGCGGGCGCACATCAGTCCACGGAGCCTATGACCAATTTCCGCAGCCTCGGTCCTGGCCTGGTCATTGCGGGGCTCGTGGCGCTCGCCGCGTCCTGGTTGGCGGAGCACTACGCGACGCCGGTCATGCTGTTCGCGCTGCTGCTCGGCATCGCCGTCAACTTCCTGTCGCAGGACGAGCGCTGCAAGCCCGGCCTCGAGTTTGCCTCGCGCGACGTGCTGCGCGTCGGCGTCGCACTGCTGGGAGCACGCATCACCTTCGATCAGGTCCAGTCGCTCGGTGCAGGCGCGCTTGCGCTGACCGCAACGGCGGTCATCCTCACCATCCTGTTTGGCATCGCCCTGGCGCGAGCGGCCGGCCTGCCGCGCCAGTTCGGCGTACTCACCGGCGGGGCGGTGGCGATCTGTGGCGCCTCCGCGGCGCTGGCCATCGCGTCCGTGCTGCCAAGGAGGCCCGAGCACGAGCGAGATACGATCATGACGGTCGTGGCCGTCACGGCGCTGTCGACGATCGCGATGGTGCTGTATCCGGTACTGATCGCTGCCATCGGGTTCGACGAGCACACCGCAGGGGTGTTCCTCGGCGCGACGATCCATGACGTAGCCCAGGTCGTCGGCGCGGGCTACAGCGTGTCGACGGTGGCGGGCGACACCGCGACGATCGTCAAGCTGTTCCGGGTCGCACTGCTGCTGCCGGTGGTGCTCGTGATCTCGTTCGTGCTGCAACGGTCCATGATCCGCTCGACGCCAGGCGCGGAACGGCCTCCCTTGCTGCCCATGTTTCTCGTGGGATTTGCAGCGCTGGTGGTGGTGAACTCGTTCGGCTGGCTGCCGGTGGCAGTCACGCACGGCCTGCAGGAGGCGTCACGCTGGTGCCTGGTGCTGGCCATTGCGGCGCTGGGAACGCGCACGTCACTCGGCGACCTTGCGCGGGTCGGGTGGCGGCCGGTGGCGATCGTCGTCGGCGAGACGCTGTTCGTTGGCTTGTTCGTGCTGGCGGGACTGGCGTTCCTGGGGCGGTAGGAACTTAGTCGTTACGACAGTGTTCCGTCCGCTCCTGTTCCCGCGAGCGGAAAGGCAGACACGCTCGCGGGAACAGAAGCGGACGCAACACCGTCTTGCACATCGGCGCCTCGCTCAGGCTGCCCGACCAGTCAGCCGCGCAGGGCCGCCAGCAGCCGCGGCAATACTTCGCCTGACGGACCGCGCAACGAGAAATCCGCGAGTGGCGTGAGCGCGGTGGGTTCGGTGTTGATCTCGATCACGATCGCGCCGCACTGCCGGGCGTTGGCGGCAAGCCCCGCGGCCGGATAGACGACAGACGCGGTGCCGATCGACAAGAAGACGTCGCAGTCGGCCACTGCTGCATCTGCATCCCGCATTGCTTGTGGCGGGATCGCTTCGCCAAACCAGACGACGTCAGGCCGCAGCAGTTCGCCGCAGCGTGCGCACTCCGGCAGGCCGGTGACGGAGCGGGCGGAACGGGCGGCCAGCGTTCCTTCGGCGCTGCAGCGGTCGCGCAGGATGTTGCCGTGATATTCGATGACGCCGGTGCTGCCAGCGCGTTGATGCAGGCCGTCGACGTTCTGGGTGACCAGCGTCAACTTCGGCACCAGTCCGGCCAGATGCACCAGCGCATGGTGCCCCGCGTTGGGTTCGACGCGACGCACGAGTTCGCGGCGCCATTCGTACCAGTCCCAGATGCGCCTGGGATCACGCGCGAAGGCTTCCGGTGTCGCGAGGTCTTCAGGACGGAACTTCGCCCAGAGGCCGGTCTGCGCGTCGCGAAACGTGGGCACGCCACTTTCCGCCGAGATGCCCGCGCCCGTCAGCACGCATACGTGCCGGGCTTTTCCTATCGCTGTCGCCGCGGAGAGCAGGGGCGTGGGGATAGCCGACATTTCCGACTAGCCCCTAACCCCTAATCCCCTAACCCCTTCCTCAGGCGGCTTTGCTTTGCGACGCCAGCTGCCGGATCACGTAGTGCAGGATGCCGCCGTGCTGGAAGTAGTCGCGCTCCTTCGGCGTGTCGATGCGCACGCGCGCTTCGAACTTGACCGGCGCGCCCGCAGGCGGCGTGGCGACGACGCTCACGACCTTGGCGGCGCCGCCGTTCAGGCCGATGATCTCGAAGCTTTCCTTGCCGGTGAGCCCCAGCGACTGTGCGTTCTCGCCATCCTTGAACTGCAGGGGCAGCACGCCCATGCCGATCAGGTTGGAGCGGTGAATGCGCTCGAAGCTCTCGGCGATCACCGCCTTCACGCCCAGCAGCATCGTGCCCTTGGCGGCCCAGTCGCGCGACGAACCCGTGCCGTATTCCTTGCCGGCGATCACGACGAGCGGCGTGCCTTCAGCCTTGTACTTCATGGCCGTGTCGTAGATCGACAGCTGCTCGCCGGTCGGCACGTGCACCGAAATGCCGCCTTCCGTGCCCGGCAACAGCAGGTTGCGCAGGCGGATGTTGGCAAACGTGCCGCGCATCATGACTTCGTGGTTGCCGCGGCGTGCGCCGTACTGGTTGAAGTCGACGGGCTGCACGCCCTGCGCCATGAGGTACTTGGCTGCGGCGCTGGCCTTGGCGATGTTGCCGGCCGGCGAGATGTGGTCGGTCGTGACCGAGTCGCCGAGCAGCGCGAGCACGCGCGCACCGCGGATGTCGCTCACTGCAGCCGGCGTCATCGTCATGCCTTCGAAGTACGGCGGATTGCGCACGTAGGTCGAGGTCGGCTCCCACTTGTAGATCTCGCCCTCCGGAACATTGAGCGCATTCCAGTTCTCGTCGCCGGCGAAGGCGCTCGCGTAGCCCTTCTTGAACATCGCGGAGTTGATGTTCGCCGCCATCGATTCCTGGATCTCCTGCGCGGTCGGCCAGATATCCTTCAGGAAAACCGGCTTGCCGTCCTTACCGGTGCCGATCGGCTCGTTGTTGAGGTCGATGTCCATCGTGCCCGCGAGCGCGTAGGCCACCACCAGCGGCGGCGACGCGAGGAAGTTCATCTTCACTTCCGGATGCACGCGGCCTTCGAAGTTGCGGTTGCCGGAGAGCACAGAGGTGGTGACGACGTCGCCCGCCTTGATACCTTCCGAGATCTCGGGCTTCAGCGGGCCCGAGTTGCCGATGCAGGTGGTGCAGCCGTAACCCACGACGTAGAAGCCGACGCTCTCGAGGTCCGGCAGCAGGCCGGCTTTCGTCAGGTAGTCGGTGACCACGCGCGAGCCCGGAGCGAGGCTCGTCTTTACCCAGGGCTTCGAGACCAGGCCGTGTTGACGCGCCTTGCGCGCCAGCAGGCCGGCGCCGATCAGCACCGCGGGATTGGACGTGTTGGTGCAACTGGTGATCGCAGCGATCATCACGGCGCCGTCGGCCAGTTCGAACGTCTTGCCGCTGGAGGTGACGGGCGCCTTGCCGGTCGCCGTCGGGTTCTTCTGCGTGCGCTCTTCGACCATCTTGGCAAGCGCGCCGCGGTAGACCGCCTTGGAAGTGCGCAGCGGGACGCGATCCTGCGGGCGCTTCGGGCCGGCGAGGCTCGGCTCGATCGACGCCAGGTCGAGTTCGAGGACGTCGGTGTAATCCGCTTCCGGCATGCCGTTCGTGCGCCACATGCCCTGGGCCTTGGCATACGCCTCGACCAGTGCGATCTGTTCGGCCGGGCGACCCGTGAGTTCGAGGTAGCGGATCGTTTCCTCGTCGATCGGGAAGATGCCGCAGGTGCTGCCGAATTCTGGCGACATGTTGGCGATGGTCGCGCGGTCCGCGAGCGGCAGGGCAGCGAGGCCGTCGCCGAAGAATTCGACGAACTTGTCGACCACGCCCTTCTTGCGCAGCATCTCGGTGATGGTGAGCACGAGATCGGTGGCCGTCGTGCCGGCGGGCAGCGCGCCCTTCAGGCGGAAGCCGATGACCTGCGGGATCAGCATCGTGACCGGCTGGCCGAGCATTGCGGCCTCGGCCTCGATGCCGCCAACGCCCCAGCCCAGCACGCCGAGGCCATTGACCATCGTCGTGTGCGAATCGGTGCCGACCAGCGTATCCGGGAAGGCGCGCTTCACGCCGTTCTTGTCCTCCGCAAACACGACGCGCGCGAGGTGTTCGACGTTGACCTGGTGCACGATGCCGGTGTTCGGCGGCACGACCTTGAAGTTGCTGAACGCCGTCTGGCCCCAGCGCAGGAACGAATACCGTTCGACGTTGCGGCCGAACTCCGTGGCGTTGTTCTTCGCGAGTGAATCCGCCGTGCCGTAGTTGTCCACCTGCACCGAGTGGTCGATGACCAACTCGGCCGGGGCGAGCGGGTTGATTTCCTGCGGGTTGCCGCCGAGGCGGATCATCGCTTCGCGCATGGCGGCGAGGTCGACGATGGCCGGTACGCCGGTGAAGTCCTGCATGATCACGCGGGCGGGCGTGAAGGCGATTTCGTAGCTCGGGGCCGCCTTGGCGTCCCACTTGAGCAGCGCCTCGATGTCCTTCTGCGTGACGTTCACGCCGTCTTCGAACCGCAGCAGGTTCTCGAGCAGGATCTTGAGGGAGAAGGGCAGGCGGGCCAGGTTCTGGCCCTGCAGCGCCGGGAGGCTGTGAATCTCGTACGACTGGTTGCCGACGGCAAGCGTCGTGCGGGTCTTGAAGCTGTCTCTCATGGAACCTCCGGGGCGGAAAACGCAGCGGTTAACCGCGGAATTATAGCCCGGAAGCCCTCATGGATTCGACCTCGGAGACTAGGCTGGGAATGCCGCCAATGACGGCGCCGCCCAGGCATTCGTCGCCCAGGTAGAAAACGGCCGACTGACCGGGGGTCACGGCGCGTTGCGCCACGTCGGTGCGGACGCCGCAGCGGCCGTCGGGCAGGACGCGAACTTCGCAGGCCTGGTCCGCCTGCCGGTAACGCGTCTTCACGGTGCAGCGGAACCGGGCGGCCAGCGGCGCACCGGCAGTCCAATGCGCCGGTTCAGTCATAAATTCGTTGCAGAGCAGGAGCGGGTGGTCGTGCTGCTGCACCACGACGAGCGCGTTCCTGCGCAGGACTTTCGCGGCGACGTACCAAGGCTTTTCATCTGCACCGCGCACGCCGCCCACCTCCAGTCCCTGGCGCTGGCCCAGCGTGTAATACATCAGGCCGCGATGGGTGCCGAGCCGCTTTCCGTCCGGTGTTTCGATCGGGCCGGGTTGCGCGGGCAGGTACTGCGCGAGGAATTCGGCGAAGGGCCGCTCGCCGATGAAGCAGATGCCGGTGCTGTCACGCTTGTCGTGCACGGGCAACGCCTGTTCGTGCGCAATCCTGCGGACCTCGTCCTTCGGCAGTCCGCCGATGGGAAACAGCGTGCGCGCGAGCATGGCGCCCGGCACGGTGTGCAGGAAGTACGTCTGGTCCTTGCCAGGGTCGATGCCGCGCAGCAACCGGCCGTCCTGCATCCGTGCGTAGTGGCCGGTGGCGAACCAGTCGGCGCCCAGGCGCATCGCATGCTCGTAACAGACCCCGAACTTGATCTCGCGATTGCAGGCGACGTCGGGGTTCGGGGTGCGCCCTGCTGCGAGTTCGTCGAGAAAGTGCTGGAACACGCGGTCCCGGTATTCGGCTGCGAACGTCACCGCGTGCAGTGGAATGCCCAGGTCGTCGCAGACGCGGCGCGCGTCCTGCAGATCGGCCGCGGCCGTGCAGTAGCCATCCTCGTCTTCGTCCCAGTTGCGCATGAACAGCGCGTGGACGTCGTAACCCGCGCGCTGCAGCAGCACCGCGGCGACGGCCGAATCGACGCCGCCGGAAATGGCGAGCACTACGCGCTGGGACGACATGCGCGGATTTTACAGGCTTGGGGACGTCGCTTGCGCTTGGCGATCTTTCCGCGCCGCGCGTAGCAAGCCAGAGTGGCTCGGGGACAGCATTCCCAAGCGGCCCCTCCGACGCCTTCCCCCTCGCTTGGAAAGGCAGACACGCGCTCGAGGAAAGGCGTCGGAGGGGCCGCTCGTGAATGCCTTTCCCTCGCTGGCAGGGCAGATGTGCGCTCGAGGAAAGGCGTCGGAGGGGCCGCTCGTGAATGCCTTTCCCTCGCTGGCAGGGCAGATGTGCGCTCGAGGAATTGCGTTGGACGGTCCCGCTTGCGAATCGGTTGGCCTCGCTTGGGGAGTGCTGTCCTTACCACGTGAGCGGAACAGTGCAGGCCGGAGCGGGCGGTCTGAGGCCCTTGCCCAGAGCGCGTGTCTGCCTTTCCAAGCTCGGGGCAAGGGCCTCGGAGCGGCCGCCCGGACCGGGACCTGACTCGGACCTGACCCGGACCCTCACCCGCGCTGCGCGCGACCTCTCCCGCAAGCGGGCGAGGTACAGACAAGCGGGCGAGGTACAGACAAGCGGGCGAGGTGAGGAGGATCAGCCGCTGGCGGCGACGGACGCGCTCAATTCAAGGGTGGGTTCGACGCTGCGCATCAGGTGCGTCAGCAGCTCGAGCGGATAGCGAGCACCGGCGAGGTAGTCGTCGACACAGCGCGCGACGAGCGGGCTGCGGTGCCGTGCCTCCAGCGTCGCGAGTTGCGAGCGGTCGAGCCAGCGTGTGCGCAGGATGCCGTGGTCCAGCGGGCGGGACGGGTCGTGTCCCTGCAGGCGGCCGCAGAAGGCCACGCGCAGGAAGGTCTTGGCGCTGTGCTCGGCTTGCCAGAGGTAGATGCCGACGATCTGTTGCGGCACGAACGTCCAGCCGGTTTCTTCGAGCGTCTCGCGGGCGACGGCATCGTGCAGCGATTCGCCGCGCTCGAGGTGGCCGGCGGGCTGGTTCAATACGACGCGACCGCCGGATCGTTCCTCAACGAACAGGAACTGGCCGTCGCGTTCGACTACGGCGGCTACGGTGACGTCGGGTTTCCAGGCCATGCCCAGCATTATAGCGGGCCGTCAGAAGTCCACCGCAGTAGCGCGCATCTCGGGCTGGATCAGGCTGCCGGCCCAGACATCGTCGAAGAAGGCGAGGTAGCGCTTGACGATGGCCACGTCGTCGAACTCGACGATGCCTTCCCACGACGAGGCCTGCTGGCGGAAGGCGATGGCCTTGTCGTCGGCGACGATGAACGAGCACGGATTATTGCGGTATTCAGGCGCGACGTTGCGCAGGTCGATGTAGCTCGTAAGGCGCCGCGCCATCATCATGAAGCGGTTGCCTTCGCGCGAGACGCGGCCCGGGTTCGAGATCAGCACGCGCAGCCGTGCGTGGCTGCGGGCGAGCACCAGTCGCTTGACGGGCTCCAGGAACAGGTCGTGATCGTAGATCTGCGGTTCGAGGTCGGTGGTGTAGATTGAAAGCGTGCGATTGGCGCGCGTCGCGATCTCGGCGACCGCGGCCCGGTATTCGTCAAGGTTTCCGAGGATGCTGCGCGTCCCCGTCAGGTCCAACCGATGTTCCATCCCGCTTCTCGACCGACCGGCGCATTCGCTGGTGCGGTATTCCGACCTCGTCAAATTCCGGGCCGTCGGCCCGGAAACCCAGTCGCTCGTAAAACCCGGCGGCCGACACCTGTGAGTTCAGGTAGACCTCGCTGAATCCACGCTCTGCGGCGAGATCCAGGAGACGCCGCATCACCGCGACGCCTGCTCCGGTGCCGCGATAAGACGGCATTACTGCGACGCGACCAATCTTACCGGTGGGTTCCAGGCGGCCCGTGCCAACCACGTCACGTTTCGCGGAAGCGGACGGCGTAAAGACGAGTACGTGGGTGATGACGGGGTCGAGTTCGTCCCACTCGTCGCGTTCCGCGATCCGCTGTTCTTCGATGAAAACCGACCGCCGCACGTGCTGGATGTGCAAACGGTCGTGCTCCCACGAGGCGAGTCGCACGACGTAATCCGGAGGCGTGGGCACGGGGTTGGATGCGGGCGGGCGACGGGTTATGTCAAAAGAATCCGGGTCCGCTCAGACATCGCGCGCGAGCTTGGCTGCGAGCCCGATGTACGTGGCGGGTGTCAGCGCCTTCAGCCGCGCTTTTTCAGCGTCAGGAATGGCCAGGCCGTCGACGAAGCGCGCGATGGCGGGTCCGTCGATGCGGCGGCCGCGCGTCAGCGCCTTGAGCTGCTCGTAGGCTTCGGGCACGGCGTAGCGGCGCATGACGGTCTGGATCGGTTCGGCCAGCAGTTCCCAGTTGGCGGCGAGGTCGTCGGCGAGCCGGTCGCGATCGACCTCGAGTCGTGCCAGGCCCCGCGATACGGATTGCACGGCGATGTCGGAATGCGCCAGCGCGACGCCGAGATTGCGCTGCACCGTCGAGTCGGTGAGGTCGCGCTGCCAGCGTGAAATGGGCAGCTTCTCAGCGAGGAAGCGCAACAGCGCATTGGCCAGCCCCAGGTTGCCTTCGCCGTTCTCGAAATCGATCGGGTTCACCTTGTGCGGCATCGTCGACGAACCGACCTCGCCCGCGACCACCTTCTGCCGGAAATAGCCGAGCGACACGTAACCCCAGAAATCGCGGCACAGGTCGGTGAGGATGGAGTTGCAGCGGGCGAGGGCGTCGCAGTATTCCGCCGTCCAGTCGTGCGGCTCGATCTGCGTCGTGTACGCGTTCCACTGCAGGCCCAGGCCCTCGACCAGGCGCTGGCCGAGCTGCGGCCAGGGCACTTCCGGGTAGGCCGCCATGTGTGCGTTGTAGTTGCCGACGGCACCGTTGATCTTGCCGCGGATGGGGACGGCGGCAAACGTGTCACGCGCCTGGCGCAGGCGCCGCACGAACACCGCGACTTCCTTGCCGAGCGTGGTCGGCGTGGCCGACTGGCCGTGCGTCCGCGACATCATCGCGTCGTCGGCATGCAGCAGCGCCATCGCGCGCAGGGCGCCGAGCAGTGCGTCGAGGTGCGGCAGCAGCACTTTCGCGCGGGCTTCCTGGCACATGAGCGCGTAGGACAGGTTGTTGATGTCCTCGGACGTGCAGGCGAAGTGCACGAATTCGAGCCGCGACTGCCAGGCCGGGTGCGCGCCGAGCTTCTGCTTGATCAGGTACTCGACGGCCTTGACGTCGTGGTTGGTCTCGCGCTCGAACGCCTTGACCGCGGCGGCGTCCGCCGCACTGAACTCGTCGGCGACCTGTTGGGCCAGGGCGAGGTCCGCGGGCTTGATGCCTTGCAGTTCCGTGATGCCGCGTTCGGCGGCCAGCGCACGGAGCCATGCAATCTCGACGCGCACGCGCGCGCGAATGAGGCCCTGTTCGCTGAAGATTTCCCGCAGGTCGGCGCAGCGCGCGGCATAGCGACCATCGACGGGCGAGAGCGCGGTCAGCGGGGTGAGACTCATGCGGTCATCCGGGAGGTGCTACGATCTCGAATGATACCGCACGGCCCGCCCGGGGCGCCTGCGCGGTTCCCCGGAGCTTACGATGGCCGACACCGACTTCCGCGTCGAACGCGACAGCATGGGCGAGATCCGCGTACCCGCTACAGCGTTGTGGGGCGCGCAAACGCAGCGTGCGATCCAGAACTTCCCGATCAGCGGCTTAGCGATGCCCCGGGGCGCCATCCGGGCTCTCGGCCTGGTGAAATGGGCTGCCGCCGGCGCCAATCTGCAGCTCGGCGACCTCGACCGTGTCCGGGCCTTCGCCATCCAGCGTGCCGCGCTGGAGGTGGCGGAGGGCAAGCACGACGCGCATTTCCCGGTCGACGTCTTCCAGACGGGGTCCGGGACCAGCAGCAACATGAATGCCAACGAGGTCATCGCGCGGCTGGCGACCGAATACGCCGGCGGCTCGACCATTCCGGTGCATGCCAACGACCACGTGAATCGCGGCCAGAGCAGCAACGACGTCATCCCGACGGTGATTCACCTGGGTGCGGCGATAGCGCTGTCCGAATCCCTGCTGCCCGCGCTCAAGGACCTGATCGACACCACGGCGCGCAAGGCCGGCGACGTGGGCGACATAGTAAAGACGGGCCGCACCCACCTGATGGACGCGATGCCGCTCACGCTCGGGCAGGAGATGGGCGCCTGGCGCACGCAGCTCGAAGATGCGGTCAGCCGTCTGCAGGGCTGCCGGCCCCGCTTGCACGCGCTGGCGCAGGGCGGCACCGCCGTGGGCACGGGCATCAATGCCAATCCGCAGTTTGCACCCATGGTCGCAGCGCTGCTTTCACAGCAGACGGGTCTCGACCTCCGGCCCGCACGTGATTTCTTCGCGGCGCTCTCGTCGCAGGACACCGCGGTCGAGCTGTCGGGACACCTCCGCACCCTGGCCGTCGTGCTGATGAAGATCGCGAACGACTTGCGCTGGATGAACAGCGGTCCGCTGGCGGGGCTCGGCGAGATAGCGCTGCCGGCGCTGCAGCCGGGCAGCAGCATCATGCCGGGCAAGGTCAACCCCGTCGTGCCCGAGGCGGTCGCGATGGTCGCGGCGCAGGTCATGGGCAACGACGCCACGATCGGCATCGCGGGGCAGTCTGGCAATTTCCAGCTCAACGTGATGCTGCCGGTGATCGCCTACAACCTGCTGCAGAGCATCGAGTTGCTGGCGGGCGCTTCGCGCACGCTCGCACGCAGCGCCATTGCAGGCTTCGCGGTGAACGGGCGCCAGATGTCGCTCGCGCTGAGCCGCAATCCCATGCTCGTGACGGCCCTCAACCCGGTGATCGGCTATGACAAGGCCGCGGCCATCGCCAAGAAAGCCTATGCGGAAGGGCGGCCGATCATCGAGGTGGCCGCCGAGATGACCGACCTGGACGAGCAACGGCTGGCCCGGTTGCTCGATCCGGCCGTGCTGACTCGCGGTGGCGAACACGGTGGGCCGGGCAAGGGCGAGGGCTGATTGACGGTGACCGACCTGTCTCCCGCGCAACCGCTGCGATCGCAGATCGAGTTCCTGCTGCGCGACACCCGGCCGGGACATGATCCCGAGTTCCCCTATTCGGCGCAGTTCAGCCCGGAGCAGATCGCGCTGCTGCGGCAACTCATTCCGGCGAACCCTGCGCGGGCCGCAGTGCTGGTGCCGCTGGTCGACCGCCCGTCGGGCCTGCAGGTGCTGCTGACGCAGCGTGCGTCGCACCTGAAAAACCATCCCGGGCAGATCAGTTTTCCGGGCGGACGCATCGAGGCTGCCGATGCCGGGCCCTGGGAGGCCGCGCTGCGCGAGGCGCGCGAGGAAATCGGGCTCGAGGCCGATTTCATCACCCACGCAGGTTACCTGCAGGACCATCTGGTCATCTCGGGTTTCCGCGTGACGCCGGCCGTGGGGTTCGTGCGGCCGGGTTTTGACCTGCGTCTCGATCGTACCGAGGTCGACGACGTCTTCGAGGTGCCGCTGCAGTTCGTGCTCGACGCGCGCAATCACTCGCCGCGCGACCGCATCATCGCCGGCCACACCATCGTCACGCACGAGATCCACTTCGAAGGCCGCCAGATCTGGGGTGCCACCGCCAACATGCTGATCACGCTGGGGCGACTGCTCAAAGGTGCGCAGACATGACTACGCCGCTCGAGCGATTGCGCGCGATCATGGCACGCCTGCGGGATCCGCAAGCCGGCTGCCCGTGGGATCGCGAACAGGACTGGGCTTCGATCGCACCGCACACCATCGAGGAGGCGTACGAACTCGCCGATGCGATCGCGCGCGGCGCGCCCGACGCGGTGCGCGACGAACTCGGCGACGTGCTGTTCCAGGTGGTGTTCCAGTCGCGTATCGCCGAAGAACGCGGGCTGTTCGATTTCGACGCCGTCGCCACGGCCATCGCCGACAAGCTCGAGCGCCGGCATCCGCATGTCTTTGCTGGCGCGACCATCGAGAATGCCGCGGCTCAAACCCACGCCTGGGAGCAGCACAAGCGCGCGGAGCGCGCGGCGCGGGGCGAGGGCACCGGCGCCCTCGACGGCGTCACGCTCGGCCTGCCGGCCCTGACGCGTGCCACGAAGCTCGGCTCGCGTGCGGCTAAGGTGGGGTTCGACTGGGCCGACGCCGCCGGCGTGATCGAGAAGGTCCGCGAGGAACTGGGAGAACTGCAGGTCGAGGTGGAGCGCGGCGACCGCGCGCGTACACACGAAGAGCTGGGTGACCTGCTGTTCGCGCTGGCCCAGGCGGGTCGGCACCTCGGCGTCGATGCAGAGGCCGCGCTGCGCGACGCGAACGCCAAGTTCGAACGCAGGTTCCGTCACGTCGAGGCCGCGCTCGCGACCGCCGGGCAGACGCCGGCGGACGTGGACATGGAGCGACTCGAGACGTTGTGGCTGCGCGCCAAGCAACAACTGGGCTGACACGTCATGCCTGCCGGTGAAACTGCCGCAGCGCGTCTCGCAGCCCTGCGCAAGCTGCTGCCACAGTGCCTGCTGCGTGATCGACGGCGCCTGCAAGCCACCCTCGACCGACTGTCGCGCCGGCCTGCGGCGGCCGATACGCGCGAGCTCGAGCGGCTCGAAGCGCAAGTCAGCGCCTCGGTGGGGCTCGTCGCCGCCCGCCGGGCTTCAGTGCCGCCAGTGGTCTTCGACGACACGTTGCCGGTGCATGCCCGGCGCGACGAGATCGGCCGCGCAATCGAGGCGCACCAGGTGGTCATCGTCAGTGGCGCGACGGGCAGCGGCAAGAGCACGCAGCTGCCGAAGATCTGCCTCGCGTTGGGGCGGGGTGCCGCCGGGTTGATCGGCCACACGCAGCCGCGACGCATTGCAGCCCAGGCTCTCGCCAACCGCGTCAGCGCCGAGCTGGGCACGAACGTGGGCGACCTGGTCGGGTACCAGGTGCGATTCGTCGATCGCACGAGTCCCCGCACGCTGGTCAAGCTGATGACCGACGGCCTGCTGCTGCGCGAGATCGAGAGCGATCCGCTGCTGCTGCGCTACGACACCCTGATCATCGACGAGGCGCACGAGCGCAATCTCAACGTCGATTTCCTGCTTGGCGTCTGTAAACGACTGCTGCCGCAGCGGCCGGACCTGCGACTGATCGTCACCTCCGCGACGATCGAGACGCAGCGGTTCGCGGAGTTTTTCGGTGGCGCGCCCGTGATCGACGTCGAAGGGCAGAGCTACCCCGTCGAGGTTCGTTACCGGCCGCTGGCAGAAGAGGACGAGACGGCGCCGCCGTTGCCGGAAGCCGTTCGCGACGCGCTGGAGGAACTCGCCACGCGATGCGCGCGGCCTGCGGGGGGACGCGCTCGTCTTCCTGCCCGGCGAGAAGCAGATCATCGAGACCCGTGACCTGCTGGTTCGCAGCCGCGTGGACTGGGACGTGCTGCCGCTGTACGGCCGCCTGACCGGGCCGGAGCAGGACAAGGTGTTTGCCGGTCATACGCGCCGTCGCGTCGTCCTCGCGACCAACGTGGCCGAGACGTCGCTGACCATTCCCGGCGTGCGCTTTGTCATCGACGCGGGTCTCGCGCGCGTCAGTCGCTACAGTCCACGCGCCAAGTTCCAGCGCCTGCCGATCGAGCCGGTGTCGCAGGCCAGCGCGGACCAGCGTCGCGGACGCTGCGGACGTGAAGGCGAGGGCATCTGCATCCGGCTCTATGCCGAAGACGACTACCTCGCCCGGCCACGCTACACCGAGCCGGAACTGCTGCGCACGAACCTGGCGAGCCTCGTGCTGCAGATGGCTGCACTGGGGCTGGGTGATCCGCAGGACTTTCCGTTTCTCGACGCGCCCGACGCCCGGTTGCTGAACGACGGCTATCGATTGCTGCAGGAATTGAATGCGGTCGATGGCGACAGGCGCATCACGCGGCTGGGGCGGCAGATGGCTGCGCTGCCGGTGGACCCACGCCTGGCACGAGTGCTCGTCGAATCGGGGCGCACGGCCTGCGTCGACGAGGCGCTGGTGCTCGTGTCCTTTCTCAGCATCCAGGACCCGCGCGAGCGCCCTGCCGAGAAAGCGGAAGCCGCCGACGCGAAGCATGCGCAGTTTGCGGACGACCGTTCAGACTTCATCGGCGTGCTGAACCTGTGGGCTGCGTCGCGCGACCCCGCGGCCGGCGGCAACCGAGTGCTGCGGCACTGGTGTCGCGAGAATTTCCTGTCGTTCGTGCGCATGCGTGAATGGGCCGACCTGCGCGAGCAACTCGCAGAGATGTCGCGCTCGATCGTCAAGGTTCGTGGCGACAAGACCGCACCGCCTGGCATGGGCATCCTGCACCAGACGCTGCTCACCGGGTTTCTCGGCGGCATCGGGGTGCTCGACGAGGCACGCACCTATCTCGGCGCGCGCGATACCCGCTTCGTGATCGCGCCGGGGACGCCGCTGCAGAAGCGTTCACCGCACTGGATCGTCGCGGCCAGCCTCGTCGAGACGCATCGGCTGTATGCCCGGATGGTCGCGCAGGTGCAGCCGTCGTGGATCGAGGCGGCCGGGGCGCACCTGGTCAAGCGCACCTATGGTGAAGCGGAATGGGACGCGCAGCGTGGCATGGCTTTCGCGAAGGAGACGGTGTCGCTGTACGGCCGGGTGCTGAGCAGCGGCCGGCGGGTCAGTTTCGCCGGGGTCGATCCGCTCGCGGCGCAACGCATGTTCGTGGAAGAGGCGCTGGTGCGGCGCCAGCCCGCCATGCCCTTCGCCTTTCTCGAACGCAACTCGGCCACGCGTGCGCGCCTCGAGCGAGTAGAGGCCTGCCTGCGCCGGCGCGACCTGCTTGCCGGCGACGACGCGCTGGTGCGGTTCTACCTCGAGCGCATACCGCCGACGCTCGCTTCGACGCGTGCTTTCGAGAAATGGTGGCGGACGGTCGAGCACGGCAGCCCGCATGCGCTCGACGCTGACGAATCCGTGTTCCTGCTGCAGCCGCTCCCGACGGTGCGGGCGAGCGACTATCCGACGACGTTCGACGTCCAGGGCAATTCGCTGCACATGCATTATCGCTACGACACCGCGGCCGCGGATGACGGCGTCTCGCTCGACTTGCCGCTGCCGTTGCTGCGCGCGTTCGACGCCCAGCGCCTCGAGTGGCTCATCCCGGGCTGGCTGCGCGAGAAGGTCATCGCGCTGCTGCGTGGCCTGCCGAAGGACGTGCGACGCGAGATCGTGCCCATCCCGGATGCCGCCGACCGGTTGCTCGACGCGCTGCCCGAGTTCGGCACCGGGTCGCTGTTTGCGCACATCGCAGCGTTCGTCACGCAGGAGGCGGGCATCCGGGTGGAACCGGGGCAACTGGCGGCCGTGCCGCTCGCGCCGTGGCTCAGCGTCAACCTTCGCGTGCTGGACGAGGCGGGCCGCTTGCTGCGCACCAGTCGCGACGTGTACGGACTGCGCGACGAGATGCGCCAGGCCACGGGCGGAACGACGTTCACGCACCCGGCGACGGCAGGCCTCAAATGGGAGCGAGTGGGTGTGCGCCACTGGGACTTCGACGAGTGGCCGCTCGAGACGACGATTCGCAGCGGGCGGCTGCAGCTGCGCGCCTATCCGGGCATCCAGGACGAGGGAGCCAGCGTGCGGCTGCACCTGTTCACCACGGCAGGCGGCGCCATGCGCGCATCGCGTGCGGGTATCGTACGACTCGCGGCTCTGGCGCTGCCGCAGCAGCACGAATTGGCGCGCCGCCAGGCCGCGACGGAACGTGAGTTCACCTTGCTCGTCGCGGCAGCCGGGTTCGGCAAGGAACTGCTCGGCGAGATTGCGGATCGAGCCGTAGCCGAAGCCGTCCTCGGTCCCGTCGCGGAGCTGCCACGACTCCGTGAGCGCTTCGAGGCGCAGGTGGACCGGGGTCGCGCCGATGTCGTCGACCGCGCGGCAGAGATATCGCGCACCGTGAAGGCGGTCCTGACCGCGCTCAAGGACGTGCGGGCCCAACTGGGTCTCACCAACGGCGCTGCGTTTGCGGGCGTTCGCAGCAGCATCAACGACCAGCTGGCCGAACTGCTCGCACCCGGCTGGGTCCGCGACACACCCGACGGCTGGTGGCACCAGCTGCCGAAGTACGTGCGTGCGGTGGCTCGCCGGCTCGAGCGCGCGCGGGGCGACGTCGAGCGCGACCGCAAGCTGCAGGCGCAGGTGGAGCCCTTCGAGCAGCATGCGCGGCGCCTGCGCCTGTCCGCGGACCTCGACATGCCCAGCTCGGAACGCGAGCGGTTGCGCTGGATGGTCGAGGAGTACCGGTTGTCGCTGTTCGCGCAGGACTTGCGGACGCTGCTGCCCGTGTCGGCCAAGCGGCTCGACGAACAGTTGCAGCTTGCGTTGCGCGAAGCGGCGGGCACTGCGCCGGCCGGTGCCACGCGCGGAAAGGCGCGCGGCTGACTCACGCCGGACCCGCCGATCACCTCAGGCTGGCCGCGCTCCTGGCATATACTCGGTGTGCAGGAGAACCTAACGGCATGGCGACATCCAGCGGCAGCGCATCGACAGTCAACTTCTGCATGCGGCTGGCATGCGTCAGCCTGGCGTGCCTGGCCTCGGTCGCGTCCCAGGCCGCCGTCGAACTCCGCAGCCAGGCCATTCGTCCGGGCTTCACCGTGATCAGCGGTGCAGGCGGCAATGTCGTGGTGTGGTCCGGAGCCGATGGCGTGGTCCTGATCGACAGCGGCCTCGCCGAATCGTCTGCGCTGCTGGTCGAAACGGTGGCGCGGATCGCGCCGGGTCGCTTGCGGTTCGTGCTCAACACGCACGGTCACCCCGACCACACGGGTGGCAACGAGGCATTCGCCGGCGCGGGCGCCACTGTCATCGGCCACGAATCGTTGCTCGAGCATGCTGGTCGCGATCCCGCGACTGCGGTCGCGGGTGCGGAGGGCACGGCCGCGGCGGTGGCCAGCCGGCCCACGCTGACGATCACCGACACCCTTGCACTGCACCTGAATGGCGACCGGCTCGATGCGGTGCACGTGGCGGACGCGCACACCGGCGCCGACATCGTCGCCCGCTGGAACGAGGCCGACATCGTCGCGCTGGGCGACATCTACTGGAGCGGCCAGTACCCCTACATCGACGTCGAGTCGGGCGGTTCGCTGGCTGGCATGGTGGCCGCCATCGAGGCCGCGCTCGCCCGCTCCAATGCCCGCACGGTCGTGGTGCCCGGTCATGGGCCGGTGTCGAACCGTACGGAACTCGCCGACTATCGCGACATGCTCGTCGCCGTCGGGCGCAGGGTGCGCGAGGCGGTCGAGCAGGGGAGAGGGCTCGAGGACCTGCTCGCCTCCAGGCCCACCGCCGAGTTCGATGCTCGTTTCGACCGCCCGGGCAACCTCGTCGCCCGCGACGAGTTCGTCCGCAGCGTGTATCGCGACCTGGCGCCGAAGCGCGCAGGCCGCTGACGCTCAGCCCACGTCGAAGTTGATGCCCTGCGCCAGGGGCAGCGTCGTGCCCCAGTTCACCGTGCACGTCTGCCGGCGCATGTAGGCCTTCCAGGAGTCCGAGCCGGACTCGCGCCCACCGCCCGTGTCCTTCTCGCCGCCGAACGCGCCGCCGATCTCGGCGCCTGACGTGCCGATGTTGACGTTCGCGATGCCGCAGTCGGAACCGGCCGGGGAGAGGAAGCGCTCGGCGTGCTGCAGGCGGTCGGTGAAGATCGCCGACGACAGCCCGTGCGCCACCGCGTTCTGCGCCTCGATGGCCTCGTCGAGCGTGTTGAAAGGAACCAGGTACAGCACCGGGGCGAATGTCTCCGTCCGGACGATGTCCCATTCGCCGCGTGCGACGACGATCGCCGGCTCGACGAAGAAGCCGGGCCGGTCGAGCCGCTTGCCGCCGCACAGCAGGCGTCCGCCGGCGGCGACCGCCTGGGCCACGGCTGCTTCATAGCGTGCAACCGAGGCGCCATCGATCAGCGGTCCCATGAGCGTGCCCTGCGCGAGCGGGTCGCCGATGCGGACCTGCTTGTAGGCATGGGTGAGACGACGCTCGAGTTCCGGCATCTGCGACTCATGCACGAACACGCGGCGCGTCGTCGTGCAGCGCTGGCCGGCCGTGCCGACGGCGCCGAAGACGATGGCGGGCACCACCAGGTCGAGGTTGGCGTATTCGTCGACGATGATCGCGTTGTTGCCGCCGAGTTCCAGCAGCGACTTGCCGAGACGCTTCGCCACGCGCTGGCCCACGTCGCGGCCGACTGCCGTCGAGCCCGTGAACGAGACCAGGTCGACGCGACGGTCCTCGACGAAGCGGATCGCGAGTTCAGTGCCTTCATCGATGAACAGCTGGAAGATGGGCGGCAAGCCATTGCGCTCGAGCACCCGGTTGCAGATGTGCTGCACGGCGACGGCGCAGAGCGCCGTCTTCGGCGAAGGCTTCCACACCGTGACGTTGCCGCAGATCGCCGCCAGGAACGCGTTCCAGGACCACACGGCGACCGGGAAGTTGAACGCGCTGATCACGCCCACGACGCCGAGCGGATGCCATTGCTCGAACATGCGGTGATTGGGACGCTCCGAGTGCATCTGCACGCCGTACAGCATGCGGGACTGGCCGACCGCGAAGTCCGCGATGTCGATCATCTCCTGCACTTCGCCGTCGCCCTCGGCCTTGATCTTGCCCATCTCGAGCGAGACCAGGCTGCCGAGCTCGGACTTGTACTTGCGCAGTTCCTCGCCCATCAGGCGCACGGCTTCGCCGCGCTTCGGCGCCGGCACGCTGCGCCAGAGCTTCGCTGCAGCCACCGCGGATGCCATCACCTGCTCGTACTGCGCGGGGGTCGTCGAACGCACGGTCGCGATGACAGCGCCCGTCGTCGGATTGATCGACTCGATGACCTTCGCCGAGGCATCGTCGAGCCAGCCGCCGTTGCCCGACCACGTGCCCGCATTCGTCGGCGCGAGCCCGAGGCTCTGCAGCAGTGCGTCGATCATCGCGCACCTCCGGCCACGCGCTGCTGTCCGGTCGTGCCGGCGACGATCATGCGCGACGACACTTCCTTGCCGCCGCCGTCGGCGTAGTGCTTGCCGAACCGGTTGTTGAGCACGTCGACCAGCGAGAAATCCTCCTGGCGCACGAAGCCCTGGTAGCGGCCCTTGTTCTGCATCACGAGGTCGACCACGGCGCAGATGCCCGCGGCCGTCGTCACCTGGATCGCGGACCACAGGCGGCCTGCGATCACCTGCGGGTAGATCTTGCTCACGTAGTTCTCTTCGCGCAGTTCGCCGTGCTGGCGGCCGGCGACCGCGACGTAGACGATCACGACGTCCTGCAGCGTCTGCGGCACCGCGTTCTCGAGCACGCGCTTCAGCGTCGCGCGATCGAAGTTGAGCTTGAGGTCGTTCATGAGCAGGCGCATCTGGTCGCAATGACCCGGGTAGCGGATGGTCTTGTAGTCCATCGTCTGCGCGCGGCTGCCGTAGGTCTCGGCCAGCGAGCCCAGGCCGCCCGAGGTGTTGAACGCCTCGTAGATCATGCCGTCGATCTCGATCTCCTCGAGGCCCTCGAGCGGCGCCACTTCCACCGCGCGGCCGTCGACCAGCGCTTCGCAGGGGTTGCCGTATTCGTTGATGAGGCCGTCGGTGGACCAGGTCAGCGAGTACTTGAGCGCGTTGTTGGGGTGCTGGGGCAGGGCGCCCACGCGCAGCTTCACGCTGCGGATCTCGTCGAAGTGCTGGATCAGCGCGTTGGCGGCGATGCTGATGAAGCCAGGCGCCAGTCCGCACTGCGGCACGAACGCGCGCGAGGAACCTTCGGCCAGCTTGCGCACGGCCCGCGTGACGGCGACATCTTCGGTCAGGTCGAAGTAGTGCGCGTTCACCTTGCGGGCGATCTCGGCCACCTTCACGTTGCAGTAGAACGGCAGGCTCGAAATGATCGTGTCGGCCGGGTGGGCGCGCAGGTGGGCTTCCAGCGCGGCCGGGTCGGACGCATCGAGTTCGTACGCGCGCAGGTTAGGCAGGCCATGCGCGGCCACCACCGAGTTGGCGGCATTGCCGTTCACGTCGGCCACGTGCACTTCGTAATCGCGGCATTCCGCGAGGAAGCCGGAGATGAGGGCGCCGATCTTGCCGGCGCCGAGAATGAGGACCTTCTGCATCGTCGAACTCCTGGTTGCGCCTCCGCGGAGGGCCTCACGGCCTGCCGGGGGCGCAGATTCTGTTTTGAGGGGCGCGATTCTGACGAAACCGGGTCCCGCCGTACATCCGGTTTCTTTTGCATCGCAAAGTTTCCCGGTAGGATCAATGGGATGAACGCCCTTCCTCAGGTCGCCGAATGGTCTCCCACGAGCTGGACTGCGCGTCCCGCGCAGCAGCAGCCGTCCTACGGTGACCCGGCCGCACTGGCCCGCGCGGTCGAGGCGCTGGGCCGGTTGCCGCCCATCGTGGTGTCCTGGGAAGTGGACGCGCTGAAGCGGCAGATCGCCGACGCCCAGCGCGGCGAGCGGTTCCTGCTGCAGGGCGGGGACTGCGCCGAGACCTTCGCCGACTGCGACTCGGGCCAGATTGCCCGCAAGCTCAAGATCCTGCTGCAGATGAGCCTGGTGCTGCTGCATGGCATGAAGAAGCCCATCGTTCGCGTGGGCCGTTTCGCGGGCCAGTACGCGAAGCCGCGATCCGCCGACACCGAGACGAAGGACGGCGTGACGCTCGCGTGTTACCGCGGGGATCTCGTCAATCGTCCGGGTTTCACGCCGGCCGAGCGCGAACCCGATCCCGAACTGCTGCTGCGCGGCTACGAGCGAGCGGCGCTCACGCTCAATTTCGTGCGCGCCCTGATCGATGGCGGCTTCGCCGACCTGCACCATCCCGAATACTGGGACCTGGGTTTCGTGAAGCACTCGCCGCTCGCCGACCAGTACCGGCAGATGGCTGCGTCGATCGCCGACTCACTCGACTTCTTCGAGGCGATGAGCGGCAGTCGCGTGCATGAAGCCAGCCGCGCGCCGTTCTACGCCAGCCACGAGGCGCTGCACCTGCTGTATGAACAGGCGCAGACACGCTTCATCCCGCGCAGCGGGCGCTGGTACAACCTGTCGACGCACCTCCCGTGGATCGGCATGCGCACGGCCGACCTCGGCGGCGCGCACGTCGAATACTGCCGCGGCATCTCGAATCCGGTCGGCGTGAAGGTGGGCCCGTCGATGGACCCCGCCTGGGTGCAGGGCCTGTGCCACGTGCTCAATCCAAACAAGGAGGCCGGGCGCCTGGTGCTGATCCATCGCATGGGCGCGAAGCACGTCGAGGACAAGCTGCCGGGCCTGGTCGAATCCGTGCGCGCGACGGGAGTGCCGGTGCTCTGGGTGTGCGATCCCATGCACGGCAACACGGAGACCACGGCGTCGGGCGTCAAGACGCGGCGCTTCGACAATATCCTGGCCGAACTCGAGGCAGCCTTCCGGGTGCACCGGGCGATGGGCAGCTACCTGGGCGGCGTGCATTTCGAGCTGACCGGCGAGGACGTCACCGAGTGCACGGGTGGCGCGCGTGGGCTCGTGGACGCAGACCTGGGCAAGGACTACCGCTCGCAGGTCGACCCGCGGCTCAATTACGAGCAGGCCCTCGAACTCGCGATGCGGATCGCGACCGTGGCCCGTTCGGCCTGACGCGCGGCAGTTCGCGGCGGCCGGCAGCCAGCACGGCCTCGGCCTCCGTCCGTGGAATCTCCCGGCTCTGGCCGGGGGCGAGGCCATCGACGGTCCACGGCCCGACGGCCCACCGGATCAGGCGCAACGTCGGGAAGCCCACGGCAGCCGTCATGCGCCGCACCTGCCGGTTGCGGCCCTCGCTCAACACGAGTTCGATCCAGGCGGTGGGAATCACCTTGCGCACGCGGATGGGCGGGTCGCGCGGCCACAGGCCCGCAGGCTCGTCGATGACGCGGGCGGGGGCGGGGCGGCAGGCACCGTCGCTGAGCGTCACCCCTTGCCGCAGGGGCTCGAGAGCGGCCTCTGTCGGCGCTCCTTCGACCTGCACGCGGTAGCGCTTGACGAGGGCTGAGCCCGGCTGGCTGATACGTGCCTGCCACGGCCCGAAGTCGGTCAGCAGCATCAGGCCTTCGCTGTCGAAATCCAGCCGTCCTGCGGGATACAAACCAGGCAGCGAAACGAAGCGCGCGAGCGTCGGCCGGTCGTCGGCCGACGTGAACTGGGGCAGCACGCCGTAGGGCTTGTTGAACATGATCAGCCGCATGCGGCAATTGTCCCTAATGCGGACAATTCACGCTTGCCCGCGACAGGGTCCCCGTCTATTCTTCATTGTGCGGTGCAACACGATGCCGGGGTCCGGCGCGTCTCCGCAACGAATACCACCAGAGGACGACGACATGACGAATCCGGCTCAACAACTGAGAGATTCCTGGGCGAAAGATCCGCGCTGGGCGGGCATTCGCCGTACCTACACCGCCGAAGACGTCGTCCGCCTCCGTGGCAGCGTGCAGATCGAGCACACCCTGGCACGCCTCGGCGCCGAAAAGCTCTGGAAGCTGGTCAATACCGAGCCGTACGTGAACTGCCTCGGCGCCCTCACGGGCGGCCAGGCGATGCAGCAGGTGAAGGCGGGCATCAAGGCCATCTACCTGTCGGGCTGGCAGGTTGCCGCCGACAACAACAGCTACATGTCGATGTATCCCGACCAGTCGCTGTATCCGGTCGATTCCGTGCCGAAGGTGGTCGAGCGCATCAATTCGTCGTTCAAGCGCGCTGACGAGATCCAGCACTCGAAGGGCATCACGCAGGGTCAAAAGGACTACATCGACTACTTCGCGCCGATCGTCGCGGACGCGGAAGCGGGTTTCGGCGGCGTGCTGAACGCCTTCGAACTGATGAAGGCGATGATCCGCGCCGGCGCCGGCGGCGTGCACTTCGAGGACCAGCTGGCCTCGGTGAAGAAGTGCGGCCACATGGGCGGCAAGGTGCTGGTGCCGACGCAGGAAGCGATCCAGAAGCTCACTGCCGCGCGTCTCGCGGCCGACGTGATGGGCGTGCCGACGATCATCCTGGCGCGCACGGACGCCGAGGCGGCCGACCTGCTCACCAGCGACGTCGATCCCAACGACAAGCCGTTCTGCACGGGTGAGCGCACGCCGGAAGGCTTCTATCGCACGAAGCCGGGCGTCGAGCAGTCGATCAGCCGTGGCCTCGCCTACGCGCCGTACGCGGACATGGTCTGGTGCGAAACCGGCAAGCCGGATCTCGCGTTCGCGAAGAAGTTCGCGGAAGCGATCCGCAAGCAGTTCCCGGGCAAGCTGCTCGCCTACAACTGCTCGCCGAGCTTCAACTGGAAGAAGAACCTCGACGACGCGACCATCGCCAAGTTCCAGCGCGAACTCGGCGCGATGGGTTACAAGTACCAGTTCATCACGCTCGCCGGCATCCACAACATGTGGTACGGCATGTTCGACCTGGCCCAGGAATACGTGAAGAGCGGCATGACGGCCTACGTCGAGAAGGTGCAGGAGCCGGAGTTTGCAGCACGCGATCGCGGCTACACCTTCGTCTCGCACCAGCAGGAAGTGGGCACCGGCTACTTCGACGACGTCACCAACGTGATCCAGGAACATCATTCCTCGACCACCGCCATGCACGGCTCGACCGAAGAAGAGCAGTTCGCCACGGGCGGCGCGCACCACTGACCACGCCTCTCGCTCCCTCTCCCGCCTGGCGGGAGAGGGTTGGGGTGAGGGCGACGAGGGTGAGGGCTCTCGCTCCCTCTCCCGCCTGGCGGGGTGAGGGTCCGCACGCATAGTGCAGTCTTGCTTTAGAAAAACGGCCCGGACGGGATGACCTTCCGGGCCGTCCTGTTTCCGGCGCCCAGCCGGAGCTGAGGATACGAACGATGCTCTACGAGAAAATCCAGGTGCCCGCTGCGGGTGAGCCGATCACCATCAACACCGATGGCTCGATCACCGTGCCGCAGCGCCCGATCATTCCCTACATCACCGGCGACGGCATCGGCGTCGACGTGACGCCCGCGATGCTCGCGGTGGTCGACGCCGCGGTGGCGCGGGCCTACGGCAGCGAGCGCCGGATCGAGTGGATGGAGGTGTACGCCGGCGAGCGCGCGCTCGAGGTGTACGGCCCGGGCGGCTGGTTTCCGGAAGAAACGCAGCATGCGCTGCAGAAGTTCGTGGTCTCGATCAAGGGGCCGCTCGCGACGCCGGTGGGCGGCGGCATCCGCTCGCTCAACGTCGCGATGCGCCAGAATCTCGACCTGTACGCGTGCGTGCGTCCCGTGCGTTACTTTCCGGGCGTCACGACACCGATGGCCGACTCGAGCTACGTCGACATGATCATCTTCCGTGAGAACACGGAGGACATCTACGCCGGCATCGAATACGCGGCCGGCTCGCAGGAAGTGCAGAAGCTGATCCACTTCCTCCAGCACGACCTCGGGGCGCGCGGCATCCGTTTCCCGGCCAGTTCCGGCATCGGCATCAAGCCGGTGTCGAAGGAAGGCTCGCAGCGGCTCATCCGCAAGGCGATCCAGTACTGCGTGGACAACGACCGCACGTCGGTCACGCTGGTCCACAAGGGCAACATCATGAAGTTCACCGAAGGCGCCTTCCGCAACTGGGGTTACCAGTTGGCGAAGGACGAATTCGGCGCGCTCGAGATGGGCGGCGGTCCGTGGATGAGCTTCGTCAATCCGGTCACGGGGCACGAGATCGTGGTCAAGGACATGATCGCCGACAACTTCCTGCAGCAGATCCTCTTGCGGCCGGAAGAGTTCGACGTCATCGCCACGCTCAACCTGAATGGCGATTACATCAGCGACGCGCTGGCTGCCCAGGTCGGCGGCATCGGTATCGCGCCCGGCGGCAACATCGGTCACGGGCTGGCCGTGTTCGAAGCCACGCACGGCACGGCGCCGGGCTTCGCGGGCAAGGATCGCGTGAACCCAGGTTCGCTGATCCTCTCGGCCGAGATGATGCTGCGTTACCTGCGCTGGAACGAGGCGGCCGACCTCATCATGAAAGGCGTGGCCAACACCATCGCCGCGAAAGAGCTCACGTTCGACCTGGCGCGCATGCGCAAGGCGATTCGCGCGCCGAAGCGGCGTGCGCACGCGCATTCGCCGGCCGAGGTGAAGCAGGAGCTCGAAGAGCTGGTGCCGGGCGCCACGTTGGTCGGCACCCGAGGGTTCGGCGAGGCCGTGATCCGCCACATGGACGA
>CAWJXS010000024.1:0-91812 GCA_963846885.1 uncultured Gammaproteobacteria bacterium
GTGTCGCTGCGAGAACCGGTGAATGTCACCTGTTTTTCGATGCCGAGCGAGACCGCCTGGGCTTCGAGGGAGGCCCGCTGGGGCCCGTCGCCCACGATAGTCAGCCGCAGTGAGGGCAAGCGCTTTTGCAGGCCAGAGAAGGCCTGCAGGAGCCCTGAGTGGTTCTTGACCGGGTCGAGGCGCCCGATCGTGCCGATGGTTAGGCCCGGAGAGCCCTCACCCTGGCCCTCTCCCGCCAAGGCGGGAGAGGGAACCGGAGCCAGACCCTCACCCTGGCCCTCTCCCGCAAAAGCGGGAGAGGGAACCGGAGTCAGACCCTCACCCTGGCCCTCTCCGCGGGAGAGGGTTGGGGAGAGGGCGGGTAAAACTTGACGGTATCCACCCCGCTGTACAGCTGCCGGATCCGGCTGCGTTCCACTCCCACGTCCTGCTCGAGCCAGCGAGCGCCGTCCTGCGACATCGGCACGTAGCGATGGATGACCGGGCGGCAAGCCCGGCGTATGCGCAGGCCCTTGGGATTGAGACCCTTGCGGGTCGGACGCTTCCCAACCGTGCTCACCATGCACACGGTGCGGGACGCCAGCGGCGGCGGCCACCCACTGCATGTCCACCGTGCCGAGGTTGCGCGTGTGGACGATTGCGGGCTTGAGTCTCCGCAGTACGCGCCACATGCGCCAGTAAGCGCCGAGGTCTTTGCCGGGTCGCTTGTCCAGCGAGATCACATCGACGTCGTCGCGCTGGATACGCGCCCGGAAGACCGGGTTGAACCCGGCCAGGCAGACGATCGCGTGTCGGAAGCGATCCGCGGGCATGCGATTCACGAGGTTGACCACGCCGTTCTCGAGCCCGCCAAAGTCGAGTCGATGAATGACATGGACGATCAGCGGCACGGTGCCGCTGCTCATTCGCCGCACGCCTCGGCGGCAAAGCCCGTCGCGATGCAGCGGTCAAATGAGCCGACGAAAGACAGCAGTCGATCGTGCGCTTTGTCATCGAGCGGCGTCGAAAGCGTCACGATGCGCTCGAAGTAGGCGCGCCCGTGACGAAGGCCACGGCCTCGAGCGCCTTGGCGGAAAATGGACTGACCACGGGTCGCGTGCCGACGACGTACCAATGCCACACCAGGCGGCGTGACACTCCATCGCCGACCACCAGCTCGCGCACTTTGAGCGACGAGCCATCAGCAAGCGTCACCGCGACATGCGAATCATTGGCGAGGCTGCCCCGCTCCTCCGGATCGATGATGTTGCCGTGCGAGATCATCTCTGCGCCGATGCTGGTGCCCAGCCCATACACCGCGACGAAGACAGTCGACGGCGATGCCCGTCGCGTCGTCGTATACGACGTGCTTCTCCAACACGCCCCCGGTATAGAGCGGCCGCCAACCCTGCCCAGCAGAGTCGATCGGACCGCGCCAATCCGCTGCGAGCTTCGGCATGACAATGAGCTGACTGTGATCGGCAGCCTGCGCCTGCGCGCGAGCAATCGAAGCGCTGACGAAGGGTGGACCGGCCAATGCAACCATGCAGGCCAAGGCAAGCGGCCACCATGTTGTCCAGGATCCGACGTGACTATCGACGGCCTTGTACGGCGGCTCGGAATGCGAGGCAACCGGCACATCGTCATGCCAGCGACGCCCGATCCAGAACAGGGCCAGCATGACGACCACGAAGAAGATGCGCCCGAACGTGACGTGTTCCGTGCCCGGCCCGAAGCGCATGTCCGTCAGGTGCGAAACGAGGATCGTGATGTAGACACGCAGCCCGTTGAGCACGACCGGAATCACGATAAACGCCGCGACGCAGGTGAGCCGCTTCAGCCAGCCACGATAGTTCAGGTAGGCGTACAGGCACGCCGAGCACGATACTGGTGATGAAGTAGTTGAGGCCGCTGCAGGCACGCGCCACCTCGAAGCTGCCAGCGGGAATGCTGATGTGCATGTGCGAGCGCAGCACCGGGACGCCGGACCACTGCAGCAGCACCGTGGCGAAATCCGCAGTCACCTGCATCAGCGACGGCACGAGTCCGCGACCGAACGGCACCATGAACAACAGGAAGGCGAGCGGCACGATCAGCACACGCGTCGCCGGCCAGCCGAGCGCTGCCAGCACGAGCGCCGGCGATGAGCGCCACGGCCGCGAACTGCTCGATGACCAGCACGCCGCTGCCGCGCGCGACGATCCAGGCCAGCAGCGCACAGCAGCACCGCAGCAACGCCGAGCGGCGGAAGGCTGGAAGGCCACGGCGCGAAGCTCGTCGCGCTTGCGCCAAGCCAGCCACAGGCTGATCGGCAGGATCAGGAAGCCATGCGAAAAAGCCGCGTCGCCGAACCATTTCTGCACGAGCGAGGCGTACGTGTCCGAATACGCCCAGCCGACGGCTGCGAGCGCAGCCAGCAGCAAGGCCGATCAGGTCACAGTCCGTTTCGTTGTCGTCAAGCCGTGACGTCAAGCGTGCCTCCCGTCGCCGCCATGTCGCGATGAGCAGCCAGCCGAAAACGACGCTTGCGAGCGCACCAGCGCCCGATTGCGAGGACGAAGCGGTCTCGCGCCCGGAAAAGGCTGTCAACGTCGCGATGGCTGACGCCGATCGGATAGATTCGCAATGACGGGTACTGTCCGACGCAGATGGCAACCGCGCGCTCGAGATGACGCGAGACTCGCGGCGCTCCAGCGAACCGGCGTCGACTGGTCGTAGTCGAACACATTGTTGCCCCACGCCAGGGCGAGCTGCGGCATGCCGCGCCGGTAATATTCGATCGCCAGTCTCCTCGGACCGGAAAGGCAGCCGTCCTTCGGCGATGCGCTGGATTGCGATCGGGCGCGACTCGTCGCCGATCGATGAGCAGGCGGTCATGAACCTCGAGCACCGAAAGCGGCTCGCGCAGGTCCGGATCGATGAAATACAGCGAATGAAACGGATCGACCAACACCCACTTGCCGAGGTTCGGCGTCGTAGATCTCGTTGAACGCATGGCCGGCGCCGAAGCTTTCGAACGAGATGCTCCAGGTGCGCACAGGCAACCCGGCCGCAATGGCGAGGCCCGATGAATACCTGGGTGAAATCGGCGCAGTACCCGCGCCCGTTCCGCGTGATCCCGGTATAGGCCGCCGTCGAGATCCGACTGGATGGGACCGCCGGCGCGCTTGCCGGGTCCGCCCATCAGGTGTCGCGAGATCGCGAGCGCCAGGTCCATACCCTGCATGGGCCGTCCGGACCGCTGGCCAGGCGAGCTGACGGCTTGCTGGTACGTGGCTCGGACGGCTGCGCTCGATTCACCCGGAAGCTCGGCCGGCGTCGATTCCGGGCGTCCAGTCGAAATCAGCCGGCTGCGCCGATCTCCGGCAACAAGTCCGTTGCGGATCTTCACAGCCTCCTCGCCCGGCGTGACCAGGCTCAGCACCCAGATGGCCGGGATTGCAATCCCGACCAGGGCTGCGAGCGTAATTAACCAGCGCCGTGTCGAACATTGGATTCACCAGCAAACGCCGGCGTAATCCCGCGGTTTCAGTTCGGCCCGGGGCAACCCGACCAGGTCGACCACCAGTTGCTCTGGGAGTCACGCGGTTCGCAATGACCGGCCGCAGCTCCTTCGTGCCAAGCCCCACGATCACCACCTCCGCGTGATCGATCGCCTCCTCCGCGCTCGACACCATCAGGCTGCCGATGTGCGGGATGCTGTGCTCGATGTAGCGCTTGTTGGCGCCGAGCAGCCGCGACAGGTTCACTTCCGGGTCGAAGATGCGCAGGTCGTAGCCCTTGCCGATCAGGCGCTCGGCCACCGTGACCAGCGGGCTTTCGCGCAGGTCGTCCGTGCCGGCCTTGAAGCTCAGGCCGATCATGCCGACCTTCTTCTTGCCGGAATTCATGACCATGTCGACCGCGTGGTCGATGTGCGCGCGGTTGCTGCCCATCACGTTGCCGAGCATGGGCGTGGTCACGTCGTTGATCTTGCCCACGTACGTGAGCGCGCGCAGGTCCTTCGGCAGGCACGAGCCGCCGAACGCGAAGCCGGGCTTCATGTAGGCCGGCGAGATGTTGAGGCGCGTGTCCTTGCAGACGAGGTCCATGACCTGGCGCGCATCGACGTTGACCGACTGCGACAGCCGGCCGATCTCGTTCGCAAACGTGATCTTGACGGCGTGGAACGCGTTGCACGCGTACTTGAGCATTTCGGCTACGCCGATCGAGGTCGTCAGGAAGTCGCACGGCAGGTGCCCGAACACTTCCTTGAGCACGGCAGCTGCGCGATCGTCCTCGCAGCCGATCACCGTGAACGGCGGATTGTCGTAGTCCTTGATCGAGGTGCCCTCGCGCAGGAACTCGGGCTGGAAGCACAGGCCGAAATCGACGTTGGCCTTCTTGCCGCTGGTCGATTCGATGCCAGCCTTGACCACCGACTCCATCGAGCCCGGCTGGATCGTCGAGCGCATGACGATGGTGTGGTACTCGCCCTTGGTCTTGAGCGCCTCGCCGATCTGCTCAGCCACGCGGCGCACGGCCGAGAGGTCCTGGCTGCCGTTGGGGCTGGAAGGCGTGCCGACGCAGATGAACGACAGCCGCGTGGCGTGCACGGCCTCGATGACGTCGTTGGTGACGCGCACGAGCCCCGAGGCGACCACCTTGGCGGTCAGCTCCTGGATGCCCTCCTCCACGATCGGTGAGCGGCCCTGGCGGATCAGGTCGAGCTTGATCGGGTCGAGGTCGACGCCCACGACTTCATGGCCGTCGCGGGCGAGGCAGGCCATCGAGACCGCACCGACGTAACCCAGGCCGAAGATACTGATTTTCATGGTTTTTTCGCTATGGACGGGGCGGCGCGAATTTTACGCTGCCGCCCGCTGCTGGAACTGTGAGGCAATCAACGCATCGAGCCGTTGCATGGAACTGGGCCAGCTGTGGTTCGACAGCACCCGGGCACGCCCTGCCGTCGCCAGGCGCTGACGCAGCTCGGGCGAGTTCAGAACCTGCAGGATCGCTTCGACCTGCTGGTCGTTAGTGTCGTATGCAAGCAGGTGCTCGCCGGAGATGGCATCCACCCCGCCCGAGGCCTGCCGGCTGCAGACGACGGGCACACCCATCGCCATCGACTCGAGGATCTTGTTCTGGGTGCCGCGCGCGATCTCGAGCGGCGCGATCGTGAGCGCGGCACGAGTGACGTACGGCTGCACGGCCGGAACACTGCCGGTGACGTGCACGCCAGGCAGCTTGCCGAGCTCGCGAATCTCCTGCGACGGGTCTGCGCCCACGATCTCTAACCGCGTACCCGGACGCCGCTGCTGCAACACGGGCAGAACTTCGGCACAGAACCGCAGTACGGCCTGCTGGTTTGGGAAATAGTCCATGCGGCCGATGAACGTCACCAGGTCGGGCTCGTACGGTGTATCGGCGGGCTTGAAGGCGCTGGCGTCGACGCCGTTGGGAAACCAGGCTGTGGGCCCGCGGGCGCCCAGCGCCTGCAGAGACTCCATCTCGGCCCGTGTCGTGCAAGTCGCAAGGTCGAACTTGGCCGCAAGCAGGCGCTCGGTGCGCTCGAGCTTCACGGCCTCGAGCCAGTAGCCCGCGGAAAGCGGGAACGCGCGATGCTGCGAGTACTCGCGCCACTTCTGCGAGTCCATGTCGCCGAAGTCGATGATCTTCACCGGCCCTCGCACGTCTGCAACGTACGGCGCCACGGACGAACAGTGGACGAAGATCAGGTCGTAGCTGCCGGTGGCCAGTTCCTCATCGATGCGAGCCTGCAGCCGCGGCGAGTAGAAATAGCCGAAGCTGGACGGCTTCGTCGTCGGCAGCCACGCCACCATGCGCGGCCAGGCGAGCTTGTCGTCGACGATCTCGACCAGCCGCTTGGAGCAATGCTGCGCGAGGCCTTCGGCCTCGTCGGCTTCGGCTTGCGAGCGAGCCAGGGACGCAACCGTGACTTCGTGACCCTGCGACTGCAGGTGCCGAATGATGTTGAACGGCCGGATCTTGCCGCCACGCTTGGGCGGGAACGGAACCCGGTGGCAGACGAACATGACCTTCATGCCGCGAGTGACTCCCGCAGGCTGTCGGCCACCCCAGAGGCGCTCTGTCCGTCGAGGTACATCCGGCACCAGATTTCCAGGTTGATGAGACCCGAGCAGGTGATCGGTGCGGTCGGCCTTCTGCTGTTCGTGTTCGCGGATCGTGGCCTCGACCGCGTCCGGATCGAGCAACCCGCGCTTGACGATGCTCTCGCGCGACAGCACGTCACGCAGCACCGGAGCCAGTTCGGCCCGCAGCCAGGCGCCCATCGGCGCGCCGAAGCCCCGCTTCTCGCGGTAAAGAATGCTGTCCGGCAGCACGTCGTCCAGCGCCTTCTTGAGCACGTACTTGAGCTCGGCGCCACGCATCTTGAGCGAGCCAGGCATGACGGCGGCCAGCTCCACCAGCCGCTGATCGAGCAACGGCACGCGACACTCCAGCGAGACGGCCATGCTCATCTTGTCGGTCAGCAGCAGCAGGTCGTCGGGCAACTGCGTCGCGAGGTCGACGTCCATCAACTGGCGCAAGGGGTCGTCCGTCTGCGCGTCGGCGAAGCCGCGGGCAATGCAGTCGTCGAACTGTCCGGGTGTGGCGAGCTGCAGGGCCTTGCGCTCGTCGGCGTCGAACATCTGCATGTAGGCCCGGTAGCGATCCGGGAATGGCAGCGCGTCCGCCGCGATGAACGCCTTGGCGAGCCGCATCTTGTTGAGCAGCTTGCTGTGCCGGTCGCTGGGCAAGAGCTTTGCGAGCGGCGCGATCACCCCGGAGCGCAGGACGCCCGGGACCTTGTGGTAGAGGCTGCGGTAGTGCTCGTCGAGATAGCGCTTGTAGCCGCCGAACAGCTCGTCGCCGCCGACGCCCGACAGGATCACGGTGACGTCCTGCCGCGCGAACTTCGAAACCAGGTAGGTGGTGATGAAGGCCGCGTCGGCAATCGGCTCGTCCATGTGCCACAGCAGCTCGGGCAGCAGCGTCGCGACGTCCGGCTGGACCACGATCTCGTGGTGGTCGGTGCCGAAGCGCTCCGCCACCTGCCGGGCAAAGGGGAGCTCGTTGTAAAGCTGCGCGCCCGTCGAGCCATGAAAGCCGATCGAGTAGGTCTTGACCGGCTGCGAGCTGTGGCGCGCCATGAACGCGACGACGGCGCTGGAATCGATGCCGCCGCTCAGGAATGCGCCGATCGGAACGTCGGACACCATCTGGTCCTTGACGGAGCGCTCGACCTCGGCGCGGACCGCCTCGATCCACTGCTTCTCGCTGCGCCCCGTATCGATGGCCGCGGGCAAGCGGTAGTAGCGATGCTTGCGCATCGCGCCGTTTTCGACGATGAGCGCCGTGCCCGGCTCCAGCTTGCCGATTCCTTCGAACATCGACTTGGGCGCGCAGACGTAACCCACGGACAGGTACTGCGCGAGCGAATCCGAGTCCAGGCGTGCCTGCACACCTGGCACAGCCAGGATCGATTTCGCCTCCGACGCGAACATCAGCTCAGCGCCGTCGATCCGGTAGTAAATCGGCTTGATGCCGATGGCATCGCGTGCGACGACCAGGCGGCGCTTGCGCCGGTCCCAGACCGCCACACCGAACATGCCGTCGAGCTTGTTCAGGAACGCGTCGCCGTACTCTTCGTAGGCGTGCACGGCTGTTTCGCTGTCGCTGTTGGTCGCGAAGCGATGGCCCTTGGCCTGCAGCTCCGCGCGCAACTCGCGAAAGTTGTAGATCTCGCCATTGCAGACAGCGACGACCTGCCCGTCCTCGCTGGCGATCGGCTGGTGGCCGCCCGCCACGTCGATGATCGACAGGCGACGCATGCCGAGCAGCAGTTCGTCATCGACGAACGAGCCCGAGTCGTCCGGGCCGCGATGGATCATCGCGTCGCCCATGCGCTTCAGGACGTCGGGCGATCGACGGGTGCTGGCGGCGCCCAATCCGATGATGCCGTAAATGCCGCACATGGTTAGCCGCTACCCCAGGTACTTTGCGACCGGCGGGCCGATCAGGTGCGTGAGCTTGAGCGGCAACTTGCGCCACAGCTCGATCGCCTTGCCGTACTTCGGGTTGGTCGGGCTCAGGTTCGGCATCTCTTTGCGCTTGACCAGGAAGTACTCGTAATACAGCGGCTCGGGCTCGAAGCCCCAATAGGTCTTGAAATCGAACGCGCCGGTGCCGCGCTTGCTGCGGCCGTAATCGAAGATGCGACAGCCTTTTTCGCGGGCTCGCTCCATCACGCTCCAGTACATGAAGTCGTTGCCGGCGACGGCGCGCGCTTCGAGCGTGCCGCCGCCGTAGTACGGCAGCACCTCGTCACGGAAATAGAAGTTGAGCACGCTGGCGACGACGCGATCGCCCTTGAGGATATTGACGATGTCGCAGCGCTCGCCGAACACCTCTTTGAGCACGCGCAGGTAGTTGCGCGAGAACGGCGGCGTGCCCAGGTTGCGCAGACTTTCGGTGTAGATGTCGTAGTGGCGGTCGACTTGCTCGTCGACTTCTGCGCGCAGTTCTTCCTTGATGCCTTTGCGGACCATCGCGCGCTGCTTGCGCGGGATGGCCAGCATGTTCTTCTCGGCATCCGGGTCGATCGGCTTGCGAAACGTGACGTACAAGTCCTTGCAGGGCCAGTCCGGGTGCTGGCGCTTGCGGTTGCGCATCTCGAGGTGATCGACGTTGAGCTGCCGCGCGAGCACGCAGGCGGCCCGCGTCAGCGCGACGTGCGCGTCGTCATCCGCTGCCAGCACGCCGCCATAGACGCAGAAAGGCGTCGAGACCAGCGCGTCGCCGAACAGCAGGCTCTTCACGCGGGCCAGGGGCAGCACGCCGCGAATCTCACCCGCAGGACCTTCGGCCAGCAGGTAATGCGACGGATGGCCGAACGAGCGCTTGAGCACGTACTGCCATTCGGCGAGGTGGAAGAACGTGCCGTCTGGATGTGCGTGGACGAAGGCGTTCCAGGCGTCGCGGTCTGTGAGCGCGAATGGGCGGATGTTCACTGGCCCTCACCCGCGCTGCGCGCGACCTCTCCCGCTGAAGCGGGAGAGGTGCCGACCCCCTCTCCCACGCCAGCGGGAGAGGGTTGGGGTGAGGGTCCTGCTCCCTCTCCCGCGCTAGTGGGAGAGGGCTGGGGTGAGGGCTTAGGCTCCTCAAAACTAGCGGTGGTCAGTGAGGCGTTCAAGAGCCCTCACCCGGCCTGCGGCCGACCTCTCCCGCTGCGGGAGAAGCGGGAGAGGTGAGAAAAATATGGTCCATGCGGCCCCAGTCGAAGTCATCGATCAGCCGCGACAGCCGGTCGTGCATCGAATCCAGGTTCAGGTAATGCCTGAACCGCGACTTGAGCGGCGCGTTGTCCACGCGCGGCTGCTGCGGGTCGACTTCCCACGGATGGAAGTAAAACAGTCCCGATCGCTTGTCGACTTCGTTGACGCGCTGCAATGCCCAGTTGAACAATGGGTACGGCAGCAAGCGAAAGTACCCGCCGCCGCCGCAGGGAAAGTTGCGGTTCGCCAGCGAGACCGTCGTCACCGGGATTTCGAGAATTCCATCCGGGCGAAAGCGGAACGGAAAGCGCGGCGCCTCGGGCATGCCATACAGGTCATGCCGGATCGGATAAATGCTGGAGCTGTAGACGTGGCCAGTCTCCTGCAGCACGTCCAGTGCCCACAGGTTCTTGCCATTGATCGAATAGCTGGGCGCGCGGTAGCCACGCACCTGCACGCCGCCGATGTCTTCCAGGATCGCCTTGGTCTTGATGACGTCGGCCCGGAACTGCTCGGCCGTGAACTGGTGGATGCGAGTGTGGTCGTAGCCGTGGCTCGCCAGCTCGTGCCCCTCTGCGACGATGCGATGCACCAGCCCCGGATGACGTTCGGCGATCCAGCCGAGCACGAAGAACGTGCCCTGCACGCCCTTGGCGGCAAAGAGGTCGAGCACGCGATTGGTGCTGTATTCGACGCGCGAGTCCGAGTGCTCCCACTGCTCGCGCGCGATGGTGCGCTCGAACGCCGCGACCTGGAAATACTCCTCGACGTCGACCGTCAGCGCATTGCGCGGCTCGGCCGCTGAAGTCGCACTCGTGTCCTGCGAGCATGGGTCGCACAGCGGCATCCATGGTGTGTTCTTCGTGCATCACGATCCGGCGCGAGTCAGCGGCCAGACACGGGAACCAGCGTCCGCGCAGGCCGACCCACCAGCCGTCGTAGTCGGACTGCTCGCCCGAGCGCGTGAAGTATCCCGTCTCGAGCGAAGCGTCAAGCTGCGGCCCGAGGTCGCGGTTGGCGCGCAAGCGTGAACGTCGGTGTCGTAATTGTGTGACGCCGGCACAGGACTCCGATGACGCGGTTCGACACGATCGCTCTGTCGTCGTGCGTACGAGGCTCGAAATCGACGCTCGAGATTCGCAGGCGAGCTCGCGCGTCGCGTCGAAGGCCGACGCCCGTGTTGTGCTTCGTCCGCCGACAGCTCGTTGAGGTAATCGCGCTGCGTGTCGGAAACGCCGCAGGCTCAGCGTCGTGCGCTGCCCTTGGCCGACACGCCCGACCTGGCGTTCTTGCCGACGTAAGGCTGCGAATTGAACGCCCGAAGTCGACGCTCGGGATCGAGCCACGGGGGCAGTTCGCCCGGCTCGAAGTCGTCCAGGCTCGACGCGCCGCGTCTCGACCTGCGGGCTCTTCGCTGTACGAGGCGTTGAATCGAGCATAGCGCGCTGCGATGCGCGATCTCGACCGAGGTAGCTGCGCCGAAGAAGCGCTCGCCGTAGCGGCCTTCGAGCGTCGAGCGCGTTGGCGCCGCTCCACGCAGGCCGGCACTCCAGAAGTCGCTGTCCAGGCCGCCCTGCCGTCGTGCTCTCGTCGAGGTCGCTTTCCTTGCCGACGTCGCCGACGCAGCGACAAGCGTACGCGGCTCAGCTCGCAGCCGCCGTCGAAGCCGGCCCGCTCGTATCGATACGGCAGCGAACGCTCGAACTCGGACTTCTGCCAGTCGTAGAAGACCCTGCCGAAGTACTGCGCGTCGTCCCGGGACTCAGGCCCAGGCTGACGTCGCGCGTTCTGGTCGTTCGATCGTCCTGGCGCGAAAGAAACCGACGGGTCGGCTGGGTCTGACCCTTGCCCTTGTCCAGGTACCAGACGCGCCCGTACGAGTACTGCGGCACTGAACTCGAAGTCCTTGAATCGCTTGCTGCAGCATGGGGCTGATCGAGGCCGTCGCCTGCTCGGCAATGTTGCTCGGAGCCGAAGACGCCCAGGCCGCCGTAGTTGCGGCCGCTCGCTCGGATCGATCACGCGGTCGCCGTAGCTCGCCTGCGCCGATACGCAGAACCACTCGGGAATCGCGATCCAGCGGCCGTTCGCATCAGGCGATGGGACACGTCGTCGTAGTCGCTGTCGTCCCACACGCGCCCGATCAGCGAATAGTCGAGGCGCCCGATGAACCGGTCCGAGTTGTAGGCCGCGTAGAAGCCCGGCGCCAGTTCGATGCCGGCGGCCGATGTCGCCGCCGCTGCTCGGCCAGGTTGATGTTGTCGGCGTACTGGATCGCGCGCCTCGATGCGCGGCTCGAAGGTGAGCCCCGTGCGGCATGCTCTCCTGGCCCGACACCGCTGCCGAACTCGAGCGCGACGAGTCGACTGGTTGGCACGTTCTGGGCGAGCGCAAGCCGCGATGCCAGGCAACCGCCAGCGCGAGCACCAGGCATGCGCGCGAATCGCGCAGCGCCTTGCGAGCACCGCGTCGACGGTCATGCCACTCCCCTGCCATACCGGCCGTAGGCCTCGTTCCCGCCATAGCCGTAGTAATACTGGCCGTAGTACCTGCTGAGCAGCGACGGCCTCCACCCCGTTCAGCACGGCGCTGACCGGACGTCGACTTGTCGACCAGGGCGAGCGCGTCGAGCACGGCGCGCTGCTCGGTCCGGTCGGCCCGCACGACCAGCAGCACCTGGCCCGCATAGCGCGTCGCCACCTGTGCCTCGTTGGTCGCGAGCAGCGGCGGCGAATCGAGGATCACGACCCCGCTGCCCACGCGTCGACTCAGGTCCGCGATGACTCGGCATGCGCGACCCGGCGAGCAGTTCCGGCGAGTGCTCGTGCCACTTGCCGGCCGGCACGAAAAACAGGCCCTCGACGTCGGTGCGATAGGTGACGTCGTTGACATCCTCGCGGGTCTCGTCCGAGCACGTCATTGAGCCCGGCGGCCCATCCAGGCCCAGCGCCGGCGTCAGCCCCGGCAGCGCAACGTCGCCGTCGACGAGGATCACCCGCATTTCGCGGTCGCGCACGATGCTGAGCGCCAGATTCAGCGAGTGTACGATCTTGCCTTCGCCGGGCTCGGCGCTGGTGACAGCACGACGTTATTGCGAGCCGGCGCCGACGCCGCCGCGCCCGCGATAGCACTCAGCAGCGGCCACTTGATGCGCCGAATTTCCTCTTCGGTCTGGTGCGCGAGCATGCTGCCGGCGGCATGCGGCCTTCGCGCGCAGGCGCTCGAAATCGATCTCGACGATGCGCTTCAGGTCGCGCGCCGGTCGAGCGAAGTCGACGTCCGGACAGCGCGTCCGCGATCGCTGCGGCAGCTCTGGACAGCTGGCGCAGTCTCGCCGCATGCTCCGGCGGACTGGCGGCGCGACGCGTTCCGTCGGCATGGCCGGCGCTGCCGGCTGCTCGGCGTCGCCGGCCTTGGCCCTTCTCCTGCGCCTTCTGCAGTGCGCGTTCGATGATGCTCATGCTCGAGGCCCTCAGCCGACGACGCTGCGCAAGCGCCGCGCGCACGGGCTCGGTCAGCATGATGTTCAGGCACGAAGACGACGACCAGCAGCAGCCAGCCGCGCCGCCGACCAGGGCGACTGGCGCCGGTACCAGGGCACGAACTCCGCCTGCATGCGCCGCAGTGATCGCGCCGAGCACCGGGATGCCGGTGATTTTCTGCAGCGAGTCGCGCGTGGAGAAGGTCGGGTGCAACTGCGCCAGCAGGACGGCCAGGCCGAGACCGGCCGCCAGCGCCGCGAGCAGCACCAGGCCGTTCGAGCGCGGCGCGCTGCGGACCGCTCGGCTTGACCGGCATCGTCGGCGGTTCGATGACGCGGAACTTGACGTTCTCGGTGCTCTGGTCGGCCTGCTGCGAGATCTTCGCCGACTCGAGGCGCTGCAGCAGCGTGTCGTATTGCTTCTTGTTGACTTCGTAGTCGCGGTTCAGCCGCGGCAAGTTCGGCCTCGACCTCGGGAATGGCGTTCGACCTTGGAGCGCAGGTCGGCGACCGCCGCCTGCTGCGCCGCCATCTGGCCCCGCAACTCGGCCAGGTCGGCATCGGCCTGGCTGAGCGACAGCCGCAGGTTCTGGTAGACAGGATTCATGTCGAGGCTGCGCACCAGCGCTGGTCCTCGCCGCGATTCTCGGCGCCGGGCGGCGCGACGCTCGTGGAGACCTTGGCGCCGCGCGCGCTTTTCTGCCTCGAGCTGCGCGATGGTCTGCTTGATCGACTGCACCTGCGGGATGCTTCTCCGTGTACTGCAGCAGCAACTGGTCGCAGCTGCGCCTGGTAGCGCGCGATCTGCCCGTCGATCGGGACTGCCTCCGGCGAGCCCATCAGGCCGAAGGTGGGTTCTTCGCCCTGCGAGCTGCCGCTGCAGTTCGTTGCGCCGTTGCGTCAGCTGCGCTAGCGCGCTGCTGCATCTGCCGCAGCTTGTGCCATCTCCGCTTCGAGCCGCTGGTAATAGTCGCCGTCCGAGCCGGGCAGCAGGCCGACGTTCTGCTGCTTGAACGCCGCCAGCCGCTGCTCCGCCTCGTCAGCCTCGCTCGTAGTCCGTTGAGCTGCGACTGCAGGAAGCGCTGTGCAACGCCGGCATCGGTGCGCTTCATGCCCAGGCTGCCTTCCATGAACGTATCGAGCAGCGACCGCACGACGCCGTGCGCCACCTTCGGGATCGTTGTCCTCGAACGAAACGATGAAGGTGTTGCGTCATGCGCCGGGCCTCTCGGGCGCTCCAGCGTGATGCTGCGTCGCCAGCGCGTCGATGATCGGCTTCCTGCTCCCTGGCGTCTGCGCGTCGAGCAGCAGGTCGTTCTTCTGCGCGACTTTTTCCAGGTTCGGGTCGGCTCAGCATCACCGCCTGCATCATGCCCACCTGGCTCATGACGTCGCTGGTTCACGGCGAGGCCCGGCAGCAGCGGCTTGCAGCAACGATTCGGTGTCGACGTAAACCTGGGTCCGCGACTCGTACTCGTCCGGAATGAACTGCACGGCGACCCAGCCGACGAGCGCGACCAGCCAGGCGGCGACGACAGCCGTGCCAGCGATAGCGCCAGGCGCCACGCAGCACGATCAGGATCTGGGCAATGATTTCTTGCATGGTCGATCCGTCAACTTCGCTTCAGCGCTCGTGCGATGCCATCCGGTGTGAGTGAGTTAACAGAATGCGAACGAAGCGTCGGCCATGCGGGTCAGAACCGGCTTTCGGGGATGATCAGCACGTCGCCCGGCCGCATCGGCACATTCGCGCCGATGTCGCCGTCGTCCAGCAGGTCGCTGCAGCCGGACCGGGATGCGCAACTGCTTGTCGTCCTCCTGGCGCACGATCACGGCGCGGTTGCCGGCCGCGAACTCGGCGAGGCCGCCGACGGCGATCATCACGTCGAGCAGGGTCATGTTGGCGCGGTACGGCAGCGACTGCGGCTTGCCGGCCTGGCCGACGACCCGGATCTGGTCGCCGTAGGCGCCGACGAAGCCGGTGATCATCACGCTGACGTTCGGGTTGCGCACGAACTCCGACAGCGCGGCCTCGAGGTCGCTGCGCCAGCTGGGTCGCGGTCTTGCCCTCGGCGGGCACGCCCGCGATCAGCGGCGTGGAAATCATGCCGTCCGGTCGCACCGGCACGGTGACCGTGAGTTCCGGCTGGTTCCAGACGAACACCTGCAGCGTGTCGCCCGGGCCGATGCGGTATTCGCTGCGTTGCCGCCGGGGCGGCGGCACGCGGCTGCATTCACGACCTTCGTGTTGCTGGCGCAGCCGCCGAGCACTGCCAGCAGCAGCAGCGCAGCAAACACCGAACGTGGCGCGAGCTTCATGCATATTGTGCTGCATCCTGAGTCTTGATCGTGCACTACTTTGACAACTCGGCCAGCAGCTCTGTGGCGTCGGCTCCGGACTGCCGGCGGCAACGTGTCCACGCCATGGCTTTCTTGATCAGCGGCGACGGCCTCGGCTCTTGTCGCCCTTGGCGCAAGGCGGCCGCCAGGTGGTACTGCACCTCGGCATTGTCCGGCAGGCCCTTTGCGGCTTCGCTCGAGGACTCCACCGCCTGGTCGGTCTTGCCCGGCTTGAACAGGACCCAGCCGTAGGTGTCCTGCGATCGCCGGGCGCCTTGGGCAGCAGCCTTGTAGGCTTTCTCTGCGCGTCGCAAGCGCGCGCGCAGTCGCCCTGTCGAGATAGAGCATCGCGAGGTTGTTCTGCAACACGCGCGTTGTCCGGCGCCTTGCGAGCGCCTGTCTCGTACAGCGCGATCGCACCGTCGCGGTCGCCTGCGCTGCGCTTCGCACTCGGCCAGCACTGCGATGGCATCGACATCGTCGGGATTCTTCGCGACCCATCACGCAAGCACCTTCTCCGGCTGCGGCGCCTTGGCCAGTTGGCCGGCGACGTAACTCGCGCCATGAGCGATATTGCGGTTCTGCGGCTGGATCGGCCTTCTCGTAGAAGGCCAGCGCCTCCTTGATAGCGCTTCTGCGCCATCGCCAGATCGCCTTCGAGCTGGTGCGACACTGCGAGTCGGGCGCCGCCTGCCGCATGCGCTCGACGTAGCCCGTCGCCCTCTCCAGGTCGCCCGCCTGCAGGCTGGTGGCCGCCCCAGCGCCAGCGCCGGAACCGACTTGGGCTTGTACTTGAGCAGTCGTCGATCGACGTCGCAAGCGCGCCCTTCGCGTCGCCTGTTCAGCAGCTGCGCCCGCGCAAGGTTCAGCGCGAAATCCGTCCGCCTTCGGCGTCGAGCTGCACGGCTTCTTCGAAGCTGGCCATGGCGCCCGGCAAGTCCTTGCGCGCCGATCATGACCAGGCCACGCGCATTGGCCAGCGCGCGCTCTCCGGGTTCGCCTTCGACCGCCGCGTCCATCACGGCCTTGGCCTTCGCCGTAGTCGCTTGCGGCCGAGGTAGAACTGCGCCAGCGCCAGTTGCGCCTCGACCGAATCGGGATGATCGCGCTGGCCTTGATCGAGCCACTTCTCGGCGCTTGCTGTCCTTGCGCGCGCCGGCCGTGGCAGCCAGCCAGCGTTGCCATCAGGTTCTTCGGGTCCTTCTCGAGCATCTGCTTGAAGCTCGGTCGGCCGCGTCCGGCTTGCCCTGCGAGAGGTCCAGCTTGCGCCAGGTTCATCAGCGCTGCGGGTCGTCGGGCTCCAGCTTCAGCGCTTCGTCGAACTGCTCGCGGGCCAAGTCCGGCTTGCCGGCCGCGGCATAGACGCTGCCGACCAGGTTGCGAACTTCCGGATCCTTACCCGGACTTGCGCGAGCATCGCCTTCGACTGCGGCCATCAGCCTGCGCGTTGTCGCCCTTCCGCAGCAGCGCCAGCAGCAGCATCGAATCCCGCTGGTAGGTCGCTGACACCGCCCGTCGGGCATCGCCTCCAGCATCTCGAGCGCACTGTCGAGCTCGCCTGCCATCAGGTAGCCATTGGCGATTTCGAGCTGCGATTGCGCGTCGTCCGTCTCTGGTTCGACGCCTGCTGCAAGGTACGCCAGCGCCTGTGCGCGGTCGCCACTCGCCAGGCTCAGGCGGCCCGCCATCGCGAGCATGCGTCGGATCGTTCGCAGTCTGCTCGAGCGCCGTCTTGCACGCGACGCGAGCGTCTCGGCCGGCGTGCCCTGCTTGGCGCGCACCTCGGCCAGCAGCTTCTGCGCCGCGGGCATTGTTCGGCTGGTTGGCGACGACCGTCTGCGAAGTGCATCTCGGCCTGGTCGAGGTTGCCCTGCTGCATGTTGACGATGCCGAGCATCATGCGGGCCTCGGCGTTCTCGGGCTGCGCGCTCACGACCTCCTCGAGCAGGGTGCGTGCCTCGTCGAAATTGCCGCCGGCTGCGGCCACCTGGCCGCGCAACTGCTTCGCCAGCGGGTTGTTCGGCGCCGACTTCGATCAGCTTCGCAGCTCGTCGCCTCGGCCGCCTCGATATTGCCCTGGCGCATCTGCGTCTCGGCGAGCCCGCCCAGCGCCATCAGCATGCTATCGCGCTTGCTCCTTGCCGACTTGTCCACCGCCTTCTGGTACGCCGTTTCGGCGGCGGCGAAATCGCCGCCCTGATGTATTGATGCCACCCAGGGCCAGCCAGTAGTACGCGCTTCTTCTTGATGTCGGCGGACGCCTTTGCCAGCACGGCATTCGCGCCGCGGCCGCCGTCGACTTGACCAGTGGCGCACTGGCCAGGCCCAGCAATGCGTCGAGATTGTCAGGCTCGGCACGCAAGCGCGCTTCGAAACACGGCTTGGCCTCCGCCGCCCGTCCAGGCCCAGCAGCGCGTTGCCCTGCACGATCTGCAGGTGGCTTATCGCCCGCCGCGCCGCTTGTCGGGCTTGCATTCGTCCAACACCTGCTGCGAATTCGCCTTGGCGACATGCACGTGGCAGGCGGGCACCAGCAGGTCGGTTCCGGGGCGCGCCCAGGTCCTTCGCCTTCTGCACTTCGATCTCGCCGCAGCGGAAGTGTCGCCGCGCTGGCACGCAGCGCCTGACCGAGCAGGGCGCGCGCCTTGGCGTTCTGCGGCTCGGCCTGGACCAGGTTCTTGAGGTCGATGACTGCGGCGTTGACATCGCCCTTGGCCAGCGACTTCTCAGCCCGCGCGTACAGCGCCTCGCCCTTTGGGCGCACAGGCGGCAAGAGCCAGCGACAAGCAGTACCGCCAGGACCCAAAACGCAACCTTGGATTCGATTTTCTTCACGATCTCATCCCTCAGCGGTCCGCTCCGGGACCACGATTTGCGTTTTTCTCGAGCAGGTCGTACAGCGTGGGACGCGTGACGCCCAGCAGTTCGGCCGTACGTGAAATGTTGTTGCCGCTGAGCGCCAGCGACTGGCGAATGGCTTCGGCCTCGGCGCGTTGCCGCGCGACACGCAGGTTGAGCCAACCCGTTTCGCCGCCCTCGATCGCAGGCAGGCCCAGGTCTTCGACCGAGACGTACTTGCCGTCGGTCATGATCACGGCGCCGTTGATGCGGTTCTCGAGTTCGCGGATGTTGCCCGGCCACGGATAGCCTTCGATGGCCTTGAGCGCCTCGGGCGCAAAGCCACGCACGTTGCGCGAGTGTTCGCGCGCGCGGCGGTCGAGGATCGCCTGCGCGATGACCACGGAGTCGCCCGAGCGCTCGCGCAGCGGCGGGATGCGAACCGTGACTTCGCTGGTGCGGTAATACAGGTCTTCGCGGAAGGTGCCGGCCTTGATCATGGCCTGCAGGTCTTTGTTGGTGGCAAAGACGATGCGCACGTCCACAGGGATGCGCTCGCGGCCGCCAATGCGCTCGACCACGCGATCCTGCAGGAAGCGCAGCAGCTTGGCCTGCAGCGGCAGCGGCATGTCGCCGATTTCGTCCAGGAACAGCGTGCCGCCATTCGCCAGCTCGAACTTGCCCTGCGTCTGCTTGGCCGCGCCGGTGAACGCGCCCTTCTCGTAGCCGAACAGTTCGCTCTCGAGCAGCGTGTCGGGAATGGCCGCGCAATTGATCGCGACGAAGTTCTGCGACGCGCGCGGGCTTTGCGTGTGCAGCGCGCGCGCGAGCAATTCCTTGCCGGTGCCGCTCTCGCCCAGCAGCAGCACCGTGGCCGTGGTGGGCGCCACTTTCTCGATGATGCGGCAGACCTTCTGCATCGCATCGCTGGTGGCGATCACGCCCGCGAGCGGCATCGCGCTCAGGCGCTGCGTGAGCGTGCGGTTCTCGGCTTCCAGGTCGTGGATCTGGAACGCCCGCTGCACCAGCAGCTTGAGCACGTCGGTGTCGACGGGCTTCTGGTAGAAATCGTAGGCGCCCAGGCCCACGGCCCGGACGGCGTTCTGCTTGTCGAGCTGCCCGGTGACCACGATCACCTTGGTCGACGGGGACAGCTTCAGGATCTCGACCAGGGTCGCCATGCCTTCCGAGACGCCTTCGGCGTCGGGCGGCAGCCCCAGGTCCTGCAGCACGACCGCAGGCTCATAACGGCGCAAGGCCGCAATGGCCGACGGGCGGTCGGTCGCGGCAATGACGTCGTACCCGTCGAAGCACCACTTGAGCTGCTTCTGCAGCCCGGGGTCGTCCTCGACGATCAGCAATCTTGGCTTGTCTTCAGCCACTTAGGCCTCGTGCGGTGGTCAGGGGCAGGCGTATGCCCCCGGCCCGGGATATCAATTGCGGATGATACAAGGAGTTACGTGCAGTATTTGTGAAGTAGGTTCCGGTCACGGCGTGGCCTCCCAGGCCTCCGGCGCGGTGGACAACGGCAGCCGGAGGCTGAACCGGGTGCCCCCGCCCACCTCGCTGCGTACCTCGACCCGCCCGCCCAGCGACTGGACATATTCGCGGACCTGGTAGGCCCCGATGCCCATGCCCTTGCTGCCCTTGGTGGTGTCGAAGGGCTTGAACAGGCGCTCCTGGATGAATTCCGCGGGTCATGCCCGCCCCGTTGTCCGTCACGGTCAGGACCGCCGTCGGCACCCGCAGCTTCGTGGTATCGGCCAGGTCGCCCTCAGCGGCGCCACCCTCGTAACCCACCGCCACCCGCACACTGCCCCCGGGCTGGGTGGCTTCCTGCGCGTTGCGGATGACGTGCTCGACGATCATCGTGAGCCGCTCCGGGTCGGCCTCGACCCAGATCTCGTCGGGCATCTCGTCGCAGACGGGCTTGGGCTCGCGACCCTGGCAGCGCGAACTGGCCTGGCGGGCGACCTCGGCCAACGGCACGTGCCGCTTCAGGCTCTGGGTTTCGCGCCGCTGCAGCTGCTCGATCAACCGCTGCATGCGTCCGGTGGAGTTGGCAATGGTGCTGATGGCGTCGTCGACGAATTCCGGGTTGCGTTTGTGCTTCTCGGCATTGGAGACGATCAGCGCGAGTTGGGCCGCCAGATTCTTGAGGTCGTGCATCACAAACGCAGTCAGCCGATGGTACGCCTCGAACTGCCGACTCTCCGACAACCGCTTGTCGGCCTCGAATTGCGCCAGGTGCACGGCCACGTGGCGGCCGACGGTCTTGAGCAGGTCGCGGTCTTCATAGTTGGGCTTGAAGGGCGGCGGCGGGCTGGCCAGCAGTGCAAAGCCGATCAGCGCCTCGCCATGAGCCAGGGGCGCCACCAGCCGGTAGCGCCGCGAATCCTGCAGGAACGGCGGCAGCGCGATGTTCTGGTAGACATCGGGCGTGATGCGCATTTCGTCCAGGTCGATGACCCACTGGTACCGCTGCAGGAACGAAACCATCTCGTCGGTGCCCGGCAGCACCGGATACTGGTTCGACTGCGTGAAATCGCCCGGCGGCCAGGTGGCCGCCACCTTGAAATCGCCGGTCTCGTCGTTGCGCAGGAACAGCACGCCGCCCGGACTGTTGATGATCTGCGCGATGGCGCGCACCGCGTTGTCGCGCGTATCGACGCCTTCTTCCGGGGCCGACAGCGTCTGGATGAAACGCAGCCACTCGATGCGGTAGTCGTACTTGTTGCGATAAAAATGCTTGTTGAGGAATACGCGCAGCCGCCGGCGAATGCTGCCCGAGGCGATCAGCAGCGCCAGCATCACGCCCGCGCCGGCGAAGAACACGAGCTGCACCGCGCGGCCCCAAGTGCCGCCGTAGAAGCGGATCAGGTAGCCGCCAAAAGCCATCAGCAGCAGGTACGCGCCCACCACCATGAACGACGTGGTGTAAAAGACGACGTGCCGCGAGACGAAGACGTTGAGCGACCACTGCGGGTTGCGGCGCGCCGCGATGGCCAGCAGCGGCACCATCAGCAGGATGACGAAGCCGCGCGCGTCCCACGACGCCACGTCCACGTCTCGCGTCAACTGCGCCTGCGAGTACAGGAACAGGTCGTACGCGAACATCAAGCCGGTAGCGAGCACGAACAGCTTGAGCGCGTAGCGGCCGCTTTCGCGCGCGTTGCGGTAGATCTGCTCGAGCAGCACCAGGCCCAGCAGCGAAAGCAGCAAGCCCGCATGGCCGAGGATGCCCGCGGGGTTGGGCAATTGCAGGCCTAAGCTGCCCAGCAGCGGGCGCCGCGAGCAGCAAGACGACACTGCCCGCCCACGTGACGTGCGCAATGCGGCCGATTCCCTGGGCGATGCCGGCAGCTTGGGTGAGGCCGGTCAGGGCGATGAACCAGGCCCCATAGCGCAGGAACTCCGCGAGCAGCACCGATTCGGGGCTGACCGGAAAATAGCCCGATCCGGCGGCCAGAAACCCCGCCCACAAGCGCCGTGATGGCGCAGGCGCCGATCAGGCGAACACCTTGTGCCCTGACCCTCCCAGCTGATGGCGAGCAGCAGCGTCAGGATCAGGAATCCGACCGCCGCGAGCCCGTAGGAAAGCAGGCCGAGGGTGATGGTCACCGCGCGCCCTTGCCCCAGAGCACGACTTCGACCGTCTGCACCAGGATCGCCAGGTCGAACAGCAGGCTGCGATTCTTCACGTAGTACAGGTCGTACTGCAGCTTCTCGATCGTGTCCTTCTCGGACGATCCATACGGGTAGCAGAGCTGCGCCCAGCCGGTGATGCCGGGCTTCACCGTGTGGCGCTCGCGGTAGTACGGGATGCGCTGCTCCAGCTCGCCCACGAACTCGGGACGCTCGGGTCGCGGCCCCACGAAGCTCATCTCGCCGCGCAGCACGTTGAGCAGCTGCGGCAGCTCGTCGATGCGCGTCTTGCGCATGAATCCGCCGATGCGGGTGACGCGCGGGTCGTTCTCGACTGCGTACTGGGCGCCGAATTTTTCGGCGTCGAGGCGCATGCTGCGAAACTTGAGCACGTCGAACACGCGGCCGCGGTAGCCGACGCGGCGCTGGCGATAGAACACCGGCGCGCTGAAGCCTTCTTCCAGCTTGATGCCAACGACCGCAAGCACCATGAACGGCACGGCGACGATCAGCAAACCGAGGCTCGCCACGACGTCGAAGGCGCGCTCGAGGAACTGCTGGGTGGGCGAGGCCCGGAAGCCCTCGCCGAAGATGATCCAGCTGGGGTTCAAGACGTCGAGCCGGACCTTGCCGGTTTCACGTTCCAGGAAGCTCGGCAACTCCAGCACTTCGATGCCGGCCAGGCGGCATTCGAGCAATTCGTGCATCGGGAACCCGCGGCGACGGTCGTCCATCGCCATGACGATTTCATCGATGCTGTTTTCAAGCGCCCATTGATACAGGTCGGGCGGGCGCGCGACCACTTTGTCTTCGGGAGCGATGACCTGGTCGCCATCGACCGGCATGTAACCCACGATCTTGAACCCGCGCGTGTCGGAGCGGCGGCGCAGTTCCACCAGGCTGCGACATCGGTTGCCTGCGCCGTAGACGGCGACTCGCCGCTTGAAAAGGTCTTCTTCGACGATGCGTTCGAACAACACTCGCACGAGGAAGCACAGTGCAATCCCCAGCACGGCCGTGCCGAGCAGAACGCTGCGGTCGACCCGGAGGATGGGGACGAAGTAGTAAATGAGGGCGGAAACCGCCGCAGCGTTGGCGATTGCAGCGCTTACGCGAACGAAGATGCCGGCCAGGCCGACTCGCTGCCGGGTCGAATAGAGGCCCACTGCGACGAGCGAGGCAAAAGCGATGGCGGCAAACAGCAGGGCTGTCGGCAGCAGGGTGCCCGTCTTCGTGACCGCATCAAAATTGTGGCCCTGGTACATGATCGCGGCCGACAGGTAGGGCGCGAACAGCAACAGCGAGCCTTCGACCATCGCCAACAGGATGATCGGTACCTTGAGGTACATATTGAAAAACCGAATCGACAAAGACGCTCCCTAATCCAGCCGTTGGCCCCCCAAAGGCGCGGTCCATCCCGTGGAACCGCCGCAAGTCATCGCCCCAACAGTCGGATATTTTTACAGTTTTTGGTGCCTTCTAGCGAGCGGAGTGACGGGTTCAACGCTTCGAACCAACCCTTCACTGGAAGTCTAGACAGGGCGATGGGGGCACCGATGTGACGACCTTCCCACTTATGTCAAAGCTCCGTCCTCCGGCCGCCTCGCGCGGGGTGCGCCGACAGAATTTGACTTAGGCCGCCGTGTCTCGGACAATGCGCGCCCCTCGTGGGGCCATAGCTCAGCTGGGAGAGCGCCTGCATGGCATGCAGGAGGTCGACGGTTCGATCCCGTCTGGCTCCACCACGACGTCCCCATCGTCTAGAGGCCTAGGACACGTCCCTTTCACGGACGCGACCGGGGTTCGAATCCCCGTGGGGACGCCATCTTTTTACTTCAGCGACCGCGCAAAATAGGGGACATTCACCTATTAACGGCAGGCGGCGATCGCCCGATCCAGCCGCTGCAGCGTGGTCTCGCGACCCAGGATCTCGAGCGTGACGTCGATCGGCGGCGACACCGACCCGCCCGACACCGCCACACGAATCGGCTGCGCCACCTTGCCGAGCGCCACGGCGCTTTCAGCCGCCACGGCCTGGACGATCTCGTGCAACTGCGGCGCAAGCCACTGCGGCAACGCGGCCATGCGGTCACGCACCTGCTGCAGCAACGGAGCAGCCTCTGCCGTCAGGTTCTTCTTCGCAGCCTTCTCGTCGTAGCTCGTCACGTCGTTGAAGAAGAACACGCTGTTCTGCGCCATTTCCTTCAGCGTCTTGGCGCGCTCCTGCTGCGACTTCGCGACCGCGGCGACCTTGGCCAGGTCGTCGGTCACGATGCCGATCGCGGCCAGCTGCGGCTGCAGATACTGCGCGAGGCGCTCGGGCGTCGCCCGCATGATGTGCTGCTGGTTGGTCCACAACATCTTGTCGATGTTGAGCGCCGACGCGCCCTTGTTCACGTCGTCGATGTCGAACAACCGCGTCATCTCGTCGAGCGTGAAAATCTCCTGGTCGCCGTGCGACCAGCCCAGCCGGCCCAGGTAATTGAGCAGGCCTTCGGGCAGGAAGCCGTCGTCGCGGTACTGCAGGCAGCTCACCGCGCCGTGACGCTTCGAGAGCTTGGCGCCGTCGGGCCCCAGGATCATCGGCACGTGCGCGTACACGGGCGGCTCGACGCCCAGCGCGCGCAGCATGTTGATCTGCCGCGGCGTGTTGTTGATGTGATCGTCGCCGCGGATGACGTGCGTGACTTTCATGTCGTAGTCGTCGACGACGACGCAGAAGTTGTACGTGGGCGTGCCGTCCGAGCGCGCGATGATGAGGTCGTCGAGTTCGCCGCTGTCGAACGTGATCGGCCCGTGCACGACGTCGTTGACGACGACCGAGCCCTCATCCGGATTGAGGAACCGCACCACCGGATTCACGCCGGGCACCGGCTCCTTGCGCTGACGGCAGCGGCCGTCGTACCGCGGCTTTTCCTTGCGGGCCGTCTGCCCGGCACGCATCTCGTCCAGTTCTTCCTTGGAGCAATAGCAGTGGTAGGCCTTGCCGGTCGCCAGGAACTGCTGGATGACCTCGCCGTACCGCTCCATGCGCTGCGTCTGGTAGAACGGGCCCTCGTCGTGATCCAGCCCGAGCCACTTCATGCCCTCGAGGATCGCGTTGACGGCCTCGGGCGTGGAGCGCTCGCGGTCGGTGTCTTCGACCCGCAGGATGAACGTGCCGCCGTGGCGCCGCGCGTACAGCCAGCAGAACAACGCCGTGCGCACGCCGCCGATATGCAGCATGCCGGTGGGGCTGGGAGCGAAGCGGGTGCGGACGGTCATGGATCACCGGGTTGAGAAAAGCGGCGGGTATTGTAACGGGGACTGCTCAGACTGGGATGAACCCTGGTACCCGCAGCGCTTTTGCATCGAATGTCGCCGTTGCGGAACAACCCAGCCGACGGTGCCGTGCGGCAATCAGGCAGTCGACGAAACCGGCTGGCGAATCCTGCCAGGTATAGAGCGCTTCCTCGATTGCGCTCTCGTCCTCGAACGTGAGTTCGACGGCGGCCAACAACGCCCTGAATGCCGCCACGATCTCGGGCTTCGACATTTCATAGCGGCTGCGGAGGACCCATTCGACCTCGACGATCACCGCAGATCGATACGAGTACTGCCTCGTGCCGAGCCACGCACTTCTCGATCAGCAGCCGGGCCTTGCGTGTCTGGGCGGCGTCGTCTGCAACGAGCAGCCGTACCAGTACGTTGGTATCGATGCCGAGCATCACCGATCGTCAGCGGTTCAACTGCGCGACCGGCAGGTGCCGACCCGACTTCGGCTTGAGCGCCAGGTCCCGCACACTGCGATTCTTGACGCGCACGAGGATCGTGCCGTCGGGCAACACGGTGTAGTGAATGCTATCGCCAGGACGCAGGCCAGCCTCGTCGCGCACTCCCTTCGGGATGGTCGTCTGGCCCTTGCTGGTCACGGTGGATATGGACATGGCGCTGCGCCTTACTTCCTTACATTTATAACTATTGTAAGGATCACGAACGGACAAAGGAAGGATGCCGAGGTTGGCATCGGTTGGACGTATCTGCAGGGGGCGTTTCTCGCAGGAAGAGCGAGAATCTGGAGCCTTCTAGCCAAGGCGCAATCGGTTCCGGCCCATGAGTGACCGGAACGGACCGCAGGAAAATGGTGGGCGGTAATGGGATTGAACCATTGACCCCTGCCGTGTGAAAGCAGTGCTCTACCGCTGAGCTAACCGCCCGATAGAAGGCCGCGTAGTTTAGGGGGACGCGTCCGGAGGGTCAAATGCAGGTGCGGTGCCGGAAAGAATTCCCGGGTGCGACCTGTGAGCCGGTAGTACGCGAGGCCCAGCCATTCGTGGGCGGCCTCGTCCAGCAGGACGAGGTTATCGGCGACCTGGAACGAACCCGAGTCCCACGAACCCAGGGTGACGCGGAAATCCGCCGGCTGCGCCACGATGTCGCCCCACCCTGCCGCCCGGAAGCAGGCGATGGTGCGCGGCATGTGGATGGCCGACGTGACGACCACCCAAGTCTCCCCAGCCTGTGGCTGCACCAGGCGCTTTACGTTGGCAGGGGTGGCGCAGGTGTCGCGGGAACCCTCGTCGAAGGTGAGGCGCTGCATGGGCAGCCCCGAGTCCGCGAAGAACGCCCGCGCGACTGCGGGCTGTGTCTCGAGCGGCCCCTTACCGGGCTCGGCCAACGGGCCGCCGCTGAACACGATACGAGCCTCGGGGTGCTCGCGAGCGATGCGCTGGGTGGTGAAGTGGCGGCCACCACTGCGGCCCACCTGGGGCTCGCCGTGGGCCTGCGACGCGGCGGGCCGTTCAGAGCCCGCCAGCAGGATGATCCCGGTGACGCGTGTCGGGAGATCAGGCTGGGGAAAACGCGATTCGAGTGCGGCCGTGAGGTAGTGCGAGGTGGGCAGGACGCCCAGGAAGAACAAGCCGAGCCGCGCCGATCAGCGTGATGACGCGGCCCGCGCGAGCGCGGCCCAAGGCCCACAGCAGCGGCCCCACGATGAGTGCGAGCAGCAAGAGTTGCGATGGGCTCGCGAGCGACCAGAGGGTCCAGCGGAAAGTCATTGCTCAGCTATACCTGGGAATCCCTCACCCGGCCTGCGGCCGACCTCTCCCGCAAGCGGGAGAGGTGCAAGCGGGAGAGGTGACAGATCAACCAGGCTCGCCGCCCACCAGCGCCAGCAGTTCGGCCGTCTTGTCGCGCATCAGGGCCTCGTTGCCCCGGCTCTCGACGTTGAGCCGGATCAGCGGCTCGGTGTTGGACGAGCGCAGGTTGAACCGCCACTGGTCGAACTCGAGGCTGACGCCGTCCGTGTGGTCGATGTTCTTCGCCATCGAGCCGTATTTTTCGAGCACGTCGGCAATGGTCTTCTTCGCGTCCGGCACGCGACGGTTGATTTCGCCGCTGGCCGGGAACATGCGGATGCGCTCGCCCACCAGTTCCGAAAGCGTCTTGCCGCTGATGGACATCAACTGCGTCACGAGCAGCCACGGGATCATGCCGCTGTCGCAATACGCGAAATCGCGGAAATAGTGGTGCGCGCTCATCTCGCCGCCGTAGACACCGTCGACGTCGCGCATCGTCTGCTTGATGAAGGCATGACCCGACTTGGACTGCACGGCCTCACCGCCCATGCGCTGCACGATGTCCAGCGTGTTCCAGGTCAGGCGCGGGTCGTGGACGATCTTCGAGCCCGGATAGCGCTGCAGGAACGCAGCGGCCAGCAGGCCGACGATGTAGTAGCCCTCGATGAAGCCGCCTTTTTCGTCGAACAGGAAGCAGCGGTCGAAATCGCCGTCCCACGAAATCGCGCAGTCGGCGCCGTGCTTGCGCAATGCTTCGACGGGCGCGGCGTGGTTCTCGATCAGCATCGGGTTGGGCACGCCGTTCGGGAACAGGCCGTTCGGCTCGTGGTGCACCTTGATGAACTTGAACGGCAGGTACGGCTCGAGCTTGTCGATGATCAGGCCGGCGCCGCCGTTGCCGGCGTGCACGACGACCTTGAGCGGCTTGAGCTTCGAGCGATCGACGTACGACAGCAGGTGCTCGATGTACTCGGGCATGATGTCGACGGCGAAGCGTTCGCCGACGCGCGTGGGCTTGGTGAACACGCCCTGCTCCGCGAGGCGGCGGATGTCCTGCAGGCCGTTGTCGCCGCTGATCGGGCGCGAGCCCTCACGCACGAACTTCATGCCGTTGTAGTCGGGCGGATTGTGACTGGCGGTGACCATGATGCCGCCGTCCATCTCGCGCGCGAACGTCGCGAAGTAGACGACTTCAGTGCCGCAGAGGCCGATGTCGTAGACGTCGACGCCGGAATCGAGCAGGCCCTGCTCCAGCGCCTTGCACAGCAACTCGCTCGAGAGGCGGATGTCGCGACCCACCACCACGCGCTTCGGCTTCACGAATTCTGCGTACGCCCGGCCGATGCGATAGGCGACGTCTTCGTTCAGCTCCTCGGGGATGCGGCCGCGGAGGTCGTAGGCTTTGAAGCCCTGAATTGAAATCGGTGTCATGCGTGTCCGCCTGTCATAAGACCCTCACCCCAACCCTCTCCCGCTGCGCGGGCGAGGGAGCCAGAACCCTCACCCCTCTCCCGCTGCGGGCGGGGAGCGGCTACTTGTTCGTGCCTTCGCGCCCGTAGATGTCCTCGAAGCGAACGATGTCGTCCTCGCCGAGGTAGCTGCCCGACTGCACTTCGATGATGTGCAGCATGACTTTACCCGGGTTCGCGATGCGGTGCTTCGTGCCCAAAGGGATGTAGGTGGATTCGTTCTCGCCGAGCAGGAATGTTTCCTCGCCCCGCGTAATCTGCGCCGTGCCCGAGACGACGATCCAATGCTCCGCCCGGTGGTGATGCAGCTGCAGCGACATCGTGGCACCCGGCTTCACGACCAGGCGTTTCACCTGGAAGCGGTCGCCATTGTCGATGCTGTCGTAGCTGCCCCACGGCCGGAACACTTCGCGGTGCAGCGCGGTTTCGTAGCGGCCCTGCTCCTTGAGCTGGGCGACCAGCGCCTTCACGTCCTGCACGCGGTCGCGCGGCGCGACCAGCACCGCATCCTTGGTCTCGACCACCACGTGATCCTTGAGGCCCACCGCGCCGATCAGCCGGCTGGTGGAGTGCAGGTAGCAGCCGCTGGAGTCCTCGACCAGCACGTCGCCAGTCGCGACGTTGCCGTGTTCATCGACCGGTAGCGCATCCTGCAGGGCGGACCACGAGCCGACGTCGCTCCAGCCCGCATCGAGGGGAACAACGACCGCAGCTTCGGTCTTCTCCATCACCGCGTAGTCGATGGAATCGCTGGGGCAGGCGCTGAACTCGGCCTTGGCCAGGCGCGTGAAATCGAGGTCGCGGCTCGACGCCGCCACGGCGTCCTCGCACGCGGAAAGCATTGCCGGCGCATGGCGCTTGAGCTCGGCCAGGTACGTGCGCGCCCGGAACATGAACATGCCGCTGTTCCAGTAGTACTCGCCCGATTCCACGTATTTCTTTGCCGTCGCAGCGTCCGGCTTCTCGACGAACTGCTGCACGGCGTAGGCGGGACCTTCGCCCTGGGCGCGGCGGATATAGCCGTAGCCGGTCTCGGGCCGGTCTGGCACGACACCGAACGTCACCAGCTTGCCGGCGGCAGCGGCCTCGTGGCCGGCTTCGACGGCCGCCTGGAATGCGGGCACGTCGCGGATGACATGATCAGCCGGCAGCACCAGCAGGATGGGGTCTGCGGCTTTGCCGCCCTCGCCTTCTGCCTTGCGTGCCCGATCGAGCGCAACGAGAGCAGCCACTGCGACGGCGGGCGCCGTATTGCGACCCACGGGCTCGAGGATGATGGCCTGCGGCGTCGACCCCTGCTCGCGCATCTGCTCGGCCACCATGAAGCGGTGGCTTTCGTTGCAAACGACGATGGCGGGCGAGAGCTCGGGCAGGCCCACGACGCGCTCTGCGGTCTCCTGCAGCATCGTGCGACTGCCCACGAGCGGCAGCAGCTGCTTGGGATACAGCTCGCGCGAGAGCGGCCAGAGCCGCGTGCCGGAGCCACCGGAGAGGATCAGGGGAATGAGCATGGGAGCGAGTTCCTAGCGTCCGATTCCGAAGTACTTCAACCCGAACGTCTTCACCAGTGCCGGGTCGTAGATGTTGCGACCGTCGAAGATGACCGGGTTCGACAGGCTGTCACGGATCGTCTCGAAATCCGGGCTGCGGAATTCCTGCCACTCGGTGATGATTGCGAGCGCGTCGGCGCCGTGCAGCGCGGCTTCTGCATCGGGCACGAGCATCAGGTCGTCGCGCTTGCCGTAAATGCGTTCAGCCTCACCCATGGCGACGGGATCGTAAGCACGCACCTTGGCACCGGCACCCCACAGCGCTTCCATGAGCTCGCGCGCAGGCGCGTCACGCATGTCGTCCGTGTTGGGCTTGAAGGCAAGGCCCCAGAGCGCGATGGTCTTGCCCTTGAGCTTGCCGTCGAAGTAGTCGTGGATCTTGCGGAAGACGACCTGCTTCTGGTTCTTGTTGACGGCTTCCACCGCCTTCAGCAGCTTGGCGTCGAACTTGTGCTCGCCCGCGCTGTGCACGAGGGCTTTGACGTCCTTCGGAAAGCACGAGCCGCCGTAGCCGGCGCCCGGGTAGATGAAGCTGTAGCCGATGCGCGGGTCGGAGCCGATGCCGACGCGGACCTTCTCGATGTCGGCGCCCATGCGCTCGGCCAGGTTCGCCATCTCGTTCATGAAACTGATCTTGGTGGCCAGCATCGCGTTGGCCGCGTACTTCGTGAGTTCGGCCGAGCGCACGTCCATCACGATCATGCGATCGCGGTTGCGCGTGAACGGGTCGTACAGCGACTTGAGCAGTTCAGCGGTGCGCGGGTTGTCGGTGCCCACGACGACGCGATCCGGCTTCATGAAGTCGTTGATCGCCGCGCCTTCCTTCAGGAACTCGGGGTTGGAGACCACGTCGAATTCGACCTTGACGCCGCGCTCGCCGAGCGTCTGCTCGATGCGCTCCTTCACCTTGTCGGCCGTGCCGACCGGCACCGTCGACTTGTCGACGACGACCCGGTACTCGGTCATGTGGCGACCGATCGTCTCGGCGACGGCCAGCACGTGCGACAGGTCGGCCGAGCCGTCCTCGTCGGGCGGGGTGCCCACCGCGATGAACTGGAACAGCCCGTGGCGGATGCCCTCTTCCGCGTCGGTCGTGAACTTGAGGCGCCCTTTCTCGAAGTTGCGCTTCACCAGGACGTCGAGACCCGGTTCGTGGATGGGGATGTCGCCAGCCTGCAGTCGCGCGACCTTGCCGGCGTCGATGTCCACGCAGACGACGTGATTGCCGGCTTCGGCGAAACAAGCGCCCGTCACCAGGCCGACATAACCCGAACCAAAGACTGTAACTCTCAAGTGCAAACCCTTGAAATCGTAATAGTTTTACACGGGCTCTGTGGACCCGGGCTAATCCCCATCATAGCAGAGAGGCCCTGATGCACCGTGACGGGCACCCTGTTTTAGGGCGGGTTTGGCTGCAAAGCGGAGCGGTGCAGCCAGAAGGGGACGGCCGACGTGTACTTGGTCCTGCCGGGCTCGCGGCGAGCTGCGGGCTAGATCCCGGCCCGACGCTTCAGCGCCGCCACGCAGCGTTCGGCCGATTTGCCGTCCCACAAGGCTGGCTTGCGGCCTGCCGGCCAACGGCCTGCCAGGGCCTCGCCCATCTGCTGGTGCAGCTCAGCGGGCTTCACGAGGCGATTGGAGCCTTCGGTGACGGTGATCGGCCGCTCGGTGTTCTCGCGCAGCGTGAGGCACGGGATACCCAGGTACGTGCTCTCTTCCTGCACGCCGCCGGAATCCGTGATGACCGCCCGGGCACTGCGCACGAGGTTCATGAACTGGATGTAGCCCAGCGGCTCGGTGAGGGTGATTGCACCCTCACCCCCACCCTCTCCCGCTTCGCGGGAGAGGGAGCCCGAAGGCCGGGTGAGGGCCTCCAACAACCCGAACTCCTCCAGCTTCTTCTTCGTCCTGGGGTGCACGGCGAAAACCAGCGGCAGGTCTTTCGACACGGCGACCAGCTGCTGCACGAGCGGCTCGAGCGCCTCGCGGGTATCCACGTTGGACGGCCGGTGCAGGGTGACGACGGCGTAGTTGCCCGGCTCGAGCCCCATCGACGCGCGGGTGCCGTCGGCTTCGATCTGGCCGCGCATCATCTCGAACGAGTCGAGCATGATGTTGCCGACCCGGTCGATCTTGGCGGCGGGCACCCCTTCGCGGGCCAGGTGCTCGTCGGCGTCCGGTGACGGCGTCCAATAGACGTCGCAGATCGCGTCCGTGACCAGGCGATTGATCTCCTCGGGCATGCGGCGGTCGCCGCTGCGCAGCCCGGCCTCGAGGTGCACGACCGGAATCCAGAGCTTGGTGCCGACCTGCGCGCAGGCGGCCGTCGAATTGACGTCGCCGACGACGATGATCCAGTCCGGCTTCTCGCGCAGCGCGACTTTTTCGTAAGCGATCATCACGCCGCCGGTCTGCTCCGCGTGCGTGCCGCTGCCCACTTCGAGATGGAAGTGCGGCTTGGGCAGCCCCAGGTCGCGGAAGAACGCGTCCGACATGTTCGCGTCGTAGTGCTGCCCGGTGTGGACGATCTGCGGGGTGCACCAGGGCTCGCGGGCGAGCGCGTGGTACAGCGGCGCGATCTTCATGAAGTTCGGCCGGGCGGCGGCGATCAGGTGGACGACGACTGGGCGTTTAGTATTCACAATGGGGACTCTAGGACGGGCGGGTCGAAGCCCAGGTCACCCGGGAGTCTAGAGGACGGAAATGACGGAAAACGAGACCGGGTTCACCAGCCGATCAGTTGTGATCCCGCGAAGCTCGGGCACGCCGGGTCCGCAGCAACGGCGGCAGGTGGCCCCGCTTCAGCGACTCCGGCAAATGGTTGGCAAGGGCCGCCGCATTGTGAGTGCCGGCCACCCAAATCGCAGAAAGAATCACGAAGCAGTAAAACATGACTGGTTCGCTGGCACCTGTTTGGCGCAGCCACAAGCCGGCGATGGCCGATAGCAACGAAACGCCCAAATACATGATGAAGATAGCCCGGACTGAAAAGCCGGCATCAAGCAAACGATGGTGGAAGTGCCCTCTATCGGCCTGCATCGGGGAATGCCCCTTGGCGATGCGTCGTATCGTAGTGGTGAACAACTCTAAAACCGGAACAGGCAGCAGCCACAGCACGAGAATCGGTTGCAGACCCTGGCCTTGCGGCTGGATCGCCACGAGCGCTAATCCCGCGAGGATGAAGCCAAGCAAAGTGCTGCCGGCATCGCCCATGAACGCAAGCACCGGTCGATTGAACTTCGCTGGCAGATTGAAAATCAGAAATGCGCTGATGGAACCCACCATACCCAGCGACAACATCGCGGCGGGCGCACCTGCTGATCCCAGGAAATAAAACGATAAGCCGAGCAGAGCAATAAGCGCCACTCCGCCTGCCAGCCCGTCGAGTCCGTCCAGCATATTGAACCCATTGATCAGGGCAATGGCGGCAACAACGGTGAATATGAAGTCGAACGGACCCAGGCTCAACGCGCCAAAACCGAAAAGATCTGCCGAGACTTTGGACCGTCAGGCCACTGGCCAGCACAAGGGTCATGGCGGCTGCCATGTGCGCGACGATCCGCGCAAACGGGGGCAGGTCGAAGCGATCGTCCAGCACGCCCACTATCACCATCAAAGCCGCAGCTACCAGGAGCGCGGATTCACCGCTCCATGACGAGCCGACCGCCAACGCCGCGGCCAGCAGGCCGCCAAACATGGCGACGCCGCCAATTACCGGCACTTCGCCGGCGTGGCTCTTGCGCCCGCCCGGGACGTCGACCAGACGCAGCTGCGTAGCGACCGGCCTGCAGGACCAGCATCAAGGTGACGGTCACCAGGAAACTGATGCATAGCGGCGCCAAAGCTTGCAGACTGAACGATCCCTGTAGCACTTCCGACACCCTTGGAAAGCCCTTTCCGCACTTCCTGGGCGGTTAGAGCCATTTCATGATCTGTGTTCCAATATTACCAACTTCGGAGAGCCTTTCATCCGGGAAAATCGGTTCGGTTTCAATTCGCGACGATTACTATTGACAATTCTTACTGTCAGACCGGAAGTGATAGAACATGACAGTGTTCAACGATAAAGGGCCTGCATGATATTGGTCACCGGCGGCGCCGGATTTATCGGCAGCAACTTCGTCCTGGACTGGATTGCATGCGGTCGACGAGCCTGTGGTCAATCTGGACGCGCTGACTTACGCGGGCAATCTCGAAAACCTCGCGACGCTGAAGGGCATGCGACCGGCCACATGTTCGTCCGCGGCGACATCTGCGACCGTGCCCTGGTCGACGGTCTTCTGACCGAGCATCGGCCACGCGCGATCGTGCATTTCGCAGCCGAAAGCCACGTTGACCGGAGCATTCACGGCCCGGCTGCGTTCATGCAAACCAACGTCAACGGGACGTTTACACTGCTGGAGGCCGCCCGCGGCTACTACTCAACTCTCGATGAGCCGAATCGCCGAAGACGTTCCGTTTTCTGCATGTCAGCACGGACGAGGTTTACGGGTCACTCGGCCCCACGGACCCCGCCTTTCACTGAGACCCACCCCTACGAGCCCAACAGCCCGTACTCGGCGAGCAAGGCCGCCAGCGATCACCTGGTTCGCGCATGGCATCACACGTACGGCCTGCCCGTGCTGACGACGAACTGCAGCAACAACTACGGGCCCTATCACTTTCCCGAGAAGTTGATTCCGCTGATGATCGTCAATGCGCTGGCGGGCAAGCCGCTGCCCGTGTACGGCGACGGCATGCAGGTACGCGACTGGCTGTACGTCAAGGATCACTGCAGCGCCATCCGGCGAAGTGCTGGCCCGTGGCAAGGTCGGCGAGACATACAACATCGGCGGCTGGAACGAAAAGCCGAATATCGAGATCGTCCGCACCGTCTGCCGACTGCTCGACGAGATGCGACCCGACTCCGCCGGAAGCTATAGCCGGCTGATCACCTACGTGACTGATCGTCCCGGCCACGATCGCCGCTATGCGATCGACGCCACGCAAGATCGAGCGGGAACTGGGCTGGAAGCCCGCCGAAACCTTCGAAACCGGCATCCGCAAGACCGTACAGTGGTATCTCGACCATCCGGACTGGGTCGCCAACGTGCAGTCCGGCGCGTACCGGGAATGGGTCGGTACGAACTACGCGTCCAGGGCGGCACTTTGAAGATCCTGCTTTTCGGCAAGAACGGCCAGGTTGGCTGGGAGTTGCAGCGCTCGCTCGCGCCGCTGGGCGAACTCGATTGCGCTCGACCGTAGCGATGCTACCCCGCTCTTGCGGCGACCTGAGCGATCCGGACCGTCCTGGCCGAGACGGTGCGCCGGCTGCGACCGGACGTGATCGTCAATGCGGCGGCACACACGGCGGTGGACAAGGCGGAGAGCGAACCGGATCTGGCGCGAGCGATCAACGCCGCCGCGCCGGGCGTACTGGCGCGCGAAGCCGCGGCGACTCGGCGCATGGCTGGTCCACTACAGCACCGACTACGTTTTCGACGGATCCGGCGCCTGACCCGTGGTCCGAGGACGACCCGACCGGCACCGCTTGAATGTGTACGGCCAGACCAAGCTGGAAGGCGAAGCAACTCGATCCGCGCCAGCGGCTGCCGGCACCTGATTTTCCGCACGAGCTGGGTTTACGCATCGCGCGGCAACAATTTCGCGACGCACGATGCTGCGGCTCGCGGCCGAACGCGATGAGCTTGCGGTGATCGACGACCAGCATGGCGCGCCGACCGGGGCCGAACTGCTGGCGGACGTAACGGCCCATGCGCTGCTGGCGGCCGTGCGCCGGCCCGAGCTGGCTGGGACCTACCATCTGGCCGCAGCGGGCGAAACCACCTGGCATGGTTACGCCAGTCATGTGATCGAGACGCGCTCGCGGCAGCCGGCGCACCAGTCAAGGTGGCGCCAGAAGCGATACGGCCGGTGCCCACGTCGGCGTTCCCGACGGCCGGCGAACGTCCCGCCAACTCGCGACTGGAGACATCGAAATTGCGGCACGCATTCGGCCTCGTCCTTCCCGACTGGCAGACCGGCGTCGAGCGGATGCTCGACCGAAGTGCTCGGCAATCGACTCAGCGCCCAGTTCAACGCAGGAAACACGATCATGCAGCGCAAGGGCATCATCCTCGCGGGAGGCTCCGGCACCCGCCTCCACCCCGCCACGCTGTCGATCAGCAAGCAGCTGCTGCCGGTCTTCGACAAGCCGATGGTGTACTACCCGCTTTCGACGCTGATGCTGGCCGGCATCCGCGACGTGCTGGTCATCAGCACGCCGCAGGACACGCCCCGCTTCGAAGCGCTTCTCGGCGACGGCAGCCGCTGGGGCATGAACTTCAGCTACTGCGTGCAACCGAGTCCGGACGGGCTGGCGCAGGCTTTTATCCTCGGCCGGCGAGTTCGTGGACAATCACCCCAGCGCCCTGGTGCTGGGCGACAACATCTTCTACGGGCATGACTTCGCCTCGCTGCTCAAGCGCGCGAGCGCGCGGACCGCCGGCGCCACGCGTCTTCGCCTACCACGTGACGGATCCGGAACGATATGGAGTGGTGGCATTCGACGCGGGACAGCGCGCGGTCTCGATCGAGGAAAAGCCGAAGGCGCCCAAGAGCAACTACGCGGTGACCGGCCTGTATTTCTATGACGAGCAGGTCTGCGACATCGCCGCGAGCATCAAGCCGAGCGCCCGTGGCGAACTCGAGATCACCGAGGTCAATGCCCGCTACCTGCAGCAGGGCAAGCTCGACGTCGAGATCATGGGCCGCGGCTATGCCTGGCTTGATACGGGCACGCACGACAGCCTGCTCGAGGCAGGCCAGTTCATCGCGACCCTGGAGAAGCGGCAGGGACTGAAGGTGGCCTGCCCGGAGGAGATTGCTTACCGCTCTGGCTGGATCGATGCCGCCCAACTCGAAAGCACTGGCGGAGCCGCTGCGAAAGAATGGCTACGGGCAGTATCTGCTGCAGCTGCTGCGCGAACGGGCGTTCTGATGAAGATCATCCCCACCGAGCTGCCCGAAGTGCTGATCCTTGAGCCCAAGGTCTTCGGCGACGAACGCGGCTTTTTCATGGAAAGCTACAACCGGCGCGGCTTCAATGAAGCGGTCGGGTACGAAGTCGATTTCGTGCAGGACAATCACTCGCGGTCAGCGCGCGGCGTGCTGCGCGGGCTGCATTATCAATTGCCGCCGCATGCGCAGGGCAAGCTGGTCAGGGCAGTGCGCGGGCGTGTCTTTGACGTCGCCGTCGACCTTCGACGCAATAGCGCACGATTCGGCAAGTGGGTCGGCGTGGAGTTGAGTGACACGAACAACAGGCAACTCTGGATTCCACCCGGTTTTGCGCACGGCTTCCTGGTGCTCAGCGAGGTCGCCGACTTCGCTTACAAGACCACGACGTACTACGCGCCGGATGCCGAGGCTGCTGTCCACTGGAACGACCCGTCATTGGCGATCGCCTGGCCAATAGAGAACCTGACGGTCACCGTTTCCGCGAAAGATGCAGCAGCCAAGCGGCTCACACTGGCTGACGATTCCAGCGCCAGCAGGCATCAGCAACACGAGTCACGCTGACAGTCGCCTGGACAGCATCGAACCAGCAATATCACACGCTCCAGAATCACCCGAGGCAGACACTTTGTTCGTCCCAAAAGAGATCGCGCTGAACATCGCAATCATGCTGCCGCCGGTCCGTGCATTGGCGCGAGACCGCCATGAGACAGGAATGAACAATGCTGGCGAAGTCGTCGAGTCGACTTATCAACGCCTGCGCAAGCATTTCGACACGGCGGCCAAGGACGTGCTGGAACTCGGCCCGGGCCAGACCTTTGGCCTGCTGCTGCGGGCACTCGAGGACGGTGCCCGCAGTGCAGTTGGACTGGACATCGAACGTTACGAACTGCCGCAGGCAGCGACGAGGCTGCAGATGAGCTACTACGACGGCAAACGGATGCCGTTCGCCGACGCCTCGTTCGACGCCGTATGGTCGAACGTATGCCTGGAGCACGCCAGGTATCCGGAACTGACCGTGTCCGAGATCGCACGAGTGCTTCGTCCTGGCGGGGTGATGCTGAGTTCGATCGATCTGCGTGACCACTATCACTCGGAACCCGAATTGCAGGCTGAGCACCTGCGCTACGGCGAGTGGATATGGCGGGCAATGACATGGAATCGAAGCGCCTACACCAATCGCCTGAGAATGTCCGATTGGCGCAGGTTGCTTCAGGACAGCGGCTTCACCGTCCGGCTGGAGGAGACGGAACTCTCGGAGGCGCTGCGGCAGGGTTACGCCACGCACCCCGCCAGGCACCGTTACACCGAAATCGACTTCTGCACGGTGGGTGTCTTCGTCGTGGCCGACCTCAAAAAATGACGCCCACCGGAATGCGCGGCCGGCGACATCGCCCCGCCATTTGCACGCGTCACTTCCCCGACAGGATGTCCGCCATGCGCGAGCTGGCCATCGAAGCGGGAACAAAGAGAAAGTTATTCCGGTAAATTGACGCCCGGCCCTCCACAGGACTGTGCATCGGGAATTCGCCTTCCTGCAGGCTTCTAGTCTCTCCAGCCGCCAGCGGTCTCATGACGCGGCCCTGCTCGTCGGTGATGAACGCCTCATAGCCGATGCGGCGCAGGCGCTCCACGAGCGCTTCCACGTCGGCACCATGCCGATACTCTGATTCGACCAGCATCACCGGCATGAACCGGGTGATGCTTTGCCAGGCACCGTCCAGGACTTCGCTCTCATGCCCTTCGACGTCGATCTTCAAGAACGAAATCGCCTCGATTCGCCGGTCTGCGACGTAGTGGTCCAGCGTGGTTGCGGCGACGTCCACGAAGGCAAACCCGGTGACTTTTTCAGTGGCGAAATCATTACGGGTCGAGACCGTCGCCATGCCCGGAGACTGGCTGCCGCTCACCTCGGGAATTCTCAGGCGCACGATTCCCTTGTCGTTGGACAACGCCAGGTTTTCGACCCGCACGTTCCCCGGTGAAACTCTCGCCAGGTATCCGGCTATCGCTGGATTCGCCTCGAACGCGACGACTTCATCCGCGCAGGCGGCCATCAGGCTGGTGTAGAAGCCGTAGTTCGCGCCGACATCGATGGCGAGCCCGCGCGTGCATCGCAGGATACGGCGCACCGTGGGCGCCTCCGGCTCCTGCGGAGCCAGCCGCCAGCGAACGCGACGGGTCCAATGAACCGCACGCTCCGGCAACATGTCACGGATCCTTCGTCTATCGAGCATGCCAGTCGCCCTCGACGCCGGGCGCTTCCCACGTATCCCGCTCTGCAACGCACATGTTCGTTACCCCGACTGCCCGGTCCGGGCTTCTGCATAAACGGCCAATGTCGCCGCAGCCGCGCCTTCCACGCTGAACTCACGTACCGCCTTCTCCCGTGCGGACTGGCCGTATTCGAGTCTAATGCGCTCGTCGTCGACCAGGCATCGAATTGCGGTGGCCAGTGCGCGAGGGTCGCGCGGCGGCACGATGAGGCCGGTTTTTCCTCGGTCGACTGCTTCACGGCATCCGGGCACGTCGGTCGTGACCACAGGCCTCCCAGCTGCCGCCGCTTCAAGCAATGCCTTTGGGATGCCCTCCCTGTATGAAGGCAGACAGACGATGTGACAATTCGAAAGAATTTCCGGCATGTCGCGTCGATGTCCCCACCACTCGATTACCCCATCGGCGACAGCGGCCTGAAGATACTCCTCCGGGACCGCAGCCGGATTCTGCGCGTCGAGCCCCCCAACCAGGGCGCATCGAACGTCCACATCCCAGCTGCGCAGCAAGCGCGCCGCCTCGACAAATTCGCCCACCCCCTTGTCCCATAGCATCCGACAGGGACAGACGACCAGGACCGGACGAGTGGCGGGAGGCGGAAGATACGCAAACCTGTCGAGATCGACGCCCGATCCACGAATGAGCACGCATCGTGCGGGATCCACTATCTTGGCGTCACTCAGGAAGGCGGCGTCGTCTGCATTCTGAACAATGACCCAGGTACCTGGCCGCGCGAACAGCCAGCGGTAAGCCAGGGTGACGAGACGCCGCCGCAGACCTGCACGCCCGCCGGAACTGGTAAAGACGTAGCCCATCCCGGAAACAGCGTTGATGACCGGGGAGACACTGGTCAGCCGCGCCGCCAGTGATCCGTAAAGCATGGGCTTGATGGTGACGTGGTGCACGACACTGGGGCGCAGTGAACGGTACAGACGCATCAGGTCGGACAGCGCTCGAAGCTCGTCAACCACCCTGAATGTACTGCGGGTAATCCGGATCGGATGAAAGGTGATCCCATGCGACCGCAGTGTCGCAAGCGCCTCGGCGTCATCCGGCGCGGCGGCGACATGAACGTCGTACCCCGCCGCCTGGGCGCTAAGTGCCAGGGACAGCCTGTGCGATACGAAGAACCACGCCACATTGACAACGAACAACAATCGTTGTTTTTCAGTCGCATCGGTCCGACCGACGTCTGTCGCTAGATCCATTCGCGATGCCACGCCTGAAACATGAGCACTGTCCATAACTGTTCGGACCTGTCGGCAGTGCCCGAAAGGTGCAGCTTCCACGTCTCCAGGATCGGCGCCGGATCAAGCATGCCGCTTGCCCGCAGGGCTTCGTCGCTCAACAGGTTGTCAGCCCAATCCCGCAACGGGCCCCGCAACCATGCGGCCAGGGGAATCGCAAAGCCAGCCTTCGGACGCTCGAACAGCGGACGCGGCACATACCGGGCCAGCACGTCCCGCAGCACCCTCTTACCGACTCCATCGCTGATCTTCATGTCCAGCGGCACTGTCCAGGCCAGGTCGAATAGCTCGGGATCCAGGAAAGGAACCCGGGCCTCCAAACTGACAGACATGCTTGCCCGATCGACCTTGGTCAGGATGTCATCCGGAAGATAGCTCACGGTATCGGCCAGCATCATCGCTTCGGCTGCAACCAGGCTTTCCGCATCTGCACTCAGCCACGAAATGTCGCTGGGCTCGGGCACGCCGGAACCCAGGATGACGCGGGGATCCGGCCAGATGGAGCGCAGGTCCGCGTAAAACGCACCGAAGTCCCGTGCACTGGCGGCACGAACGAGCTTGTTGATCTTGCTATCGAGATGCTTGTGACGCCCCCGCGTCGCAGTCGACATGAGACGCTCCATAAGCGCCCGGCGCTCCGGGAGACGCCAGGACGGCGCCTGCAAGACCCGACATCAAGGCGCGCATCGGGCCTGGAATCAAGGCGAGCCGTCGCCATAACTTCGGCCCGAAGACATGGCGGTTATATCCGCCGAACAGCTCGTCACCACCGTCACCGGAAAGCGCAACGGTCACGAACCGCCGGGCCACCGCGGAAACCAGGATCGTCGGTATCTGCGATGAATCGGCGAACGGCTCGTCGAACAGGCGTCCCAATCGAGGTACGACTGCCAACGCATCTTCGGGCGAAAGGATGACCTCGGTGTGGGCGGTACCGAGGTGCCTGGCGATCGCCGCGGCATTCTCGGCCTCGTTGTACTCCGCATCGCCGAATGCGACGGAAAACGTGCGCACCGGCTTAGCCGATTGAGTCTGCATCGCCGCGACCACGATCGAGGAATCGATTCCTCCGGACAGGAATGCACCGAGCGGCACGTCCGCGTGCATCCGCATTGCCACCGCGCGCCGAATTCCGGTATCCAGCCGGTCAACGATCGACGATCTGTCGACCTGCGGACTCGACTTCCTTGCAGTCTGGACAGCATCTGCCGCAGACCAGAAGGCTGCCTTGACGATATCTTTCGCGCCCGACGGCGAAACGCTGAGGACGGCGCTGCAGCCCGGACCTAGCTTGTTGATGCCCTGGAAAATCGATCGCGGTGCCGGAATGCAGCCGAACTGGAAGAACTGCGCCGTCGCAACAGGGTCGATTTCCGGCGTGCCCAGCCGCAGGGCGGCGATGGCCTTGAGCTCCGAAGCAAAGACGAAGACTCCTTGCGACCAGCCGTAATACAAGGGCTTTTCGCCAAACCTGTCCCGGGCAAGCATTAATTCGTTGCGATGCCTGTCGAACAGGGCCAGCGCAAACATCCCGTTCGCACGACGCAACGAGGCCTGAAATCCCTTGCGCGCAATCAGCTCGATGAGGACCTCCGTATCAGAGGTACCGCGCCATTCAATGGTGCGGTCCGCGGCGCGTAGCTCCTCCCGGATTTCCTCGAAATTATAGATCTCGCCATTGAAGCTGATGACGTACCGGCCACAGTGCGAGTTCATCGGCTGCGCGCCGCTTGCGCTCAAGTCGACGATCGCCAACCTTCGATGAGCGAGGCCGACCCTGGTCGACTCGTCCCAGGCAATCCCCGCGCCATCCGGCCCCCTGTGCACCAGGGCCGAGGCCATATCCGTCAGCGCAGAGGCCCCGTCCGCCAGCCTGCCCCTGGGATCAAAGAATCCGGCTATGCCGCACACTTACGACTTGCTCCGATGCTGCTCATGCCGGCGCATCGCATCGTCATACAACGCCAGGTACTGCCCGACGACAGCCTGGATGCTGTAGTTCGCGCCAACTCGCGCTCTCGCCCGTTCGCCCAACCGTCGAAACTCATCTTCGCCGAGACTTCCCAAGGCAAGCAACGCATCCGCAAGCCTGCTCGGCGAGGCCGGTGGAATGACCAGCCCGCAGTCATCCACCATCATGGGGGCGTCGCCAATATTCGTCACGACGCAGGGCACCTTGGACGCCATCGCCTCGCCAACCACCATTGGAAACGCCTCGCCCCAGGCTGAAGACACGCAAAGGACATCGAAGGCCGAGAGCAACCTGGGGACATCGCGGCGTTCGCCCAGCAGGAGGACGCGATGGCCGATGTCGTTCGCGATCACCTCGTCCTGAATCGAAGGATTCGAACCATCGACACCCGCGCCGACGCAGACGAGCCATAGCTTTGCAGCGCGTGCCGAAGCATCCGCGAAACCCCGCAACAGCGTCACGTGATCTTTCATGGGATGCCATCGGGCCACGTTCCCGATCACGAATGCGTCCGCGGGCAAGCCAAGTTCGGCTCGCACGATACTCCGCGAATCCGGCGCGTGCTTGTAACGTCCAATATCAAAGCCGTTCGGTATGACCTTTTCGACTGCCGGCTCGAATCCGATCTTGCGGTGCTGCGTCGCACTCACGCTCGAGACATAGACCACAGCGGCCGCCTTCTTCGAGAGCCGTGCGCACCAACGAATCACGAGTCGCGTAAGCCGCTTCTCGAGCGCGATGTCGTACAGGCTCTGGTGCACGGCCCAGACGACGGGCCTGTCGGCCCCCAGGGCGCAGGCCATGCTGGCTGCGAAATTGCCGTGATACATCCAGCCTTGCACGACATCCGGTCGGAATGCACGAATGGCCCGGATCAGCCGGCCGAGACTCGCCGGCAGGGAGAACACGCCCGTCGTGCCGAGGCTCAAGACCGTCGCGCCGGCTTCCCTGAGTTGCCCGGACATCGTCCCATCGGTGCCGAGTGAGATGATGCTGCATTCATGGCCGCTGGCGACCAGTTGCCTCGCCATCGCAACGAGCATCGTCTCGGCGCCCCCGGTGCCGAGACCGGTCGTGACAAAACAGATGCGCATCAGGCGGTGCTCGAAGCAGCGACATTTCTGGCTGCCTGGAAGCCTGAGGCCGCGGGAAACAATTGATCCCACTTGACCACCAAGGCAAGCATCATCCACATCGGCGCCAGCGACCAGTAGCTGGTGGACATCGTGGCGCCTGCCGCAATGCTGATTGCAACTGCTGCACCCAGCCCCGGGAGTTCCGAAGCCCTGATGATGCGAAGCAGGCCGATCGTCACGATCGCGAGCGCCATTGCGCCGACAATTCCAGTCTCGAAGATGTACCGCAACAATGTGCTGTAAATGGCTTCCAGGCTCGAATCCTGACTCGAAACGACTTTGTGCGAAACGCCAGGTCCGATACCGAACAGGACCCTGTCAGCAGAACTTACAAACTCCAGGAACCCGATTTGGATTGACCGCGCCCGCTGCACCCAGGAGCCCGCTTCCAGTCCCATTTCGGTGGTAACCCGCAGAATCATGATCGGCAACGCGGCAAGCAGAACCCCAAGGGTCGAAGCGACGATCAGGGCCATGGGCAGGCAGCCTATGGAGGTCCCAGCAGCAGTTGGCCGACGCGTCCATCGGCCAAAAACGTAGCCGCCGATTGCGAACAGCGGTAACAGCAGTGCATAGCCGCTGGCCGACGCGACGAGCAGCGCGCCGCCCATTAGAGCCGCCAGTCCCCAGAGGGCCCGGTCCCCGGTCGTCGCTGAAACTCCCCGGGCCCCGACCCACACCAGGCTTAGCAGCAGAATGACGAACGGACCGACGCTGGCGGACATCGCCGATGGTTCCGGGAACAACCCGAATGGACGCTTGACGTATTCTGCGTAGTCGTCCGCGACGTCCGTAAAACTCGCGAACTCGGGATTGTTGAACAGACTCATGAGCGGAAAATTGGCGCCGGCAAATGACCACCACTGCCAAGCGCCTATCAGCCCGTTGACGATTATCCCGGCGCAGGCGGCGCCGAGTATCAGCCGCATATTGTCTCTCTTGAACGCCGCACCTCCGGCCGTTAGCACAAGCAGGGGCAGTGCAGAGAGAACGATGTTCTTGATGGCAAGATCGGCAAACATCGCGTCCCCGCGCCAAGTGACTACCGATGCCCCGATGACGATGGGCCCGTAAATCAAGAACAAGACGGTCCAGAACCTTTGGTCGATTGGATTACGCCGCGCCAGCCAGAGCACGGCGACGGCCATGATCTGGTTGAACTGGATTCCACTGGAGGAACCGACGGGAATTGCCGGGTTAGGAAAGAAGGCTGAAAACACAAAGACCGCGAGTGCCGCGCGCTCCAGGCTGACCCGGGGGCCGTGCGCCTCTACCGGCAAGGCGGGCAATCGATCAAGCGTCGACATCGTCGAACCGTGCGTAGACTTGCAAGGTGTCACGTGCAGCGCTGCCCCAGCCGGCGCCGGATTCGGCCGACTCGGCGGCTGCGGTGAGGCGTGCCAATGCAGCTGGCTGGATCGCCGAATCTATTGCATGCACCAGGGCTTCGACGTCGCCTGCCTTTGCGATCAGGCCGTTACCGAGGCGACGAACGGACTCTGCCAGTGCGCCCACATCGGTAACAACCACGGGCTTGCCGTGCGCCACCGCCAGCCAGAGGACACCGCTCTGTGCGCCGAACTCACGATATGGCAGGACCACAAGGTCTGCCGCCGAAAATTCCTGGTCAGCCTCGGAATCAGTCACATAACCAATCTTTGCCTGCACATGTCCGGGCTGAACCCGTCTACCAAGCGCCAGCACCTCCTCCCGGTAGGCTGCGTCTTCAGCCGCGCCGACGATTCGCAGCACGCAGGAATCGAGGGACCGCATGGCGGCCAGCAGGATCTCGAGTCCTTTGTTGCGGCGTATGACACCGAAAAAAAGCAACCGGGTGCGCCCGCCGACCTGACCACCCTGCCTTCCCTGCCTCGTCACGGACCAGACGCCGTGCTCGACGACAGCCACAGGTGGCGCATCGATTCCCAACTCATTCAAGAGCGACTCCCTCAAACCCGCCGTATGCACTATCAATGCATCCGTGTTGCGCCACATCCACCGACTGAGAATTGCGTGAAGGCTCGCACCAACCAGGGGAGTCACCGTATGCGGTCGGATGTTGTGCACCGTCAGCACGACCTTGATCCCCGCTCGACGACAGAGCATGGCCAGAACAGGCGTGGTCAGTACGTTGAACTCCTGCAGGTGCAGTATGGAAGCTTGCGTCGCGTCACCTCGGGCAATGCACTTCCAGCACTGCCATTCTCGACGCACGTAATACCCGATTCGCCCCACGATCCAGGAAAGCCGCGAACCGTACGATTTCCCTGGGCAACTGGCGGGTCAGAACTGGCAGCACGGTGTAGCGGGACGACTGAAACTCGGGCGCCAGATCCTCGCTGGTTATCAAGGAGAAACGCCATCCTTCATCCGGTTCTGCTTCCTGCACCAGCGCAGTCAGCAACTCCTTCGAATACCGAGCATGCCCCCCCGCGGAGGTGGGCGTCACCATGACGACATGTCTGAACTTCGGCATCATCGGGCTATGTGTCGGCTTCAACCGGACGCCCGAGCCGGTGCGACGGTTGCGGCCTTGATGCGAGCGAGCGCTTGAGCTCCGTCCATGTTCAGGGCACTGCGCCGACCAGAGCTGCCTTTATCTTCGCGAATTTCAGTCGCAGCGCCGGCCGCAACAGATAATCCAAGAACCACCGTAGCAGCCAGAGCGGCAACCAGGGCCCGGCCTGCAGCCCAGCGAGCTTCAAGTAGTTTCTGGACATGAACGCAACGCCTAGAAGCCCGTCTGTAGTACCGGTCGAGCGACCCACCTTGTGTCTGACGATGGGACTGTCCACCAACACGGCGCAAGGCTGGCCCGCACCACATCGAATTTGCCACTCGACCTCTTCCCGGTACAGGAAGAAGCTCTCATCCATCATGCCCGACCTCTGTATGGTCGAGGAGCGAACCAGCATCGAGCAACCCGTGACCCAGTCGGTAAGGCGTGATGCCAGATGGTCCGCCTGCGGGACATAGAGCTCGAGAGTTCGTTCGCTGACGAACTGGCCCGATATGCGCCGGTAACGGCCGCCGCCGAACCAGATCCGGTCAGACGCCTCCGCATAAGTGACGACGTTGCCGAAGAAATCGTGCAGCGGAAACCGTTCTGTCACAGCGCGAAGAATGGACAACGCCGAGGGCTCTACGAGCGCATCGTTGTTCAACAGCCAGACCCACTCGGAGCCTGCGGCCACAGCCTCCCGCATTCCGACATTACACCCGCCAGCGAAGCCGAGATTCATGCCCGTGCCGACCACCACCGCGTCCGGAAACCGGCTTTCAATGGCGGCAATGGAATCATCGCTCGAGCCGTTGTCGACAACGAGTGCACACCATCCATCGTCGGTCATTTTGTCGAGTGAGCCGAGGCAATCTAACGTGTCGCGACAACCATTCCAGTTCACGATGACGATGGTCACGAGTGGCTTGCCCGCCACGCGTCGGCTGCGAATCCTGCTCAGGAGAATGTCATTCATCGGTGGTCAGTACTAGTTGCGCCCGGCAAACTCGCGGAACACTTGTCGAAAATCGATCTGGAACAGCCTTGCCGCGAGGGCGACGACAATCACCACGAACAGCATGCCCTGCGCAGCGCGATACCCGGTTCCTGCCGAGAATGAGATGGCGTACATGGCGACGAGCACGGCTGCGACCAATCCTGCGATTCGACCGAGTACCGCGAGGGGTATACGACAGACAGTCAGGGATGCGCCGAGGAGCACGAGCAAGTCAAACACAACACGACCGAATGAAGCCCACGCGGCGCCTTCGACGCCGAACTTGGGCACCAGCAGCCACATAGCCAGAGCAAGTATGAAAAACTCTACGGTGTGCAGCTTTGCCGTCAAGTCCGCTCGACCGGCGGCCTGAATTACGGCGAAGGGAACCTGGGCAACTCCGTTGATCAGGACTACGCCGGCGAGCAATCCGATTACGATTCGCGAGGTATCGTCGACCGTCCCGCCCAACCAGACTTCCAGGAGAGGTGCCCCGACGCTGACGGCGCCAAGGCTCACCGGAGCGAGAATGAAGAATATAGCCAGAAAGCTCGTCGTGATGATGTCCGTCGCTCTCGTGCCGTCATGCCCAGCAGCGCGAATGTATGCAGGAAAGGTCACCGCGGTCACCGCGGATGGCACGATAAGGATCCTGTACATGATTTCCTGAACCGTCGAGTAGATAGCCGCGGCCGCCGGACCCAGCAGAATCGCGATCGCAAACCGGTCCATGAAGACGATAGCCGGACCGATGATCGACGAAACACTTGCCCACCCACCGAATCGCAACAATTGGGTCGCTTCAGATTTGCTTGCAGCCAACTTGACCTGCAGGCCTGTATGCAGCGCGCGATACGCAGCGAGAAACGCGAATGCTCCCAGCACTCGTGACAGGCAAACACCCATCACGACATAGCGCAAATCAGCCCCCAGGAACGCTCCACCATACGCCAGGACGTACGTTGCAACGCTGGCCGGAACGGTAATCAAGTTAACAAGGTCGAAGCGATTCAAACCCTCGAGACAGCCGCGAAATGCCTGGCCCATCAGGATGATCGGTATGCACAGTGCAACCAGGCGCAGTGCGCCCTGCAATTCAGCGCTCAATTCGGGAGTGGCACCCACCGCCGACACGATTTGCCCGGACATCGCAATCAGGAAACCTGCGGTCAGCAGGGAAATGGCCAGCAGCAGCACCAGTGCCGACCCGATGATTACGCTGCGATCGGCCGGGCCTGCCTCGACGCCCAGTTGCGCAATTCGTCGCGTAACAGCCTTGGCAATTCCAATGTCGAGCAGGCCGAAATACCCGACGGCGACCATAAACAGCATGAGCAGGCCAAAACGATCCGCCCCGAGCACGCTCAACAGGGGCGGAATCGTGATGACCGCTGCAATCAACGGAGCCATCTGGCCGACCACGTTGATCGATGCGGAACGTAGGAACGCGCCGCGCTCCGAGGTCAGCCCCATCGATTTGGTCGCGGGATCGGCCAGTGACAAACTGCTCGACTCATCGATCAGTTGCCTTGCCTGTCCTGTTCGCGGTTTCCGGATCTGCTGCGGCTTCCTATCACCAGGGCTGCGAAGCCCCCCACCAAGAGACCCAGCGCCAGCCCGCCTGCGAGCAGCAGGCCGCGTCTTGGCCAGACGTATTGGTCGACATCGGCCACCTGGGCGCGATCGATTGCTCGGACTGCAAACTCGGTCCGGGACCTCGCAAGCAAGGCCTTTTTCATCTCAACTTCCATGAGACGGGAAACCGCCGCCCGCAATTCGACGTGGGTAGCCGCGTCCAACTCTGTCCGCATGTGGCTAAGCATTCGCTCCGACTCGTCGATCGCGCGCTGTCTCATCGACGCATTAAGGTCTTGTGCCATCCAGTTGGCCCAATCGGCAGCCTCCTGGGGATTACGCCAGCGGACTTCGAGCGTAATCAAGCCGGTTTTACGGTCCTCCGTAACTCGTCGGATGTTGCGATCAAACGTCTGCCATGCACGGTTCATCGTCGGCCATTTTGACTCGTCCTGGCCCTTCCAACTCTTGGTGCTGGCGTCCCAGCGGGACGCAAACAGCCGTGGCATCAACCCATGCCGCCGGATGAACTCTCGCCCGAAATCCTGCGAGCGAAGAACCGCTACAGCCTCCGCTCTCTGATTGCCACCCCCCAGCGACACCCCGGCGAGCGAGGCAAGACCGCCGAACTGACCCATCAACGCCGACAAGCTCCCACCCCCGTCGTCACTGACTGGTAGCAGAACGGTAGTGGCCTGGTAGGTCGGCTTCGTCAGGAACGCCATCAGCGCAGCCGGCGTCATGCACAGCACCACAATCGCAAGTATGAGTCGCCAGCGCCGCCTGAAAACTGCGATTGCGTCAGTTAGTGATAAGCCGTCAGATTCCGAGGACATTGGAGTCGCTTTCTAATTGAGACATGAGTTCCTCAGCGCATTGCCGATTGACTGCGCGGCCTGCCCTTGATCAGGAATTGCAGGGCGAGGAAGTCGCGAAACAGCCCGAGGGTGACAGCATTCAAGAAAGCAGCACGGCGCATATGAATCGGTCTCACGTCCAAGACGTCAAAGGATTCTTTGACGAGTTCGACCGCGCTGTCACGCGTAAAGAAGCGCAAGTGCGTTCGGTCCAGGATCCCGCTATCCGTATACTCCCAGCGCCCCCGAGCCACGAGGTTCCAGAGAACTGGACCGTACCTGACGTTTGGGATGCTTGCGATCAGAACACCCTCTGGCGCCACCAGGCTCTTGATTTTCGTGATGGCGGACCACGGGTCCTTGAAGTGCTCGAGGACATCCATCGCCAGGACCACCTTGAAGCGACCCAACTGGCGCAGGTCATCATCGCTCATAGACTCGAAGTCGCAGGTGCGCACGTCGATACCCGCTCGTCGACCCTCCGCAGCCGCGACTTCGCTGATCTCAAGCCCAAGATAACGGACTTCCGGCCAGCAGCCACGCATCCAGGTCATCGTCTGCGCGGCCCCGCACCCAATCTCAATGACCGAATCAAAGGCGGCGGGCAGCATCGGCTCAATCTCACGGCGACAATTGTGAAAGTAGCCTTCCATCAAATTGGGCCCAGCTTTCAATCCTGCGACAGCCATCAGAACGAATTCACAGCCGCCACCGAGATGGCGATGTTGTAGAGGATCGTCGTCACCGCCGTCCACAATGGCAGCGGCCTCATGCGTTCGGCATCGATGGGCACGACGATCGTGTCGCCCGGCCGCATCTGGCTTTCCGACCCGAACCAGCGGCTGCCCCCGCCGGCATCGACGCTGCCGTTGGCCCGCACGACGTAGATGCGCTTGTCGTCCGCCCGCCGGGTGAGGCCACCGCTCATCGCCAGATAGTCGTCGCGCGTCAGCGACGGAATGAAGAGATGGGACGTGGAGTTCTGCACTTCGCCCATGACCGTGACTTCCTGCGGCATCTTGGGGATGCGCAACCGGTCGCCGTCCCGCAGAACGATATCGCCGACGGCATTGGATCTGCGCGGCAAGCGCCTTGTCCAGGTCGATGACCAGTCGCCCCACGGGCTCGGCTGCCTGCAGGTCCGCAAGCAGGGATTGCCCGATGCTGAGCGTCTCGGAGGCCTGCGAAGCCATGGCGCCGCCCGCCTGCGCCGCCTGCAGCGCCAGCGAACTGAGATCCTGTCGCATGCGGTCAGTCAGCACCCGCAGCTGCTGGCGCTCGCGCTCCTTCAGGTATTCGCGCGTGAACAAGCTGCCCTGCGGATAGGCCATCGCGGTCAGGCCACCTGCCCGCTCGATGAGCGAGCGCATCGTTTCGCCCCGCTGGATCGGGATATTCCCCGGGGAACTTCACCTCGCCCTCGATCCTGACGACCTCCTGCTCGGTCCATTCCGACGACGCGCTTGATCACGAGCAGATCGAATGGAGCCAGCAGAATGTCGGCGGCGGCGTCGCCGGCCAGGGCGCGAGCCAGGTCGACCTTGATCACGTCGGTGCGGCGCGTCTGCCCGTCACGTACTTCGTAGCGCGCGAGTTCCGCCTCGCGCTCGAAAGCCTGTTCGTCGAGCCCGCCGCCGGCGCGGATCAGGTCGCTGACGGTCATTCCCGGTTCCAGCGGAAACTCGCCCTCGGCACGCACGCTACCCGCAACGCGGACGACCTGCGAAGGCTGCTCGCTGTTCGATTGGAGCTTGAGTTCCTGCAGCACGGGATCCAGGTACTGGGAACGACCGGACTCAGAATCGAACACGAAGATCTGATCGCGCGGCTCGAGCAGCGGATTCGCGTCGGTCGCGCGATTGCGCCAGGCCTCTTCGAGATTGGCAGAAGTGACTGAAATGCGCTGGGTACCCGGCTGTTCACGCCGGATCATGACGTAGCGCGCGTCTGCATTCGGCTTGAGGTCGTCGACCGAAGGCAAGCACGTCCGTAAGGCGCATGCCCCGACGGAACTCGAACGAACTGGGGCGCTGCACATGCCCTCGCAGGTGCACCGAATTCGCCATCGTGGCCCGCACCGCAGGAATCCGCATCAAATCGCCACTGCGCAATCCCGTGCCGCGTGCCGAGGCCGACGACAGGTTGACATTGAGGACGACGCGCTCGCGGTTCTCGTCGATGCGCTCGATCGTGGCAAGCTTCGGATCGGCGTCCGGCAACAGACCGCCCCCGAGGTAGAGCAGATCGGACGCCTTGCTTTCGCCGCGCAATTCGTAGATCGCCGGGCGCCGGATCGCGCCCGCCACACCGGCCGTGTCGCCCACGGGCGGGATGAAGATCACGTCGCCAGGCAGCAGCCGCACGTCGTTGGATGTATCGCCGTTCAGCAGCAGGTCGTACAGGTCGAGCCTGCGTGACCAGGGTGCCGCCCCGCTTCAGCTGGATATTGCGCAGCGAACCGATCTTCTTGACGCCGCCGCTCGCGAACAGCGCATTGGTGATCGTCGCCAGTCCACTGACGGTGTAGGAACCGGGTCGCTCGGCTTCTCCCAGCACGAAAATGCGAATGGAGCGCAGGTCGCTCATCGACACGACGGCCTGCGTTCCGATCATCTGCTCGCTGACGCGCGCTTCGATGCGTGCCTTTGCGGCATCGAACTTGAGGCCGGCGACGGCGATGGGACCGAGTTCCGGGAACATGATGCGCCCGTCGCGATTGACCACCAGCGACTGGCGACTCTTGGTATTGCCGATCAACTGCACTTCGAAGCGGTCGCCCGGGCCGACGACGTATTCGGATGGCAGCGGGATATCGCTGACCGGAGCAAACGTAGAAGGAACGCCGGCAAACAGGTCGTAGCCGAACGGCTTGAGCGCATCGACATCCATCTTCTCGAGCGGCAGCAGCTGCAGCTTCGTCTCGAAGGCAGCAAGCGCCGGGTCCAGGTTCAGGCGTTCGCTCGCCTGGCTTTCGGTGAGACCCTGCCAAGGGGATGGGCGCCACGCCGGGCAACCGCAACACTCCGCTCAAGTCGAGCTTGTAGGGATTGCCGCGCAGCACGCGATCCAGGACGGCCTGGAGTCGCTTGGTATCTTCCGCGCTGCGTTGCATTCCAGCTGCGGCGCCATCGTCGACGGGCGTCTACAGGACGCAACTTGGCCTCGATCAGTACCGTGTCGCTCGCGCGGATCCGCGGTTCGCGCGGCAGCGTCGTCGTTGACCCGGGCCACGCGCCGTCGACCTCACGCTCGTCCAGTTGCGTCAGTGCCGTCGTCGGACGTGGATCTCGGCTTCACCGTCTCGGGAGAAGCGAGGTCGCGATCTCTGCGACGCCGAACCCGCCTGGCCGGAACCACCCATCTGCTCCATGATGGCCTGCTGCTGCTCGGGCGTCAGGTTGCGAAAGGCTTCCATCTGCGCGGCCGTCGGGGTCTGGCCCAGGGTCACGCCACCCGCAAGTGCCAAAATCGCCGCCAACGCCCCCCTGCCCAGCAGGCGCGTCCAGTTCAATCTAGCCATTCGATCATGCCCCGTCGCATGGAATGCGGGTGTCAATCCGGAATGTTAACCCAAGCGTCTCAGTGCGGCTCATCGCAGTGCGTAATGCCAGCTCACGTAGGCGCGCGGCAGCACGGCCTCGTCGTCGCGCCATTTGCGATCCTGGCTATCGACGCCGACTCCTCCCTCGACCCAGCCTGCACGCAAGCCGTAGCGGTAACTCACGTCGAGGCTGATCCAGTCCTCGGCGCCCGCTGCAACCGAATGCAATGTGTCCGGCTCGGTCAACGCCTCGTTGACCTTCGTATAGCGCGCGACGACGGTCAGTGTGTTTGCCACGCTATCCAGGCGAATGAACCGGGCCGAATACATGGTGCCGTCGCCATCCATCGAATGGCCGATCACCTGGTCGTAGTAGCGATAGCCGTCCGTGAAAATGCCGTTGTTGTACGCGCAGTCCCAGAGCTTCTGGCCGTTCTCGGTGCCGCCGCAGCGCGTGTTGGCGTACTCGACTCCAGCCCGCCAGGAACTGCCGTCATCTGCCCGATCGCCCCAGGTCTCGATGCCCGCCACATCCATGCTGCGGTAAGGCCGCGGGATCTTGTTGTCGATCGATTCGCCCGTGTGCTGGTTGTACAGCGCGTAGTTCCAGTCACCGATGGGCGAGGCCCAGCGAACGTCCCAACTCGCCAGCTGGTTGCCCGGCTCGTCCTCCGGCATCGACGTTCTCGCCGGCGTTGTCGTTGCCGGTAAACATGTTCCAGAAGTCGTCCGAGCGTGCACGAGCGGCCTTCTCCGCACAGTTGTGCCGTGCGCTCCAGGCTGATCTCCAGGCCATCGAGCGGCCGCGCCGAGACTCGCATGCCCCAGAACATGGGATGTGCGTAGTCGTCACGCGAGCCTTCCATCCGGCCGAAGAACGTCGAGAGTCGCCACGGCCCGATCCAGCTCAGCCACTTCGACTCGAAGGGGTTCGACACGGCTCGGTCGAGTGAAAAGGTGGGCACCGGGCGGGCATTGTTCGACAGGATCAGGCTGCCCTCCCAGCCCGAGCCCCACCAGCGCTCCTGCTGCCCCAGCGTGAAGATCCAGTTGCCGAATTTGCCTGCGACGTACGAGCCGTCCATGCGCGCGGGTCGATCGTCGTCCGGATCGACCGCACCCGTCACCTCGATGCGGCCACCAAATCGCTCGCCGACGAAGCTGGCGGCGTAGAGGCTGAGCTCGCCTTCTTCGCGCGGCGTGTCGGCGAAGGTGCGCAGCTGCGTGGGCGGGCAGCGGCGCCGACTTCAAGACCAAGCGTCGCATTACCTTCGCGTGCAAGCGAGCGTAAACGTGCCATCGCGGCAGACTGCGCAGCGGAGAGGCCCTCACCCCTGCCCTCTCCCGCTGAGGCGGGAGAGGAGTCGAGCGGAGCCGGAGCAGGCGGGATCTTGGCGAGTGCGTTCGCGAGGTCAGAGGCGGCGATCGGCCACGCCGACATTGGCAGGTCGATCACGCCGGAATCGACCAGCAACTGCACGTCGTGCCGAACCTGCACGTTGCCCGGCGCGATCCACGGCTCGCCCGCGATCGCTGCCGACTCAGATCGTAAAAAAGCCAAGCAAAGCGACGAGCGGCCAGGCTGCAGGGCGGCCGATCCATGGCGGGTTAAGGTGCATCACGCCAGTTTACTGGGCCGGTCAGTCCGCACGCCAGTTTTGCACCTGCGCCAGCAGGCTTTGCACGTGAGCCGGGCCCTCCGGCCAGTGCCCCGTGCGGACCGGCTCGCTCATGGAAGTGGCGAGTTTCTTGCCCAGCTCGACCCCCCACTGGTCGAAGGGGTTGACGTCCCAGATCACGGATTGCACGAACACCTTGTGCTCGTACCACGCGATGAGCTTGCCGACCGCCCGGGGCCCGAGCCGCGGGACCAGGATCAGGCTGCTCGGGCGATTGCCCGCATGCACCTTGTGGGGCACCAGACGCCCGATCTCCTGTGCCGCCGTCCCCTTGGCCTGCAGGTCGGTCCGCACCTGGTCTGGCGTCTGCCCGAAGGCGAACGCTTCAGCCTGCGCGATGCAGTTGGCCAGCGCCAGGTCCTGGTTCTTGAGGAACCGACTCGAGCCATTCACGGGCGCGATGAAATCGATTGCAACCTGGGCGGTGCCCTGATGCAGCAACTGGAAGAACGAGTGCTGCGCGTTGTTGCCCGGCTCGCCCCAGACCACGTTGCCGGTCCTGTAATCGACCGGCACGCCGGCGCGCGTGACGCTCTTGCCGTTCGACTCCATCTCGAGCTGCTGCAGGTACGCCGGGAACCGGTGCAGGCGCCGGTCGTACGGCAGCACCGCAAGCGAATCGAGCCCGAGGAAGTTGTTGTTCCAGACGCCGAGCAGGCCCATCAGCACGGGCAGGTTGCGCGCGAGCGGCTCCGTCCGGAAGTGCTCGTCCATCTCGTGCCCACCTGCGAGCACGAGTTCGAACTGGTCCATGCCCAGCGAGAGCGCGATCGACAGCCCGACCGTCGACCACAGCGAGTAGCGGCCGCCGACCCAGTCCCACATCGTGAAGCGCGATTCCGGCGCGATGCCGAAAGCATCCATCGCCGCGTGATTGGTCGACACCGCAACGAAGTGATGCGCGATGCCCTTCTCGCCCAGCTCGCCGATCAGCCATTCGCGCGCGGCGTTCGCGTTGGTGAGCGTCTCCTGCGTCGTGAACGTCTTGGAGCAGATGACGAAGAGCGTGGTCGCAGGATTGATCTGCTCGAGCGTATCCGCGAGCTCGACGCCATCGACGTTCGAGACGCAGTGCAGGCGGATGCCGCGGTTGCGAAACCGCGCGAGCGCCTCGGTCGCCATGACGATGCCGAGATCCGACCCGCCGATGCCGATGTTGACCACATCGGTGAAACGGGCGCCGGTGAAGCCCAGGATGCGCCCCTGGTGCACGCCGGTGACGAATTCGCGCATCTTGTCGAGTTGGGCGCGCACCTCCGGCATCACGTCGCGACCGTCTGCGTGCATCGGTCGATCCGAGCGATTGCGCAGCGCCATGTGCATGGCGGCGCGGCCTTCGGTGTTGTTGACCGGCTCTCCCGCAAAGAGCGCCGCGATGCGCGCCGGCAAATCGCAAGCCTCAGCGAGCGCTGTCAGCAGGCTCAGCGTTTCAGGCGTGACGCGCTGGCGCGAGAAGTCGTAGAGCAGGTCGAGCGCCTGCAGGCTGGTGGCGCCGAAGCGGCCCGGGCCGCCGGTCGCGAACAGGTCACGGAGGTGCCGGCGCGACAGCTCGGCGGCGTGCGCTTCGAGGGCCTGCCATTGCGGCAGGCGGGTGCGGGATGTGGTCATGCCCGCAGTTTAAAGCACCGGCGTCGCCCCCTGCTCGTGCACGTCCGGTTGCAGGCGATCGCTCCAGGGACCTGCCCGGAGCATGAGCACAGAGAGCGCCGAGGCGACGGCTCGGTTGCAGGCGATCGATCCGGGACCTGCCAACCGAGCGTTGTGAAAGGCAGACACGCGCTCGCGATCCGTAGTCCATCTGCGACCAGAAAACGTAAGCGCGCGATTCGACACGATGCGTCGGTCGCGCGCTCGAGCCGACCGCGCCAGCATGTCGGGCCGACTGTCGACCCGGTCGGACGCGTAGGCAGCGGATTGGACGCCGGTCATCCAGCTTGCGGCGACCTTCGCGCGGGAAGGTGAACGCCGAGACCCTCACCCGCCTGCGGCGACCTCTCCCGCAGGCGGGAGAGGTGATTCAGGCGTAGTACTCGAGGTACCAGTCCACGAAGTTACGAATGCCCACCGACACCGGCGTCGCCGGCGTGTAACCGACGTCCCGCGTGAGATCGTCGATGTTGGCCCAGGTATCGGGCACGTCGCCGGCCTGCAACGGCAGCAGGTTCATCTCGGCCTTCTTGCCCAGGCATTCCTCGAGCGTGCGGATGTAGGTCATCAGCTCGACCGGCTGGTTGTTGCCGATGTTGTACAGGCGATACGGAGCTTTGCTGGACGCCGGATCCGGCGCGTCGCTGTTCCAGTCCGGGTTCCCCGTCGCGGGCCGATCGCACGCGCGCACGACACCCTGCGCGATGTCCTCGACATACGTGAAATCGCGCCGGTGGTGGCCGTAGTTGAAAACGTCGATCGGCTTGCCCGCGAGGATGTTCTTCGTGAACAGGAACAGCGCCATGTCGGGCCGGCCCCACGGGCCATACACCGTGAAGAAGCGCAGCCCCGTCACCGGCAGCCCGTAGAGGTGTGCATACGTATGCGCCATCAGCTCGTTGGCTTTCTTGGTCGCGGCGTAGAACGACAGCGGATGGTCGACGTTCTGGTGGACTGAAAACGGCATCTTGGTGTTGGCGCCGTAGACCGAACTCGTCGACGCATACACGAGGTGCCCCACCCCGTTGTGGCGGCAGCCTTCGAGCACGTTGGCGGTGCCGACGACGTTGCTGTCCACGTACGCCAGCGGATTCTCGATCGAATAGCGGACGCCCGCCTGCGCCGCCAGGTGGATCACTCGCTCGAACTTCTCGGTCGCAAACAGCTGCTGCATGCCTTCGCGATCCGCGAGATCGAGCTTGACGAAGCGGAAGCCTGGCTTCGTCTTGAGCCTCTCGAGGCGCGCCAGTTTCAGATTAACGTCGTAGTAGTCGTTCAGGTTGTCGAGACCGACGACCTCGTCGCCACGATCGAGCAGGATCCGCGAAGCGTGCGAGCCGATGAAGCCAGCAGCGCCGGTGACGAGAATCTTCATTACAGCCGTCCGTCCACTTCGCCCGTCTTGAACACGTACTTGATGTCGTAGAGCACGTGGTTCTTCTTGCCGAGCGCACGCACCTTCTTGATGCCCATGTTGCGGAATTCCTGGTGGCCGACGCCCATGACGACGGCATCGTACGTGCCGGGCGTAACTTTCTTGACGGGCCGCAGCCCGTACTCGTGCTCGGCTTCGTCGGCGTCCGCCCACGGATCGAACACGTCGATCTTGCAGCCGTACTTGCGCAGTTCCTGCACCACGTCGACGATCTTGGTGTTGCGCACGTCCGGACAGTTTTCCTTGAACGTGAGCCCCATCATCAGCACGCGCGCGCCCTTGACCATGATCTGGCGCTGGATCATCAGCTGCGCCACCTGCTGCGCGACATAGATGCCCATGTTGTCGTTGATGCGACGGCCCGCCAGGATCATCTCCGGGTGATAGCCGATCGCCTGCGCCTTGTGCGTCAGGTAATACGGATCGACGCCGATGCAGTGCCCGCCCACGAGTCCCGGCCGGAACGGCAGGAAGTTCCACTTGCTGCCCGCAGCGAGCAGCACTTCTTCGGTGTCGATCCCTAAGCGGTTGAAGATCAGCGCCAGCTCGTTGATCAGCGCGATGTTGACGTCACGCTGCGTGTTCTCGATCACCTTGGCGGCCTCGGCCACCTTGATGCTCGAGGCCTTGTGCGTGCCCACTTTCACGATCGAGCGATAGAGGGCATCGACGAATTCAGCCACCTCGGGCGTGGAACCCGACGTCACCTTGCGGATCGTCGTGACGCGGTGCTCCTTGTCGCCCGGGTTGATGCGCTCGGGGCTGTAGCCCGCGAAGAAATCCTTGTTGAACACGAGGCCCGAAACCTTCTCGAGGATCGGGATGCAGACTTCCTCGGTGCAGCCCGGGTAGACGGTCGATTCGTACACGACCACGTCGCCCTTCTTCAGCACCTTGCCCACGGACTCGCTCGACTTCACGAGCGGCGTCAGGTCCGGACGCTTGTACTCGTCGATCGGCGTGGGGACCGTGACGATGAACACGCGGCACGGCTTCAGGTCTTTGAGGTTCGTCGTGTACGAGAGCTTGTCGGCTTCGGCCAGTTCCTTGGCGTCGCACTCGAGCGTGCTGTCGACGCCCTTGCTGAGCTCGGCCACGCGATCGGCCTTGATGTCGAACCCGACGGTGCTGAAGCGCTTGCCGAATTCCACGGCCAGCGGCAGGCCGACGTAGCCCAGGCCGACGATCCCGATCTTGAGGTTGCGAAGATTGAACTTAGCCATGATTCCAGACACTTTTTGGGGATTTTATAGCCGATAGGATGCCATACGGGCCCGGCGCAAACTGAGACATCAGTCAAAGGCTCGCATAGGCCAGCGCCGCGAGGCCGACCGAGGTCATGACCACGAAGTACGGCAGCGCCATCCAGATCATGCGTCCATAGCCCAGCCGTATCAGCGGCGCCAGCGTCGACGTCAGCAGGAACAGGAAGGCCGCCTGCCCGTTCGGCGTGGCGACACTCGGAATGTTCGTTCCGGTGTTGATCGCCACGGCCAACCAGTTGAATTGCTCGCGCGTCACGACACCCTGCAGCAGCGCCGCCTTGATCTCGGTGATGTAAACGCTCGCGACGAACACGTTGTCGCTGATCGACGACAGCAGGCCCGCGGCCAGGTACAGCATGACGGCCTGGGAATTGCCCTCGAGCGCCAGCACGCGATTGATCATCGGCTCGAACAGGTGCTGGTCGTGGATCTCGGCGACGATCACGAAGAACACGACCAGCAGCGCCGTGAACGGCAGCGCAGCCTCGAAGGCCTTGCCGATCCGGTGCTCTTCGGTGACGCCCATAAAAGCCGTGGCCAGGATGATCACCATCAGGCCGATCAGGCCGACCTCGGCCACGTGGAACGCCAGCCCCAGCACCAGCAGGATCGCGACGATGCCCTGGACGATGAGGGCCTGCTTCTCGCGTGGCGTGGCGCGCGCGGCCAGTTCGTTCGAATAGTCGAGCAGGACGGCGCGGGCCGCATCCGGCAAAGGCGTGCCGTAGCCGAACCAGCGGAACCGCTCGACCAGCCAGCACGTCGCCAGCCCGGCGAATGCCACAGGGATCGTCACGGGCGCCATCGCGACGAAGAACTGGCCGAAGTTCCAACCAGCGTGCTCGGCGATCAGCAGGTTCTGCGGTTCACCAACCTGTGTCATCACGCCGCCGATCGCCGTGCCGACAGCCCCGTGCATCATCAGCGCCCGCAGGAAGCCGCGGAAGTCCTCCAGCGTGTCACGGTGCAGGAGCTGCACGTCCTGGTCCTGCGCCGAGTCGTGGTGCGGCGTCGTGTGTGTCTTGCCCGACGCGACGCGATGGTAGACCTCGTAGAACCCCATGCCGACCGTCACCGCAACAGCGACGACAGTCAGCGCGTCGAGGAACGCCGACAACAGCGCCGACACGCCGCAGAACAGCAGCGCGAGCATCTCGCGCGAGCGCACGCGCAGGATCAGCCGCGTGAACACGAACAGCAGCAGGTCGCGCAGGAAGTAGATGCCCGCGACCATGAAAATCAGCAGCAGGATCACCGGGAACGCGCCGGTGATCTCCTCGTACACGCTTTCAGGGGTTGTCAGCCCGATGAGGACGGCCTGGATGGCCAACAGCCCGCCGGGCTGCAGCGGGTAGCAACGCAACGCCATCGCGAGCGTGAAGATGAACTGCCCGAGCAGCACCCAGCCGGTGACCGTCGGACCCAGCAGCAGCATGATGACCGGGTTCACGAGCAGGAACCCGAGGATGGTCAACTTGTACCAGCCGGGTGCGTGCCCCAGGAAAGCACGGCCGAAGGCTTGCGCGATGGTGTGGCTCACGACGCTGCCGTCTCCACGGTTGCGGAGGCCGCCTCGAACTTGCGCCAGGCGGTCTTGCCGCCGCTCGACTTGTCGAGCAGCTTCAGCATCGTCTCGTGCGCCTGCAGTTCGTCATCCGTGGCACGCAGCACCACCAGCGTGCCGACTGGACGCACGGCCTTGGTGACCGCCGCCACCACGCCATCGGCAGTCGCATTGTCGTCGAGCGTCAGCGCGCTCTGCCCGCCCGTCATCGCCAGGTACACTTCGAGCAGCAGGTCGGCGTCGAGCAACGCGCCGTGCAGGTCGCGGTGCGAGTTATCGATCGAGTACCGCTTGCACAGCGCGTCCAGGCTGTTGCGCTGGCCGGGATGCATCTGACGCGCCAGCGCCAGCGTGTCGAGCACGCCGCACACGTCACGCGTCGCGAGCTTTTCTTCGATCACGCCCTGCTTTGCCAGGCGCGCCATCTCTGCGTCGAGGAAGGCAACGTCGAATGGCGCGTTGTGGATGATGAGCTCGGCGCCGGCCACGAACTCACGCAGTTCGGCGAAGACAGCCTCGAAGCGCGGCTGGCCGCTCAGGAATTCGGTGGTGAGGCCGTGCACCTGCACCGCGCCCGGGTCGATCTCGCGGTCGGGGCACAGGTAGCGGTGGAACTGCCGCCCCGTGCGCCGGCGATTGACGAGCTCGATCGCCCCGATCTCGATGATGCGGTGACCCTGCTCGGGCTCGAGGCCCGTGGTTTCGGTGTCGAAGACGATTTGACGCATGAGGAAGGGGTTAGGGGTTAGGGGCTAGGGGCTAGGGGTTAGGGGCTAGTCGGAAGTACGGCATGAATCGTCGGTGTGAACGCGATCATTGAATTCTCAAAGGCCGACTGACTGGAGACTGTTGGTACAAGAGCGGAGCTGCTCATTTCCGACTAACCCCTAACCCCTAGCCCCTAGCCCCTCAGCTCAGGCAACCGCCTGAGCGAGTGCCTCCACCACCTGCACCTGTTGCTCGTCGGTCAGGTACGGATGCATGGGTAGACTGAGGACACGGCGCGCAGCCGCCTCCGAAAGCGGGAAGTCGCCCTCCTTGTGCCCGAGGTGCTTGAACACGGGTTGCATGTGCAGCGCGAGCGGGTAATGCACCGCCGTCGGCACGCCGGCGGTCTTCATGCGCGTCTCGACGATCTCGCGTTGTTCGACCTCGACCGTGTACTGCGCGTAGACGCTGGTATTGAAGCGCTCGACCGTCGGCGCGCGCACCTTGGCGCTGGCGCCCGTGCCGAACTTTTCAGCGATGAGTTCGGCATAGCGCTCGCCCAACCGATGCCGGGCCGCCACCTCGTCCGGAAAGATTTCCATCTTGGCGAGCAGCACGGCGGCCTGGATCGAATCGAGGCGCCCGGTGAGGCCCAGGCGCGGATGGTGGTAGCGACGGTCCTGCCCGTGCACGCGGATCTCACGCATGATCGTCGCGAGCCTGTCGTCGTTCGTGAACAACGCGCCACCGTCGCCGTAGCAGCCGAGCGGTTTCGACGGAAAAAACGACGTCGCGCCAATCAGCGTCATGCCGCCGGAGCGACGACCCTTGTACGTGGCACCAAAGCTCTGCGCGGCGTCCTCGATGACGGGCAACTCGTTGCGACACGCGATTTCGTTGATCGCGTCGATGTCCGGGCATTGCCCGTAGAGCGACACCGGCATGATCGCCTTCGTGCGCGGCGTGATGGCCGCCTGCAGCTTCGCCGGATCCAGGTTGTAGGTGGCGCGGTCGATATCGACGAAGACGGGCTTCGCGCCGATGAGCGCGATCATCTCGGCGGTTGCGAAAAACGTGAAGGGCACGGTGATGACTTCATCGCCCGGACCGATGTCGAGCGCCATGAGCGCCATCAGCAGCGCATCGGTGCCGCTCGCCACGCCCAGGCAGTGCTTGGTGCCCACGTACTCCGCGAGCTGCTTTTCGAGCTCGACGACCTCGGGCCCCATGACGTACTGACCGTGCTCGAGCACCTTGTGGATGCGTTCGTCGACCGTGGTCTTGAGACGGCTGTACTGGGTCTTGAGGTCGATGAAATCCATGGTGTTCCTACGGAGAGCGCTGCTCGCTGTAGTTTAAAGGGGTTAGGGGCTAGGGGTTAGTCGGAGTGTAAGAGCGCTGGCGCACAGAGCCCTCACCCGGCCTGGCGGCCGACCTCTCCCGCAAGCGGGAGAGGTGCACGGCTGTTCCGACTATCCCCTAATCCCTAGCCCCTAGCCCCTTGGGCATCGCGCAACGCGGCGAATGCCCAGGTTGGCCAGTTCATCCGCCCGCTCGTTGCCCGGATGGCCGGCGTGTCCCTTGACCCAGTGCCAGTGCACTTCGTGCCGGCCGATCTGCTCCTCGAGCAGCAGCCACAGGTCAGCGTTCTTTACGGGCTTCTTGTCGGCGGTCTTCCAGCCCCGCTTCTTCCATTGCGGCAGCCACTCGGTGATACCCAGCCGCACGTACTGCGAATCCGTGTAGAGCTGCACGACGCAGGGCCGCTTCAACGCCGCCAGCGCCTCGATGGCGGCCGTGAGTTCCATGCGGTTGTTGGTCGTGTGCGGCTCGCCGCCGTAGAGCTCCTTGCGGTGCGCGCCAGTCTCGAGCAGCGCGCCCCACCCTCCCGGACCGGGATTGCCCTTGCAGGCGCCGTCCGTGTGCACGATCACCTCGGAGGTGCTCATGCTGCCTGTCGCGTCGTCGGCTCGGGTGCGGCCGCTCCCACCAGCACCGGACGTTGTGTCCATGCGGGCCGGATCGGCGTGACGGCATGCACGCGCTTGCGCGCCTTGAGCAGGTAGGCGCCCGCGAGCGGCGATGCGATGGCCGGCCCGCGGCGTTCGAGCCAGCTGTCGGGGCGCAAACCGAACATGCGCTGCGCCCAAGGCGGCCCGAACAGGTAGCGGCGCGTCGAGACGATTTCGAAGCCCAGCAGGCTCAGCCAGTCGCGCGTGCGGTGTTCGCTCATCAGCCGTGCCGCGTGCGGTGGGAAGCGATTGTTCGACGCGAAATGATGCCGCACGCCCCACGTGCCCCAGGGATTGAAGGCACAGATGATCAGGTTGCCTTCGCCGACCAGCACGCGGTCGACCTCGCGCAGCAATTCGTGCGGACGCGGCGCGTGCTCGAGCGTGTGGGGCAGCAGCACGGCTTCGACCGAATTGGTTGCAATTGGCAGCGCATCGAAGTGGGCGCGGATCGCGCCGGGCCCTGCCGCGTCCGGTGCGATGTAACTGCGGTGCTGCGTGCGCGCGGCCTCGCACAGGCGGGCCGGATCACCCCACCGGCCGATCTGCAGCAGTTCGAACCCGACGACATCCGCCAGCGCGTCCTGCAGCAGGTGCGTCTCGAGCGCGAGCACGGCCGCCCCGAGCGGGGAACCGAGCCAGTGATCTGCGACGGGGTTCGCGGTCATGCGCGCAAGGATAGCTGCAAGCCGCTGTGCCACGTCGAAAAAACGTGGCCTGTCTGGTGGAATTTTTTGCCCCAAACGGCTCTAATACGCGCGCCCGGACTCATTGGCCCGTGGACCACGACGAGGAGTCCCCAGCCAGATGCTGCAAGTGAGCCCGGTGCGGGCGTTTTCGGACAACTACATCTGGCTGATACGCGCGCCGGCCGACCCGGGCGCCGCAGTCGTAGTCGATCCGGGCGACGACCGTCCTGTGCAGCAGGCCCTGCAGGCCGCAGGGTTGCGACTCGGCGCCATCCTCGTCACGCATCACCACGCCGACCATGTCGGCGGTGTCGCTGCGCTGGCGGCCAGGCACGATGCGCCGGTCTTCGGGCCGGCTCGAGAGCAGATGCCCTGCGCCGTGCAGGCATTGGACGACGGAGGCAAGGCGACTCTTGAACACCTCGGGCTCGAATTCGACGTGATGGCCGTTCCTGGGCACACGCTCGGACACATCGCCTACACCGGTCACGGCGCGCTGTTCTGTGGCGACACGCTGTTCAGTGCAGGGTGCGGCCGCCTGTTCGAAGGCACGCCTGCCCAGATGTTCGATTCGCTCGAGCGGCTCGCTGCGCTGCCGGATGCCACCCGCGTCTTCTGCGCCCACGAATACACGTTGTCCAACCTGCGGTTCGCCGCAGCCGTCGAGCCCGGCAACGCCGAGATCCGCGCCACGCTCGCCGAAGTGCAGCAGCGTCGCGACCACGACGAAATCACGCTCCCGTCCACGATCGGACGCGAGCGACTCATCAACCCGTTCCTGCGCAGCCGCGATCCCGCCGTGCGCGCTGCGGCCGAACAGCACGCGGGGCATGCACTGCCTGACGCCGTCGACGTGTTCGCCGCAGTCCGCCGCTGGAAAGACGGTTTCCGCTGAGCCGCCAATGAATCTCAAGCAAACCACCCTGCCCTGGCTCGCCGCCTGCCTGGCCACGCTGCTGCTGGCAGGTTGCGCTACCACCGACACGCCGTACTCGAGCCTGCCACCGGCGCCGCAGCACCCAGGCCCGAAAGCGCCCATGGATCGCGCCACGGTCACGATTCCGGGCACGCTGCCGGGCGAGCGTGAGGTGCCGCACCTGCCGCCCGAGCAATACACCGACCTGCTCGACCGCATCCGCGACGGGTATGCGCTGCCCGACGTGGCGCATTACGCCGTCGATCGTGAGATCGAGCTCTACCGCAAGAACCCGGACTTCCTCGATCGCACCTTCAAGCGCGGGGCGCGGTACCTGTACTACATCGTGCAGGAGCTCGAGAAACGGCAGTTGCCGCTCGAGCTGGCGCTGCTGCCGGTGGTCGAAAGCGCGTTCAACCCGGTGGCCTATTCGCGCAGCCGTGCGTCGGGCCTGTGGCAGTTCATCCCGTCTTCGGGCAAGCACTACGGGCTCGAACAGAACTGGTGGATCGACGAGCGGCGCGACGTCATCGAGGCCACCGGCGCGGCGCTCACGTACCTGCAATACCTGAACAAGTATTTCGCGGGTGACTGGTACCTGGCCATCGCGGCGTACAACGGCGGTGAAGGCACGGTGGGCAATGCCGTCCGTCGCAACCAGTCTGCAGGGCTGCCTGCCGATTTCTTCAGCCTCAACCTCAAAGCCGAGACACGCGACTACGTGCCGAAGCTGCTGGCCATCAGCCGCATCGTGCGTAACCCCGAGGCCTACGGGCTCGCTTTTGCCGCCATTCCAAACCAGCCGTTCTTCGAGGTCGTGGACCCGGGCCACCAGGTGCATCTCGAAGAGGCCGCCAAGCTGGCAGGCATCACGCGCGAAGACATGTTTGCGCTGAACCCCAGCTACAACCGCATGACGACGCCGCCGAAGGGGCCGCATCGCCTGCTGCTGCCCATTCCGCACGCTGAAGTCTTCCGTCAGGCGATGCTCGACCAGGCGACGACCGGCGCAAGCACCATCGCTGTGGCGGCGGTCGAGCCTCTGCCCGAAGTGCGCCACACAGTGCGTCGCGGTGAAAACCTCGGCAGCATCGCGCGCAAGTACGGGGTGGAGATGTCGTCGATCCAGGCGGCCAATGGCATCCGCGGATCGGTGATCCATCCGGGTGACTCTTTGCTCATCCCGTCGCCGGCCGCGGGCTCGACCGCAACGCTTGCCGCGCTGGCTGCCCCGCGCGACGACATCAAGGCGCAACTGCCCGAGCACCAGAAGCCGGCCGCCCAGAAGAAGCCCAAGGTGCATGTCGTGAAATCGGGCGACACGCTGTGGGGCGTGGCGCGCAAATATGACGTCACGGTGCCCGCCCTCGCGTCGGCCAACGGCCTGTCGAGCAAGGCGGGCCTGGTCCAGGGCGCCCGCCTCGAGATTCCCGGCACAGGCAGCAGAGCAGCACGCGCACGGCCTCGAACGAGGTCAAGGAGACCAGCCGCGTGACCTACAAGGTCAAGCGCGGCGACACGCTTTCGGAGATCGCCGATCGCTTCGACGTGAGCGTCCGTGAACTGATGACCTGGAACCGCCTGCGACAGTCGTCGTCGCTCCGCGCGGGCCAGCGTCTGGTCGTCTACACCGACTCGAGCCGGCAAACCGGAGGCTGAACATCGTGGGATTCCTGGCAGGCAAGCGAGCCCTCATCGTGGGGCTCGCCTCGGACCGTTCGATCGCGTACGGCATTGCGGCTGCAATGCATCGTGAGGGCGCGGAACTCGCGTTCACGTACCAGAACGACCGGCTCAAGGACCGCGTCGTCGAGATGGCGCAGGGCTTCGGTTCCGCGATCACGCTGCCGATGGACGTCGCGTCCGACGCCGAGATCGATACCGCCTTCGCCGGCATCCGCGAAGTCTGGGATTCGCTCGACATCATCGTGCATTCGGTCGCCTTCGCCCCGCGCGAGGAACTGGCGGGCACGTTCGTCGACAGCACGACGCGCGACGGTTTCCGCATCGCGCACGAGATCTCCAGCTACAGCCTGACCGCGCTGGCAAAGGCCGGCAAGCCGCTGATGCAGGGCCGTGCCGGCGCGCTGATCACCCTTTCCTACCTGGGCGCCGTGCGTTCGATTCCAAGCTACAACGTGATGGGCCTGGCCAAGGCCAGCCTCGAGGCGAACGTGCGCTTTCTCGCGGCCGACCTCGGCCCGCAGGGCATTCGCGTCAACGCGATCTCAGCGGGCCCGATCAAGACGCTGGCCGCGGCCGGGGTCAGCGGGTTCCGCAAGATGCTGACGCAGGTGGCAGCCGCAACCCCGCTCCGTCGCAACGTGACGACCGACGAAGTCGGCAATGCCGCGGCGTTCCTGTGCTCCGACCTGGCTTCCGGGATCACCGGCGAAGTGCTGTACGTGGATGCCGGGTACAGCCACGTGGGGATGAGCTTTCCGGAGGAAGGGGCTAGGGGCTAGGGGCTAGGAAGGATAGGAAGGCTAGTCAGAGGACGGCTGAATCTCGAGCGACCTGCGCCGAGAAATCGAGATCGGCCTAGCGCGGAGCTCGGATGGCGCGACGATGGCTCGCAGATGAACCAGCCGGCCCGACTCAGCCACAAAGACCTCATCCTCTGGCAGAAAGCCATGGACCTCGCAGTCCTTGTCTATCATGCGTGCAGCGTCGAGCTGCCGCGACCGAGCTTTTCGGCTTAGTTCGCAACTGCGTCGTGCCGGCACTTCGATCCCATCCAATATCGCCGAGGGATCCGCGCGCAGGTCCACGAAGGAATTTCTCTATTTCCTGCATGTGGCGCGCGGCTCGATGGCCGAGCTGGAAACGCAACTGCTGCTAGCGCAAAGAGTCGGCTACCTCTCGGATAGCGACGGCAACCGAACTGCAACGGTCGAATCGATGAGGTCGGTCGGATTCTGAACTCGGTCATCGCAGGGCTGCAATCGTCGCCTGGGATAGCGACTTCCGACTAGCCCCTAGCCCCTATCCCCTAGCCCCTGTCCTTCCTGCCTACTCCGTCGCAAACAGCTTGTCGTTGCGCTTGATCTTCGCCGTCTGGCGCAGCTGCGCCAGGTAGGCGTCGAACTCGCTGGCGGACAGCTGCCGCGACAGCTCCTGCGCCTGCTCGGTCAGGTTCCCGCCGAACATTTCAGGAGTGCCCGGCCGCACGGCCGACACGACGACCACAGCAGGGTCGCCGCTTGCGAGCGTCGCCACGTTGGTACCCACCTTGCCGTCGGCCGCCGGACGCGGCGTCTGGAACGCCGCCTTGAGCAGCTCAGGCACCATCGGAGCAGCGCCCGGGGTGGTCGGGCCCTGGCGGCTGATGGGCTGCGCAGCGAACGCAATGGCGCCCGCTGAGGCCGCAGCGGCAGTCAGGGGCTCGCCCGCCGCGATGCGCTTGGCCAGCGCCTGCGCGGCCTCCGTCGCTGCCGCACGCGCCTTCTCCTGGGCAAGCCGGGCCGTGATCTGGTCCTGCACCTGCTCGAGCGTCTGCTGCTGCGGCGGCTGGTGATCGGTCGACCCGCAGCACCACGACGCTCTCTTCGCCAATGGCCACCGCCGGGCTGTTCTGGCGCTCCTGCAGGACCTCGTTGGAGAACGCAGCCTCGATGACCTTGCGGTCATTGCCGAGCGCGCCGCCACCCTGCCGCGTGAAGCCATCGACCGTCTGCACCGTCAGGCCAAGCTTCTTGGCGACGCTGTCGAGCTCGCTGAGCGACGCGAAAGCTCGTCTGCCAGCTGCTGCGACTTCTCGTAGAACTGCGTCTGCGCCTGGTCGCGGCGGAACTGCGGCTCGAGTTCGGCGCGCACTTCCTCGAAATCGGGCACGTGCGGGGCCTCGACGTCCTCGAGCCGGATGACGTGGTACCCGAACTGCGTCTTCACCGGGCCGCTGATGTCGCCCTTGTTCATGGCGAACAGCGCATCCGAGAATTCCTTGACGTAGGCTTCCTTCGGCGCCCAGCCGAGTTCGCCGCCCGCGCTCTTCGAGCCGAGGTCATCCGAGTTCTCGCGCGCGAGCTTGGCGAAATCCTCGCCGGCCTTGGCGCGCGCCAGGATCGACTTCGGCCTTCTTCTTCGCCGCGGCGTCGTCGGCTGCCCGACTCGACCAGGATGTGCGCGGCCTTGCGGCGTTCGGGCACCGCATTGCGTTCGGCGGCAGTATCGTCGTAGTACTTGCGCAGCGCTTCGTCGGTGACTTGCACGCCGGCGGCGATGTCGGCCAGGTCGAGCTTCAGGTACTGCAGCGCCACGGTTTCCTGCGAGAGGAACTGCGCTTTGTTCTTGGCGTAGTACGCGGCGACTTCGTCCGCATTCGGCTGCGCCTGGGCGGCGAAAGCCGCCGCGGGCACCACTGCATAGGCGACGTCGCGGGTTTCGCCCTGCAGCTCGACGCGGCGGCGCAGCTCGGAGGGCGTCACGAACGACGACAACGCAATCGCGTTGCGCAGCTGGGCCGTCTCCAGGTCGCGGCGGAATTCCTGCTCGAACTCGGGCTCGGTGCGGCCCTGCTGCCGCAGCAGCGCAGCGTAGCGGTCGCGCGAGAACTTGCCGTCGACCTGCAGCGCGGGGATCTGCGTGAGCGTTTCTGCCAGTTCGCGATCGCTGACGCGGTAGCCGCTTTCGTGCGCGCGCTGCACGAGCAGTTCGCGTGCAATGAATTCGTCGACGAGGCGCGCCTGCTCGGCCTTGACGACCTCGGGCGACAGCTCGTCGCGCGTCTGCTGCTGCAGCTCGGACTGGCGGTCCTGCCAGGCCTGGCGGACGGTCTCGGACGGCAATGTCCTGGCCGTTGACGGTGGCCGCGGCCGACGTGACGGCACGACTCGAACTGGATGCCCCAGAAGATGAAGACGACGGCAATGGCACCGAGGAAGACGACGGCAAACCAGCCTGAAGTCCGATCGCGAATTCGCTGCAGCATGGGTTGGAAAATCTGCGGTTAGGGGGTGGGGATAGTAGAGGCTTACCCGGCAACACAAAAGCCCGCGTGGCGGGGCAAATCAGGCCCTGAAATACAAAAGCCCGCGCGAGCGGGCTTTTGCCTATACCAGAAGTTGGCGGAGTGGACGGGACTCGAACCCGCGACCCCCGGCGTGACAGGCCGGTATTCTAACCAACTGAACTACCACTCCGCGTCGTCGTCTGGTGGGTGCTGAGGGGATCGAACCCCCGACCTACGCCGTGTAAAGGCGCCGCTCTACCAGCTGAGCTAAGCACCCGCTCTCAACTGGTAGCCCGTTAGCTTACGGCATCCTTCAGGCCTTTGCCAGCCTTGAAGCCAGGAACCTTGCTGGCGGCGATCTGGATGGCCTCGCCGGTGCGCGGGTTGCGGCCCGTGCGGGCAGCGCGCTCCTTGGTGGCGAACGTGCCGAAGCCCGACAGCGCGACCGCGTCGCCCTTCTGCAGCGCGTCGGTGATGGCGCCGAGCACGGCCTCGACGGCGCGCGCGGCATCGGACTTCGCGAGCGACGTGCGCTCGGCGACTGCATCGATCAGGTCATTCTTGTTCATCAGTGTGTGTTCCTCGTCGTTATTCGTTCAGTGGGCATGCACTTGCTTGCCCGCACGCTTTGCCGGACGCTTCGCGCCGGCCCGCTTGCCATCCTCTCCGCCGGCCGCCCCAGCGGCTGGGCTCGGTTGCGGCATGTCTTTCAATGCGAGCTGCAGCACCTCGTCGATCCACTTGACCGGCTTGATCTGCAGCTTGCCCTTGATGTTGTCGGGAATCTCGGCGAGATCCTTCACGTTCTCGTCCGGGATCAGCACGGTGGTGATGCCGCCGCGGTGCGCCGCCAGCAGCTTCTCCTTGAGCCCGCCGATCGGCAGCACTTCGCCGCGCAGCGTGATCTCGCCGGTCATCGCGACGTCGGCCCGCACCGGGATCTTGGTGAGCGCCGAGACCAGCGCCGTGCACATGCCGATGCCCGCGCTCGGGCCGTCCTTCGGCGTGGCGCCTTCGGGCACGTGGATGTGCACGTCGGCCTTCTGGTAGAACTCCGGGTCGAGGCCGAGCATGTGGGCGCGGCTGCGCACCACGGTCATCGCGGCCTGGATCGACTCCTGCATCACCTCGCCGAGCTGGCCCGTGTGCGTGAGCTTGCCCTTGCCGGGCATCACCGCGGACTCGATCGTGAGCAATTCGCCGCCGACCTCCGTCCACGCGAGGCCCGTGACCTGGCCGATCTGGTCGTTCTCTTCCGCCCGCCCGTAACGGTGCCGGCGCACGCCCAGGTACTTGGCCAGGTTCTTCGGCGTGACCGAGACCTGCTTGCGGTCTTTCTCCAGCAGCAACTCCTTGACGGACTTGCGGCAGACCTTGGACAGCTCGCGCTCGAGGCTGCGCACGCCCGCTTCGCGCGTGTAGTGGCGGATGACTTCGAGGATGGCGGGGTCGGACACCTTGAGTTCCGCGTCCTTGAGGCCGTTCTGCTTCATCTGCTTCGGCAGCAGGTAGCGGCGCGCGATGTTCGACTTCTCGTCTTCCGTGTAACCCGGCAGCCGGATGACTTCCATGCGGTCGAGCAGCGGCGGCGGGATGTTCAGGCTGTTGGCCGTGCAGACGAACATCACGTCGGACAGGTCGAAGTCGACCTCGAGGTAGTGGTCGTTGAAGGCGGCGTTCTGCTCGGGGTCGAGCACTTCGAGCAGCGCGGCTGAAGGGTCGCCGCGGAAGTCCATCGCCATCTTGTCGACTTCGTCGAGCAGGAACAGCGGGTTCTTCACGCCGGTGCGGACCATGTTCTGCACGATCTTGCCGGGCATCGAACCGATGTACGTGCGGCGGTGGCCGCGGATCTCGGCCTCGTCACGCACGCCGCCAAGCGACATGCGCACGAACTTGCGGTTGGTGGCGCGCGCGATGCTCTGGCCGAGCGAGGTCTTGCCCACGCCGGGGGGGCCGACGAGGCACAGGATCGGGCCCTTGAGCGTCTGCACGCGCTGCTGCACGGCCAGGTACTCGACGATGCGTTCCTTGACCTTGTCGAGGCCGAAGTGGTCTTCGTTCAGCACCTGTTCGGCCGCCGGCAGGTCGTGCTTGACCTTCGTGCGCTTGCGCCACGGGCACTTCACCAGCCAGTCGATGTAATTGCGCACGACGGTGGCTTCGGCCGACATCGGCGACATCAGCTTGAGCTTCGCGAGCTCGGACTTGGCTTTCTCGCGCGCTTCCTTCGGCATGCCGGCGCGCGTGATGCGCTTCTCGAGTTCCGCGATCTCGTTCGGCGCGTCGTCGAGCTCACCCAGTTCCTTCTGGATGGCCTTCATCTGCTCGTTGAGGTAGTACTCGCGCTGGCTCTTCTCCATCTGCTGCTTGACGCGGCCGCGGATGCGCTTTTCGATCTGCAGCACGTCCATCTCGCCTTCGATCAGCGCGAGGATGTGCTCGAGGCGGCGACGCACGTCCTGGATCTCGAGCACCTTCTGCTTGGCGTCGAGCTTGAGCGACATGTGCGCGGCGACGGTGTCCGCCAGGCGGCCCGGCTGTTCGATGCCGGCGAGCGAGGTGAGGATTTCGGGCGGAACCTTGCGGTTCAGCTTCACGTACTGCTCGAACTGGCTGACGACGGAACGCACGAGCACGTCCATCTCGCGCTCGTCGTAGCGCTCGCCATCGCTGAGCGGAGTAGCGGTCGCGGTGAAGTAGTCCGTCTGCTCGAGGTTCGCGACCGACGCGCGCTCGACGCCTTCGACCAGCACCTTGACGGTGCCGTCCGGCAGCTTGAGCAGCTGCAGGATCGTGGCGATGGTGCCGACGTCGTAGAGGTCCTTGGCCGCGGGTTCGTCGACGTCTGCCTGCTTCTGCGCGAGCAGCAGCACCTGCTTGTCGACTTTCATCGCCTGCTCGAGCGCGAGGATCGATTTCTCGCGACCGACGAACAGCGGGATCACCATGTGCGGATACACGACGACGTCGCGCAGCGGCAACACGGGCATGGGCCCGGTGCGAACGGCGGCGGACTTCGTCGGGGCGTTGGATTCGGGCGTGCTGGTCACGTGCGGGGGTCTCCGGACCGTCTGCTCCCGCTCCTGCACACGTGGGAGAGGGTCGGCGTTCTTATCTCGCCCTTGACGGCGAGGGCGGGAGATGAGGGCAGTCGGGAAAATTTTAGCTCGCCCGTTGCGCCGTGCGGGGGAGATTTGGGGCGGAATCGGCAGGAATCAACTGCCTCATGCCGCGCTGCGCGGACTCCGAGCGCGGAGCGACTAATCGCCCTCTCCCGCGCTGCCGCGACCTCTCCTGCAAGCGGGAGCGGTATCGCTAGTGATCCGATCCTGTGCGGCGCTCCTCGACGGCAGCCAGGCGCGTCTCGTCCTGGCCGTAGACCAGGTAGGGCTTGCTTTCGCCCTGGATGACGTCTTCGTCGATCACGACTTTCTGCACGTTCCGCATGCTCGGCAGGTCGTACATGATGTCGAGCAGCACGTTCTCCAGGATCGTGCGCAGGCCGCGGGCGCCCGTCTTGCGCTGCATCGCCTTGCGCGACACCGCGCGCAGCGATTCCTCGCGGAACTCGAGATCGACGCCTTCCATGTCGAAGAGCTTGCGGTACTGCTTCGTCAGGGCGTTCTTCGGGTCGGTGAGGATCTGCATCAACGCAGCCTCGTCGAGCTCGTCGAGCGTGGCGACGACCGGCAGACGGCCGACGAACTCCGGGATCAGGCCGAACTTGATCAGGTCTTCGGGCTCGACGTCGTGGAACAGGTCGCTGCCGTGCTGGCGCGCGCTCTGCTCGCGGACTTCGGCCTGGAAGCCGATACCGCCCTTGTGGGTGCGGTTCATGATGATCTTTTCGAGCCCGGCGAACGCGCCGCCGCAGATGAACAGGATGTTGCCCGTGTCGACCTGCAGGAATTCCTGCTGCGGGTGCTTGCGGCCGCCCTGCGGCGGCACCGAGGCGATCGTGCCCTCGATCAGCTTGAGCAGCGCCTGCTGCACGCCCTCGCCCGAGACGTCACGCGTGATCGACGGGTTGTCGCTCTTGCGCGAGATCTTGTCGATCTCGTCGATGTAGACGATGCCCGTCTGCGCCTTCTCGACGTCGTAATCGCACTTCTGCAGCAGCTTCTGGATGATGTTCTCGACGTCCTCGCCCACGTAGCCCGCTTCCGTGAGCGTCGTGGCGTCGGCAATCGTGAACGGCACGTTCAGCAGGCGCGCCAGCGTCTCGGCCAGCAGCGTCTTGCCCGAGCCCGTCGGCCCGATCAGCAGGATGTTGCTCTTGGCGAGTTCGATGTCGTCGCGCGTGCGTTCGCCCGACTTGTTCTGCAACCGCTTGTAGTGGTTGTAGACGGCCACCGACAGCACTTTCTTGGCCCGCTCCTGGCCAATCACGTACTCGTCGAGGACTTTCTTGATTTCCTGCGGCTTCGGCAGCTTTTCGCGGGTCTTCTCGGCTTTTTCCTCGAGTTCCTCGCGAATGATGTCGTTGCACAGCTCGACGCATTCGTCGCAGACGAACACCGACGGGCCGGCGATCAGCTTGCGGACTTCGTGCTGGCTCTTGCCGCAGAAAGAGCAGTACAGCAGTTTGCCGTCGTCGTGCTTGGAGCGATCTTCCGCCATGTACCTAGAACCCGTGGTCCGGAGGCCTGAATCGGCCTTGATGGCTTATACCACCAAAGCCCCCTGCTAGCCAAAATGCCAATCGCTACAGTGACTTAAGCGTCACTGCAGCGGGCTGTCACGTGCGCGTCGCCGTGCCTGCTTCGCCCCGCTGCTGCAGCACCGCGTCGATCAGGCCGTAGGCCGTCGCCTGTTCGCCCGTCATGAAATTGTCGCGATCCGTGTCGGCCTTGATCCGGTCGATCGTCTGGCCGGTGTGCTTGGCCAGGATCGAGTTCAGCCGGTGACGGGCATCGAGGATCTCGCGCGCATGGATCTCGATGTCGGTCGCCTGGCCCTGGAAGCCGCCGAGGGGCTGGTGGATCATCACGCGCGAATGCGGCAGGCAGAAGCGCTTGCCCTTCGCGCCGCCGGCGAGCAGCACCGCGCCCATGCTGGCCGCCTGGCCCACGCAGATCGTGCTGACAGCCGGCTTGATGAACTGCATCGTGTCGTAGATCGCGAGCCCGGCGCTGACCGAACCGCCCGGCGAATTGATGTAGATCGCGATGTCCTTTTCGGGATTCTCGGATTCGAGGAACAGCAATTGCGCCACGACCAGGTTGGCCATGTAGTCCTCGACCGGGCCGACCAGGAAGATCACCCGTTCCTTCAGCAGGCGCGAGTAGATGTCGTAGGCACGCTCGCCGCGGGCCGTCTGTTCGACGACCATCGGCACGAGGTTCAAGGCACGCGGTTCGATCATGGACATTTGGCTCACGCTCCGAAGTTCATCAGGTCCTTGAACGTGGTCGGCTGGTCGGTGACCGCCGCCTTCTCCAGCAGGAAGTCCACGACCTGCTCTTCCAGCACCATGCCTTCGACCTGGCGCATTGCATCAGGGTTCTGGCGGTACGCGCTGAGGATCGCATCCGGATCGGGATAAGTCGCTGCCAGCTCACCGAGGCGCACCTCGACGCGCGCGCGGTCGAGCTTGATGCCCTGGGTCTTGACCAGCTCGTTCACGAGCATGCCGAGCGCGACGCGACGCCGCGCGGGTTCGACGAAAGGCTCGGCCGGCGGAATCTGCGACGCTTCCTTGGCGCCCATGCGGCGCGCGGTGTCGATCTGCATGTCCCGCACCTGCTGCTCGACCAGCGCGTTGGGGACGTCGACCGGGTTGGCCTCGAGGAAGCGGTCGAACAGCTGCTGCTTCACGCGCGAGCGCACGTTGTCGCTCAGCTCGCGGCGCATGTTGTCCGCCACCTCGGCCAGCAGTTGCTCCAGGCCGCCCTCCGTCACGCCGTATTCGCGGCAGAACGCATCGTCGAGCGGCGGCAGGATCTTTTCCTCGACCTTCTTCACGTGCACCGAGAACGAGGCCGTCTTACCGGCGAGGTCCTTGTTGTGGTACTCGGCGGGGTAACCGACTTCGATCTGCTTCTGCTCGCCGGCCTTCACGCCGAGGATGCCGCTCTCGAAGTCCTTGAGCATGCGGCCCGCGCCGAGGATCACGGCGACGTCGTCGCCCTTGCTGCCCTCGAAGCCCGCGCCGTCGAGCACGCCTTCGAAGTCCATCGTCACGCGATCGCCGTCGCGGCTTTCGCGCTCGACCACGTTGAAGCTCGGGCGCTGCTCGCGCAGGTTCTGGACCATCGCCTCGATGTCCGACTCGGCGACTTCCGCCACGGGACGGGTCACGGCGAGACCGGCGATGCTGTTGAGGGTGATCTCCGGGAATACCTCGAACACCGCGCGGTACTTCAGGTCTTCGTCCGGTCCGCTGGTGATCGGTTCGATGCGCGGGCCCGCGGCCGGCGTCAGCTTGTGCTCAGCCACGGCGCGGCTGAAGCTCTGCTGCATGAGGTCGGACAGGACTTCCTGCCGCACCTGGTCGCCGAACTGCTGGCGGATGATCTTGATCGGGGCCTTGCCGGGCCGGAAACCCTTGAGCTTGGCCGTGCGGCTGACGCGCTGCAGGCGCTCGTCGATTGCCTGCTGGATCTCAGCCTTCGGCACGCTCACTTCCATACGGCGCTCGAGGCTGCCGGTCGACTGCACGCTGACTTGCATAGGGGTCATCGATCCTCAAAGGGGGCTTTTGGCACCCGGGCCCTTGCCCGGAAAAGCCGGTTATTCTGCCACGGGGGAGGGAGGAAGGGGAGGAAGGCCGGAAGGCCAGGAAGGGCGTGGTGCGAAAGGAGGGACTCGAACCCTCACGGGGTTACCCGCTGGAACCTAAATCCAGTGCGTCTACCAATTCCGCCACTTTCGCAGGTACGACCCCGACCCCTCCAATTCTATCTGACCGTGAGCAAGGGGTTCGGGTCAGGGATCTAGTCCGGAAGCCGAATCATCTGCACTTCGGCTCTCAATATTTGTCTATCTTGTCCGCTCCCCGCTTCCGCCCCTTCCTCCCCTTCCTCCCCTTCCTCCCCTTCCTCCCCTTCCTCCATGGACTCCCTGACGCAGATGGCGCTCGGCGCCGCCGTGGGCACCGCGACGCTCGGCCGCAAGGCCGGGCCGCGGGCCGCCCTGTGGGGGGCTGCAATTGCCACCCTGCCCGACCTCGATGTCCTCCTGCCCTTCGGCGACCCGGTGCGGGATTTCACCTTTCACCGGGCCGAGAGTCACGCGCTCTTCTGGTTGACGCTGGTGTCTCCGGCCCTGGCATGGCTGGCCTGGCGGCTGCATCGCGCCACTAACCAGGCACGGGGCATCCGGTTTCGCGACTGGTGGCTGCTGGCATGGCTGGCACTCGTCACGCACGCGCTGCTCGATGCCTTCACGATCTACGGCACGCAACTGCTGCTGCCCTTCTCGGATTTCCCGGTCGGTCTCGGCAGCATATTCATCATCGACCCGCTGTACACCGTGCCGCTGCTCGTCGGCGTGCTCGGGTTCGTGTACCTGCGGCGACGGAACCCGGACCGGGCACTGCGGTGGAACGCCGCCGGCATCGTCGCGAGCACCGCCTACCTGGCGTGGTCGATGGCCGCGCAGTCGCACGTGACTGGCGAGGTCCACCGTTCGCTTGCCGCGACGAACCTGGCCGATGGGCGCGTGCTGGTCACGCCGACGGCATTCAACACGCTGCTGTGGCGCGTCGTGGTGATGGACGACGGCGCCTACCACGAAGGATTCCGCTCGCTGTTCGACGACGCGCCGAACGTCACGCTGCGACGCCACGCCAGCGCGACGTACCTGCTCGAGGGCGTCCGCGACCAGTGGCACGTGCGGCGTCTCGCCTGGTTTTCCAAGGGCTTCTACGGTGTGCAGGAAATCGACCGGTCGACGCCGGTTGCGCGCGAGTCACCCAGCTCCGCGCGGCAATTGCTGGGGCTGGTCGAGACCGCAGAGGCCGCCGAGGCGCTGCCGCCCGGTAGCGCGACACCCGTCGTGCTGACCGACCTGCGCATGGGCCAGACGCCGTGGTTCGTCTTCTCTTTCGTGGTGGCCGAGCGCAACGGCGAGCGCGTAGACGCCGTCCGTCCGGCGCAGGTGCCGATCCAGCGCCCGCCCGCCTCGGCGTTGCAGTGGCTCTGGCAGAGAATCTGGGACGAAGACGCGCGAGGTCCGTGACCGCGACTCCGTCACTTCAATTTGCGTAGGATGACGCCATGTCACGCGCATTTTTCCGGGTGCCGGGCGGACCCCGCCACGCAGGATCGGCAACGCGCTGTCGACCATGGCTGCTCATTCTTGCGCTGCTGCTGCACACGGGCGCCGTGGAAGCAGCCCGCCGCTTCGTCGAAGTGGGCAATGGGCGCGGACTGGACGCGACCGTCGTGCCGTCGATGCTCGTGGATCGCGACGGCCTGCTGTGGGTCGGCTCCCGCGAGGGGCTGTATCGCTACGACGGCTACCTGGCCACAGCCTTCCGCCCCCTCGCAAACGATGCGGGCAGCATCAGCGACGTCGACATCCGGGCCCTTTACGAAGCCCGCGACGGCGCGCTCTGGGTCTCCACCAACACGGCCGGACTCAACCGCCTCGACCGTCGCACGGGCCGCTTCACGCGGTTCCGGCACGATTCCGCGGACCCGGCATCCTTGAGCGACCCCAGCGTCTACGGCGTCGCCGAGGACGCGCAAGGCCGGGTCTGGGTCGGCTCACAGCGAGGCCTGAACCGGCTCGAGCCCGACGGCAGGCGTTTCACCCGGTTCTTGCACGACCCGACCCGCACCGGCAGCCTGGCCAACGACTGGGTCTATGCAGTGCACGGCGGACGGTCGGGCACCTTGTGGGTCGGCACGGTCGGCGGGGGGATCGATCGCTGGGACGAGGCACGCGGGCAGTTCGTCAACCTGCTGCCCTCTGCGCTCACCAGCGGCAGCCGGCAGCTCGATGACGTGTTTGCCTTGCACGAGGCGGCGGACGGTCGGCTCTGGGCCGGAACGCGCGGCGGACTCGTGGTCATCGAACCCAGGCGCGACACGGCACGGCTGCTCGACCTCGCCAACGACGCAGGTGCGCAGCCGCTGGTGACCTCGATGCACGCGGATGATTCCGGGCGCCTGTGGGCGACGACCGTGCAGCACGGCCTGATCGAAGTCGACCTGGCTGCCGGCACGGCAACGACGACCCTGCTTGACCTTGGAGCGAAGCCGGGCAACACCGCCGCGCAACCGCTGCTGAGCGTGGCCACCGGGCTGCATCACGTCTTCATCGGAACCTGGGGAGCGGGCGTGCTGCGCGCGCCGCGCCGCGCGCCGGCTTTCCAGTTGCTGGCGCAAGTCGGCGCGGACGGCCTGCGCAACAAGAACATCACCGCCGTCATGTCCGACGGCACGGTGGGCCGTCCCTGGGTGGGGAGTTTCGGCGGCGGGCCGCAGCGCATCGACGTTGCGGCGGGGACACCGATCGACGCCGGTGGTGGGCGCGGCCGACGATGCGGTCGCCCTCGCCGGCGTGGTCAGCCTGGCGCAACTTGCAGAGGGACGCCTTTTCGCCGGCGCCACCGAAGGCCTTTTCAGTTTCGGGCCCAACGGCAAAGACGTTGCACTCGACCGGCACGACCCTGCACGCAGCGATGGCATCGGAGCAGGCTATGTCGCGGCGCTGCTGCCTGCGACACAAGGCCAGCTGTGGGTCGGCGTCGGGGGCAGCGGTTTGCAGCTGCGTGACGCCGCGGGCAGATACCGTACGTTCCGCCATGACCCCGCGTTGCGCGATTCGCTGAGTGGCGACTACATCACGGCCCTGAGCCCGGGCGCACCGGGATTCATCTGGGTGGGTACGCGTTCGGACGGGCTGAACCTCTGTCGCATCGAGCCCTGGTCGTGCCGGCACGATGGCATGGACGGCAGCGAAGGCGTGCGGCTTGCCAACCATCACGTGACGGCGTTGCGGCGGGATTCGGTCGGAACGCTCTGGGTTGCGACGGATGGCGGCGGACTGCATCGCATCGGCGCGGCCACGGCCACCCAGGGCACGGGCGTGGTCAAGCGCTGGGGTGCGGCAGAGGGCCTCATCGACGACGGCATCATGGCCGTGGAGCGCGACAACGACGGTTCATTGTGGCTCAGCACCCGTCACGGCCTGGCCCGGCTGGACCCCACGACGGGACGCGTCGTCAATCACGTGGCCGAATCGGGCCTGCCGGCGCGCCACTTCAACACCGGCGCCTCGGCGGCTGACGCGAAGAACATGTATTTCGGGTCGGTCGAGGGTTTGCTCAGCGTGCCGAAGGGCACGCCGTTGACGCCGAGACCGACGACTCCGGTGGTGATCACGGCCGTCGAGCGCCTCGGCACGCGCGGCTCCGGCCTGCTGACGCGGGCCGCGCTCGATGACGGGTTCGAGACGCGGCACGGCAACGGCATCGCCGTGGAATTCGCGGTGCTCGACTTTGCCGAGACCACGCACGAATACGCCTATCGCATGGAACCGCAGGACGCGTGGACTGCGCTCGGCCAGCGCCGCCAGGTCACGTTCCTCGGCCTGGAGCCGGGCCGCTATCAGCTTCGAGGTGCGCGGCCGCGACGTGTTCGGGCAATGGGGCACGAGCCGGACATTGTCGTTCGAGGTCGTGCCGCCGCTGTGGATGACCCCGTGGTTCAGGGCGCTGGCGGCGGCCCTGCTCGTGCTGCTCGCGCTAGGCGTGCACCTCGCCCGCATGCGCGTACTGAAGACGCGCAATGCCGTGCTGGAAAACCTCGAACGTCAGCGCGAACTTGCACTGGACCGCGCACGCGCCAGCCAGCACGACCTCGAGGAAGCCCAGGCCGGCCTGCGGCAGCTCACTGGCCGCCTCGAGTCGGCGGAGGAAGACGAGCGCACGCGCATCTCGCGCGAGCTGCATGACGAGTTCGGGCAGACGCTCACCGCCGCCAAGATCACGCTGCAGATGCTGCGCACCCACGCGGAGAGTCCTGCCGTGGCGGACGGACTCACGCAATCCGTCTCGCTGGTGGACGGCATGATCCGCCAGGCGCGCGACATCGCGCGCGGCCTGCGCCCGGCGTTGCTCGACGAAGCAGGCCTGGTGCCTGCGCTGGAACATCACCTGCGATCAGCGTCAGAGCGATCCGGCGTGCGCATCGAGCTGCATGCCGGGCCCGGCGCAGCGGCCGTTCCCGCGGGCCTCAATACGACTGTCTTCCGCATCGTGCAGGAGGCCGTCAGCAATGCGCTGCGCCATGCGCACGCCAGCACCATCCATGTCACGCTGGACGCACAGGACGACGCGCTGCAACTCGTCATCGCCGATGACGGCGTCGGCTTCGACGCCGACGTGGTCGGACAACGCATCCGCCGCGGCGAGCACCTCGGCCTGCTCGGCATGACGGAACGGGTGCGCAACGCAGGCGGCACCATCGAGCTCGATTCGCGGCCCGCTGCGGGCAGTCGCATCGAGGTGCGGCTGCCGTACGCGAAGCCAGCGGCGCCGCATCGCGCGTCGACGGCGGGCAGCTCTGCATGATTCGGCGTCGCATCCTGCTGGCCGACGACCATGCGCTCGTTCGTGCGGGCATCCGGGTGCTGCTGCAGTCGCTGCCCGGCGTCGAAGTGATCGGCGAAACCGGCGACGGCCAGGACGCGCTGGAACGTGTGCGGCGCGACCTGCCCGACGCGATCCTGCTCGACATCACCCTGCCCGGCCTGAATGGACTCGACGTCGCCGCGCGCATCGCCAGGCTCGGGCTCGCGACACGCGTGCTGATACTGTCGATGCACGCCTCTCCCGAATACGCGGCGCGCGCCTTCGCGGTGGGCGCCGCGGGCTATCTCAACAAGGACTCGGCCTTCGACGAACTCGCCGCCGCGCTCGATGCGGTCTGCGCAGGCCGTCGCTACCTGTGCCGCGCCATCGACCCGACGCTGGTCGGGCGAGTTCACTCGTCGTGCCGGCAACGGCGAATCCGAACTCGAGTTGCTGACGCCCCGCCAGCGCCAGATCCTGCAGCTCGTGACCGAAGGCCAGGGCACGCGGCAGATTGCCGAAAGGCTGAGCCTGAGCGTCAAGACCGTCGAGACACATCGCGCGCAGATCATGCAGCGGCTGGGCATCCACGATCTGCCGGGCCTGGTGCGGTTTGCGCTGCGCAACGGCTTGTTGCCGCCCGAGTCCACCTGACGTAATAGCGAGCCTGGCCGGCCGACTCCTGCGAAATCTCAGGGTTTGCCTGATGGCGGGCGAGCGAGACGAGCGTCACATTGGCGCCACGTCCCTGAACGCTCGCATCGTCGAGCACGCCCGATCTCCAGGAGTACCCACGTGTTCCGACTCGTACGCCCATCATTGATGGCCGCCGCGGTGCTTGGCACTGCGCTGGCGCTGCTGCCGGCCGTCGCCGTGCAGGCGGCAAAACTCAAGCAGCAGAACCTCACGCAGCTGATCGCCGACGCGCAGATGATCGTCGCCGGCAAGGTCGTGCGCGTGACCGACGGCGTCACCCCGCAGGGCCTGCCGTACACGGAAATCACGCTCTCGGTGCAGGACAGCGCCCGCGGCCAGCTGCGTGGCGGCGCGAGCTACAAGTTCCGCCAGTTCGGCCTCGTCGCACCGCGCAAGATGCCGAACGGCAAGATGCTGCTGGCCGTGAGCCCCGAGGGCTTTCCGCGCTGGCAGGAAGGCGAACGCGTGATCGCGTTCATGCACAAGCCGGCCAGCAAGACCGGCCTGCAGACCACGTCGGGCCTCGCGCAGGGCAAGCTCAACCTGCTCGACGGGCAGCGTGTTCAACGAATTCAACAATCGCGGCCTGTTCGACGGCGTGAAGATCAATGACGCGCTGCTCAGCAAGAACGAGCGGGCCATGCTCGCCAGCCAGGGACCGGTGGACGCCGCGACCTTCGTCGGCCTCGTCGGCCGGGCCGTGAGCGAGAACTGGATCACCACAGGGGAGATGCGCTGATGAACCGCTTCATCGCCAAGGCTGGCGTTGCATTGCTGCTGGCTGCCGGAACCGCCCAGGCGGCCGGCCCCCTGTACCTGCTCGATTCGAGCCCGCCGCGTCCCTACGCCTGGGACACGTCGAAGGGCGCCATTCCCGTCTGGACCGACGGCGGCGAGGCGTTCACGTTCGACTTCGACGGCGTCACTCCGTTCATCACGATCGAGCGGGCCAACCAGATCACGCAGTTCGCGTTCGACCAGTGGAACAACGTCAAGACGGCCACGTTCGAGGCGAAGATCGCCGGCACGATCGAGAGCAAGATCGGCATCGCCGACGTCACCGGCGCCAATGCCGCGCAGCTCTACGAGAAGCAGAATGGCTACGGCTTCTGGGTGCTGTACGACACCGACGGCGCGATCCTCGAGGAATACTTCGGCGTGCCGCGTGATGCAGTGCTCGGCATCGCCTTCCCCGAGTGGGCGGACGACGACGGCCGCATCACCGAGGCCACCGCGCTGCTGAACGGCTGGTTCGTCGATGCCAGCGACGTCAACGGCGAACTGGTCGCGGGCGTGTTCACCCACGAGTTCGGCCACGCGGTCAACCTCTCGCACGCGCAGGTGAACGGCCCGATGGTGTACTCGAGCTACACCTTCCGTCCGTTCTATCCGGGCGTGCCGCAAGTGCGTCGCGCCGGTGCACTACTGGAACCACTGGGACGACGTGGGCGTGAACCGCGCGGATCCAGCGATCGTCGAGACGATGTATCCGTTCATCGACACGCTGTCCGTGGTCGGCCGCGAGCAGAGCACCGTGACGCATCCGGACGACATCGCGGGCATCTCGAACCTGTATCCGACCGCGAACTACCGTGCGACGACCGGCTCGATCTCCGGCGTGCTGCGGCTCAAGGACGGCAGCACGCAGTACAGCGGCATCAACATCATCGCGCGCAACGCGGCCAATCCGCTCGGCGATGCGGTCTCGGCGATGTCGGGCGACCAGACGCAGGGCCTGATCGGACCGGACGGCCGGTTCACGATCAACAACCTCACGCCGGGCCAGGATTACGTGGTCTACATCGAGGAGATCGTCGCCGGCGGCTACCCGACCCAGCCGACGCAGCTGGTCTCGCAGGGCGAGTACTGGGACGTGGCCGAGAGCAGCAACCCGGCACCGACCGGCCCTGCAACAAGTCGACGATCCGCGCCGAGGCCGGCGTGACCAAGACCGCCAACATCACCTTCAACGGTTATGCGCGGGGCGTGGAGTTCACGCCGATCGTGTCCGCCTACCTGACGGACCTGGCCAAGAACGGCCGCAGCGCCGCGGGCCAGGCCGAGACGACGGTCTTCACCTGGAACAAGACCCAGGGCTTCGAGGTGCTCCCGCCGGAGTTGATCGCGACCAACAGCTCCATGACCCGCAACGGCCAGTGGGTGCTGGTGGCCCACGACGCCAACGGCAACGGCATCGCCCAGGCGACCCTGCGTTCGCAGAACGGCGCCCTGCTCTCGCTCGGCGACCTGAACGGCGACACCTGCGGCGGCGGCAGCCAGTCCGGCTTCACCAGCAGCTATGGCTGGGCCGTCGATGACGCCGGCCGCACCGCGGTGGGCACCGCGTACATCGACCGCGACAAGGACGGTTCCTGCGAATCGCCGAACGCGAGCGAGATCGTGCCGTTCATCTGGACGGCGCAAAAGGGCATGCGCGAGCTCAACACCTCGAACCTGCCGATGGACGAGCTGCCCTGGGTGCGCGCGCACGCGGTCTCGGGCAATGGCGAGGTCGTGCTCGGCACCTCCAACTTCCAGTACGCGTTCGCCTGGGTCAAGGAAGGCAAGGCGATCAACCTGACCGAGCGTTTCGGCGCCGATGCCAACGCCTATGCGGTCAGTTTCGACGGCCATCGCGTCGCACTCAACATCACCGATCCCGAGACCTTCACCAGCAAGGGCGTGGCGCTCTGGGATTACGCCAGGGGCCTGACGCCGATCGGTTCGCTGAAGTGGTGCATCGACGTGCCTTACGTCAGCTTGTTCGGCGGCGACCTGTGCCAGGAAATGTCGCCGGCCGAAGTCGAGGCTGCCGTCGGCAAGCCGCCGGTCGAGATTTACGACATGAGCGACGACGGCTCGATCCTGATCGGCCGCACCGGCTCGTTCTTCACGGGCTTCATCGGCGCGCTCTGGATCGAGCAGGTGGGTTGGATGACCTGGGACTCGTTCTTCCGCAAGCAAGGCGTGGTCGAGGCCAGCCGCGTGCAGTTCTCGAACCCGATCTCGATCAGCGGCACGGGCCGCGAAGTGGTCGGCGGCACGGTCGGCGCCGCGTTCTCATGGCTCGCCAACATCGACCAGGTGTTCGTCTGCGAGCGGGGCAACTCGGTGCAGACGGGCTATCCGAACGGCCTGCGCGCCAAGATCGCTGCGGGCGCCAAGTTCGGCCGCTGCGAGCACCTCAACGATTGAGTCGGGGCCCGGGCAGGGCGGTCGCGCCCTGCCCGGGTTTTTCAGCGAGAACGTTACTCGAGCCAGACGCGGGTGAGGTACAACTCACCCGCATCCAGCGGCCGGCTGGCAAACAGCATCACGTCAGCGATCGCGGTCATGTCCATGCGCCGCCCGCGCGGCGACGTGGCCACGGCCTCGAGCGAAATCCGCACCGTCGATCGCGTGTCCGGGCCGGAATCACGAACGCCTGGTTGAAGCGATCCTCGTGGGTCCAGTCGTGCGTGGCATCGAAAATCCGCAGCACGAAATGCACCGGAATGCGACGCCGGGTTGGTCACATCGATGACGAGTTGCTGCATGCTGCTCCAGTCGGCGACCGGCTCGAGCCAGCTGCACGCCGGGGCGCGCGCCGGCATCGAAACTCAGCCGCAGCGAATCCGCTTCGCCTGGCTGCGAAAATCTGACGGGCAATGGCGCACGACTCACCGTACGCGTCATGCACTCTGCGCGAAAGCGGCCTGCGCCTCAGCGCTCATCGGCAGCAACGCCGGCCAGGCAGCCGTGCGGGCCGCATAGGCGCTTGCGCATTGTAGCGGTTGCCACGCCAGGATCACGAAAGCGCCCAGCGCGATGGCAACGGCAGCCGCGCGTGCGTGCATCGCCTGCAGGACTTTCCTGTCGTCGCGCAAGCGGCGCTCGACCACCAGAACCAAGCGCAGTCCGAACGCGGCACCGGCCGCGTCGTGCAGCACGTCTGCTGCGGAAACATTGCGATCGGGCAGCGCCAGTTGCATCAGTTCGGTGACGATGCCGAGCCCGACGGCGAGCGGAAGACCCCATGATACTGGCTGAATGACCTGAGACGGCGTCCGCGGGCGGGGCTCCTGCAGCCAACAGCAGCACGATGGCCAGCGCGGCGAACACCGGCCCATGCCCTGCGTTCTCGACGACGCGTTGCCAGAGCTTTTCGTCGGGCAGCGACAACGTGAACACGGCGCCGACCAGCAGACAGCGACCGCCAGGCGGAACAGCCCCACTGCGGCGGTGGCAAGGGGTGCGAATGAAGCGACGCGCAGCGGCATCGGACTGGGGCGCAGAGAACTTGTCGCCGGCGCCGGCGCTCAGCCGACGGGCGCCGCGACTGGGTAATCCGAAATCGCGAGGCCACGAATGCAAGATCCGTAAGGGTGGCGTTACCGGCCGGATTCAGGCCGGTGACGTGATAGTCACTGTAGGCAGCCGCGAAATTGAGCGGCATCGGGCCCGGTCAGGTTGCACGTGAGTTGCGCGCCGGCGGCGGAATACGCCGCAATGCCGCGATCGACATACGCCGGGGTCGGTCGAGTACAGGAAAGCGGTGATGCCTCCGCCCGCCTTGGCGTCCGCAGCCGCCTCGCCCAGCGCCGCATCGCGGTCGGCCGTCGTGATCACGAAGCCGATCGGGCCCGAAACGCTCCTCGCCATAAAGTCCCTGGCGCCGGCATCGAGCCCGATCAGCAGCGGAGTACGCGTGCGCGCGCGGGGAAATTCGGGGTGCACGTAGGGCGCTGACGCAAGCAACACGCGGCCACGACGCGCACCCTGCTCTGCCATTCCGATCGATGAGCGCCTAAGGTCGCGCCCCCTGCAGGGCAGCCATGATCGGCGCGGCGCGCTTGGGATCTGCCGCGATCGACGCAATCGACTGTGCGAGCAGCGCGCCGAACTCGTCCGCACCCACGCGACCACCGGCATGCCGGATCCCGTCGCGCGGCACATAGATGTTCTGCGGTGACGTGCACATCTGCGCCGAAAACAGGCTGAGCGTCGTCGCGAGGCTCTTGATCACGGGCTCGAGCTGATCGACCGATTCGACGACGACGGTGTTGACGCCCGAGGTCTCCGAAAAACACAGCGCAGGATGCGCGTTCGCTTCGACCCAGGAGCCGAAGCGTGCGCTGCCCGTGAAATCGACGATCGCCGTCTGCGGATGCTTGACCAGCACTTTGCCGATCGGCGCGTCGAACGCTGTCGAGGCACAGCGTGACGAGGTTCGGGGAATATCCCGCTTCACCCAGCACTTCGCGACACGTGCGTACCGCGAGCGCCATCGGCAGGATGGCCGTGGGGTGCGGCTTGACGATCACCGGGTTGCCCGTCGCGAGGCTCGCGAGCATGGCGGGGTACGCGTTCCAGGTCGGGAAACGTCGCGCAGACGAAGCACACCGCCACGCCGCGCGGCACGAGTTGATAGCGCTTGCGCAAGCGGATGGTGGTGGAGCCGAAGCGGCGCTCCCAGAGCGCTTCAGGCGGCACATCAGTCATGGCTGCGTGGGCGTAAGCGAGGGCCTCAACACCGCGATCGAGGGCATTGGTGCCGCTGCCGGCATAGCTCATCAGTTCACTCTGTCCCGCGGTGTGCATGACGGCCTGCGCGGACTCAAAGATCCGGTCGTACAGGCGATCGACGATTTCCATGCAGACGCCCAGCCGCTCGCGTGGCGTGGCGCCCGCCCAGCTCGGCATCGCATCGCGCGCCGCGGCGAACAGGGTGTCCGCGTCGGCGCGCGGATAATCGATGCCGAGCGGTTCGAGCGTGTACGGCGAAATTTCGCTGCCGCAACGGTCGATGGTGCCCGGCTGATCGAGTTCGAACGGCCGACCGAGCTGCGAGCGGAACGCGGCGAGGCCGGCTTCTTTTGCGGCGGCGCCGCCACGATGCCGATCGGGCGTTTCCGGAAAGAGCGTGAAGTAGCCACGCACACGACAGGCGGTGGACGCAGCGAGCAGGGCTGCCTCGTGCTTTTCGAACAGGACCGATGCAGCCGAACTCATGCTCGAGACCTCTACGATACCCGCGGGGCACGCCTTCGCTGGCTGGGCGCCATTGCAGCCGATGCACGCTCACCCCGCCGGGAACCGATTCCTGCGCCGAGAGCGTGAGCGTGTGGCCGCGCATCTGGATCTTGCGGGTCTGCAGCGTACCGACGAGCGCCGGATTGTGCGACAACGTGACGCGGTGTTCCACCGACTGTCCGACGATGCGCCAGCGGCAGCAGTAACCGAAGTAGGTGTCGAATGCGGCGGCACGTTCGCTCTCCGGTGCCGCGCGTGGATTGCCGCGCGAGAGTCGTGGCCGGCCTGCCGCTATCATGGCAGCGCTCATCCAGCCGTCGCCCGTGTAGACCAGCAGGCCCGTTGCATCGGGGCCCAGCGGTTCGGTGACCGAACCGTCTTCATAGGTGATGAACCAGCGCCGCAACTGCCAGGTGCCGATGATTCGCTTGCGTTCGAAAGCAGGCATGGGCGGGCCTCAGGCGAACGCAGGCGTGCGCAGTGCAGCTGCATATTCGCGCGCGAAGCGATCGACGATCGCTGCCGTCGGCTCCACGGCCGTGATGTGATCGACGCCCTGCCCCGCCGACCAGATGTTCTTCCAGGCCTTGAGCTGGCCTTCGGAATTCGACCAGTCCATCTTGTCCTTGCCGACGAGCGCGTCCGGGTCGAGACCGGCGGCGACGATGCTCTCGCGCAGGTACCACGCGTCGGCCCCGGTAAAGGTCTTGGTCATGACCAGATCTTCGAACGATGCGCGCACCACCATCTCGCGATACTCGCGCGTGGCGAGGCTTTCTTCGGCGCAGATGAAGGGCGTGCCGACGTACGCGAGATCCGCGCCGAGCAGTTCCGCCGCGCGCACGGCGCCACCGTGCCCGATGCTGCCGCCCAGCACGATGATGCCGTCGTAGAACTCGCGCACGGCCTGCACGAAGGCGAACGGCGAAACCTTGCCCGTATGGCCGCCTGCCCCCGCACTGACCAGCACGAGGCCATCGGCGCCGGCCGCAGCGGCTTTGCGCGCGAACCCGAGACTGCTCACATCGGCAAAGACCGTGCCGCCGTAAGCATGCACGTGCTCGACCGCCCGCGCCGGGCTGCCGAGCGCGGTGATCACGAGCGGCGGACGGTAGCGGTCGACCAGTTCCAGCTCGGGAGTGAGGCGATCGTAGGAACTGTGCATGACCAGGTTGAGCGCCCAGGGACCAACCTGGCCAGGCGCCGCCATGCAGGCTGCGGCATGCCCTGCCGTCAGCTGCTGCAGCCAGCCGTCGAGGATCTCGATCGAGCGCGCATTGGGCGTGGGAACCGCGGCCGCGATGCCTGCCCGGCACGCCGCCAGCACCAGCTCCGGCCCTGACACGAGGAACATCGGCGCGGCTATCAGTGGAAGCCGCATGCCCCTGGTAACGGCCTTCAGGCGCTCGGCCCGGCTTTCCGCGGCGACATTCGACACTTCACACCTCCCTAATGACTTGCACTATAGTACTCTGGTCCCGGACGTGGGCGACAGCGACTTAAGCCAAAGGTAAGGCCAGATGCGCAAGTACACCGACATCACGACGCAAGACCCGCCGGACCGCCCCACCTGGGTGGACGGCATCGACAACCCTTACCTGCATGGCCCGTACACGCCGGTGGTCTCCGAGATCACCGCGGTCGACCTGAAAGTGGCGGCCGGCGAGATTCCCGCCGACCTCTTCGGCGCCTACATGCGCAACGGGCCCAATCCGGTGTTCAAGCCGCGGGGCGACTACCACTGGTTCGACGGCGACGGCATGGTGCACGGCGTGTACTTCCGCGACGGGCGCGCGAGCTACATCCGCAAGTGGGTCCAGACCCGCGCGCTGCACGACGAGATCGAGCGCGGCAAGGTGGAACTCTCCGGCATCATGGGTCCTTACGACCTCGCGGGCGTCGCCGGTCACGAAGTCGAGTCGATGAATCCGGACTACTGCAAGGACACGTCGAACACCACGCTCAACCTCCACAACGGCAAGATCCTCTCGGCCTGGTACAACGCGGGCCGCGTCTACTCGCTCGACCCGCTCACACTCGAGACGCAGGGCGAGCAGGATTTCGCGGGCGGCCTCGACACGCCGATGAATGCCCACGGCAAGACCGACCCGGTCACGGGCGAATTCATCAACTACGGCTATGCCGATTTCCAGCCGTGGCTCACGTACTACGTGATCGGCGCCGACGGCAAGGTCAAGCACCGCACGCGCATCGACCTGCCGGGTCCCCGCCTGCCGCACGACACGACGATCACGCCGAACCACACGATCCTGCACGATTTCCCGCTGTTCCACGACCTCAACGTGCTCAGCCGCACCGGCCATCGCGTGGTGCAGTTCAAGCGCGACCTGCCGACGCGCTTCGGCGTCATTCCACGCTACGGCACGCAGGAACAGGTGCGCTGGTTCGAGTTCGAGCCGGGCTACGTGCTGCACATGGTCAACGCGTGGGAAGACGGCGACTGGATCACGATGGACGGCTGCTTCCAGCCCGACCCCACGATCCGTCGCGATCCGGAAGAAGGCCATCTCGCCTCGATGCTCGCCTACCTGCGCTACAAGGGCCACATGCGCCGCTGGCGCATGAACCTGCGCACGGGCGAGAAGAGCGAGCAGCAGCTGTCGGACCTCAACACCGAGTTCTGCCTGCCAGACACGGAAAAGCTCGGCGTCCGCACCCGCTATTCGTATCACCAGCTGATCCCGACCGACCTGCAGACGCTCGCGTTCGAAGGCCTCGTCAAGTTCGATCACGAGAAGGGCACGAGCGAGACCTACCACTATCCCGCGGGCTGGTTCCCGAGCGAAGCACCGTTCGCCCGCAGCACCAAGGGCGGCGACGAAGACAGCGGCTACGCCATCACGCTGGCCACCAACATCCACGACTACCGTTCGGAAGCCTGGATCTTCGACGCCAAGCGCATCACCGCAGGCCCGCTCGCCCGCGTCAGCCTGCCGGGCCGGGTCGCCGCCGGATTCCACGCGTCGTGGATCACCGGCGACAAGCTCTGGCCTCAGGCGCGCGCGGCCGGCTGACGCGCCAGTTCGGCTTCGAGATACGCCACGAGCGATTGTGGCGTGTCTTGGTGACGCGCGTGCGGTCATAAACGTGCGCCGGCCGGATCGCGCGGTCGAACCACACCAGCTCTTCCTCGGGTTGCGTCGGGCGCGTGCCTGCGAGCCAGAGCGCCGTGTCCGCACCGGAGGCCGCATCGCGCAGGATCGACTTCAGGATCTTGCGAAACCGCGGCAGCGAACGCTTGACGCCGTCCGTGTCGGCCCAGCCCGGATGCATCACGTAGAAATTGATTCCACGCGCGCCGTACTGGTTGCGCCAGTACTGGTTCAGCACGATCTGCGCCCGCTTGTGGAAGCCATAGGCGAACACGCCGTTGTACTTCGCGGGGTCGGTGACGTTCAGCATCCCGACCATCAGCGGCATGTTGTAGCCGCCGCCGGAGGTCATGTTGATCACGGCCGAGCGCGGACCGCCCAGCAGGCCCGCACGAATCAAGCCTTCGGTCAGCTGGTAATGGCTCAGCAGGTTCGACACGAACGAACTCTCGCGGCCTTCCGCCGTGACCGAGAGGTCATCGAGCAGCACACCCACGTTGTTCACGAGCACGTCGACCTTGCGCCCCGCCGCCTGCAGCCGCTGCAGGAGGCGTTCGGTGTCGGCCTGCAGCGTGAAATCGCAGCATTCCGTGTCGATCCCAGCGATTCCGGCCTGCCGGGCGTCGTCGCGCAGCGTCGCGAGTTTCGCTTCACTGCGGGCCACGGCAGTCACTGTCGCGCCCGCCTTGGCGGCCGCCAGCACGATGTGCCGGCCGATGCCTCCGGAGCCGCCGGTGACCAGCCAGTGCTGCCCGCGATAATCTGGCGTGACTTGGGCCACGACAGGCTGCGCCAGCGATAACCCACCTGGGTGAAGCTCGCGGTGAACCGGCTGTAAAAGCCGACGATTTTCTTGAACT